>NZ_CP180519.1:2500874-3814248 GCF_047777875.1 Tateyamaria rhodophyticola | reverse complement strand
CCTTGAGGTTGAAGAGCGGGAGGAGCCCGGCCTTCATCAGGGGGGCGAACCAGGCAACGGGGTAGAGGATGAGGAGCGAGAGGTTGATCCAGCGGTGCATGGTTGGGTCCTTTGGTAGCGTCGGCGGGTGGTCTGTTTGCTGACGCAAAGGCGCCCACCCACCGACCCTTGCGGGGTCAGCGCACGGCTTCGATCGGGCCTGTGGCGCGTCCGTTGATGAATTGTTGCAGGTAGGGGTCGTCGGCGCTGTCCATGTCCGTCACGGGGCCGGTCCATCGGATCTTGCCGCCGTGGAGCATCGCGACGGTGTCCGCGATGGTGCGCACCGATGACATGTCGTGGGTGATGGTCATGGTGGTGGCGCCCATTTCGGTGACAATCTCACGGATGAGATCATTGATCACGCCCGCCATGATCGGGTCGAGGCCGGTGGTGGGTTCGTCGAAGAAGATGATCTCGGGATCGGCGGCGATGGCGCGGGCGAGGCCCACGCGTTTCTGCATGCCGCCCGAGAGTTCGGCGGGCAGGCGGTCGGCGACATCCGGTGTGAGGCCCACGCGCCGCAGTTTTTCGACGGCGATGGCGCGGGCTTCGTCGCGGGGTTTGGCGAGGGTGCCGCGCAGCAGGCGGAAGGCGACGTTTTGCCAGACGGGGAGGCTGTCGAAGAGGGCCGCGCCCTGGAACAGCATGCCAAAGCGAGCAAGGAACGCGTCGCGGTCGGTTTTGGTGACGTCGGTGCCGTCGACGCTGATCGTGCCCTGATCCGGGGTGACGAGTCCCAGGACGGATTTGATGGTCACCGATTTGCCGGTGCCGGATCCGCCGATGATCACAAGCGAGGTGCCTTTGGCGACCTCGAGGTTGACGCCCTGGAGAACGTGGTTGTTGCCGAAGCGTTTGTGGACGTTGTCGAGTTTGATCATTTCGGTGCGCCTTTGGCGGGCTTCGGGAGCCCCCCCTCTCGGCGGTGAAACCGCCTGCCGGGCAACGGGCGGGGATTTTCTTGGAACAAAGACGGGGATCGGGTGCATGCGATGGGATGCGTCAGAGCTTGTGTCATAGGGAGAAGAAGACCCCCGTGAGCACGAAATTGGCGGCGAGGATCAGGACGGCGGCGGCTTCGACCGAGCCTTTGGTGGCGCGGCCCACGCCTTGGGCGCCACGGCCTGATTGCATGCCGAAATAGCAGCCCATGAGGGCGGCAATGCAGCCGAAGACAGCCCCTTTGGCAAGGGATGAGGCGATGTCGCGGAGTTCGAGGAAATCCACTGTGTTCTGGATATAGGCCGCGGCGTTGAAGCCAAGCGTGCCCGTGGCCACGGCGTAGCCGCCAAAGATGCCGATGATGTCGCCCACGCCTACGAGGATCGGCACAACAAGGGTCGCGGCCAGCACTCGCGGCACAGTGAGGTATTTCATCGGGTGCGTGCTGAGCGTGACGAGCGCGTCGATCTGTTCGGTGACCTTCATCGTCGCGATTTCAGCCGCGATGGAGGAGGTGACGCGGGCGGCGATCATCAGGCCCACGAGGACGGGGCCCAATTCGCGCACCATGCCGATGGCGACGATCTGGGGCACCACCGCTTCGGCGTTGAAGCGGGCACCGCCGGCGTAGATCTGGAGCGCAAGAGCGCCGCCGGTAAACAGTGCCGTCAGGCCCACCACAGGCAGCGACAGCCAGCCGATATTCAGCAGGGCGACACCGAATTCACGGGGATAGAAGGGCGGGCGGAACAGGTGGCTGAGCGTGGCGCCGCCAAAGAGGGCAACGCGTCCAATAGCGGCCAGCAGGGCCAGAACACTGCGCCCCAGGGCGGCCAGAAGGCTCATGCGAGGTAGTCCCGCTGGTAGCGGCCACCCAGAGCCGTGAGGATTTCATAGCCGATCGTGCCCGCCGCGTCCGCCACGCTGTCGACCGAATTGTGACGTCCCAACAGCTGCAGCGCCTCTGGATCGCCGTCCACATCTGTCACATCCGCCGTGATCAGGTCCATGGACACGCGGCCAATCACGGGGCAGGGCGCATCGCCGGCAAAGAGCGTCGCACCGGGTCCCATGGCCCGGATCAAACCGTCCGCATATCCGCCCGAGACGGTGGCCACACGGCTTGGGCGGGATGCGATCCATGTGTTGCCATAGCCCACCGCTTCGCCAGCGGCGACGTCACGGATCTGGATCACCGGCAGATCCAGCGTCACGACCGGTTCGGCATCCACGAAAGGCAGCCCGCCATAAAGGCCCACGCCCGGGCGGGTGAGGTCGAAATGATAATCAGGGCCCAGCAGAACGCCACCGGTTGCAGCCAGCGACCGGGGCACGTCGAGCCCATCGGTCATCGCGCGAAAGGTCTCAAGCTGCTGCGCATTCATCGGGTGGTCGGCATCGTCGGCGCAGGCCAGATGCGACATCAGCAGGACCGGCCCCTGCGCGATTGCGATATCGCGCACGGCGGACCACTCGGCGGGCTCCATGCCAAGACGGTTCATACCGCTGTCGAGCTGAATGCCGAAGGCGGCACCGGGCAGCGCCTCTACATGGCGCAGCATTTGGTCGACGGAATTGAGGTGCGGGATCAGGTGGGCGCTGCGGATGGCATCGGTGTCACCAGCCATATGTCCGGAAAAGACGTGTATCTCCGGACCAAAGCCCAGATGCGCGCGCAAGTCCGCGCCTTCCTGTGCTGTGGCCACAAAGAACTGGCGTGCGCCCGCTTTGGCCAGCGCCTGCGCCACGTGCGGCGCGCTCAGCCCGTAACCGCTGGCCTTGACCACGGCGCCGGTCTCGACCTCGGTCATCGCATCGAGCGCTTGCCAGTTGCGCACGATGGCGCGCAGGTCAATTGTGAGGGTCGCGGACGTCATGCGCCTGTGTTTGGCAGCCCCGCGCCCTGCGGAAAAGGGGGAAAACGCATGTTGCCCCCTATGGCAGGGCAAAAAGGTCGCGGTTGCGTTCCCAAATCTCTTCTCCGATGCGGCAATTGTAGGGACCTGTGGCCTGTGCGCGGTAGACCCGTTCGGGCAACGCGCCAATCTCCAGCACCAGCTTGCGGCGCACGGCGTCCTCGAATTCCGCCCAGTCGGTCACAGGGACCACAAAGGCGCCAGGCCCGCCGATGACGCAAGCGGTGTAATAGGCATCGAGATCGGGGATGTCCCAGCGGGAAAAGAGGCTGTCGTCGCGGGTCATCAGCGGCAGGCCGTTGATCGTGATGCCCTGGGCCAGAACCTGATCGCGCGCCTCTGTCACCCCGGCGCCCATGTTGTTGGGGCCGTCGCCCGATATATCGATGACCCGGCGCAGCCCGGCATAACGGTTGCCCTCAATGGACGCCGCGGCATGGGTGAGCGCGGCCGAAATGGAGGTGCGGCGCAACCCGTCGTCAAACCGCGCCGTCAGCGTGTCGGCGATACGCTGCGCATCAGCGGGGGTGGACACCAGCGTCCATGGCACGATCACGCGTTGGTCAAATGCACCGGCCCATTCCACGTAAGTCAGCGCGATTTGGCCGAGCGGGCCGCCTGAAATGGCCGCCTGCACTTCGCTGCTGGCCAGCGCGGTGGCATATCCGCGTCGCTGAATTTCCAGCTCGAACGGCTGCATCGAGCGGGACACGTCCACGGCCAGAAACAGCTCAACGTCGACCTCGACGCGGTCTTGCGCGGCAAGTGGCGTGCACAGCAGGGTAAAGATCAGGGCAAGGAAACGCATGCACGTATGAGAGCGCGCCGCCCCGCGCCTGTCCAGTCACCTTGTGGTCAGGCGGGGATTTGCTGGGTCGCACAGTGGATGCCGCCGCCGATTTCGCCCAATGGATCGACATTCAGCGTCACGATCTCGCGACCGGGATAGTGGCGGGCGAGGGCGCGGGCGGCGATGTCGTCCGTGTCACGATCGCCAAATTCCGCCGCGATCACCGCGCCGTTGCAGGCGTAGTAATTTGCGTATGATGCCACGAAATCGGGTGATTTGACGCGGCGGCGCCGGGGTTCGGGGATCACGTCCACCGCGAGACCCGCGGCCGTCAACGCATCATGTGTGTCCAGCGCTGCCATGTGGAACGGATCGTCAGTGTCGGGATGGTCAGGCAGGTTGATCAGAACGCGGCCCGGCCCGGTGAACCGCGCAAGGCTGTCGATGTGGTAATCGGTGATGTCCTGTCCGCGCAGCCCCGGTGACCAGATCATCCGGTCCGCGCCATACGCCGCCAGCAGCCGGTCGGTGATCTGGGCACGGCTCAGGCCGGGATTGCGGTTGCGGATCACCCAACTGCTTTCATGTGCGATCAGCAGGCCATGCCCGTCATGATCCACGCCGCCCGCCTCGCCCTGAAGCCCCGAGGAGATCAGGGGCGCGCCCATGCGCGCGGCAATCCGCGCGGCGACCTGTGCGTCATGGGTGTGCACCTGTTTCCGCCCCCAACCGTTGAAGGCGATGTGGCTCACCACCCGCTGCGCCCCTTGCCAGGCAAAGAGCGGGCCCGCATCGCGCGCCCAGAGGTCTTCGGTCGGGATATCCCAAAGCGTGACGGAGCCACTGACCTGCTTGCGGATCTGGGGATGCAGGGACGCGTCGGCCAGCAGGTACACCGGCTCAAAGCTGGCGATTGTGCTTGCGATCTCGGCAATCGTGCGCTGCACCATGCGCAGGAACACCGGATCGCGGTACACGCCCCGCGACGCGGGCCACATCATCAGTGTACCGGCGTGCGGGTCTTCTTCGGGCGGAACAAAAAGCGTGTCCTGCGCCATGAGCGGTCCTGTCTGCATGAGCGTGCCCGCGACAGCGGCTTGCAGGAACCGGCGGCGGCGCATCAGAATTCCTGATCGCCACTGCCTTGTTGCCACGGTTGCACGAGATTGCCAAAGCGGGTGAAGCGCCCTTCGAAGCTGAGGTCGATGGAGCCGATGGGGCCGTGGCGCTGCTTGCCGATGATCACCTCGGCGCGGCCATGCAGGCGCTCCATCTCCTCTTGCCACTTGGCCATGGCTTCGAGGTCGTGATCGCCGGGTTTCTCCCGCTCTTTGTAATACTCCTCGCGGAACACGAACATCACCACGTCGGCGTCCTGTTCGATCGATCCCGATTCCCGCAGATCGCTCAGCTGCGGGCGTTTGTCCTCGCGGCTTTCGACCTGGCGCGACAGCTGGGACAGGCCGATGACGGGGATGTTGAGTTCCTTGGCGATGGCCTTGAGACCCATGGAAATCTCACCGATTTCCTGCACCCGGTTGTCGGACGTCCCGCGCACCAGCTGGATATAGTCGACGATGATCATGTCGAGCCCGTGGGTCCGCTTGAGCCGCCGCGCGCGGGCGGCAAGCTGGGCGATGGGGATCGAGGGCGTGTCGTCGATATAGAGTGGGCACGCCTCGAGCGCCTTGGCCGCATCGACGAAACGGCGGAATTCCGTTTCGGTCATGTCGCCGCGGCGGATTTGTTCGCTGGGCACTTCGGCGGCCTCCGACAGGATCCGCGCGGCCAGCTGCTCGGCGCTCATCTCGAGGGAGAAAAAGCCAACGACGCCGCCTTCGGTTGCACCTTCGGTGCCATCGGGTTTCAGACCGCGCTTGTACGCTTTGGCAATATTGAAGGCCACGTTGGTGGCCAGCGACGTCTTGCCCATGGAGGGCCGACCCGCGAGGATCAGCAGGTCGGATGGGTGCAGGCCACCCAGTTTCTTGTCGAGATCGGTCAGGCCCGTTGAAATCCCCGCCAGCCCGCCATCGCGCTGATAAGCGGCGTTGGCCACGTTCACGGCGTCGGTAACGGCCTTGAGGAAGCTCTGGAACCCGCCTTCGGACGTGCCCTGTTCGGCCAGCTTGTAAAGCGCTTGTTCGGCCTCGACGATCTGTTCCTTGGGCTCGGAGGTCACGTCAACCTTGGCCGCCTTGGCCGAGATGTCGCGGCCCAGCTGGATCAGGTCGCGGCGCACGGCGAGGTCATAAATCATCTGCGCATAATCGCGCACGGCAAAGGCGCTGATCGCCGCCCCGGCGAGGCGCGCGAGGTAGGCGGGACCGCCCAGTTCCTTGAGGCCCTCGTCGTCTTCCATGAACGCCTTGAGCGTTACGGGGCTGGCCAGGTTGTTCTTGGCAATGCGGGCGGCGGCGATGTCATAGATGCGGGCGTGCACCGGATCATAGAAGTGCTCCGCCGTGATGACGGAGGCCACGCGGTCATAGATGTCGTTGTTGGTCAGGATCGCGCCCAGCAATTGCTGCTCGGCCTCGATCGAATGCGGCATGGTTTCGGCGTCCTGTACCGCCACGCCGGTTGGATTGATCGCTGCAATCTCGTTCATCTGCCCCACCTCAACATTGGTTTTATTACGCCCGACCCCCCGGGACTGGGGAGGCTGGTGCCACAGACGGCGCCCGGTTGGAAAGCCAGAGTAACTCTGGGGATAAGCCGGTGGATCGTTCAGAAGCCCGGTTTACACTTTGCCATATCTGCCGATTGGGCTGGGTTACACTACCATATCTGGGGTGGGCTGTGCAAAGGAATCATGGTTGTGCACAGGTGTCCACAGTCGGAAAAAATCTGTGGAGAAGGCCCGGACGGATGCGTTCGGGACCAGACGGCTACGAACGGGCGGCCTGCCAGGCGCGCGGATCATTAAGGAAATCCTCAACACCGGCCAGCGTGTCCGCATCGAATGCGCCCTGGGCCTTGGCCTCGGCCAGAACGTCCCACCAGGTGCACAGGTGGTGCAGCGCAACGCCATGATCACCAAGGGTCTTTTCCGTTTCAGCGAAGATGCCGTAGTAAAAGATCACAGCCGTATGGTGGCAGGTGGCGCCCGTGTCGCGGATCGCGTCCACAAAGCTGAGCTTGGAGCCGCCATCGGTTGTCAGATCCTCGACCAGCAGGACGCGCTGGCCTTCGGTCATGTCGCCCTCGATCCGGGCGTTCTTGCCGTAGCCTTTCGGTTTCTTGCGCACATAAGTCATGGGCAGCGCCATGCGTTCGGCAACCAAAGCGGCAAATGGTATGCCTGCCGTCTCGCCACCGGCAATGTTGTCGAACGCCTCAAAGCCCACGTTGCGCATCACGGTCACGGTCAGAAAGTCCATCAGCGTCGCGCGGATGCGGGGATGCGAGATCAGCTTGCGACAGTCGATATAGGTCGGGCTGGGCAGGCCGGAGGCCAGCGTGAACGGCTCTGCCGCGTTGAAATGCACGGCCTTGATTTCGAGCAGCATGCGCGCGGAAAGGCGGGCGATTTCTTCGGGGGTGGGGTAGCTGGTCGGGATCATGGTTGTGGACTTTCTTGCAGTGTGCCCTGTGGCGGGTGCTGGTGCCTCGCCTTGCGATGACCAGGCCATCTGGCTGGCGTGGGCTTGAGTTTATTTTGCGAGATGAAGGTGGATCATGTGACCTGCCATTGCAGGGCGAAGCCCGGATCGAAGACGGTGACGGGGCCATCATCGGTGTCGATATGTGCGGGCAGGTCGGGGGCGGTTTTGGTCAGGGTCAGTGTGTCGGTGTTGACCGGCAGGCCGTAGAATGCGGGGCCGTGTTTCGAGGTGAACCCTTCGAGCTTGTCGAGTGCGCCGTCCTCTTCGAAGACCTGCGCGAGGATGGGCATCGTGTTGGGCGCGGTGAAGCAGCCAGCGCAGCCGCAGGGCAGCAGTTTGTTCGCGTCCGTATGCGGCGCGCTGTCGGTGCCGAGGAAAAAGCGGGCTTCACCTGACGTGGCGGCCTCGCGCAGCGCGAGGCGATGGCTTTCGCGTTTGGCGACGGGCAGGCAGTAATAGTGCGGCTTGATGCCGCCTGCGAGGATGTGGTTGCGGTTGATCACGAGGTGATGCGTGGTGATCGTCGCACCGAGGCTGTCGTCCTGTGCGCGGGCATAGTCCACGGCGTTCGAAGTCGTGATATGCTCCATCACCACACGCAGCCCCGGCGTGCTGCGCCGGATCGGGTCAAGGATGCGGTCGATGAACACCGCCTCGCGGTCAAAGATGTCGATGTCGGGATCTGTCACCTCGCCGTGGACGCAAAGGGGCAGGCCGATCTCGGCCATCCGGTCCAGGGTCGCGCGCACGGTGTCAAAATTGGACACGCCCGAGGCGGAATTTGTCGTGGCACCCGCGGGGTAGAGTTTCACCGCCTTCACAAGACCTGACGCGTGCGCCGCCGCGACATCATCGGGGTCCGTGTCCTCGGTCAGGTAAAGCGTCATCAGCGGCTCGAACTGCGCATCTTCGGGCAGCGCCGCGCGGATGCGGTCACGGTAGGCGGCGGCCTGCGCGCCCGTAACCACCGGGGGCACGAGGTTCGGCATGATGATGGCGCGGGCAAAGTCGCGCGCGGTCCAGGGCAGAACGGCCTCAAGCATCGCGCCGTCGCGCAAGTGCAGGTGCCAATCATCAGGGCGGGCAATGGTCAGGGATGTCATGCCGTGCCGGTTAGCACGGTCGCCTTGCGCGTTAAAGGGTGGGCTTTGCCGGAAATACGCCCGCGCGCATCACAGCGTCGGCGTGCCTTCGGTGCTCTCTTGCTGACGCGCCGCGTGGATTTCGGCGAGGCGTCGCTGGAACCTGGGCGCTTTCATCCGGCTGGTGACGTTGGTGGCCAGCATCTCGACCAGACCGGGCCGGTTGCGGGCATCCAGCGCAGCCATGGTCCGGCGCAGATAGGCCCGGTTGCCACGACGGGCGCGGTAAAGCTGCGCAAAGCTGAGGTCGTTCAAGGTGCCCTCTGCGGCGTGCTCCAGCAGGGGTTGCAGGATGTCCATCGCCATCATGTCGCTCTGGATCGCGTCGCCCATGTTGCGCATGCGCAGCTTGGTCACGCCAGCGCGGGTGAAAAGGGCCGCGTGCATCGCATCAAACGCTTCGGCCGGGTCATACAGCACAAAGGCGGCGTCGCAGGCATCCAGCATGTCCGGCGCATAGCCATAGCGCGACGTGAAATCGGTGCGGCGCATTTCCACGAACCGGTCGTCCCATTCGGTCACGCGGGGATCCAGCGTGGCCTGCGGCTGGATCGCGACGACCCGGGCGCCGGGGGCCGCAACAGAATAGGCGGCAGCGGCATAGGCGCAGGGACCTGCGCCATAGAACAGGATGGTGTCGAACGCATCAAAAAAGCCGTCATCGATCAGCTGGTCGAAAAAGCCGAACACGTTGCGGTCGCGGAACCAAGTGTCGCCATCCGACACGACGCCCAGATGGGACCATCCGTTGCTGCGCACCAGCTCCCAGCCGACAGGCTCGGACGTTCCGGACAGCGCGCGAATCCCCTGAATGGTTTCGAACGTGACAAGCAACGTGTCGCTGCGCGCCACGTGGGTGGCGAAATGACGTTTGCCCAAGGGGCGGAAAAACCCTTCTGCAGCAGACACTTCGGCCAGTTTGGCAAGCCATCCGCGCTTTGGCAGATCCGCCAGATCGGGGTCAAAAACACTCACATCATCTTGCATCGCTACGTCCTCACATCCCGTTTTGGGCACGGGTTGCCTTGGGTCTTAGGCGCAGAAATAGGCAGAATTGAGGAAAATTTTAGGGGCTACTGTGCCACGTCACGCGCGCGCGCCCGGTTGGCATAGCCGACCAGAAACTGTGCCGCCTTGGGCGAAACGGGCTGTGTCGGGGGGGTCATGAGCAGTCGACCAAAGAGCGCGCGACAGGGTTCGTCCATCATCAGCGTGTCAAACCGGGCCTTGCGCCACGCCACGGCGTCATCGTGCAGGCGGGCCAGCGTGTCATCGGCCATCAACGTGGCAAGATGCGCATCGCGCGGCCCGTCATAGCGGCGGATGCTGTCATCCGTATCGGTGCCAAAGTTTCGTTCGACCCAATAATCGACGCCCAGCACATCGTCGGAATGCACCGCGCGGCCCCGGTCGGATTTGAGGATATAGGTTTCCATCGCACCCAGCGGGTAGTGGTTGATTTGCGCGATCCCGTAATTGGGCTGTCCGAAGTTGGAAAAGATGCGCCGCGTGCGGAATTGCGCATCCAGCGCGCGCCCATGGCTGTCATACCAGCGGGCGGCGTCGACCTTCTTCTTGTCCGGGTCACGGGGGCGGTGGATGCCCGGTTTGCGATAGGTGCCGTCATTGGCATAGAGCGTCTTGAACATCGACGCGCGCCACGGCCAGTAAAGCACTTCGGGTGCGGCCTTGGGAAAGCACGCGGTGACGGGGCGATCCTGATACCGGACCTGCCCGTTATTGCCGAAAAGCCGCCAGGTGAGGGTGATCGCAGTGGCATCCGGCAGGGCGGCGTGCAGTGCATCAAGCGTGCCGTCACCTGCGTGGATGTTTACAAACTCATCCACATCCAGTGCGAGGATCCAGTCGGCGGCGCGCACCTGATCCAGCTTGGCGGCGGTCTTCATGGCCGTGAACTGGATGCCACCCTTGTCATAGGGGCCGGGATTGCGCAGGTGCGTGAGCCAGCCCAACGCCTGCAACCGGTCCAGCATGGCGTCGGTGCCATCGTCGCAATCATTGGAAAACACGAGGAAATCGTCGAACCCGACCGCGCGGTGATGGGCCAGCCATTCCAGAAGAAACGCCGCCTCGTTGCGGACGGTCAGAATGGCGAGGTGGGTCACTTGACCGACCAGGTCCGGCGGAATGTGACGACTTTTTGGGTGGACAGGCGCGGGTAGTAGGTCAGGCCCGCGGCCATGAACGCCTGAAAGACGGCCGTTACACCTTCGGGACCGATCCATTGCGGATGCAGCTCGATCACAGCAGCGCGGACGCTCGACAGGTCGAGCAGCGGGATCAACTCCGCCTCCGCCCCCTCGATGTCACAGACCAGAACGTCCGGTTTGATGGCGCGCATCTGGCTGCGGGCATTCATGACCTCGACCTTGTCCGTGCGGGTGATGCCGCCCACGGCGTCCTCGCTCAGCGATGAGCCGACCAGCGTGCGGCGCACGTGGAAATCAACCGTGCCCTTGCGCTTGCCCAATATGGCGTTGTGCACGGTTGCGTTGTCGATCCCGTTTTCCAGATGCAGGTCACGGATGTACCCGGCAAGGTCCGCGTTCGCCTCAAACACGTGGATATGTTTGACCGCGCGGCGTTTGGCCACGACGGAGGAGACAAAGCCGATGCCGCCGCCAAGCTCCATCACGACGTCATCCGTCTGCGTCACCTTCAGGACCGCTTTGGCCTCTTTCAACTCATACGTGTTGTTGCGCAGCGCATGGCGGATGCGCGGTGGCAACAGGTCGGCGCGGCGTGGAAACCGGACACCCATCGTCTTTATGACGTCACCGCTGGGCTGCATACCATCCATCTCAGCTCTCCATATCGAGGGCGAGGGCATAGGCCACACGCTCGCTTTCCGTCAGCTTGACCTTGAGCGCCTGCGCATAAAGCTCCTGGAACTCGGGCATTTCGTGCAGCTCGTCGGCCTTGGCGCGATGCCAGGCAAGACCCGCCTCATGCAGTTCGCGCAGCTTTTTGTCCTGCATCAGCGCGTCGTATTCGGCGCGCAGGCGGGGCACGTTCCGCTTGATCGTCAGGTCGCGGAAATCGGACCAGTCCATGCGGATCCAGTAGTTGATCCCGATGGACCGATCCACGTGCAGCGCACGCCCACGTTGCCGCTTGATCAAAAAGCTCTCGGCGGAGCGCAGGGCGTAATGATTGAGTTGCAAAAGGTCGTAACCAATTGTTTTCTTTGAGCTTCGCCAGCCATTCTTGGCCGCATCACGGGTCATGTCCTGACCCGAACCGTTGACCCACCGCACCTTGTCTTCGAACTCTTCCTGAAGCTGGTTGGGGCGGTGGCAGCTGAACTTGCGATAGGCACCGATGTTCTTGAACATCGTCTTGAACCCCCACACGGTGTGCGGTTTCGGGCAATAGGCCGGGGCGCAGTGGTCGAATTGGTCGATGACAAAATCGTCCTTGAGATCCGTCACACCGTTGTGGCCAAACAGCCGCCACGTCATCGCGACATTCGTAGCATCCGGCACCTTGTCAAAGAAATCATCGAGCGTCCCGTTGCCGGTGCGCACATTGATGAATTCGTCCACGTCGATATGGATGATCCATTCGGCATTTTGGATCACGGGTTCCTTTTGCGACTGGTTCAACGCGAATTGCTGGGGGGAATTGCCACGCCAGTCGTCGTTGTTGCGATGCTGGAGCACGCCCATCTCCTGCATCCGGTCGAGGATTTCAGAGGTCCCGTCCTCGCACCCGTTTGTGTAAATTAGGAAATTGTCCACGCCGATGGCGCGGTGGTAGGCGACCCATTCCGCGATATAGGGCGCTTCGTTCTTCATGCAGCCGACGATGACCCGCCCGGATGAGCCCTTGGGCAGCTTGCGCGGTTTCATCTGTGTGTAGGGTGCTGCCTCTTCGTCTTCTTTCAGCTTGATCAGGCCGTTATGCGGGTTGATCTGCGTGGACAAGACGATCTGATGGTTCACCTCGACCATCTTGAGAAGGCGAGCGCGGGCGTCCTTGGCGGCCTCGTTTTCCTCTGCCTCTGGCAGAATCTCATCGAATTTTGACGCCGTATGCGTGGCCGCCTCGCGGCTGGCCCGCATTTCGGTGGCGTTGATGCCATTGCGGCGCAGACGGAAATCGAACGCAGTCAGGTACTGTGTCGCGCGGAAGCCGCGTTTCGGGTTCGCCTCGGTCCAATCCTTGGCCTTTTCCGGCACGTCGCGCAGCACGTCCTTGATGTCGGGGAATTTGCGGATCAGCGCGGTGTTGTCGGTCTTGAACCGTTTCGACACCATATGCAGGCTGCCGGGGTCGATGGGCTTGCCGCCGACCACGAATTCCGCCCGCAACAAGCGCCAGAAGTCGCGCGGTACGTGCAGGTCGATGGCCTGCATGTACCGGATAAGCACGTCGTTGAACTGCCGCGTGCGGGCGACCATGGGGGCAGGGGGCACCTTGTCGGGCTGCTCTGCGTCGACCTTGCCGATGGCGATATCCGTGCCAAGGATCGCGTTCAGTTCCTCGCCACCATCTTCGGAATAGAGCCGGTCCACATCAAGCGGGCGCAGGATCACGGATTTCTTTCCAAACGTGCCTTCCCAAAAGGCCAGCAACGCCTTGTAGTCGAGCCAGTGCGGCGGGTGCTGCACGTGGTTGAACAGGCCAAAGAGCGCATCCGACGGCTCATATTGCGCCAACGCGCCGTCCCACCACGATCCATCCGCGGTGGCCAGATCAATCTCGGGCTGCAAATCGGTCCGCCGCCCTTCAAGCACGCGGTTGGAATAATGCGCCGCAAGCAGCGTCGCCTGTTCCGCCACATGTGCCACGATGCGGATGTCGTCGCTGTGCGGTGACAGGAGGTCGTGCAGCCGTCGCAACTCCGCCTCGCGACACAGCAGGCTGCCGAAGTGGCCCGATGACAGGATCAGGTGATCCGGCTTTTTCTCAGCCGCATCGGCCAGTTGCTGCGTGATCTCACCAAAGAGCGCGTCCTGTGCCGCGCGCCGTTCGAACCCGCGCTTGAACCGCACGATGCTATTCAGATCCTCGTCCGCGACGGCCATATACGCGCGGATGTGGTTCCAGTCCGGCACGATCACCCCATGCTTTTCCAGCATCTGGGATTTCGTCTTGAGAATGGTGCGGAAACGCGCAGAGCCCTCTTCGGTGGGTCCGATCAAAACAGTGATCCGCATATCGTTACGCCTCTTGGGTCAGTGTGTCGGCCGCGTCATCTGCGGCGGCGTTGGTGTTGGCGCGCCCCCACCATGGCAACTCACGGCCAATAAATGCGCCGATCTTCTGCGGCGCGTCCGTATCCGCCACGTTGAACTCCAGCAGCTTGTCGGTGCCGGCAAAGACCTGACGGCAGAATGCATAATGCCCTTCGATCCAGCGCTGGATCTCCGGCGCGGTCTTGCCATAGCCAAAGGGCAGGCCGGGCACGTATTGCCGGGGCAGGCGGCGTTTGCCCAAGCTGTTCCAGCGCAACATGCTGTCCGCCGTCTTTGCCGGATCGCGGGCCGACAGCAGGAAGCGTGCGCCGGGATGGTGTTCCGTGATCGCGCGCAGCACACCCCAATCGGTCTGCGGCCAAAAGTTGTGGCCGGGCACGATGGCGCTCATCTCGGTGATGGCGCCAAAGCCGTCGAATTCCGCCAGCGGATCGCCCGTCTCGAAATACCCTTTGTAGATCAGCTCACCTACCAGTTGATTGTGATGGGCGGTGTTGTCTGTCTGGCTGGCCCGGACCCGCCAATCCGCAACCTTCAGACCCGACCGGCGCAAGGCGCGGCTCAGTGTCGTGGTGCCGGTCTTGGGCAGGCCGAGGTTGATGACGAAATCCGCGCTCATGTCGGCAACCCGATCAGCTCGCGCAAGGCGGCTTCCTGCGGGGCATAGGGGCTCGCTTTCTTCACCATGGCGCGCAGGTCCTGGAAGGTCTCGATCTCCTTCAGCTCTGCGGCACGGGTGCTGTGCAGGTGCACGGCCTCTTCATGCAGGTCGCGGATGCCGGGCAGGGATTTCAACCGCTCCATCTCTTCGGCCAGTTGCGGCAGATACCGGTGGATGCTGTCATCCTCCCACGCTGCGTCATTGCGCTCGCGCCAATACACGTCATCGAAATAGCGGTAATCTCGGTTCACATCACCCCGGTCGTTCTTGACCATATAACTGTCGAGCGACCGCAGCGCATAATGGTTGAGCGTCGCGAATTTGCGTGCGCCCTTGGCGGGAAACCGGTGAATGCGGCGCTTGTTCCCGGCCTTCATGAACACGGGCGGCACCTGGCGGCCCGCCGCGTCGGTCCAGGCCGGTTTGCGTTGCCCCCGTGGCAGGTTGCGCAGCACAAAGGGCCGGTGTGCCCCGAAGCGGCGCAGCGGGAAATCCTTGCGCATCAGTGTCTTGACCTCAATCGCACTGTCGCCGCACCACAGGTCCGGATTGTGGCATTGGGTAAATTGCTCGATCACGGGGCGGTCGACGTACTCCTCGATCCCCGCATTGGCCATGAACTGGAACGTGATGGAAATGGCCCGCGGATCGCCACAGGCCTCGATCAGATCGGGGATCGTGTGGTTGCCCACATGGATGTTCAGGAATTCGTCCACATCCGCAATCCACTGCCAATCCGAGGTCTGCGTGATCTTTTGTTCACGCGAATCCGTCAGCGCCTCCATCTGCAGGGATCGCCCCTTGGCCGGGTTGGGCAGATGCTGCACCACGCCATGCGCCATCAGCTTGTCCAGCAGCCGGTCCGTCGCATCCGTGCAATCATTGGAATAAAACAGATGATCGGTCACGCCGATCACATGATTGTAAGCGATCCATTCCAAAAGGAACGGGCCCTCATTCTTGACACATGTCACCGCTGTTATGCGCATGGCACGCCTGCCTTACCCCGAAACATCTTTATACCTGCCGTTCTCGCGCCTCGCCGGATCCTTTTTTGCCCGGCGATGATTAATTTTCTCCTCGTTACCATGCCATTTTGCGCGAATCGCGTCAACGACACGGGGTTGACCTTGCGCCGTGCGGGTGCAGGTTGGACGCGAGGGAGGCAAAGATGCACCAACCAAAGTCAATTGATGCAGTCCAGTCCATGCTGGCGGATTGTGGCTATGTCTGCGACCGCGCCCTGGGGACGGTGGTCTTTCTCAGCCTGTCGCTGGGCCGGCCTCTGTTCCTCGAAGGCGAGGCGGGCGTGGGCAAGACCGAAATTGCCAAGGCGCTTGCGACGTCTTTGGGGCGCCGCCTGATCCGCCTGCAATGCTACGAAGGGCTCGATGCGTCCTCGGCGGTTTACGAATGGAATTTCGCGGCGCAAATGGTGGCCATCCGCACGGCAGAGGCATCGGGCGGAGCGGACCGGTCCGCGCTCCAGACCGAGCTTTTCTCTGACGAATACCTGATCGAACGCCCACTGCTCGAGGCGATGCGCCCGGATGAAAACGGCCCGCCGGTGCTGTTGATTGACGAACTGGACCGCACGGATGAACCGTTCGAGGCGTTCCTGCTCGAAGCCTTGTCGGATTTTCAGGTGACAATCCCGGAGCTGGGCACGGTGGCCGCACCCGAACCGCCCATCGTGATCCTCACCTCGAACCGGACGCGCGAAGTGCACGACGCCCTGAAGCGCCGCTGCCTCTATCACTGGGTCGACTACCCCGATTTCGACCGTGAGATGCAAATCTTGGAGGCCCGCGCCCCCGAAGCCGCCGCCACGCTGAGCCGCGAAGTCGTGGCCTTTGTGCAGCGCCTGCGCACCGAGGACCTGTTCAAGAAACCTGGCGTGGCCGAGACCATCGACTGGGCCAAATGCCTGCTCGCCCTCGACGTGTTGACCCTCAGCCCGGAAACCATTGCGGATACGCTGGGTGCGATCCTGAAATATCAGGACGACATCCAAAAGCTGCAAGGCTCCGAGGCCAAGCGCCTGCTGGATGAGGCCAGGGCATCGTTGGAACCGGCCTGACCCATGATCTTGTCAGCTTTGACACCATCGACCCACAGACCCGGTGTGCTCGAACACCACCATGGGCCAACCGACGCGGCACCGATCCTCCGTTTCTGTTCCAGAAAAATCCCGGGGGTCTGGGGGCTGGCCCCCAGTCTGGCATATGCCTGAATACGCACCGCTTGAATTGCCCGACACACCGCGACTGGCTGGCAACATCACCCATTTTGCCCGCGCGCTGCGCCGCGCTGGTCTGCCGATTGGTCCGGGCCGGGTGCTGGATGCGATCGAGGCGGTGACGGCGGCAGGGTTCACGGAAAAGCGGGACTTTTACTGGACCTTGCACGCCTGTTTCGTGTCCAAACCGGAACACCGTGCGGTGTTTGCCCAGATCTTTCGCCTCTATTGGCGGGACCCGCGCTATCTCGAACACATGATGGCGGCGATGATCCCGGCGGTGCGCGGGGTGCAGGAGGAGCGCACGGCGCAAGCCGCGGAAAAACGTGCGGCGGAGGCGCTGCTGGACGGGGCGGGGGGCGATATGGACCTGCCCGAAGAGGATCCGGGCGCCACCGAAATCGAAATTGACGCCTCGCTGACCATGTCGAACGAAGAGCGTCTGAAGACCCTCGATTTCGAGCAGATGAGCATGGCCGAGATGGCGCAGGCAAAGGCCATGCTGTCGCGCATGGCGATGCCTGTCGATCCCATCGCGTCGCGCCGGACACGCGCTGCGTCGCGGGGGCGGATTGATGCCGCGCGCACCTTGCGGGCCTCTATGCGGCGGGGGGGTGATCTGCGCGATCTCAAGTGGAAGACGCCCAAGGTGCGTTATCCGAACCTTGTTGCGCTGTGCGACATATCCGGATCGATGAGCCAGTACAGTCGCGTGGTGCTGCATTTCCTGCATACGGTATCGAATGCCAAGGGCGCGGGCTGGGCGCGGGTGCATGCGTTCACCTTCGGGACGCGCCTGACCAACATCACCCGTCATTTGCAGCAACGCGACGTGGACGCCGCCCTGCGCGCGGCGGGCGCCGAGGCGCAGGACTGGGAAGGGGGGACGCGGATCGGCGATTGCCTCACGACCTTCAACCGGGACTGGTCGCGGCGCGTGCTGGGGCAGGGTGCCGTTGTTTTGCTGATCACGGATGGGCTCGACCGCGGGGAGCCTGAGGCGCTTGCGCGTCAAATGGAGCGTTTGAACCTGTCGGCGCGTCGCCTCATCTGGATCAATCCACTCTTGCGGTGGGAAGAGTTTGCGCCGCGCGCGCAAGGCATCGCCGCGATGCTGCCCCATGTGGATGCATTCCGGGCCGGGCATTCGGTTGCGTCCCTTGAGGATCTGGCAGCGATGATCACGCGGCAAGACGATGTGGGCGAGCGGGATCGCCTGATGGGGATGTTACCAGATTGAGCGCCTGCGGCGCACGCCATTTTTCATTTGGCGCTTCGGGGCTCACCAAAACCAGGGTGTCCGGAGCCGCCATCACGTGATCTTTGGCGTGACAGAGCCAGCAGTCTTTTCCAAGACAAATAGCCGTCTCCCCGCAGGCGGGGCCCCTCGGCGATTTGTCTTGGCAAAGCCCGCCGTCTCCGTCCCTTGGAGATCAAGCGACGGCGGCTCCGAAACCAGGGGTCAGGCGAAGGTGTCGGCGAAGGTGGAGCGGTAGAGGATCGAGAGGTCTTCGAGCGGGGCGCTGGCGGTGTTGGAAAACCATACGGTGTCAGAGGTGAACTTGCCCACCGACTGGATCGGCACGCCTGCGCGGCCTGCGGCGATCATCAGCGCTTCGGCCTTGTCAAAGCTGCACGCGATGAGATAGCGCGCCTGATCCTCGGCAAAGAGGAACGCGCTGTCGTCGCTGTCCAGCCAGACGCCAACGCCTGCGGCTTCGGCCATTTCGAAGGCGGCAAGGGCGAGGCCGCCGTCGCTCAGATCGGTGCAGGCGGTGATCCAGGCATGGTTGTCGCGGATGAAGTCGCCATTGCGTTTCTCGGTGGCAAGATCCACGGGCGGTGCGTCCCCTTCGGTGCGGCCAAAAACCTCGGCCAGCAGGGCAGATTGGCCCAGATGGCCGGTGGTTTCGCCAATGAGTAAGGCCACGTGGCCGTCGCGCACATCACATCCGATCATGTCATCGGGTGTCGCGATCAGGCCCACGGCGCCGATGGTCGGGGTGGGCAGGATGCCCGTGCCGTCGGTCTCGTTGTAGAGCGACACGTTGCCCGACACGATGGGCATGTCCAAAGCGATGCACGCCTGACCGATGCCGTCGAGCGCGCCCACAAACTGGCCCATGATCTCGGGCTTTTCGGGACTGCCGAAATTGAGGTTGTCGGTGGTGGCCAGCGGCGTGGCCCCGGTTGCGGTGAGGTTGCGGTAGGCTTCGGCCACTGCCTGCTTGCCGCCTTCGACCGGGTTCGCCTGCACATAGCGGGGGGTCACGTCGGAGGTGAAGGCCAGCGCCTTGTCGGTGCCGTGCACGCGCATGATGCCCGCGCCCATGCCGGGAATGCGCGCACTGTCGGCCATGACCATCGTGTCGTATTGCTCATAGACCCATGCCTTGGACGCATAATTGGGCGAGGCCAGCAGCGCCTTGAGCGCGTCAACAGGGTCCACGCCCGGCACATGGCCCACCGGTTCGGCGGCGGGGGTGGGCACCCAGGGCCGGTCATATTCCGGGGCTTCGGAGCTGAGCTTGGACAGGGGCAGGTCCGCTTTGACCGTGCCGTCATGTTCAATGACAAAGCGGTCCTCGGGGATCGTTTCGCCCACGATGGCGAAATCGAGATCCCATTTGTCGAACACCGCCTTGGCTTCGGCCTCAAGCTCGGGGCGCAGCACCATCAGCATGCGCTCCTGAGATTCCGACAACATCATTTCGTAAGCGGTCATGTTCTCTTCGCGCACGGGCACCGCATTGAGGTTCAGCTTGACGCCAAGGCCGCCCTTGTCGCCCATCTCCACTGCGGAGCAGGTGAGGCCAGCGGCCCCCATATCCTGGATCGAGATCACGGCGCCGGTCTGCATCAGCTCCAGCGTGGCCTCCATCAGGCGCTTTTCGGTAAACGGATCGCCCACCTGCACGGTGGGGCGCTTTTCCTCGATCGTGTCGTCGAATTCGGCCGACGCCATGGTGGCGCCACCCACGCCGTCGCGGCCCGTCTTGGCGCCCAGATAAACCACGGGCATGCCCACACCGGAGGCGGCGGAGTAAAAGATCTTGTCCGCATCCGCGAGACCGGCGGCAAAGGCGTTTACAAGGCAGTTTCCATTGTACGCAGGATCAAACCGCACCTCACCGCCCGCGCATGGAACGCCAAAGGCATTGCCATAGCCGCCGATGCCCTCGACCACACCGTGCACCAGCTGGCGCGTCTTGGGGTGGTCGGGCATGCCGAAGGACAGCGAATTCATCGACGCCATCGGGCGTGCACCCATGGTGAAGACATCGCGCAGGATGCCACCCATGCCGGTGGCTGCCCCCTGATAAGGCTCGATATAGGAGGGGTGGTTGTGGCTCTCCATCTTGAACACAACGGCCTGCCCGTCGCCGATATCGACCACGCCCGCGTTTTCACCGGGGCCGCAGATGACTTGGGGGCCGGTGGTGGGCAACTTCTTGAGATGGATTTTGGAGGACTTGTAGGAACAATGTTCGTTCCACATCGCCGAAAAGATGCCGAGTTCGGTGAAGGTGGGCGTGCGGCCGATGATCTCGAGGATGCGCGCGTATTCATCGGGGCTCAGCCCGTGCGCCTTGATCAGGTCCTCTGTGATCTGTGGTTCCGTCATGTCCCGCATCCCCCGGCCGTTTCGCAAGTTGGAGGTCTCTTAACGAGGCCGGGGGGGAGGGGGAAGGGCTTCGTGCCGCTTTAGCGCCGCGGCAGGAAGATCGTGATGGGGCCTGCGCTGTCTGACGCGGGCTTGAATGCCTTGTTGCGCACGCGCTGGGTGCTGGCCTCGAGGAAGAGGTCATTGCCGCGCAGGGTCAGCTGATCGGCGGGGGTGGTGACAACCACGTCACGCCCGCGGAAGCGGAAGATGGACCCGGACCGGTTGAATAGGAACAATTTGGTGTTGCGCGATCCCACGCGGATGCCATTGCTGACACCCAGAAAATCACCATCGGCGGTATAGACGCGAATGCCGCTCTTGCCATCAACGGCGGCGATGTCTGCCGCGCTCAGGTCGGCGGATGCGACGGTGGCCGACAGGCTCAGCATCAGGGCGGTGGCGGCTGCTTTGAACATGGTCATCATTTCATCCTTTCGGTTGCGTTGATCCCCAGATGGACAGCCCGATCCGCATTTGAAAGATGGCGTCACGCCCATGTGTGAACTGTAACACTCTGGCACGCGAAATCGCGGGTTCAGTGTGATGCGGTGCGCCCTGGGGGACAGGTCGGGCGCACCGCGCCGACGCTCAGCGCCGGGGCAGGATGATGTCGATCACGTCGTCATCCGCCTTGAACTTGGTGGCCTTGATCTTGATCCGCCGGGCGTCCGAATTCAGCACGATGGCGTTGGCCTGAAGCGAGATTTCACTTGTCTGGGTGCGGACAACCACATCCTTGCCGCGTGTCCGGAGCAGGTTGCCGCTGGAGGGCTTCAGAAAGATCGAGGCGCGGTCACCGCTGACGGAGGCGCCTTCGATCGTGCCGACCACTGCGCCGTCGCGCGATACCACAGGCACGCCGCGCAGCTGTTCGAGTTGTTGGGCCTCGCTGCGCGACAGGTCAGCGTGGCTAGCGCTGGCCATGATCAAGGCGGCGAGGGTTGCGGCGGCGGTCTTCAGAAGGGGGGAGCGTTTCATCGTAAAGTCCTTTGTTCGATGTCTGTACGAAGATAACGCCCGGTGGCCGTGCTTTAGTCGGTCACACCGGCATTTCTTTTGCGTGAGAGGTGTTTCAGTTCCGGCGCGGCAGGTTGATCGTGATCGGGGCGTCCTCGGTCTGGACGAAATTGGCCCGGACGCGGACACGCTGCCGGTCCGAGGACAGAACCCACGCGCCATTCACCAGGGTGATCGCGTCAGGCACCGTGTTCAGGACAAGCGGTTTGCCCAGGCGGCTGAATTCAGAGCCGGGCACCGGATCGAGAAACAGCCGCACCTTGTCAGAACCGACCGATCCGCCATCGGTCTCGCCGATCAACACGCCATCCGATGTCAGCACGGGGGCATTGCGGGACGCTTTTAAAAGGTCGCGTTCCTCGGCGCTCAGTTCGGCCAGCAGCGGGGACGCACATGCGGCAATCCCAAGGGTGAGCATCAGGGTTTTCACGGGTGATGGGCGATGTGGCATGGCGACGGCTCCTGCGTTTGTATGACAGAACTACGCGCAGTGGGGCAGGACGGATGCAATGGTCACGCCCTTGTGTGCGCATCATGCTCAGTCGCCGGGCTTGCCCCCGCCTGATCCACCGGCTGCGGCTGCGGCGTCGGCCTGATCCACAACGGTTTGCGCGGCCTCTGCTGCGGCGGCGGCCACCGTTGCCTTGCCGTTGTCGTCCAGCTTGTCATGTTCATCAAGGCCGGGGATGGCCACGCGCACTTCGCGGCGGGCAAAATCAATGCCGGCCTCTTCGAACTTGCGGTTCACACGGGTCAGCAATTCCTTGCGGATCGTGAATTGCGTGCCGGGTTTGGCCATGAACTTGCCGCGCATCACGATGCCCACGTCGTCAAATTCCAGAACGCCCTGTGACTTGAACGGTTGCAGGAAGTCGTCCTTGAACAACTCGTCTTCCATCATCTCGGCCCCGATGGATTTGAAGATCTTCTTGACCTTGTTGGGGTCGGTGCCGAACGGCACAGTAAAGCGCAGCTTCATGATCACCCAGTCGCGGGAGTAGTTCGTGATCTTGGGGATCTCACCATAGGGCAGCGTGTGGACGGGCCCGCGGTGGTGGCGCAGCTGCATGGAGCGGATCGAGATTTTCTCGACCGTGCCCATGGTGCCGTCCACTTCGACATATTCGCCTGTGCGGAATGCATCATCGACCAGAAAGAAGATACCCGACACCACGTCCGTCACCAGTTTTTGCGCACCAAAGCCGATGGCCAGACCAACGATACCGGCACCCGCGAGGAGCGGCGTGGTGTCGATCCCGATATTGCCCAGGCCCAGCAGCAGGAACACCACGATGATGGTGGCCCGGCTGACGCCGAGGATCAGCGGCAAAACCGTCGACAGGCGCGACCCACCCGCACCGCCGCCATCGCCGCCGCCCATCTCCTCGTTCTCGGGATCATAGCCCGCCGCCGTCTGTTCCGCTGCCAGCTTGCGATTGATGATCAGGGAGACAACTTCATAGACCAGATATCCGACCGACAGGATCATCAGGAACTCGATCAGGTTGGCCGCGACCCGCTCGCCCACACCCGCGCTTGCCAGGCTGGTGGGGTCCATGCCCCAGAACCCGGCGACAGACAGCAGGACAAGGCCAAAGACAACGACGCGCCCGATGCGGATGTAGGACCGCAAGGTCGAGACATGCGCACGCTCCGCAATGGGGCCTTCGCCCGTCATGGGCGGGGCGAGGTGGCGCACAAGACCGCGAATGGCGGTGTCCATCGCAGGCGCAAAGGTCAGCAGCGCCAGGGTCTTGTATTGCGGTACGCCATCAAGCAGGCCGAAATTGCCGTAACTCACGACAATCTGCACGACCCACCAGGTGGCAAAGGACACGAGGATCCCGAAATAGGGGTACGCGCGTGCGATCCAGTCTTCGACGGGGCTGAGATCGGTATACCCGCCGCGCATCATTTCAACCGCCTCATTCCGGTAGCGCCAAAAGAGCACAGCGACATAGAAGTGGACGGCAAAGTTGATCCATGCCCCGATACGGGTTTCCCCCACCGGCACGCCGTTGGCGACGTTGAAGGGCACGATGACCTGGCCCAGACCGATGACCATGCCCAGCCAAAACATGTGAAAGACCATCGCCCGGGCGGTTTCGGTGGTTGCCGACACAATGCGGTAGTCGGGCGCATTGGGCGCCATGAAAAAGCGCGCAACCGCCATCGACATGCGCGGCAACGCAATGAGCCACGGACCCACCAGCGAGATGAACGGATGGTAATAGGGGGGCACGACGAACCGGTTGATCATCGCCGCCGCCACCATAAAGACCGCCACCGCGCCGATTTCGCCGACCAGACGTTTGACCAAGGGAACGGTTGCATCCCGGATACCGGTTTGGCCTTGGGTCTTGGGTGGCAGCACAAGCCAGCCGCGCACGAGACGGCGGAACACCAGTTCAATCGCAAACGCACCGATCAACACCAGCGCAAAGAACCCCGCCAGCGACACCAGACCATTGGCCCCCACAAAGCTGCCAAAGTTGTTGAACGCGCGCGCCTGTTCGGTGAACAGGATCGGCAGGCGTTGAAAGGCGATGGTGATCTGTTCAAAGGCGCCGGTGGTGGCGTGGTGGACAAAGTCGTTGATGTCCGCGTCGTCCTCTGCGGCGTTTGCGGCGGCTTGCACGTTGAGCTGGTCCAGCAGCAGCGCGCGCACCTCACTGTCGCTGAGCCGTGACATCAGGGCGGTCGCCGCCTCTTCGGTCAGCGGATCGGGCAATGCGGGCACGGCTTCTGCCTCTGTGCCACTGCCCGGCACGAGAGACTGCGCCGTTGCCAGTGTTGCGGCAAGGCCGAGCCACAGAATCAAAAACAGACCGAAGAATTTGCGCACGGTGTCCCCCTGACGTCCTGGCCCTTGTGAACTGCGTCTTGCCGCGCTGTTTGGGCACTTTATTGCACGGCACCGTGCGTGTCGGCACCGCTTGATGCAAGAGGGGCGCGAAAAAAAGGCCGAGCGCGAAGCTCGGCCAAGTCCAACAGGGAGGTATGAAGATGACGCGAAACGCGTCGCTCTCTTCAACACCCGAATTAGTCAGGGCGCTGGGCACAATCAAGGCGCGTGTGCTGCCCGTTTTTCATGCCCGTTATGCGCAGAATGCATAGCTTTTGCCTAAAAATCAGACAATCTGCTTTTGTTTCAGGCCTTTGCGGTACGCCACGATCTCTTCCTGCACGAAATCACGAAAGGCAGCGATCCGCTTGGAGTGCCGCAATTCTTCCGGGTATGCCAAAAAAACAGGCACATCGGCCGACTCGATCTCGGGCAGGACCCGCACAAGCCGGTCTTCGTCGAGCGAGACATAGTCCGGCAGAATCCCCAGGCCCAAGTCCTGCAGCACGGCCTGCAACACCCCGAAATAGTTGTTCACGGTGAGCAGCGATTTGACCTCGTAGGTCAGCAGATGCTGGGTCAAGCTGGCGCTTGCGCCCACTTGGGTGGCATTCGTGCTCTGGCAGATCAGCCGGTGCAGGGCGAGATCATCCAGCGATTGTGGCGTGCCGTTGGCCTCCAGATAGGCCTGCGTGGCGAACACCTGCATTTTCACGGTCATGAGCCGCTTGCGGATCAGATCAGCCTGGCTTGGTTCCTTCATGCGGATGGCGACGTCGGCCTCGCGCATCGGCAGGTCCAGCACGCGTTCCTCCAGCATCAGGTCCACCCGGAGATCGGGGTATTGTGCATAGATTTTGACCAGCCGCGGCGCCAGCCACAAGGTGCCAAAGCCGATTGTCGTGGTCACCCGCAGGTCGCCAAACACCTCTTCTTCGCTGTCGCGGATCCGGGCAGAGGCGGCATCAAGACGTTTGTTCATCGCCGAGGTCGCATCGAACAGCAACTCACCCTGTTCGGTCAGGATGAGCCCGCGCGCGTGGCGGTGAAACAGGGTCGCGTTCAGCGATTCCTCCAGTGCGCGGATCTGGCGGCTGACCGCGGATTGGCTCAGGTTCAACCGATCCCCGGCATGCGTCAGGCTGCCCGCGTCCGCCACGGCGTGAAATATGCGAAGTTTGTCCCAGTCCATCGGGCGCACATTACGCGAATGGGCGCGCGTCTCAACCGTGATCGACCGCGCAGGGCACAAAAGACGGGTTTCAGCGCGCCTTGATGTGCAGGATTTCCGTCGGGACGGACGTGATGAAGTCGGGGTAGGGGTTGCGCCCACGCGGATCACGCACGACTTCGAGCTTGCGAACATCAAAAAGCTGGCTGTGATCGGGCAACGGCCCGACAAACCCGCCATAGCGCACGCCGATGAACCCGGTGCGCCCGACATTCATGGTGCCGGGCACGCCGCCGGGATAGGGCCGGAATGCGGGCCCGACCGTGCCGGAGGTGTCCGCCATGTATCTGGCATTGGCGCGGATGATCTCCGCCTCGACCAGGTTGACGATTCGCACCAGATGTCTGGGGTCGTCGGGATAGATCACACAGGTTTTGCCCTCGCCCTTTTCATAGGCGACGTTGTGGCCGACTTCATGGCCATATTGCGTGGCAAAGCTGTGAAACTTGTGCATGATCTTATGTTTGTTCAGGAGCGGCGCGATCGTGGTAAAGAACGAAATCAAATCAAGGGGATGGCAGCCGACATGCATCTTCCAGCCCTGAACGGATCCGGCGTGGCCATAGGGTTCGAGATCGGTCTTGTACCATTGGCCCGGCGCGCGCGGCTTACTGAAGCACGAGGTCTTGGTCATGATCCCACCATTCGCCGGGATGAGCCAATCATGCTCGAACTCATCGCTCAAAAAGCTCTTTGAGTAGTAGACGGTCCGGACCAGTTTTTCGGCAATCTTGTCGCGGTTCTTTTTGAACAGCTGCTGATTGAACTTGGTCTTGTCCGTTTCCATTCCGTTCAGTTGCGCGACAAATTCGGGGTCGTCGCCAAACATGTCGGCAAAAACGTCTGCACCATCGTCTGTGGTGCCGTTTTGGGGGTCTTTATCGGGCATCTGTCTGTGTCTCCGGAAGGGCTGGATCATGAAGCGAAGTTCACGAGAGTAACCCTCTATCCCGGCGCTCTATTCGGCCGCCCGGGGGTAGGGTTTTCCGGACCTGTTTGCCGCCCGCGCGCAAGCAGGCACAAAAATTTGCTTTGTAAGGTCAGCAATTGTGACCTATTATCAGTCAAAATCTGTGCAACACTGATCGCGGCAGGGAGGCCAAGTGATGACAACGCAGAAGATCACGCTCAACGACCGATATGATCTGGACAAAAGCCCGGTGCTTCTGAATGGCACACAGGCGCTGGTGCGGCTGATGCTGATGCAAAAGGCGCGCGATATGGCTGCGGGGCTGAACACGGCCGGCTATGTCACCGGGTATCGCGGCTCACCGCTCGGGGCGGTGGATATGCAAATGACGCGGGCGCTGAAACAGCTGGCCGCGCATGACGTCACCTTTCAATCCGGTCTGAACGAAGATCTCGCCGCCACGGCGCTCTGGGGTGCGCAGCAGGCGGAGTTGCGGGGCGAGGGGACGCATGATGGTGTCTTTGGCCTGTGGTACGGCAAGGGGCCGGGCGTGGACCGGACGGGCGATGCATTCAAGCACGCCAATATGGCGGGCACGTCGAAACATGGCGGCGTCGTGGTGGCCATGGGGGACGATCACACGGGCGAAAGTTCGACCGTGCTGCACCAGTCCGAATGGGCGCTGATCGACGCCTATATGCCCGTGGTCTCACCCGCGGGGGTGCAGGAGATCATGGATTACGGTCTTTATGCGTGGCAGCTCAGCCGGTTCTCCGGCCTGTGGGTCGGTCTCAAGACGATGAAGGACACGGTGGAGGCGACCTCCGTTGTGGACGGCAACCCGCACCGTTTGACCTTTGTGCAGCCCGAATTCGACATGCCCGAGGGCGGGTTGAACATCCGGCTGGTGGATGATCCGACCGCGCAAGAGGCGCGGATGATCGACTATAAGCGTTTCGCAGCAGAGGCGTTTTCCCATGCCAACAAGATGGACAAGCGCGTCTGGGGCAAGCCAGGGGCCAAGATCGGGTTTGTGGCGGCGGGCAAGAACTGGCTCGATCTGGTCCATGCGCTCAGCCTTTTGGGCATCGACGCGGCGGAGGCCGAGCGGCTGGGGCTGACGACCTATAAGGTCGGGCAGACCTTCCCGCTGGATATGCGCGGGTTCCACGACTGGGCCGAAGGGCTCGACCTGATCGTGGTGGTCGAGGAAAAGCGCAAGTTGATCGAGGTGCAAATCAAGGAGGCCATTTTCGACGACCGGCGGGGGCGCCGCGTCTATGGCTGGCGCAAGGGCGCATCCGGAGAGGAGCTGTTCCCGACGCGCGGCGCGCTGGATCCTATCCACATCGCCACCAAGCTGGGCGAGATCCTGATCGAAGAGGGGCGCGACACCGACGCGATCAAGGGCGGGATGGCCACGCTGGACGAGGCGCGCCGCAGCGACAATGCCGAAGAGATCGCGGCGCGCATCCCTTATTTCTGCTCGGGGTGTCCGCACAACTCATCCACCAAGGTGCCCGAGGGCAGCCGCGCCTATGCGGGCATCGGGTGCCATTACATGGTGCAGTGGATGGACCGGGAAACCACCGGCTACACACATATGGGGGCCGAGGGGGCGAACTGGATCGGGGAGGCCAATTTCTCCAAACGCGCGCATGTGTTTCAGAACCTCGGTGATGGCACGTACAATCATTCCGGCGTGCAGGCGATCCGGGCCGCTTTGGCGGCTGGCACGAACATCACCTACAAGGTGCTTTACAACGATGCGGTTGCCATGACGGGCGGGCAGGGGAATGACGGCGACCTCAGCCCCTACCGCATCGTGAATGAGGTCCGCGCCATGGGCTGCGACCACGTGGCGGTCGTCTATGACGACAAGGAAGACGTGGATGTGGACCGCTTCCCCAGCGGCGTTGACGTGCAGGAGCGGGCCAATTTGCAAACCGTGCAGGAACGGTTTGCAAAGACCGAAGGCGTCTCGGTCATCGTCTATGTCCAGACATGCGCCGCGGAAAAGCGCAGGCGGCGCAAGCGTGGTACGTTCCCTGATCCGGACCGGCGCGTGTTCATCAACACGGATGTCTGCGAAGGCTGCGGCGATTGCGGGGTGCAGTCGAACTGTATCTCCATCACGCCGGTGGAGACGGAGCTGGGCCGCAAACGCGCGATTGATCAATCCAGCTGCAACAAGGATTTTTCCTGCCTCAAAGGGTTTTGCCCGTCCTTCGTGACCCTCGAGGGCGCGCAGGTGAAAAAGGCGGCGACGGCCACGCTGGATCTGCCGGATCTGCCGGAGCCTGACCTGCCCGCGATCAACGGCACGTGGAACGTGGTTGTCACCGGTGTCGGCGGCACCGGGGTTGTGACCATCGGGGCCGTGATGGCGCAGGCGGCACATATCGACGGCAAGGGTGCCGGCCTGATGGAGATGGCGGGCCTGGCCCAAAAGGGCGGCGCGGTGCACATCCATTGCCGTCTGGCCGAAACGCCCGGCGATATCAGCGCCATCCGCGTGGCCACCGGTGAGGCGGATGCGCTGATCGGGGGCGATCTGGTGGTGAGCGCGGGGTCCAAGACGCTGGGCCTGACCAGCACTGGTCGCACGGGCGCTGTGGTCAACAGCCACGAAATCATCACCGGTGATTTCACCCGCGACACCGAATTCAGCCTGCCCACGGACCGGCTGTCCCTCGCGCTCGAAGCGCGGATGCGGGACCGGTTGGATATGTTCGATGCATCCGATCTGGCGCGTGTGACCATGGGCGACAGCATCTTTTCCAACATGATGGTGTTTGGCGCGGCGTGGCAACGCGGGCTGCTGCCGCTGTCGCTGGCGTCCATCCGCGCGGCGATTGAGCTGAACGGGGCGGCAGTGGAAAAGAACCTGCGCGCCTTTGACATCGGTCGCTGGGCCGTGCTGCACCCCGAAGACGCCGCGCGTCTGGCGGAACCCAAAGTGGTGCAGTTGCCCAAATCGCTGGAGGACAAGATCGCCTTTCGCGCGGATCACCTGACCAAGTATCAATCCAAGCGGCTTGCCAAACGCTATCGCAAGGTCGTGGACGGGATCCAGGACGATGCCCTGCGCGAAGCGGTGGCCAAGGGCTATCACAAGCTGCTGGCCTACAAAGACGAATACGAGGTCGCCCGCCTCCATCTCGAAACCGAAGCCAAGGCGCGCGACACGTTCGATGGCGATTTCACCATGAAATTCCACCTTGCCCCGCCGATGCTGTCGAAGACAGGCCCGGACGGGCGCCCGGTGAAAAAGGAATACGGGCCCAGTATGATGCGCAATTTCCGCCTGCTGGCGCGTCTCAAGGGGTTGCGCGGTACGCCGCTTGATCCGTTTGGACGGACAGAAGAGCGGCGGATGGAGCGCGCGCTGATCAAGCAATACGAGGCGGATATGCGCGCGGTTTTGTCCATGCTGAGCCCCGCCACGCGGGATGCGATCATCGCCCTGGCCGAGTTGCCCTTGCAAATTCGCGGCTTCGGTCCCGTCAAGGCCGCGAACGAGGCCAAGGCCGCCAAGCGCCGCGAAGAACTGCTGAGCGTCATTCGCGCGGGCGGCGAAACCACGGCACAGGCGGCTGAGTGATGGCGTCGCATACCGGTTACAAAGACTAGGCAGGATGGCCCGGGTCCATTACATAGCGCTCAGTCACAGACACCTTCGGAATTCCGATGCCAAATCGCAAACGCCAGATCGCCCGCGAAATCTCCTACGCTCATTCGGCGGAGACCAAAGGCGGGCGCGCCGTGATCCGCATTCTGGAGAACACGACGGGTCGGTTGCGGCTGATCAAACGGGCCGAAGGCTACGAAGACGAAGTCGCGGCGGGCCGCGATTTCTGGGCTGTCATGATCGAACGGTACGGGTTGAGCCTTGAGGTCGTGGGCGGCAGCCTGTCGAATATTCCCACGGACAAGCCCCTGATTTTGATCGCAAATCACCCCTATGGCATCCTCGACGGTCTGACGATGGGCCATATCCTGTCCACGGTGCGGGGCGATTTCCGGATCATGGCAAATTCGGTCTTCAAAAAGGCCGAGGAGCTGAACCGCGTGCTCCTGCCCATCAGCTTTGATGAGGACCGCGAGGCGATGGCGATGAACATCGCCACCCGCAAGGAAGCGCTGCGGTATCTGGGGGCGGGCGGGGCCATCGGCATTTTCCCCGGCGGTACGGTCAGCACCGCGGCCAAGCCGTTTTCGCGCCCCATGGATCCCGGTTGGCGCAGTTTCACGGCGCGCATGGTGGCCAAATCGGATGCGACCGTGGTGCCGATGTATTTCGATGGCCACACCAGCCGCCTGTTCCAGATCGCGAGCCATCTGTCCAACACCTTGCGGCTTGGCCTGCTGATCAAGGAATTCAAGAAGCGCGTCGATACGCCCGTAAAGGTCGTGATCGGAGAGCCGATTGGCCGCGATGTGCTCGACCCGATGGCGCAGGATCCCAAACAGATGATGGAGTTCCTGCGCAAAGCCACGTATGAGCTGAACCCGAACCCGGTCAAACTGTTTGATCTGGGCTATGAATTCGAAGAACGGCATCGCACGTAGGGCGGACCATGGCGGTAGGCATTTTTGATTCCGGACTGGGCGGGTTGACCGTTCTGGAGGCAGCGCAAAAGCGTCTGCCGGACGTCGAGTTCGTGTATCTCGCCGACAGCGCCAATGCGCCTTATGGCGTGCGGACGGCCGACGATATCTATGACCTGACGTGTCGTGCGGTGCAGCGGCTCTTTGATGCGGGCTGTGATCTGGTGATCCTGGCGTGCAATACCGCGTCGGCGGCAGCACTGCGGCGGATGCAGGAGGGGTGGATCCCCGAAGGCAAGCGGGTGCTGGGTGTGTTCGTGCCCCTGATCGAAGCGCTGACAGAGCGGCAGTGGGGCGACAATTCGCCCCCGCGCGAGGTTGCCGTGAAACATGTGGCGCTGTTTGCGACGCCTGCCACGGTGGCGTCCCGCGCGTTTCAGCGTGAACTGGCGTTCCGCGCCATTGGCGTCGACGTTGAGGCGCAGGCCTGTGGCGGCGTCGTGGATGCGATCGAGGATGGCGATATGATCCTGGCCGATGCTTTGGTGCGGTCACATGTCGATGCGCTCAAACGCAAGATGCCGGAGCCGCAGGCCGCCATTCTGGGCTGCACCCATTATCCGCTGATGCAGGACCAATTTCAGGACGCGCTTGGCGCGGGCGTAAAGGTGTTTAGCCAGGCGGGGCTGGTGGGCGAGAGCCTTGCCGATTACCTCGACCGCCACCCGGACAAGATCGGCGGGGGCACGTCCGCCTATATGACAACGGGCAATCCAGCCAAGGTGAGCCAGCGCGCGACCCAGTTCTTGCGACGACAGATCACGTTCGAAGCCGCCTGATCTGACACCTATTTTCCGAGACGTAGACACATGACACATTCCATCGCCATCCTCGGCGCCTCTGGCTATACCGGGGCCGAACTGATCCGGCTGCTTGCCGGTCATTCCTCAATTGAAATCAAGGCTTTGGGCGCGCATTCCAAAGCGGGTCAAACGGTTTCGCAGGTCTTTCCGCACCTGCGTCACCTGGATCTGCCGTCCCTGGTCGCATTCGATCAGATCGACTGGAGCGGCATTGATCTGGCGTTTTGCGCGCTGCCGCACAAGACCAGCCAGGAGGTGATTTCGGGCCTGCCGCGCGATCTGCGGATTGTGGACCTGAGCGCGGATTTCCGGCTGGAGGACCCGGCGGAATATGAAAAGTGGTACGGCAATCCCCACAGCGCGGTCGGGATGCAGGGCGAGGCCGTGTACGGGCTCACCGAGTTCTACCGGAGCGAGATTGCGCAGGCGCGGTTGGTTGCGGGCACGGGCTGCAACGCGGCGACGGGGCAGTTTGCGCTGCGTCCCCTGATTGCGGCGGGTGTGATTGATCTCGATGAGATCATTCTGGATCTGAAGGCAGCGGTGTCGGGGGCGGGTCGCGCGCTCAAGGAAAACCTGCTGCACGCGGAGTTGAGCGAGGGGTATCACGCCTATGCGCTTGGCGGCACGCACCGGCATCTGGGCGAGTTTGATCAGGAGTTTTCCAAGGTGGCGGGGCGGGACGTGCGTATCCAGTTCCAGCCGCACCTGATCCCCGCTAATCGCGGCATCCTCGGCACGGCTTACGTCAAAGGCGATCCGCAGGTGGTGCATGAGACACTGACCGCAGCCTATGCCGATGAAGTGTTCATCGAAGTGCTGCCATTTAGCGAGACGCCCAGCACGCGGCATACGCGCGGCTCGAACTTTTGCCATATCGGTGTTGCTGCGGACCGGTTGCCGGGTCGTACAATCGTCGTCGCATCGCTCGACAATCTCACCAAAGGGTCATCGGGCCAGGCGTTGCAAAACGCCAATCTGATGTTAGGTATTGAAGAGACCGAGGGGTTGATGATGGCTCCGCTTTTCCCTTGAGTGCGCATGAAAAGCCTGAAGAAACAGAGACGTATACAGATCATCGCCTTGGCGGCCGTGGTGCTCACGGCCTCTACGGCGCTGATTGGCTATGCGATGCGGGACGGCATCAACTTTTTCCGCGCGCCCAGCCAGATCATCGCCGAACCGCCGGGCCCGTCTGAGGTGTTTCGCATCGGTGGGCTGGTGGCCGAAGGGTCGATTGTGCGCGGGCAAGGCGAATCGATCCGGTTCGAAGTGACGGATGGCGGTGCCACGGTGCCCGTGGTTTATACCGGCGTGTTGCCGGACCTGTTCACCGAGAACGAAGGCATGGTGGGCACGGGACGTTACGTGAACGGCGTCTTTGAAGCCACTGAAATTCTTGCCAAACATGACGAAACCTACATGCCCGCCGAGGTGGTTGACGCGCTCAAGGAACAGGGCGTCTACAAAGAGCCCGAGACCTAGCGCACGCTGGGGTTAAGCCCCGTTAACCGAGATTGCATCATTGTGACCCCTGCGACCGAGGCGAAGGGGCCACAGATGCAAAGCGGGCACGACATAGCGACAGAAATTGTACGCCGCGAAGGCGGTTACGTGAACGATCCTGACGATCCGGGCGGGGCCACGAATTTCGGGGTGACCATCCACACGATGCGCCGTCTGGGTCTTGACCTGGACCGGGATGGCGACATTGACGCGGCGGATGTGCGGCAGTTGAGCCGGGCGCAGGCGATCGAGATTTTCGTCGATCATTACTTTATCCGGCCCCGTATCGGTGAGCTGCCCGAGCCGCTGCACGCGACAGTGTTCGACATGTATGTCAACGCAGGAAGCAATGCGATCAAGATCCTGCAGCGGTTGCTGACCGAGATGGGGCACCCTTGCGTTGTCGATGGTGCGTTGGGCCCGCAAAGCATCGGTGCGGCCCATGCGGCGTGGCGCGCGGCACCGGGTCATCTGGTGGATGCCTACGGGATTGCGCGGCGGAACTATTACTTTCGCATCGCGGATCGGCGTCCGGCCAGCCGGAAATATGCCCGCACGCGGGCGGGTGGAAAAGGGGGCTGGATCAAGCGGGCCGAAGAGTTCATCGCGCCCCGTTTTCACATGAGCCAGGAGGACTTTGGTCGGAGGATCGCGTCATGGGGATGATCGAACGGATGTTCACGCTGCTGTTTGGGGGCAATCGGAATGTGGTCAAGGACACCGTAGAAGTGTTCCGCGAAAACGCCGAAGCCGGGGCCGAGCGCACGCGTCAGATCCAGAGCGAAGCCATGCAGGCCTATGCCCGCGAGTTCGAAATCCCGCGTCAGGGGGGATTTGACCGGCTGATGGACGGCGTGAACCGGTTGCCGCGCCCGGCGCTCGCCCTGGGCACGCTGGGATTGTTCGTGTCGGCGATGGTGGCACCGCTCTGGTTTGCGGAACGGATGCAGGGGATCGCACTGGTGCCGGAGCCGCTCTGGTGGCTGCTGGGGGTGATTGTGTCGTTCTATTTCGGTGCGCGACATCAGGTGAAATCACAGCAGTTCCAGCGCGAGATCGTGGCCACCATGGCGCATGTGCCGCAGGTGATGGAGAATGTGGCCGCCTTGCGCAGGATGCGCGCGGACAGTGTGGGTGCGGCCGATACGGGCGCGGATGCGGGATTGAGCGTGGCGGCGGTTGTGCCGGATCTGAACCCCGCGCTCGAAGAGTGGCGGCGGGCGGCATGATCTGATCGTGGGATTGAGGGCTCTGCCCCCGGCCTGCGGCCTCCCCCGGGATTTTCTGGAACAGAGACGGGGATCCTGACAGCGACGTGATGCGACAAATGGGCTGACCGGATGGTCTTGTGGCGCGCGTGCGCCTATAACAGGTCCATGCTGACAGAACTCGGACATTTCGCCCTTATCCTCGCCTTTGCAGTGGCCATTTTGCAGTCCACGTTGCCCCTGATCGGGGCGTGGCGGCGCAATGCGGGATGGATGGCGATGGCGGAGCCTGCGGCGGTGACGCAGTTCCTGTTGATCGCGTTTTCCTTCGGTGCGCTGATGTGGGCGTTTGTCGTATCGGACTTTTCGCTGCAACTTGTTGTTTTGAATAGTCATTCTGCCAAGCCGATGATCTACAAGATTTCCGGCACGTGGGGCAACCACGAGGGATCCATGTTGCTTTGGGTTCTGATTGTAGCGCTCTTTGGGGCGATGGCGGCGTGGTTTGGGGGCAATCTGCCGCCCACGATGCGGGCCCGGGTTCTGGCGGTACAGGGGGCCATTGGCGTGGCGTTCCTCGCGTTCATCCTGTTTACATCGAACCCGTTTGTGCGGCTTGCGGTGCCGCCCTTTGACGGGCAGGACCTGAACCCGCTGTTGCAGGACCCCGGTTTGGCCTTTCATCCGCCGTTCCTGTATCTCGGTTATGTGGGCCTGAGCATGGCGTTTTCCTTTGCCGTGGCGGCGCTGATCGAGGGGCGGGTCGATGCGGCATGGGGCCGTTGGGTGCGGCCCTGGACGCTGGCGGCGTGGGTGTTTTTGACCATCGGCATCGCGCTTGGGTCCTGGTGGGCCTATTACGAGCTGGGTTGGGGCGGGTTCTGGTTCTGGGACCCGGTGGAGAACGCGTCCTTTATGCCATGGCTTCTGGCGGCTGCTTTGCTGCACTCGGCGATTGTGGTGGAAAAGCGCGAGGCGCTGAAATCCTGGACCATCCTGCTGGCGATCCTGGCCTTTGGGTTCTCGCTGATCGGGACATTCATTGTGCGGTCGGGTCTTTTGACCTCGGTACATGCCTTTGCCAATGACCCGGAACGGGGTGTGTTCATCCTGATGATCATGGGGTTCTTTATGGGCGGCGCGCTGATCCTGTTTGCGCTGCGGGCGCATACGATGGAGGCGAAAGGCGTGTTTGGCATCGTGAGCCGCGAGAGCGCGCTGCTGGCCAACAACCTGCTGCTTGCGGTGAGCTGTTTCGTAGTCTTTGTGGGCACGATGTGGCCGCTGGTGGCGGAGATGTTCTTTGACCGCAAGCTGAGCGTGGGGCCGCCGTTCTTCAACATGGCGTTTACGCCGTTCATGGTGGTGCTGGGCCTGATCCTGCCCGTGGGCGCGATGATGCCGTGGAAGCGCGCGCTGGTCAGCCGTGCGGCGCGGCCCTTGCGCTTTGCCTTTGTGCTGGCGCTCGCCTTTGGCGGGCTCGCTTGGGCAATGAACACGGGGCGCAGCCTGATCGGGCCGATGGGCGCGTTTCTGGGAGCGTGGCTGGTGATGGGGGCGATGGTGGATCTCGCCTCGCGCACGGGCAAGCGGTTTGACGCGGGTCGATTGCTGCGCCTGCCGCGGGCCGATTGGGGCAAGGCGGTGGCGCATGCGGGCCTCGGGGTCACCATGCTGGGCGTGGCTGGGATCACCTCGTGGCAGTCCGAGGACATCCGTGTGGCGCAGATTGGTGAGCCGTTCGAGGTCAGCGGCTATACCCTGACCCTCGACGATGTGCGTGAGGTCGAAGGACCGAATTATCTGTCCACGATGGGCTTTGTCACCCTTGAACAGAACGGCAAGGAAATCGCCCAACTGCGTCCCGAGAAGCGGATTTACCCGGTGGCACAGATGCCCACGACCGAGGCCGGGATCGACTATAATCTGGCGCGTGACGTCTATGTGGTGATCGGTGATCCGCAACAGGACGGGGGTTGGGCCGTGCGCACCTATATCAAGCCGCTGACGGCGTGGATCTGGATCGGCTGTGCGTTGATGTCGTTGGGCGGGTTCCTGAGCCTGAGCGACCGGCGGTTCCGCGTAGCCGCCGGAGCGCGCAAGGTGCTGCAGGGGGTGCCTGCGGAATGATCCGGCTGGCGGCGATATGGTGGTTTGCGCTGGCGGGGCTCGCCCTCGCGCTGGACCCGTCAGAGATGCTGGAGGATCCGGCGCTTGAAGCCGAGGCGCGCGCATTGGATCACGCGTTGCGCTGTGTGGTGTGCCAATCGGAATCGGTGGCCTCGTCCAACGCCACATGGGCCGTGGAGGCGCGTCAGGTGATCCGCGAACAGGTGGCCGCCGGCAAGACACGCGATGAGGTCATGGATTTCTTTGTGGAACGCTATGGCGAGTTTGTCCTGATGACACCGCGCACCAGCGGGGCGAACTGGCTGCTTTGGGCAGCGGGGCCATTGATGCTGCTGATCGCACTTGGGGTTGGTGTCACCTATCTGCGCGGGCGAAACGCGGCCCCCGCACCAACCGAATCCGCGCTGAACGCAGCAGAAGCGCGCCGATTGCGCGAGATTATGGACGAGTAACCTCGCGTTTGGGCTTTTCTGAACCGAACGGTTTGGTATGCAGGGCCATGCACGCGCGGAGGCTGCCATGGATTACCAGACAATCACTTATGAACTTGCCGATGGCATCGCCACGGTCACGCTGAACCGGCCTGACGTGATGAACGCGCTCAGCACGCAGATGCGGGCAGAGATCACCCATGCCGTCAAGGCGGGTGGCAAGGACGCGCGGGTGGTCGTGCTGACCGGCGCGGGACGGGCGTTTTGTTCCGGGCAGGACCTTGGCGACCGCGCAAACGCCGCCAACCTTGATCTGGAGCGCACGTTGCGCGACGAATACCAGCCCATGCTGGAGGCGATTATCGCATGCCCCGTGCCGACCATCGCGGCCGTCAACGGCGCCGCGGCGGGGGCAGGGGCGAACCTTGCGCTGTCCTGCGATGTGGTCATCGCCGCCGACAGCGCGTTTTTCCTGCAGGCCTTTACGCGCATTGGTCTGATCCCGGATGCGGGCGGCACCTATGTGATGCCACGCACCATGGGCATGGCCAAGGCGATGGGCGCCGCGCTGTTCGCGGACAAGATTTCAGCCCGTGATGCGGATGCGTGGGGCATGATCTGGGAAGCGGTGCCGGACGACGAATTCGCCGCCCGCTGGCACGCGCGCGCGACACACCTCGCCACCGGTCCGACACAGGCATTTGCCGCCGTCAAACGCGTGATCCGGGGCAGCTGGGACAATGACCTCGAAGGCCAATTGGCGTCCGAGGCGACCGAACAGGGCGCCTGCGGCAAGACCCGCGATTTCCGCGAAGGCGTGCTGGCCTTCGTGGAAAAGCGCAAACCCGGTTTCGAGGGGCGTTAAGCGAGCGGCGTCGCCTGCACGATGACCAGATTGTTGGCGGCGCTGAGATCAAGGAAATCGACGTTGGCGAGTTCCGCGATAACCTGATTTTCGGTGTTCGACACGGCGATTTCCAGCGTTGCAGTCCCATCATCGGCTTCGCCAAAGAACACCGTCGGCGGTGTTGCCCCGACAAAATTGTAGACGATCGCATCCTGGTTCGGATTGAAATCCGTGACCTGGACGGGTTCGCCTGGGATCACCCAGTCACCGACAATAACGTCGTCCTGGCCCACACCCGTTTCGACGACATCATTGCTGCCCGCGATGATGTCATCATTGCCGGAACCGCCCTGAAGCGTGTCCGCTTCGCCGGTCTCATTGGTGAGGTCGATAAAGGCGGCAAGCTCGGCGTTGGTCAGCTCGGCACCCTTGGCAATCGTGGCCTGCACGATGCCTTCGTTGTCGGCAAAGTCCGTGCCGTCCAGCACGTCGTCGCCCGAATCGCCGAACAGCGTGTCATTTCCGGCGTCCGCGGTGAGCAGGTCATCTTCGCTGCCGCCGCGCAGCAGGTCATCACCTGCGCCACCGACGATCAGATCGTCCCCGGCATTGCCGAAGACGTCGTCATCACCGTCTCCGGCCAGCACGAGATCGTCGCCGCCTTCGGCGAATACCGTGTCGTCTCCGGCACCGGCGTCAATGATGTCCGTGTCTGCAGAACCGGTGACGACGTCATCGCCCGCGTTGCTTGCTGTGGCGTCGTCATCATCGTCCACAAGGTTGACAATCAACGCCACGCCAAGCAGCCCGAGCAGTGCAAAACCGATCATGTTATCCAATCCCCCGATGGTTGTTGGAGTATCGTTAACAGGTGATGCAAAGGGGCGTCAAATGACCTGCGGCATTGTCCACATGTGGTGAACAATGCCGCAGAATTGCCTGAATTCAGGCCATAAATCGGGTGTGATTACCGGTTCTCGATATCCACATAGTCGCGCGTGGTCTCGCCTTGATACAGCTGGCGCGGACGACCGATCTTGTTCTGTGGATCTGCGATCATCTCTTTCCACTGGCTGATCCAGCCCACCGTGCGCGACAGCGCAAAGATCGGCGTGAACATCGACGTCGGGAAGCCCATCGCTTCGAGGATGACACCGGAATAGAAGTCGACATTCGGGAACAGCTTTTTCTCGGAGAAATACGGATCGGCCAGCGCCGCCGCTTCCAGTTCCTTGGCCACAGCCAGCACCGGGTTGTTCTCGACACCCAACAAGTCCAGCACTTCGTCCGCGGACTGTTTCATCACCGTCGCGCGGGGGTCAAAGTTCTTGTAGACGCGGTGCCCAAAGCCCATCAGGCGGAACGGATCCTCCTTGTCCTTGGCGCGGGCGATGTATTCGGGGATGCGGTCCGGTGTGCCGATCTCCTTGAGCATCTCAAGGCAGGCCTGGTTCGCACCGCCATGCGCCGGACCCCAGAGGCAGGCGATACCGGCGGCGATACAGGCAAACGGGTTGGCCCCGGAGGACGACGCCAGACGCACGGTGGAGGTCGATGCGTTCTGTTCGTGATCCGCGTGCAGGGTGAAGATGCGGTCCATCGCGCGGCTGAGGATCGGGTTGACCTCGTAATCTTCGGCAGGCACGGCAAAGCACATGCGCAGGAAGTTCGACGCATAGTCCAGATCATTGCGCGGATAGACAAACGGCTGGCCAATGGAGAATTTGTAGGCCCATGCGGCAATGGTCGGCATCTTCGCGATCAGGCGGATCGAGGCGACCTCGCGTTGGTGCGCGTCGTGGATGTCGGTGCTGTCGTGATAGAAGGCGGACATTGCCCCCACGACGCCAGTCATGATGGCCATCGGGTGCGCGTCCCGGCGGAACCCGCGATAGAAATACTGCATCTGTTCGTGCAGCATGGTGTGGTTTGTCACCAGGCTCTCGAATTCTTCGAGCTGCGCGGCCGACGGCAGGTTGCCGTAAAGCAGCAGGTAGCACACTTCGAGATAGTGCGATTTGCTCGCCAACTGGTCGATGGGATAGCCGCGGTGCAGCAGCACACCTTCGTCACCGTCGATAAAGGTGATCGTGCTGTCGCAGCTTGCCGTCGAGGTAAAGCCGGGGTCATAGGTGAACACACCCGCCTGCCCATAGAGCTTGCGAATGTCGACAACGTCGGGACCTGCGGTGGGCGAATGGATCGGCAGGTCGTAACTGTTGTCGCCAATCGTCAGTGTCGCGGATTTGGGAGCGTCGGCCATAGGTGTCTTCCTTTCATCGCAGGGCAGGGAGGCCTACCCACAGGTGTCACGCAGATGCGCGCCACCCATCGTTAGGCTGCAATGCGTGAACGAAGGGTAACCCGATCAGGCGGCAGCATCCTCGAGCCTGGCCAGGGTTTCTTTGCGTCCCAGAACCAGCATCATATCAAAGACCGAAGGGGTCACGGCACGTCCCGCAAGCGCTGCACGCAGCGGCCCTGCCAACTTGCCAAATTTGGTATCCTGCGATGCAGCAAAATCGTTCAGGACCGCCTCCAGACTGTCACGGTCCCAAGTAACGGTTTGCAACTGCGGCGTCAATTGCGTCAGTATACCACGGGATACCAAATCAAGCGCTTTTGAAGCTTTCTCGTCTGGTGTTACAGGCCGCTCTGTGAGGATAAAATGCGCTTTATCAAGGAGTTCCGGGAACGTCTTGGCGCGTTCCTTGACGTGAGGCATGGCCGCCATCAGCCCATCACTTTGTGATTGTTTCAATGCTGTTGCACCTGTGGCGGCCAGATAGGCCGTGATTTCCTGCTGCAGTGCGGCATCATCGGCCTGTGCGATGTGCTGTCCGCTGAGGTTTTCGAGCTTCTTGAGATCGAACCGCGCGGGGCTTTTGCCGATACCATCCAGGTCGAACCATTCCCGCGCCTGCGCGTCGGTGAAAAACTCGTCGTCGCCATGGCTCCAGCCCAGCCGGGCCAGGTAATTGCGCATGCCCGCCGCAGGATACCCCATCTTTTGATATTCCTCGGCCCCAAGCGCACCATGCCGTTTCGACAGTTTTTTGCCGTCCGGCCCGTGGATCAGTGGGATATGCACCCAGACCGGCACGTCCCAGCCCATCGCGTCATAGATCATCATCTGCCGCGCGGCGTTGTTGAGGTGGTCATCGCCGCGGATCACGTGGGTCACACCCATGTCGTGATCATCCACGACCACGGCCAGCATATAGACGGGCGTGCCGTCCGCGCGCAGCAGGACCATGTCGTCCAGCTGATCGTTGCGGATGGTCACGTCGCCCTGCACCGCGTCGCGGATCACGGTTTCGCCGTCACGCGGCGCCTTGATCCGCACCACAAAGGGCGCGTCGGGGTGCGTATCGGGATCGGCATCCCGCCAGGGCGAGCGGTAGAGCGTCGATTTGCCTTCGGCGCGCGCAGCCTCGCGAAAGGCGGCAATCTCGTCCTGCGTGGCAAAGCATTTGTACGCCTTACCCTCGGCCAGAAGCGTATGCGCCACCTCTGCGTGCCGGTCGGCGCGGTCAAACTGGCTGATGACGTCGCCATCGTGGTCAAGGCCCAGCCACGCCATCCCGTCCAGGATCGCATCGGTCGCCTCGGGCGTGGACCGCGCGCGGTCCGTGTCCTCGATCCGCAACAGGAACGTGCCGCCATGACGGCGCGCAAAGAGCCAGTTGAACAGGGCGGTGCGCGCACCGCCGATATGCAGAAAGCCGGTGGGTGAGGGGGCAAAGCGGGTGACGACCGGACGGGGCTCGGACATGAGCGTTTACCTCTTGGTAACCATGGAGGGGATAAATGTTGGGCTCCTGATACGCGGCATGGACAGGAGGGGCAAGCATGGGGCTTGGCGCACGGTTTGGCCTGATGATTGCATGCCAGCGCGGGCACCTCTTTGGCTGGTTGCCGGTGGGCATGGCCGTCGGGATCTCCATCTTCTTCGGGTTGCGGTTTGAGCCATCCGTGACCGTGATCGCCAGCGTCGCTGTTTGTGGCATCTTTAGCTTTTTGGCGTCACGCAGGGTGTGGGAAACGGCGGGGCCGTTCGCCGTCCTGCTGGCCATGATCGCGCTTGGGTTCTGCGTGGCGGCGCTGCGGACCCATATGTTGGCGGGACCCGTGATCGACTGGCGATATTACGGCCCGGTCGAAGGGCGGATTGTCGGCATGGACCGCAGCGGGTCGGACGCGGTGCGCCTGACGCTGGATCAGGTGCGGCTGGACCGTGTGGCACCGCAGGATACGCCCGTGCGGGTGCGCATATCGCTGCATGGTGATCCCGATCTGGGCGTGGCGCCGACACCCGGTCTGCGCGTGATGACGACGGCGCATCTCAGCCCGCCGGGCGGGCCCGTGGAACCCGGCGGCTTTGACTTTCAACGCCATGCCTGGTTCGCGCGCCTTGGTGCGGTGGGGTATTCCCGTGTGCCGCTTGTGGCCTCTGACGCCGCCGCCTTTGACCTGCGCCAGCTGGTCTTCGGCATCCGAATGGAAATCTCCTATGCGGTGCGCGCGGCGTTGCCGGGGGATGTGGGCGGGTTTGCCGCCGCCGTAACGACCGGTGACCGCAGCGGGATAAGTCAGGATGGCCTGAACGATCTGCGGGCGGCGAACACGGCGCATCTGCTGGCCATATCGGGGCTGCATATGGGGCTGCTCAGCGGCTTTGTGTTCGGGCTTTTGCGGCTGATCTTTGCGCTGATCCCGCCGATCGCGCTGCGCTGGCCCGCGCGCAAGCTGGCCGCTGGCGGGGCGCTGGTGGCGGCGACGGGGTATCTGGCGCTGTCCGGGGGGAACGTGGCGACCGAACGCGCCTTTGTCATGGTTGCGGTTGCCTTGTGCGCGGTGATGGTCGACCGGCGGGCGCTGTCGCTGCGCGGTGTGGCGATTGCCGCGCTGATCATCCTCACCTGGCAGCCCGAAGCGCTGCTTGGCCCCGGGTTCCAGATGTCCTTTGCCGCAACCACGGCGCTGGTTGCGGTGTTTGGAATGTTGCGCGATCAGGCGTGGCTGCGCCGGGGCTGGGGGCAGGCGGTGTTTGGCCTTGTGATTTCATCCGCTGTTGCAGGGCTGGCCACGGCGCCGATAGGGGCCGCGCATTTCAACGCGATGGCGCAATACGGATTGCTGGCGAACCTCGCGTCGGTGCCGCTGATGGGCAGTGTGGTTGTGCCCGCCTCTGTCCTTGCCGCCGTTCTGGCGCCGTTTGGGGCCGAGGGGATCGGCCTCTGGATCATGGGGCATGGGTTGCGGTGGATCCTTTGGGTGGCGGATTTCGTGGCCTCGCTTGGGGGGGCGCAACGGTTTGTCGCGGGGCCGCAGGCTGCGGTGCTGCCGCTCATGGCGCTTGGGGCGCTGTTCGTGATCCTGTGGCAGGGGCGCAGCCGGTTTGCCGGCTGTGCGGCCGTACTGGCCGCCCTGGCGATGTGGCAGGTGGATACGCGCCCGGATGTGCTGGTGTCCGACACCGGTGGGCTTGTCGGTGTGCGTACCGACGACGGGCGCGCGCTCAGCCGGGGCAAAGGGTCGGGCTTTGTCGCGCGCAACTGGCTTGAGAATGACGGCGACAATGCGGATCAGGAAACGGCCTTTGCCCGTTGGGACGCGCCCGAAATTGCCGTGCAGCATGTGCATGGAAAGCGCGCGATTGGCGCGTTTGCGGGCTGTGCACCGGGCGCGTTGGTTGTGGCAAATGGGGATCTTGAGGCACCGGCGGCGTGCCTCGTGCTGGATTCCGAAGTGCTGCGCGCCACAGGTGCGGTCGCGGTCCACTTTGAGGACGGCAAAGCGCGGATTGTCACGGCGCGAGACATCGCGGGTGACCGGTTGTGGTCCAGCTGGCGCGACCTGCCAGCGCCCAATCTGACGCTGCCCGCGGATGCGGACAAAATCGCCCTGCAAACGCAAAAAACAGGCCCGTAGGCCTGCTTTCATCACGCGCGGTTCACTGAAGATCAGTAGGTGCGGATCAATCCGACAAGCCGGCCCTGCACCTTGACCTGACCAACCGGGAACACGCGTGTTTCATAGGCCGGGTTTGCCGCCTCCAGCGCGATGGTGTCGCCGCGCCGCATATAGCGTTTCAGCGTGGCTTCGTGGTCCTCGACCAGAGCCACTACGATGTCACCATTGTCGGCCGACGATGTTTCGCGGATCACCACGACGTCGCCGTCGTTGATGCCCGCTTCGATCATCGAATCGCCTTTGACTTCCAGCGCATAGTGCTCTCCCTGACCGGAGAGCATCTGGCCGGGGACGGCCACGGAATGCGACACTTCGGAAATCGCAGAGATCGGCACACCGGCGGCGATGCGCCCCATGACGGGCAGTTCGATCGCATGCGCGGCCTCAACCGACTGGGCCGCGGGGGGCGGCGGTGTATCGGGGCGGTCGCCGTCGATGACACGGGGGGTAAAGCCGCCCTTGTTGGCCATGCTGTCGGGCAGCTTCACCACCTCGATCGCGCGGGCACGGTGTGCGAGGCGGCGGATGAACCCCCGTTCTTCCAGCGCGGTGATCAGACGGTGGATGCCCGATTTGGACCGCAGGTCCAACGCCTCTTTCATCTCGTCAAAGCTGGGCGGCACCCCGTCGCGCTGCACGCGCTTGTGGATGAATTCCAGCAGATCCAGCTGCTTTTTCGTCAACATGCCCGGTCCTCCATGGCCAAAGCCGTCATTCGACGGCCATATTTTGGCTTTGTTCTACGGACGTTCTTGTTTTGTGTCAACAACTCTCGCAATACGAGAAGTGAGGGTCACAGCATGATCACATCGACCAGATCGCCGGATGTGCGGGCCGGATCACCGGGTGGGCGCAGGATGAGCGCGTTTGCAGCGGCGAGTACGGACAGGAGCGAGCTGTCCTGTGCGCCCGCGTCGCGCACGCTGTCGCCATCCATGATGGCGCGCATGTAATGGGCCCGCGGCCCGTTTGGACCCAGCGGCGCGGACAACGTCCGCTTGACCTGCGGCGCAGGGGCGGGCGGCAGGCCCATCATGGCGCGCAGCATCGGCACGACAAACACGGTGCCACAGACCATCGCGGATACCGGGTTGCCGGGCAGGCCGATCATCGGCGTGCCGTTGAGACGCCCCGCCATCAGGGGTTTGCCCGGTCGCATCGCCACTTTGTAAAAGCTCTGCTCCATGCCCATGCCCGCCGCGACCCCCGCGACGAGGTCATGATCCCCGACGGATGCACCGCCGATGGTCACCACCAGGTCACAGCCACGTGCCAGTCCCAGCACGGTTTTCAGGGACGCTTCGTTGTCCCGCGCGATGGGAAGAATGCGGACCTCTGCGCCGAAGCGTTCCAGCAGTGCGGCAAGGCCGAACGTGTTGGAGGCGATGATCTGATCCGGACCGGGTGTCTCGCCGGGCACCACCAATTCGTCGCCTGTCGAAATCAGTGCGACCACGGGGCGTTTGGTCACCGGCACCTCGGCGATGTTCATGGAGGCCAGCAGCGCGACGTCTCCCGCGCTGAGCAGGCGGGGGGCGGTCATGCGCGTCCCTTGGGCGAAATCGGCACCGGCGGGGCGGATGTTGCTTTTTGTGTCGCTGTCATCGGTGATGGTGATCAGATCGCCGTTGCGGGTGATGTTTTCCTGGATCACGACGCGGTCCGCACCCGCAGGCACCGGCGCACCGGTAAAGATGCGCACCGCCTGACCCGGTCCCACCGTGCCGTCCCATGCATGACCGGCGGCAGCCTCGCCCACGACCTTGAACTGCGCGTGCAGGTCCGCTTCGACCGATTTGAGCGCGTAGCCGTCCATCGAAGACGCGTCAAAGGGCGGCTGCGTCCGCGTGGCGGCCACGTCCTGTGCCAAAACCCGGTGTGCCGCGGCGCGCAAAGGCACCGTTTCCGACGGCAGCGGATCTGCGAGGGAAAACAGGTGGTCCAAAGCCTCGGCGACAGAAATCATGGCAATGCCTTCTCAATTTGCAGGGCTTCCCATTGTGCAAATGTCTTGCCCGAGCTGTCTTCGATCCAGGCGACCCGGCCATTGGTCGACCGGCCATTCACAACCGCGCCTGCCGCACTTGGGCTGCTGAACGCATAGTTTTGTGCAAAGGTCGCATGCCGCCCCTGCACCACGAGAACACCGCTGCGCAGCAACGCGGCATGCAGATCGCCATAGTGGGTTTTGGCATCGGTGGACCCGGCCCATGTGGCGCGGGCTGTGCTGCCCTTTTGCACCACCAACTCGCCATCCTGAAGAATGGCGGTGGCCTCAACCCCGTGTTTGGGGGTGCGCAGGACAAAGGTCGCTGTCGGGCCATCCGCCGCGTGCGCTGCGGTGGGCTCGGATGCGCGGGTCTTGTCCAGAAACATGTCGAGCCGGATCGCAGGCAGGACCATGTTCAGCACGTCGAGGAAACCCTCCATATTGGCGCGCGCAGCCTCCGTCAGGCCGGGACGTGCCGGGGCGGTGCCATTGTCCAGCGGAACACGCCCAACCGCGCGCGCCGTTTCGATCAGCCGCGCTTCGAGATATTTCACATGCGCCTTGTGCAGCACGTCACCGGCGGCAGAGATGAGGATGGCGACATCCCACCAGTCCTTGCCCGCGACATGGTTTTGCAGCCGCGTCGCCATGTTTTCCGTCTCACCGATATAGGCCAGCGGATCGCCGTCCCGCTCGCCCACGAGGATATAGACCCCGGTGCGCGCGGCCGTCGCGCGGGCAAGGCCCTGTGCGATTTGCGTGCGGGGGATGCGCAGGACGTGGCCGGTCCAGTTGAACACCTCTGCGGTCAGAAGGCCGTCGGGGCGACCGTCGACAAAGAACAGCTCCAGCGACCGGCCACCGGGGGTCATTCGGCCTCGTACCGGCCTGATTTGCCGCCATCCTTGAGCACGACGCGCAGACCGCCGATTTCCATCGCGCGGTCCACGGCCTTGGCCATGTCATAGACGGTGAGTGCGGCGGTGGAGGCGGCGGTGAGGGCCTCCATTTCCACCCCGGTCTGGCCGGTGGTTTTCACCGTGGCGGTGATGCGCAGGCCCGGCAGGTCCGGGTCGGGGGCGAGGTCAATGGACACTTTGGAGATGGGCAGTGGATGGCAGAGCGGGATCAGGTCCGACGTCCGCTTGGCCCCCATGATCCCGGCAAGCCGTGCCACGCCGATCACGTCGCCCTTTTTGGCGCGGCCTTCGGTGATCAGGTCAAACGTGGCTTGCGCCATTTTGATATGCGCCTCTGCCGTGGCGATGCGGTCGGTGATGTCCTTGTCCGAGACATCGACCATATGGGCCGCACCACTGTCGTCGAAATGGGTGAGCGCCATCTTACATGCCTCCGCCTGCGGTGAGCGGGTTGGCCAGCAGGGTGCGGGTGGCCGTGGCCACGTCGTCCTGCCGCATCAGGCTTTCGCCAATGAGGAAACAGCGCGCGCCGTACATCGCCATGTCGCCAAGCTCCTGCGGCGTGGTCAGCCCGCTTTCGGTGACGATGGTGCGGTCGGCGGGCACCTGTTTGGACAGGGTGCGGGTGGTGTCGAGCGAGGTCTCGAAGGTCTTGAGATTGCGGTTGTTGATGCCGATGAGGGGGCTGGAGAGCGCGCTCGCGCGCTCCAGTTCGTCGGCGTCGTGCACCTCGATCAGCGCGTCCATGCCCCATTCGGTGGCGGCGGCCTCCAATTCCGCGGCTTGCGCGTCGCTGACGGAGGCCATGATGATCAGGATGCAATCGGCCCCAAGCGCGCGGGCTTCGGCCACCTGATAGGTGTCGTACATGAAATCCTTGCGCAACACGGGCAGTTCGCAGGCCGCGCGGGCGGCGACGAGAAACTCCTTGGCGCCTTGAAAGCTGGGCGTGTCGGTGAGGACGGACAGGCATGTGGCGCCGCCGGTCTCATAGGCTTCGGCCAGCGCTGCGGGGTCGAAATCGGCGCGGATGAGCCCCTTGGACGGGCTGGCCTTCTTGATCTCGGCGATGAGGCCATAGCCTTCGCGGCTCGCGCGGTGCAGGGCATCGGCAAAGGGACGCACGGGGGGTGCGGCGCGCGCTTCGGCCTCAACCGCGTCAAGCGGCTTGGCCTCCTTGTCGGCGGCTACCTCTTCGAGCTTGTAGGCCTTGATCTTGTCGAGGATCGTTTCAGTCATGGGTTCGGTCCTGATGAAATGTCGGACCGGGGGCCAGCCCCCGGACCCCCGGAGTTTATTTTGCGAGATGAAGGAGGATCAAGCGCTGCTTGTGATCGCGGCCACCATCCTGATCTTGTCTTTCGCGGCACCGCTGTCGATGGCGGTTGCAGCTTTTGCGACGCCGTCCTTGAGGTCGGTGGCCTCGCCTGCGACGTGCAGGGCGGCGGCGGCGTTGAGCAGCACGGCATCGCGGTAGGCGCCCGGTGCCCCGTCGAGCAGCGCGCGGAAGGCCGTTGCGTTTTCTTCCGGTGTGCCGCCGAGGATGTCGCCGAAGGGATGGACCGGCAGGCCCGCATCTTCGGGGTGGATTTCGATATCTGTGACGGTGCCGTCTGCGAGCGCTGCGACCCAGGAGACACCGGTGATCGTCAGCTCATCCGTGCCGTCGGAGCCGTGCACGAGCCAGGCCGCGTCAGATCCCAGCTGTCCCAGGGTTTCGGCCATGGGGCGGATCAGGTCGCGGGAGAAGGCACCGGTCAGCTGGCGTTTCACGCCGGCGGGGTTGGTGAGCGGACCCAGGATGTTGAAAATCGTGCGGGTGCCCAGTTCGGCACGTGTTGGCATGACGTGGGCGATGGCCGGGTGATGCATGGGCGCCATCATGAAGCCGATCCCCACCTCTGTCAGGCAGCGTTCGACGATATCGGGGCCGACCATCACGTTCAGCCCCATCTGTGTCAGCGCATCGGCCGCCCCGGATTTGGAGCTGAGGTTGCGGTTGCCGTGTTTGGCCACGGTCACGCCTGCGCCCGCGACCACGAAGGCGGTGGCGGTGGAGATGTTCAGCGTCCCCTTGCCATCGCCGCCCGTGCCCACGATGTCCATGGCACCGTCCGGTGCAATCACGGGTTTGCACTTGGCCCGCATCACGGCGGCGGCCGCGGCGTATTCATCCACCGTTTCACCACGGGTGCGCAGGGCCATCAGCAGCCCGCCGATCTGCGAGGGCGTGGCATCACCGTCGAACAGGATCTCGAACGCGGCTTCGGCCTGGGCCCGGGTCAGCGGTCCGTTGGCTGCGTCGTCGATCAGGGGTTTGAGGGCGTCGCTCATGCCGCCACCGGGGCCAGATCGAGGAAGTTCTGCAACATCGCATGCCCATGTTCGGACCGGATGCTTTCGGGGTGGAATTGCACCCCGTGAATGGGCAACTCGCGGTGGGCGAGACCCATGATCGTGCCGTCCTCAAGTGCTGCGGTGATCTCGAGGCAGTCGGGCAGGCTGTCGCGCTCTACGGTCAGCGAGTGGTAGCGCGTTGCCTGGAACGGCGAGGGCAGCCCCTTGAACACGCTTTTGCCGTCATGGTGCATGGTGCCCATTTTGCCATGTACGATCTCATCGGCGCGCACGACCTTGCCGCCAAAGGCCTGACCGATGGTCTGGTGGCCAAGGCACACCCCCATAAGCGGCGTGCGGGTTTCCGCCGCCGCCTGCGTCAGGGCCAGACAGATGCCCGCCTGATCCGGGTCACAGGGGCCGGGCGACAGCAGGATGGCATCCGGGCGCATACCCATCGCCTCCTGGACGTCCAGCGCATCGTTGCGGCGCACAACCACATCGGCCCCTTGTTCGCCAAGATAGTGCACAAGGTTGTAGGTAAAACTGTCGTAGTTATCGATCAGAAGCAGCATGGTCCGTCTTCGGTGTTCTCAAGGGGCGTTTCGGCCTTTATAGTCGCGCCAACATGTTCAGGCTTGGCCGGTGGCGTCAAGGGCATGGACAGGATCGGGACAGCAGGGGTGCACCACATCGCAAAGCGGGGGTGCAGCACACTTAACAGGCGGAGACACGAGAGCGATGGCACGAGGATTTTTCGGCGGCGTGGTCATGGGCGGCGTCGTGAGCATCTTGGGGGCAGGGGTGGCGTCCATTGTGAGCACGCCGCCGCAAGGGCCGCGCGTGGGTGCCGATGGCCCGGCAGCGGTGTCGGCCCCCGCGCTCGGTGGTACGGCCGGGGCGGACGCCGTGACGGATGCGGACCTGGTGCGGGACACGGATGCCCCGCAAGTGCCGAGCCCGGATGCAGACACGGTGACAGCCGCCGCCGAAGCGGGCTCCGACACTGCCCCTGTGCCGCAAACCGGCGCGGCGGATGACCTCAACGACCCGGCCGATCCGGCGCAAAGCGGTGCGGTCGCGGTGGATACCGAAGCCCCGGTCTTGCCAAGTCCGCAGGGCGCATTGGTGGCGGCCCCCGATACCGAAGGGCAATTGTCGATCTCGACCGATCCGGCGCAGCCGCCGTCGCCTGCGCTGCCCGAAACAGGCACCGCCTTTGACAACGGCGTCACCGCGCCCGAGGCCGGAACCGCGCCAGAGGCACCGGATGCCGAAGCGCCTGCACCGGAGACGGCCAGCGTCGTGGCACCCGAAGCACCGGAAACCGCCGACGCCCCGGAAACCCCGGCGGAACCGGATGCGCCGGATGCACCAGCCGAAGAAGACGTCGCAGCCCTGCCCAGCACAGAGGATGCGACCGACGATACCGGGCGTCCCACCATCGGGCGTCCCGCCACATCGCTTGTCGATCGCGCGCCTGAGCCTGCGGAAGAGGTCGCAGCCGCGCCGGTGGATCAGCGCCCCATCGACGCATTCGCGGCGGCATTTGACAATCCGGACGACAAACCGGTCATGTCCATCGTGTTGATGGACACAGGCACGGACCTGACCAGCGGTCCGGTGGGCCTCGCTGCGCTCAAGAGCTTTCCCTATCCGCTCACCTTTGCCGTTGATGCGCAGCTGGCCGATGCTGCTGCCCGCGCCGCAGAGTTCCGGGCGCAAGGTTTCGAGGTGATGGCGCTTGTCGATCTGCCCGCAGGGGCCACCGGCTCGGACACCGAAATCACCCTGTCGGCGGCGCTCGACCGCGTGCCCGAAGCCGTCGCGGTGATGGAAGGGGTGGGCAATGGTCTGCAGGAAAGCCGCGATGCGTCCGATCAGATCACCGAAGCGGTGCTGGCCTCCGGTCACGGGCTGGTCCTGCAGTCCAAAGGGCTGAACACGGCGCAAAAGCTGGCCCTGCGCGAGGGTGTGCCTGCGGGCCTCGTCTTTCGCGATTTCGACAGCGCGGACCAGACACCAACCGTAATCCGGCGGTTTCTCGATCAGGCTGCATTTCGCGCTGATCAGGAAGGGGGCGTGATCATGGTGGGCCGGTTGCGCCCCGATACGATTTCGGCGTTGCTGCTCTGGGGGTTGCAGGACAGGGCACAGCGTGTCGCGCTCGCGCCGGTGTCTTATGTGCTCAAGACGCTGGCGGAGACGGATGGCTGAGCAGGATCAGATGATCTCATCCTCGTCAAACATCGGATCCGCCTCGAGCTGAGCGGTCAGGGCGTCCACCGTGTCGGCGTCCGCCTGCGGGCTGAGCGTGGCCAGATGGAAAACCGCGTCGCCCTCGTTGACCACCGGCAACACCGCGCGCCCGATGAGGATGCCGGGGCCGGGGGCGCACAGCTCGGTTTCCTGTGCCCCTGCGGGATCCGACACGGCGGCCAGAACGTCGCCCTCGGCCACAAGGTCCCCTTCGGCACGGAATGTGCGCAACAGCCCGCCCGATGGCGCACGCAGCCAGCTGGAACTGCGGCAGATCAGCGATGGCGCGCGCGCCTTGGCAATGCCTTTGGCCGCCACCATGTTTTGCCCCCGCAACACGCGCAGGATGCCCGCCACCCCGGCGCGCACCGCAAATTCGTCAAACCGAAGACCCTCGCCCGCCTCATAAAGCAGAACCGGCGTGCCGCGTGCCGCGGCCTCGCCGCGCAAGGATCCGTCGCGCAAGGGGGACGTCAGAATGACCGGCGCACCGAAATCGCGCGCCATCGCGGCCGTGGTGGCATCGCCCGGGGTCACACGGATCTGTGGCAGGTTGGTCCGATGCACCGCCGCCGAATGCAGGTCGATCCCGAAATCACAGCGCAGCACAACCTCATTCAGGTAGATATGCGCAAGCCGCCCGCCGAGCGATCCGCTGCCCGTGCCGGGAAAACAGCGGTTCAGGTCACGCCGATCCGGCAGGTAGCGCGACCGCGCGAGAAAGCCGAACGCATTCACAATCGGCACCACCAACAGCGTGCCGCGCAAACTGTCCAGTTGTGGCGAGCGCAGCAAGCGCCGCACGATTTCGACCCCCACAACCTCATCGCCATGCACCGCTGCACTGACAAAGGCGGTGGGTCCGGGCCGCTTGCCGTGGATCACCTCGACCCGCAGATCGACGGGCGTGTGATCCGGCATGGCCGACACCGGCAAGGCCACCGACGCCCGCGTTCCCGGCGCCACGCTCTGCCCACCAATCTGCACGGAATTACGCGCCACGCGTCACCCCCGATGCGCTACGCATCCACGTCTCTGTTCCAAGAAAATCCCCCCCGGAGGGCCGGTCTGCCGCACGCGGCGCCCTTTGTCCGGTCCGGCTCACCGATTGCCACCCGAAAACCGGGCGGCATCTGCCGCCGCGCGACGGATGGCCCCGGACTTGTGCACGGTTTCCATATATTCGGCCTCGGGATCGCTGTCATAGACAACTCCGCCCCCCGCCTGAATATAGAGCTTCTGGTCCTGCACGACCGCGGTGCGCAGCGCGATACACATGTCCATGTCACCGCCCGCGCTGAAATAGCCAACGCCACCGCCATAGACGCCGCGCTTTTCCGGCTCCAGCTCGTCGATGATCTCCATCGCGCGCACCTTGGGCGCGCCGGATACGGTTCCGGCGGGCATCCCGGCAAAGAACGCATCCAGCGCGTCCTTGTCCTCATGCAGCTCTCCCACGACATTCGACACGATGTGCATCACGTGGGAATAGCGTTCGACGATGAACTCTTCAGTGGGCCGCACGGTGCCGATCTTGGCCACGCGGCCCACATCGTTGCGGCCCAGATCGAGCAGCATCAAGTGCTCGGCGAGCTCCTTCTTGTCCGCCAGCAAATCCGCTTCCAGCGCGCGATCCTCTTCGGGTGTGGCGCCACGGGGCCGGGTGCCGGCGATGGGGCGGATCGTCACTTCGCGTCCAAACACGCGCACGAGGATTTCGGGCGACGCGCCCACCACCTGAAACCCGCCAAAGTTGAAGTAGAACATGAACGGCGACGGATTTGTGCGCCGCAAGCTGCGATAGAGCGCAAAAGGCGGTTCGCGGAACTCTTGCGTCCAGCGCTGCGCCGGAACCACCTGAAAGATGTCGCCCGCCACGATATACTCGCGCGCCTTCTCGACGGCGGCCTTGTACGCGTCCTTGGTAAAGTTCGACACAGGCTCTGCCGGGGCGGAGGCTTCGCCCAGATCGCGCGTCTCCATCGGCATCGCGCGTTCCAGATCGCGCACCGCGTCCATCACCCGCTCCGCCGCCTGCGCATAGGCCGCGCGCGCCGATTGCCCGTCGCTGACCCATGCAGGCGACACCACCGTGACCTCGCCCTTGACCCCGTCCAGCACCGCCACAACCGACGGACGCAACATCAGCGCGTCCGGCAGACCCAGAGGGTCGGGGTTCACGTCCGGCAGATGTTCCACCAGCCGCACCATGTCATAGCCCAGATAGCCAAAAAGCCCCGCCGCCGCCTGCGGCAGATCATCGGGCAGGTCGATCCGGCTTTCCGCGATCAGGCTGCGCAACGTGTCGAGCGGATTGCCCTCCAGTGGCGCAAACCCGTCTGGGTCAAACCGGGCAGAGCGGTTGATCCGCGCCGTCTCACCATCACAGCGCCAGATCAGATCCGGCTTCATCCCCACGATGGAATAGCGTCCGCGCACCTCACCGCCGGTCACGGATTCCAGCACAAATGCGTCCTTCTGCGCGCCCGTCAGCTTGAGCATCAGCGACACCGGCGTGTCCAGGTCCGCCGCCAGCCGCGTATACACAACCTGGTTCAGGCCCGCATCATAAGCCTTTGCAAAGGCGTCATATTCAGGGGTCATCGCCATGGATCAGGGGAAGTTCACATGCACAGCATCAAGCGCCTGCTGATTGATCTGTGGCCCTGCGCGCAGCACCACGTCCTCACCAAAGATGTTGAACATCTCGCCTGCCACGATCTGCCCAATTTCCTCGTTGAGCCGTGCGACCTCTTCCTGCGCTTCCTCGTTTTCCTCGATCGGGTTGATCGCGTCGAGGCGAACGATGATGATCGCGCCAAAGCCCGAGATGATCCGCACGTCACCGGGGGACATGTCGAAGACTTCGGTCATGAAGGCGGGCGGTGTGCCTTGCACAAACGCACTGCGGTCAAGCTCCTGCTCGACGATGCTGTCGAGCGACTGGCTGGCAAAGCTCTGGCCTTCTTCCAGCGCAGGCAGCAACGCTTCGGCCTGCGCGGTCAGCGCGGCTTCGGTCAACTCCGCCTCGTAATTGCCCTGCACGCTCAATTTGGCCTCTTCGAACGGGATCGGGCGGCGGGGCAGGGTTTCGTCCAGCCGCATCGCGACAATCCCGCCGTCCTCCAGCTGTACGATTTCGGGGAAATCGTCTTCGGTCAGGACCCGGGCGGCATCGGCAAAGCCGTTATAGGCCGCGATGCCTTCGCCATTGGTGGACCACCAGTCAATGGTGTCCACGCGCATTTCGGTCTCGGTGCCCAGTTCTTCGAGCGTCGCACCGCCCACCAGCATGTTGTCGAATTCCTCGGCCAGCACGGCAATCTGACGCCGTGCGGCATCGCGGGCGAGCTCTTCCTGAATGAATTCGCGCGCGTCCTCGAACGTGGTGGTCTGCGCGGGCAGGACCGCATTCACGCGGAACAGGGCCGGGCCCAAATCGGAGGCCAGGGGGCCCACGACGTCGCCCACGTCGGCGTTGAACACAGCCTCACCGGCGGCATCAAGCTCCAGTCGGGTCACATCGCCAAGGTCGATATCTGCCAGCGCGAGGCCCCGCTCTTCGACCAGCGCCTCGAACGTGGTGCCGTCCACCTCCAGTTGGGCCGCGGCGCGCTCCGCCTCGGCCGCATCCAGATAGACCAGACGTTCTACAAGACGCCGTTCTGGCTGCACATATTGGTCGATGCGGGCGTCATATTCCGCGCGCAGCGTGTCCTCGGGGATGTCGACGGTGTCGAGCACGTGTTCGGGCAGCAGCACGGCATATGTGATCCGCTTGGCCTCGGGCAGTTGGAAGTCGTCGATATTCTCATCGTAATAGGCGCGCAGGGCGGCGTCATCGGCCACTTCGATCGGTTCGGCCAGATCGCTGAGGTCCAGACGCACCCACGTGAAATCCCGTGTCTCTCCCAAAAAGGACACGATGGTTTCGGCATAGGTCGACGGCATCGTCACGCCTGACATGATCGCCCCTTGCAGCAGGGTGCGCGCGACTTCCTCGCGCAGTTGGGTTTCAAACTCCGCCTCGCTGGTGCCGGAGTTCTGCAGCGCAAAGGCATAGGCCTCGCGGTCGAAATTGCCGTCGAGGCCGCGGAAGGAAGGGATGTTCAGGATCTCGTCACGGATCACCGCATCGCCGACGCTCAACCCCATCTGGTCCGCTTCATGATCGAGCGCGCGGGCGCGTACCAGCTGCGCCAGCACCGCCTGATCGAGGCCAATGGATTGTGCGCGCGAGAATGTCAGCGGCTCGCCTGTTTCCGCGCTGACGGCCTGAATTTCCTCTTGCAGGTTGCGGGCATAGGCCTGTACGTCGATATGTTTGTCGCCGACCTTGCCGATGGTGCGGATGTTTCCGGACAGGTTGGTCGCGCCGAACCCGCCCAGGGCGATGATCAGCAGACCCAAAAGGATCCACACGGCTGTTTGCGACAGTTTGTTCGAGCCTTTGGCCATGGTCCGCCTCGTGAGCATTTGGTGTTCGGGGATATCTATCGGTGCCACTGGGGCTGGGCAAGGGCAGGCGCGCCTAGAACCGCACCGCTGACAGTCTTTTGTACATCTCGGCGATGCCATCCGCGTCCAGATTGGCGAAAGCAATGCGCAGTTGTTGCGCACCCTCGGGGCTGCCATCAGGCCAGAACATGGTGCCGGGCAGGCATAAGAGGCCGGCGTCCTGCACCAGACGGGGGGCAATATCGGCCGCGCTCAGCGCAAAGGGGTGACGCATATAGGCAAAATACGCGCCAAGCCCCATGAGGTCCCAGCCCTGATCCGCAAGCACGTCAAACCCGTCGGCGATGGCGCGCCTGCGGGCGAGGATTTCGTCGCGCTCGCCCGCGACCCATTGGCCGAGGTTCTCAAGCCCCCAGAGGGCGGCGTATTGGCCGATCTGTCCGGGGCAGATGGCGACTGTGTCGAGGAACTTTTCCACCTCCGCCAGACGGGCGGGCGACGTGACGATGGCCCCGACACGGTGCCCGGTCAGGCGGTACGCCTTGGAAAAGGAATAGAGGTGGATGAACGTGTCGTCCCAGCCGTCCATGCCAAAGAGGTCATGGGGCGGGCCGGAGCGGCTGTCGAAATCGCGGTAGGTTTCATCCACGATCAGCGCGATGCCGTGCTCCTGCGCCAGCGCGTAGAACCGCGCCACGAGGTCCGCGGGGTATTCCACCCCGCTGGGGTTGTTCGGCGTCACGAGGGTGATGGCCCGTGTTCGGGGCGTGATCAGCGCCCGCGCGTCCTCGGGATCGGGCAGCATGTCCGCGCCAGCGGGCAGGGGGATGGAGGCGACCCCGGCCATGTCCAGCCACATCTTGTGATTGAAGTACCATGGCGTGGGCAGGATCACCTCGTCCCCTTCATCGCAGAGCGAGGCGATGGCGGCGGCAAAGGCTTGATTACAGCCCGACGTGATGGCGACGTTTTCGGGGTTGGTGCGGGCGGCATAATGCGCGTTGATCTGCGCCGACAGGGCCGCGCGCAGGGCAGGCATGCCCAGAACAGGGCCGTAGAGATGTGCGTCATCGCGACTGAGTGCCGCGTCCGCCATTGCCTGCCGCAGGGCAGGGGGCGGCGGGTCAACGGGGGCGGCCTGGCTCACGTTGATCAGGGGGCGGTCCGCGGGAAATGTGACCCCGTCGATCCAGCGACGCGCCTCCATCACCGGAGGAGGGAAGGTGGCGGCGGTGCGGGGCAGGGGCATATGTCAGCGCCTTCTTGGGGCCGGTGGGAGCCTCCGGCGGGGATTTTTTGGAACAGAGACGGGGAGAGGTGCCGCGCCGGTCAGTCGGTGCCCCGGTAGGGTTCGACATATTGCAGGGCCATGTCCCACGGAAAGAAGATCCAAGTGTCCTGGCTGACACCGGTGATGAACGTGTCCACCTGCGGCTCTCCGGAGGGTTTGGCGTAGACGGTGGCGAAATGGGCGTTGGGATAGAGGCTGCGCACCAGTTCGAGGGTCTTGCCGCTGTCCACGAGGTCATCGACGATCAGGATGCCGGTGCCGTCCCCCATCATGTCGCGGTCAGGGGATTTGAGCACTTCGGCGTCGCGGCGTTGGTCCGCCTTGCCGCCGCCTGAATGGTAGGATTTCACGCTGATCGTATCCACGGTGCGAATGTCCAGCTCGCGCGCGACGATCATTGCGGGCGCCATGCCGCCGCGGGTGATGGCCACGACCGCGCGCCACGATCCGTCATCCGGCCCCTTGCCATCGAGACGCCAGGCGAGGGCGCGGCTGTCGCGGTGCATCTGGTCCCAGCTGACGTGGAACCCTTTTTCATGGGGGAGGCGGTCTGCCATGGTTATTTCTCCAGGATCAGGCGCAGGCCAAGCGCGCCAAGCAGCGTGGCCGCGATGCGGTCAAAGACGGGTTTGAGGCCAAGATAGCCGCGCCGCACCTGCGGGGTGCTGAGCGCCAGCGCAAGGCCGGTATAGAAGATCAATTCCAGCGCCAGGTGATTGGCCACGATCACCGCGATATCCGCGGCGGCGAGCCCTGTGGGAAAGATGACGACGATCACGGCAGCGGCAAAGAGCATGGATTTGGGGTTGCCGAAATTCAGGAGCATGCCCGACATCACGGCCCGCCCGCGCGGCATCGGCGCGTCCCCAAGCGGGTCGCGCGCGTGGCGCCATGTCTGGACGGCGATCCACAGCAGGTAGAGCGCGCCGCCGATCTTGAGTGCCGTGTAGGTCCAGGGAAAGAGGGTGAACACCACGTCGAGGCCCAAAAGTGCGGCCAGCGTCCAGATCGCAGCGGCGGTCCCGAGGCCCACACCAGTTGCGATCCCTGCCGCACGCCCACCTGTCACGGTGGCCTTGGTGATGAACAGCATCGCGGCACCGGGCGACAGGAGTGCGGCCAGCAGAACGGTGTTGAACGCCACAAGCTCCGCGATGGTCAGGCTCATCCCTTAGCCCTTTTCGATATCGGGGGCGTCGACCGCCTTCATGCCCACCACATGGTATCCTGCATCCACATGCAGGTTTTCGCCCGTCGTGCCGGAACCGAGGTCCGACAGCAGGAACAGCGCCGATTTGCCCACATCGTCGATGGTGACATTGCGGCGCAGGGGCGAGTTGTATTCGTTCCACTTCATGATGTAGCGGAAATCGCCGATGCCGGAGGCGGCGAGCGTCTTGATCGGGCCCGCGCTGATCGCGTTGACGCGGATGTTGTCCTTGCCCAGGTCTTCGGCGAGATATTTGACGGAGGCCTCAAGCGCCGCCTTGGCCACGCCCATCACGTTGTAATGCGGCATGACCTGTTCGGCCCCGTAATAGGTGAGGGTGACCGCGCTGCCGCCATCCTTCATCATCTTTTCAGCGCGCTGCATCACGGCGGTGAAGGAATAGACGGAGATATCCATTGTCATGGTGAAATTGTCGCGGCTGGTATCGACATAGCGGCCACGCAATTCGTTCTTGTCGGAAAAGCCGATGGCGTGCACGACAAAGTCGAGACTGTCCCAACGCGCCTTGAGACTGTCAAACAGCGCGTCGATGGAGGCGCCATCGCTCACGTCACACGGCAAGACAATGTCACTGCCCAGCTGCCCTGCCAAGGGATCGACCCGTTTCTTGAGCGCATCGCCCTGATAGGAAAACGCAAGCTCGGCACCGGCGTCGTGCAGGGCGCGTGCAATGCCCCAGGCAATGGACTTGTCATTGGCAAGCCCCATGATCAGGCCCCGTTTGCCCGTCATCAATCCTGTTGTCATGTTACCGCCCCCAATAGTCTTCTGGCGCACAGCTTTAGGCCAAGCGTGTCGCTGCTTCAAGAGATGTGGGCACGTTGCACTGTGTGCTGTGCTGCACTAGCTGTCGAGAACCAGAGGAAAGGACAGAGCATGGCGGAACGCAGTGGTATCTTTGCGGGTGATGACCCGATCGAGATCATCAAACGCTGGAGCGTGGACGCAGAGGCGTCAGAGCCCAATGATCCAAATGCCATTGCCCTGTCCACGGTGGATGCGGACGGTCTGCCCAACGTGCGCATGGTTCTGCTCAAGGAAATCGAGGCGGATGCATTTGTCTTCTATACCAATTACGAAGGGCAAAAGGCGTCAGAGCTGGATCAGGCGGGCAAGGCGGCATTCGTGATGCACTGGAAATCGCTGCACCGCCAGGTGCGGGTGCGGGGACTGGTCAGTCGCGAAGACGGACCGCAGGCGGACGCCTACTACAAATCGCGGTCGCTGCAATCGCGTCTGGGGGCGTGGGCGTCGCGGCAAAGTCGGCCCTTGGCGAGCCGGGCGGCGCTGATGGCGGAAGTGGCCAAGGTAACCGCGCGCCATGGCACCGACCCCGAACGCCCCCCGTTCTGGGGCGGGTACCGCATTGCGCCGCTGGAAATCGAACTGTGGGCGGACGGTGCGTTCCGCTTACATGACCGGTTCCGCTGGCGGCGCAAAAATCTGCATGATGCATGGGAAATTGACCGCCTCAACCCGTGAATTTCACGTCACGTGAAATGCACCGGACTGATTTTACTGAATTTTTACCGCTTGAATTGAGTGCATGAAATAGCGCATCAGTTGAGTGCGACAGATGTAACTCAACGAAAGTGACGTCGTGCACGAAGATACACAAGACGCGGACCTCGTCTCGGGGTCCGTCAAATGGTTTGATCCGGTCAAGGGATTTGGATTTGTGGTTGCCGAAACAGGCGGCCCGGACATCCTGTTGCATGTCAACGTCCTGCGGAATTTTGGGCAATCCTCCGTTGCCGATGGCGCGTTGGTGGACATCCGGGTGCAATCGACCGAACGCGGTGTGCAGGCGGTCGAGATCGTCCAGATCACACCGCCGCAGCAGGACCCGGTTTCCACCCTCACTGATATTGCCGAACTTGATCCCGAAAGTGTCGCCGACGCGCCGCTGGAGCCGGGGCGGGTGAAGTGGTTCGACAAGGGCAAGGGCTTTGGCTTTGCCAATGTGTTTGGCCGGTCCGAAGACGTTTTTCTGCATGTTGAGGTGCTGCGCCGGTCGGGCCTGTCGGATTTGCAGCCGGGTGAGGCGCTCGCGATGCGGGTGATCGATGGCAAACGCGGCCGTATGGCATCCGAAGTGCTGGCCTGGGAAGCGGCGTTGCCGCGCGACGAAGGTTAAGCCGTGCGTTTCGTCGCCATCGCTCTGATCTGGCTCTGCGGCGCGGGCATGGCGGCGGCGGCCTGTTCTGACGATACGGTTTGGGTGCGGGGCGACTTTGGTCAGGCGCGGTTCAACGTGGAAATCGCCGATGATGCGCAGGAGCGTGCCATCGGCCTCATGAACCGGCCCGAGATGGCGACATCTGCGGGCATGCTGTTTGTCTACCCTGTGCCGCAAAGCCTGTCCTTCTGGATGCGCAACACGCTGATCGAGCTTGATATGCTGTTTGTCGATGCGGCAGGGGTTGTTCGGAACATCCACCATAGGGCGCAACCGCTCGATGAGACGTCGATTTTCGGGGGCGACAACCTGACCCACGTGCTTGAGATCAACGGCGGCCTGGCAAAGCGGCTGGGCATTGATGTGGGCGATGTCCTGCGCCATCCGAGTTTTGTACCCGAAACGGCGGCGTGGCCCTGCGACTAGACCGGCGTTGCCACGCGCGCGGACATTTTACCCATCGCGCACCATAGGTCTTTTCAATCCCGAAAACCCTGTCTATGAGAGGCGCACGGTCGGAGCGTGGCGCAGCCTGGTAGCGCACCTGTTTTGGGTACAGGGGGTCGGAGGTTCGAATCCTCTCGCTCCGACCAGTTCACGAATTTGCAGACACACCGCCCGTTGCTTGAAGCAGCTGATCCATCAGCGTGTCGAGCGATCGTTGCCGGAAATAGATGCGCCGGGCGTTGCCGGACTTCTGAATCACTTCGGCAAAGTAGCTCAGTTCCACCACAAAGGCGCCTGCCGCGTCGCGTTCGGTCTCTTTCTGCACGATGAGTGTCGGTGCGGCCAGCGCGCCGTCATATTGCAGCAGCAGGAATGCGGCGACATCCGGGGGCGGCGGGATCCGGCATTGGACCACATCGCGCGACACCTGACGCAATTCGTCGCCGGGTGAGTCGCAGGAGGACCGGAATGCCGCGTCCAACGGCTGTGGTGTTTGCGCAAAGACCGCGCGTCTGACGGGCAAGTCTTGTTCATCTGTCACCACAGTCTCTACATATTGTGGTGCGCAGGCCGTCACCGCGACGAGCAAAAAGGGCAAAATCGGTCGCATCAGAGGCCTTTCGGATTACGGTTTCGCAACAGCATCACATTTTCCGCAGCGCGGCAAAACCTTTCTCGTCTGGCGGGTACAATCTGTGGATAACTTCAGGCAAAGCGTCCACAGATTGCGTTAAACCCACCCATGCAAACGGATTTTTCAGCACGTTGCGGAGGATGGTTTTTGCCGCGGCGCATCGCGTGAATCGGGACATGTCCGCGCATTCAAATCGTGGGCTCGAGGTCAAGAATATAACTTTTAAAAAAGAATAAATTTCCCGTTGACGGGAGGGGCTCAGATACGTCACCTTGTGCGGGCCGAGCAGCTCACCACAACATTTAGTGGCTAACACTAGGGGCGGGCAGCAAGGCACCAGGGACAGAATTGGTACATCTCAGGACAGAGTTTACTGCGGCCTGATACGTGCGGAATGCGCGGTCAGGGACCGGCCTTTTGTTCCCCGGTGCTGGCAAAAGCAGGGTCTGCCGCAACGTCGGTCAGATCCACGAGGGAAATGCTGGATACGAGGCAGCGCGATGAAAATTGAAAGACACTTCACCACAGCGGGACAGGACGCATATGCGGCGCTCGATTTCGTGACCACGGCGTCCGAAATCCGCAACCCTGACGGCACAATCGTGTTCCGCCTTGACGATGTCGAGGTGCCCAGCACCTGGAGCCAGGTGGCAAGCGACGTCATCGCACAGAAGTATTTCCGCAAGGCTGGCGTGCCCTCCGCCATGGAAAAAATCGAAGAAGACGGCGTGCCGGAGTTCCTGTGGCGTTCAAAGCCTGCCAAAGGCGCCGAAATGGGCGGCGAGACATCGTCGAAGCAAGTGTTCGACCGGCTGGCCGGCGCATGGTGCTATTGGGGCTGGAAAGGCGGCTATTTCTCCACCGAGGAAGACGCCCAAGCCTACTATGACGAGATGCGGTTCATGCTGGCGACACAGCGCGCCGCACCCAACTCGCCCCAGTGGTTCAACACCGGCCTGCACTGGGCCTATGGCATCGACGGTCCGGCGCAGGGCCACATGTATGTGGATCCCTTCACCGGCAAGCTGACCAAGTCCAAGTCCGCCTATGAACATCCGCAACCGCATGCCTGCTTCATCCAGTCGGTGTCCGACGACCTCGTGAACGAAGGTGGCATCATGGATCTGTGGGTCCGCGAGGCGCGTCTGTTCAAATACGGCTCCGGTACGGGCACCAACTTCTCCCACCTGCGGGGCGAGGGCGAAAAGCTGTCCGGTGGTGGCAAATCCTCGGGCCTCATGGGCTTCCTGAAAATCGGTGACCGCGCGGCGGGTGCGATCAAGTCGGGCGGCACAACGCGCCGCGCGGCCAAGATGGTGATCGTCGATGCAGACCACCCGGATATCGAGGATTTCATCAACTGGAAGGTGCTCGAAGAGCAGAAAGTGGCGTCCATCGTCGCAGGCTCCAAGATGCACGAGCAAAAGCTGAACGGTATCTTTGAGGCCATCGGCACGTGGGACGGCGCAGTTGAAGACGCGTACGATCCCAACAAAAACAGTGCGTTGAAGGGCGCGGTGAAAGCGGCCAAGCAGGTCGCAATCCCCGAAACCTACATCAAGCGCGTGCTGGATTACGCGCGCCAGGGTCACACCGCCATCGAATTCCCGACATATGACACCGATTGGGACTCCGAGGCGTACAATTCCGTCTCCGGGCAAAATTCCAACAACTCGATCCGCGTCACCAACGCGTTCCTGACAGCAGTCGAAAAGGACGCCGATTGGGAACTGATCAGCCGCGTGGACGGATCGGTTGTGAAAACCGTCAAGGCCCGCGAATTGTGGGAGCAGGTCGGTCACGCCGCATGGGCCTGTGCCGATCCGGGCATTCAGTACCACGACACGGTCAACGACTGGCACACATGCCCCGAAGACGGCGAAATTCGCGGCTCCAACCCGTGCTCCGAATACATGTTCCTGGACGACACGGCCTGTAACCTTGCGTCGATGAACCTGCTGACCTTCCTCAAGGACGGCCAGTTCCAGGTCGAGGAATACATGCACGCGGCGCGTCTGTGGACCGTCACGCTGGAAATCTCCGTCATGATGGCGCAGTTCCCGTCGAAGGAAATCGCGCAGCGCTCTTACGAGTTCCGCACATTGGGCCTGGGCTATGCCAACATCGGCGGTCTGCTGATGAATATGGGTCATGGTTACGACAGTGACGAGGGCCGCAGCTTGTGCGGTGCGCTGACCGCGATCATGACTGGCGTGTCCTATGCCACCTCCGCCGAGATGGCCGGTGAACTGGGGCCGTTCCCGGGCTATGCCAAGAATGCCGACCACATGCTGCGTGTGATGCGCAACCACCGGACGGCGGCCTATGGCGCGACCGAAGGCTATGAAAAGCTGGCGGTCAAGCCGGTGGCGCTGGATCACGCGAACTGCCCCGATGCGCAATTGATCGATGTGGCCATGGCCGTGTGGGACGAGGCGCTGAAGCTGGGTGAAGAGCACGGGTATCGCAACGCGCAATCCACCGTGATCGCGCCCACCGGCACCATCGGTCTGGTCATGGACTGTGACACCACGGGGATCGAGCCTGACTTTGCGCTGGTGAAGTTCAAGAAGCTGGCCGGTGGCGGTTACTTCAAGATCATTAACCGATCCGTGCCTGCGGCGCTGGAAAACCTCGGCTACGGCTCGGCGCAGATCGAGGAAATCGTCAGCTATGCGGTGGGCCACGGCTCCATTGGCAACGCACCGGCGATCAACCACACGACGCTTGCGGGCCACGGGTTTGGCGCCAATGAGCTGGCCAAGGTGGACGCCGCCCTTGAAAGCGCGTTCGACATCCGGTTCGTGTTCAACCAGTGGACGCTGGGCGAAGAGTTCTGCACGCAGGTGCTGGGCATCCCGGCGGACAAGCTGAACGATCCGACATTCGACCTGCTCAAGTCGCTTGGGTTCTCCAAGGCCGACATTGACGCCGCAAACGACCACGTGTGCGGGACGATGACGCTGGAAGGTGCGCCGCACCTGAAGGAAGACCATTACCATATCTTCGACTGCGCCAACCCGTGCGGCAAGAAAGGCAAGCGTTTCCTGAGTGTTGACAGCCACATCACCATGATGGCCGCGGCACAGTCGTTCATCTCTGGCGCGATCTCCAAGACGATCAATATGCCGAACGATGCGACGATCGAGGACTGCCAACGCGCCTATGAACTCAGCTGGTCGCTGGGGGTGAAGGCCAACGCGCTCTATCGTGATGGCTCGAAACTGTCGCAGCCTCTGGCCGCCGCTTTGGTCGAGGATGACGAGGACGCAGCCGAGGTTCTGGAAAGCGGTGCACCCGCCGAAAAGGCCGCCGTGCTGGCCGAGAAGATCGTTGAGAAAATCGTCGTGAAGGAGATTGTGAAGTCTCACCGCGAAAAGATGCCTCAGCGCCGCAAGGGCTACACCCAGAAAGCCATCGTGGGCGGCCACAAGGTCTACCTGCGGACGGGCGAGTATGAGGATGGCAACCTGGGCGAGATCTTCATCGACATGCACAAGGAAGGTGCAGGTTTCCGGGCGATGATGAACAACTTTGCCATCGCCGTGTCCGTGGGCCTGCAATACGGTGTGCCGCTGGAGGAGTTCGTGGACGCCTTCACCTTCACCAAGTTCGAACCGGCGGGCATGGTGCAGGGCAATGACAGCATCAAGAACGCGACGTCGATCCTCGACTATGTGTTCCGCGAACTGGCTGTGTCCTACCTCGACCGCACCGATCTGGCGCATGTGAAGCCCGAAGGGGCCACGTTCGACGATATCGGTCGCGGCGAAGAGGAAGGCGTGTCCAACGTGTCGGAGATTTCCGAGACGGCGGCGTCGAAATCGCTCGAAGTGCTGAAGCAGATCAGCTCGACCGGGTATCTCCGCAAGCGTCTGCCGCAGGATCTGGTGGTGCTGCAAGGCGGGATGGCCGAAAGCGCCATCGACGCGGAAGTGGCCTTGCAGACCCTCGTGCCGGAAGTTGCGGCAAGTGGTGCCGCAACGGCGGCGGTGTCGACCACAGCCGTCACGGCAGCGACGACCACGATGGATGCGCGGACCAAGGCGAAAATGCAGGGCTACGAAGGCGAGGCCTGTGGTGAGTGCGGCAACTACACGCTGGTGCGCAACGGCACCTGCATGAAGTGCAACACATGCGGCGGCACCTCCGGGTGTAGCTGAGAACAAGCTACGCGTCCCGGGGATGGGGCGCGAGGGGGGCGGGCCGGTTTGGCTGGTTTGCCTCCCGACGAGACGGGTGGGGCGGTGCTTGAAGCCCTTCCCACCTTACACGGAGCGGATGCGTTCGCTCCTGACGACGTGCAGGCCGCAGGCAGAAAAGTACCGGGCGGTTAACATATTGAGCCTGTACGGCGAAACTTATGGGGGCCTCAGTGCCCCCATTTTTTCTGTTTGGGACATGTGATGGCTGCCCCGGGTTCGGGTGCGCCAAACCGTCTGTCAGGGGAGCGGGCGTTTGCTGCGCAAACGCGCGTGGTACGGCGAAACTGATGGAGGCTTCGGGTCTCCGGTTGTCTTTTTCGGGGGGCGGGGTGGTCTGTTTGCCTTTGGCAAAGGCGCCCACCCGCCGCCCCCGCCATGGGCACGGAGTGTTTGCGTGTTTGCTTTGAATGCCGGGGCGGAGGTGTCGCGACGCCTGCGTTGAGTGCTGCGTGGATGGGGCACGTGAAAGGGTGGTCTGGTCATCGGAGACAGGGTTCGATTTGTTTTGTGCCAGTTGTCTAGCGGGACTGATTTCAGGTGGCTTTGCGATGGGGCTTTTGCGCCGTGTGTCGAGTGATCCGGTCCCGTATCCCCGGCAGGTGAAATGTGTCGGCGTGGGATGCATGGTCGCCGGAGCTGTTGGGGTGCGCGTCAGGCGTCTTCGGACAGGGTCGTGCGCAGGCGGGCGCGGGCGCGGGCGAGGCGGGACATCACCGTGCCGAGGGGCAGGCCCGTTGCGGTCGCCAGCGCGCGGGGCGAGGTTTCGCCCGCGGCTATCAGGTCCATGAGCTGCCGTTGTGGTTCGGGAAGGTCCGCCACGGCAGCCAGCGCATCGGCGCATTCGAGGCGCAGGTCCGCGTCGGGCTGGATCAGCGCGTCGCCTTCCGTGATCTGCTGGGTCTGAACCGGGCGCCAGCCGCGTTGCGCGCGGTTGCCGAGCGTGCGCATCGCGTAGGCGGGCAGGTCGTCGATTGCCGTATCATCGGCCAGACGTTGGCAGAGGCTGAGCAATGTGTCCTGCACCAGATCTTCGGCATCGGACGGGCTGCGGGCCAGTTTGCGGGCCCGCCGGGTCAGGGCGGGGATCAGCGGCACGAGGCGGCCGGGATCCGGAGAGGGGCTTGGGTGTGTCATGGTGTGAGGATGGGGGCGTGCCTGCGGTCTGACCAGCCCGGGGGTTTTCGCCGATGGCGGGTTTGCCCGGTTTTTGGGCAGGGCCTTGCCCATCGCCGGGGCGCAAATCGGCAAGCGCTTGCGCGATTGGGGTGCCCGCGCCGCGTGTCGGGACGGGAGGGCGCGGGATGTGCTCATAGATGGGGAAGGCGCCACTCACGGACCTTCGCAGTGAAACCTCTAAGGGAGTTCCCTATGACCAAATTTGCATCTCTGACTATCCTGGCCACTCTGGCCGCCCCTCTGGCCATGGCCCAGAGCGCGTCAGAGCTCGACACCAACGGAGATGGTGTTCTGACCATTGACGAGGTTCAGGCCAGCTTTCCCGATGTGACGTCTGACGCCTTCACCGCGATGGACCTGAATGCAGACGGGGCGCTGGATGCCAACGAGGTGGCCGCGGCGCAGGAAGCCGGGTTGATGCCGCCGACAGACGGCTGACCCTGAACACCCGAGCTTTTCCCGCGCCGTGACGTGAATCCCAGTTCGGTGCGGGGAAGGGTGGGGGTGTGAGGTCCGGTCTCCCCCCAGGGACCGGGCCTCACGTTTGTTGGGGCTGCGGGATTTGGGGGCTTTGCCCCCGCGCCTGTGGCGCTCCCCCAGGATTTTTTGGAACAGAGACGTGAGGGCCGTCAGGTCCATTCCGGCAGGTGGATCGCAAAACGGTCGCGAATGGCGGCGTCCAATGCTGGGTCCAGAGCGGCGGGGGGGCGTGTCGCCAGGATCTCTTGCTTGCGGGCGGTCGCCTTGGCGATGAGGTCGGGTTTGCCAAGCTCCACCCATTCTTTTGGTGAGGTGCGGTCGCCGAAGGTCGGGTATACACAATCGGACTGCATGCGCGCCAGCGTTTGATCGGTGCCGAGATAGTGGCCCGGCCCACCCATGCAGACCTGTGCCATCTGGTCCAGTGCCAGCGTTTCGTCCGTCACTTCGATCCCGCGCACGCAGCGCAGGGCCTGACCGATGATGTCGTCGCTGAGGATCAGGGATTCGAGGCAGAAGCCCAAGAGGGAGGCGTGCATGCCCGCCGCCTCGTAGACCATGTTCAGCCCCGAAAGGCCCGCCATGACATTCGTGTTCATCTGTTCCCATCCCGCCTGCATGTCCGGCAGTTTGGAATCGGAGGCACCTGCTGCGGCCCCGCCCGGCAGGTCGTAGAAGCGGTGCATTTGGGCGCAGCCTGCGGTCAGCAGCGCCTGCTCGCCCGATCCGATGGACATCGCGCCGGTGCGCAGGTCGAGACCGAAGGGCCATGTGCCGAACACGGCAGGTGCGCCCGGTTTGACCGCGTTGACATAGACGAGGCCCGCGAGGCATTCGGCCACCGCCTGTACGATAGCGCCCGCGATGGTCGAGGGGGCCGTGGCCCCGGACATGCCCGCCGACAGCAAAAGCACGGGCATTCCGGCCTTGATGCAGGCCTCCATCACCTCACAGCTTTCGGTGGCGAATTTCATCGGCGGGACGACGAAACAGTTCGAATTGGACACGAAGGGGCGCGCGCGCCATGCGTCTTCGCCGCCTGCGATCATGTGCAGCATCTCGATGGCAGGCGGCACACAGGCCGGATCGCTGTAGCTGGTGCCCACATGTTTGGTGGTGCCCGTCACACAGGCGTAGACGGAGTTGTATTCCATCTCGACCGTGTCGGGGATGTCGCGGCAGATCATCGGGCGCTGGCAAAAGTGAATGTTGTCGAGCGCGTCGCAGATGCGGGCGGCATCGTGGAGATCCTGCACCGTGCTTTCGCGGTAATTCTGCCCGTCGATATCGACCAGGTGGACCGCCGCACCGGCGGTGCCGTAGTGCACGCGTGTGCCGCTCAGATGCAGGTCATGGGCCGGATTGCGGGCGCAGAGGGTCACGGCGCGGTTGGCCTTGGCCAAAGTGTCCTCGACCAGTGCGCGGGGAAAGCGGATGCGGCCATCGTCGCCCTGAATGGCGCCCGCTGCGGTCAGGTAGGCCACCCCGCTGTCCGGTGCATCGGCAAGGCCGATCTGTTCCAGCGCATCGAGGGCGGCATGGTGGATGCGCAGCACTTCGGCATCGGTCATCGGGCTGTAACGCCCGCCTTCGAGACCGGCGCGCACTGGGCGCAGGTGATCGGCGAGCGGGGCCGCGCGGGCGGCACGACGGGCGGCGCGCCCGCCTGTGCGTGTGGGGGATTGTTCATTCATTGTGGGAATTCCGGTCGCAGGAGCAGTGTCAGGGGTTACGCGGTGCGCGCCCATGCCGGTCGCCCGCGCGCGGCACGTCCGCGTTCTGCGCCAATCGTGCGGCTGACCAGCACGATCTTGCTTCTGATGCCTTGCATGGGCGCCTCCCTGCGTCCGAATGCACCTCGATCCTGCCGCGTGGACGCGACGCGGTCTGTCCTGTTTGCGACGCGGCAGGAATTTGCCATGTGACAGACACGTCACGGCAGTGTGACGCCGATCCGTTTGGAACTTTGCCAGCGCTTCCTAGGTTGGGTGCACAAGAGATTTGTGGCACCCAGAGGAGCCGAGAGATGACCAGACTGACAGCACTTGCCCTGACCCTTGTTGCCGCTCCGGCGGGCGTGTTCGCCCAGAGCGCAGTGGAGACGGATATTGCCCCGCCCGCAGCCGTTGCACCGGCGCAGCCCTTTGCCGCGACGGGCGGCAGCTGGACCGGTGGCTATGCCGGTTTGCAATTGGGATATGCGGATGTGGATGCCACGGGCGGCGCGGATGGTGACGACGCGCTGTTTGGTGTGCACGGCGGCTACCGCTACGACTTTGGCACCTTCGTTCTGGGTGGTGAGATCGACTATGACACCGCGGACATCGACCTGAATGGCGCCGCGACTGTGGACAGCGTGGCACGGTTGAAGCTGCAGCTGGGCTATGATTTCGGGCCGGTGCTTGGCTATTTCACGGCGGGTGGTGCGGATGTGGACACATCGCTCGGATCCGACACGGGCGACTTTTATGGTATCGGTTTTGCCTACCAGATTGATGAGCGGTACACGTTTGGGGCCGAACTGCTGGAACACAGCTTTGACAATATCGGCGGGACCGGTGTTGCGGCGGATGCGACGACCCTGACCGTGCGCGGCTCAATCCGGTTCTGATACCCGCGATTGAGCCGCCATCGACCGGATAGTCACTGACCGATGCGCGGACGCGGATCGTTCAGGGGAATGTAACGCAAGCTGTGTCGCCCGACAGTGGAACTGCGCGTCAGGCTGCCTGAGCCTCGGCGAATGAGCACAAGATGCGCAATGCGGTTTCAAACGCGCTGTCTTCGATGGTCATGGCAACGCGGATGTGGCCCGCTGCGGCGCTGCCAAAGCTTTCGCCCGGCATCACAGCGATCTGATGTGCATCCAGCAAGGCATTGGCGAAATCATCACCGCTGAGCCCGGTCGCGCGAATGTCGAGCATCAGATACATCGCGCCCTGGGCCGGGATCAGGCCGACAGTGTTTTGCCCATTCAACACATCCTGCGCCAAAGCGCGACGACGTCGGAAGGGTTCGGCGATGTCGTCTTCGAACGCGCTGCCCTGGTTCAGCGCAAAAACGGCGGCGTCCTGGATAAAGCCGGGCACACCATAAGTTGTGTGCGTTGCAAAGGTGATGAGGTGTTCGATCACCTCTTCGGGCCCGATCACCCAGCCGCAGCGCGATCCGGTCATTGCGTGGCTCTTGGACATGGATCCCACCACCAGCGTGCGCTCTGCCATGCCGGGCAAAGCGCGGGGGCTGAGATGTTCCCCGTCCCAGACCTGGCTGTCATAGACCTCGTCCGAGATCAGCCACAGATCGTGCCGCTGGCAGACCTCTGCGATGCCTTCGAGAGTGCTGCGGGAATAGACGGTGCCGGTGGGGTTGTTGGGCGAGTTGATGAGCAGCGAGCGCGCGCCCTGTGCCGCCGCTTCGATATCGGTGGCGCGGGGTTGGAACGCGTCTTCGGCGCGCGTGGGGATGGCATGCGGGACGGCGGAGACCCCGCGCAGGGTGCCGGGATAGGTGGCGTAGTACGGATCCAGATAAAGCGCCGTGTCGCCCGGGTCACAGGCGGCGGCATGTGCCGCAAACAGCGCAGATTGACCGCCCGGAGTGATCAGAACGTTGGCGCGGCTGGTGGGCACGCCGGTGCGTGCTTCGGTGCGGGCGGCCACGGTGTCGCGCAGCGCCTCTGTACCCGGCACCATCGCATAGCCGGTATGTCCCGACATCGCCGCGCGGTGCATATCCTGCAGGATCGGGGCGGCGGTGCGGATGTCATGTTCACCGATTGTGAGTTCAGTCACGGGTGTGCCGTCCGCAATCATGCGCCGCGCCTTGAGAAACACGTCCCATCCGTCCGATCCGCCGCCCGTCAGTGTTGTGATGCGCTGTGACAGGCCCATGTGCCGCTCCTTTGTCCGTCCGGCGCATGGGGGCCAGAGGCGGCGCGGATTGTCAACGGGGCAGGGGCGCTGCCCCCGGCCTGCGGCCTCCCCCGGAGTTTATTTTGCGAGATGAAGGCGGATCAGAGTTGGCTAGGCCACGGGGCGAGGGTGGCTTGGGTCTTTTTGGGCAGGCTGGTGCGGATGAGGGTGTAGGAGCTTTGGATACGGGCGCGCATGAGGTCGGGGTCCGCACCGTCAAAGGGGACGCGCACCCAGGAGCGGTGGAAATACTTGGCCTTGATCGCGGCGCCCACCTCGATCAGCATTTGCGCGGTCTCAACATCGGCGCATTTCACAGACACGCCGTCCCCCGCCATGCCGATGGTGGCAAACATCTTGTCGCCCACTTTCCAGGCCTCGAGGCCACCGTCTTGGTGGCTGGCAAACCAGGCGCCGGGAAGGGCTGCGCATATGGCGTCAATGTCGTTTCGGGTCATGGGGACATGGTGGTCCAAGTCCGTTTGACGCACAAGGCTTGACCGCAGGATGGTCTACGCGCTACGCCTTGCGCCATGAAGACAACCATTTGCATCACCTGCTGCATTCCCTGCTGATCCTCGGCGGGCTGGTTCTTCTTTTCCTCATAGTCAAGACTTGCTAGGCCCGCGCCAACCCAATGCGTGAGACCCGGACCATGAGCATCACCCTCTACAACACCGCGACCCGCAGCAAAGAGACCTTTGCGCCGATCGACCCGGAAAACGTGCGCATGTATGTCTGCGGGCCGACGGTCTATGACCGGGCGCATCTGGGCAATGCGCGCCCGGTTCTGGTGTTCGATGTGCTCAACCGGTTGCTGCGGCATGTCTATGGCGCGGACAACGTGACCTATGTGCGCAACTTCACGGACGTGGATGACAAGATCAACGCGACCGCTCTGGCCCGCAAGGAGGCGGGGGCGCCAGGCACGCTTGAAGAACTGGTGGCGGAGCGGTCGGACGAGACCATCGGTTGGTATCATGCGGATATGGACGCGCTCGGGACGCTGCGCCCCACGCACGAGCCGCGCGCGACGCAGTTCATTGGCCAGATGATTGCGATGATCGAAGACCTGATGGCCAAGGGGTTTGCCTATGCCAAGGACGGCCATGTGCTGTTCCGGGTGCGCGAATATGCGGATTACGGCAAGCTGTCGGGGCGCTCGGTCGATGACATGATCGCAGGCGCACGGGTCGAGGTGGCGCCCTACAAGGAAGACCCGATGGATTTCGTTTTGTGGAAGCCGTCGGATGAGGCTTTGCCCGGCTGGGACAGCCCCTGGGGACGCGGGCGGCCCGGGTGGCATATCGAGTGCTCGGCGATGGCTTACGAGTTGCTCGGAGACCGGTTTGACATCCACGGGGGCGGCAATGATTTGCAGTTCCCGCATCATGAGAACGAGATCGCGCAGTCGCGCTGCGCCGGGCACGGTTTTGCGAATGTGTGGTTGCACAACGAGATGTTGCAGGTCGAGGGCAAGAAGATGTCCAAGTCGTTGGGCAACTTCTTTACCGTGCGGGATTTGCTCGATCAGGGGGTGCCGGGTGAGGTCATTCGGTTTGTGATGCTGTCGACGCATTACCGCAAGCCGATGGACTGGACGGAGAAGAAGCGGGCAGAGGCGGAGAAGACGCTTAACTACCTGTACGACAGGGTCGGAGACATTGAATTTTCTGGTAGCTTGCCGGAGGACCGTGCAGTCGATGCATTGAAGAACGATCTAAATACATCTGAGGCTTTAAAGTGGCTGATTAATGAAGCTGGCTATTCAGACCTACCCGGCGACACGACTGTGGCCGAAACTGTCAAGGCGACCGGTAACCTTTTGGGGTTGCTACGGCATACTAAGTCGGAATGGCTGAATATAACATCTCGCGGGTTTGACTTAAGCGTGTACGCAAAGAATTTAGAAAGACTACGTGAAGAAGCCATAAAGACAAAAGACTTCTCCGCTGTGGATACAATGAAAAAAGCGCTGACAACGGCAGGTGTAGAAGTTCGGATGTCAAAAACCGGTGTCGATCTTGTGCCTGGTCCAGGTTTTGATCCGGCAAAACTGGAGACATTGGCGTGACGACGATCACGGACGGATCGCGGCGCGCATGCGCCATGCCCGACCTCCCCCCCGGGAGGGCATATTCCGACGTGGCGCGCATCTCTTGCGTTGTGTTTGATTGCGCAGGTGGCGCACCGAAGACCAGTTCTTTGCCCACCCGAGGTCGGGCATGGCGCATGCGCACCTCCCACGCAGTGACTGGAGGTCGCGCATCATGACCCGCGAACGCCTGTACCTCTTCGACACCACCTTACGCGATGGGCAGCAAACGCAGGGCGTGCAGTTCGCAACCTCTGACAAGCAGCAGATCGCGCAGGCGCTCGACACTTTGGGCGTGGACTATATCGAAGGCGGTTGGCCCGGGGCGAATCCGACCGACAGCGCCTTTTTCGACGCTGCCCCCAAGACGCGTGCGACCTTCACCGCCTTTGGCATGACCAAACGGGCGGGGATCAGTGCCGAGAATGATGACGTGCTGGCCGCTGTGCTCAACGCGAACACGCCCGCCGTGTGTCTCGTCGGCAAGACGCACGACTTTCACGTGGATACCGCGCTGAATATATCACTGGCCGAGAACACGCAGAACATCGCGGCCAGCTTTGCGCATGTAAAAGCGCAGGGGAGGGAGGCGATCTTTGATGCCGAACACTTTTTTGACGGGTTCAAGTCCAATCCCGACTATGCGCTGGAGGCGATCCGTGCGGCCTATGATGCAGGGGCGCGGTGGATTGCGCTGTGCGACACCAATGGTGGCACGCTGCCGCATGAGGTGCACACCATCACCCGCGCCGTCATCGACAGCGGCATTCCGGGCACGCATCTGGGCATTCACACCCATAACGATACCGAAAACGCGGTTGCGGCATCGCTGGCCGCCGTGGATGCGGGCGCGCGCCAGATCCAGGGCACGCTCAACGGGCTTGGCGAGCGCTGCGGGAACGCCAACCTGACCACGCTGATCCCGATCCTGCTGCTCAAGGAACCCTATGCCAGCCAGTTCGAGACCGGCGTGAGCAAGGAGGCACTGGCCGGGCTCACCCGCATCAGCCGGATGCTGGACGACATCCTGAACCGGGTGCCACAAAAGCAGGCGGCGTTCGTGGGGGCGTCGGCCTTTGCACACAAGGCCGGGCTGCACGCCTCGGCGATCCTCAAGGACCCTACGACATATGAACATGTGGACCCCGGCACCGTCGGCAATGCCCGTGTGATCCCGATGTCCAATCAGGCGGGGCAGTCGAACCTGCGCAAGCGCCTGACCGAGATGGGGGTGGAGGTGGCCCCCAAGGACCCCGGCCTTGCCCGCATCCTCGATCGGATCAAGGCGCGCGAGGCAGAGGGGTATTCCTATGACACGGCGCAAGCGTCCTTTGAGCTGTTGGCGCGTGAGGAGTTGGGCCTGTTGCCGGAGTTCTTCGAGGTCAAGCGTTACCGGGTGAGCATCGAGCGGCGCAAGAACAAGCGCGACCAGATGGTGTCGCTGTCCGAGGCGGTGGTGGTGGTCAAGGTGGACGGGGAAAAGATGCTGTCCGTCTCGGAGTCCATGGACGAGACCGGCACAGACCGCGGCCCGGTGAATGCGCTGGCCAAGGCGCTGGCCAAGGATCTGGGACGGTATCAGAGCCATGTGGAGGACATCAGGCTGGTAGATTTCAAGGTGCGCATCACTCAAGGTGGCACCGAAGCCGTCACGCGCGTCATCATCGACAGCGAGGACGGGCAGGGGCGGCGCTGGTCCACCGTGGGCGTGTCGGCCAACATCGTGGATGCGTCGTTCGAGGCGCTGCTTGACGCGATCCGGTGGAAATTGGTGCAGGACGGTCTGACATGACGCCCGAGGAACGGGATGCCTTCATGCAGGCCCGCGCGGGCCTGCCCCGGCAGGGGCCTGGCCTGCCTGCAGATGTGCACTGGGCGGTAGAAACGATTGGCCTGCACGGGGCGGTCGACGTGTTTGATGCAGGGTGTGGACCCGGCGACGACATGGTGGCGCTGGCCAAAGCGCTGCCCGAGGCGCAGGTGACCGGCGTTGATATGGCGCCCGAATTCATTGATCTGGCGGCAGAGCGGCTGCGCCCCTACGGCTCCCGCGTGCGGGCAGAGGTCGGGGATATGGCTGCACCAACAGGCACCTATGATCTCATCTGGTGCGCGGGGGCGATCTATTTCCTCGGGCTGACAGACGGTCTGCGCGGTTGGCGCGGCGCGCTCAAGCCCGGCGGGCGGGTGGCTGTGTCCGAACCTGTGTTGCTGCAAAAACCCGCGACAGAAGCGGCGGTGGCGTTCTGGGCGGACTATCCGCAGATCACGGATCTTGCCGGTCTGGAGGAGCGTGTGACGGCAGCGGGCTTTAACGTGCTTCACCACCGCATGATTGTCGGTGCGCCGTGGGAGGCTTATTACACGCCGATGCAGGCACATCTTGATGCGTTGCGTGCGGGGGACGTGACACCCGCCTTGCAAGCGGCCATTGACGAGAACCAGGCCGAGATCGACCGCTGGCGCGCGGCACCTGACGACATTGCCTATGCCCTGATGATCGTGGCGCCCGCATGAGCCTGCCGGAACCTGCCATTGCGTGCGCGCGCATCGTCGAACGCAGCGACCCTTTGCGGTTCCGCACCGTCATGGCCGCCCCTGTTGCCTCCCGCGCGCCCCTCTTTGCGCTGTATGCCTTCAACATCGAAGTGGCGCGCGCGCCGTGGGTCACGCAAGAGCCGATGATTGCGGAAATGCGCCTGCAATGGTGGCGCGACGCACTGGAGGAGATCAGCACCGGCGCGGCGGTCCGCACCCACGAGGTGACGACGCCGTTGGCCGCTGTGCTGGCGCAGGGCACAGCCGCGATGCTGGACCGTTTGGTGGCGGCGCGTCGCTGGGACATCTACCGCGATGCGTTCGAGGATCAGGCGCATATGGACGCCTATATTGACGAGACGTCCGGCCATTTGATGTGGGCGGCGGCCCGAACGCTGGGCGCGCCGGAGGGTGTGGAAGAACCGGTGCGCGATCTGGCCTATACCGCTGGTATTGCTGCGTTTTTGCGGGCTGTTCCTGCGTTGGTGGACGCCGGGCGCATCCCGCTTCTGGATGGAACGGATGCGGGCCTGCGTGCGCTGGCGGACCGCGCGTTGGCGCGCTGTGCCCGCCCGAAAATCCCCAAGAACGCGCGCGCCGCCCTGTGGCCCGCCATCGGGGCCAAGGCGACATTGCGGCAGGTGATCAAGGATCCGGCTGCGGTCGGGGAGGGGCGGCTGACGCCCGGCGTGCCGCCTGCGCGGCTGAGTGCGTCGGCGCTGACCGGACGGCTCTGGCTCTAGGCGGCGGCGGGCTTCGGCTTGAGCGCCAGCCAGATCAGCGACCCACCGGCCAGCACCAGGAACGGCACCATGGCGAGGTTCACCGCAGCCCAGCCCTGCACCGCGTCGCCGCCCGCGCAATTCATCAATCCGCCCGACGCCAGCGACGCAAAGGTCACGGACCCAAAGACGATCAGGTCGTTCATGCCCTGCACCCGGCCACGCTCTTCGGCGCGGTGGGCCGTGGTCAGCATCGTGGTCGCGCCGATAAAGCCAAAGTTCCAACCGAGCCCCAGCAAGATCAGCGCCCCAAAGAACTGTCCCAACGCCACACCGGACAGGGCGACAACGCCCGCCAGCGCTAGGATCACAAGGCCAAGACCGGTGATCCGCTCCACCCCGAACCGCGCAATCAGATGCCCGGTGAAAAAGGACGGCGCGAACATGGCCAGCACATGGGCGGTGACCACGTTGGCGGCGTCAGGTTCGCTATAGCCGCAGGCAACAACCGCCAGCGGTGTGGACGTCATCACGAGGTTCATCAACGCATAGGACACCGCGCCACAGATCACGGCGACGAGGATACGCGGCTCGGACAGCAGCGTGCGCTTGGAGCGCATGGGCGCGTCCGACGCATTGGGCGCAGGGGGTTTGGGGATGTCGAGCAGGAAGAACAGCGCCATGCCCAGCACGTTCAGCCCCATCGCGACAAGGTAGATGTCAAAGTACCGCATCGCAGTTGCATCCGGGTTGTTCGCGGTCATGTAGCTCACGATCTGTGGCCCGATCAGCGCCGAGATCAGCCCACCGGCCATCACATAGGAAATCGCCTTGGGCTTGAACGCATCCGAAGCCGTGTCCGTGGCGGCAAAGCGGAAAAACCCCTGCGACGACATATAGATGCCGGTGAAATAGGACCCGACCAGAAACACCCAGAAATTGTCGATAGTGAGCGCATAGGCCGATATGCCCGACCCCACGAGCCCACCCGTTGCCCCGACCAGAAACCCGGTCCGCCGCCCGGCGCGCTGCATCAGCGGGCTCAGCCACGGGGCGGTGGTCATCGAGCCGAAAACGATGAGCGATATCGGCAGCGTCACAAGGCAGGCATAAGGGCTCAGCGTGATGCCCGCGAGACCCCCGATCACGAAGATCATGGTGATCTGGCTGCCCAGAAATGCCTGAGCCGCCACCAGAACGGCGACATTGCGATAGGCGCGGCGGTCATCTGTCATACTCATGACGCCTGCGTAGACCCGAGACACGGCCGCCGCAAGAGACAGCGCGCCGCACGGATGCACATGGGCTTGCGCGCAGGTCGTGCGCGGCTAGGGTGCGGGCATGGCGAATGTGTTGATCCTTGGCGGTGCGCGGGAAACGGCGATGGCGGTGACGGGTCTTGTGGCGGCCGGGCACGCCGTTCAGGTCTATGCGCAGCGCGACGTGGACCGCGGGGGCGCGCCGCATTGTGTAGCGTTGCGGGACGGGCTTGCCTGGGCCGATGGGGTTCTGGATACAAGTCATGTGTTTGATGCCGACATGCGGCAGGTGGCGCGTGCACTTGCGCCGGATGTGCCTGCGTGCCGCTTTGGTCGCGCGCCCTGGGTGCCGCAGGACGGGGACGTCTGGACCGCGGTGCCGGACATCGCGGGGGCGGTGGCGGCACTGCCTGCGGGCGCGCGGGTCTTTGCGGCGACGGGCCGTGACAGCGCCGAGGTGTTGGCCCATCACGACGGGCCGGTGTTCCTGCGCCAGCTGAATGCCCATGACGACACGCCGCCCGCCAACTGTACCTTTGTCTTTGGCGAAGGCCCCTTTGCCGTGGACGACGAAATCCGCCTGTTCCAAGCGCTGAATATCGACGTCGTTCTTGCCCGCAATATCGGTGGGCAGGGCAGTTTTCCAAAACTGGCCGCGGCGCGGGCGCTTGGGCTGCCCGCGCTGCTGCTGCACCCTGCGGCTTGGGAGTTCGGGCCACCTGTGACGACCATGGACGCGGTGCTGGACTGGGCAGGTGCACTGTGATCGGACGCCTGATCGAAACGGATGCGGATGTCGCGGAAGGTGCCGCGTGGCTTGCGATGCGCGATCCGGCATTGGCCCGCGCTCTGGAGGTGGCGGGACCGTTGCCCCTGCGCCGCCGGGCGGACGGGTTTGCCGCTTTGCTCAACGCGATCGTGGGCCAGCAGGTGTCGACCGCGTCCGCCGCCGCCATCTGGGCGCGGATCGAGGCGGCGGGCCTCACGGGGCCCGGTCCAGTTCTCGCCGCAGGGGAAGAGGGGCTGCGCGCCGTGGGCCTCAGCCGCCAGAAAATCGCCTATGCAACTGCATTGGCCGAGGCGGGGATCGACTATGACGCGTTGCGCAGCGCCCCGGACTCCGAGGTGATCAAGACCCTTACAGCGGTCAAGGGCATCGGTGTCTGGACAGCGGAAATCTATGCGATGTTCAGCCTGGGCCGGGCAGATGTGTTTGCGCCGGGCGATCTGGCGCTACAGGAGGCGGCGCGGATGATCTTTGATCTGCCGGAGCGTCCCAAGGAACGGGCGCTGCGCGCAATGGCCGAAGCCTGGAGCCCGTGGCGCGCGGTTGCCGCGCGGCTGTTCTTCACCTACTACCGGACGGCAAAGGGGCGTGAGGGGGTCACATGACACGAGTGTTGAAATCGGAACGGGTTGAGCCGAAATCGGGCGAGGTGCGGTCCATCGTGGTGTTTGTCCACGGCTATGGCGCCAATGGCGCGGACCTTTTGGGGCTGGCCGAGCCCTTGGGCGAACATCTGCCCGACACGCTCTTTGTGGCACCCGACGCGCCCGAGGCGATCCCGATGATGCCCAATGGCTATCAGTGGTTCCCGATCCCGTGGATTGACGGGTCCAGCGAGGAAGAGGCGGAGCGGGGTCTGCTTGCGGCAGCCAATGACTTCGATGCGTTTCTCGATGCGCTCATGGTGGATGAGGACGTGCTGCCGGAACAAGTGGTCCTGTTCGGCTTTTCCCAGGGCACGATGATGTCGCTCCACGTGGCGCCGCGCCGCGAGGACGAAGTGGCAGGCATCGTCGCGTTTTCAGGCCGGTTGTTGCGCCCCGATCTGCTGGCGGATGAGGTGGTCAGCCGCCCGCCCGTGCTGCTGATCCATGGCGATCAGGATGACGTGGTGCCGCCGCAATCGCTGCCCGAAGCGGCTGAAGCCCTGCAAGAGGCGGGATGGAAGGACGTCTATGCCCACGTCATGAAAGGCACGGCGCACGGGATTGCCCCCGACGGGCTCAGCGTGGCGCTTGCGTTCATGCGGGACAAGCTGGGGCTCTAGAGTCAGCACCCATTTATCCCGCGGCACCCGCTCTCGCGCGCAGTGGGACGCAAGATCCACAAAGCATCAGCGGTTCGGGACGCGCAGCGAAGTGTGGTTCACTTAGCAAGCGGCCCGAGACGCTGAGATGAAGTGGATTTGGTGTCCGTCAAACCAGTGCCGCAGGACAAACGGGTCCTGACCCTCGTCAGCACATCGCTTCGAACCCGCGCGGATGGGCGGGGGCGGGGTCCTGTTGCTGCCGCACCCAAGCGGCATAAAGCACATGCGCAACAAGCGGCTCCGATTTCATCAACCGGAGCACCGCCTGTGCCGACACGCGGGTCAGATCAAAGAACCCGGCCCGGTCCAGCACCGCGCGAAATCCAAAGGCGGACAGCGGTGTGGCCGCCGCATCCGACAGTTCGACCCCGAAATTGATCCGGTCCCGGCGCAGGTCCGTGATCAGCGCTTGCAGCGGGTCCGGCGCATCGCGCAACTGGCGCGCGCTGTCCCACGTCCGCAACGCCAGATCCATCGCGGTTTGCGGCGCAGATGCGTCGGTCAGAAACACGTGCCCCCGCGCGCTGTCCTCAACCCGCCAGATCAGATCGCCCCGCGCGGTGATCGCGCGGTGGGCCACCAGCGTGCCAAAGTTCGAGCGGGCCTTGTGTTCGGTGTCGGACCACAGCTGAACACCGTGCGCGGTGTCAAAGGTGAACCGGCCTTGGGCATCCGAACCGGCGTGTTCGGCGCGCAGTTGCGTAAGAAGGGTGGTCAGGTCGGGTGTGCGGAAAAGATCAAGAAAGGACATGAGACGGAAATTGCCTCCGTTGAAAGCGGTTTCGTAACTAAAATGCATGTTGGTCGGAGTGACGACCTGCACTCTAAATGGGGCGTCGACACGTCCTTCGCGAGTGGTGAATTCCTTACCTTTCAGGTGTTTTCGACCGCGCGGGCACGCGTCACACCCCTGTCACAGAACGCCCATAGGTCTGCACCGACATCTCGTGGTGGTGCTGGGGCTTGCCAGAGCGTTTCCACAAGATATAGTCACGATATAAAGCCGGGGCGGGATCCCCGCTCTGGTGCCACAACGGGCAGACAGGGCGAGGACGGAGTCACTCATGGAAGGCGATTTCAGGACAGAATTTGTGCGCAGCCCCTCTGCGCTGAAACAGCACCCGGCCTTGGTGCTGAATGCGGATTACAGGCCGCTCAGCTACTATCCCCTGTCGTTGTGGCCATGGCAGGAGGCGGTCAAGGCGGCGTGGCTCGACCGGGTGGACATCGTGGCCGAATATGACGAGGTGGTTCGCTCGCCCAGTACCGAGATCAGGATACCGTCGGTTGTGGTGCTCAAGGACTATGTCAAACCGCAAAAGCGCGTGGCCTTCACGCGCTTTAATTTGTTTCTGCGGGATGAATTTCGCTGCCAGTACTGCGGGGCCAAGGGCGACTTGACCTTCGACCACGTGGTGCCACGCGCTTCGGGCGGGGTGACAAGCTGGCAGAACGTGGTGGCCGCGTGCAGCCCGTGCAACCTGCGCAAGGGATCAAAGGCGCTGCACCGGACGGGCATGTCCCTGCGCCGTCCGCCGCGCCAACCCGGCGCAGAGGAGTTGCGCAATATGGGCCGCAAGTTTCCGCCCAACCACCTGCACGAAAGCTGGATGGATTTCCTGTACTGGGATGCCGAATTGCAGGCATGAAAAACGGGGGCACGTGGCCCCCGTTCGTCCTTCATGACGTGTCCCGGATTATTGCAGCTTTTGCGCGATGTTTTCAGCAAAGGCGGCAACGATTGCCTGGTAATAGGTCTCACTGCCCATCGTCAGGTCGGCCACCACGGTGCCATCGGGAAAATAGCCCTGCGCCTGCTCACTGCTGACGGTCAGCGTGTAGCGTTCATTGTTCGCCAAACCCGGCACCTTGATCTTCACGTCGCCGGAAATTTCTGAATCGGCGATGCCGATCTGCTTTTCAAAGCTGTTTGCCAATTCGAGCGTGTCGATTTCCACCTCGATCGTGGCTCCGTCTTCGGCGATCTGGTCCACCAGACGTTCCGCCAGGGCGGTCTCGAGATCGCCTTCGAGCCCGGACCAGACCGACGCGGCGGCATCGTTTTCAATCACGGTCAGGTCGGCTTCGACGTCAACCTTTTCGACCGGCGTCATTGCCAATGCGCTGGCTCCGGTCAGGGCAAGTGTCATTGTGGCAGCGGTCAGAAAACGTGTCATTTCGTATCTCCTTTTGGTGATGCCATCACGTGCATCGGAGACACAACACCTGAACCCGCAACTGGTTCCGAGGTTTTTCAGGCCGCCAGATCGACCCAGACGGGTACGTGATCGGATGGCTTTTCTTCACCACGCACGGATTTGTCGATCTGACAGTCCTGCATCAGGTCCGCGGTGTAGGGGCACAACAGGAAGTGGTCGATGCGGATGCCATCGTCACGGTTCCACGCCCCCGCTTGGTAATCCCAGAACGAATAATGCTCCGGGCCGAAGGTGCGGGCGCGGAATGCTTCGGTCAGGCCAAGTGCCGTGAGACGGCGGAACGCCGTGCGGCTTTCGAGGCGAAAGAGCGCATCTTCGCGCCACGCATCGGGGCGGCGGGCATCTTCGGCCTGCGGGATGATATTATAGTCACCGGCCATCAGAAATGGCGTCTCTTCGGCCAGAAGCGCTTGGGCCCGCAGGCGCAACCGCTCCATCCAGGCAAGTTTGTAGTCGTATTTCGGGCCGGGGCAGGGATTGCCATTGGGCAGGTACAAACCGCACAGTCGCACGGCCGTCGTATCGCCCATCACGGTCGCTTCGATGTAACGGGCCTGTTCGTCCGTATCGTCGCCGGGCAGGCCGCGTGTGACATCTTCAAGCGGCAGCTTGGACAGGATGGCCACGCCGTTGAACGATTTCTGGCCGTGGGTTTCGACCTGATACCCGCGATCTTCGAAGATTTCGCGCGGGAAGGCGTCGTCGACGGATTTGATCTCTTGCAGCAGAACGACATCGGGTTGTGCATCATCCAGCCAGCGCGGCAGCGCTTCGATCCGCGCCTTGATTCCGTTGATATTGAACGTCGCGATTTTCATGTGCGTCCCCCGGTTTGCTCCAGATGTGACGCATCCCAGGGGCAGGAGCAAGGGGCCGTGCAGGGCGCCAATGCGCAAATTAACTATTTCTTAACCACTCGATTCGGAGTAAAGGATCGGCAGTTTGTTGTGAAATCGTAAAAATCATAGCAAAATCAGACCTGTGGATAAGTTTTTTCGCGCTGGAATTTTCACGCGCGAAGCGCAGTCACCTCAACAGCTTCTATCGTTTTCCTTATGTGGAGAACTCGCCCGCCGCCAGGGGCTGGCGCAATTTTCAGTTGGCGTACTCAATTTTAGGATGCAACGAATTGGGTATCGCAACTTTGAGGCGAGTAAGCCTCTCAAACACGGAGCGCCGATATGACTGCACAACGTAAATTCGAAAATGAAATCAACACATTCACCGCAGGTGGCCTGCACACAGGAGACGGTGTGAACATGTTTTCCTCTGGCTCGGCGCCGGTTGCGTATGACGGTCTGAGCGGCGATGCGGTCGAGATGTTTTCGTCCGGCTCTGCCCCCGCCACGACCACGGCAGAAACCGGCGATGCGGTTGAGATGTTTTCCTCCGGGTCCGCGCCGATGACACGCGACACAGCGTCGGGTGATGCGGTTGAAATGTTCTCCTCCGGGTCCGCGCCAGCCGGCACCGGGATCGCCACAGGGGACGCCACCGGTGCGTTTTCGTCCGGATCGGCACCCGTCACGAGCATCGCCGCATCGGGCGACGTCACGGGCCTCTTTTCCTCCGGGTCCTGAGACCGGATGGCGGGACACGCAGCACAAACAGGAGACGCATCATGTCAAATGTCATCACTCTGAATGTCCCGCCCCGCCGCGTCGGCCTGCACGACCGGGCGGCCGGGCTCATCGATTGCTTTGCCCGGCACCGGCGTGTGATGGATGATGTGTTCTGGCTCAAGGAGAACGCCGAGCTTCTGAACATCCTCGAATGCACCGGGCAACAGGTCGCGCCCACGGCGCTCGAACCGCTGGCGCGGTTCTATGACAGCCTCGCCGACCGTCTGTCCTTTTTTCCACAATATTACCGGTTCCTGCTGTCCATCGGCCTCGATCTCGAGGCGCTTGGCATCGGCGGTTCTCAGATGGAGCGCCTGTGCGCATGGGTGGCGCAGACGGGGCTGGTGGAGGCGGAGTTGAGCGATCTGCAACGCGCCGAAGCGCGCCGGTTGCTGGCGCGACGCGGGATCGGATCGGGTGATCCCACACTCGACATCCGGCTGCGCGCTTTCATTGACCGACCGGCAACTTTTGCGCTGCCCAACAAGAAAGCGGCCTATGAGCTGACCCATATCGTGTTCTACCTGTCGGAATATGGTCGGCGCGATCCACAGCTGTCGCCTGCGGCCTGTCTCAGTCTGGAATACGCCGGCATCCTCGCCTTTCTGGACCAGAACATGGACCTGCTGGCGGAAATCTGTGTCGCCCTGCGCCAAGCGGGCAAGACCCCGAGCGCCGTGTGGGAAGGGGCCGTGCGCGCACATGCGCAGGCCTTTGTCATCAGTGCCGAAAACGATGCGCCCTTGTCCGACGGCTACCACGCGTATCTGGTGTCCACATGGGCCGTGGCCATGATGGGGCAGGATGATCGTGCGTCGCCTGTGCCGACCGGGCGCTGTGTCTTCACGCCGGGGCGGCAGGTGGAAAGCGCGCTGCGCCCGATGTCCGCGGTGCTGATGGCGCTGGCGGACGCACGTCAGACCAGCTGGAGCAGCATGCGCGACGCTATTTATGAAACGATCACACCCGAAGCAGCGACCGTCATCGAGGCTGCCCGCGCATCGTCCCGCGCATTCGACGCTTTTTTCGAGAATTTTGCCCGCGCACCGATGATGCGCGGGTAACGCTCACATCGAGAACGAGGTGCCGCACCCGCAAGAGCTGGTGGCGTTGGGGTTGTTGATCACGAACCGCGCCCCGATCAGCTCTTCGGAAAAGTCGATCACGGCGTCGGCGAGGAACGGCAGGCTGATGGCGTCCACCACAACCTTCTGTCCGCTTCCTTCGAGGATCAGATCGTCATCCTTTGGATCATCCAGCGCGATCTCGTATTGAAATCCGGAACAGCCGCCGCCCTCAACGGCGACGCGCAGCGCCTTGCCGTCCTCCGCCGCGCCAATCTCGGACAGGCGCTCAAAGGCGCGGGGGGTCACTTTGGGGGGCAGGTTCATCGCGCGGCTCCGCTTTGTGTTTTCATCGTGCTGCGCGTGCAATATATGCAGCCTGAGAACTGGCGACAAGGATCAGGCAGATGTCCGCGCCCTATGCTAGCGATCCAGCCCGCGCCCGGGGACGGCGTGTGCAGGAAGAGGAAAGTGCATTCCGGTCCGCGTTCCAGCGCGACCGGGACCGGATCATTCACGCGTCGGCCTTTCGCAGGCTCAAACACAAGACCCAAGTTTTCGTGGAACATGAGGGCGATTATTACCGCACGCGCCTGACCCATTCGATCGAGGTGGGGCAGGTGGCCCGCACGATCGCCGGTGCACTGGGCCTGAACGACGGGCTGACCGAGGCGGTGGCACTCGCGCATGACCTGGGCCATCCGCCCTTTGGCCATACGGGCGAGGATGCGCTGCATGTGCTGATGGCGCCCTATGGCGGGTTTGATCACAACGCGCAGGCGATCAAGATCGTGACGCAGCTGGAATGCCACTATGCCGATTTTGACGGGTTGAACCTCACCTGGGAAACCCTTGAAGGCATTGCAAAACACAACGGTCCCGTTACGGGCGATCTGCCTTATGCGCTGGCGGAATATTCCGCCGATCATGACCTTGAGCTGCACACACATGCCAGTGCCGAAGCGCAGGTGGCCGCGCTGTCCGATGACATCGCCTACAACAACCACGACCTGCATGACGGGCTGCGCGCGGGGCTGATCAACATGGATGAGATGTGCGCACTGCCGATCGTGTCCGATGCTTTTGCCGCCGTTGACCGCGCGTATCCCGGCCTCGATCCCGTGCGCCGGCAGCACGAAGGGCTGCGGCGCGTGTTTGGCGCCATGGTCAGCGACGTGATCAACACGTCGCGCGCCGGGCTGGAGGCGTCGGGGGCCGGGGACGTGCACGACATCCGCCATCTGGGCCGCGCCGTGATCCGATTTTCGGATGCGATGTGGGCCGACCTCCAAGTGATCCGCAAGTTCCTGTTCGAAAACATGTACCGCGCGCCGTCCGTCATGGAAAAACGCGAAGAGGTCACGGTGATCGTCCACGACCTGTTCCCGGCGTTCATGAACGACCCACACCTGCTGCCCGACCGCTGGCAGGGCGACGTGGCCCGCGCCGCAGGAGACGAGACACAGCTGGCGCGCATCGTTTGTGACTACGTGTCCGGCATGACCGACCGCTTTGCGTTTCAGGAACATGCCCGCCTGATCGGCTAGCCACCGCTTGACGCGTGGGTGGCGCGTGATACACCGCCCAAACCTCAATCTGATACGTTGGTCCCATGAACCTCTTTGCCGATATCCGTGTGCTTGTGCTTGATGTGCTGGCTGATCTGACCGCCGCCGGTACGCTGCCCGAAGGGCTGGCCACCGACAACGTCACGGTCGAGCCACCGCGTGATGCCGCCCACGGGGACATGGCAACGAACGCCGCCATGGTGCTGGCCAAACCGGCGGGCATGAAGCCCCGCGACATCGCCGAGGCGCTCGCAGTCAAGCTGGCCGAAGATCCGCGCATCACCAGCGCCGACGTGGCGGGCCCGGGCTTTCTCAACCTGCGGCTGGCCCCGGTGGTCTGGCAACAGGTGGTCGCCGCGATCCTTGCCGGTGGCACAGGCTATGGCCGGTCGGATCTGGGGCAGGGGGCCAAGGTCAACGTCGAATACGTCTCCGCCAACCCCACGGGGCCTTTGCACGTCGGCCACACGCGCGGTGCGGTTTTTGGCGATGCGCTGGCGTCGCTCTTGGATTTCGCGGGCTATGACGTGACGCGGGAATACTACATCAACGATGGTGGCGCGCAGGTCGATGTGCTCGCCCGGTCCGTCTACCTGCGGTATCTCGAGGCGCACGGACAGGAGGTCGCGTTTGAGGACGGAACCTATCCCGGTGACTACCTCGTGCCGGTGGGCGAGGCGCTCAAGGACAAGGTGGGCGATGCGTTCGTCGGCAAGGGCGAACAGTTCTGGCTGACTGAGATCCGCGACTTCGCCACCGAGGCGATGATGGACCTGATCCGCGCCGACCTCGCCGCGCTCGGCGTCGAGATGGACGTGTTCTATTCCGAAAAGTCGCTCTACGGCACGGGCCGGATCGAAGCAGCTCTGGATGATCTGCGCAGCAAGGGCCTGATCTACGAAGGCGTGCTTGAACCACCCAAGGGCAAAAAGCCCGAAGATTGGGAGCCGCGCGAACAGACGCTGTTCAAGTCGACCGAACATGGCGACGACGTGGACCGCCCAGTGATGAAATCGGACGGCGCTTGGACCTATTTCGCGCCCGATATCGCCTATCACTATGACAAGGTGCAGCGTGGCTTTGACGCGCTGATTGACGTGTTTGGCGCGGATCACGGCGGCTATGTGAAGCGGATGAAGGCCGCTGTGAGCGCGCTGTCCGGTGGCACAGTCCCGCTCGACATCAAGCTGACGCAGCTGGTGAAACTGTTCAAAAACGGTGAGCCGTTCAAGATGTCGAAACGGGCAGGGACCTTTGTCACCCTGCGCGACGTGGTGGATCAGGTGGGCGCGGATGTGACCCGCTTCCACATGCTGACCCGCAAGAACGACGCCCCGCTCGATTTCGATTTCGACAAGGTGCTGGAGCAATCGCGCGAGAATCCGGTGTTCTACGTGCAATATGCCCACGCGCGGGGGGCATCCGTGCTGCGCAAGGCCGACGAGGCGGCGATTGCCACCGATGATGCAACCTTGCGGGCCGCGGACCTGACAAAGATCGCGCATGAGGCCGAGCTGGGTCTGGCGGCCAAGCTGGCCGAATGGCCGCGGCTGGTGGAAACGGCGGCGCGCACGAACGAACCGCACCGGGTGGCCTTCTACCTCTACGACCTTGCGGGCACGTTCCATGGGCTCTGGAACAAGGGCAACGACCTGCCCGAACTGCGCTTCGTGCAGGAGGACGCCGCGACGTCGCAGGCAAAAATCGCCCTCGCGCGTGCCACAATGCTTGTCATATCGGCGGGCCTTGGTATCTTGGGTGTAACGCCAGCCAACGAGCTGCGCTGACGCCCGGCACAAGGGCACACAGGCTAAACAACCAAAGATGATCTGCGCGGGCATGTATCCGCACGGGCGACGAGGCAAAAATGGCAGATATGCACTATACCCATGACGTGGGATATGTCGGTGCGGGTGCGCAGCATGACAGCGCATCTTCGCAGGGTAACCCATTGAAGAAAATGACAAACCTTTTGGGCGCTGTGGCATCTGTCGCGCTGATCGCCGGCGTCGGGGTGTGGGGATACAACCTCGTGATGCGCGATGTGTCGGGCATTCCCGTCGTGCGCGCCGCCGAAGGTGAGATGCGCGTGCGGCCCGAAAATCCGGGCGGACAGCTTGCCATCAACACCGGCCTTGCCGTGAACGAAGTCGCCGCCGCGGGCGAGGCGTCCGGCCCCGTCGACCGGCTTGTCCTCGCCCCGCGGCCCACCGATCTGGCCGAAGAAGACGCGCCGATGACCGAAACGGTTGCACCGGTGCAACAGCCTGCGCCGCTTGACGTGGCCGCGAGCCTCGAGGCCGCACCGGTTGAAACAGCGGCAGCGGCCCAAAGCGTGCCCGACGTCACGGATGCGCTGGAATCCGGTGATATTGACGCGCTGGTCAGTCAGCTGACCGCCAACGCCGAAACCATTGATCCCGTCACCGCCGAGACACAGCCGGTGTTGGCCTCTGTCACCGTACCGGACGTGCCTGCGCCCGCGGCAGATGTGGCTGTGGTCACGGGACCTGGGCCGAAATCTTCGGCCCGCCCGCAATTGCGTCCGCGGTCCGCGCCGGCGGTTGTGGTGCCGGCCAGTGTGCAGGCCCCTGCCGCGCCCGGTGCGCAGGACCTCGATCCTGCGGCGCTGCCTGCGGGCACACGGCTTGTGCAACTGGGCGCGTTTGACAGCCCCGAGATTGCCCGTACCCAGTGGGACAAGATGCAGGCCCGCTTTGGTGACTACCTCAGCGGCAAGGACCGCGTGATCCAGCAGGCGCAAAGCGGCGGGCGCACGTTCTACCGCCTGCGCGCGCACGGGTTCACCGACCTGAGCGATGCGCGCCGCTTCTGTTCCGCGCTGGTGGCCGAAGGGGCCGATTGCATCCCCGTGGTGACACGATGAATTTCGGCGCGACCATCCTTGACGCGGATGGGCCGCAGCTTTCCAAGGACGAAAAGGCGTTCTTTCGTGAGGCGGATCCGTTCGGGTTCATCCTTTTTGCGCGCAATATCGAGGCGCCGGATCAGGTCTATGGCCTGTGCTCCGAGATGCGCGATGCGGTGGGCCGCGATGCGCCCATCACCATCGATCAGGAAGGCGGGCGGGTGCAGCGCCTGCGCAGCCCCACATGGCGCGAATGGGCACCACCGTTGGACTTTGTCCGCGCTGCCGGGGACGAGGCACCACGGGCGATGTACCTGCGCTACCGCCTGATTGCGCATGAGCTGAAAGCGCTCAGCATCGACAGCAACTGCGCCCCCATGGTTGATCTCGTGGTGGATCAGACGCACGCTTTTCTTGAAAACCGCTGCTATGGCAGTGATGTGGGTGCCATTGCCGAGATTGGCCGTGCGGTGGCCGACGGGCATCTGGATGGCGGCGTGCTGCCGGTGCTGAAACACGTTCCCGGCCATGGCCGCACCGACCTCGACAGCCATTATGACCTGCCGCATGTGGATGTGAGCCTCGATACCCTGCGGGAGTTTGACTTTGCCCCGTTCCGCGCGCTCAACGATCTGCCGATGGGCATGACCGCGCATGTGGTCTATGAGGCGATTGACGAGGCGCCCGCGACCCTGTCGCGCGACACGATGGACGTGATCCGCAGCGATATCGGGTTTGACGGGCTGATCATGACCGACGACATCGGGATGAAGGCGCTGAGCGGCGCGCCGGGTGATCTGGCCAAGCGTGCGCTGGCTGCGGGCTGTGACGTGATCCTGCATTGCAACGACCCGCTGGCCGCCCGGATCGAGGTGGCCAGTGCCGCAGGCCCCATGACCGACGCGGCGCAGGCACGGGCCGAGGCGGCGCTGGCCGCGCGCCGCACCCCTGACGACATTGACATTGCCGACCTGAACGCCGAACTTGAGGCGCTTTTGGGTGGCCGGCTGAATGTCTGACGACAACTTCGAAGAAGACACACTTTCCGTATCTGAGCGCCTCGCTGCCGAGGCGTTGATTGTTGACGTCGATGGGTTCGAAGGTCCGCTGGATTTGCTGCTGACGCTGGGGCGCACGCAGAAGGTGGATTTGCGCCACGTCTCGATCCTGCAACTGGCGCATCAATACCTTGCCTTTGTCGAAAAGGCGAAGCAGTTGCGGCTGGAACTGGCCGCCGATTACCTTGTGATGGCTGCCTGGCTCGCCTTTCTGAAATCGCGCCTGCTGCTGCCCCCCGATCCCACAGAGGAGGGGCCGTCGGGCGAGGAACTCGCCGCGCATCTGGCGTTCCAGCTGGAGCGGCTTCAGGCGATGCGCGATGCGGCTGCTCGGCTCATGGCGCGGGACCAGCTGGGCCGCGACTTCTTTGCCCGGGGTCAGTCCGAAGAGGTTACGCGCGTGCGCCGGGTCACCTATTCCGCGACACTGCTCGACCTGATGCAGGGCTATGCCCGCATCCGCACGCGTGACGAATTCCGCCCCTTTGTCATGGACCGCGACGCGGTGTTCACCATGGAACAGGCGCTCGACCGCATGCGCGGGCTGATCGGCTATGCCGGCGATTGGACCGACATCCTCAGCTATCTGCCCGAAGGCTGGGAGATGGACCCGGTCAAGCGGCGTTCGGCCACCGCCGCCACCTTTGCGGCCAGTCTCGAACTGGTCAAGGAGGGGCATCTGGTGATCCGCCAGACCGAGAGTTTTGCACCGATCCACGTGCGCAAGAAAGATGAAAAGCGTGACGGAACAGCCTGAACACATTGAAGAAAGCCTGTTTGAGGCGCCGCCCATGGCCGAACAGGAACGCATGGTCGAAGCGATCCTCTTTGCCAGCACCGAACCCGTCACCGTGCGCGAGCTGGAGGCGCGGATGCCCCATGGCTGCGACCCGGCCGAGGCGCTGGTGCACCTGCGCAAACGCTATGAGGGGCGCGGTGTGCAGGTCATGCGGGTGGGCGATTCTTACGCGATCCGCACAGCGGCCGATCTTGGCTTTCTGATGCAAAAGGAAACGGTCGAGACGCGCAAGCTGAGCCGGGCCGCGATCGAGACGCTGGCCATCATCGCCTATCACCAGCCCGTCACCCGCGCCGAGATCGAGGAAATCCGCGGCGTGTCGGTCAGCCGGGGCACGGTGGACCAGCTGCTCGAGATGGAGTGGATCCGCTTTGGCCGGCGCAAGATGACGCCGGGGCGGCCTGTGACCTTTGTGGTGACGCAGCATTTCCTGGACCATTTCGGCCTTGAGAACGCGCGCGATCTGCCGGGCCTCAAGGAGTTGCGTGCTGCGGGTCTGCTGGAAAACCGCCCGCCGCCCGGCACGTTGCCCGGTCCCGAAAGCGATGCGGATGATGAGACCGAAGAAGGCCAGTCCGAGCTTTTTGAAGACGATTGACCTGAAAATCGCCGCATTTGACGCTATATTGCGGGTCAGGCAACGGGACGGAGCAGGTCCATGAACATGAACCAGATCATCAACATGGTGATGCGCATCATCATGCGCAAAGCGATTTCCAAGGGGATCGACGCCGGTGTCAGCCGCGCCACACGCGGGCGCAAGCAACAGCCGCAGCAGCGCAAGCTGGCCGATATCCCCCCCGAAGAGATGACGCCAAAACAACGGGTGCGCGCCGAACGCCGCGCGCGCCGTGCCGCGCAGGAGAATGGCGACGTCTAAGGCGCGTGTCAGCTGCGGAAGTGTTTGCTGAGTTTCAGGCCCTGGCCCTGATAATTCGACGCGATATCCGCGCCATAGAGCTGCCGGGGCCGCTCTGACATGCGTTCATAGATCAGCCGCCCCACAACCTGACCATGTTCCAGCACAAACGGCGCCTCGTGGCAGCGCACCTCAAGCACACCGCGTGATCCGGTCCCTCCGGCGGCATCATGGCCAAAGCCGGGATCGAAGAACCCGGCGTAGTGCACCCGGAATTCGCCCACCATCGCCAGATACGGCGCCATCTCGGCGGCGCAATCGGGCGGGATATGCACCGCTTCACGGCTGACCAATATGTAGAACGCGCCGGGGTCGAGTATGATGTGCCCGTCGCGCGTATGCACCTCTTCCCAGAACTCTGCCGGGTCGTAATGGCCGATATTGTCGAGATCGATCACACCGGTATGCGGTTTCGCGCGATACCCCACCAGTGTCGTGTCGCGCAGGGCGAGATCGACGGAAAAGCCCAACCCTTCGTCAATCACCGCCTCGCCATCGACCAGCGGGCTTTGGTCGTGCAGCGCGGTCAGTTCCGCGTCACTCAGCACGGCTTGCCCGTCGCGGAAGCGGATCTGGTTCAACCGCATGCCGGGCCGCACCAGCACCGAAAAGGAGCGGGGGCAGATTTCGGCATAAAGCGGGCCGTGATAGCCGGGTGCAATCCGGTCAAATTCCGTGCCGCCATCCGTGATCGTGCGGGTCAGAAGATCGAGCCGCCCGGTGGAGCTTTTGGCGTTCGCCACGGCCTGAATGCCGTCCGGCAGGGCCAACCGCTCCATCAGCGGCACAACATAGACGCAGCCCTTTTCCAGCACCGCGCCGTCGGACAGGTCCACGCGGTGCATTTCGAATTCGGTCAGACGGTCCGCGACCCGCCGCCCTTCGCCCGCGAGGAACGAGGCGCGCACACGGTACGCGACGTTGCCCAGACGCAAATCAAGGCTGGCCGGTTGCAGCTGTGCGGGGATGATCGCGGGATCAGCGGCCAATGCGCCGCTGTCGATCAGGTTGGTGATTTGCGTGTCGGAAAGAACCCCGGTCATGCGGACACCTTCGTGATACATGGGCCATGCGCTGGCATGGCAGCCCCCGGGGTGAGGGGCGGGGTGGTGTTGGTCGGGCTAGCAGGACTCGAACCTGCGACCTTCCGTCCCCCAGACGGACGCGCTACCAGGCTGCGCCATAGCCCGACGTGAGAGGTGTCATACCCGATTTCTGGCCGGGGGCAAGGGTGAATTGCCATGTTCTGCAACGCGGGTTCAGCGCGGCTCGCGGCGCGCGTCGGCCATACGGTCGCGCACTGCGCTCAGCTCCGCCACAAGCGGGGCAATCGCCGCACGTTGCGCGGCACTCAAGCGGGTGGCCTGCGCCGACAAGCCAAGTGCGGTCGCTGCCGCGGGCAGGGTCGCCGGGTCCGGCGCGTCCGGCACATCAATGATCCGCGGTTTCTTCGGCGCGGCGGGTGGGGCTGCATCCTCTGGCGCGGTGTCGGTGTCCGCGTCGGCTGCTGTCTCCGGCTCAGAGGGCGGCGCCATGAAGCTGGGCAGGCCGCCAGGAGAAGGGGCGCGCGCGTCCTCTTCGAGTGCGGGGCCGTCGTCCGGCACACTTGGCGCGGCAGGGCTGCGCATGAAGCTGGGCAAAGCGGCCGGTGCTGTCTCGTCGGACGCGGGCTCTGCCGTTTCTTGCGGCTTGTCTGGTGTTTGCGGCTCAAACGTCTCTGGCGCAGGGGCAATGGCAGCGGTGTCTGCTGCATCCGTTGCAGCAGGTGCGTCGGCCATCACATCCGGTACAAACGGCGCTGTGTCCTGTTGCGGTGCATCGTCGCCCGAAGCGGGTGCCGGTTCTGCCGCGTCCTGCGCAGGCTCGGGCAGGGCTTCGGACGGCGTGTCACCTGTGGGCGGCGCATCGACCTCAACCACGCTGTTCGGGAACGCGGGCTCCTCGTTCTCGTAGACGCCGGGCGTTTTCATCTGTGCGGTCGGTGCCTCGCGGGCAGGTTCAGGCAAGTCTTCGGGCGTCGCATCGACCTCCTCCACGCTGCTCGGGAAGGCCGGTTTCTCTTTCTCGTAGACGCCGGGCGTTTTCATCTCTGCGGTCGGTGCGTCGGGGACAGGCTCGGGTGCGGGGTCAGAAGCGGGTGCAGATGCTTCGGGCGCCGGCTCATATGAGGCAAACAGATCCGCCGTCTGGTCCTCCGCTGGCGCATCGACGCTGCGGCTTTGGTCCAGGCTGACCACGGCCGCGGCTTCGGGGGCATCGTCGGGCACGGGTGTCGCCATTTCCGCCTCGATCTCACCAACCCCGGCAATCAGGTCGGCATCGACCTGCGCCGCCGTCACCTCATCGAGCGGTCGGGACATGTCGGCCACATGGGCCATCCCTTCCTCGCGCAGGATCTTTTGCACGCCCTTGATGGTCATGCCGTCTTCGTGCAGCAACTTGCGGATACCGCCGAGCAGGAGCATATCCGCGGGCCGGTAGTAGCGGCGTCCGCCCGCGCGCTTAACCGGCTTTACCTGGCTGAACTTGCTTTCCCAGAACCGCAGCACGTGGGTCTGCACGCCAAGCCATTCGGCCACTTCGGAGATGGTGCGGAAGGCGTCAGCGGATTTGTTGACCATGGGTTCAGGACTTGTTGCCCGCCGCCACACGATCCTTCATCAGATGCGAGGGGCGGAAAGTCAGAACCCGGCGGGGATTGATCGGGACCTCTTCGCCGGTCTTGGGGTTGCGACCGACGCGGGCCGATTTGTCACGGACCGAAAAGGTGCCGAAGGACGAAATCTTGACCTGTTCGCCGCGGACCAGCGCATCGGACATGTGATCCAGAACGCTTTCCACCAGCTGCGCGCTCTCATTGCGCGACAGGCCCACCTCACGGAACACTGCTTCGCTCAGGTCCATGCGGGTCAAAGTCTTGTCTGTCATCGGGTCCCCCTTTTGTCCGACCATAGGTTGCGGGGAAATTCCGAGTCAATATCAAGCGGTTGGCGGATGACGCTGAACGGCGTGAAATCGCGTTGCGTGGGAAATTTACGCAGAGCCGGACGCCGTCACCAGCGCAGGACCACCGCGCCCCAGGCCAGACCGCCGCCAATGGCTTCGGTCACCAGCAGGTCGCCATCCTTGATCTGTCCCTGTGCACGCCCCACGGACAGGGCGAGCGGAATGGAGGCGGCAGAGGTGTTGCCATGGTCCTGAACCGTGACAACCACGTGGTCCATCGGCACGTTCATCTTTTTGGCGGTGCCCTGAATGATGCGAATGTTGGCCTGATGCGGTACGATCCAGTTCACGTCATCCGCGCCCACACCGGCACGGTCCATGGCCGTATGGGCCGTCGCGGCCAGCTTTTCCACGGCGTGCCGGAACACCTGATTGCCCTGCATACGCAGGTATCCGCTGGTGCCCGTGCTCACACCGCCATCGACATATAGGAGGTCGCGGTGCCGCCCGTCGGAGTTCAGATCGCAGGCCAAAATGCCCCGGTCGGCGGATGTGCCGTCACCGTCCTGCGCCTCCAGCACCAGCGCGCCCGCGCCGTCGCCAAACAGCACGCAGGTGCTGCGGTCGGTCCAGTCCATGATCTTGGAGAATGTCTCTGCCCCGATGACCAGAACGCGGCGCGCCTGACCCGATACGATCAGCGCATTGGCATTGGTCAGCGCATAGACAAAACCGGCGCATACGGCCTGCACGTCAAAGGCAAACCCACCCGTCATACCCAATTGCGCCTGCACCATCGTGGCGGCGGACGGGAATGTCAGATCCGCGGTCGAGGTGGCCAATACGATGGCGTCGATGTCCGACGACTCCAGACCCGAATCACTCAACGCCGCCTGCGCGGCGGCGGTCGCCATCGAAGAGGTCGTGTCGTCTTCGGTTGCGAAATGACGGCGTTCGATGCCCGACCGGGACCGGATCCATTCATCCGTGGTGTCCAGCGTCGCCTCAAATTCTGCATTCTCGACGACGCGCGCGGGCAGGTAATGCCCCACGCCGCGCACCACGGCCCGGATCGTCATCGCTCGCTCTCCTCTGCCAGCTTCGTCGCTTTTGCGATGCGCGCGGCCAGCTTGTCGTTAAAGCCGAGTTCGGCCAGTTGTGCCGCCAGCTTGATCGCTGCGGAGACGCCTGTCGAGTCGGCACTGCCATGGGATTTGACGACTGTGCCATTCAGGCCCAGGAACACGCCGCCATTCACGCGGCGCGGGTCGATCCGCTTTTTCAGGCGGCGCAGGGATGTCAGCGCCAGAAGGGACGCGAGCCGCGACAGCGGTGAGTGGCGGAATGCTTCGCGCAGGCGGTCGCCGATCAGCGCGGCGGTGCCTTCTCCGGTCTTGATCGCGACGTTGCCCGTAAAGCCGTCCGTAACGATCACGTCCGCCATATCGCCCGAGATGTCGCCGCCTTCGACAAAGCCCACAAAATCAAACGAGGCCGCGTCGGCGTTGTCGGCGATCAGGTCATAGGCGGATTTGAGCTCCGTCCGGCCCTTGTGTTCCTCGGTGCCGACGTTCAGCAGGCCGACGCGCGGGCGCGCCAGATCAAGGCCGTTGCGGGCATAGGACGCACCCATCAGCGCAAAGCGCAGCAGGTCCGGCGCTTCGGCGCGTATGTCTGCGCCCACGTCAAGCATCACGTTGAACCCTTGCGGGTTGCGGCTGGGGTAGAGGACGGCGATGGCGGGGCGGTTCACACCGGGCAGTTTGCGCAGGCGGATCATCGACAGCGCCATGAGCGCGCCGGTGTTGCCACAGCTGACCGCGACCGTTGCCTCGCCCGAGCGCACGGCGTCGATGGCCGACCACATGGACGTGCCCTTGCCGGACCGCACCACCTGGCTTGGCTTGTCGTCCATGGTGACCACGCCGGTGGCGTCGCGGATCGTGACCCGTCCCGCAAGCGTCTTGCGGCGCGCCACAAGCGCTTCCAGCTCGGCCTTGGGGCCGTGCAGGATAAAGCCCAGATCGGGGTTTTTCTTGGCAGAAATCGCGCAGCCGGAAACGACAGCGGCGGGGCCCTGGTCCCCGCCCATCGCATCTACGGATAGCGTAATAGGAAAAGCAGTGGCAGTGCGTTGATCGGCCAGATCGGTCGTTTGGGCCGCCATGCGTCCTGCCTGCCTTTGCTCCTGGGCCTTAGGCCGCGTCGTCTTCCAGATCGACTTCTTCTGTCATCGCGACGATTTCTTCGTCGTTGTAGTGACCGCACGCCGCGCACACGTGGTGCGGACGCTTGAGTTCGCCACAGTTCGGGCACTCATTCGGGTTCGCGGCGGTCAAGCTGTCGTGGGCGCGGCGATTGTTGCGGCGCGATTTCGACACTTTATTCTGTTGCACAGCCATTGTGGTGGGCCTTCGAGGTTCGGGCAGGGCCGCGCGCATCATGCGCGGTTGCGTGTTTCATGTCGTCCAATCTGCGGGCGTGACGTGCGTTTAGGCAAAGCCTTTGGCCATGTCCAACCCAAAATATCGTGAGCGCGGGAAAATACGCATCTTTGCGCAGACCGCAAGGGGCAATCAGGTGTCGCTGTCGTCCTCTTCGCTGTCGTCCAGCTGCGCCTTGAGCGCTGCAAGCCCAGCAAAAGGTTTGAGATCGGCGTCGCGCAGGGCCTGCGCGCCCGGTTCGGTGACCACAAGTTCGCCCAGTTCGGCCCCTTCGGCCCGGGGAAAGGCGGGCAGGGCGAGGCTGAGCGCCTCGACCATGACGGCGTAGGGGTCGATCCACATGCCCAGAGGTTCGATGGTTTCGTCCTCGGGCATTTCGACCTCCGGTGCGTCGGGTTCGACATAATCGCGGACAAACTGACGGCGCACGTCCGTGTCGATGCGCGTTGTCACCGGCTCAAGCGTGACGCCGCAGGGTTGCACCACCGTGGCCCCCAATTGCGCCTCAAGCTGCCAGTCGGCCTTTCCCAGGGCCGAAAGCGTTCCGACAAAGCGCAATTTGCGCAACCCATCAAGATCGAGCTCCGCCGCCAGCGCGCCCAGAGCGTCCGCCTTGGGCACGATTTCAAAGGCAGTTTGGGCGTTTTGCGGCAGATCGGACACCCGGAGGGCGTGCGGCGAAGGAGCGGTCCCGGACATTGCGCGTGCTTTCGTTTCTTGAATGAAGAGGGCATCTTGGATAAGTCGAGATAAAAGCACGGGCCCTCCTGAGCAAGAGGGACACATGACCATGGGGGTGCCATGCGGACCTGGACCTTGATTTCTTTTCTGGCTGCGACGGTGTCTTTGGCCGCGTGTTCGGCGCAATTCCGCAATCACGGGTACATTCCGCCGGAAGAGGACCTGCAGGAGCTTGCGGTGGGAATCGATACCCGCGCCTCGGTCGAGGACCTTGTGGGCACGCCGACATCGGGCGGTGTGCTTGAGGGCGGTGATTTCTATTATGTGGCGCACACCACGCGGACCTTTGGCCCGCGCCGCCCCGAGGTGGTGGACCGTCAGGTCCTGGCCATGAGCTTTGACGACGAGGGCGTGTTGCAGAACATCGAACGGTTCGGCCTCGAGGAAGGGCGCGTTGTGGTGCTGGAGCGCCGGGTGACCGACAGTGGCGTGACCGATACGCCGTTCCTGCGTCAGCTTCTGGGCAGCTTTGGTCGGATCCTTCCCGGGCAGGGTGCCTTTGGCAGCTAGGGCTGTCATCACTGCGTCACGCTGCGTGTGCTAGGCGCGCGGCAACATGTGTGGCGCGGGGGCTTGCCATGATCACGTTGAAGCGCGGTCGGTACGCGGTGCGGATCGCGGACACGGCCGAGGATGTGCGGGCGGTGCAGGCGTTGCGCGCGACCTGTTTCGGATTGGCCCGGACGCATGACATCGACCGGTTCGACGATATCTGCACCCACCTGATGATCCACCGGGTATCCGACGGCCTGCTGGTCAGCTGTTTTCGCATGTTGCCGCTGACCGGCGCGGAGATTTCGCGCAGCTATTCGGCGCAGTATTACGAATTGAGCGCCTTGGAGAAATTCGACGGCAAGATGGTCGAGATGGGCCGGTTTTGCGTGCATCCCGACATTGCGGATCCCGACGTGCTGCGCGTGGCGTGGGGGGCGATGACGGGGTTTGTCGACGACACCGGTGTGGAGTTGCTGTTTGGCTGTGCGTCCTTTGCCGGGACGGAAACGGCGCAGTATCTGGATGCATTTGCGATGCTGAAGGCGCGGCATCTGGCGCCGTCGCGCTGGTTGCCGCGGGTCAAGGCGCCAAAAGTGTTCCGCTATGCCGCGCGGCTGCGGCGGAAACCGGATGCGAAAAAGGCGATGCTGCGCATGCCGCCCTTGTTGCGCACCTATCTGATGATGGGGGGCTGGGTCAGTGATCATGCGGTCGTCGACGATCAGATGAATACGCTGCATGTGTTCACGGGTCTTGAGATCGGAGCGATCCCGCCCGCGCGCAAACGGTTGTTGCGGGCGGTTGCAGGGTAGGGGTTTCGGATCGGGGTGCCCCGATCCGACCGGCTGGGGGGCCAGCCCCCCAGACCCCCCGGAGTTTATCTTGCGAGATGAAGTGGATCATTAGTCCTGTGCCAGTTGACGGTGTGCGACAGACCCACTAGCTGCGCGGTCATGGCCCGTGTTCCCTTGCTTCAGCTGTCCGACATTGCGCTCACCTTTGGGGGCGATCCTGTGTTTTCCGATCTGTCTCTGGTGGTGCAGCCCGGGGACCGCGTGGCGCTGGTGGGGCGCAACGGGTCGGGCAAGTCGACCCTGATGAAGGTGATGGCGGGTCTGGTGGAGGCTGATCACGGCAAGGTCGTTGCCGGACCCGGCGTGTCGGTCGGGTATATGGAGCAGGATCCGGACATGTCCGGGTTTGCGACACTTGGTGATTTTGCCGTGCATGGCCTGCCGGCCTCGGACCTCTACAAGGTGGAGCGTGCAGGGGAGGGATTGAAGTTCGATCCTGCACGCGCCGTGGGCACCGCGTCGGGCGGAGAACGCAGGCGGGCGGCCTTGGCGCGTCTGATGGCCGAGGCTCCGGACCTCATGCTGCTGGATGAGCCGACGAACCACCTGGATATCGAGGCGATTGCCTGGCTTGAGGGCGAGTTGAAGGCGACGCGGGCGGCCTATGTCCTGATCTCTCACGACCGGGCGTTTTTACGTGAGCTGACGCGTGCAACCCTCTGGATTGACAGGGGAATGGTGCGGCGACAGGAAAAAGGATTTTCGGCCTTTGAGGCGTGGCGGGACACGGTTTGGGAAGAGGAAGACCTGAGCCGTCACAAGCTCAACCGCAAGATCAAGGCCGAGGCACGGTGGGCGGTCGAAGGCATCAGTGCGCGGCGCAAGCGTAATATGGGCCGGGTGCGGGCATTGCAGGATCTGCGCGCGGAGCGTGCGGCGCAGATCAAGCGGCAGGGCGCGGCGGCGATGGCGCTGGATGCCGGGCCAAAGTCTGGGCGCAAAGTGATCGAGGCGCAAGGAATTTCAAAGGTTTATGGCGACAAGGTGATCTTTCGCCCCTTTGATCTGCGGGTGTTGCGCGGGGACCGGATTGCCTTTGTCGGGCCCAATGGTGTGGGCAAGACCACGCTTCTCAAGACCCTGATTGGCGAAGAGGAGCCGGACACGGGCACCGTGACCCTTGGCACGGGCGTAGAGATGGCCGTGTTTGATCAGGCGCGGTCGCAACTCGATCCCGAGGCGAGCCTGTGGGACAGCCTGACCAGTGATCCGGAGATGCGCGTCAGTGGCAAGGCGGATCAGGTGATGGTGCGGGGCATGCCGCGCCATGTTGTGGGCTATCTCAAGGAGTTCCTCTTTGACGAGGCGCAGGCGCGCGCACCCGTGCGGTCGCTGTCGGGTGGGGAGAAGGCGCGGCTGCTTCTGGCGCGGATCATGGCGCGGCAGAGCAATCTGTTGGTGCTCGACGAGCCGACCAATGATCTGGATGTAGAGACGCTGGATCTGTTGCAGGACCTGCTGGACCAATATGACGGTACGGTTCTGCTGGTCAGTCACGACCGGGATTTTCTGGACCGCGTCGCGGTGACGACGATTGCCATGGAAGGTGACGGGCGGGCCACAGTTTATGCGGGCGGCTGGAGCGACTACCGGTCGCAACGTGGCACTCCTGTTGGCACAGCGCCCGAGGCCCCCAAGGCCAAAGCCGCAGCGCCGAAGGAGGCCAAGGCCAAGCCGGCGGCAAAGGCGGGCCTGTCCTTCACCGAAAAGCACCGGCTCGAGGCGCTGCCCGCAGAGCTGGAGCGGCTGGAGGCGGAGATGGCCAAGCTTCAGGAACTGCTGTCGGACGCGGATCTGTTCACACGCGAACCGGTCAAGTTCCGCAAGGCGACCGAGGCGCTCGCCGAACGGCAGGCGCGGTTGTCTGCGGCGGAGGAAGAGTGGCTGGATCTGGCGGAGCGCGCCGAAGGCTAACCCTTGTGGATCCAGCCGCCGCCAAAGATGCGGCTGCCGTTGCGGTCATAGAACACACAGGCCTGTCCGGGGGATACGCCCGCCTCGGCTGCGGCCAGTTCAACGGTGGCTTCGGTCGCGCTGATGGGGCGAATCACTGCGTCTGTTGGGGGGCGGGTTGACCGCACCTTGACCGCCACATGCCATTCGCTCTTGCTGTCGAAAGGTGCATCGCCCAGCCAGTTGACCTCGCGCACGGGCACCGACCGTGTGGCCAGCATGTCGCGCGAGCCCACGATCACCTGCCGGGCATCCGGGTCCAGTTTGACAACGAACAGCGGATCGGCCAGCCCGCCGATGCCCAGGCCCCGCCGCTGACCAATGGTGTAGTTCACCACACCGTCATGGGTGCCCAGCACGCGCCCATTGATGTCCACAATCTCGCCCGGTGCCGCAGCCTCGGGGCGCAGTTTGCGAATCACGGCGGCATAATCACCGTTCGGGACAAAGCAGATGTCCTGGCTGTCGGGCTTGTCCGCAACCGGCAGGCCGTATTTCGCCGCCAGCGCCCGCGTGTCGTCCTTGGACGGCAGATGGCCCAACGGGAAGCGCAGGTAATCCAGCTGTTCGGGGGTGGTTGAGAACAGGAAATAGCTTTGATCGCGGGCCGCGTCCGCGGCGCAATGCAGCTCTGGCCCGGCGGGGCCGTCCTTGCGCTGGATATAATGTCCCGTGGCCATGCAGTCGGCCTCGAGATCGCGTGCCGTTTCCAGCAAATCCTTGAATTTCACCCGTTCATTGCAGCGGATACAGGGCACCGGCGTCGCCCCGGCAAGGTAACTGTCGGCGAATTCATCGATCACGGCATCCTGGAATATGTTTTCATAATCAAGGACATAGTGGGGGAACCCCATTTCTTCCGCGACACGCCGCGCGTCGTGGATATCAATCCCCGCGCAACATGCACCCTTTTTGGCCAGTGCCGCCCCGTGATCATAAAGCTGCAATGTCACGCCCACCACGTCATAGCCTTGCGCCTTCAACTCGGCGGCCACAACGGAACTGTCGACGCCGCCGGACATGGCGACGACCACGCGGGTGTCTTCGGGCGCCTTGGCAAAGCCCAATGAGTTGAGCGGACCAGTGTGGTCAAGCATTGCAGTCTCCGGGATAGGTTGCCGACAGATATATGAAAATCCGACACAGTCTCAAGAGGCCGCTTAACCCGGCCTTAAAGCGGGTGACCAATCCTCTGCTCAAATGTGAAAGAGCAGTGTGATGTATTTGAAGAAAGTCGATGGCCCGCGTGCGGTGTCCTTGCCCGATGGAACGGTTCTGACGCAGGCGGACCTGCCGCCGCTGAACACCCGGCGGTGGGTTGCCTCGCGCAAGGCGGCTGTGGTGCGCGGCGTGCTTTACGGGTTGATCTCGCAAGAGGCGGCGCTTGAACGCTACGGGATCAGCGGGGACGAATTTGCCGAGTGGGTGCGCGCGGTCTCCAACCATGGCGAAGATGCGCTGAAGGCGACAAGTGTTCAAAAATATAGACAACTTTAAGTTGTCTTGATATGGTTTCAACAGGGGTAACGTGTGGTTAACGTTTTCAAGTCACAGTGCTGTCAGAGCAATGTTACCTCGAAACCTGGAGAGCTACCTGATGCGTGTCCTGCTTGTTGAAGACGATCCCACGACCTCCAAGAGCATCGAATTGATGCTGACCCATGCCAACCTGAATGTCTACGCGACGGATCTGGGTGAGGAGGGGATAGATCTGGCCAAGCTCTATGATTACGACCTGATCCTGCTGGATCTCGATCTGCCGGACATGAACGGGCACGAAGTGCTGCGCCAACTGCGCATGTCGCGGATCGAAACACCCATCCTGATCCTGTCCGGTGCCGACGATACAGAGAATAAAATCAAGGGGTTCGGCTTTGGTGCGGATGATTACCTGACCAAGCCATTCCATCGTGAGGAACTGGTGGCGCGCATCCATGCGATCATCCGCCGGTCCAAGGGTCATTCGCAATCCGTGATCAATACGGGCCAGGTTGCCGTGAACCTCGATGCAAAGACCGTGAGCGTGGACAACAAGACGGTGCATCTGACCGGCAAGGAATACCAGATGCTGGAGCTTTTGTCGCTGCGCAAGGGCACCACACTGACCAAGGAAATGTTCCTCAACCACCTTTACGGCGGCATGGACGAACCCGAGCTGAAGATCATCGACGTGTTCATCTGCAAGTTGCGCAAGAAGCTCAGCACCGCGACAGGCGGCGAAAACTACATCGAAACGGTATGGGGTCGCGGATATGTCCTGCGGGACCCGGAACCGGCACAGGCGACGGATGATGAACGCATGGCCATCGGGGCCTGACACGCATCCACCGCCGCGAGGCAACATGGGCCAGCCGGGCAATTCGCCCCGCTGGCCTTTTTCATGGCGCACATCAGCGCGGCAAGCACTGCAAAGGGTGGACCCCGCCCGCGCGCACTTTTATCTCTGTCACTGATACCAACCCCGAGGGATGCGCCCGTGACCGCAGAGATCGAACCTGATGCGCTGAGCGCTGATGAGGCAAAACAGGAACTGGCGCGTCTCGCGGACCTGTTGCGCAGCGCCAATCTCGCCTATCACACCGAAGACGCTCCTGAATTGTCCGATGCCGAATACGATGCGCTCAAGCGTCGCAACGCGGCGATTGAGGCCGCATTTCCAGACCTCAAACGGGACGACAGCCCGTCCGAGCAGGTGGGCGCTCCGGTCGCGGACGGGTTTTCCAAGGTCACGCATGCGGTCGCAATGCTGTCGCTGGCCAACGCGTTTGACGACGATGACGTGACCGAATTTGACGAACGTATCCGCAAATATCTGGGCCTGGCGGGGGACGCGCCGCTCGCCTACACGGCGGAGCCCAAAATCGACGGCTTGTCCTTGTCGCTGCGCTATGAGCAGGGGCAATTGGTTCAGGCGGCAACCCGCGGCGATGGCTCTGTGGGTGAGAACGTGACCGCGAATGCGCGCACCATCGACGATGTACCACAGAGCCTCAGGGATGCGCCGGATCTGCTCGAGGTGCGGGGCGAAGTGTATATGTCCCACGCGGATTTCGAAGCGTTGAATGCGCGTCAGGCGGAGGCGGGTCAAAAGACGTTTGCCAATCCGCGCAATGCCGCCGCCGGATCGCTACGGCAGCTGGACGCCGACATCACCCGGTCCCGCCCGCTGCGCTTTTTCGCCTATGCGTGGGGGGCGCTGTCCGCACCGCTCGCGGACACGCAAAAGGGCGCGATTGATCGGCTGGCCCAGCTGGGGTTCCAGACGAATCCCCTCACGCAGCTGTGCGAATCCCCGGCCGAAATGATCACGCATTACCGCCAGATCGAAGCGCAGCGTGCCACCTTGGGCTATGATATCGACGGCGTTGTCTACAAGGTCGACAATCTAGGGTTGCAGGGCCGTCTCGGGTTCCGCTCCACCACGCCCCGGTGGGCGGTCGCGCATAAATTCCCGGCCGAGCTCGCCTGGACCCGTCTTGAGGCGATCGACATCCAGGTCGGGCGCACCGGCGCGCTCAGCCCGGTGGCGCGCCTGACACCAGTAACCGTCGGCGGCGTGGTCGTGTCGAACGCGACCTTGCACAACGAAGACTATATCGCCGGGCGCGACAACAAGGGCGAAACGATCCGCGACGGCAAGGATATCCGCGTCGGCGACTGGGTCCAGGTGTACCGCGCGGGCGACGTGATCCCCAAGGTGGCGGACGTGGATTTGTCCAAACGGGCAAAGGACGCAGCACCCTTCGAGATGCCGGCGCGCTGTCCCGAATGCGGCAGCGCCGCAATCCGCGAGCCGGGCGATGCCATCCGCCGCTGCACCGGTGGGTTGATCTGCCCCGCGCAAGCGGTGGAAAAGCTGAAACACTTCGTAAGCCGCGCCGCCTTCGACATCGAAGGGCTGGGCGCCAAACAGGTGGAGCAGTTCTACACCGATGGCTGGATCGCGGAACCGGCGGATATCTTCACCCTGCGCGACCGCTATGGCAGTGGGCTGCAACAGCTGAAAAACCGCGAAGGGTGGGGGGAAAAGTCGGCCACCAACCTGTTTGACGCCATCGATGACAAACGCCGCATCGGTCTCGCCCGTGTGATCTTTGCCCTCGGCATCCGGCATGTGGGCGAAGCGGCGGCAAACCTTCTGGCGCTGCACTACGGCGCATGGCCCGCGTTCAGCGACGCGATGCGCGACGCCGAAGAGGGAAATGCCGCGTGGGACGACCTTTTGTCCATTGACGGGGTCGGCGCGGTCATGGCCCGGTCGCTCGCCACGACATTCCAGCAGGATGCGGAACGCGCGAGCATTGACCGCCTGATCGCCCATCTCGACATCGAAGAGGCTGCGCGCCCCGACACCGATGGCAGCCCCGTGGCGGGCAAAACCGTTGTCTTCACCGGCACGCTCGAAAAGATGACCCGCGCCGAGGCCAAGGCGCGCGCCGAAGCGCTTGGTGCCAAGGTCTCCGGATCGGTTAGCGCCAAGACGGATTTGCTTGTCGCCGGACCTGGCGCGGGATCCAAGGCGACCAAGGCCGCGTCGCTGGGCATCGAAACGCTGGATGAGGACGGCTGGCTGGAGCTGATCGGCGCGTTATGAGCCGTCCCGAGGTTCTGTTTCCGCTCTTTGCCGCGCTCGATACACTGACCGGGGTGGGCGCAAAAACGGCGCAGCATTTTGAAGCGTTGGGTGTGATCGCGCCGCGTGATCTGTTGTTCACGCTGCCGCAATCCGGTGTGGACCGCGCGTTGCGTGACACGGTGCAGGGGGCCGCGTTTCCAACGACACTGACGGTCAAGGTACAGGTGGGCCCGCACATGCCGGCCCGGTCGCGGGGCGGGGCCTACCGCATCCATGTCGAAGACGCGCAGACCAGCTTTCAACTCGTGTTCTTCCACGGGCGCAGTGACTATCTCCAGAAGGTGCTGCCCACCGGGGCGGCGCGTGTCGTGTCCGGCAAGGTCGAATTGTTCGACGGGATCGCCAACATGGTGCACCCCGAATACATCCTGCCGCCGGAAGAGGCGGGGGACATCCCGCCGTTTGAACCGGTCTATCCGCTGACCTCCGGTGTGACGCAAAAGACCATGTACAAGGCCACGCGCAGTGCGCTTGACCGGGTGCCGGAGCTGGCGGAATGGATTGATCCCGCGCAGGCGGCACAAGCCGGTTGGCCCAGCTTTGCCGAGGCCGTGGCGCTGGCCCATGCGCCGGGCTCGCAAGAGGATTTGGCCGCGACGGCGCCCGCGCGGACACGCCTTGCCTATGACGAGTTGATGGCACATCAGCTCACACTGGCGCTGGCGCGGGCGTCCGAACGGCGCGTGCGCGGGATCGCGTCAAAGGGCACCGGCGTGTTGCAGGCGCGGGTGCGCGCGGCGTTGCCTTATGCGCCGACGGGGGCGCAGGACCGCGCCATTGCCGAAATCAGCGCCGATATGGCAAGCGCGCAGCGGATGAACCGGTTGTTGCAGGGCGATGTCGGCGCGGGCAAGACCCTCGTGGCGTTCATGGCGCTTTTGACTGCGGTCGAGGCAGGAGGGCAGGGGGTGATGATGGCGCCCACGGAAATCCTCGCGCGCCAGCATCTCGAAGGGTTGCAGCCGCTGGCCGAAGAGGCAGGCGTCGTGCTGGAACTGCTCACCGGGCGGGACAAGGGAGCGGAACGGCGGGCGAAACTGGCGGCGCTGGCGCGGGGGGATATTCAGGTTCTGGTGGGCACGCACGCGGTGTTTCAGGCGGACGTGGCCTTTGCCGATCTGCGCCTTGCGATTGTCGATGAACAGCACCGGTTTGGTGTGCGCCAGCGGCTGGCGCTTGGGGAAAAGGGCGGGGCGGCGGATGTGCTGGTGATGACGGCCACGCCGATCCCGCGCAGCCTCGCGCTGGCGCAATATGGCGATATGGACGTGTCGGTGCTGGACGAAAAGCCGCCCGGTCGCAAACCGATCCAGACGGCGCTCGTCAGCACCGGGCGCATGGACGAAGTGATTGAGCGGTTGCGCGCGGCGATGGAAGCGGGGCGGCAATGCTATTGGGTGTGTCCGCTGGTGGAAGAAAGCGAATCCGTTGATCTGACGGCGGCAGAAGAGCGGTTCAAACGGTTGCGCGCTGTGCTCGGCGAGGGGCGCGTGGGACTTGTGCACGGTCAGATGCCGCCTGCGGAAAAGGACGCGGCGATGGCACGGTTCCAGGCCGGCGAGACCGGCGTTCTCGTGGCCACAACGGTGATCGAGGTGGGTGTGAACGTGCCCAACGCGACGATCATGGTCATTGAACGCGCCGAGACATTCGGTCTGGCGCAGTTGCACCAGTTGCGAGGGCGGGTTGGCCGGGGCGAAGCCGCATCAACCTGTTTGCTGCTCTATCAATCGCCCCTGTCGGAGACCGGGCGGCGGCGGCTGGAGGTGCTGCGCGAGACCGAAGACGGGTTCCGCATTGCGGAAACTGATCTGGAGATGCGGGGATATGGCGATCTGATCGGCACCGCGCAGTCCGGTGTGCCGCGGTTCAAGGTGGCGGACATGGAGCGGCAGGCCGGTCTGATGGCCATCGCGCAAAGTGATGCCCGCACCTTGCTGGCCGACGATCCGGGATTACGCAGCCCGCGCGGAGAGGCGGCGCGTGTTCTGTTGTGGCTGATGCGGCAGGACGAAGCGATCCGTTTGATTTCAGTGGGTTAGCCCGTTTGTTCTAAAAAGTTCGCAAATGTTCTTAAAAAGTTCTTTACGTGCGCCGCGCAATATGAGAACAAAGTGGCAACTCGAATGAGGGAGATGCCAGGATGACAACACTTCGCCAGATCAAAGCCATCGCAACCCGCACACAGGGCACATTGCTCGAAGATGCGGTGGGTGCGGCTGCATTGATGGTGATCCTGGTTGTCGGATTGCACCTGCCTCAATTGATCTGAGTTCTGCCTGCGACCTTGCGTCGATCCGTTTTGCGCCCGTCCCAAATTGGCGCCCGCCAAAGGCTCTGCCTGTCTTTGGCGCCCTGTTTGCCTCAGGGTTTCCCGGATCTGTCCCGCGCGAGAGAGCTTTCCTGACGCCGCCATCCCTTTGGATGTGCGGCGTTTTTTTTGGTCAGACCGTGTTCAGAACGTATAGGCAAAGCGCACGCCGCCCCAGTGTTTTCCGTTGACGCGCACCGGGGCTGAAAGGTCCTTCATCATCTTGAATTCGCCGCCACCCATGTCGCGGCGGTAGATCTGCAGCAGGAAGGGCGCGGTGTTGCGCCCGGCCTTTAGCCCGACGCGGTCATCAAAGATGCGCCGATTGCGGCAGTGCGCCGTGTTCCACACGGGATCATTGCCCTGCGGATGGGAGAACTTGCGATTATGTGTGGGCAGATAGCCGTTCACATCCACGGTTGCGCAAAACACGACCTTTGGGTCGAACGAGAGGGCGGGTTCCTGGATCGCGGGCAGGACCTTGTCGAAATAGGGCAGGTAGGCGGTGCGCACCTGTTGCGGATTGGTGCCGGGGATCGGCTGATACGCGCGATCAAACAGCCGTGCTTCGGTCAGTTGACCATTGGCCAGCGCCGCTTCCAGCGTCCTGGAGACATCTGCGGCAATGCGTTGCACATGTTCGATGAACCGCGCGTCGTCGGTCATGCCGCCCAGAGCGGCGGTGGCCTGCACCATCTCCTCCGAGGTGTCGACCAACCCTTCGACACGGACATGCGCCTGTGCGATCCCCTTGGACGTGCCGGCGATTGCGGTGCTGATCTGGGAAAAGTTGGGCACGAATTCATCAACGGCCAGCGAAACACGTTCCGCTTCGTCGGCGATCCGGTCCGCCTGCGCAGTGGTGGCCGCGATGGCCGTTTCGGTGCGGTTCAGAGCCTGATCGGTCGTGTTGCTTTGCTCCAACACTGTGGATGCGGTGTCGGCAATATCGCGTGCTTCCGTGCCAAGAGTGGCGATCCATGCGGTCAGCGTTTCGATATTGCCGGAAATCTGATCGGCGGCAGAGCGGGTCTGCTGGCTGAGTTCGTTGATCGCCTCGGCCACGACTGCGAAACCCTTGCCGCTTTCGCCTGCGCGGGCGGCTTCGATCTTGGCGTTGATGGCCAGCGTGTTGACCTGCATCGCGATGGCGGCGATTTGGGAATTGTTGCTTTTGACGGCCTTGAGCGTGCTGCTGACCGTATCGCTGCGCTCCGCCAGTTCCTGTACCCAGCTCGCCACCTCGCGCGATTGCGTGCCCAGTTCGCGCACCAGCGCGCCGGATGCGGTGACGTCCTCGGTCACCTGTGCCGCGCTTTCGGTCAGTTGCGCGACCGAGCTGCGCACCGTCCCGTTGGCGTCCATGATCTGTTGCGCGCCCTGTTCGAGCGTGCCCAACGCACTGCTCTGTTCCTGTGTTTGGGCATCGACGAGATCGAGCACACCGGCGATGTCGACGATTTCAAACCCGATTTTGGACGCCGCCCGTGCGAGCCCGTCCATCTCCGCCATTCGCGGCACCATCGCCTGATCCGTCATGAAAGACCCTTCGCATCCTGTTGTCGCAACAAGGTGCTAGCGGCGAAACCTTCACATTTGACTAACCTTGACGCGGGTTACGCGCAGTCTGATTGCAGGGCCTGTTCCATGGCTTCGGTCGTGGCCTCGATACAGAGCAGGATCGAGGCGTGCCGGTTTTTGTAATCGCGCGCAGGCTCCAGCACTTCGAACCCGTCAAACGGAGCAGCGGGCACCGGGCCATCCGATTTCAACATGGCACGCAGCGCGTCACGCGCGGCCTGCAGTTCGGCCAGATTGCGTCCGACGACGGCGGCACCAGTAACGGCAGCAGCGGCCTGACCCAGTGCGCATGCCTTCACATCCTGGCCAAAATCGCTGATCCGGTCGTCCTTGACCGTCACGTCCACGGTCACGGCGGAGCCACAGAGCGGCGAGCGTTTCTTGACCGTGGCGGCCGGGTCGCTCAGCCGCGCGTGGTGCGGAATATCCGAGGCCAACGCAAGAATGCGGTTGGAATACAGTTTGATCAGGTCGGTATCGGCCGGCATGGCTCTGGTCCTCTGGGTTGATCCCTTTTACATAAGCGCGCATCGCAGCGAAGCAAAAGGGTTTTCGCATGTCACAGTCCACAGATCCAATCCCGTTTGACCCGGCCACCCTGCGGTATGATGACCGCGGCCTTGTGCCGGCCATTGCGCAGGATGCTGACAGCCATGAGGTGCTGATGATGGCGTGGATGAATGCGGAGGCCGTGGCGCGCACGTTGGAGACGGGGCGGGTCACCTATTGGTCGCGGTCGCGGCAGGCGTTCTGGATCAAGGGCGAGACATCCGGCCATGTGCAGGAGCTGGTGTCGATGGCGGTCGATTGCGACCGCGATTGCCTGCTGGTGCAGGTGCGTCAGACGGGACCTGCATGTCACACGGGACGGCGGTCGTGTTTTTACACCGATGTGACGGACGGGCCCGAGGTCGAGACGATGCAGCCGATGGTGTAAAGGGGGCTGTCTGCCCCCTCGGGCCATGCGGCCCTCACCCCCGAGGATTTTTCAGAACAGAGACGGCAGGCCGACCATGCGGCGGATATCCTGCGGCGTAGCGCCGTCGGCGCGGTAGCGGGCAATGGCGCGGGCGTCGTCGCGTTTGGCCAGACGCTTGCCCTGATCATCGCGGATCAGCCTGTGGTGGTGGTAAGTCGGGGTGGGCAGCCCGAGGAGGCGTTGCAGGACCACATGGATCTGCGTTGCATCAAAGAGGTCGGCGCCGCGGACGACATCGGTGATCCCCTGGGCTGCGTCGTCCATCACGACGGACAAATGGTAGGAGCCCACGAAATCCTTGCGCGACAGGACGATGTCACCGACCTCTGAGATGAGGTTGGTGCAGGTCACTGTTTTTGCTTGTCTGCCGGTGGGTTCTCCGGTTTCGGTGAATGCCACGGGGGTGGGGCCGATGGCGGACAATGCGCTTTGCATGTCCAACCGCAGGGCCGTGTCTGTGGGAATTGGTCCTGCGCGTCGTGTGGCGTCGCGGCAGGTGCCGGGATAGATCACGCCGTCCGGGCCAAAGGCCGGTGTCGCGCCTTCCTGGGGTGCGCTGAGGGCAGCGCGGATGTCCTTGCGCGCGCATGTGCAGGGGTAAAGCAGGGCGCGTTCGGTCCAGAGTGTTTCAAGCGCGGCCGTGTACGCAGTAGTGCGGTCCGATTGGCGCAGCGGTGCGGCGTCCCAGGTGAGGCCCAGCCATGTCAGATCGTCATAGATGGCCTGTTCCCATTCCGGCCGGGCGCGGGTGGTGTCGATATCTTCGATCCGGAGCAGGAAGGTGCCGCCGGCCGCGCGGGCCATGTCATGGGCCAGCATCGCCGAATAGGCGTGCCCGAGGTGCAAGGGGCCCGTCGGCGACGGGGCGAAGCGGGTTATGAATGTCACGCTTTTTCAAGCACGTAGACGGTCGATCCCAGGTCAATGCCGGGCAGGTGGGGCCCGTGTTCCTTGAAAAGGAGCCGCGCGGCGGCGCAATCCGTCCATTCGGCAATGCCTGCTTCGTTGGCGGGGTCTTCGAGCGCGTGATCGTTGAAGGAAAACACCAATCTGCCACCCGACGGCAACGCGCGCATCAGGAGGTGCAGCACGTCGATGGGGGCCGCGCCCGCGCCGATCACGCCGATGGCCGCGATGGCCGTGTAGTCACTGCGCGGCAGGGCGGCGCCGGCGTCTATGGTCTGGAGGTCGCGGTAGACACCTTTCGCCGCTGCGGCGTTGAGCATTTCCGTTGAGAGGTCGACGCCGTCGATGGTGTCAAAGCCCGCCAGCTTCAGGGCAAGGCCTGACAGGCCCGTGCCACAGCCAAAATCGAGGATCGGTGCGGCAGGATCGTCGACAAAGGATTTCAACGCCTCGGCGCAGCGGGCGGGCGTGGCATAGCCGTTTTCGGCCACTTCGGCCTCGTAGCTGGCGGCCCAGTCGTCATAGAGGGCGCGGGTGGCTGTGGCGTCACGGGCGGTGTAAGCCTTGTCGAGGAATGTGGTCATATCGGCAAGGTATGCGCCAAGATGCGGCGCCGTAAAGTGTGTTGCGGCGCCGGACTGGGGCGCTGCCCCAGACCCCGTGGTATTTTTAGCCAGAAGAAACAGGCGGTCAGGCGGCTTTGGCCTGGGGGGCGAGCCAGGCGTGCCAGTCGGTTTTTGCGCGGTCGGTATAGGCCTTGTACCGGTCCTTGCGGCCCCGGCGTCCGCCGCGCAGCCCTTCGACCGGGGGGAAGAGGCCGAAGTTGACGTTCATCGGCTGGAACGTCTTGGCCTCTGCGCCGCCGGTGATGTGGGTGATGAGCGCCCCCATGGCGGTGGTGTTGGGCGGGATGGGCAGGGACTGGCCCAGGATATCGCTGGCGGCCATGCGCCCGGCCAGCAGACCCATGGCGGCGGATTCGACGTAGCCTTCGACGCCGGTGATCTGTCCGGCAAAGCGGATGTTCGGGCGCGAGCGCAGGCGCATGTCGTCGGTCAGCAGGGTCGGCGCGTTCAGGAACGTGTTGCGATGGATGCCGCCCAGCCGCGCAAAGCGCGCATTCTCCAGCCCGGGGATCATTTTGAAAACATCGGCTTGCGCGCCGTACTTCATCTTGGTCTGGAAGCCGACGATATTGTAGAGCGTGCCGAGTTTGTTGTCGCGGCGCAGCTGTACCACGGCCCAGGGTTTGACATCCGGTGCGTGCGGGTTGGTCAGGCCCACGGGTTTCATAGGGCCGTGGCGCAGGGTTTCGCGGCCGCGTTCGGCCATGACTTCGATGGGCAGGCAGCCGTCGAAATAGCCTGCGGTCTCGCCCTCGTGGAATTCGGTTTTGTCGGCGGCCAGCAGGGCGTCGATGAAGGCCTCGTACTGGGCCTTGTCCATGGGGCAGTTGAGGTAGGCGGTGCGCTCTTCCTCGGTCTCGCCCTTGTCATAGCGGGACTGCATCCATGCCGCGTCCATGTCGATGCTGTCGAAATAGACAATGGGCGCGATGGCGTCGAAGAAGGCCAGCGCCTTGGCTCCGGTTTCCGCGGCGATGGCCTGGCCGAGCGCGGAGGAGGTCAGAGGGCCGGTGGCGATGATCCAGTGGCCGTGTTCGGGCAGTGCAGTGATTTCGCCGTACTCCACGCTGATATTGGGGTGCGCGGTCAGCGCATCGGTCACGGATTGGGCAAACGGATCGCGGTCCACGGCCAGCGCGCCACCGGCGGGCAGGCGATGTTTGTCCGCCGTGGCCATGATGAGACCGTTGGCCGCCCGCATTTCCCAGTGCAGCAGGCCCACGGCGTTCTGTTCGCTGTCATCCGAGCGGAAGGAGTTGGAACACACCATCTCGCCCAAAAGCCCTGTCTGATGTGCAAAGGTGCCAACTTTGGGCCGCATCTCGTGAATGACCACGGTCACTCCCATATTTGCCGCTTGCCACGCCGCTTCGGACCCGGCCATGCCGCCGCCCACGATATGTAATGTCTCTGCCATGCGGGCCATGTAGGGCACGGGGCCATTTGGCGCAACGCGTATCGGATGTAAGGGGGGAGTTTTGGGGTCGCCGCGTCGGAAGGTCGATCAGTGAGAGGCTGATCTGGAGGGACCTAGGGACCTGCGGCGACCCAAATCGTCATCGGTTGTTAACCGTGCCCCAGTTGTGCCCCATTTCCGCCCAATTCGCTAGGGCAGAGTTGGAAACTGTTTGGTGCAGGATGCGAAACGATGGGCCGAAACCCCTTGTTTTTCGGCGTATTTCCGCCGAAACCCATGGCGGGAACCCGCCGCTACTGTGTCCAGTTCGGGGCACGCTTTTCCAGAAACGCGTTAATGCCTTCCTCGGTGTCGCGGTGCATCATGTTTTCGACCATGGCGTCGCGGGTCATCTGATAGGCGTCTGCGACGGGGCGCTCCATCTGATCGTAGAAGGTGGATTTGCCGATCTTGACGGCCGCAGCGAGCTTGGCGGCGATCTGTTCGGCGAGCGCCGTGGCCTCATCGGCGAGTGCATCGGGCGCTACCGCCCGGTTGATCAGGCCCAACTCCACGGCCTTCTCCGCTTCGATGAAATCGCCGGTGGTCAGCATCTCGAACGCTTGTTTGCGCGGGATGTTGCGGCTGAGCGGGACCATGGGGGTTGAACAGAAGAGGCCGATGTTCACGCCGTTGACGCCGAACCGTGTGCCATGGGCGGCCACGGCCAGATCGCAGGTGGCGACCAGTTGGCAGCCGGCGGCGGTGGCGATGCCGTGCACCTGCGCGATCACGGGTTGGGGCAGGGTGCGGATGCGGGTCATCATTGCCGTACACCGGTCAAAGAGGTCGGTGAAATAGGCGCGCCCGCCATCTTCGGCCTGCCGCCCGGCGGTCATCTGCTTGAGGTCGTGACCGGCACAAAACGCCTTGCCCGCGCCGGACAGGACAACGGCGCGCACCGATGGGTCCTTGGCGATGTCATCCAGCGTGCCATGAAGGGCGGCCAGCATCTCCTCGCTCAGCGCATTGAGCCGTTCGGGCGCGTTCAACCTAAGGTGCGCGACAGCCCCCGTGACCTGACGTTCCAGAAGTGCCATCTTGTCCTCCCGCAGATTTGCGGCCAACCCTAGGTCAATGGGGAAGGAAGGAAAAGCATGTCCGTTGTGATGAGCGCCGACGACATGAACGCATTCTTGGAGACTGCGTTTCTGGAGGTCGCGGGAGAGTTCCATGTGGAAGAGGTGAGCGAGGCGCAGGTGGTGCTGCGGCTCAATGTTGGAGAGCGGCATTTGCGGCCCGGGGGCACCGTGTCGGGGCCTGCTATGTTCGGGCTGGCGGATGTGACGGCCTATATCGCGACGCTGGCGCGGATCGGGCCACGTGCGCTGGCGGTGACCACAAATTGTTCCATTGATTTCATGCGCAAGCCTGCCGCGGGGGTCGATTTGCTGGGCACGGGGCGGCTTTTGAAGCTGGGGCGGCAGCTTTCGGTTACAGATGTATTGATACATTCCGAAGGGATGGAGGCGCCGGTGGCGCGGGCCAGCCTGACCTATGCCATCCCACCGCAGGGCGTCGATCTGTAACGAAAAAGACGGCCGGGACGTAACCCGGCCGCAAGGAAGAGGTCTGGCGGTGCCACGGGGATGTCACACCCGCCAGAACACCCGCCGAGCCTCATGATCAGCCTCGGCGCGTGTCAGTCCCACGTCCCGCAAAAGGTGCTCTGGCAAGTCTTTGAGCGCCAGACGCGTGCGGCGATGCGTGGCCCATTTCGACAGCAGCACCGCCACACGCAGCGCCACGACGGATGCGACCGGCATACGGTTCTGGGCCGTCAGGTACGCAAGGTGGGACAGGGGCGATTGGATCTGCTGTGCCATGGGAAATCTCCTAAATTGTATTGACACAATGTGGCGGTATTGCCATGAGTAAATGGGTACAATACCGTTTCGACCGACGCTAGGGAAACATTGTAATGGATACAATTTGGCGGCCTGACCTGCTCGATGCGCCGGGACCGAAATACAAGACTGTCATGCAGGCGATCCGTGACGCCATCACGACAGACGCGTTGCGTCCCGGTGACAAGTTGCCCCCGGTACGCGATCTGGCGTGGAAGCTGGGGATCACACCGGGCACGGTGGCCCGCGCCTATACACTTTTGACCGATGACGGCGCGTTGGTGGCCGAAGTCGGGCGCGGCACGTTCGTGGCGAGGCCCGACAGCAAGACGCCTTTGCTGGCGGATGTCCCGCTTGAGGTCGACAGCGCCACGCACAATGCCGAAGCGCAAAGCTGGCACGTCAATCTGTTTTCGCCGCATTTGCCGAGCGTGGGGCAGGCCCCTTTGATCCGAAAGCTGATGGCGCAGATTGCGCAGGACCCGCCCTCGGGGCTGATGCATTACCCTACGCGCTCGGGCGGTCAGCCTGCGCGCGCGGCGGCGGTGCAGTGGTTGGGCACCGCACCGCTGGGGTCTTTTGGCCCGGATGACGTGGTTCTGGCCAATGGGGGGCAGAACGCCATTCTGATGATCTTTCAGACCCTGTTGCAGGGGCGGCGTCCCGCCGTGCTGGTCGAAGAACTGGCATATCCCGGCTTTCGCCGTGCGGCTGAGCTGCTGCGCGCGGATGTGATTCCGGTGGCGATGGATGCGGACGGCCTCATCCCGGAGGCGCTCGAGGCCGCCGCGCGCACCCATGATGCGCAGATCCTGTGTATCTCGCCCGAAGTGCACAACCCGACGCTGGGATTTACGCCCCAGAACCGGCGCGCGGCGCTGGTGGATGTGGCGCGGCGCTGCGATCTGCAAATCCTGGAGGACGATTGCTACCGGTTGGGAGAGGCGCAGGCGCCCACGTTCCGCATGCTCGCACCCGAGCGCAGCTGGTACATCTCGTCGATTTCGAAATCCATCACGCCCGCCTTGCGCCTTGGCATTGCCGTGGCCCCGCCGGGGCAGGCCGCCGCACTGCGCCGGACGTCCGAATATTCGTTCTTTGGCCTCGCCACACCGCTGACGGACCTGTGCGCCGCGTTGCTGGTGCATCCTGATCTGCCGCCGGTCATGGAGGCCGCGCGCCTTGGCATCGGGACATATGTGCAGCGTGCGGTGAACATTCTGGGCAGCTTTGATCTGACCTGGCGTGCGGACGTGCCGTTCTTGTGGTTGCGCCTGCCTGAAGGGTGGCGGGCCGGGGCGTTTGTGCAGGCCGCCGAGGGGCAGGGGGTGCGCATCCGGGCGGCGGAGGAATACGCCTGCCGCGACGCGCGTGCGCCGCACGCAGTGCGCTTTGCGATCAATGCGGGGCTGAGCCTCGACAGTTTCGAGGCTGGGTTGATGCGCCTGCGCGACCTGCTGAACAATCCGCCGGATGTGATCGGCGTCTGAGCCGGGTTACTTGCTGGCGTTGGCCAGCACGTTCTGAAACGGGCTTGAGTATCGGAACTGACCCAGATGGTGCACACCGGGTCCGATATATCCCATGATATCAACCCCTTCGGTGTCCACGACCCGTTTGCAGAACGAAAAATCCTCGGACGTGTAGGACCCGTCGTCGCCGCGCATCAGCCCGAAATAGTTGCGATACCGGTCCCCGATGCCGAACAGCGTGGCCAATGTGTCGTGAATTTCGGGCGCGTGCCCTTGCCGCGCCACTTCTTCGAACACGCGCCGGGCAATCAGGACGCAGCCCATGCCGATCCCCTCGACCGGCGCAAACGCATTGCCATAGCGCAACTGCCCCTCGGGCAGGCGCACAGGGTAATCGGAGGCCAGCGCCTTGGCGGTGTCCACATCTTTGCCCGCCTGCGCATGGGCATGGAACGCCTCGAGGTCCAGCTTGCGGCGCGCATAGACAGCGCCAATGAAATCATGTCCGGATTCGAGGTAGTGTTCGAACACCCGCATCTCGATTTCCATATCCGTGTCGAGCATCAGCAGATGCGTGGCATCGGACCGTTCGACAAAGCTGTGCGCGATGACATTGCGGTTCAGCACCACATCGGACGAGCGCACGGCGTAATAATCAAACGCGATGCCCCGTTCGGACAGCAGCACCGACAATTTCGCAACCGTGTTGGTGTACCCGAACAGGCAATTGTCCGTGGCATAGGGGCTTGCGATGATGATCTTCATGATGAAATGCCTGCCTTGGCCGTGAATACGCATTGATTGCGCGTCATGGCGGATGTGGCAACCGCCCGGCGTCAGTTCGTGGCCCGCTGTTGCAGATTACAGCAACCCGCCAGCCCCCCACGCCAGGCCAAACGCGATGGTGGCAGCCGACACGAGGGCGGCGAACGCGGCCAGTTTCCACGTCGAAAACGGCCGCTCGCCATAGGCACGCCCGTCAATGCCGCACACCACCACCTTCTTGGCGCGGCCTTCGTAGGTATAATGCAGGATCCAGACCGGCAGCAGGATGCGGCGGTAATGAATGCCGCTGGTGTGCGTGTGATAGCGGATGTTGTGCACGCCCGATTTGCCCACATCCCGCTTGATCTTGTTGCGCAGGAGCAGGTCCTTGTCGTCGGCATTCGCCTTCAAGCCCTCCGCCACCGTCTGGTGATGCTGCTCGGCGGCAAACCCCGCGATATAGCCGGGCCGGAACGGACGCAGGCGGCGCGGGTCAAACTCGTGCAGGATGCCATCCCGGATCAGGGGCGTGACATGGGGCGAGGCCGGCACAAGCAGGTCATTGAACGACACCCGCATGTTGCCGCGCGTGCGCCGCCGGGTCACGCGTTTGCCGCGCCGCTCGGTGTAGTTGGCCCAATACTCAACCGCTTCCTCGCTGTCGAAGGTCCAGAAGGGCACGTATATGCCCGCCACGCGCCCCTTGCCCACGATCCCGGCAAGATCATTCGGCGCGGCAAAGCGTTTGCCGACCCATGCGGTCACCGCCTCCTGCGCGGTGGCGCGCGGCACACGGTAGGGGATCAGCGCCATCGTCTCGAACGCGCTGTCGCCCTGACGCAGGACCACCGGCCCGTCACAATAGGCGCAGCGTTCGCTCAGGCTTTGACCGACAAACACCACATCGCCGCCGCAGGTTTCGCAGTGATGCACCACCTGTGCATCCGTGGTGCGCGGGTCTTCGGTCCCGGCATCTGGGTCATAGGGGAATTCCGCCTCGGCCAGGTGATCGTCAGGCGTCTCGAGCCGTTCCGGCGTGCCGCAGCTGTCGCAGACAAGGCATTGCTGCGCCGGATCATACAGCCGCTGACCCGCACAATTGCTGCATTGCAGCTCTTTCTGGATGATTTCGGGGCTTTGCATCAGTCGGACTGCGCCAGTGCGGCGGCGATTTCCAGAACGATCTGGAGCCGCAGCCAAGACCGCGCAATCGCGCCGTCCAGATCCCCGGTATAGCCCCAGTCGCCGATCACCGTGGCCGCAAACCATGTGGCCAGAAGCCAGAAGCCAATCACCGACCACCCCGCCAGATTGCGCAGGAACCCGGCAGAGCCGACACGCAATTCATGGCGTGCCTCGTGCACCATCACCATCTTGCGGATCATCGGGATGCCAAATGCGGTCGACAGCAGCATCAGCACCACTCCGGCAAGCACAGGGCCGATCAACTGTTCCATGGGGCACCTCGCGGGTGGGTGGGCGTCTGTGTCCGGTTCTGACGGTGGGCGCGCCAAAATGCAAGATCAGGGCGTTTCATGATGGGGTATAATAATACCTTAATTTCAAGTGATTGTTTTGCAATGATTATTAGTCTGTTTCGCGCGTTGACGTGGTTGAATGCCCTCCATATAACCGCGCAATCTTGAACGTCCCTCTGAATTCGGATGCACACATGAAAACCTATACCGCAACACCTGCGGACATCGACAAGAAATGGATCATCATCGACGCCGAAGGCGTGGTGCTGGGCCGTCTTGCTTCGATCGTCGCCATGCGCCTGCGTGGCAAGCACAAGCCGTCCTTTACGCCCCACATGGATTGTGGCGACAATGTCATCGTCGTCAACGCTGACAAGATCCAGCTGACCGGCAAGAAGCGTGAAGAAAACCACTACTGGCACACAGGCCACCCCGGCGGGATCAAGTCGCGCACCAAGGCGCAGATCCTCGAAGGGGCCCACCCCGAGCGTGTCGTGACGCTGGCTGTGAAACGGATGCTGCCCGGCAACCGTCTGAGCCGTCAGATCATGACCAACCTGCGTGTCTATGCCGGGTCCGAGCACCCGCACGAGGCACAAAGCCCCGAAGTTCTGGATGTCGCATCCATGAACAAGAAGAACACGCGGAGCGCATAAGACATGGCTGACGAAATCAACACACTCGAAGACCTGCAAGCTGTGGCTGGCGACGCCGCCCCGGTTGAGGTCGAGATGGAACCGCGCGAGCCCGTCCGTGACGAGCTGGGCCGGTCCTATGCGACAGGCAAGCGGAAGGATGCGGTCGCCCGCGTCTGGATCAAGCCCGGTTCGGGCAAGGTCACCGTGAACGGCAAGGACATGAACAAGTACTTTGCCCGCCCCGTTCTGCAGATGATCCTGGCGCAGCCGTTCACGGTTGCCGGTGTCGAAGGCCAGTTCGACGTGACCGCCACGGTCAAGGGCGGCGGTCTCAGCGGTCAGGCCGGTGCGGTCAAGCACGGCGTGTCCAAAGCACTCCAGCTTTACGACCCCTCCCTGCGTGGCGCTCTGAAAGCCGCAGGCTTCCTGACCCGCGACAGCCGCGTGGTCGAGCGTAAGAAATACGGTAAGGCCAAGGCGCGTAAGAGCTTCCAGTTCTCCAAGCGTTAAGCGTCATTTCCAAGACATGGCAAAGGCCGCTCCAATCCGGGGCGGCCTTTTTCGTTCAGTTGTGTTCGCAGGCGACATAGCCTGTGCCCAGATCGGCCAGCGTCTTGAGCGGTTGCGATGGGCGTCCGGTGAAATGCGCAACCCCGGCCCACCCCGAGGGGACGACGGACGTGTCGCGGGTGAAATGCACAAAGCCAAAGGATTTGTTGTCGATCCGACTGGTCACATAGCCGTTTGCATCGCGCACATCGTCCCGTCCCTGGGCATTGAGCACAACCGTCTGCATGCGCCCCGTCCCAAAGCCCAGCGGGTCCACGCCTTGCGTGCAGCCCTCGAACACATAGCGGTCGTCGATCCGCCCCGATTTGATCGTCGGGTCCATACGCACGCCGCTGTTACCGACCACGATCTGTTGCGGCAGCGCGGCCTGCGGTGTGATCGCGTTCTGAAAGATATGCAGGTGCGCGGCAAGCACGGCCTTCAGCCCGCACGTGGTGTGGTCATAGGCCTTGCACGCCGCCGGGCCATTGCGCGACATCACCGCGCGCAAGAGGCTGCCGGTGAACGGATCGGCCTGTGCCGGCGGGTTGGGATAATCATCCACCGCCCAGAGCGGTTTGTGCATCAGGAACCAGGCGCTTGGCCCGGCAGCCCCCCAATTGACCGTGTTGGCCGCCGTCACGGCTGCTGCCATGTCGGTCATTGCGGCCTGATGACGGTTGGAGTGCGATCCCCAGGATGCGGTTGTGTCGATGACGATGAACCGGTGCGGATCCTGCATCCCGGCGGACCGGTCCGCCACGTCGAAATAGAACGTGTCGCTCATGCCGGTGCCGCTGCAATTGCCCTCGGACGGCGCAAAGAAGTAGAACCAACCAAGCCCGGCCAGAGAACAATCCTCGTGGTTGCCGCGCACAAAGACCCAAGGCGCCTGCGCCAGCAGCCCCAGGCGGACCCGCTCGAAAAAGTCGCTGTCCCACATGTCCATCGTCTTTTGCTTGCGCTCATCGTCATAGCGGTAATCGCCAAGGTGCACGACGAATTCCGGGCGCTCGGCGGCGGCCAGTTCGGTGACTTTCTTGAACATGAACTGCGTGATGTTCTTGTCGGACATGTTCGCGGAATCGCAATCTTGCACGCCGCGGTGGCTGCGGAAACCGCGACACCCGGTGTCGCCGAACGCAACAAAGGTTGGCGGCCCGCTGGCCCCGACACTGGCCGCACCGGCCAGCACCACGGGTTTGCCCTGGCTCTGGGAAAAGGTGATTGCCGTGGTGTCGTCCGTCACGCTTTTGACCAGAGCGATCGAGGTCGCGTCGGCTGGCGGCGTGGTTTCGCACACGATCACGGGGAATTTCGTGTGCGGCGATGGGTGCCTCGAGGCGGCGTCGGGCGAGTTTGTCCGCTTGTCAAAACGGAGCGCCTCGGTGCGCGTGACACTGCCACGGGTGATGCGTGCGGCGAATTGCGGACAGGCCGCATCCGGGTCGGTCGTGATCACCACCCGCAGCGACAGGTTCAGATCGACAAAACCCGATACATCTGCGCCATTGGCTGCGGATCCAAGAACCTGCGTCCACGCGGCATAGACCTCGTCGTTGGCATGCGCAGGCGCGCCCAACCCGGCAACCGCGCCCACCAGCAGCGCAAAAATACGTCTCATGTAATCATCCTTTCGTGCAATGCGGGAAGCGTTGCATGCGTCGGAACAATTACAAAGGGAAATGTGACGTGGCCGCGGGTAGCGCGATCCTAGCGGTCGGGCGGGATCAGGCCTAGGCCGCGCAGATAAATCCCGATCCCGGTTTCCAGAAGGTCTTCGGGCGGAAAGGGGGAGGCGCGTCCGGGCGAATTGCGCGCAAAGAGCTCCACGACACCGTGGCTCATGGCCCAGATATGGGCCGAGAACATCGAGGCGGGCGGGCGCTTGTCTTCGGGGATGTGTTCGCTCAGATCGCCCGCGGCCTTTTCCAGCACGGCATTGGCGCGCGTGGCGACATCGGCCAGCTCTGGCGTGCGGTTCGTGGAAATACCGCTTTCGAACATTGCGATGTAGTGGCCCGGAAACCGCCGCGCAAAGGCGAGATACGCGCGGCCCGTGGCCTCGAACGCAGCGAGCGCCGAAGGTTGGCCGGATTGATAGGCGTGCTCCATCAGGTCAGCAAAGATGCCATAGCCCTGGCGCGCGCACTCCGCGATCAGATCCTCGCGCCCCTCGTAATGGCGATAGACGGCCGCCGGGGTCACGCCCGCCTGCTTGGCCGCCTCGGACAGGGTGAACCCGGTGGGGCCCTTGTCCTCGATCAGCTGCAAGGCCGCTTCGATCAGCGCCTGACGCAGATTGCCGTGGTGATAGCCGCGTTTAGGCATCCCAGATATCGGGTCCGCCACAGATCAAAGGATCAATGTCACCAATGGCTTGCGCATCTTTGTTCGTGTAATCCAGCCCGTGCAGAACGGTGCGGATCGCGTTCAGCCGCGCGCGTTTCTTGTCATCGGAGCGCACGATGGTCCAGGGTGCGCGGGCGCTGTGGCTGCGCTCCAGTGTTTCGCGGATGGCGGCGGTGTAATCGTCCCACTTCTTCAGCCCCTCGACGTCGATCCAGCTCAGCTTCCACTGTTTCAGAGGGTCGCGTTCGCGCGCCATGATGCGGCGCAATTGTTCCGCGCGGCACACGTTCAGCCAGAATTTGAAGACGTGGATGCCGTCTTCGATCAGCATCTCTTCGAAGGGTTTCACCTGGGCAAAGAAGTGTTCGCGTTGTGCATCCGTGCAGAACCCGAACACCTGTTCCACCACGCCGCGATTGTACCAGCTGCGGTCGAAGAACACGATTTCACCGCCCGTGGGCAAGTGTCTGATATAGCGCTGGAAATACCATTCTGCGGCTTCGGTTTCGGTGGGTTTGGACAGCGCCACGACCCGCGCGCCGCGCGGGTTCAGGTTCTCGCGGAACCGCTTGATCGTGCCGCCCTTGCCAGCCGCATCGCGGCCCTCGAACACGCAGGCAATACGCGCGCCGGTTTCCTTGGCCCAATCCTGCATCTTGACCAGCTCGATCTGGAGCGCGTCCATCTCGCGCTCGTACGCCTTGCGCTTCATGCGTTCGGAATGGGGATAGGTGGGCGTGAGGATATCCCGCTTGTCGGCGTTGCCGATCTTGTCGCGAATGTCATCCGGTGCACCGGATTGATAGAATTCGGTGATGGCACCGTCAAAGGGGAGGCTCATGGGCTGCTCCAAGTTACTGCTCTTAACATGAATATGGGGCAGCGGGCGCTGTAACGCAAACGCGGTCTAGTTGGCGATCCGGTCGATGGCGGCGATCACGGCGTCCGGGTTTGTGTGCTGCGGCATGTGACCGACCCCGGGCAGGACGGTCAGGGTGGCATTCGCGATCTGACCGGGCAGTTTCGCGGCGTGGATATCCAGCGGCACAATCGTGTCGGCGTCGCCATGGATCGCTTCGACCGGGACGGTGATGTCGCCGTACCGTGCGGACATCTCCACCACGTGCGGGCGCAGCCAGTTCACCTGCCGTGCATTGGCGCGCATCGACGCGCGGCGCAGGGTCAGGGCAGGGCCGACATAGTCGACATAGCCTTCGGGCGCCGCCTGCGGGGCAAAGATATTGCCGATGACGGAGTTGATGTAAGCCTCTGGCACAAAAGCGGAAAAGAGCGGCACGGCGAGCGCGCCGCCCGCGGCGGACCCGTTCACATTGTATGTCCAGTCAAGCTCTCCCGGCCAGGGGTTGGCCACACCGGCCACCGACACGATCCCGGCGAGATCGTCGAATTCCAGCGCCCAGGCCAGCGCCACGATGCCGCCAAAGGAATGGCCGACCACAATCGGATTTTCGACCCCGAGCGCATCCGTCGCTCCCTTGAGCAACCGCGCCTGTTCGATGGGCGAGGCGTGCGCGCTGCTCCAGGCGCGTTTGTGCTCCGGCGCGATCTGTTCCGTCCAGCCCAGGCCCGGCCGGTCCAGCATCGTGACCCGGTAGCGGTCCTTGATCCGGTCGGCAAAGGCAAAGCTCCAGTCGCGGGTGTTTCCGGACGCGCCATGGATCAGCACCACATCCGGCCCGCTGCCCACCTGTTCGGCATGCACCATCACACCGCCCACATCGACCATCTGCCCCCGGGGCGGAAAGGCGGCGGCGGCGTCGCGTTCACGCTTGGCGGCGAGGAATTGCACCGTGCCGATGGTCGCCAGAACAACCACGGCCAACAGGATCAGCGTTGTTTTCATGTCATCCCCGCAGGTCAGTCCGGTCCTGACCGATCCGGTCCATTTCGTACGGAGTGGTCAAATAGATCTCGGCCAGCCAGTTGCCATAGAGCAGATGCGCATGGCTGCGCCAGCGGTTCGAAGGCGTCTGTGACGGATCGTCCGAGGGGAAGTACCCCACGGGCAGGTCGATTTCGGCCCCTTCGACCTGCACATTGGCCAGATCGCGGTCATATTCCTGTTTCAGCGTGTCGCTGTCGTATTCAAAGTGGTTCAGGATGTAGATCGCGCGGTGGTTCGGATCCTCGATCAGGCAAGGGCCGGTGACGTCCGAGCCCAGCAGGATCGGCAGGCCCGCAGCCGTCACCTCATCGCTGCGCACTTCGGTCCACCGGGACACCGGGATCACGCAATCATCAGAGAACCCGCGCAAATAGGGCGACGCAGGCGCAAGGTTCGCGTGCCGGTAGGTGCCGAAGAGTTTCCGGTCGAGCATGTGCTTGGGCACGTTGTGGAAGTGGTGCAGCATCGCCATCCCGCCCCAGCACACGCCAAAGGTGGAATGCACATGGGTCTGGGTCCAATCCATGACCTCGCGCAGCTCGTCCCAGTAATCGACCTCCTCGAAGGGGAGGTGTTCGATGGGTGCACCGGTGATGATCAGCCCGTCGAACTTTTCATCGCGCACGTCGCGGAACGGGCGATAAAAGCTGTCCATATGGTCGGACGCGGTGTTCTTGGCCTCGTGGTCAGACATGCGGATCAAGGTCAGCTCGATCTGCAGTGGCGTGGCCCCAATCAGGCGCGCAAACTGCGTCTCCGTCTGGATCTTTTTGGGCATCAGGTTCAGCAGCCCGATCTTGAGCGGGCGGATGTCCTGACGGGAGGCACGGCCCTTGTCCATCACCATCACGCCCTCATCCGTCAGAACGGAATAGGCGGGCAGGTCGGAGGGCAGGGTAATGGGCATCGTGTCAGTCCGTTTGATCAGTCAGAGGCGCAGACTTATGCGGGCGCGCCACGACGCTCAAGGGCGCGGGCGATGAGATCGCTGAAATCCGCTTCACCTTTGAGCGAGGCAACCTCGTCCGCGGTCACGGTCACGCCCCACCGCGCCATCGCCTCATAGCGCGGCTGACGGTGGGCCAGCGCGCGGGCATAGGTCCAGCGGACAAAGGCATCGGGGTCCACCTTGTCCGGTGCATCTCCCGTCTCGGCCAGGTATCCGCTCCAGCAGTCCAGAAGGAAGCCCGGTTGATACGCCATGGGTTTCGGCGCGCGGTCAAACCGTTCGATCAGCGCGGCGGTATGCGCCGCGTCGCCCTTGATCCAGACGGGCAGGCCCACGGCAGACAGCGTTGTCATCAGCGGATCGGCGTCATCCTCGGCATCGACCCATTCACAGATCGACCCGCCCGTGTCGCAGATGAAATGCGGATAGCCATAGAGCCGCTGCGCCCGGTCCGCGAAATGGCCGGTGTCTTGCAGCGCCGCGATTTCCGATGTGCGGAATTGTTCCTGACGGCGGCGATAGTCGTCGATGGGCAGGCCGCCCTTGGCCGGATCGCCGGGTTTGCCCAGATAGGTGGACACGGGGCTGAGGTTATCAAAGGTGATGTTGGACCCGATATAGATCGAATCGCTCATCAGCAGGTCACGCAGAAACGGGACCTTCATCGCCTCCGCCTTGGCATTGTCGGTAATGTATTCACCCATGTACCGCGTGCCGATGCGGTAATCGATGGAGTAGTGGAACCAGTTGCCGGAGGCGCGCAGGGTGGTGGACATGTGCGTCTTGCCCAGCCCGGACATGCCAAAGACCAGCACGCGCCGCGTCTGTGCCGCGCGCCATGCGTTCGCATCCCCGTAGAGCATGTGCGCCCCCTTGATCCCCGTGTTTCTTTGGGGCGTCCTAGCGGGGTGCGGGGGACCGGTCAACGCCGCGCCGCACCAAGCGGGTCCAGACGCGACCGTCCAGGATCACAAGACCAAGGGCCAGAAGCCCGAAACCGACAAAGGCATTCGGGCTCAGTGCTTCGCCACGCACAAGCGCGCCAAGGGTGATGGCCACCGGCGCAATCAGCAGCGTCACCAGCATCAGGTTGCCGGATCCCGCCATGGCCAGCACGCGGTAATAGAGCAGGTAGGCGCCCGCCGTCGCGATGATCGCATAATATGCAATGGCCAGCAGGGTGTCCGGTTGCAGGGCCAGTGTGATCGGCCCTTCGACAAACCAGGCCAGCGGGACGGTGATCAGGCTCGACCCGGTGAGCATGCCGGCGGCGGCCACCTGAGGCGACAGACCGCTCAGAAACTGCCGGGCAAAGGCGCCCGCAAACGCATAGCTGATCGTGCCGCCGAGAATGGCCAGCTGGGCGAGGCTGCGCAGGTCGAAATTGCGAAAGTTCTCCAGACCGATGGCCGTCGCTACACCGAGGAACCCCAACGCCACGCCCACCGCTTTGCGCAGCGTCATGCGTTCGTCCGCAAAGACAATGGCCGCGACAATCACGCCAAAGATCGCCGTGGCCGCATTCAGGATCGATGTCAGCCCGGTTTCGATATGAAGCTGTCCCCACGCCATCAGGCCAAACGGGATCACGTTGTTCAGCAGGCCCATGGCAAGAAACGCCAGCCACAGGCGCGGATCGCGCGGCACAGGCAGGCGCATGACAACCACGACTGCCCACAGCGCCAGCATCGCCCAGAAGGTGCGGTGCGCCACCGACGTCAAAAAGCCGACCTCATCCAGCGCGATGCGAATGGACAGGAACGATCCACCCCAGATCAGCGCGAGCAACAACAGCTCGCCCCAGGCGCGGCCGGACAGGGATTTTTGCGATGTCATGGGGTGTCAATGACAGGCCGCTTCGGTCCATGCCACCCGTTTCTTGCGCAAAGAAAAAACCCGCCTCGCGAGAGACGGGGTTTCCTGATTGTATATGTGGTCGGGATCAGAAGTTGTAGCCGATCCGCAGGCCGACAGCGATGGCGTCGTTGTCGTTGAAGTCTGCCTGGCCCACAGAGGAGTTCACAAGCTGGTCGCCGGGGACGATGTAGCTGATGCCGCCCGAGATGGTCATGGCGTCCATCTTGTATTGCGCGCCAATGGCCACAGCGGATGTACCCGTGGTCGGGGCCAAGGCCGTGGTTGACGGTGTCACGCCCGCGCTTTCATAGGTGAACGAGATCGAACCCGACCATTGTTCGTTGAACCGGCGGCCCACACCCAGCGAGTAGGTCGTGGTGTCGTTGGCAAAGTTCACATAGTTGATCGAGCCGATGGCACCGCCCAGCAGCGCCGTGTTTGCAGGCGTGGTCAGGTTGAACCCGTCATAGAGCGACCGGCGGATCGACCCGAAGAGGAGCGTATCCTCGGCGATGCCGGTCTGGAATTCGAGGTTGATGCTTTCGGGGAAATCGACGGTGAACGATGTTGCGCCGCTGCCGGCCGCAACGCTGCGGGTGGCGTCGGTGAACACCGATTCCGTGCCGTCGAAATCTGCGGATGCTTCGCTGTTATAGGTCAGCGCGACGCGCAGCGCGATGTCCGGAATTTCGTATGCCACGCCCACGACGCCGCTGAAGGCCCAGTCGCTGTCCGCCTGGATGCTCACCGGTGCAAGACCGCCCGGCACGGGGGCTGCGGTGAAGGTGTCGATGGACCCGTCAACCTGCAGTGCACGGATACCACCGATCACCGACCAGTTGTCGTTGAATTTGTAGCGTGCAATCGCCGAAATCTGCTCGGAGCTGACCGACGCGCCACCACCGGCAAAGGGCGAGACCAGTGGATATTGAATATCCGCGCCATAGGGCTCTTCGATGATCAGCGCGACGCTGAGCTTTTCGGTAAGGTCGGTTTTGTAGGCAAAGCTGAGCGCGTTGTAGTCGCCCAGCGGGTTGGCGACGCTCAGGTTCGAGGCCTCGGCGCTTGGCATGATACGGCCCAGACCGAACTGAACATAGCTGCCTGTTTCACCACCTTCTTCGAAGATGGGCGAGATGAACTGGCTGGAGCGGTCGATGCCGCCGGCCTGTGCGGTAACGGCTGAAGCAGCGACAGCTGCCGCCGCGAGTGCGCGGGTCTTCATGTTGTAATCCTCCCAAGGCCGCGGGTGTAGAGTGGATGCGGCGTTGGGACGCACTAGGCCAATTTCAAGGCCCAAAGGTCAATATTTACGCAGGGGCAGTTTCTTCCAAGTGACGGAGCGTCATAAAACTGTGACCCGATCGCCACAACCAGCGGCTATCCGCGGGTTTCCCACCATAGGTTGAGGTAGTTTCCGCCGAAGATGATCAGCGCGCCCACAAGGACCCAGATGTCGATGGCCTCGCCATAGACCAGCATGCCGACCACGGCGATTGTGGGCAGGCGGGCAAAATCGATGGGCACCACGACGGTCGCGGGCGCCATCGACAGCGCCTTGGTCAGACAGAAATGCGCGAGCAGCCCGGCACAGCCAATCAGGACAACCCACGGCCCCGTGGTCCAGTCGGGCAGGGCAACGTCGCCATCGAACCCGGCGGTGACCACGCCCATGACCAACTGGGTCGTGGTCAGCCAAAACAGAATCGACACGATCTGTTCATGGCGGGTCAGCCGTTTGGTCAGCATGATGGTGATGGCAAAGAAGATGGCCGATGATGCGGCGGTGATGACGCCGGTGTTGATCCCCGCCATATCGGGCCGTGCGACGATCAGGATGCCCGTGAACCCGAGCAGCGCCGCAATCGCCCGCACCAGTGTAAGCCGTTCGCCCAGAACCAGCGGGCTGAGCAGGATGACCCAGATGGGCGTGGTGAATTCCAGCGCAAAGACCTGCGCCAGCGGGATCAGCGTCACCGCATAGAACCACAGGTTCTGTCCGGTGAAATGCGCGGCGTTCCGCATCAGATGTGTGCCGATGCGCGCGGTCTGCACCTGCCGCCATGTGCCGGTGGCCACGGCGAGGGTCAGAACGATGACCACGCCGACGAGGCTGCGGTACATCATGATCTCGAACGTATCGAGCGACGCGCTAACCTCTCGCCCCGCCACGGCCATGACGGAAAACGACGTGATCGTACCAATCATCCATAGGGCCGCGCGCAGGGTCGTCGACATGGGTTAACGCGCCGCCATCAGCAGAGCGCGCGCAGGATCGGCCTGCACCCTCGTGCGTGGCGCGCAGGTCTCGCGCTCGGTCGTGGGGGTCATTCCCATTCGATGGTTCCGGGTGGTTTCGACGTGATGTCGTAGGTCACGCGGTTGATGCCCGGCACTTCGTTGATGATCCGCGTTGCGGTTTCGCCCAGGAAATCGTGGCTGAACGGATAGTAGTCCGCCGTCATGCCATCCACCGATGTGACCGCGCGCAACGCACAGGCATAGTCATAGGTCCGCCCGTCGCCCATCACGCCAACGGTCCGCACCGGCAGGATCGCGCAGAACGCCTGCCAGATCTCATCATAAAGCCCGTGTTTGCGGATCTGGTCGATATAGACCGCGTCGGCCTCGCGCAGGATTTCGAGCTTGGGCCGCGTGATTTCGCCGGGGCAGCGGATGGCAAGGCCGGGACCGGGGAAGGGATGGCGTCCGATGAAATGCGCGGGCAGGCCAAGTTCGCGACCCAGGGCGCGCACCTCGTCCTTGAACAGCTCGCGCAGCGGCTCGACCAGTTTCAGCCCCATCTTCTCAGGCAGGCCGCCCACATTGTGGTGCGATTTGATCGTGACCGAGGGGCCGCCGGAAAAGCTCACGCTTTCAATGACATCCGGGTAAAGCGTGCCTTGGGCAAGGAACGCGGCCCCTTCGATCTGATCTGCGTATTTCTGGAACACGTCGATGAACAGGCGGCCGATGATCTTGCGCTTGGTCTCCGGGTCGGATTGCCCGTCCAACTCGCCTAGGAACAATTCGGTCTCGTCCGCATGGATCACGCTCAGGTTCATGTGGTCGCGGAACATGCCGACGACCTCTTCGGCCTCGTTCTTGCGCAACAGGCCATGGTCCACGAACACGCAAGTGAGTTGGTCGCCGATCGCCTCGTGGATGAGCGCTGCGGCGACGGAGCTGTCGACACCCCCCGACAGGGCGCAGATCACCTTGGCATCGCCCACCTGATCGCGGATTTTCTGCACCGCCTCTTCGCGATAGGCGTTCATGGTCCAGTCGCCCTTGAACCCGGCCATCTTCACGAAGTTTTCATAGAGCGTGGCACCCTTGGGGGTGTGGTGCACCTCCGGGTGGAACTGCACCGCATAGAACTGCCGGTCCGTGTCGGCGGTGATGGCATAGGGCGCGTTGGGTGACGTGCCGTAGACCGCGAAACCGGGGGCCAGTTGCGCCACGTGATCGCCGTGGCTCATCCAGACCTGTTCGGGGCCGTCCGCGAACCAGCCGTCGAGCAGCGGCAACTGTCCCTGCGGCTCCACGAAGGCGCGCCCGAATTCGGCCGTACCGCCCCCGCCCGAGATTTTGCCACCGCGCACTTCGCCGCCCAGCTGCTGCATCATTACCTGCTGCCCATAGCAGATGCCGAGGATCGGCACGCCCAGGTCAAATATGCCTTCGGGCGCGCGGGGCGATCCGTCCCGCGTCACCGAATCCGGTCCACCGGAAAAGATCACGGCGCGCGGCGCGAACGCCTCGACAAAGGCCATGTCGACATTCTGGTAGGGGTGGATTTCGCAATACACGTTCAACTCGCGCAGGCGGCGCGCAATGAGCTGCGTCACCTGGCTGCCAAAGTCGATGATGAGGAGGCGGTCATGGATCGGGTTGGTCATGGTGCTGCAATATGCGCGGGCTGGCCCGGTGGCAAGCGTCAGCCGGTCGCCGGATGGAAACAGAACCGCGCGGCGATGTCGTTTTTTTCCCTGCTGTGGCGCTAACCGCGCGCACGGCGTGAGGGGATGCGTTAATCACCGATCCACCGAATGCAAAAAGGGGATGTGTCATGGCGGATGGATCGGCAAGACGGCGGGGACGCGGGGGCGGTGGTGCAGCGCGCCGGGCAGAACGCACATCGGTCTCTTTCGAGACCGCGCGTTTCATCGAACGCAACATTCCCAATTTCGAGGTCCTGAACGAAGAGGCGCTCGAGATTATCGAGACAAATGCCGAAACCGTGCTGGAAGAGATCGGGGTGAATTTCCCCGACAACCCGGCCGCGTTGCAGCGCTGGCGCGATGCGGGCGCCGACATCGACGGTGAACGGGTGCGCATTCCGCGTGGCCTTGCGCGCAAACTGTGCGCAACGGCGCCGTCTACTTTTACCCAAGCGGCGCGCAATCCTGAACGTTCCGTGGAGATTGGCGGGCGTAACCTTGTGCTGGCCCCGGTCTATGGCCCGCCTTTCGTGCGCGATGTCCATGGCGGGCGGCGCTATGCGACGATCGAGGATTTCCGCAACTTTGTAAAGCTCGGCTATATGTCAAAATGGCTGCACCATTCGGGCGGCACGGTGTGCGAGCCGACGGATGTGGCGGTCAACAAACGGCACCTCGACATGCTGCACGCGCATATGACGCTGTCGGACAAGCCCTATATGGGGTCCGTGACCGAACCCAGCCGGGCACGCGATTCGGTCGAGATGTCGGAGGTGCTTTTCGGCAAGGATTTCGTGGCCGAGAACACGGTCATGACCTCGCTGATCAACATCAACTCGCCCATGACCTTTGACGATGTGATGATGGGCGCGCTTGAGGTTTATGCTCAGGCGGGGCAGGCCTGCATCGTGTCACCGTTTATCGTGGGTGGGGCCATGGCGCCGGTGTCCGTTGCAGGGACGCTGACGCAAGTGATGGCCGAAGTGCTGGCTGGCATCGCCTATTCGCAGCTGTGCAAGGCGGGGGCGCCGGTGATCATGGGCGCGTTTGTGACATCCATCGACATGAATTCCGGCGCGCCGACCTTTGGCACGCCAGAGGCGTCGCACATCACCTATGGGGCCGGGCAATTGGCACGGCGTCTAGGCCTGCCGTTCCGGTCTGCGGGGGGCTTTTGTGGCTCGAAACTGCCAGATGCGCAGGCTGCCTACGAAAGCGCGAACTCGCTGAACATGGGGCTGTTGTCGGGCGTGAACTTCATGCTCCATTCCTGCGGCTGGCTCGAAGGCGGGCTGGTCAGTTCCTACGAAAAGTTCGTGATGGATGCGGATCAACTGGGCACGCTGCACCATCTGGCACAAGGCGTGTCGGTCGATGCTGAAGCACAGGCAATGGATGCCATCCGCGAAGTGGGGCCGGGGGGGCATTACCTCGGGTGTGCCCACACGCAAGCCAACTTCAAATCCGCCTTCTGGAAGACCGATCTGCTTGACTATAAACCGTTTGAGACATGGGAAGACGAAGGCGCGCGCGATACGATCGAACTGGCGCGCCTGCGGGTCGAAAAGCTGCTGAACGACTATAAGGCGCCTGCGATGGACCCCGCCACGCGCGAAGCGCTCGATGCTTTCGTCGCCAAACGCAAGGAAGCAGAGCCCGACAGCTTTGTCTGAACCGGTTCAGGCGGTCGTTTGTGCCGCCTGCAACACCCGTGCTTCGCCCACGATGGCGATCAGCACATCGATATGGCGCAACAGGCTGTAAGCGGAATCGTCCTCGACACGCTGCGTGTTCAACTCCGCCTCGATTTCCATCAAACGCATCAGTGCCGGCGCATGGCGTGGCAGATTCCCGTACCCAAGCAGGCGCGGCAGATGCGCCGTGCGCCGGTATTCCTCCGCGCCGATTCGCGCAGCGCGCATCAGAAGACGGGGGCGTTTGAGGCTTTGCAGCATGGACAGAACGTCTTGCATCTTGGGTACTCCGGTATGTGAGATCCGACCGATTTGGCCGGGTGACTGACAGTACCGTTGCACAACTCTGACGGGTGTTGCGCGCGTCTGGCGAGTGGCGGACGATCGTTTAGCAACTGTTTATCTTTTGGAAACAATGCTGCGGATACCGACGACTGTTAACGTATAGGTAACCAATGCATCTTTAAGTTGTGTGGATAAGTTGTGGATAAACCGGACAAACCGGCGAGGTTGTGAAGGACGGAATGGACATAATGCTGCACAGAACGCCCCCCGATCAGGGGATGGCCGGTTTGCCGGGATGGGTGCCGCCCGCGGCGCGCAACTACCTGGCGCATACGGAGGCCGGGTTGCCGATCCGGGAATTGGCGCGCATGGCCGGGTGCCATGCCTCGACCGTGCTGCGCCAGATCCGGCGCTTTGAAACACGCCGGGATGATCCGCTGATTGATGCGGCCTTGCGCAAACTTGGAACCGGTATGAGAGGGCAGGCGTCGGGCCACCTGAATTCGCAATTATAGGACACGAGCCCCATGCAAGCAGCCAAGCAAGACCTCGCCCCTGACGGTGCTCTTCTCGAACAGGAGGCGCAGCGTATCCTGCGGCGTTTGTGCGAAAAGGGGGCGGTTCTGGCCGTTGCCCTTGTTATGGAAAAGGCCGTGGTGGTACGCGATGGTGCGGCAGGGTCGAGCACACGCACGGCTGTGGTCGATCGCAACGTCGCCGAGGCAATGGCCTTGCAGGACTGGATCAGTGCGGAGCGCGCAGGCCGCATCACGCGGTATCGTATCACCACCGCCGGGCGCACCGCGTTGGCGGATATGATGGATGGCGATGACGCGCCGGAACGCGGCATGTCTGAGGCGGCAGCCCCCTTTGCGGACCAGCACCGTCAATGGGGCGAGCGTACGGTCCGCGATGCCGACACCGGTCAGACGCGCCGGGTGCGCTACAACCTGTCGGAATCGCCGCTGACGGCGCTGGCGCGGCGGCGCGATCGGGACGGCACGCCGTTTCTGGATGACGACATGGTGTCGGCGGGCGAGCGCCTGCGCGAGGATTTTGAGCTGGCGCAGATGGGGCCGCGCGTTGCCCAGAACTGGGACCGGTTCCTCACGGGCGGCGCGCGTGGCGGGTTTGCCGCCGACAGTGGTGTCGGCAGCGGCCCGGATGCCGCCCGCAAACGTGTCGGCGACGCGCTCAGTGATCTGGGGCCGGGCTTGTCGGATGTCGTGCTGCGCTGCTGCTGTTTCCTCGAAGGGCTCGAGGCCACAGAGAAGAAGCTCGGCTGGTCGGCGCGGTCGGGCAAGATCGTGCTGCGCATCGCGCTGATGCGCCTCAAGCAACATTATGACGAAACGACTGGACCGGGGGGCGGCCTCATCGGCTGACCTCTGGTTCGGAAAAATGGCGCCGCGTTCCCTCCCCGCGGCGCCATTTTTTGCCTTGGGTGCGCAAATTGCGCGCATAGCGGCTTTGCACCGCAGTGTATTTTCACGCCACCGGTCTATTGTTAGAGTAGTTTAAGGCTAAACTATTCGTGGACGACCCGATGCGTGACCTCAAGATACCGGCACAGCGGCACCCTGAAAAGGCGCGCCGCCCCGACAATCCACAACCGCAGAAACCCGACTGGATCCGCGTCAAGGCGCCGGTGAGCCAGGGGTACAAGGACACCCACAAGATCATGCGGGACAACGGCCTCGTGACAGTGTGCGAAGAGGCGGGCTGTCCCAATGTCGGGGAATGCTGGTCCCAGGGTCACGCGACAATGATGATCATGGGCGACGTGTGCACGCGCGCCTGTACCTTCTGCAACATCGCCACGGGCAAACCGCCCGAAGCGCTGGATGTGTTCGAGCCGGGGCGTGTCGCCCATGCGGTGGAAAAGCTGGGTTTAAACCACGTTGTGATCACCTCGGTGGACCGCGATGATATCGAGGATGGCGGGGCAGATCACTTTGCCCAGACCATCCGCGCGATCCGTCACCGCAGCCCCGACACCACGATTGAGATCCTGACGCCGGATTTCATCCGCTGCGATCCCAGCGTGCTCGAAATCGTGGTCGAGGCGCGCCCGGACGTGTTCAACCACAACCTTGAGACCGTGCCCGGCCTCTATCCCGAGGTGCGGCCCGGCGCGCGGTATTTCCACAGCTTGCGCCTGTTGCAGCGGGTCAAGGAGCTGGACCCGTCGATGTTCACCAAATCGGGCATCATGGTCGGGCTGGGTGAGGACAAGCAGGCGGTGATGCAAGTCATGGAGGACATGCGCGCCGCGGACATCGATTTCCTCACCATCGGTCAATACCTGCAACCGACGCCGAAACATCACCGCGTTGACCGGTTCGTGACGCCCGAGGAATTTGCCGCATACGAAAAGGCCGCGTTTGGCAAAGGCTTCCTGATGGTCAGTGCGACGCCGCTGACCCGGTCGTCCTACCACGCCGGGGACGATTTCGCGCAACTGCGGGCGGCGCGGCTGGCCAAGCTGGGATCGTAAGACCCGGTACGATACCGTGACCTGCCGGATGGGAGGGCGCCGCTTTGCCGGATGCGCCGTCGCACCGCGCACGGTGGCCAAGATACTGCACGAAAAAGTGGCTTGCACGACGGTTGCCTGCCGCCTGAATGAACCCCGTCGCACAGGTGTGCCATTGGGAAAACAACCGCAAAAAGAACGTTTTACATGTGGGGAATGGTTAATTTTCAACCCTTGCGTGTGACCATTTTGCTTGACCCCTGCGCACCGTCGCGTGACCATAAGGACCGCGCCGCCGCGCGGGGAGTGCACCCATGACCGACGCCGACGACATCAAATCGAAACTGTCAGCCGTGATCGCCGCGCTGGATCCCGGAGCGCATGGGGTTGCCATTGCGCATCTCAATGATGCGCTTGAGGCGTTCGAGGCTGAAAACGGCGGGCGCGCCACCACCTATGCCCTGCATGATCAGGTTGTCGAAGGGAAGGTGCGCGCCATCGGGCATTTGCGCCAGATCAAGTGAACCGAACCTTGCCGATAAAGGGCAAGTTGCGATTGCGTTGCGCGTAGTCGATGCCATAGCCCACGACAAATTCATCCGGTATTTCGAACCCGGTCCAATCGGCCTTGACCTCGACCTCTCGGCGGGTGGGTTTGTCCAACAGCGCAATGGTCCGGAGCCGGGCAGGTGCGCGCGATGCCATCAGCGCGCTGATGTGATGCATGGTGTGGCCGGTATCAATGATGTCTTCGACAACCAGCACGTCGCGCCCTTCGATTGCGCCGCGTAAGTCCTTGAGAATACGTACTTCGCGGCTCGATTCCATCGCATCGCCATATGACGACGCCTCGAGGAAATCGACCTCGATCGGCAGGTCCAGCTCCCGCACCAGATCCGCTATGAAAACGAACGATCCACGCAGCAATCCCACCACGACCAGCTTGTTGGTGCCCGCAAATTCCGCCTCGATCTCGCGCGACAAGGCTTCGATCCGGGCGGCAATCGCCTTGGCCGAGATCATCTGATCTATGACATATGGCCGCTCCGACATGGCTTCCCCTTGATTTTGGCGCGCGCGCAGGACACATCGCGTGGCACTGTTTCACCACTCATAGCGCGATGCCGACCCACTCTGAAACCCGCTTCCTGCCCTACACCCCGCAACAGATGTACGATCTGGTGGCGGATGTGGCGTCATATCCCCAGTTCCTGCCGTGGTGTGCCGCGGCACGGGTGCGCAAGGTCACGCCCAAAGGGGATGCGCAGGTGATGGAGGCGGACCTGGTGATCAGCTTCAAGGTGTTTCGCGAACGGTTCGGATCATGCGTCGTGTTGTACCCGGATGATCACCGGATCGACACCGAATACCTCGACGGTCCGTTCCGCTACATGAAGTCCAACTGGTCCTTCTCGGAGGCTGAGGGCGGGTGCGACGTGTCCTTCTTTGTGGATTTCGAATTCAAGAACGCGATCCTTCAGGGGATCATCGGCGTGGTGTTCAACGAGGCGATGCAGCGGATTGTGCGCGCCTTTGAACGGCGCGCGGCAGAGCTGTATTCGACCCGCTGACTGTGCCAGTCTGTCGGTGATCACCCACCGGAGGCGCACATGACCCTGACCCCCATTCTGGCCCGCATGTCTGCGGATGTGTTCCGTGATGCGGTCACGGACGAGGCGTTGGATGTGATGCGGTTGTCGGTGGTGGATTGGGCCGCCGTCGCGGTCGCAGGGCGGCTTGAACCCGTCGCGCAGGCGGTCCGCCATGTCGAGATGGAGAATGGCGGCCATCCGACGGCGTCCGTTGTCGGGCACGCGACGCGTCTGCCCATGCGCGGGGCGGCGATGGTCAACGGCACCGCGGCCCATGCGCTGGATTTCGACGACACGCACTTTGCCCATATCGGCCACCCGAGCGCTGTCATCGTGTCCGCGGCGCTGGCCATGGCCGAACATCAGGGCGACGGGGACGGGGACATGTTCCTGCGTGCTGCACTTGTGGGGGCAGAGGCGTCCATTCGCACGGGGCTGTGGCTGGGGCGCGGGCATTACGAGACGGGTTTTCATCAGACTGCGACGGCAGGCATCATCGGTGCGGCAGTGTCCGGTGCCGCGATCTTTGATCTGAACATGCCAGAGGCGTGCAGCGCCATTGGCCTTGCCGGGACCCGTGCCGCCGGTCTCAAGGTGCAATTTGGCACGATGGGCAAACCCTACCACGCTGGCATGGCGGCGGCGGGCGCGGTCGAAGCGGTGCATGCCGCGATGATCGGTGTCGAGGGCGCGCAGGAGGTGTTGGACGGTCCGTTCGGATTTGGCGCGACCCATCACGGGGCAGGGGACATGTCCGCATTCGACCACGCCGCCTATCTTTTTCCGCAGGTCAGTCACAAATATCACGCCTGCTGTCACGGTACCCATGCCGCGATCGAGGCGGCGCTGTCCTTGCGCGACGGGATCAACACGGGGCATGTGTCGCGGATCGACATCGCCGTGCATCCACGTTGGCTCGATGTCTGTGCGATCTCGACACCGCAGACCCGGTTGGAGGCGAAATTCAGCCTCAGCGCGACGGTCGCTCTGGCGCTGCTCGGGCGACCGCTAGACACCGATCTGGCGTTTGAGCCGGATGTGATTCTTGCGCCAGAGGTGGTTGCGTTGCGCGACGTGGTGCAGGTGACGGGGGATGACACTCTGTCGGACACGCAGGCGCGGGTGGAAATCGAGGCCGGTGGGCAGAGCCACAGCGCGGCGCATGATCTCGCGCAGGCCGCACCGCTGTCCGAGCGGCAGGACCGGGTGCGGGCAAAGGCCACGGCCTTGATCGGAGCGCCGCAGGCGGATGTGTTGTGGGAGGCGGTGCACCGGCGGGGCGGTGTCGATCTGGACACGCTTGGCACGGTGCTGCGCGCGGAGTGATCCCTGCCCGCGGACGGGCAGGGTCGTTGTTGCAATCAGCTGCTGACGTCGTAGGCGCGTTCGCCGTGGACGGCCAGATCAAGGCCGCTGGTCTCGGTCTCTTCGTCCACGCGCAGGGGCGTGATCGCCTTGACCACGTAGATGAGGACAACCGTCACCACCAACGTGAACACACCGACAATCACCAGCGACCCAAGCTGGGCCGCCCATGCGCCGGCGCCAAAGACTGCGATCATGATCGTGCCAAAGATGCCGCCGACACCGTGCACGGCAAAGACGTCCAGCGTGTCGTCGATCTTGAGCCCGTTGCGGATCAGCGTCACGGCTTCCTGACACAGGATGCCCGCGACGGCCCCGATGATCAGCGCCTCAACCGGGCCGACAAATCCGGAGGCCGGGGTGATCGACGCAAGCCCCGCAATCGTACCCGTAACCATGCCCACAAGGCTCGCCTTGCCGAACTTGATCCGTTCCCACAGCGCCCAGGTCAGGGATGCCGTTGCCGCCGAAATATGCGTCACGGTCAGCGCCATCGCGGCGCCGCCATCGGCGGCCAGCTGCGACCCTCCGTTAAAGCCGAACCAGCCGACCCACAACAGGGCCGCACCCATCATCACCATGCCGGGATTGTGCGGCGGCACGGTCTGGTTCCTGCGCGCACCGAGGACCACGGCCAGCACCAGCGCCGCGATACCCGCGGTTTCGTGCACCACGATGCCACCGGCAAAGTCACGCACGCCCACCTCGCCAAAGATGCCGCCATCGGCCAGCATCCCGCCGCCCCAGACCCAGTGCACCACCGGCGCATAGCACAGAAGCATCCAAAGTCCCGAGAACAGCAACACAAAGCCAAAGCCGATCCGCTCGACATACGCGCCGACGATCAGCGCGGGTGTGATGATCGCGAATGTCATCTGGAACGCGAAAAACAGCACTTCGGGCAAGGTGCCGCTGAGGCTGTCGGCGGTCACACCGCTCAAGAGCAGCTTGTCCAGTCCACCCCAATATCCGCTGTCGCTGCCGCCAAAGGCGATGGAATAGCCTACGACAAACCACAGCACGCTCATCAGGCACGCGATGGCATAGCAGTGCATGAACACGCTCAGCACGTTGCGGGCGCGCACGAGGCCCCCATAGAAAAGCGCAAGGCCCGGCAATGTCATCAGCAGCACCAGTGCGGTTGCCACGATGATCCAGGCGGTATCGGCTCCGTTCATTGTCCCCTCCCGTTTCGGGTTTTTGTTTCTGGGGGGGCTGGTGTCGTAACTGCGCTGCGGAAAAAAGAGGCATGCTACGTTCGGGCATGCTCTTTTTTACGCATTTCTCAAACTGATTAAAAAATCAGCGCACCATACGCGCCATGTTCTAATTTTTAGGCAGGACGCCAAGTCCCTGTTGCTCGGCGCAGGGGACACTTCATCTGCGCCGGGCAAAAGCGTTGATCAGGTCAGGCCGTCGAGGTCGTCAAAGGTGACAATCACCCGAAGAAAGGCGCGTTGATCGTCCAGGATCCCGCCGCTGTCGCGCAGCCTGCGCCCCTGAGAGGTCATGCCCTCACCCACAAGCGAAAACCGCTTTTGCCGCTGGTCGAGTGCAAAACCCTTGAAGCTGCGATGGTTCAGTTCTGTCTTCGTCGACAGCGTCACGTTCGACAGCTCGATGTTCTTGCCCAGCAGGCTCGCTGCGGGGTCGACCACGGCGTTGACCTTGAGGGTGGCATGCCCGGTGCCCGCATCGAACGTCCCGTTTGACGTGTTGACGTACGCTTCGAACGACACGCCCTCGTCATTGGTGAATTTGGGGATGTCGTCCAGCACCATCGTGCCAGCGGCGGTATCCACGGTCACAACCGTTTCGATACCCTGTTCCGCGCCGGTTGTGCCCTCCCGCCCACCATAATCGGGCAGATGGATGCGCACGGCCAATGTGGCAGGCTTGCGGAATACGGTTTGCTTCGGTTCCGGCTCGAGAAAGAAGTTCGACCCGTTTTCGGGCCCTTCCCGGATGATGCGCCACCCGGGGTGCTGGCTGGACGAAAAGGTGATATAGCCGTAGCACGCAACATGGGTGTCGTAATTGCCCGCAGGCAGTTCCAGCCGATAGCGGCCGTTCTGATCCGTACGCACGGAATACAGGGTGTAAGGGTGCTGAGCCTTGATATAGAGGACGGATGCTTCGGGGATGGGTTTGAACACTGCGCGCCCATCTTGAGTGACGCGTTCCCACACGTGGCCGGTGACGATTGCCATGGATAAATACCTATTTTCAAATAACTTGGGGCCTCAGAATTGCCCGGCTGGCGGCTCAGGTCAAATTGACCGCACACCGCTTTGCAGTTTTTCGCGCTTTACGTGAGTGCGCGGAGCAGCAGTTGCAGCGCATGATCGCGCGCAGCTTCCCGCACAGCGCTGCGACCAAGGGCGCCGAATTCAACGGTCTCGGTTCGGGTGCCAGCGGCGTCGGCAAGGCCGAAACACACGCGCCCTTCGGGCTTGAATTCCGATCCGCCGGGGCCCGCGATGCCTGTGATCGACACGGCCAATTGCACGGGCGCATGGGCCAAAGCGCCCCGCGCCATTTCGGCAGCGACCTCTTCGCTCACTGCGCCGTGGGCGTCGAGGGTGGCCGCCGACACGCCCAGCATCTCGATCTTGGCGGCGTTGGTATAGGTGACAAAGCCACGTTCAACCACAGCCGATGCGCCGGGAATGTCGGTGAGGGCGGCCGTCACCATGCCGCCGGTACAGCTTTCGGCGGCGGCAATCATGATGCCCTTTTCTTTTGCAACTTCAATGATTTCGGTGGCGAGGCTCATCGCATCAAAACCCCATGTGCAACACCGGCCAGCACCAGCACACCCACGGCGGCAAACAGTCCTGCGATCACATCATCGAGCATCACGCCAAGAGCGTCACCCCGCCGGTCGGCCCACCCGACGAGCCACGGCTTCCAGATGTCGAACAGGCGGAACAGGACGAAACCCGCGACCCAACCGGGCCACATGTCCAGAATGTCGATCCCGCGTGTGCTGGCGGCATAGCTGAGCGGGAATAGCGCAATCCACTGGCCCGCCACCTCATCCACCACGATTTCGGACGGATCGTGGTCCGCCTGACCGGCTGTCATCTGCGCCGTTGCCCACCAGCCAGCCGCGAACACGATCAGCGTCGCAATGCCGAGTGCGGCGACCCCGCCCAGCAGGTGCACGCCATAGGCCAGCGGGAGTGCAGCCGCCGACCCCCAGGTGCCAGGGGCCGGGCGCAGATAGCCTGCGCCGCAGACGGTGCCGATGGCCCGCGCGATCATGCGCTGACCAACGCGGCGGTGGCGATGCAGGCGATGCCCTCACCGCGGCCCGTAAAGCCCAACCGCTCGCTCGTCGTGGCCTTGACCGACACGCGCGCCGGGTCGAGCGTGCAGATCTCCGCGACGCGCGCGCGCATGTCTGCCGCGTGCGGGCCCACCTTGGGAAATTCGCAGATCAGCGTGCAGTCGATATTGGAGATTCCAAAGCCCATGTCGCCCGCCAATTGCACGGCATGGCGCAAAAACACATGGCTTTCCGCGCCCTTCCACTGCGGATCGGATGGCGGGAAATGGGTGCCGATGTCGCCCTGAGCCAGCGCGCCATAAATGGCGTCGGTGATGGTGTGCAGGCCCACATCCGCATCCGAATGCCCCACCAGCCCCGCGGTGTGCGGCACCCGCACGCCGCACAGCATCACATGATCGCCCGGTCCAAAGGCGTGCACGTCGAACCCGTTGCCCAGTCTAATGTCCATGCCGCCCCCGCAAGATCCGTTCAGCCCGGACCAGATCGCCGGGCAGGGTGATTTTCATGTTGTCTTCGTCGCCTTGCACGATCGCAACATCAAGACCAAAGGCGCGCGCGACCTCAACGTCATCTGCGGCACCGCCGGGATGCGCGTCATGTGCTGCGCGTATCGCGTCCAGTGCAAAACCTTGCGGCGTTTGCGCCCGGAAAAGCCCGGTGCGGTCCTGCGTGCCTGTGACGCGAGTGCCGTCACCGGTCCAAAGCGCATCCGTCACCGCCAGGGCAGGGGCGGCACCTGCGTGCGTGGCAAGCGCATCCAGCACCGCGTCAATCACCTCTGGCGTGACCAGCGGTCGGGCCACATCATGGATCAACACCTGGGCGCAGTCGCGCACCTTTGCCAACCCGGCTGCGACGGATGCCGCGCGGTCCGCACCACCGGTTGCGGTGTCCACACCGCTCAGCCCCAGATCGCGTACCCGCGCCGCATCATCGGCATGAAAGACGACCACCACTTGGGCGATGCGCGGATGATCGGCAAAGACGGTCACGGAGTGGCGGACGACAGGCATACCGGCCAGCATCTGCCACTGCTTGGGCACGTCCCCGCCGGCACGTGTCCCCCGTCCCGCAGCCACGATCACGGCAGCGGCGCGGTGCGCGTCTTGACCCGAACTTGTCATGGCCAATGCATAGGCACTGCGATCTGTGCTGTCCATGGGGCTGGTATTTGCCTATATTTTAGGCAGACCGCTTGCGAGGTGCCTGCGTTGCCACTTGCATTCGTTGAAGAATTCGAACACCTCGGATAGCCCGAAAGATAGCACAAGGATTAAGCACCTGCTCATGCACCCGTCACCTCTCAACATGGTTCCGCCCGTCATGCTGGCGCCGATGGCTGGAATCACGGACTTGCCGTTTCGCTCCATCGTGTCGGAGTTCGGTGCAGGTCTCGTCGTGTCGGAGATGGTTGCCAGCCATGATATGCTGAACGCGCGACCGGGCAGCCGGGAAAAGGCAGAGCTGGGTCTGGGCGCTGCGGCAACTGCCGTGCAGCTGGCCGGGCGCGAGGCGCAGCCGATGGCCGAAGCCGCGCGCATGGTTGCGGGGCAGGGCGCGCGGGTGATCGACATCAACATGGGGTGCCCGGCCAAGAAGGTTGTGAACGGCTATTCCGGGTCGGCCCTGATGCGCGAGCCGGACCACGCCCTGCGCCTGATCGAGGCGGTGGTGGGCGCGGTGGACGTGCCCGTCACGCTCAAGACCCGGCTGGGCTGGGACGATGCCATGATGAATGCGCCCGACATTGCCCGGCGGGCAGAGGCGGCGGGTATCAAGCAGATTGTCATTCACGGGCGCACCCGGTGCCAGTTCTACAAGGGCCGTGCCGACTGGGCCGCGATCCGGCGGGTCAAAGAGGCGGTGCACATACCGGTCATTGCCAATGGTGACATTGTGGACGTGCAATCGGCGCTGCATGCGCTGGCCCTGTCGGGCGGTGACGGGGTGATGATCGGGCGCGGTGCGCAAGGCCGACCCTGGGTCCTCGCACAGATTGCGCACCATCTCTACGGCACGCCGCCGCCTCTTGTGCCGACGGGGAATGCGCTGACCACGCTCGTGCTGCGCCATTACGACGACATTCTGCGGTTCTACGGTGATGCGCTTGGCCTGCGCGTCGCGCGCAAGCATCTGGGCTGGTACATGGATCATGCGGGCACGCCTGCGGACCTGCGCCGCGCCGTTCTGACCGCCAAAACGCCGGCTGACACAGTGGCCGCACTGTCCCGCGCGTTGGCTGCGGCCGAACGGACCGAGGCGGCATGACCGGGCCGGGCGATCTCTGGGCATCGCTGCCGGTGCCGACGATCCTGATTGGGCCGATGGATGAGATCGTCGACATCAATTCCGCCGCCGAAGGGTTTTTCAACGCCTCCGCCCGCACCATGTGCGGCCTGCCGCTCTGGGATCAGCTGGCCGTGGATGCGCCGCTGGAAGACAGCCTCGCACGGGCGCGCAAGAACGGCACGCCGCTCTTCGTAAATGACGTCGACGTGGGCAACGGACAACGTCCGCCGCTGCAATGCGCGCTGCAGATCGCGCCCCTTGTCGGAGCGCCGGAACACATGGTGCTGATGATCTCGCCCCGTGAACTGGCGGGACGCATGACCCAGAACCATTCCGTCAAATCGGCGGCGAAGTCGGCCATTGGCATGGCCGAGATGCTCGCACATGAGATCAAGAACCCTTTGGCGGGCATCACGGGTGCGGCGCAACTCTTGAGCATGAACCTCAAGCCAGAGGACCTCGAGCTGACCGATCTGATCGTGGAAGAGGGGCGGCGCATCGTCAAACTGCTCGAACAGGTGGAACAGTTCGGCAACCTGTCCCCGCCCGATATGCGGCCCGTCAACATCCACGATGTGCTGGACCGCGCGCGCCGCTCGGCCTTGCTGGGATTTGGTGCGAACATGACGATCATCGAGGATTATGACCCGTCCCTGCCGCTTGCGTTCGGTGATCCGGATCAGCTGTTGCAGGTGGTTCTGAACCTGCTGAAAAACGCATCCGAAGCGGCGGGCACGCCCGGTGGCACGATCCGCCTGCACAGTTTCTTTGAACATTCCTTCCGCCTGCGCCGCGCCGATGGCTCTGGTCAATCGCTACCGCTCCAGATCGAGATCATCGACGACGGTCCCGGTCTGCCCGAGGGCATTGCGGCGGACATCTTTGACCCGTTTGTGTCGGGCAAGGAGAATGGCACCGGCCTGGGCCTCGCGCTGGTGTCCAAGATCATTTCGGATCACGACGGCTGGATTTCGGTGACTTCCGTGCCGGGCCAGACCGTGTTCCGCCTGTCCCTGCCGCGCGCGCCCAAAGCGGCCCTTTCCGCCCCCAACCCCGAGGAGTAACCCATGGACGGTACAGTTCTTGTTGCTGATGACGATCGCACGATCCGCACGGTGCTGACGCAGGCGCTGACGCGGGCGGGGTGCAAGGTGCACGCGACCTCGTCGCTCACCACGCTGATGCGGTGGGTGGGCGAAGGCAAGGGGGATGTCGTGATTTCGGACGTGGTGATGCCCGATGGCAATGGGCTTGAGATGCTGCCCAAAATTTCCCATGACCGGCCCGGTCTCCCGGTCATCGTGATCAGCGCACAGAACACGATCATGACCGCCATTCAGGCGGCAGAGGCCGAAGCCTATGATTACCTGCCCAAGCCGTTTGACCTGCCGGACCTGATGAAACGCACGGCCAAGGCGCTGGAGTTGCGCGGGCAATCGCGGGCGCGCACGGTCGAAGATGAGCGCCCGGACGAGCTGCCCCTCGTGGGGCGCACGGCGATCATGCAGGCGCTTTACCGCGTTGTGGCGCGGGTGATGAACACGGACCTGCCGGTGCTGATCTGGGGCGAAAGCGGGACGGGCAAGTCGCTGATTGCGCGCGCCATTCATGATTTTTCGGACCGGCGGACGTTGCCTTTCGTGACCGTGACGGCGGCAGAGTTGCAGGATCTCGAAGGCCCTGCGCGCGTGTTGGCAAAGGTCAAGGGCGGCACGCTGCTGATTGATGAGATCAGCGACATCCCCGAAGAACTGCAGGCCCGCATCGTGCGCATGATGGACACGCCCGGCGAATATGTGCCGCGCTTTCTCGCCACCAGCCAGTCTGACCTGACGGACGCGATGGAAGCGGGGCGGGTGCGCAAGGATCTCTACTATCGCTTGTCGGGGGCCACGCTGAATGCGCCCGCACTGCGCGAGCGTGTGGATGACATCCCGCTTTTGACCGAGCATTTCCTCGCGCGTGGGGAAAAGTCGGGGCAGGCGCATCGTACGCTGTCAGAGCCTGCCGCCGAGATTTTCCGCACCTACAGCTGGCCCGGCAATGTGCGCCAGCTGGAGAACGCCGTGCGCCGTCTGGGCCTGACCAGCCGCGCGCCGGAGATTACAGCGGCCGAGGTCGAACAGGTGCTGGGCAATCAGCCGGAACTGGAGCCGATGCGGTCGGGCGGGGACACGGAAAAGCTGGGCGCGTCGGTGGCGCGGCATCTGCGGCGCTACTTTGACCTGCACGGCAACATGTTGCCGCCCCCCGGTCTCTATCAACGTATCCTGCGCGAGGTTGAGGCACCGCTGCTGGAAATTGCGCTGGATGCGACGGGCGGAAATCAGGCGAAATGCGCGGATTTGCTCGGGATCAACCGCAATACGCTGCGCAAGAAAATCACCGATCTCGATATAGAGGTGACACGTCGACGCAAATTGATGTAATACTGCCACACAACCCGTGGCATTCGCGCCGCAAGGCGCCGGGTGACCACTGGATATGGCGGTAAGGCGCAGCAAGCGCCACATCATCGAGGGCGTGCCACGTGGCATCTACGACACGAACCTCCCTATGGGTGCGGTTAGGGCGTCTGCGTCGCAAACGGCGGGTGCGCAATTTCGCGACGCTTGGTCTTGTGGTGCTGGGCCCACTACTGGCGCTTGTGACCTATCTCATTCTCGGGCCGCTCGATCAGGGCGGTCGGTCGCTCGCACTGCGGCTCGTGCTGCTCGCGGACCTTGTCTATGTGATGATGGTGGCGGCGCTGGTCATGTCACAGATCGCGCGCCTGATCGCGGCGCGCCGGGCCAAATCCGCAGGCAGCCGCTTGCACCTGCGCCTGACAGGGGCCTTTGCGCTGCTGGCGCTGATCCCGACGGTGACGGTGGCGGTGTTTGCGGGGCTGACGGTCAACATCGGCCTTGAGGGCTGGTTTTCTGAACGGGTGAGCCGCGTGGTCGGCAATTCGCTGGCCGCAGCACAAGCCTATGAGGCGGAGCAGCGCGAAGACCTGGCTGCGGATGCGCGTGCGCTAGCCCGCTATATCGATACGGTGCGGGGCGCGCAGATTGTGGGGGATCGCGAGGTCCTGACCGAAGGGCAATTGCAGGTGCAGCGGGGCCTGCGCGAGGCCTATATCGTTGATGGCACAGGTGAAATTCGCGCGCGCGGCGACCGGTCTTACCTCTTTGATTACGAAGAGCCGGAGCGCACCGATTTCGACGCCGCAATCGAAGATGGCATTCGCATCATCGAAGACTGGCCGCGCAATGAATTCCGGGCGCTGGTGCCGCTGGCGTCCTATGTGGACCGGTTCCTTTATGTCAGTCGCGATGTGGATGGTGAAATCCTGTCGCTTGTCGATGAGACGCAGGAAACCGTGCTGCTCTACCAGCAGCTTGAGAGTGAGCGGGGCCGCGTGCTGTTCCAGTTCGGGCTGCTTTACCTGGGCTTTGCGCTGATCCTGATCCTGGCGGCGATCTCGTTGGGTCTGTGGTTTGCCGAACGGCTGAGCGGGCCCGTGGGCCGTCTGACGGGGGCCGCGCAACGGGTCGGCTCCGGCGATCTGGACGTGCAGGTGCGCGAAGAAGAGGGCGACGACGAAATCGCCATGCTGGGCCGGTATTTCAACCAGATGACGCGCCAGCTCAAGGGGCAGCGGCAGACGTTGCTGGCCAATACCGAACAGATCGAACGGCGGCGCAGGCTGTTTGATTCAGTGCTCAGCTCTGTCACGTCCGGCGTTGTGGGTGTCGATCCGGCGGGCAAGGTCACCTTTGCCAACCGCTCGGCCGAACGGCTGCTGGATTGGCAGGAGGACGCGCAGGAGGCCGTGCCGCTGGCCGTGGCGATCCCGGAATTTGCAGCGCTCTTTGCGCTCCTGAAGGCCAGCGGGCAGGAAGTGGCGCAGAGCGAGGTCAAGGTGACCCGCAACGGGCAGCTTGAAAATCTGCTGGTGCGGATGGCGACGCGGCGGAATGCGAACGGGCGGCTCGAAGGGTACGTGATCGCCTTTGACGATGTGACGGACCTTGTGTCGGCGCAGCGGATGGCGGCCTGGGGCGACGTGGCGCGCCGCATCGCGCACGAGATCAAGAACCCTCTGACCCCGATCCAGCTGAGCGCGGAGCGGATCAAGCGCAAGTTCGCGCCCAAGGTCGGCGAGGACAGTGACAGCCTTGAACAGATGACGGATGTCATCGTGCGCCAGACCGGCGACCTGCGCCGTATCGTGGACGAATTTTCAAAATTCGCCCGGATGCCGGAGCCGGAGCGGACCAGCCAGAACCTTGTGACCCTCGTGCGGGACGCCGTGGTGCTCCAGCGTGCGGGCCAGCCGGATGTGGAGATTGCTGACGATCTGCCGAGCGAGGACATCCTTGCGGATGTGGATGCGACTATGATCTCACAGGCGTTGACCAACCTTGTGAAGAACGCGGGCGAAGCCATTGAAACCCTTTACAGAAAGGGCGCGCCCGACGGGCATCGCCCCCGTATCGAGGTGCAGATGGACACCGGCCCGCGCGGCGCACGGATCACCATCGCGGACAATGGCATTGGCCTGCCCGAGGACCGGGCGCGCCTGTTTGAGCCGTATGTCACCACCCGCGATGAAGGCACCGGCCTTGGCCTGCCCATCGTCAAGAAGATCATCGAAGAACACGGGGGCACTCTGACCCTCGAAGACGCGGCCCCCTTTGAGGGTCAAACCCATTTCGGCGCGATGGCAGTGATCACACTGCCCCTTGCGCCGGCAGTTGTTGAGCAGGAGCAGGCGGTATGAGCGATATTCTGATTGTGGATGATGAACGGGATATCCGGGAGCTGATCTCGGACATTCTGGAGGACGAAGGCTACGCCACGCGGCTGGCGGGCAATTCCGACGACGCGATGGGCGCGATCAACACGGGGGAGCCTGCGCTGATCATCCTCGACATCTGGCTCAAGGACAGCCGGATGGACGGGATCGACATCCTCAAGACGGTCAAGCGCGACAATCCGGACGTGCCCGTGGTGATCATCTCGGGCCACGGCAATATCGAGATTGCGGTGGCTGCGATCAAGCAAGGCGCCTACGACTTTATCGAAAAGCCGTTCAATATCGATCAGTTGCTGGTGGTGATCCGCCGCGCGATGGAAACGAGCCGCCTGCGCCGCGAAAACCAGAGCCTGCGCCGCCCCGAAGCCGCCCCCGCGCAGATGATCGGCAATTCCGCCAGCTTCCGCGCGCTGGTGTCGCAGCTGGACAAGGTGACCAAGTCCAATGGCCGCGTGATGCTGACCGGCCCGGGCGGCAGCGGCAAGGAGGTTGCCGCGCGCTATATCCATGCCAACTCGAACCGGTCGGATGCCCCGTTCGTGACCGTGAACTGCGCCGGTGTGGAACCGGAGCGTATGGAAGAGGTGCTCTTCGGACGCGAGACGGCGGATCGCGGGGTAGAGCAGGGCCTGCTGGAGCAGGCGCATGGCGGTGTCGTCTATTTCGACGAGGTGGCCGACATGCCCATCGGGACGCAATCCAAGATCCTGCGCGTGCTCGTGGATCAGCAGTTCCAGCGCGTGGGCGGCACCGACAAGGTACGCGTGGATCTGCGTGTCATCTCATCGACGAACCGCGATCTGGACGAGGCGATTGCCGCGCAGACCTTCCGCGAAGAGCTGTACCACCGGCTGAACGTGGTTCCGATTGCGGTGCCGAGCCTCGAGGAAAGGCGCGAAGATATCCCGGTGCTGGCCGCGCATTTCATCGACGAGTTCAACGGCGCGCAGGGTCTGCCCAAGCGCGAGCTGAGCGAGGACGCCTCGGCGCTGCTGCAGACGATGGTCTGGCCCGGCAATGTGCGTCAGTTGAAGAATATGGTGGAACGTGTGTTGATCCTTGGCGACGGCACCGGCCCGATCGAGGCCAAGGAACTGCCCGGTCCGGCAGAGCCCGAGGCCGAAGAGGGGCGCGTGGTCCTCTCCGGTGCGCTGGCGACGCTGCCCCTGCGCGAGGCGCGCGAGGCGTTCGAACGCGAATACCTGCTGACCCAGATCAACCGGTTCGGCGGCAATATCAGCCGCACGGCGAATTTCGTCGGCATGGAACGCTCGGCCCTGCACCGCAAGCTGAAATCGCTTGGCGTGGTTACCGCGTCCAAGGGCGGTGCGCGTGTGGCTCAGGTCGAAGAGGCGCAGCAGGCGGCGGAGTAACCCGCCGCCAACCGGGCGTGTCACCGCGCCCGCGTCTCCAACTGTGCCAGAACGTCGAGCCCCTGCATGTTCAGGAAATGCAGCATGTCGATGAAGATCCAGTTTTCGGCCAGCTTGTCGCCGTCGCGGCGATAGATATCGACCACGCGCATGTCGGCCTTGCGCCCTGATGGCGTCAGGCCCAGATACGGGCCGGTGCAGTCCATCGTCAGGTTCGGCCAGCCAAAGAAACCGCCATAGTTGCCTTCGGCAAAGCGGGCGATGTGCCCGTTGAATTGCCGGTCACCCAATTGCCTGCGAAACGGCTGCTGGTGCTGCTCGATATAGCGATCGATGGTGTAGGTCGCGCCGATCCCCGTCGGCCCCCACCAGACCATGTCGTCATGCCAGTGCCGGGCAAGTTCTTCCTGCGGCGGGGGCGGGGTGTCGGTGGCGTTGACCTTGGAAATCATGCCGATCATGTCGTTGATCAGGTCCAGCGTCTTCGCGCTTTCGCCTGCGTCCTGAGGCTCCAGCAGGATGGCGTCATGGGTCATCGGCCCCGGCTGTACCAACTGTGCAGCGGTCATGTTGGGCAGCGGGTACTGTCCCGCCTGATGCATCAGGTGCAAGAGGTCACAGAAGAACGCCTGTTCGACGATGCGCCCGTCCAGCACCCGGCTGAATTCGGCAAAGCGCAGCATGACCAGTTTGCCCGTCGGCTGGATGCCCAGAAACGCGGTGTCAAAGAGGCCCATGATATGCCCCATGCTCGCCACCCAGATGCCGTCCGCGCCCTCAAGCGTATTGTCCCCGGCAAAAAACGCATCGACCCGGCGTTGCGGCCGGGTCAGCGCAGTCATCAGCGGTGTCCAGAATTGCCCCGCCACCGCGTCGATCCCGTGCTGTTCGTGCCAGGGGTGCATGCCGCGCCAGTGGACGTCTGGGTCCATGTGCAGCGACAGGGCCTGGCGCACATCCGCCGCGCCCGCTTGCGAGATCGCGGCGTGGTGCGCGCGGACAATGGTTTTGGCGTCGTGCAGCCGGGCGGCGGCCTCAGCCGCGCTGGACGATGTGGATGCTGCCGTCTTGGTTTCTGATGACACAGGTCTTCTCATTCAAGGTTGGGAGGATGGTTGTGCGCCCGTCGGGCGCGGCTTGGCTCACACCTGCAGGGCAGGCGGGTATTTCAACGGGGGCATAGCCGCGATCAGCCATGCATTGCCCCTTTACGCGGGCGCGCAGGTCGGCGTTGACGTCTACGCTGTAGACTTCGCCCGGAACCCAATAGCCTGCGCTGTGATGGCATTTGCCGGTTGCGTCGCAACTGCTGCGACCGCGGACAAAGCGCGGCGGCCCTTGCCGGACCACGTTGGCCACAGGCGCGTCGCGCAGCGCTTGCACGTCACATTGCGTGGTGTCGCGTTCCAGCTGTGCCACGCTCACCCCTTCGGCGTAGAAGGTGTTGAGCGGCAGACAGGCCGCACCGGCCAGCAGACAGGACAAGGCGATCCAGACACGCATGCCCTGACCGTGCCCCAATCCCTGCGCTTTGGCAATTCCCATTTGCACACGTGTGCAAATATTGACCACGCGGTTCGGCTCTGTCATGCAGGGACGCTGAGATTGCGGACGAACACCGTCCCGGGGCCAGGCCAAGGACAGCGCATGAAGGTCATCATATGCGGAGCGGGGCAGGTAGGTTGGCAGATTGCCCGCCACCTCTCGGGCGAGCGTAACGACGTCACCGTGGTCGACAGCGATCCCGACCTTGTGCGGCGCGCCACGGACACGCTTGATGTGCAGGGGGTGGCCGGCTTTGCGAGCTATCCGGATGTGCTGGACCGGGCGGGCGCGCGGGATGCGGATATGGTGATTGCGGCCACCCATTCGGACGAGGTCAACATGGTGACCTGTCAGGTGGCGCATTCGGTATTCGGCATCAACCGCAAGATCGCCCGCCTGCGCAGCCAGTCCTACCTGAGCGTCATTTACTCTGACCTCTACCGGCGCGACCACATGCCCATCGACGTCGTGATCAGCCCCGAACGCGAGGTGGCCGCCGCCGCCCTGCAACGGCTGAGCGCGCCCGCCGCGTTCGATACGGAATTGTTCATCGACGGGCAGGCACAGCTGCTGGGCATTGCTCTCGACGATGATTGTCCGGTGCTGAACACGCCGCTGCGCCAGCTGACGGACCTGTTTTCGACCTTGCGGGTTGTGGTTGTGGGCATCCGGCGGGACGGCACGCTTTTTGCGCCCGAGGCGGGGGATCAGCTCTTTGCCGGGGACGAGGCCTATGTCTTTGCCCATGTGGACGATGTGCCCCGCGCGATGGAGGTCTTTGGCAAGACCATGCGCAAGCAGGAACGCGTCGTGCTGGTGGGCGGGGGCAATGTGGGTCTGGCCGTGGCGCGCGCGCTCGAAGGGCGCGCGACACGGGTGCGTGCCAAGGTGATCGAACGCAACCGGCGGTGCGCGGAACTCGCTGCCGAAGCGCTGGAGCGCACGATTGTGCTGAACGGCGACGGTCTCGATGTGGCGCTTTTGGCGGAGGCGGGTGTGGCGCGCGCGGATGCGATGCTGGCCGTGACGGATGATGACAAGACCAACATGCTGGCCGCGGTGCGTGCGAAATCCGAGGGCTGCCCCTATGCCATCGCGCTGATCAACGATCCCACGCTGGTGCCGATGATGGGGCCGCTTGGCATTGACGCCTATATCAACCCGCGTGCCACGACCGTGTCGTCGATCCTGCGGCATATCCGGCACGGGCGCGTACGGTCGGTCTATTCCATCGGGGACGCCGACGCAGAGGTGATCGAGGCCGAGGTTCTGTCGACATCGCCCATGGCGGGCCAACGCATCAACGAGATCGACTTTCCCGAAGGTGTGCTGGTCGGAGCGGTCCGCAAGGGCGACGAGGTCATCCGCCCCGTGGGCAAGACCCGCATCGACGAAGGCGATGTGATCGCCATCTTTGCCATGGCCAAGGACGTGCCGGAGGTGGAGCGCCTGATGCAGGTGTCCATCGACTTTTTCTGATGCCAGTGCGGGGGCAGCAACGACCGGGCATCGGCGCAACCGTGTTGCGCCTTCCGCTGTTCCTGATCGTGCTGGGCGTGTTTTCGGCGCTGATGATCATTCCGGCGGTCTATGCCGGGCTGATCCGCGAACATGTGACGGGCCGCGCGTTTCTCTATAGCGGGCTGTTGGGGCTGATCATCTTTGGCCTCATCGCCTTTGCCCATGCCGGGCGCGATCCGCGGCACGGGCCGTTGGGACCGCTCGTGTCGCTCTTTTGTGCGTTTGTGTTCCTGCCCGCGGTGCTTGCCGTTCCGTTTTACGAAGGGCTGCGGACCACGACGTTTCTCAATGCGTATATCGAGATGGTCAGTGCGATCACCACGACGGGTGCCACGCTCTTTGACGATCCCGAACGGTTGAACCCGGCGCTGCACCTGTGGCGCGCCATCGTGGGCTGGATGGGTGGTTTGCTGATGTGGGTGGCGGCGTCCGCGATTCTGGCGCCTCTGAATCTTGGCGGGTTCGAGGTGACGGCGCGGGCCGAACCGGGCCGCCGCGCCAACACGGATGTGGGCATGACCGCCCCCGAAGTACGGGTGCGCATCGGCAAGGTGAGTGCGGTGCTGGTGCCGATCTACATGGGGCTGACGCTGCTGCTATGGGTGCTTTTGTCGGTGTCGGGGGACGCGCCGCTTGTCGCGATCAGCCATGCGATGTCGATCATGGCCACTTCCGGCATCTCGCCCGTGGGCGGGCTCGAAGCCGGCGCATCGGGCATCACGGGGGAAGTCGTGATGATGCTGTTCATGCTCTTTGCGTTGTCGCGGCTGACCTTTTCCACCGACACCGTCAATGCAGGCGCGGGCAACCTGCTGCGCGATCCGGAGTTCCGGATCGGTATCGCGCTGGTCATCATTGTCCCGCTCTGCCTGTTCCTGCGCCATTTCGCAGGTGCCATCGACGTGAACGCAGAGGAAAGCGTGGGCGACGCGGCGCGTGCGCTCTGGGGTGGAGCGTTCACGGTGATGAGCTTTTTGACGACCACGGGGTTTGCGTCCACCTATTGGGCCGCGGCGCAGTCGTGGTCCGGGCTGGAGACACCCGGTCTGCTTCTTCTGGGGCTTGCGGTGATTGGCGGCGGGGTCGCGACCACAGCGGGGGGCGTCAAACTGCTGCGCGTCTTCGCGCTGTATCAAAACGGGCTGCGCGAGATGGAGCGGCTGGTGCATCCGTCGTCCGTCTCCGGCGCGGGCGTCATGGGGCGGCGCTTGCAAAAGGACGGTGCATTCATCGCGTGGGTGTTTTTCATGCTCTTTGCGCTGTCACTGGCCCTCGTTTCGATCGCGCTTGCCGCGACCGGGCTCAGCTTTGAGACCGCCCTTGTCATGACCATTTCGGGCCTGTCCACGACCGGCCCGCTGCTGGATATGGCAGGCGATACGCCGATCCGGCTGAGCGAACTGAATGTGACCGCAAAATCCATTTTTGCCGCCGCAATGGTGCTGGGACGGCTCGAAACCCTTGCCATCATCGCGCTTTTCACGCCTGATCTGTGGCGTGGCTGAGCGGGGCACCGCTATAGGTCCGTAACGGACTGTTTTTTGGGGTGGAATGTTCATTTGGCAAAAGACATACTCTTGCCGGTGGGATGGTCTGGTCCGCAGGCCTAAGCAAGAAAAAAAGGGTTAACCGACATGGCTTCGGACAGACAAAATTTGCAAGATGCGTTTCTCAATCACGTGCGCAAGACCAAAGTGCCCGTGACAATTTTTTTGATCAATGGTGTTAAACTTCAGGGCGTTATCACGTGGTTTGACAATTTCTGCGTGTTGCTGCGCCGCGATGGTCAGAGCCAGCTTGTGTATAAACACGCGATCTCGACGATCATGCCGAGCCAGCCGATTTCGCTCTATGAGGGCGAAGACGCCTCTTGAGTGATACCGCGCCGCAGCTGACCCGCGCGTGGGTCCTGCATCCTGATATCAAATCCGACCCGGATCGGCGCGAGGCCCGCTTTGCGCTGGCCGAAGCGGTGTCTTTGGCACACGCCTTGCCCGAGCTTGAAGTGGTCGGGCAAGAGGTCGTGCCGCTGCGCAGTGCGAAAGCGGGATTGCTGTTCGGGGACGGCAAGATCGACGAGCTGAAAGAGCGGCTGCACGATGCGGAGGTGGAACTGGTCCTGATCGACGGTCCCGTGACGCCGGTGCAGCAGCGCAACCTGGAACGCAAGTGGAAGGTCAAGCTGCTCGACCGTACGGGCCTGATCCTCGAGATATTTTCGGACCGCGCCGCCACCCGCGAGGGTGTGTTGCAGGTCGAAATGGCCGCGCTCAGCTACCAACGCACCCGTCTGGTGCGCGCCTGGACCCACCTGGAACGGCAACGCGGTGGGCTGGGGTTTGTGGGCGGCCCGGGTGAGACGCAGATCGAGGCGGACCGGCGTGCCATCGACACCCAACTGGTGCGCCTGCGCCGCCAACTCGACAAGGTGGTCAAGACGCGCAGCCTGCACCGCGCGGCACGGGCCAAGGTGCCGTACCCGATCGTGGCGCTTGTGGGCTATACCAACGCGGGCAAATCCACGCTGTTCAACCGGCTCACGGGGGCGGAGGTGATGGCCAAGGACATGCTCTTTGCCACTCTTGACCCGACCATGCGACGGGTGGAACTGCCCGACGGGCCAGAGGTGATCCTGTCCGACACGGTGGGCTTTATTTCGGACCTGCCCACGGAATTGGTCGCGTCCTTCCGCGCCACGCTCGAAGAGGTGCTGGCGGCGGACGTGATCCTGCATGTGCGCGACATCTCGCACCCCGAGACGGAGGCGCAGGCCGAGGACGTGCGCACCATCCTGACCGATCTGGGCGTAGATGCAGAGCGCGCCGCGTTCGAGGTCTGGAACAAGGTGGACCTGCTGCCCGCCGAAGAGGCCGACGCCGTGCGCGCCCGTGCCGAACGGGATGACGGCGTGCTTGCGCTGTCTGCGATCACGGGCGAGGGGCTGGACGATCTGCTCGCCACCGTGGCGGAGACGTTGCAGGGCGCGGTGACCGAGGAGACTTTGGTGCTGCCCTTTTCCGATGGGCGCAAGCGCGCGTGGCTCTTTGAGCAGGACGTGGTGCTGGCCGAGCGGCAGGGCGAGGACGGTTTCGAATTCGACATCCGCTGGACTGCCATTCAGAAGGCCCGGTTCGACGGTCTCTGACCGGCGCGCTACGTGCCGGAGGGCCGACCGGTTTCACCAGGTCGGCAGCGGCAGCATATCGGGCGCGGCCTTGCGCAGATGCGCTTCGCAGGCCGCTCTGAGCCGCGCGATGCCATCCGATTCTTCGACCCGCGCGCGCAGCTCGGCGGCCCGCTGCCACAACGTCCAGCCAAGCGTACTCTGACCGTGTGGGTGTTCGCCGTCGAATTCCGGGTGGCAGATCACGTCGTGCATCAACGCAACCTCTTCCAGAACCTTGGTCATCTCGGTTACTTCGAGGGCGTTGACCACCTCGACCCATGACGCCACTTGCCTTGCGTCCCATTCGCCCATTTCGAACTGGTAATACAGCCCGTGGTCATCGCAGCTGAACAGCATTTCCAGCGGCACGACACAGTTGACCATCTTGTCTTCGAGCGACGTCTTGCGAAGCGTTCCGGTCTGCGCCATTTCCACCGCGTCGGGGAATGTCACATCCCCCTGCAGCAGACCGTCTGCCCGCAGGGTGTCCACGTGTTTGCGGGTGCGTATGCCCCGGACCCCTCCAGCCAGGCGGAACATGCGATACCGGCGGTACAGCCAGACACCGAGGAAGATCAAGCCAGCCGCAAGGCTCATCGCCAGCAGCGCGGCAAATGCCGGACCAAGGGCACCGCTGTCGTTCAGCGTTTCCCAGATGGCCTTGAATGATTGAAATCCGCTTTTCATGCGCATGGTTTCCACGGGGAAACGGTCGATAGTATGACGATTTCAGGCAATTACGGTGCCTGTGCGCGTGTTACACGCCTGATCCGCCAAGTGCCGGACCATACCTCAGGAACCTTGGGGCTAGGCTGGGCGCCACGTGCCGGGCGCAAGGTCGCCCAGATGCCAGTCACCGATCTGCACGCGGATCAGGCGCAGCGTGGGAAAGCCCACATGGGCCGTCATGCGGCGCACCTGCCGGTTGCGGCCCTCGGTGATCGTGATCTCAAGCCAGCTGTCGGGCACCGTTTTGCGCACACGGATGGGCGGGTCGCGGGGCCAGAGGTCGGGGGCGGCGATGCGGCGCGCCTTGGCGGGACGGGTCGGGCCGTCCTTGAGGGTGAGGCCTCCGCGCAACTTCGCCAGTGCCGCGTCGTCGATGGTGCCCTCGACCTGCACGAGGTAGGTCTTGGCCGCCTTGAACTTCGGATGCGCGATGCGGGCCTGCAGCGCGCCGTCGGAGGTCAGCACCATCAGCCCCTCGCTGTCGCGGTCGAGCCGTCCGGCGGGGTACACGCCCGGCAGATCAATAAAAGCGGACAGGGTGGGGCGGGGCGAGCCTTCGGTGCCTTTGTCGGTGAATTGCGACAGCACGCCAAAGGGTTTGTTGAACAGGATCGTTGGCATGATCTATCCCGGCAGGATCGTGATCGGCGTGCCATTGGGCACCAGCGACCAGATCTCGCGCATCTCGGCATTGGTCACGGCGATACAGCCGTTGGTCCAGTCCCACGACCGGTGCAGCGCGCCGACCCAGCCCCAGCCGTTCAGGATCCCGTGGATCATGATGTTGCCGCCGGGGTCTTCGCCGCGCGCCTCTGCGGCGCTGCGGTCCGCGGCATTTGGATAGGAGATGTGCAGGCTCAGATGCGCGATGGACCGGCCGTTGCGCCAATCGATGAGGTATGTGCCTTCGGGCGTGCGTTCGTCGCCTTCGCGCGTCTTGTGCCCTGCAGGTGCGCCACCCAGCGAGATGGGGTATTCCGCCAGCATTTGCGTGCCGCGCATCAGCTGCATGCGACGCGCGGCCTTGTCCACAATCACTGCGTCGGCCTGATCCTGTGCCGCGGCCATGGGCGGTGGCGTGCCATGGGCCATGTGCCGTGCCAATTGGCTGTAGGCGACAAGCCCAAGGGCAAGACCCAGGAGCACGATCAGCGCCCGTTTCATCGCTGGCCCAGCGGTTCCAGCCGCGTCACGCCAACCGCGCCCGCCCGTGCGAGCCCTTCGTCCAGCGACATCGGGATATACTCACCGCGCCGCCACAGCTGCGCCATGTCGTCATAGTGGCGCGACAGGAAATGCCCGGATTGCCCGGTGGACAGGATGAACACCGAACTGTTGGGATCGGCAAAGTCATAGACCCCGCGATAGCCTGCGCCGTGCACATTTTCGAACGGATTTGGCCCCGTGCCGCGGCTCAGCCCCCGCAGCAGTGTGTTGTCGCCACCGGGTGTTGATTGGCGGATGTTCACGAAATAGCGCAGGAGCGGGACGTCGCCCAGCACCTGATGGTCATGCGTCGCCTGATGCGCATCGCCCCACCGCAGCCCTTCAAGCTGGGTGCCATAGGTCTCACCAATCTCCAGCAGGGCGTCGTCGAGGGCGAGCCGCGCCATATCCGGGCAGGTCTCTACGGGCGCAGACTGGCGCACGTCGCACCACACGCTGGCCCCGTCCACATCGCGGAACACCCGTTCGATGAACAGGGGCTCCACATGGGTGAGCGTGTTGGCCATCGGCCCCAGCTCATCCCGCACCAGCCGATCCTGCAGCGCGCGCAGCCACGCGGCATAGATCAGCGGTTCGGGCCAGTGTTCATTCATCGCCCCGTTCCATTCCGCCAGCAGCGTGAGCGCCCGCTGGCGCTGGCGTTCGGGCGTGCCGGCGGGGGCGGCCTCCCCGGTGAACCACAACTCCGCCCCGATCAGCGGCAGCAGCGACCGGGCGGTGAACGATACGATATCCAGCTGCGCTTCGATAAAGCTGTCGCGCGTGTGCACTTCGCGCGCCTGCATCAGGCGCCGCCACCGCTGGACGCGTTGCGTATCGCCCCAGGAATGGCTGACATGGTTGGGAAAGGGGCGGTCGACCATCTTGTTGTTGGTGTTGCCGAGGATGCCGCCCACGGGGGACACGAAGCCGGGGTTCGAGCTGTAGGCCATGCGGCCCTGCCACCGGTTTTCGGCGCGCCAGCCAAGGCTGGGCAAGCGCCCCTCGCTCTGGTGATTGGCGTCACGCATCGGCACTGCGCCGATGGTCTTCATCGCGATGGTGGCGCGGTCCACAAGGGTCAGGTTCTGCGCGGGCGCAATATAGCTTTCGCTGGCGGTGATGGCTTCGGCCACGGTCTGGGCAGTCATCACGCCCATGGCAGCACTCAGGGACGTGTCACGCGGGCTGAGCACGGTCCAGCTCAGGGCGGCCACGTGTCCGGGCGGCGTGATCGCGCCCAGATTGCGGAAACTGCCGGGCAGGACAGGGCCGTTATCGGTCCAGCGCAGGGTCAGCGTGACGGGCTTTTCATCCGCAATCTCGATGATGGAGGGGCGTGCTTCGAACTCTTTCCAGCCGTCGGGGGTGCGGTATTGTGTCGGGTCGTCGGGGTTCAACTCCTCGATCATCACATCCTGATCGTCCACATAGGCCGAGGTCAGACCCCAGCCCAGCACGTTCGACCGACCCGTCAGCACGACAGGCATGCCGGGGATCGTGGCCCCGATGATGCCGCCCGATTGCAACTCTAGCCGCGCCAGATACCACACCGAGGGCGCGGTAAACCCGAGGTGCGGGTCATTGGCCAACAGCGTGCCCCCCGAGGCCGACCGCGTGGCCGCCGCAGCCCAGGCGTTGGATGCGCCCGCCAGACCCCGGCGCGGGAATGGCGACAGGGGGTGCTGCGTTGCATCCTGCGCGGCAAAGCGGCGGTCGGTTCCGGGTACAAGGGTCGCGTATTCCGGCAGGCTGGCCACACCCGGTCCGGGCACATCCGGCAACAGGTCCGCCAGACGCTCCGGATTGTCGAGCGCCAGCGACAGGCGCGCGCGCAGCACTTCCTCTTCCATATGTCCCGAAAGCTGCAGCCCCATCAGCTTGGCCACCGCGATGCTGTCAGCGGGCCGCCACGGCGCAAGCGGTGCATTGAACAGGAACATCTCTGGCGCGCCGCGGCCAAGCGCTTCGGTGTTGATCTGGTCAAGCCGCGCGTTCACACCGGCGGCATAGGCGGTCAACGCCGCGCGCGTGCGGTCGTCCTGCGCCTCCACCGACTGAACGGCAAGGCGGTAGAGGTCCAAGCGGCGCAGAAAGCTGTCGATCTCCACTGTCGTGGTGCCGAACACTTCGGACAGGCGGCCTTGGGCGGTGCGCCGCATCATCATCATCTGCCACAGCCGGTCCTGCGCATGGGCAAAGCCAAGCGCCTGGAACACGTCGGCATCGGTCTGGCCAAAGATGTGGGGCACGTTTGCATTGTCGCGCACGATCTCCACCGGGGCGGTGATCGCGGGCACACGCACCACGGCGTCGTAATCGGGCAGGGACCGTGAGGCGAGGTAATAGATCATGGCCACGCCCAGCACCACGAGGACCACCACCCCTGCGGTCAACCGGACCAACCATTGAAACACCACTGCCATTGCCGCTGCTGCCCCCTTTTGATTGCCGATGCGTCGTTGACCCTTGGGCCCCGACTGTTAGGTAGGGTCGCAGCAAAGCGCAAGGCACGAGGGAGATGGGATATGGCGAAACTGGCGTTTCTGGGGCTTGGCGTGATGGGCGCGCCCATGGCGGGCCATCTGCAAAAGGCAGGCCACGATGTCACTGTCTACAACCGCACCGTCTCAAAGGCGCAGGATTGGGTGAACGCTCATGGCGGGTCCATGGCAAACACGCCGCGCGCCGCCGCCGAGGGCGCGGATTTCGTGATGGCCTGTGTCGGCAATGACGACGACTTGCGGGGCGTGTGCCTTGGGGATGACGGTGCCTTTGCGGGTATGGGGCCCGGCACGGTGTTCGTGGATCACACCACGGTGTCGGCATCGGTCACGGTTGAACTTTATGCCGCCGCCGATGCCGCGCAGATCAGCTTTGTCGACGCGCCGATTTCGGGCGGGCAGGCGGGGGCCGAAAACGCACAGCTGTCCATCATGTGCGGCGGTGACGAAGGCGCCTATGCACGGGCCGAGCCGATCATGGAGGTCTATGCCAAGCTGTGCCGCCGCATCGGGGCGTCGGGTGCGGGCCAGATGACCAAGATGTGCAACCAGATTGCCATCGCCGGTGTCGTGCAGGGCCTGAGCGAGGCGCTGCATTTTGCGGAAAAGGCGGGGCTGGACGGACGGTCCGTGGTCGAGGTGATCAGCCAGGGCGCCGCAGGCAGCTGGCAGATGTCGAACCGGTACGAAACGATGCTCGACGACCATTTTGACCACGGGTTCGCCGTGGACTGGATGCGCAAGGACCTGGGCATCTGCCTCGAGACGGCGGATGAGAATGGCGCCAGCCTGCCGCTGACGGCGCTGGTCGATCAATTCTACAAGGACGTGCAAAAGCTGGGCGGGGGCCGCTGGGATACATCGAGCCTGATCAAGCGGCTGCGCGCCATGGGATAAACCCACATCGGTTCAGGAATTGGTAAGGCCCCTCTGAGAACATGCGCGCGCAGTCTCGGAAGGACCCTGCCATGCCTGAAACGCTTTCCAATATGCGTGAAACACCGGCGTTTCGACCGGAACACCTGTTTTTCTCCCGCACGGATTCGGCTGGCCGGATCCAATCCGCAAACAGCGTGTTTCAGAACGTGTCAGGCTATGACTGGGGTGAGATCATCGGCGCGCCGCATAAACTGGTGCGCAATCCGGCGATGCCGCGGGCGGTGTTCAAGCTGCTCTGGACGCGGATGTCCGCGGGCGATCCGGTGGGGCTTTACGTGGTCAACCGCACCAAGTCGGGCGAAGCCTATACCGTTTTTGCGGTCTCCATGCCGTTTGAGGACGGGTATGTGTCCGTCCGGCTCAAACCCATGTCGGAGCAGGTCGCCGTGATGAAGGCGCTCTATGGCGCGCTGGCCGTACGCGAGCGCGATGAAGGGTTGGACCCCGAAGACAGCGTTGGCCTGCTTTTGTCCGAGGTCGCGGAGATGGGCGCGCCCAGTTACGAGGCGTTCATGGCCGACGCGCTGGAGCGTGAGCTGCTTGCGCGGTGTGCGACCCTGAACCGCCCCAAGCCGCGGGTCGTTTTGGCGCTTTCGGGGATTGAAGAGGCGGTCAAGACCATCGCCAATGCCGGGCGCAACCTTGATGCGCTGTTGGCGCAGACCAATCAGATACCGGACAACATGCGGCTTCAGGCGATGCGCCTCGAAGGGCGCGACGGTCCCATCGGTGTGATTTCCGCGAATTACCAGACGATGACGGAAACATTCACGCAATCGCTCAAGGATTTCTTGCAGGCCGCCGAGAATGCCATCGCACCGGTGAGCGAGGCAAAGTTTCTCGCCGCGACGTCCGAACTGGTCGGTGAGTTGTTGCTGCATTTGCAGAATGAAACAGGCATGCGGCCCGAGAAAAAGGCCAACGATCTGTCCGCGCTGGAACGGATGGTCCAGCTTTATGAAGAGAAAACGGTGCAGGCGGTCAAGGATGTCGCGCGCCGTGCGGAATATTTTGAACGTGTCAGCAAGGACATGCGCCGCATGGTCTTCGGCCTCGAAATGACACGCACGATGTGCAACATCGAACGCTCCAAATCAGAGAGCGATACCGACGCGCTTGATGGTGTGGTGGAACGTCTGCAACAGGCGGAGGCGCAATTGAGCCGGTTGATGGAAGATGTCGAAGGAGCGGTGCATGACATCATCGACCGAGCGGGCGGATTGCTGCGCAGTCGTGAGGCGCGCCATAAATTCCGGCAGGCGCGCAAGGCCTCTGCCGCAGCCTAGATGCGCGCCTGATGTGAAGACGGTGGTCGTGCTCGCGTGCACTGAGGCAGAGTGGGCACAGCCACTATGTTCCTGTGCAAAATGGCGGTGTATTTCATGACACCGCACACCCCCCCAATCTGCAAGATAACGAGGCGCGCCAAATCGGTTTGGCATGGTGACCGATCACGGCCACCATGCCAGGCCCTATCAGGGGATGATGCGCGTGTATTTTGTGCCTTCGAGCGTTGCGCCAATGCGCAAGCCGGCTTGTGCAAACACGGCCGCAAGCACCGGGGACAGTACGGTCGTCGTGTCCGCGGCAACGCTTTCACCCTTGTCAGACACCACGTATTCAAGGTCTGCGCCCGCGGCCCAACCGGGCGAGCGGCGGAAATCGACCAATGCATCCTCGGTCATGAAAAACAGCACATGCGCGAACTGCTGTGCCCCGATCTGCAGACCGCCCGATCCCTTGACCAGCGAATAGTAATCCACCGTCACGTCGTTCACCCGCAACGCACCGCGCCCGAACGCGCCGCCAAAGCCGAACCCGGCCTCTGTCACCAGCGGCATGACCAGCATGCCGTTCGCTTTTTGCGCCAATGATACGGTGTTGGGATAGCTCCGGTACATCTCTTGCAGCGTCGCATCGACGCGCGCGTCGATCAGTGTGCCGCCCCGGCTGCCAACCCCATTGCCGCAGGCGGCCGTGACCCCCACGCTCGCCAACGCGCCAACTGCAAAGCTGCGCCGCGACATTTGAACTGTCTTCATGGTAAAAACCGCCTGTGTTTTTGCTCGTGTTCTGCGCGGTTTGTCCACGCTTGTGCGCAACTATACGCCGATCGGCCTGCGCTGTCACGTGCTACGGCACGGTATGGGCAAAGCGGCGCTTATGTCGTGTGGCGGGTAGGTTGGGTAGCGGACACCCTTCCTCAGCGGCCACGCTCCGGTGCACGTTCATCGACTGTGGGGCCGCTGAAACGGCAGTACTTGAAAAGTCGGACGCACAGTGTTCCCGGCGGTGCGCGATCCCCCGTCACAGAGCGTCCGATGCAGCGGGCGGCGTACGGTCACCGCTGCGCTGGTGAATATGCGTGCGGTAATCTCGAACCGCCGCAACAGCGACCGCCCGTATGCCGCGTCACCCGCGCGCCAAGAGCCGGGCGGCAGCGGGGGCGAAATAGGTCAGGATGCCATCGCAGCCTGCGCGTTTGAACGCCATCAGGCTTTCCATCATCACCCGGTCATGGTCGATCCAGCCCTGCGCAGCCGCAGCCTGCACCATCGCGTATTCGCCCGACACCTGATAGGCAAAGGTCGGCGCGCCAAAGGCGTCCTTTACCCGGCGGCAAATGTCGAGATAGGGCAGGCCGGGCTTGACCATCACCATATCCGCACCCTCGCGCAGGTCCCGTTCGATCAGCCGCAGCGCTTCATCCGAGTTGGCCGGGTCCATCTGATAGGTCTTCTTGTCGCCGGTCAGCGCACCGGACGCGCCCACCGCGTCCCGGAACGGGCCATAGAAGGCCGAGGCGTATTTCGCGGCATAGCTCAGGATCATCACGTTCTGATGTCCGCCACTTTCGAGCGCGCCCCGGATCGCGCCGATCCGCCCGTCCATCATGTCCGACGGCCCGATGATGTCCGCGCCCGCCTCCGCCTGGCTCAGCGCCATTTTCACCAGCGCCTCGATCGTGCGGTCATTCACGATTTCGCCGTCTTCAACAAAGCCGTCGTGGCCGTTGATGTTGTAGGTATCAAGCGCCACATCCGTCATGATCGCCATGTCCGGCACGGCGGTCTTGATCGCCCGGATTGCGCGGTTGGCGTGGTTTTCGGGGTCCCATGCGCCCGAGCAATCCTCTGTCCGCTCTTCGATCCCGGTATAGGGAAAAAGGCAAATGGCGCGGATGCCAAGGTCATGCGCCTCGCGCGCGGCCTCGACGATCCTGTCAACGGACCGGCGCGACACACCGGGCATGGATGGCACAGGTTCCTCGATCCCCTCACCGGCGCGCACAAATACGGGCCAGATGAAATCCTCGACGCTCAGGGCGTTTTCACGCACCAAACCGCGCACAGCCTCCGACGAACGGGTGCGGCGCAAACGGGTGGCAGGATAGGGGGCTTGGGTCGGGCGCATCGTGTCTGTCCAGTTTGATTGACAGTTTATGCGTGCCATGTCTGCCCGCCATATTCAAGATCACCCGGCGTCGCGACCTGTTGTGCGATCACCGCGCTTGCGCAGGTTTTGATCCCGACGCATCTAGGCACCGGCGGCGACCCGCGTTAAGAGAGGCGTCAATCAGAACGCGAGGTCCGGCAAGCGGACCGCCCGAGGACAGAAGTTGGACTGGCACGCCACAATTTTCGAACTGATCGACATGCGCTCGTTCTCGAACCTGTGGTTCTGGATCGCGCTGGCCGTCATGTGGTCCACGGCCAGTCACTGGATCCTGGGCGTGCCGTTCGATCTGGTGTCGCGGGCGCGGCGGCACGGCGGGCAGGCGGCCGAGGATCTTGAGGCGCTGGTGCGGATCAACACCAATCGGTTGCTCTATATCGGGACGGTGTCGGGGCTGTGGCTGCTGGGGTTTGTGTGCTTTGTGATCACCGGCCTTGCGCTGCTTGGGTTCATTTACCGGGTCGAATTCGCGCAGGCGCTGTTTCTCCTGGGCTTTCCCATGACCATCGTCGGTGCGCTGAACCTGTCGACGGCACGCCTTATTCAGGACCGCGAGGCCGAGGGGGAGGATCTGTGGCGGTATCTGTCGCGCCACCGCACCATCGTGCAGGCGATCGGCATGGTGTCGATCTTTGTTACGGCGCTGTGGGGCATGTACCAAAATATGGCCGTGGGCCCGTTCGGCGGTTGACAGGGGCCGGGTTTGCGCCAATTCAGGCACTCTGCCAAGGCCACGATCCCACATGACCAACACCCATATCACCGTATCCGGCGCGCCCGAAGGTTATGACGCCAAGCTGATCCTTGACGAAGTGTCGGCGCGTGGCCCCGTTGTGCACGTGGCGCGCGATGACAAGCGGCTGGCGGCGATGCAGGCGGCGTTGCGGTTCTTTGCGCCGGACATGCCGGTGCTGGTGTTTCCGGGCTGGGATTGTCTGCCCTATGACCGGGTGTCGCCCAACGCCGATATCTCGGCGCAGCGGATGGCGACGCTGGCCGCACTCACCCACGGGATGCCGGAACGGTTTGTGCTGCTCACGACGCTCAACGCCGCGACACAGCGGGTGCCCGCGCGTGATCTGATGCGCGAGGCGGCGTTTACCGCCCGCGTGGGGCACCGCGTGGATGAGGCGGCGCTGCGCGCGTTTCTGGTGCGCATGGGGTTCGTGCAAAGCCCGACGGTGACAGAGCCGGGCGATTATGCCGTGCGCGGCGGGATCATCGATATTTACCCGCCCGGCGATCTTGGTCCTGTGCGGCTGGATCTGTTTGGCGATGTGCTGGACGGCGCGCGCCGCTTTGACGCCGCGACACAGCGGACGACGGAAAAGCTGGAACTGGTGGAACTGGCGCCGGTCTCTGAGGTCATCTTGGATGACGCCGCCATCACCCGGTTCCGCCAGAACTACCGGCTCGAATTTGGTGCCGCTGGCACAGACGATCCGCTTTATGAAGCGGTGAGTGCGGGGCGCAAGCATCAGGGGGCGGAACATTGGCTGTCGCTCTTTCATGACCGGCTTGAGACGCTGTTTGACTATCTCCCCGGCGCGACGCTGAGCCTGGATGATCAGACGACGGCCATGCGTCTGGCGCGGTGGGACACGGTGGCGGATCAATACGAGACGCGGCGGCTGGCGATGGAGAACCGGTCCAAACTCGATTCTGTCTATAAACCGCCCGCACCCGAGGGGTTGTACCTCACCGATGATGCGTGGGTGGCGGCGGTGGCGGACCACCGCGTGCTGCAATTCAGCCAGCTGCCACAAGCCACGGGCCCCGGTGTCACGGATGCGGGTGGCCGGATCGGGCGCGATTTCGCGCCCGAACGTCAGCAGGAAACCATCAGCCTTTTCGGGGCCTTGGCGTCCCATGTTAAAGCGCGGATGCAGGATGGGCCGGTGGTCATCGCGAGCTATTCCGAGGGTGCGCGAGAGCGTTTGACCGGCCTCATTGAAGACGAAGGACTGGCCGAGGCGATCCCGATCACGGACGCCACACGGATCGGCAAACGCGGTCTGCATCTGGTGGTCTGGGCGTTGGAGCACGGGTTTACCGGTCCACGCGACACGGGCGGCGAGAAAAGCACTTTGACCGTGATCTCAGAGCAGGACGTGCTGGGCGACCGGCTCATCCGGCAGCCCAAGAAGAAGCGGCGCGCGGAAAACTTCCTGACCGAAACGCAATCTCTGTCGCCGGGTGATCTGGTCGTGCACGTGGATCACGGCATTGGCCGCTATCAGGGGATGGAGGTCGTGACCGCCGCCGGGGCGGCGCATGAATGCTTGCTGCTGGAATATGCCGAGCGGTCGAAACTGTACCTGCCGGTCGAAAATATCGAATTGCTCAGCCGTTACGGCCACGAAGAGGGGCTGCTGGATAAGCTGGGCGGCGGCGCGTGGCAGGCGAAAAAAGCGCGGCTCAAGGAGCGCATCCGCGAGATGGCGGACCGGCTCATCCGCATCGCCGCCGAACGCGCGCTGCGCAAGGCGCCGATCCTCGACCCGCCCCCTGGCATGTGGGACGCATTTTCGGCGCGCTTTCCGTATCAGGAAACCGATGATCAGTTGAACGCGATTGCCGCCGTGATGGACGACCTGACCAGCGGGCAGCCGATGGACCGGCTGGTCTGTGGCGATGTCGGCTTTGGCAAGACCGAAGTGGCGATGCGCGCGGCCTTTGTCGCGGCCATGTCGGGCGTACAGGTGGCCGTGATCGCACCCACAACCCTGTTGGCGCGCCAGCATTACAAGAGCTTTGCGGAACGCTTTCGCGGCTTTCCGATCGAGGTGCGGCAACTGAGCCGCTTTGTCTCCACCAAGGAGGCCAATGACACGCGCGAGGCGATGTCGCGCGGCACCGCGGACATCGTGGTGGGCACGCACGCATTGCTGGCCAAGGGCACGCGGTTCCAGAACCTCGGCCTGTTGGTCATTGATGAGGAACAGAAATTTGGTGTCGGGCACAAGGAACGGCTCAAGCAGATGCGGTCAGATGTGCATGTGCTGACCCTGACTGCGACACCGATTCCGCGCACATTGCAACTGTCGCTGACGGGCGTGCGGGACTTGTCGATCATCGGCACGCCGCCCGTCGACCGGTTGGCCATCCGCACCTATGTCAGCGAATTTGACGCGGTCACCATCCGCGAGGCGCTCTTGCGCGAACATTATCGCGGAGGGCAGTCGTTCTATGTCGTGCCGCGCATCAGCGATCTGGCGGAGATCGAGGAATTCCTGAAGGATCAGCTGCCGGAACTGTCCTATGTGGTGGCGCATGGCCAGATGGCGGCCGGAGAACTCGATGACCGTATGAACGCTTTCTACGATGGCAAGTTCGACGTTTTGCTGGCCACGACGATTGTGGAATCGGGGCTGGATATCCCCACGGCCAACACGATGGTCATTCACCGGGCGGACATGTTTGGCCTCGCGCAACTGTACCAGATCCGCGGGCGCGTGGGCCGGTCCAAGACGCGGGCCTATGCGTATCTGACGACGAAACCGCGCACCAAGCTGACCGATACCGCGGAAAAGCGCCTGCGCGTGCTGGGCAGCCTCGACACGCTGGGGGCAGGCTTCACGCTGGCCAGCCAGGACCTCGATATCCGGGGCGCGGGCAACCTGCTGGGCGAGGAACAGTCAGGCCAGATGCGCGACGTGGGCTTTGAACTCTACCAGTCGATGCTGGAAGAGGCGATTGCCAAGATCCGGTCGGGCGAGATGGAGGGACTGACCGAGGATGACGGGCAATGGGCGCCACAGATCAACCTTGGCGTGCCGGTTCTGATCCCCGAGGACTATGTGCCGGATCTTGACGTTCGCCTTGGATTGTACCGCCGTCTCAGTGGGTTGACGAAGAAAGTTGAACTGGAAGGCTTTGCCGCCGAGCTCATCGACCGCTTTGGCAAGCTGCCGCGCGAGGTGAACACCCTGATGCTGGTCGTGCGGATCAAGGCGATGTGCAAGAAGGCGGGCATTGCCAAGCTGGACGGCGGACCCAAGGGCGCGACGATCCAGTTCCACAATGACAAGTTCGCCTCGCCCCAGGGCCTCGTGGAGTTCATCGAAGCGCAACGCGGGCTGGCCAAGGTCAAGGACAACAAGATCGTCGTGCGCCGGGACTGGAAGAACGACGCGGACAAGATCAAGGGCGCCTTTGCCATTGCCCGCGATCTTGCGGAAAAGGTGGTCGCGCAGAAAAAGGCGCGCGCCTAGGCGGCGGCTTCGACCCGGCGCATCCGCTGCATCAGGACCGTGGCGACAAGGCACACGACCAGCACGATCACCACCAGAGGCAACGGTGTGCCGTCAAAGCTGCCGCTGAGGGCGGAGGCGATCACGGCCGCCCCGATCGTTGAGATGGAGCCGATCACGGATGCGGCCATGCCGGCGATGTGGCCCATCGGTTCCATGGCCAGTGCGTTGAGGTTGGCCACGGTCAGCCCGCCCTGAACCATCACGCCGAACTGCCAGATGACATAGCATGCAAAGAGGCCGGGAAGGTCTGCCAGCATGAACAGGATAAAGGCCGTGGAGATCAACAGCTGTGCCATCAGCGCCCATGTCACCAGCCGCCGCATCCCGAACCGTCCCACAAGCGTTGCGTTGAGCAGGCTGGAAATCCCCGACGCCATCGCGATTGCGCCAAACCAGATCGGAAAGCTGTCGGCGCGGTCAAAGGTGACGTCGAAAATCGGTTGCACCATCATCAGAACGGAAAACAGGATGGTCAGCATCAGCGTCTGCACAAAGATCGACAGGCGCACCGTGGGATGCGTCAGCATCTGGCGCACTGCATCACCCATCAGGTGCAGGCGCAGGGGACGGCGCGCAGCGGGGGGCAGCGTTTCGCGGATGCGTAGGCCGAACCACACCATGATCACCATCCCGAACACGAGGAATGCACCAAAGATCGCGCGCCAGCCGAACGCATCGCTGATCACGGCCCCCATCAGCGGCGCCATGCCCGGCACCAGTAGGAACACCATCATGGTAAAGGACAGGATCCGCGCCATCATCCGCCCCTCATAGAGGTCGCGGATCACGGCGGTGGACACGACGCGGGGCCCCGACGCGCCAATCCCCTGCAAGACACGCGCCGCCAGCATCCATTCCAGCGATGTGGCCGCATAGCTCAGAAGTGCACCGAGAGCATAGACCGCAAGGCCCGCATAGACCACCGGCTTGCGCCCCCACGCGTCCGACAAGGGTCCGGCAAAAAACGTGCCAAGTCCCATGCCTGCAAAGAAAAACGTGATGATATAGGCGGCATTGGTCACGTTTCCGCCGCTCAGATCGGCGGCGATTTCCGGCAGGACCGGCATCATCGCATCGGTCGAAAACGCAATGGTGGCAAACATCATCGCCATCAGGGCGATGAATTCCGGCGTACTGACAGTCTGGGTTTGCTTAAGGGGCACGCGTTCGCCTGATTGCCGCGTCGGGTGACGCTGTTGCACGTCATAGTGACGGGCCGTACCGGGAATGGCAACGACCCATGGTTGAAAATTCGACTTTCCTGCGCGGGACCGGCGGCCCGCCGCCTCAGGCGGCGCCTTGCGTCAGTTCCGCGATGACCTTTGCCCACAATTCGGGCGGTTGCGCGCCCGGTACGGCGTGTTGCTGGGCCACGATGAAGGTGGGCACCGAATTGATCCCCATGGACCGGCTGTGGGCATCGCGCGCTGCGATATCCTCGCGGTCCGCATCCGTCCCGAGCAGGCGCAAAACAACGCTCGCGTCCATGTCGATCGTGTCGGCAATGTCAGCCAGCACCTCCGCGTCGCCGATATCGCGCGCATCGACGAAATAGGCTTTGAACAGGGCCGACACGGCGGCCGTCTGCTTGCCCTCGATCCCGGCCCAATGGATCAGGCGGTGCGCATCAAGCGTGTTGGGCGTGCGCTGCATCCCTTCGAAGTCGATCTTGAGCCCGGCTTTTTCGGCGTTCTCCACCACGGGCGCATAGGCGCGCACGGCGCCTTCCTTGCCACCGAACTTGGCCTCCAGATACGCACGCCGGTCCATGCCGCCTGCGGGCATGTCGGGGTTCAACTGGAACGGATGCCACTCGATGACAAAGGGGTGGTTCGGATGCGCCTCGAGCGCGCGGTCCAGATGCGCCTTGCCGATATAGCACCACGGGCAGATGGGATCGGACATGATGTCCAGTTTGATCGCGTCGGTCATGAATGGGGGTTCCTTGATTTGGGCCAGAACTGGTGCAGGCGCCGCCGTACCAGTTTCCCATTTGGGCCCAGCGGGAGGCGGGGCAAGTGAATATAGGCGCGCGGTTGTTTGTACCGGGCGAGACGTTCGGTGGTGTGCGCGATGAGGTCTGCCTCATCTAGTGCACGCGGAGCGGTATAGAACGCGACGATAATGCGCTTGCCCGGCGACAGTTCGACCTCTGCCACACCGCAGGAGGTCACGCCGGGGGTGGTGCCCACCACCATCTCGACCTCCACCGGTGACACGCGAAACCCGCCTGCGTTCATCATGTCGTCGCTGCGCCCGAGATAGGTGATCTCTCCGGCGGCGTTCATCTCTCCGGTGTCGCCGGTCAGAAACCAGTCGCCCTGAAACTTGTCAGCGGTCTCTTGCGGTGCCTCGACATAGCCGAGCATCAGCCCCGGATCGCTGCGGTGCACCGCGATGGTGCCCGGTGTGCCCGTTGGCACGGGCCCCTCATCGCCGACAATCGCGACCTGCCGTCCGGGCTGTGGCCGGCCAAGGGCCATGTCCGAGACGGGGGCGGCGGGGCTCGATGAGATGAAGGTGGAACATTCCGACATGCCATACGCTTCGAAGACGGACGTACGGGTGGCCTTGCGCCACGCGTCGTGAACCGGTTGCGGCATCTTTTCCCCGGCGCTCAGACCGTGGCGCAGCCGGGGCAGAGGCGGCAGCGTGCTGCGGTCCAGCATCTGCCGGAAAACGCCGGGGGCCGCGGCAAAAATCGTCGCCTTGTGTTTCCGGAGCAGAGGCCCCAGGTCCTCTGGCCGGGTGCCCGGCGCAGGCACGAGGGCCGTGGCCCCCACGGTCCACGGGTCCATCAACCCGGTGCCAAGCGTATAGGTCCAGTTGAACGCGCCCGCATGCAGCATCACGTCCTGTTCAGTGAGGCCGTACCAGTGTTCGAACATCATGCCCCGCGCCCAGATCGCCCGGTGTGCATGTGCAACGGCGCGCGGCTGACCTGATGTGCCAGAGGTGTAGACGATGTACCCCAAACGGTTCGGATCACCGTCGTGGAACTTTGTCGGCGCACCGTTGCGCAATGAGCGGAGCGCATAGAGGCCAAGTTCCGGCACACCGGGCGCACTTGCCACGTTCGGATCGCGCAGGATGACGCGTGGGTTCAACTCGGCGATGATGCGCGCCACTTCGGGTTCGGTAAGCGCTGATGATGTGGGCACGGGCACCAGATCAGCGGCGAGCGCACCCAGATATGCAATGGGAAAATCCAGCGTATTGCCCAGACGCATCAAAACGATGTCACCCGCTTTGAACCCCGCCTCGCGCAGACCCGATGCCGTGCCCAACACGGCGGCCCGCAGCGCGGCATAGGTCATCTCTTCATGCGTGTCCGTGCCGATGACGGCGACCGCAATCTTGTCATCCAGCGCTTCGGCCCGCGCAAGAACATGACCGGCGAGGTTGAACGGCGCAGGGCAGGCGGGATGAGGGGCACTGTTGAACAGGCTGAGCATATCGCATCGCTAGACTTCTGCGGCCACCGTTGCAAGCCTGAGGGTGCCCGCCTATACAGGTCGTCATGCAAGGAAAAGACCCCAAATCGCTGATCCAGATTGCGCGCGCCAGCGGGCGGGAAGACACGTCGGAACCGCTGGATCTTGGTGCGCGTGTGCGCGAGTTGCGCAAGGCGCGCGACTGGACGCTGGAACAGGCCGCAGGGCAGGCCGGATTGGCGCGCTCGACCCTGTCCAAGATCGAAAACGGCCAGATGTCGCCCACCTATGAGGCGCTCAAGAAGCTGGCCGTCGGTCTCGAGATTTCGGTGCCGCAGCTCTTCACCCCGCCGGAAAAGGGTCAGATCAACGGGCGCATGGCCGTGACCAAGACCGGCGATGGCAACGCGCAGGCCACGGCGACCTATGAACATGAACTTCTGGCCGAGACGCTGACAAAGAAGACCATGTTGCCCTATCGCGCCCGCGTGCGTGCCCGGTCCATGGAAGAATTCGACGGTTGGGTCCGCCATGACGGCGAAGAGTTTCTGTATGTGCTGACCGGTGTTGTTCGCCTGTTCACCGAATTCTATGAACCGGTGGAGATGCGCCGCGGCGACAGCGCCTATTACGATGCCACGATGGGCCACAACGTCATTTCCGTCAGTGACGAAGATGCCTTGATCCTGTGGGTGACATCGCTGGCCTGAGGTCAGGTGGCCTGTTGTGCGTGCCGGTCCAGAAAGGCGTCAAACGCAGCGCGCGCTTCTTTCAGGGACATGTCATGTGTCGCGGCCAGATAGCTTTCGAACCTGTCCTGATCGGCTTTCAAAAATGGCATGGCGCTTGGCTCAAGATGCGGGAATTCCCCGCGCAAGGCCGAATAACTGCGTGCCCAATCCCGTGTGAGATCGCTCCAGTGCATGCTGTACCCCCGGTTCTTATGACCATTGCCGGACGGACGCGTGTGTCCGGCTCCCCCGACGCCGCGCAACGTATAACAATTCTGTAACAGAGCAACCTTTTATTGGAAAAACCTGCGTAATCCGTACGTTGCAAGGGCTGCGGTGACCAGCTGCACGGCGACGAACGCCGCGATATGGCCGGGGTATATGCCCGCGAACGTGTCCGAGAACCCGCGCGCGAGGGTCACGGCGGGATTGGCAAAGCTGGTGGAGGCGGTGAACCAATACGCGCCGGTGATATAGAGCGCCACGAGCATCGGCACGGCATCGGGCCGTGCCCGCAGCCCGCCAAAGATCACGAACAACAGGCCAAAGGTCGCCACCGCTTCGGACCACCATTGTGCCGCGCCGGTGCGGTGCATCGTTTCGCTCACCTGCAGGATCGGCAGGTCGAACATCGCATGCGTGGCCCACACCCCCAGCACGCCGCCTGCAACCTGTGCTGCCACATAAGCCACGCCAAGCCCGGCGGTGATCTCTCCGCGCAGGCCAAAGGCCAGCGTGACGGCAGGGTTGAAATGCGCGCCCGAAATCGGACCCAGCACCGTGATGATGCAATACAGCATGCAGCCTGTCGCAACCGCATTGGCCAACAGGGCGAGCGCGACGTTCCCGTCTGCAAGGCGCTCCCCCATGATGCCCGAGCCGATGACACTCACCAGAAGAAGGCCCGTTCCAAGGCCCTCTGCAATCAGGTTTCGGATCACGGATCTACTCTTCGTACCACCAGAATTGCGGCATCCAGTCGGGCCCGTCGCCATAGATGGGCAGCGTATCGGGATACTTCATTTCCGCCACATGCGCGATGCGGCCCGCGGTGAATTGCCAGAACGGCACGACATAGCGGCCTGCAATCAGCAACCGGTCGAGCGCGCGGGTCGCCGCGATGCTTTCATCACGCGTGGTGGCGGTCAGCATGGCGGTGATCATGGCGTCAATCGCAGGATCCTTGGCCCCCATGAGGTTCGGCGTGCCATCCTCATCGGCCGCCTTGGACCCCCAGTAGAAGAACTGCTCATTGCCCGGAGACAGGGACATGGCGCGCCGGTGATAGGCCATGTCGAAATCATAGGTGCCGGTGCGCGTGGTGAATTGCGCCCCGTCCACAAGGTCGACGGACACGTCGATCCCCATCTGCTCAAGCGCCTGCATGTAGAGGTCGGCGATCGCACGGTGTTCGGAACTGTTTTGATCCAGCAGGATCGTGAATTCCATCGCGTCGCCGTCGGCATTGCGCAGCTTGCCGTCCTGCGTCGTCCACCCGGCCTCTTCCATCAGACCAAGCGCGCGGCGCAGGCCCCGGCGGTTGCGTACCGATCCGTCGCTGACCGGCAGCGCGTAGCCTTCCATCACCCCCGGCAGCAACGCGCCGTTGAACGGCGCAAGCAGTTCCGCAACAGCGCCCGTGGCCGGACCGGGTTCCATCGCCAGGGGCGAGTTGGAGAAATACGAGGTGATGCGCGGCTGTGCCCCGCCGGTCAGTGTGTCGTTGATATATTCGAAGTTGAACGCGGTGATCAGCGCCTCGCGCACACGCCAGTCGTCAAAGGGGGCCTTGCGGGTGTTCATGACGAACCCGGTTATCCCCGACGGTTTCTGATGCGGGATTTCGGATTTGACGATGTCACCATTGGTCAGGCGCGGGCTGTTGTAGGCGCTGGACCATTTTTCGGCGTTGAACTCGCGGACAGCGGACACTTCGCCGGCCTTGAACGCCTCCAGCACCACATCGCCATCGCCGTAGAAGTCGATGGTGATTTCGTCAAAATTGAACGTGCCCTGGCGAAAGTTCAGGTCAGCGCCCCAGTAATCGGGGTTCCGGGTCAGTGTGACGTCGCGCGCGGCCTCGAAATCGGTGATGACATATGGGCCGGACCCGATGGGCACGTCCGCGATGGTGGCATTCGCGAAATCCTTGCCTTCCCATTGGGCCTTTTGCAGGATCGGCCGCATCCCGGCCAGCAAGGCCAGTTCGCGGTTTTCCGAATTGAAGGTGAACTTGACCGACCGCGGGCCGGTGGCCTCCAGCGTCTCGATCTGAGACCATAGGCTGCGATAGCGCCCGTGCCCTTGGGTGCCGAGTGTTTCATAGGACCAGATCACGTCCTCGACCGTCACCGGGCTGCCATCAGAGAATCGGGCCTCTTCGCGCAGGGTGAATTCGACCCAGGACCGCGCCTCGTCCGTCTCAATCGATTCGGCCAGCAGACCGTAGAGCGCAAATGGCTCACCCCGATTGCGGCCCATCAGGCTTTCATGTGTCAGAAATCGCAGCTGCCAGGGGACGTTGCCTTTCTGGATGTAGGGATTGAGCGAATCAAAACTGCCCGTGTTTGCCAATGTGATCGCACCGCCTTTGGGCGCGTCGGGATTGGCGTGGGGGAGGGACACAAAATCCTGTGGAAGCTGCGGTGCACCATACATAGCTATGCCATGGCCGGGCTCTGCCTGCGCCAATGTGGCGGCAAAAAGACTGACCCCGAGAATCGCGCCGATTCCACTCAGACGGCCGCGTTTGATTTGGAAAAAATCCTGCTCCATTTTGGCAACAATCCCTCATAGCCCTTGTTTTGTTAATCTTAGCGGCCCCCGGACATTTACGCATTATCAAACTTTTAGCTTGGACTCTTCGGGCGGGTTTGCGTATAACAAGGGCACTGCTCGATAGGTTTCTTGCCTGTATGAAACCTGCCTCAATAACTTAACGCCAGCTTCGTGCTGGCGTTTTTTTTTGCCCTTTGTGACGTGGTCGGTGTGACGTGGTCGGTGTGAAGTGGATCCTGTCTTGAATGGCGCTCAGAACGGCGTGACGCAAGAGGTCCGGCAGGGCATATGGCTGCGGCTGCTGGCCGCGTTTCTGATCACGGCCATGTCCGCGGCGGTGCACGAGGCCGCCAAGACCGCCGCGATTGGGCAGATCATGTTCTGGCGGTCGATCGTCGCGCTGGTGCCGATCACGATTTACATGGCGGTGCGGTCCGAATTTCCCGCCGCACTCTGGACGCGGCGACCGGGATTGCATGTCACGCGCGGCCTGTTCGGGGCGTTTTCCATGGCGATGTCGTTTGTTTCGCTGGCCTATCTGCCGGTGGCGAATGCGCAGGCGTTGGCGTTTCTCGCGCCGATCCTCGTGTTGCCGCTGGCAGCGCTCTGGCTGCATGAAACGGTGGGCCTGCGCCTTTATGTGGCGGTCGGTGTCGGGTTCTGCGGCGTTGTGGCACTCTTGTGGGACGCGTTCGAGACGCCGGGGCAGGGTGCGCTGATCGGAGTGCTGGCTGGCCTGGCGTATGCGGTGACGATGGCGGTGGTCCGCGTGCACACCAAACGCATGACCGTGACCGAGCGGCCGTCGACCATCGCGCTCTACTTTGCAATCACATCCGGTCTGGTCGGGCTGATGACACTGCCGTTTGGCTGGGTCGCGGCGACCGGCCCCACATTGGTGTGGCTGCTCGCGGCGGGGCTTCTGGGGGGCTTGGCGCATATCGCTTCGAATGAGGCCGTGTTGCGCAGCCCTGTCAGCACGCTTGCCCCGTTTGATTTCACAAGCCTGCTCTGGGCGCTGCTGTTTGACGTGGTGATCTTTGCGCAACTGCCGGGGGCCATGGGCCTTGTCGGCATGGCGCTTGTCACGCTTGCCGCGATCTATGTGGCGATCCGCCCGATCCGCGCGCCCTAACGCGGCGGCTGCGTCGGGTCCTTGCCATTGGGATAGACGAGGCCTGCGGAAATCACGAGCTTTGCGGCGTCTTCCACGCTCATCTCAAGCGTGATCACGTCCTCCGCCGGGAAGAACAACAAAAAGCCGGAGGTCGGGTTGGGTGTCGTGGGCACAAAGATGCTGAGCAATTCGCCGGTATTCCCGGCCCTGGCCGTGATCTCCCCCTTGGCGGTGGTGGAGATAAAGCCGATGGCCCAGATGCCCTTGCGCGGATATTCGATCAGACAGGCCTGCTCGAACGACCGTTCGGATTGGGCGAATACGGTTTCGGAAATCTGTTTGATGCCGGAGTAGATCGAGCGCACCACCGGCGTGCGCTCCACAAGGCTTTCGGCCCAGCGGATCAGGGACCGCCCGATATACCCCTTTGCGACCCACCCGATGAACACGGTGAAGATCAGGAAAACGATGACGCCGACGCCGCGCACATTCACATGCACCCAGTCGGGGTTGGCGGTCAGCACGCCATTGGCGTCCGGTACGAGCCGCGGATTGCCGAGCCAGTAGTTCACGATGCTGTCGGGTTGCCAGACGGTCGGCACCAGCGGCCAGACAAAGCCGTCGACCCATCCGATCACCGTCCAGATCAGCCAGATGGTCAGGCCCACGGGCGCGATCACCACCAATCCGGTCAGGAATGACGCCCTCAGCCGCGACAGCAGGCCGGGGCGGCGGGGGGTATCAGGATCGAAAGGTGTGTTCATCAAAAGGCCAAGCGGTTGAGCATCTTAGTTAGGTCAGCGCGCGAGTGACTGCAATGGCTTGCGCCGCATCGTGGTTCACGAAGCGGTCCCGCTGCTCATTTCGGCGGCGATTTCCGCGGCGAGCCGCGCGTTGTTGCGCACCAGCGCGATATTGGCGTCAAGCGACCGGCCGTCGGTCAGCTCAAAGATGCGTTGCAGCAGGTATGGCGTCACGCCCTTGCCGGTGATGCCATGCGCCTCCGCATCTGCGGTTGCGCGCGCAATGATCGGGGTCAGCGTGTCCCGGTCAATCTCGGCCTCGCGGGGGATCGGGTTGGCGATCAGCTGCCCACCCGGCAGGCCAAGTTTTGCGCGCATGACGTGCGCGGCGGCGATTTCGCCCGCGCTATCCATGCGCAAAGGCGCCTTCAGGCCCGCGCTGCGCGACCAGAAGGCGGGCATGTAGTCCTGCCCATATGCGATGACCGGCACGCCTTGGGTTTCCAGCACTTCGAGCGTTTTGGGAATATCGAGGATCGCCTTGGCCCCGGCGGCAACAACGGTCACAGGCGTCTGCGCCAGCTCCATCAGGTCGGCGGAGATGTCAAAGCTGGTCTCGGCCCCCTTGTGCACGCCACCGATGCCACCCGTGGCAAAGACGCCGATGCCGGCGACGCGGGCGGCGATCATCGTGGCGGCAACCGTTGTGGCACCTGTGCCTCGGGTCGCCATGCACGCGGCCATATCGGCGCGGCTCAGCTTGGCCACGTTTTCCGCCTGTGCCAGCGCCTCAAGCTGCGCTTCGGTCAGACCCACATGCAACGTGCCATCCATCACGGCCATCGTCGCGGGCACCGCACCCGCCGCACGCACGTCCGCCTCGACCTGCCGCGCGACCTCAAGGTTCTGTGGCCATGGCATCCCGTGTGTGATGATCGTGCTTTCGAGGGCGACAACGGGTGCGCCGCTGGCCAATGCGTCGGCGACATCTGGCGATGGGGTAAACAGGGTCATCCGGGGGTCTTTCCTGAAACATAGTTTGCGGCGGCATCCAGCGCCTGTTCGAGGGCCGCAGGCCCGTCCAGACCGCGCAATTCGGCAGCGATGTGCGCGGCCATGAACGTATCGCCCGCGCCGGTCACGCGCGTCACCAGCACCTGGGGTGGCTTTGCGCTGTTGAGCCCTTGGGCCGTGCCTTCGGTGGCAACGCCGCCCCCGTCGGTCACAAGCACGCGTTCCGCACCCCGGTCCAACACGCCGCAGGCCGCATCGGTGGAGGTGTCAAAACTGCGCTGGCAGAGGATCCCCGCCTCTTCGAGGTTCACATAGAGTGTGCCGCGCCCATGGGTGAGGAAGGGGGCCAGCCGTTCAGCCTTTCCCGGAGAGGCGGGGGCCACACGCAGGTCGGCTTGCCCCAACAGGGGGCTTGTGGCGATTTCGTTCAGCAGGTCGATGGTCAGGTTGCCATCAAGGGCGACCGGCCCGGCAAAGGGCGCCGCCTCAGACGCCAGGGTGCCGTCCGTCAAGGGATACAGGATCTTGGCCCCTGCATTTTCCAGCGAATGGGCGTCGGCAATGGCAGCAATCAGGCCATTTGCGCCTTCGACCGCCATGTACTGGTCCGTGGGCAGATCGTCCGAGCGGTAAACAGTGTCGGTGATCAATCCGCGTGCGGCACAGGCGCGGATCAGCTCGTCGCCTTCGGGGTCGCGTCCAATGGATGTCAGCAGGGCGGGCGTCAGCCCGAACCGGGCAAGAGTCATGGCGATGTTCATCGCCACGCCACCGGGCAGACGGGTGATCCGGCCCGGCACGTCAGACCCCTGGCGCATGGCCAGAGGCGCGCGGCCAATCACGTCCCAGAGGACGGAGCCGATGCAGAGAATATCAGGGGTGCGCGTCATGGCCCGGTTGTGCATCGCCACCACGCCAAGGGCAAGGGACTACTGTGCGGGCACCGCAAAGGTCAGCGCGGCCCAGTGCGTGTCCCACACCGCCTTGTCGTGATCCTTGATCGGCTCGAGGATCACCGCGTCAAAGAGATAGGCGTGCCCCGGTGTCACCGGAATGGCCGCGATGCCGTTTTCATCGGTGCGGTACAGGGTAATCGTCACAGTATCATCCGGGGCGCGGTCGAAAACTTCGACCTGTACACGGGCACGCGGCGTGTCGCGGTCAAAGACCTGCACCTGCATCGTGCCGTCAAAACCGGAATCATAGGGATTGGTCAGGGCCACGAATTCCGTCCGCATCTTGTGATGGGTGTCCTGCCCCCGACCGTCACCCACGGCGATCAGCGCCTTGGCATGTCGTGTGTAGCGTTCGCGAAACGGCGGGTCGGAAAAGCCAAGCGCGGTGTGCTGCGCGCGCCAATCCGCGAAATCCTTGTGATCGGCGAATTTCTGGAACTTTTCCCAGGTGGGATAGGTGACGAAGGACGGCGTGGTTTCGTGGATCACAACCGTGAGCCCGTCCGCAGGTGCAGGCAGGTTCAGCGCCGGATTGTCCCCGAGGCGCGGTGTCACGGTCTCTGCCGTGCCGCCCGCAATCAATTCGTACCGCGCCACGCTGCGTTCAAAGTAACCCAGCGATACGCCCTCAAAGGCTTCGCCGTTCTTGAACCGTGCCACCAGGTCGTCGCCTTCGGCCACTTGATAGCGTTCCGGCTCGATCCAGAACTCATGCGCAGTTGCGTCTGCGGCGCATATGGCGCACCAAGCGATAACAGCGAAACGGGTGAGGATCATGGGGATGCCTTTGCACAAACTGAGCACAAGCCTGTGGCATTGGGCGGCGGTGTCAAGCCTTTGGCTGACATTGTCGGTGAGCAACGCGGCCGCTCACGAAGTTGTGCCCACCATCGCGGATCTGACCGTGGAGGCGGGGCAGGTCACGATGATCCTGCAGGTCAACATCGAGGCGCAGCTGTCGGGCATTGACCTCGACGCGGTGCAGGACACGGATACGGCAGACAACGCGGCGGATTATGACGTGCTGCGGGCGTTGTCCGGGGATGCGGTTGCAAACCGGGTGCCGGATCTTGCGGCGCGCTGGAATGCAGTGCCGCTTGTGGACATGGGCGGTGCCGTTGCGTTGACCGTGCAATCCGTGACCGTGCCGGAGGTTCCCAACGCCGAGTTGCCGCGCATCTCCGAAGTGGTGATGTTTGGCGCGGCCCCTGAGGGCATCGGCAGTGTTGAGGTCGCATGGCCTGCGGGGGCCGGTGATCTGGTGTTGCGCCAGCAGGGTGTCTCGGAGCCCTATACCGGCCTGATCTCCGGGGGCGGGTCCAGCGGACCCATTGCGGTGTCGGACGCAGCGGGTGGCAGTTGGTGGCGCAGCCTCATGGATTACGTCCTGGGCCGGGGTTGATCACGACACCATGTCCAAAAGGGGTGCTGACGCGACCTAGCCCAGAGGTGCCAGCAGGGCGCTGAGGGCCTCTACGGGATCGTCTTGTGTCCAGATTTCTTCGCCAATGGCGAGAAAGTCGGTGATCTGGGCCAGCGACGTGACATGCGCGGCGGTCATGCCGCCTTCGGCGACCACGGGGACTTCGATCATTTCGGACCACCAGGCGAACAGATCCAGCGCAGCCGCGTCTTCGCCCGAGAGCGCCGTGACCGGGCCGAACGACACATAATCAGCCCCCGCTTCGCCGGCGGTCATACCGTCATGGCGCGACGTGCCGCAAAAGCTGCCGACGATGGCATCGGGTCCCAACGTCTTGCGCGCGTCGCGGACCGAGCGCGCGGCATCCGTCAGATGCACGCCGTCGAGACCCAGCCGCGTGGCCAGACCCACATGATCATCCACCACGATGGCCACATCGCGGGCATGGGCCACGGCGCGGCAGGCATCGGCGGCGCGCGCGATGCGGTCTTCGTCACGGGTGGCGAGGGCCAGCCGCAGGCAGGCCGCGGGATGTGCGTCGAGCACACGTGCCAGCGTGTCAGGGAATTGCGACAGCTCGAAGACGGGCGGCGTCAGCAGGTAGAGTTGCGGCTGCTCTGGCTGGCTCATTGGCGTGGTCCTTTTGATTTGCGCGCAGCACTAGCGGAAAGTGTGGGGATTTGAAACTTTTATGCCTCCGGCGGGAGTTTATTTGGCGAGATGAAGAGGGTTGTCGCGCCGCGCGTGCTTGCGGTAGAGGCCGCGCATGACACCCACATTTGTACTGACGCGGCCCCAGATGGGCGAGAATATCGGCGCATCCGCGCGGGCCATGCTGAATTTCGGCGTGGATAGGATGCGGATTGTGGACCCGCGGGATGGCTGGCCGAACCCGGCCGCCGTGGCGATGGCAAGCGGCGCGGGGCGGGTTCTGGATGCGGCGCGGGTGTACGGGGATGTGGCCGGTGCGCTGGCCGATTGCACCTATGTCTATGCCACGACCGCGCGCCCGCGCGACATGACCAAGGACGTGTTCAGCCCTGAAGCGGCAATGCAGGACGCGGCACGGCGCATTGCGGACGGGGGCCATGTGGCGGTGATGTTCGGGCCGGAGCGCGCCGGGCTCGAAAACGAGGACATCGTGCAGGCCAATGCGATCATCTCGGTGCCGGTGAACCCGGAATTTCCGTCGCTGAACCTGGCGCAATGCGTGTTGCTTGTGGGTTATGAATGGATGCGGGCGCGCGGCGAGGTCGTGCACAGGACCACCGAGATGGCCGGCACGGATTGGGCCAGTGTGGAAGAGATCGACCACCTGGCGCGGCATTTCGAGGAACGGCTGGAGGAGGCGGGGTTCTTTTTCCCCGAGCACAAGGCGGCCAGCATGAAGGTCAATCTGCGCAATCTGTGGAGCCGGATGCCGCTCACCCGGTCCGATGCGCAGACCCTGCACGGCATGCTGCGTCAGATGGTCCGCTGGGCAAACCGCCGCTGACGCTGGACGCCCCCGTGCGCGCGACATAGGTTGCGTGGCAACAACGGATGAGGCTGGTTCATGGCAAAACAGCGCAGCATTTTCGAAGAGGTTGGCACCACCGAGAAACAGGTGGCCGAAGCGGGTGTGATCGACCGCGGGCGCGGCGGTGCGCGCGGTGCGATCCGCGTGTGGCTGATGATGCTGTTTGTGCTGGTGGTGGTGATGATTGCGGTGGGCGGGCTGACACGGCTGACCGACAGCGGGCTGAGCATCACCGAATGGCGGCCCATCACCGGGGCGATCCCACCGCTAAGTGCTGCGGATTGGGAGGCAGAGTTCGACCTTTATAAGCAGATCGACGAGTGGCGCATCCAGAACCAGTGGATGACCATGGCCGATTTCAAGGTGATCTATTGGTGGGAATGGGGGCACCGGCAGTTGGGTCGGGTGATCGGTCTGGTCTGGGCCGTCGGGTTCCTCTGGTTCCTTGTGCGGCGTCAGATCCCCACAGGCTGGACGCCGAAGCTGCTGGGGATTGGCGTATTGGGCGGCATTCAGGGCGGCATCGGTTGGTGGATGGTAGCCAGCGGTGTGACCAGCGGCGAAGGCATGGTGGATGTGGCAAGCTACCGGCTGGCCACGCATCTGGGCCTTGCCTTTGTGATACTCGGGTTCATCGCGTGGTTCACCTTTCAGTTGGGGCGGCCCGAGCGGGACCTGATGCAGGCGCGGCGCAGCAAGGAGGCCCGGCTGTTTTCTATCACGACGGGCCTCATGCATTTCGCGTTCCTGCAGATCCTGATCGGTGCGCTGGTGGCGGGGATTGACGCGGGGCGCAGCTATACCGACTGGCCGTTCATGGGGGGGCAGGTGTTTCCGCCGAGCGCGTTTATCCTCGAGCCGGTGTGGCGCAATTTCTTTGAAAGCCCAGGCCTGGTGCAGTTCATTCACCGCGTTGCGGGATATCTGCTGGCAGCCTTCGCCGTGGTTGTGTGGCTGCGCGGGCGTCGGTCGGCCCATGACCGGACCCGCGGCGCGTATAACGCCATGTTTGCGGTGCTGGCCTTGCAGATCCTTCTTGGCATCATGACCGTGCTTTACGCCGCACCATGGCCACTGGCGATTGCGCATCAGTTTGTGGCGGTGGTTTTGTGGGTGCTCATCCTGCGGGCGCGCTTTCTTGCGGGCTATCCTGTTGCAACTTCGATCCGGGGAACGGTGTGATGACGGCATATGACGACTTGATGGCCTTTGAGCATGACACGCAGGCGCTTGCACAGGTGGCCGGGCGGCTGGGATGGGATCAGGAAACGATGATGCCGCGCGGCGCGGCCCCGCAGCGTGGCGAAGAGATGGCGGCGTTGGAAAAGGTGCTGCATGCACGGCGCACATCGGCGCAAGTCGGTGATTGGCTGGCCGCGATAGACGGGGCCGGGCTCGACGCGGTGGCGCAGGCGCAACTGCGCGAAATCCGCCGCAGCTATGACCGCGCGTCAAAGGTGCCGGGTGATCTGGCGGCGGAAATTGCCAAGGTCACGTCGACCGCACAGGGCAAATGGGCCGAGGCGCGCGGTGCGGACGATTATGCAGCCTTTGCGCCGGTGCTGGAGCAAGTCATCGCCCTCAAACGGCAGGAGGGGCAGGCGCTCGCCCAGGGCGGCGACGTCTATGATGCGATGCTGGCGGATTACGAACCGGGCACGACGGCCGCAGACCTCGAGGTGATGTTCGGTGCGCTGCGCCCTGCGTTGACGGAATTGCGTGGCGCGATCCTCGATGAGCCGGCACCGGCGGGGGTGACAGGCACGTTCGATGAGGCCGCACAATTGCAGCTGAGCGCGCTGCTGGCGCGCACCTTTGGCTATGACGAAAGCCACGGGCGCATCGACAAGGCGGTACACCCGTTTTCGTCCGGTTCAGGGCTGGATGTCCGGATCACGACGCGGACCAATCCGACCGATCCGTTCAACTGTTTCTATTCGACCATCCACGAGGTCGGGCACGCCTGTTACGAGCAGAACATTGATCAAGCCTATCTGCTGACGCCGCTGGGGCAGGGCGTGTCGATGGGCGTGCACGAGAGCCAGAGCCGGATTTACGAAAACCAGCTGGGCCGCAGCCGCGCCTTTACCGGGTGGCTCTACGGTCAGATGCGCGATGCGTTTGGGGATTTCGGGATCGCGGATGAAGACGCGTTTTATGCTGCGGTGAATGCGGTCTCGAACGGGTATATCCGGACCGAGGCCGATGAGGTGCAGTATAACCTGCACGTGCTTCTGCGGTTTGACCTGGAACGGGCATTGATGTCCGGCGATCTGACGGTGGGTGATCTGGAAGCGGCGTGGAATGACCGGTTTGCCGCGGATTTCGGGTATGACGTGGATCGCACGTCGAACGGTGTGTTGCAGGACGTGCATTGGTCCGTGGGACTGTTCGGCTATTTCCCGACCTATTCGCTGGGCAATGTCTATGCCGGGTGCCTTTATGCTGCGCTGCGCGAGGCGGTGCCGGGGCTCGATGATCAGCTGGCGGCGGGAGATCTGAGTGCGGCAACCGGATGGCTGCGGGACGGGTTGCAGACCCATGGCGGCCTGCGCAGCCCGCGGGACACCATTGCCCATGCCAGCGGCATGACACCGGGGCCTGAGCCGCTTTTGACCTATCTCAAGGCGAAGTTTCAGGCGCTCTATCGGCTGTAACCCGCCGCCATCCGGCTGTTCCCCGCCGTTGATGCGGCGGATCGGAAATTCCCCGTGTCTTTGCGCCACGTATCCCTACCGTTTGGCAGTGTAACCAATGGGTGAGGATCAACCATGAACCGTTTTATGATTACTGTGGCTGTTGCCGCGTCGGTATTCGCAGTGGCTGACGCGCAGGCGCAGACTGTTGCGACAACGCAAGCGAGCGTCGAGGGCGCGTCGGGCGTGCAGACCTATTCCGTGCGCGTCGTTGGGGCGAATGGTCAGGCCTATAATTGCCGTCCGGATATCGTGACCGTGGACGGGACGCCCACGCGCCTGTGTCGCAGGGCCACCGCTGGCGGGTCAACGACCGGTGGAAACGCGCTGCAAGGGGGCACACTTGGGGTCGGTGGCGCGATCGGTGCGGGCATCATTGCGATTGCGCTGGTGTCGGGATCGGACGGCACGACGACAACCACAACCGGCACGCCGTAAGCAGAGAGGCGCGGCGGAACCTTTGACCGCCGCGCAGTTGATCCTGCGGAGCGGGCCCGTGGCCCGCACGACATGTTTGGAGATATCTGAACCCTGAGCCCGCGCAGCTATAGGTCGCGCGGGTTGTGATCGTCAGGTTTCGGCGTCTTCTTCGTCACCCTGATCTGCGATCCAGGCGACGCTGACGACTTCTTCGCCCTTGCCGGTGTTGAACACCTTGACCCCGCCCGCGCTGCGCGAGCGGAAGCTGATGCCGTCGACGGGCACGCGGATCGACTGGCCCTTGGACGTGGCCAACATGATCTGATCGTCCATCTCAACCGGGAAGGACGCAACGATATCGCCGGTTTGCATCCGTTTGTCCCAGGCCGTCACACCCATGCCACCGCGACCGCGGAGGGGATAGTCGTGGGACGAGCTGAGCTTGCCCGCGCCGCCTGCGGTGATCGTCAGGATCAGGTTTTCGGCGGCAGACATCGCGGGGTAGTCGATTTCCACGCTTGGGTTGGCAACGGCCTCTTCGTCGTCGGAGACCTCTTCCGTGAGGCCCGCCATGGCCCGGCGCATCTTGAGATAGGCGGCACGTTCGTCCGATGTCGCCTCGAAATGGCGGATCACGGACATGGACACCACGCGGTCATCGCCCGACAGCTTGATGCCGCGTACACCGGTGGAGGCGCGGGAGTTGAACACGCGCACATCATCGGCGCGGAAGCGGATCGCGCGGCCCGAGTTTGTGACCAGCATCACATCGTCCTCATTGGACGCGATGCGGGCATTGATCAGGGACCAGCCTTCGCTGTCGCCCTCGAACTTCATCGCGATCTTGCCGTTGCGCATCACGTTGGTGAAGTCGCTGAGCTTGTTGCGGCGCACCGTCCCGTGGTCGGTGGCAAAGACCACCTGCAAATCGTCCCAGTCGTCCTCGTCCCGGTCCACGGGCATGATGGCGGCGATGCTGACGCCTTGGGGGATGGGCAGGATGTTCACGATCGCCTTGCCCTTGGACGTCCGGCCCCCTTGCGGCAGGCGCCAGGTCTTGAGTTTGTAGACCATGCCATCGGTGGTGAAGAACAGTAGTTGCGTGTGCGTGTTGGCCACGAAGAGGGTGGTGATCACGTCCTCTTCCTTGGTCTGCATACCCGACACGCCTTTGCCGCCGCGTTTCTGGCTGCGGAAATCGGCGAGGGCGGTGCGTTTGATGTAGCCGCCGGAAGTCACGGTCACGACCATGTCCTCGCGCTCGATCAGGTCCTCGTCCTCCATGTCGCCGGACCAGTCGACGATCTCGGTGCGGCGGGGCACGGCAAAGAGGTCTTTGACCTCGTTCAGCTCGGTCGCGATGATGCCCATGATGCGTTCGCGGCTGCCCAGAATTTCGAGGTATTCCTTGATCTTGGCTGCGAGCTCTTCGAGCTCATCCGTGACCTCTTTGACCCCGATCTGGGTCAGGCGTTGCAGGCGCAGATCAAGGATCGCGCGGGCCTGAATTTCCGTGAGGTTATAGGTGCCGTCGTCGTGCATTTTCGACAGCGGGTCGTCGATCAGGCGCAGGTAGCCTTCGATCTCGGCGGCGGGCCAGCGGCGCTCCATCAGCTTGGCGCGCGCTTCGGCGGCATCAGCAGAGGCGCGGATGGTGGCGACCACTTCGTCCACGTTGGAGACGGCGACGGCGAGACCACAGAGGATGTGGCTGCGGTCGCGGGCCTTGCGCAGGTCGAACGCGGTGCGGCGGATCACAACCTCTTCGCGGAAGTCGAGGAATGAGGTGAGGAAGCGGCGCAGGGTCAGCTGCTCCGGTCGGCCACCGTTCAGGGCGAGCATGTTGCAGCCAAAGGAAGTCTGCATCGGCGTGAACCGGAAGAGCTGGTTCAGGACAACCTCGGCGGTGGCGTCGCGTTTCAGCTCGACCACCACGCGCACGCCGTTGCGGTCGGATTCGTCCTGCACATGCGCGATGCCCTCGATCCGCTTGTCACGCGCAGCCTCGGCGATGCGCTCGATCATCGTGGCCTTGTTCACCTGATAGGGGATTTCGTCGATGATTATGGCGTAGCGGTCTTTGCGCAGCTCTTCGACGCGCGTTTTGGAGCGCACGATGACGCTGCCGCGCCCTTCGAGATAGGCTTTGCGCGCGCCGGAGCGGCCCAGCATGATGCCGCCCGTGGGGAAGTCAGGGCAGGGGACGTATTCGATCAGCTGTTCGGAGCTGAGGTCCGGGTCCTCGATCAAGGCAAGGCAGGCATCCACCACTTCGCCCAGGTTGTGAGGCGGAATGTTCGTCGCCATGCCCACGGCAATGCCGCCCGCGCCGTTGACCAGCATGTTCGGAAAGCGCGCGGGCAGGACGGACGGTTCGCGGTCCTTGCCATCATAGTTGTCCTGAAAATCGACCGTATCCTTGTCGATATCGGCGAGAACATAGGCGGCGGGCTTGTCCATGCGCACTTCGGTATAGCGCATGGCGGCGGGGTTATCGCCGTCCATGGAGCCAAAGTTGCCCTGACCATCCAGAAGGGGCAGCGACATGGAAAAATCCTGCGCCATGCGGGCAAGTGCGTCGTAGATCGCGCTGTCGCCGTGGGGGTGGTATTTCCCCATGACATCGCCCACGGGGCGTGCCGATTTGCGGTAGGGTTTGTCGTGCGTGTTGCCGACCTCGTGCATGGCATAGAGGATGCGGCGGTGCACGGGTTTCAGACCATCGCGCAGGTCCGGGATCGCGCGCGAAACGATGACCGACATCGCATAATCCAGATAGGACGTGCGCATTTCATCTTCGATGGAGACGGACGGCCCGTCATACGCGGGCCGGTCTGGCGTCAAATCATCATCGTTTTCAGGGGGTTGTGGCGTGTCGTTCACGTTGATCTGCCCGTTCTGTCGCGTAGCTATATGTTGCGTTTCAGTCTATCAGAAACAGCAGATAAGGTGCAATGGCGGAAGCCCCGCGTTATCAGCAGCCGCCTGCCTGCGGTGCTAATTAACTGTTTTCATTGGAAATTAATTCCTGATGTGCCGGAATGGCGGAAAGGACAACAAAAAGCGAGGGTGCAGATGGTGCAGAGCGAAACGGAATTGATGCTGAAAGGGTACGGGCTGACCACGGCGGAGATGTTCTATGGCATGCCGGATTACACCAATGTGCTGAACAGCTTTGTCTGGCAGGATTACGACCTGGCGCCGGATCATCCAAAGCTTTTCGCGTTCATTGCGTTCTGGCAGGCGCAGATCGAGGGGCCGCTGCATTCGGTGCGGTTCACCCACCGCAAGATGGTGCGTGCGGGCGAGTGGCGGAACGTGACGGGCGAGTTCTATCTGAACTGAGCCGGGGTGTTACCAAAAGGAGCGCCTTTCAGGCGCACGCCATGTTTTATTGGGCATCGCAGAGGCGGTGCGCCTCAGGCCGAACAGCTCGCGCCGCCCAAGACGCAGAATTTGGCGCAGTGGGGGTGGTTCAGCGATACGTCCGCTTCGGCGTCTTTCAGGGATGTGCCCATCTCGAACTGCGGATCGTAAGGCAGGAGGGTGCAGGCGAGCACAGCCGGCGCGGCCGCGCCCTTGCGTTTGACCACCATGCGCGACGAGGAACACATCACCGCGTCGGGGTGTTTGTTCAGAATGCCCCAGCAGGCGGTGGTGATTTCGGGGACTTCGACGGCGGCGTCCATTTCGGGAAACAGCACAGTCATGCCGGGATTGGCGGGATCGATGTCGAACCCTTCCGCCGCGAAGAGCGCACCGTATCCTGCGCGCGCCTCGGCCTCGCTCTCGGCCATTTCGATGCGGCCCGCGATGGCCATCCGCGCCCCTGCATCCCGCAGCCAGCGCATCCCGCGCAGTGTCTTTTCAAAGGCGCCCGCACCGCGTTCGGTGTCGTGTACGGTTCCCGCGTGGTGATCGAGGCTGATCCGGAAGGTGAGTGTGTCGCCGAATTCTGCGATCAGGGCGGTGATGCCGTCCTGCATTTTGGGGCGCATCATCGGGGACATCGCATTTGTCAGAACCAGCACATCATAGCCGCGCGCCAGCGACCGGCGCAGCATCTCGATGATTTCAGGGTTCATGAACGGCTCGCCCCCGGTAAAGGCGATCTCGCGCACGTCCCACTTCCGGTCCTCAAGCTCGGCGAGGTAATCCGACACCTCGTCCGCGGTGATGTAAACCAGCGCGTCATTGGTGGGCGAGCTTTCGATGTAGCAGTTCGCACAGGTGATGTTGCACAGCGTGCCGGTATTAAACCACAGCGTTTCGGGGTGGGTCAGGGACACTTTGGCGCGGGCTTCGCCTTTGGCGGTCACGTCGGGGTCTTGGAACTTGCCGACATTGGCAAGGGCGAGGTCTTTCATCGTGGTCTTTCCGGTGTCAGCTTGGCGTGACGGTAGAGGTAGGTCGAACGGGTGCAAGAGAAAAGCCGCCGTTTGGGCTTTGACGGCTTTGTGATAGGCTCGCAGGCAAAGCGCTGCGGCCCCATGTTTCGTGCTGTGTTTTGCCGTGCGGTTTGACCCGTGTTCGGCGTTGTATAGTGAATTGAATCTGTTACAGATAGCGCAAACATTTTAAGGAGCATGTCATGGTCTCGCGCGTTATCCCGGTTGAGCCTTTTGACCTTGTGATATTTGGCGGCACCGGCGATCTGGCGCGGCGCAAGATCCTGCCCGGTCTCTATCGGCGGTTCTGTGCGGGGCAGATGCCGCAGGATGCGCGCGTGATCGGGGCTGCGCGGGGTGATATGGACGCCGAAGGATACCGCAGCTTTGTCGCCGAAGCGGTAGCAGAGTTCATCGGTGATACGCCGCAGGATGATCTGAACGGATTTTTGCAGCGGCTGGATTACGTGACCATCGACGCGCGTGGCGAAAACGGCTGGCGCGAGATGGCCGCGATGATGCGCGACACTGTCGTGCGCGCGTTCTACTTTTCCGTTGCGCCGAGCCTGTTTGGCGATCTGGCCGAGCGGCTCAATCAACACGGGCTGACCGATGAGGACAGCCGGATCGTCGTGGAAAAACCCTTTGGCCGCGATCTGGCGTCGGCCAAGGCGCTGAACCGCGATCTGGCGGCCTATTTCGACGAGGGGCAGATTTACCGGATCGACCATTACCTTGGGAAAGAGACGGTGCAGAACCTGATGGCGGTCCGCTTTGGCAACATGTTGTTTGAGCCGCTGTGGAATTCGCAATATGTGGACCACATCCAGATCACCGTGGCCGAGACGGTTGGCGTGGGCGGGCGCGGTGAGTATTACGACAAATCGGGTGCGATGCGGGACATGGTGCAGAACCACCTGATGCAGCTGTTGTGCCTGATCGCGATGGAGCCGCCGTCGAAGTTTGACCCGGATGCCGTGCGGGACGAAAAGCTCAAGGTGATCCGGGCGCTTGATCCGGTCGAGGCGCATCACATCGTGCGCGGCCAGTATGAAGCGGGTGCGGACAATCCCAGCTACCGCGAGGCGGCGGGTGATCCGCGGTCGCGCACCGAAAGCTATGTGGCGCTCAAGGTCGGCATCTCGAACTGGCGGTGGGCGGGCACGCCTTTTTACCTGCGCACGGGCAAGCGGCTGCGTGCCCGGTCAAGCGAGATTACGGTGGTGTTCAAGGAGTTGAACCATTCGATCTTTGGCGACGGCGGCGAGCATCGCAATGTGCTGTCCATCCGGTTGCAACCGAACGAGGGCATCACGCTTGGCGTCACGATCAAGGAGCCGGGGCCGGGCGGCATGCGGTTGATCGATGTGCCGCTGGATATGTCCTTTGCCGAGGCGTTGAGCGATGCGGGCGACACCACGGATGCCTATGAGCGGCTGATCATGGACGTGATCCGGGGCAACCAGACGCTGTTCATGCGCGGGGATGAGGTCGAAGCGGCCTGGGCGTGGACCGATCCGATCATCACCGGCTGGGAAACCCGCGGCGACGTGCCAAAACCGTATGAGGCGGGCAGTGACGGGCCCGGTGATGCGGTGCAATTGCTGGCGCGCGACCGCCGCGTCTGGAGAGAGGTGGCCCCATGAAACTGCAGACATATCCCGACCGCGACATGCTGGTCATGGGGCTGGCCGATGTGCTGGCCAGTGAGTTGAAGAACTGTCTGCTGATCCATCCGTGGGCGTCCTTTGTGGTGCCGGGCGGGACGACGCCGGGGCCGATCTTTGACACGCTGTGCGCCGCGGATCTGGAATGGGACCGCGTGCATGTGATGCTCAGCGATGAACGGTGGGTGCCGGAGGATCACGACCGCTCCAACGGGAAGCTGATCAAGGAACGGCTGATGGTGGAACGGGCCGCCGGGGCGAAATTTGTGCCGTTCTACCGCGACGGGATGATGCCGGAGGAGGCGGCGCCGGTCCTGTCGGATGATCTGGCCGAAGAGATGCCCATATCGCTGCTGCTTTTGGGGATGGGCGCGGACATGCATACCGCGTCGCTCTTTCCCGGTGCGGAGGGGCTTGCCGATATTTTGCGGGCGGATGCGCCGTTGGTGGTTCCCGTGACTGTCGAAGGGCAGGAGCCGCGCATTTCCTTTTCCGGACCCGCGCTGGCGGGCGCGATGTCCAAACATCTGGTGATCTTTGGCGCGGACAAGCGCGCGGCACTGGAGCAGGCGATGACGCTTGATCCGCTGGAGGCGCCCGTGCGCGCGGTGTTGGACAATATGACAGTACACTGGGCGGAGTAGGGCCATGTGGGACACGCTGAAGGCGCAGGCGGCGTCGGTTCAGGGGCGGCGGATTGCCGACCTCTTTGATGGGACGCGGGCAGAAGCCTTTGCCGTCGAAACGGCAACGATGCGGTTTGACTATGCCAAGACCAATATCGACGCGGGCACCCGGGACATGCTGTTGGCGTTGGCCCAGGACGCCGGCGTTGCCGAACGTCGTGCGGCCATGTTCGAAGGACTTGCCATCAACGAGACCGAAGGGCGCGCCGTGCTGCACACGGCCTTGCGCAACCTCGACGGCGATCCGGTCATGGTTGACGGGCAGGACGTGATGCCGGGCGTGCTGGACACGCTGGACCGGATGGAGGCCTATGCGGCCGAGGTCCGCAGCAGCGCGATCACGGATGTGGTCAATATCGGGATCGGCGGGTCCGACCTTGGACCTGCGATGGCCGTCCAGGCGCTTAGTCCCTATCATGACGGGCCACGGGTCCATTTCGTGTCCAACGTGGACGGCGCGCATATTGCGGACGTGCTGCGGGGCCTCGATGCAAAAACGACGCTGGTCATTGTCGCATCCAAAACGTTCACGACCATTGAGACGATGACCAATGCGCGCACCGCGCGCGCGTGGATGCTGGATCATGGCGGTGATCCGGCGCAGCAGTTTGCGGCATTGTCCACGAACCTTGAGAAGACGTCGGATTTTGGCATCCCGCCTGAACGCGTCTTTGGCTTTGAGGACTGGGTCGGCGGGCGTTTTTCCATGTGGGGTCCGATTGGTCTGTCGCTGATGATCGCCATTGGCGCAGATGGGTTCCGCGCGTTCCTGCGCGGCGGGCAGGAGATGGACCGTCATTTCCGCGCAGCAGAAGGCACCGACAACATGCCCCTCATGCTGGCGCTGGTGGGCATCTGGCACCGGCAGGTCTGCGGCTATGCCAGCCGCGCGGTGCTGCCCTATGACCAGCGTCTGGGGCAGTTGCCCGCGTATCTGCAACAGCTTGAGATGGAATCAAACGGCAAATCCGTGGCGATGGATGGGAGCCGCGTGCCCGTGGACACCGGCCCCGTTGTGTGGGGCGCGCCGGGCACGAATGGGCAGCATGCGTTTTATCAGCTGATCCATCAGGGCACGTCCGTGATCCCGTGCGAATTCATGGTCGCCGCACGCGGTCATGAGCCAGAACTGGCCCATCACCACGCGCTTTTGATGGCCAATTGCCTCGCGCAATCCGAAGCGCTGATGATGGGGCGCAGCCTTGATGAGGCGCGCGCCAAGGTGGCCGGGGCGTTTGAGGGCGCAGAGTTGGAGCGGCAGGCCGCGCACCGGGTGTTTGACGGCAATCGGCCCTCGACCACGCTGGTCTATGAACAGCTGGACCCGTTCACGCTGGGCCAGATCATCGCGCTTTATGAGCATCGCGTGTTCGTCGAAGGCGTGATCCTCGGCATCAATTCCTTTGACCAATGGGGCGTGGAGCTGGGCAAGGAACTGGCCACCGCGTTGCAGCCGGTGATCGACGGGACCGCCTCGGCAGAGGACAAGGACGCGTCGACACGCGCGCTTGTCGGTTGGCTGCGCGCGCGCGCCTGACCGGCGCTTTTCGCGCGAATCCACTTGCACCCCCGCCTGCGCGCAATGCAGTCTCGTGAAACCGGATCATGAAGTTGGGAGGCGCGCATGCACGGGCAGATGATGAACTATCCCCTGACGATTTCGTCACTGGTGGATCACGCCGCACGCTATCACGGGAGCACCAGCATCTGGTCGGTGGAAACCGCCGGGGGCGTGGTCGAGACAAGCTGGGCCGCGGTCAGCGCGAACGCACGGCGTCTGGCCGATGCACTGGGTCAGCTGGGGTTGGGGCCACAGACCCGCTGCGGCACCATCGCGTGGAATAACCGGCGGCATCTCGAGATCTACTTTGGCGTCTCGGGTGGCGGTTATGTCTGTCACACGATCAACCCACGCCTCTTTCCGGAACAGCTGGTCTATATCATCCACCATGCCGAGGACCGCGTGCTGTTCATCGACCGGACTTTCGTGCCGCTGGTCAAGGCGATCCGGCCACAGATACCGGACGTCGAATACATCGTGCTCATGGAAGGGCGGGACGACGCGCTGGCGGCCGAAATCGAGGGCCTGCTGTTTTACGATGAGCTCATTGCCAAGGGCGATCCGGGGTTCGACTGGCCCGCGCTGGACGAAAATGACGCATCGTCGCTCTGTTATACGTCCGGGACAACCGGACACCCCAAAGGGGTTCTCTATTCCCACCGCTCGACCGTTCTGCACGCGTTTGCGTCGAACACACCCGACTGTATCGGGTTTTCTGCGCGTGATGTCGTGCTGCCCGTGGTGCCGATGTTCCATGTGAACGCGTGGGGCGCGCCCTATGCCTGTGCGCAGGTGGGCGCGCGTCTGGTGCTGCCCGGTCCGGGGCTGGACGGGCCGTCCCTTGTGGGGCTCATCGACAGCTGCAAGGTGACCATCGCCTTGGGCGTGCCGACGATCTGGCAGGGTCTGTTGGGCGCGGCAGAGGCGGCGGGGTCCGGTCTTGAGACGCTCAAGCGGACTGTTGTGGGCGGGTCGGCCTGCCCACCAAGCATGATTGCCACCTTCCGGGACCGCTATGACGTAGAGCTGATCCATGCGTGGGGCATGACAGAGATGTCGCCCCTCGGCACGTCGAACCAGCCGCTGGCCAAGCACCTCGACCTGCCGGTCGCGGAACAACAGGCCTTGCGCGAGAACCAGGGCCGGCCCCCGTGGGGTGTCGAGATGAAGATTGTCGATGATCAGGGCAACACATTGCCCGAAGACGGCGAGACGCAAGGCGATTTGCACGTGCGCGGGCACTGGATCCTCAGCAATTACTACCGCAAGAGCATCGAAAGCACGCTGGAAAACGGCTGGTTCCCGACGGGGGATGTGGCGACGCTGGACCCTGACGGATATCTGTCGATCAAGGATCGGTCCAAGGACATCATCAAGTCCGGTGGCGAGTGGATCAGCTCGGTGGATCTGGAAAACATCGCGCTTGGCCACGAACAACTGGCCGATGCCGCCGTGATCGGCGCGCGCCATGAAAAGTGGGACGAACGGCCGGTTCTGATCGTTGTGCCCGCCGAAGGTGCAACGCCCAGCGAGGCCGACGTGCTGGCCATCTATGACGGTCAGATCGCCAAATGGCAGGTGCCGGACCGGGTGATCTTTGTCGACAGCCTGCCGCGCAACGCAACCGGCAAGGTGTTGAAACGGGACCTGCGCGAGGCGCACGGCGACGTGCTGGTAGAGGGCGGCTAGTCCCCCGCGCGGGGCAGGTACAGCCGCACGGTCGTGCCTGCACCCGGCGTGCTTTCGATGTCCACATCGCCGCCCGACTGCACCGCAAAGCCGCAGACCATGGCCAGCCCAAGCCCGCTGCCCTGTCCGGTGGGCTTGGTCGAAAAGAACGGGTCGCGCACCTTGTCGATGATATCGTGCGGTATGCCAGTGCCCGTGTCGCGCACGACAAACGCCATATAGTCCAGCGTCGCTGAAAGCTGCAGCGCGTCAGGCGGTTTGATCGTGTCAAAGACCTCAACCGTCAGGTTGCCACCGTCGGGCATCGCGTCGCGGGCGTTGATCATCAGGTTGAGCAGGGCAGAGTGCAGCATGGTGTCGTCAATGAGGATCTCGCCCACCTGTGGGGGGCTATGCAGCTGCAAGGTGATGTTGGCGGGCAGGACCCGTGCGGCAATCTCCTCCAGCCGTGCGACCGCGTCCTTGGGATCGACGCGGGTGGGCCACATGGGTGCCTTGCGCCCGTAGCTGGTCAATTGCCGGGTCAGCCGCGCGCCCCGTCGTGATGCGGTCAGGGCCGCTTCGAGGAAATCACGGCGATCCGGTGCTTCGGGATAGGTCTGGAGGAGTTCAAGATTGCCTTGTATCACACTGAGAAGATTGTTGAAATCGTGCGCCACTCCGCTGGTTAACGTGCCCAATGCCTCGACCTTCTGGGCCTGCAGGAACTGTTCGCGCGTTTCCTTCAGTTCCTGATTGGCCCGATCCGCTTCCCACAGGCACACGCCAAAATAGATCGCCAGACACACGCACAGGACCATGACGGACCAGAAATACGGGCCGCCCCACGGGCCGACGAAGAACGACGTGCCAATGACAAATGTCGCGCAGGAGATCGGGATCAGATACGCCAGCCCCAGCACCCAATGACGCGCGCGCAGCAGAAAGATGTTCAGCGCCGCACCGGTCAGCAACACACCGGTCGCGAACTTCCACACGTCGTGGTCCATGAACCAAACGTAAACCGGCAGAATGGCATAGACCGACGCGAGCAAGAAGCTCGCCACCCAGAGCAGGGCAAAGGAGGCCTTGGGGTTGCGCCCGATGGGCCGCGAAACAATGTGCCGTTCGAGCAGCACACAGGCATAGTAGGTCAGCACCCAAACAGGCAGCACGTTCAGCCCAAGCAGCAGCCACCCACAGGTGCATGCCGCGACGACCAACAGCAAACGGATCATGAATTCCAGGTTGAGAACGCGGCCCGTGTTGCGCGCGTCCTCGAAAATAGCGGTTATGCGTGCGGAATCCGGCATCAAACGCGTATCAAATAAAAGGGCTGGGGACCAGGATACTCGTCACTGCCACGCAATGACGTGGCTTAACGTCACCTTACCGCAGATTGCATATTTGACCAGCGTTGATGCATTAAGTTGTTATTTTTCAACCATATGTAGAATGGCGCAGCGCGTGACCGTCGGTGACCTCTTCGCGCAGCCGATCCCGCACGGCCTGCACCGAGGAGTAGGTGGAAACGCAATAGGGCACCAGAAAGGTCATCACGCATTTCAACCATCCCACGGCGTCCATCTGTCCGGTGGCCATCCGGTCACCATGGTTGATCAGTGCAATCACCACCCCGACAATCAGCGCAATGCGCCCGGCCCGCATCACGGTCTTGCGCGCAAGGGCAATGGACCAGAAGGAGGGGAGAGGAACGGTGGCTTGGATCATGGTCTTGATCTGGACCACTCGGTCTCCAAGCGCAAGCGCGCAGACGGGCAGCACACGGTGACGTGACAGGACGCGAGGGGAAACATCTGGAGCGGGTAACGGGAATCGAACCCGTAACTAAAGCTTGGGAAGCTGCCGTGATACCTTTTCACCATACCCGCGCCAGGGCGTCTGGTTAGGCGAGGGCCGGGCAGGCGTCAAGAGGGTTTGCGCGCCTCAAACAGGTGGATGCAGGCCGGGATGCGCAAACCCTCCGGCCCGTCGAACGGCGCGAACCGCGCGGCGATTGCGTCCCGGACGGCGGCGCGGTCCTGATCGCTTGCGTCAAAGTATTTCAGGGCACTGTCAGCCGGTCCAATGTCACAACACAAAGCAGCGGCTTCCTCGACGGTGCCTGTCGGGGTCAGGTCCATGTACAAGGTTTCGACCGCGGGCGCGGCCATGCCAGCGGCCTGCATCATGGCGACTACGCGGTCGGCATCTTCAAAGGCAAAGGGGCCGGGCAGGGTGCGGTCCACTTTGGGCATCGGTCCAAGCACGGCGCGGGCGGCCGATGCAGGTTCCATGAACCACGGATTGTCCGGCGCAGGTCCCCACGCGGCCATGACCACATGCCCGCCGGGTGCCAGTGTCGCCCAGAGGTTGGCAAAGGCCGCGACCGTATCATCAAAGAACATCACACCAAAGCGCGACAGGATCGCGTCGAACGGCGTCTCAAACTGATGCGATTGCACATCGGCGAGGGTCAGCGTGACCTGTGGCAGGTGCCCGAGCTGATCGCGGGCCTGTTGCAACATCGTTTGCGAGATATCGGCGCCGGTGACGTGACCTGTGGCGCCCACGGCGTCTGCGATGCGCGCTACGCTGTCCCCGGTGCCGCACCCCACATCCAGCACGCGCGCGCCCGCGATCAGGGCGGCGCGTGTCATCACCGCGTCCAGCACCGGCCCCAGCAGGGCATCCATTTCCGCCTGCAGCGCAACCCAGCGGGGCCCGGCCGCCGATGTCCAGAATTCCTGTTGGTCTGCGTTGGTCATGGTGTACCCCGGCTCAGGATGGTGGAGATCAGGCCTGAGGGGCAGCATCGCGGATCGCCATCGCGGTACAGATACTGGATCAGCAGCGCGCCCTGCGGATGCGTTTGCACTTCTTTGATGCCATTGCCCGGCAAAACGAATGTGTCGCCGAGGGTGGGACCGGTCGGTGTGGGTGTGACGATCCGGTATTCCAGACCGCTGGCGTTGCCGCCCGCAGCACTGGCATAGACAGTCTGGACCAGCAGATCCGTCGGCGGCACCCCGTCCCAGTCCACGGGCCATGTGCTGATCCCGTCGATGATCAGCCCCGGTTGCGCCAGTGCGGCGCGCAAGGGCGCGTCGCCCGTGCCCTGCGGGATCACGGATTGCGCGGCCAGCGGTGTGCCGAGCAGGCCAAGGATCAGCGCAACCGCCTTCATGCGCGCCGTCTGCGCCTGCGCCCACCATCCTCACCGCCGCCGGTGTTGAAGCTGACATCGGGCAGGTCCACGATACTGCGCAGGATCGGGAACGGATCGGCCGAATTGGGCAGCGCGGAGGCATTCACGAAATGCTCTTGAAAGCGCGGCTCGATGGCCGTTTCCACCTTGTGAATGCGGCGCACCGTCTCTTCGATCTCGCCGCGCGCCTCACGATTGAGCAGCGCGATGCGCGCTCCGGTGCCCGCCGCGTTGCCTGCGGACGTGACCTTGTCCAGCGGCGCATCCGGGATCATGCCCAGCACCATGGCGTGTTTGGGGGAGATATGCGCGCCAAAGGCACCGGCGAGAACCACGCGGTCCACGTCATCCACACCGAACTTGTCCATGAGCAGGCGCGCCCCGGAATAGAGCGCGGCCTTGGCCATTTGAATGGCGCGGATGTCGGGGTTGGTGATGGTAATGCGCGGCCCACCGGTCGCCGATCCGTCGTGCAGCACGTAGGCTTGGGTGCGCCCGTCCGGCACGCAGCGTTCGGTGCCCGTCTGCGCCGCCGAACCGATGAGGCCCGAGGCGTCCAGCAAACCGGCCAGACGCATCTCGGCAATCGCCTCGATGATGCCCGACCCGCAGATGCCGGTGATCCCGGATCCCGCTGCGGCCTCGGCAAAGCCGTCCTCGTCGGACCACAGATCGACCCCGATGATGCGGAACCGCGGCTCCTTTGTGACGGGGTCGATCTCGACCCGTTCGATGGCACCGGGTGCCGCGCGTTGCCCGGCGGTGATCTGCGCGCCTTCAAACGCAGGCCCGGTGGGCGAAGAGCAGGCCAGGACCTTTTCACGATTGCCCAGCAGGATTTCGGCATTGGTGCCCACATCGACCACCAGCACCAGGTCGTCGGACTTGTCCGGGGCCTCGCTCAGCGCAACGGCGGCCGCATCAGCGCCCACATGCCCCGCGATACACGGCAGCAGGTACACGCGCGCCGATGGGTGGATGTTCAGGTCCAGATCATCCGCCCGCAGCCGCAGCGCGTCGGATGTGGCCAGTGCAAAGGGCGCTTGCCCCAGTTCAAACGGATCAATGCCGAGCAACAGGTGGTGCATGACCGGATTGCAGACAAAGACCGCATCCACCACGAGCGTCTTGTCGATATGCGCCTCGATCGCGATCTGTGTCATCAGGGCGTTCAGGCCCTCGCGCACGGCCGTTGTCATCTCACCGGCGCCGCCCGGGTTCATCATGCCATAGCTCACGCGGCTCATCAGGTCCTCGCCAAAGCGGATCTGCGGGTTCATGAGACCGGAAGAGGCGACAACTTCGCCAGTGGACAGGTCGCACAGATGCGCGGCAATCGTGGTGGAGCCGAGGTCCACGGCGAGGCCATAGACCGTCCCGTCATAGTATCCCGGCCAGACATGCATGATGCGCGGCGCGTTTTCATCATCGCCCAGATGCACGGCGACCGTGACCTTCCAATCGCCCTTGCGCAGGGCCGGTTGCAGCTCTTGCAGGATGTGCAGATCGGCGTGGATGTTGGTCACCCCCCAATCGGCTTCGATCGCGGCCACCAACCGTTCCAGATCACCGGACGGGTCGTGCATGTCAGGTTCGCGCACCTCGACATAGAAAAGCTTGGTGGACGGGTTCATGGTGATGTCGCGCGTCTCGGCGCGTTTGCGCACGACTTGCTTGTGGACCTGGCTTTCGGGGGGCACGTCGATTACCACGTCGCCCTGCACCGTGGCCTGGCACCCCAGACGCCGTCCCGCGATCAGCCCGCGCTTGGATTTGTAGCGTTCCTCAACCTTGTTCCATGCCGACAGCGCGTCGTCCGCCACCGTGACACCGTGTTTGGGAAATTCCCCAAAGCTCGGCGTGATCTGGCATTTCGAGCAGATGCCGCGCCCGCCGCAGACGCTGTCGAGGTCGACACCCAACTGTCGCGCGGCCGTCAGTATCGGCGTCCCGACCGGAAAATGCCCGCGCTTGCCGGAGGGTGTGAAGACTACAAGTGGATCGGTGCTCATGGATCGCCTCTTTGCTTGTGCGGCCTAGCATAGGTGTCTGCGGACAAAGGAAAAGTCAAAGCACGACACGTGACCACCGATGCGCGTCAGTTCATTGCGCGGACCCGTTGAAATCGACCCTCCGGGGGGAGTTTACTTGGCGAGATGAAGACCACGATCCATCTTCATCTCGCAAGAAAAACTCCCCCCGGAGGGCCGCGCTCAACCGGTCCGTGCGTGGAAAATAAAGCCCAGCAGGTTCATCAGGACCTGAGCCGCGAGGATGGCTGTGCTGCCGGTTGGATCGTAGTCGGGTGCGACCTCGACCAGATCAATGCCGACGATGTCATGATCCCGTGCAGCGGCCTGCAGCATTTCCAGCACGTCGTAGTACAGAAAACCGCCATGGCTTGGTGTGCCGGTCCCGGGGGCGATGGAGGGGCAGAACGCGTCGATGTCGATCGTGATATAGAGCCGCGCGCCCTTGGGTATGCGGTCGATCACCCGTTGCGGACCAAGCGCGCGGGCCTGGCGCACCGACAGGATGTCAGAGCCCATGGCGCGGGCGTCTTCATAGCCTTCCTTGGCTGTCGAGCTGACATTGCGGATGCCCACTTGGGTCAAACCGGTGACGTGGTCACATTCCGCGGCCCGTCGCATTGGATTGCCGTGCCCGTGGCGCACACCGTGCCGTTCATCCACGAAATCCAGATGCGCGTCGATCTGCAGGATATGAATGGGTCCCTGATCCTCAAAGGCCCGGATACAGGGAATGTTGACCGAATGATCGCCCCCAATGGTGACGGGCAGGGCGCCCGCGGCGAGCGCGGCCCGCACGCCCGTTTCGATGTTGGCGTGGCTGCCTTCGGTGTCTGTGTGGATGATGTCAGCGTCGCCCATATCTACGATGCGCACGCTGTCGGGCAGGTATGTGGCATCGTCTTCATGATCATAGGCGCCTGCATGACCAAAGCTGAACAGCGTCGATGCCTCGCGCACCGCCCGTGGCCCGAACCGTGCGCCGGAGCGCCACTGTGTGCCGGCATCAAATGGCGCGCCCAGGATCGCCACATCCGCCGCCAGCGCAGACCAGTCATCGACATATGGGCGTTTGCCGAATGTGGCGATCCCCACAAAAGGCAGGTTCAGCCGACCGCTCTCGTATCCATGTGCCATGTCCTGTCGCTCCCTTTGCAGTCAAAACATGGTGGTCCCTCTCTTCTCGCAGTGCAAGTCGATCTGGACATAGTTCCGGACCGACCTCAGAATGTGGGCATATTGATTTCATTGGAGCCACCTATGCATTTGATTTACGTATTCCTGCTTTCGGTCTGGTGTGTTGTGCCCGGCGCCGGGCACGCACAATCCGATGATGCGGTGGATGTCACATTTCAGTTGAGCGGAATGGCCCGCGCGACCCGTTGCGGTAACATCGCGGAGGCACGGCCTTGCGTGATCACCACGAATGCCGATACGGGCAATTGCCGCGTCCGTTTTATCGAGATCGTGGCGCAATACACGGTCACCTATTCGGGCCTTGGCCGAAAGGACAGCGCGACACGCAGTCAAGCTTGGACCGGAAACGCGTGCCAGCCAAGTTTTTCGCATAACGCATCCGATGACGTGCGCGGCGGCGATACCGCGATCCGCTACACCTACCGGCTCAGCAATGGTCAGACCGGGACCTTTGACCGCACGATTACCATCCTGGGAAAGAACCCGACGCCCGCGCAGGTGCGCGCAGAAATTGGGCAGCCGGTTTATGAGGCAGCGGTCTTTCGTCTGAACGCCTTTGAACAGTTTGCAGCAGACGGCGCGCCCAAGACGTCGAACCGGTTTGGCGGGTTTGGCGTTGGGGATATCGTCGCGGCAGGGGTTCCGGATCTCTGGAACTGGAAGTCAAACATCGCAGCGCGCAAGGCGATCCTTGATGCCGCATGGGCGGAGGCTGCGGCGTTTCCGGCCACGATGCGGGCGGCGGGCTATGCGGTCCCGGACTTCACCGACGCGCAGCTGGCGCGTCAGGCGCTTTTGTCTTTGCGCGGGCGGTCCTATCACCGGCCTGCGGCGACAGGGGGCTGGGAGGTTGCAGCACCTGCCACCAATTTTGCCGACATCGTGATGGCAATTGCAGCCGATGTGGCGGCGGGCAATCCGCCAGCCGGATGGTGAACCGATTGCCTCTTTCCATTCACAGGCTCTCATGAAATAGGAAACTGCCAAACGAACCCTCCCAAGGAGACCCCCATGGAGATTCGCGAGGCGCTCACCTTTGATGATGTTCTTTTGGTCCCCGGGGCCTCCAATGTGCTGCCGGCCACGGCAGATACGCGCACCCGCGTGACGCGGCGGATCGATTTGAACATCCCCTTGCTCAGTTCCGCAATGGACACCGTGACCGAAGCGCGCATGGCCATTGCATTGGCGCAGGCCGGGGGTATGGGTGTTGTGCACCGCAACCTCGACATCGCCGCGCAAAGCCAGGAAGTGCGCCGCGTCAAACGGTTCGAATCCGGCATCGTCTATAACCCCATTACGCTCACCCCGGACCAGACGCTGGCCGATGCCAAGGTTTTGGCAGAGCGCTATGGGTTCAGCGGCTTTCCCGTGATTGATGAGGAGCGTCGCGTTCTTGGCATTGTCACCAACCGCGACATGCGGTTTGCGGGCCATGATGACACGCCCGTGCGTGTGATGATGACCAGCGATGATCTGGCGATTCTACGCGAACCGGCGGACCGGGACGAAGCGATCAGCCTGATGAAGGCACGGCGCATCGAAAAGCTGCTCGTCACGGATGCGAACGGCAAGCTGACCGGTTTGCTGACGTTGAAGGACACGGAAACGGCCGTGCTCAACCCGACCGCGTGCAAGGACGAGCTTGGCCGGTTGCGCGTCGCGGCAGCCTCGACCGTGGGCGATGCGGGGTTTGAGCGCACCGAAGCGCTTGTGGACGCGGGCGTCGACATGGTGGTGATCGACACCGCACATGGACACTCCGAGGGCGTGGCCGAGGCCGTGCGCCGGGCCAAGGCGTTGTCGAATGAGGTCCAGATCGTCGCCGGGAACGTGGCCACCGCCGAAGCGACGCGGGCGCTGATCGATGCCGGTGCCGATGCGATCAAGGTCGGGATCGGGCCTGGGTCCATCTGCACCACGCGGATGGTGGCGGGTGTGGGTGTGCCACAGCTGACCGCGATCATGGATTGCGCGGCCGCCGCGGGGGACGTGCCGGTCATCGCGGATGGCGGCATCAAATTCTCGGGCGACTTTGCCAAGGCGATTGCCGCTGGTGCCTCTTGCGCGATGGTTGGATCGATGATTGCCGGAACGGATGAAAGCCCCGGCGAGGTTATCCTGTATCAGGGGCGCAGCTTCAAATCCTACCGCGGGATGGGTTCGCTGGGTGCGATGGCACGCGGATCGGCGGATCGGTATTTCCAGAAGGACGCTGCCAGTGACAAGCTGGTGCCCGAAGGCATCGAAGGGCAGGTGCCTTACAAGGGGCCTGCGGGTACGGTCCTGCACCAGCTGGTGGGTGGCCTGCGTGCCGCGATGGGCTATACCGGCTGCGCCACCGTGGATGAGATGCGCAAGAACTGCAAATTCGTCAAGATCACCGGCGCCGGTCTCAAGGAAAGCCACGTGCATGATGTGCAGATTACCCGCGAAGCGCCGAATTACCGTGGTGTGTGAACGGGTTGCGGTCCGACCTGACAGGTCGACGGCATGACGCCGGGCGCGCGGGTTGCCGCCGCCATCGAGATCATCGACCGGATCGTGGACGGCACGCCTGCGGAACAGGCGCTGACACGCTGGGCGCGGGGCAGCCGTTTTGCCGGGTCCAAGGACCGCGCCGCAATCCGCGATCACGTCTTTGACCACCTGCGCCATTGGCGCAGCGATGCGGTGCGCGGTGGTGGCACCTCCGGGCGTGCCCGTATGATCGGCAGGCTGCGCGGCGCAGGCGTTGACCCGTCCACAATGTTTGACGGGCAAGGCCATGCGCCAGCGGCTTTGACCGACGCCGAACGCAGCGCCGGGTCGGTGCCGCAGGAACGCGGGGATGCGGTGGACCTGCCGGATTGGCTCTTGCCGCATTTCGATGTGTCGCTGGGGGGCGATGCGGATGCGGCGGCGCGCGCCTTGCAGGACCGCGCGCCGGTCACGCTGCGCGTGAATACGGCCATCGCGGATGTGGAAACGGTGGCCGGGACGCTGAGCGCCGAGGGTATCGAAACCGTCCCGAACCCGCGTGCCACCACCGCACTGACGGTCAAGACCGGCGCCCGGCGGGTCCGTTTGTCCAACGCTTATGAAACGGGCGCGGTGGAGCTTCAGGATGCCGCCAGTCAGGTCGCCATGGCAGAGGTCACCGGGCAGGGACGTGCTCTGGATTTCTGTGCGGGGGGCGGGGGCAAGGCACTGGCGCTGGCCGCGCGCGGTTGGGATGTGACGGCGCATGATGCCGATGCAGAGCGTATGCGGGATCTGCCAGCGCGTGCGGCGCGCGGGACCCACCGGATCGCCATCTGCACGCCGGATATGGTGCAGGGCCTGACCGAGTTCGACGTTGTCCTGTGCGATGCGCCATGCAGTGGTGCCGGCACCTGGCGCCGCGCGCCGGAGGCCAAGTGGCGGTTGACGCCAAAGCGACTACAGTCGCTGGTGGACCTGCAGGCGGATATTCTGGACACGGCGGTGGATCACGTCGCCCCCGGTGGCGCGCTCTATTATGCCACCTGTTCCATTCTGAACGTCGAGAATTTCCAACAAATCGAACGGTTTGTGGAGCGGCATCCTGCCTGGCGGTGCGATGAGATGTGGCACTGGCCGGTTGACGGGTGGGGCGACGGGTTCTTCATGGCACGACTTTTGCGCGCATAGCAGCATTTGACACAACCTGAAGTTAAGCGATAGCCTGCCGGTCAGATCGCATCCTGCGCTGTGGTTAAGTGGTGATTAACTCTTGGCAGCGCAAAACGGTATCGATGATTCGACCCCTGAGGAGGTGCCACGTGACAGCGCAGGCCAAAGGCTCTCACAGTCTTGTCCGTTTTGCCAGATCCGGTCCCGCGAGGGGGCGCAGCCTGCTGGTTGCGTCCGTGTTGCTTGGGATAATGGGTGTGCTCGCGCCGGAACCGTTGATCCAGATGGGTATGCTCACCGCTGCCGGGACGCTGATGCTGCTTGGCTTGGGACTGACCGCGATCGTGCGGCGCGACCGCTCGCAGCAGGACCGCACGCTGGAGGCGGTGTCAGGCTTTATCGAAAAGGACAGCGCGCCCAGCTTTGTGTGCACCGGCGATGGCGAAGTGATCAAGGCGAACGCCGCCGCGCGCACGCAATATGGCACGCGCCGGGGTGAAACCCTTGCCGGTACGCTGCGGTCGACCTTTGCAAATCCCGGGGGCATCCTGTTCCGGCTCAAGGGCGTGGCCGATGTTGACGGGGCTGCGCGTGAGGACATTGTGACCCGACGCGGTCAGGTGCGGCTCGCGGTGCATCAGATGGGCGAAGACCGGCTTTTGTGGCGGCTGGAACCCGTTGCGGAGACGTCGCGGGGGCAAGACGGCCCGGGCTTGCCGATGATCATGCTGGGGCGGACGGACGCGATCCTCTATATGAACGATGCGGCGCGCGCGCTGACGGGGCACCGGGCCAAGACGCTTGACGCGCTTTTTGACGGGATGCCGGTGGCGCTTGGGTCGGTAAACTCTGTCACCACGCAATCGGGCGGTGTTGATGTTCTGGTCAGTGCCGTGGATGCCGGTGCCGGACGCCGCGCGCTGTACCTGTTGCCGCCACCTGAAACGGCGCAGGGCAATGCATGGCAATGCTTTGAGGATTTGCCCGTGCCGCTGGTCCGGTTTTCCACCGACGGCGAGGTGCAGGAGTTCAATCGCATGGCAGCGTCCCTTGTGGGCAACGGGCTGAAGAAAGGCGCGCTGCTGCACGAATTGATGGAAGGGCTCGGGCGGCCCTTGGGGGATTGGCTGGCCGAAACGGTATCGGGGCGCGCCGTGCAGCAAAGCGAATTCCTGCGGTTGCGACGCACCGACAAGGAGACATTTGTTCAGGTCGCGCTGAACTGCATGAACGATGACGGCAAAGCGTCCGTTTTGGCGGTTCTGTCGGATGCGACCGAATTGAAAACGCTTGAGGCGCAATTTGTGCAAAGCCAGAAGATGCAGGCCATTGGCCAGCTAGCGGGCGGCGTTGCACATGATTTCAACAACTTGCTGACGGCGATTTCCGGGCATTGCGATCTGCTGCTGCTGCGGCACGATCAGGGGGATGCCGATTACGGTGATCTCATGCAGATCAACCAGAACGCCAACCGCGCGGCCGCACTGGTCGGCCAATTGCTTGCGTTTTCGCGCAAACAGACCCTGCGCACCGAAGAGCTGGACCTGCGCGATACGATGGCGGACCTGACGCATTTGCTGAACCGGCTGGTCGGGGAAAAGGTGCGTCTGACCCTGACGCATGATCCGGTGCTCAAGGCGATCCGCGCAGACAAACGGCAGCTGGAACAGGTGTTGATGAACCTGGTCGTGAATGCGCGCGATGCCATGCCGTCGGGGGGCGAGATCAAGATTGAAACCGAATGTGTGACGCTGAATGAACCGCTGGAACGCGACCGTGTTTCGGTGCCGGTGGGCCAATATGTCTGTCTTCGTGTGATTGATGAAGGTGTCGGCATTCCCGCCGACAAGCTCCAGAAGGTGTTCGAGCCGTTTTACACCACGAAACGCACGGGCGAAGGCACGGGCCTCGGCCTGTCGACGGCCTACGGGATTGTGAAACAGACCGGTGGTTTCATTTTTGTCGACAGCCGTGTGGGCAAAGGGACCTGTTTTTCGATCATGTTCCCGGTGCTGGAACGCACCACGCCGAAACCGCTTGTCGAGGCGCCCAAGGCCAAGGCGGCAAGCCCAAAGAACGGTGACGGGGTGATCCTTCTGGTCGAGGATGAGGCACCCGTGCGCGCCTTTGCCAGCCGCGCGCTGCGTCTGCGTGGCTATACCGTGTTGGAGGCCGACAGTGCCGAGGCCGCGTTGAAAACACTGGAAGATGAAAAGCTGAACGTGGATCTTTTCGTGACGGATGTCGTGATGCCGGGCAAAGACGGTCCCAGTTGGGTGCGCGAGGCATTGGAAGACCGGCCAGATGTACGGGTGGTTTTTGTGTCGGGCTATGCGGAGGACAAGTTGAACGAACAACAAGAGCGGATCCCGAACTCCGTTTTTCTACCAAAGCCGTTTTCGCTCAATGATCTTGCCGAAACTGTGCACCGACAGCTGCATTGAGGGGCGCGTTCACGTCGCGGGAATGCTGTCGTAAAGCGCGAATTCTTCTGCAAATTTCCGGCGAAACCGGGCCTCGACGTCTGATGACAACTCTGCCGGGATCGCGGGCGAGACGTTGTGCCGTTCGAGCTGAAAGGTGACGCCAAGGCGCTCGGACAGAAACTGCTGCAACCGCTCCTGCGTCTCATACCGAAACAGGTGGGTCACACCGGTGCCGTTCGGCTGGGTTTCGAGAAACCGTGCCTGACTGCCCACATCGGCAAAACCGGGCTTTTTGCCCTTCATGTAAGCCAGCACGAAGTCGTCAAAGCTGATGCCGTGGGTCGCGTTGGGCTTGTCCTTCATGAATGGCCGCTGCCGATACCGCCACCAGCTGCTGAGCCAGCTGATGGGCTCGCGCATCACTGCCATGATCTCCGGATCGGTGTCGCACACCTTGAGAAACATGGGCCGCATGAACCGGTTGTAGCGATAGACCGGGGCGTGTTTCAGCATCGGCGGTTCTAGGATCACCATATCGGCATACGGCTTCAACGCGTCTTCATAGGCGGTCGTTCCCGTTTTAGGAACCGACAAGAACACCAGATTTGCCTTGTAAAACACCAACATGCCCGCAACCCCGACGTTTCAGATGCCATTTATTCTTCAGCGTAAACTACTCCTTAACCCTCTGCCGCAAAAGGTAGGTACAGAGAATTTTATTGAAATGTTCTCTTTTTGATCTCATAAGGAACGCAAGGAGAACATCGCAGCAGCACGGCACCAATTGCCGCCCCGTCCGGGGTATGACACAAAGGACCAAATCAATGGCGACGGCAGACCTTTTGACCATGACAGACAAGAAATCCGCAGACAAACAAAAGGCGCTGGACAGCGCTTTGGCGCAGATCGAACGGCAGTTCGGCAAAGGCTCCATCATGAAACTGGGCGACGAGGGCGCGGTCCAGGATATCAAGGCAAGCTCTACGGGCAGCCTTGGTCTCGACATCGCGCTTGGCATTGGTGGCCTGCCCATGGGCCGGATTGTTGAGATTTATGGCCCTGAATCTTCTGGTAAAACCACGCTGACCCTGCATTGCGTCGCGGAACAGCAAAAGGCGGGCGGTGTGTGCGCCTTTGTTGATGCCGAGCACGCGCTTGATCCGCAATACGCCAAGAAGCTGGGCGTGAACCTGGATGAGCTGCTGATCTCGCAACCGGACACAGGCGAACAGGCGCTGGAAATCACTGACACGCTGGTGCGGTCGGGGGCGGTCAACATGGTCATCGTCGATTCGGTTGCGGCGCTCACGCCGAAATCCGAGCTGGAAGGCGATATGGGTGACAGCAGCGTGGGCGTGCAGGCCCGCCTGATGAGCCAGGCGATGCGCAAACTGACCGGGTCCATCAGCCGTTCGAACTGCATGGTGATCTTTATCAACCAGATCCGGATGAAGATCGGCGTCATGTTCGGCTCGCCCGAAACCACCACGGGCGGCAACGCGCTCAAGTTCTACTCCTCCGTCCGCCTCGACATCCGCCGAATCGGCGCGCTCAAGGACCGCGACGAGGTGGTGGGCAACGCCACCCGCGTCAAAGTTGTCAAGAACAAGGTCGCGCCACCGTTCAAGCAGGTCGAGTTCGACATCATGTACGGCGAAGGCATTTCGAAAATGGGCGAGCTGCTGGACCTCGGCGTCAAGGCGGGCGTGGTCGAGAAAGCGGGCGCATGGTTCAGCTATGGCGACGAGCGGATTGGGCAGGGGCGTGAAAACGCCAAGACCTTCCTGAAGGAAAACAGCCGCATCGCGCTCGATATCGAAGACAAGATTCGCGCCGCCCACGGGCTCGATTTCGAGATGCCCGAACACGAAAAGGTCGAGGACGACGATATCCTCGAGGCCTGACCGGACGGGCACGGGGGGCTCGGCCCGGAACGCCCCTGGCGCATCAGACGTGGTGCGGACAATACTCGGGACGGGGTGTCGCGACGGCGGCACCCTGTTTCGTTTGTGGACACCGCCGCGGCGCAGCGCTATGTCAGAGCGACCCATTCCTGCCCAAGGCCACGCCCCATGCCATCGCTCAATGACATCCGTTCGACATTCCTGAATTACTTTGAAAAACAAGGGCATGCGGTCGTCCCCTCAAGCCCTCTGGTGCCGCGGAATGACCCGACGCTCATGTTCGTGAATTCGGGCATGGTGCAGTTCAAGAACCTGTTTACCGGTCTGGAGCGGCGCGACTATACCCGCGCGACTACAGCACAGAAGTGCGTGCGCGCCGGTGGCAAGCACAACGACCTCGACAACGTTGGCTACACCGCGCGCCACCACACGTTTTTCGAGATGCTCGGGAATTTCAGCTTTGGCGACTACTTCAAGCATGAGGCGATCCCCTTTGCCTGGCAGCTGATCACGCAGGAATTCGGCATTCCCAAGGACCGCCTTTATGTCACCGTCTATCACACGGATGACGAGGCGTTTGACATCTGGAAGAAGGTCGGCGTGCCCGAAGGCCGGATCATCCGCATCGCAACCTCGGACAATTTCTGGCAGATGGGCCCCACGGGACCGTGCGGTCCCTGCACCGAAATTTTCTATGACCATGGCGACCACATCTGGGGCGGTCCTCCGGGAAGCCCGGAAGAAGACGGTGACCGTTTCATCGAGATCTGGAACATCGTGTTCATGCAGAACGAACAGTTCGAAGACGGCTCCATGGTTGATCTGGACATGCAGTCGATTGACACGGGCATGGGCCTCGAACGCATCGGCGCGCTGCTGCAGGGCAGCCATGACAACTATGACACCGACCTGTTCAAGACGCTGATCGAGGCGTCGGCGGATGCCACGGGCGTGGATCCTTATGGCGATCAGAATGTGCACCACCGGGTGATCGCGGACCATTTGCGGTCCACCTCGTTCCTGATCGCCGATGGTGTGATGCCCTCCAATGATGGTCGTGGCTATGTGTTGCGGCGGATCATGCGGCGCGCGATGCGGCACGCCCATCTTCTAGGCGCGAAGGACCCTGTGATGCACCGGTTGGTGCCCAGCCTCGTGCAGCAGATGGGCGCGGCCTACCCGGAACTGGGGCAGGCGCAGGCGCTGATCACCGAAACGCTTGAGGCCGAGGAAACGCGGTTCAAGCAAACGCTGGATCGTGGATTGAAGCTCCTGGATGACGCGCTTGCTGATTTGCCCGACGATAGCGACCTGCCCGGTGCGACGGCGTTCAAACTCTATGACACCTATGGCTTTCCGCTGGACCTGACGCAGGACGCGCTGCGTGAAAAGGGCCGCGGGGTGGACACAGATGGTTTTGATGCCGCCATGGCCGAACAAAAGGCCAAGGCGCGTGCGGCATGGTCCGGATCGGGCGAGGCTGCGGACGCAACCGTTTGGTTCGACGTCGCGGACAAGGACGGCACCACGGATTTCCTTGGCTATGACACCGAGACCGCCGAAGGACAGATTGTGGCCCTCGTCGTGGATGGCGCGGCGCAGGCGACGGCTGCGGAGGGCGCGCAAGTTCAGATCGCTCTGAACCAGACGCCGTTTTATGCAGAAAGCGGCGGCCAGGTTGGCGATGCCGGCATCATCCGCACGGAAAACGGCACCGCCGCGGTGACGGACACACGCAAGACGGCCGGTGTCTTCATTCATATTGCGACGGTCACAAAAGGCAGCCTTTCCAAGGGAGAAGCAGCGGTTCTTGAAGTGGATCACGCGCGCCGTACCGCCATCCGGGCCAACCATTCGGCCACGCACCTCCTGCACGAAGCGCTGCGCGGCGCCCTGGGCGAACACGTCGCTCAACGCGGCTCGCTCAACGCCCCGGACCGGCTGCGGTTTGATTTTTCCCATGGCAAGGCGATGAGCCTCGACGAGCTGTCGCAGGTCGAAGCGGAGGTGAACGCCTATATCCGCCAGAACGCAGCCGTGGACACGCGGATCATGACGCCGGATGACGCTCGCGCTCTGGGGGCTCAGGCGCTTTTTGGCGAGAAATACGGTGATGAGGTGCGCGTCGTGTCGATGGGCCGTGCTGAAGGCTCCGGCAAGGGGACGGGCGGCGACACCTATTCGCTTGAGCTGTGTGGCGGCACCCACGTGCGCCAGACGGGCGATATCGGGGCATTTGTGACCCTGGGCGACAGCGCCTCCAGCGCGGGCGTGCGGCGCATCGAAGCGCTGACCGGGCAGGCGGCGCTGGACTATCTGCGTGCGCAGGATCACTTGCTGGCCGAAGCGGCGCTTGAGTTGAAGGCACCGGCCCAAGAGGTGCCGGCGCGCATAAAATCGCTCCTCGAAGACCGCAAAACGCTCGCGGCAGAGGTGGCGCAACTGCGCCAGGAACTGGCCATGGGCGGCGGCGCAGGCAAGCGGCATGATCTGACCGTGTCGGGCGGCACGGTCGAGCTGAAGCTGTTCAAGAATTTCCCGGCCAAGCAGCTGCGTGAGACAATCGACAAACTCAAGCAATCCGGTCAGGCAGATGCCTATATCGTGCTCGCCACGGACGGGGGCAAGACGGCGATTGGTGTGGGCTCGACAAAGGGCGATGCGCTCAATGCGGTGGACCTGCTCAAGCCAGTGGTTGCAGAGTTCGGTGGCAAGGGCGGCGGTGGCCGCCCCGACATGGCGCAAGGTGGCGCGCCTGTTGATCTGAGCGATGCGAGCGAACAGGATGTCGCGGACCGCATCGCCAAAGCCTTGAAAGGATAAAGGAATGCCCGCACTCTGGATTGCCCATGTCATGGTCACGGACGAGGTGGCTTACAAGAAATACGCCGAAGGTGCCACGGTCGCCATCGCCGAACATGGCGGCACGTTCATCGCGCGCGGTGGCCGCTATGTCCAGCTTGAAGGCACCGACCGTCCCCGCAACGTGGTTGCAAAGTTCCCGGACGTGGAAACCGCGGAACGTTGCTATCATTCCGCCGCTTATCAGGCTGCCCTTGAACATGCGCGCGGCGCGTCGGAACGCGAGCTGCTGATCGTGGAAACCACGGAGTAGACGCGGCCCGCCGCACCCGTCTCTGTTCCAGAAAATCCCGGGGGTCTGGGGGCTGGCCCCCAGTCCGGCCTCAGCCGGCCCGCGCCATCCGCTTGCGTTCATGCGGATCCAGATACCGCTTGCGCAAGCGCACCGCGTTCGGCGTCACCTCGACCAGCTCATCATCGTCGATATAGGCAATCGCCTCTTCCAGCGACATGGTGATCGGCGTGGTCAGCCGCACCGCCTCATCCGTTCCGCTTGCCCGCACATTGGTCAGCTTCTTGCCCTTGAGCGGGTTCACCTCAAGGTCGTTTTCGCGGCTGTGCTCACCGATGATCATACCGGTATAGACGTCCGCCTGCGCGCCGATGAACATCCGGCCCCGTTCTTCGAGGTTCCAAAGGGCAAAGGCCACAGACTGCCCGTTTTCCATGGAGATCAGCACACCCGCGCGGCGGCCCGGGATCGGACCCTTGTGCGGCGCCCATTCGTGGAACACCCGGTTCAACACGCCAGTGCCGCGCGTATCCGTGAGAAACTCACCGTGATAGCCGATCAGCCCGCGCGATGGCACATGCGCGATGATGCGGGTCTTGCCCGCGCCTGCGGGTTTCATCTCAACCAGGTTGCCCTTGCGCGTGCCCGTCAGCTTTTCAATCACAGCGCCGGAATACTCGTCATCGACGTCAATTGTTGCTTCTTCGATGGGCTCGTGGCGCACGCCGTCAATTTCCTGGAACAGGACCTGCGGGCGGCTGATGCTCAGCTCAAAGCCTTCGCGGCGCATGTTCTCGATCAGAACGCCCATCTGCAATTCGCCACGGCCCGCCACTTCGAAGGCGTCGCCGCCGGGGGTGTCGGTGATCTTGATCGCGACGTTGGATTCCGCCTCTTTCATGAGACGGTCGCGGATCACGCGGGACTGGACCTTTTTGCCGTCGCGGCCCGCGAGCGGGCTGTCGTTGATGCCGAAGGTGACGGTGATGGTGGGCGGGTCGATGGGTTGGGCGGGCAGGGCGTCCGACACCGACGGGGCCACAATGGAATCGGCCACTGTCGCTTTGGACATGCCCGCCAGCGTAACGATATCGCCCGCCTCAGCCGCCTCGATGGGCTGTTGGCCCAGCCCGCGAAAGGCAAGGATCTTGGTGCAGCGGAAGTTTTCGATCAGCGTGCCATCGCGGCTCAGCGCCTTGACCGTCTCACCCGGTTTCAGCGTGCCGGATTCGACGCGGCCCGTCAGGATGCGCCCGATGAACGGGTCCGATCCCAGCGTCGTGGCCAGCATGCGGAACGGCTCGTCCCGCGCGGCGACCTGCGCGGGCGCAGGCACGTGATCCACAATCAGGTCAAACAGCGCCGACAGATCCTTGCGCGGCCCGTCCAGCTCCATATCCGCCCAGCCAGACCGCCCCGACGCGTACATCGCCGGAAAATCCAGCTGATCATCGTCCGCGCCCAGATTGGCAAAGAGGTCAAAGCATTCGTCCAGCGCGCGGTCGGGTTCGCCATCGGGCTTGTCGACCTTGTTCAGCACCACGATGGGCCGGAGGCCAAGCGCCAGCGCCTTGGAGGTCACGAATTTCGTCTGTGGCATCGGTCCTTCGGCAGCATCGACCAGCAGGACAACACCGTCCACCATCGACAGGATGCGCTCCACCTCGCCACCGAAATCGGCGTGGCCGGGCGTGTCCACGATGTTGATGCGGGTGTTTTTCCATTCCACGGACGTCGCCTTGGCCAGGATCGTAATCCCGCGCTCGCGTTCGAGGTCATTGCTATCCATCGCGCGTTCGGTTGTGGCCTGGTTCTCGCGGTAGGTGCCCGATTGCTTCAGCAGTTCGTCCACAAGCGTGGTCTTGCCGTGGTCAACGTGGGCGATGATGGCGATATTGCGCAGATCCATGATGGTCCTCCAAGGGCGAAGCGGTCGGACGAAATCATCCTGTGCGGTGCTTTGTGCGGCCCATATAGCGCTGCGATGCAGAATGAAAGGGCTAGTGTGTCGCCGTTTTCGAGAAGAGCTGGATCACCACGATCCCTGCGATAATCAGGCCAAGCCCAAGGAGCGCGGGCAGGTCCAGTGTCTGCTTGAACACCGCAAAGCCGATGAAGGCGATCATGATGATCCCGAGACCGGACCACAGCGCATATGCGATGCCCACGGGGATGTATTTCAGGGCCACGCCAAGGAAGTAGAACGCGACGGCGTAGGCCAGAACCACGACGATGGTCGGGCCGGTCTTGGTGAACTGGTCACTGGCCTGCAACGCCGTGGTTCCGATGGTTTCGGCGGCCACGGCGACAATCAGATATACATAGTGGAGCGGCATGGGTGTGTCCTTTGGCTCAGACGGGCAGGGCGGTGCTGTGCTTGATCTCTTCCATCACGAAACTGGCGGCAACGTCGGCAATGGGCACCTGTGCGATGAGATGTTGGTAGAGCTGATCATAGTCGGCCATATCCCGCACCCGCGCCTGCACCAGATAGTCCAGATCGCCCGTCATGCGGTAGACGCTGAGGATAGAGGGTAGGGTGCGCGTGGCGCGGGCAAAGGCGGATTGCCAGTCGGGATCGTGGCTGTGGGTACGGATCTGCATGAAGACTTGCAGGCCAAGGCCCAGCTTGTCCGCATCCACGAGCGCCACGCGACGGATGATCATCCCGGCATCTTCCAAAGCGCGCACGCGCCGCCATGTTGCATTGCGGCTGAGGCCGACAGCCTCGCCAAGCGCGTCAAGCGACAGATCGCAATTTCGCTGCAATGCGTTGAGGATTTTTGCGTCGAATGGGTCGATATTACTCATATCCCGTCGATACGTGGGAAAAACGTACCGGTCAAACGGGAATATTCATGAGGAATGGGACAAGTTTTGATCCGCATTCCGGCACGCTGGACGCATCAACAAGGAGATTATTCATGCTGACCCGCGTCTTTCTGGATCACCCGCGCTCTGTCGATGAAAGCTACTTTGCGCACGCGGCCTTTGCTGGCCGCTTTGCCATGCGCCTGTTTGCGGCCGCGGGTGCTGCGCTGATCCATGCGGTGATCCCGTGCCTGTTCGAAAAGACGGCCAGCCAGATGGTGTCATCAATGGCAGAGCAATTGCAAAACCGCTAACGCGCGACGTAGCGGTCCTTGCGGTGGTTGGTTGCGATGATCAGGTTCGTGACGACCGCACCCAGCAGGGACCACGCGACAACGGTCCAGGGCAGGAACAGCAGCGCAAAGCCAAACAGGACGCCGTCAAAGATCAACTGGGTGTAGCCCGCCTTGAACCCGGTCTTGTCCTGCAAATAGAGCGCCAGCACGCCGATCCCGCCCAGCGATGCCCCGTGTCGGAACACGATGATCAGCCCCATGCCGATCAAACCGCCTGCAAGCAGGCTGGCCAGCCAAGGCGGCACGGTATCCAGCACGATGAGTGTCGCGAAGAGTTCCGATTGCAGTGAGACGAGAAGTACGGCGGCAAAGCTCTTGAGCGTGAAGGACACGCCCATGCGCATCAGTGCCAGCACATAAAACGGCAGGTTCAGCACAAAGAACCAGACGCCGAACGACCAGCCCGTGGTGTAGGACAGGAGCACGCCCAGTCCAGCGGTCTGGCCGGTGACCAGCTGTGCATGGCCAAGAAACTGCACGCCAAGCGCGCACAGTGCCGTGCCGAGGATAGCGGCCTGCGCATCTTCGAGCGGGGTATGGGCGGTTGGTTTATGAGGCTCAGCCATTGCGCTTTTGCATCAGTGTTGTCGTGTCAAAAGTCGGTTAAGTAGTCCAGAAAGACCGCAAGGATCACCGCTCCGAGCGCTGCAAGAAACAACTTCGATCGCTTCAACCCAAACAAGAACGCCGTCGCGACCACCGACAGGCGCTCATAGCCAAACCAATTGGCCACGAGGAGGCCGATGAACTCCAGTCCGATCACGTAGAAGGTCAGCGCAACCAGCATCGCATGCGCGGTGCCGTCCACGTCCGTGCCCACGATAGCCACCCATGCCGCTAAAATCAGGCCCGCAAAACAGCGGATCTTATGTTCCAGAGACAAGGTACGCCAGAGCGTGTCGTTGTCACTCATCGGGATGCAGCGCCTTCTGCAGGTTTTCATCCAGCTTCTCGAGAAAGCCCATCGTCGTCAGCCACCCCTGATCGGGGCCGACGAGAAGGGCGAGGTCCTTGGTCATATGCCCGCTTTCCACCGTATCCACGATCACCTTTTCCAGGGTTTCGGCAAAGCGCATCAATTGCGCGTTGTCATCCAGCTTGGCCCGGTGCTTGAGCCCGCCGGTCCACGCATAGATCGACGCGATGGAGTTGGTGGAGGTCGACTGCCCTTCCTGATGCTGGCGGTAATGCCGCGTGACGGTGCCATGCGCCGCCTCTGCCTCCACGATCTTGCCATCCGGCGTCATCAGTTGCGACGTCATCATGCCGAGCGACCCAAACCCCTGCGCCACCACATCCGACTGCACATCACCGTCGTAGTTCTTGCAGGCCCAAACGAATTTCCCGTTCCACTTGATCGCACAGGCGACCATGTCGTCGATCAGCCGGTGTTCGTACCAGATCTCCTTGGCCTCGAACTGTTCGCGGAACTCGGCGTCGTAGACCTCCTGAAAGATCTCCAAAAACCGCCCGTCATATTGCTTGAGGATTGTGTTCTTGGTCGACAGGTAGACCGGCCACCCGAGGTTCAGACCATAATTGAACGACGCCCGCGCAAAGTCATAGATCGACTTGTCGATGTTATACATCGACATGAACACGCCTGGCCCGTCGGCCTTGTAGACCTCGTGTTCCACTTCCGTGCCATCCTCGCCCACGAACTTCATCGTCAGCGTGCCGGCACCCGGAAATTTCATATCCGTGGCTTTGTACTGATCGCCGAACGCATGGCGGCCCACCACGATGGGCGAGGTCCAGCCGGGCACAAGGCGGGGCACGTTCTTGCAGATGATCGGCTGGCGGAAAATCACACCGCCGAGGATGTTTCGGATGGTGCCATTCGGGCTGCGCCACATTTTCTTCAGGCCAAACTCCTCCACCCGCGCCTCATCGGGCGTGATCGTGGCGCATTTGACCGCGACGCCGACCTCCTTGGTCTTTTCGGCGGCGTCAATTGTGATCTGATCTTCGGTATCGTCGCGTGCCTCGATCCCCAGATCATAGTAGAGCAAGTCGATATCCAGATAGGGCAGGATCAGCTTGTCCTTGATGAACGCCCACATGATGCGCGTCATCTCATCCCCGTCCATTTCGACAATGGGGTTTTCGACCTTGATCTTGGACATGGCTCGGCTCCTTCTGCGCAGTGCTCAGGCGTCTCTAACAGATTCCCGCGCGCAGGGATGGCACAAAAAGCCGCACTCTGTATACATTTGTATGCATTGACGCGCGCGTGCCTGTTCTGTAGGCCCCGTGCGCAACAGCGCGCCACATACGCGCGTGTCCCAAACCCCGGCAAAAGAGGTGCGTCATGACCAATTCCCCCGATATCATCTACACTAAGGTTGACGAAGCGCCGGAACTTGCCAGCGCATCCTTTCTGCCGATCATCCGCCGCTTTGCCGCAACGGCAGGGGTCGAGGTCGGGGTCAAGGACATCAGCCTTGCGGGCCGGATCATCGCGACATTCCCCGATCACCTGACCGAGGCACAGCGTCAGGAGGACCATCTGGCCGAACTGGGTGAACTGGTGAAGACGCCAGACGCCAACGTGATCAAGCTGCCCAACATCTCGGCCTCCGTGCCACAGCTGGTGGCGGCGGTGCAGGAATTGCAGGCCAAGGGTTATGCGCTGCCGGATTACCCCGAAGACCCGCAGACGGACGCGGAAAAGGATATCCGCGCGCGCTATGACAGCATCAAGGGATCGGCGGTGAACCCGGTCCTGCGCGAAGGCAACTCCGACCGCCGTGCCGCGCGTGCGGTCAAGAATTTTGCGCAGGCCAACCCGCATTCGATGGGCGCGTGGGAGGCCAGCAGCAAGACCAAAGTGTCGTCGATGCCGGGCAATGATTTCTATGCCAACGAGGTGTCGGCCACGATTACGGCTGCGCAGGCCGGCGATGCGCGGATCGAGTTCGAGGCGGCGGATGGCACAGTGACCGTGCTCAAGGACGTGTGGCCGCTCGAAGAGGGCACCGTGGCGGACGCAACCTTCATGTCGGCGGCGGCACTGGCGACCTTCCTCGATGGTGCGATCAAGGACACGATGGCCGACGGGACCATGTTCTCGCTGCACATGAAGGCCACGATGATGAAAGTGTCCGACCCGATCATCTTTGGCCACGCGGTCAAGGCGTGGCTGGGTCCGGTCTGGGACGCGCATGGCGATGCGATCAAGGCGGCGGGCGGCACTCCGAACGCGGGCCTTGGTGATGTGCTGGCGGCGATCGACACGATGGACAACGCCGATGCGATCAAGGCAGAGATCGAGGCCCTCGACCGGCCCAGCATGTACATGGTCGACAGCGACAAGGGCATCACCAACCTGCACGTGCCGTCGGACGTGATCATCGACGCGTCGATGCCCGCCGTGATCCGCGCAGGCGGCAAAGGCTGGGACGAAACGGGGGCCAAGGGCGACACGAACTGCGTGATCCCGGACCGCTGTTACTCCACGATCTATGACGAGACGATCAACTTTTTCAAAGCCAATGGCGCGCTGGATGTGACCACCGCAGGTGCGGTCGCCAATGTCGGCCTGATGGCGCAGAAGGCCGAGGAATACGGCAGCCACCCCACCACGTTCGAAGCGCCTGCCAAGGGCACGATGCGCATCGTTCTGGCCAACGGTGACATTCTGCATTCCCATGCGGTCGAGGCGGGCGACATCTGGCGGTCCTGCACCGTGAAGAAAGCGCCGATCGAAAACTGGATCCAACTCGCCATGGACCGGCAGCGCCTGACCGGGTCCGAGGCGATCTTCTGGCTGGATGCGAACCGGGCGCATGACGCCGAACTGATCAAATATGTGACCCCGGCGCTGGAGGCGGCGGGTGTTGCGGACAAGTTCATGATCATGGACCCGCGTGCCGCCACGCGTCAGTCGCTGGAAACCATTACGGCGGGCAAGGACAGCATCGCGATCACGGGCAACGTGCTGCGCGACTATCTCACCGACCTGTTCCCGATCCTCGAGCTGGGCACATCGGCCAAGATGCTGTCGATCGTGAAGCTGATGCAGGGCGGGGGCCTTTTTGAAACCGGTGCGGGGGGATCGGCCCCAAAGCACGTGCAGCAGTTGCACGCTGAAAACCACCTGCGGTGGGACAGCATGGGTGAATTCTGCGCCTTGGGCGAGTCGCTCAACTTCCTCGCGGACGCGAAGGGCAACGCCAAGGCCGGGGTGCTGGGTGCCGCGGCAGAGGCTGCAACCCAAGGCATTCTCGATCACGACCGCAGCCCGGGCCGCAAGGTGGGCCAGCCTGACAACCGCGCCTCGCATTACTGGTTTGCGCGCTACTGGGCCGAGGCGCTGGCGGCACAAACCGATGACGCGGAGCTGGCGGCAGAATTTGCGCCGCTGGCGGCGGAACTGGCCGCAAAGGAAGAGGCGATCCTGACGGAGCTGGGCGGCAAGGCGGGCAGCCCGGCAGACACGGGCGGCTACTTCCGCAATGATGACGCGCTCTGTGCCGCTGTGATGCGGCCCAGTGCGACGCTGAACGCCATCATCGGCTGATACCGGCGTTTCGCGACATCTGATCAAGCGGCGCGGGGGGCTTCCTCCGCGCCGTTTTTCTTGCCGGGTATGGAATTCCGCAGTGGCCGGGCGGCACACGCCACGGTAGGGTCACAGCCAACCACGCCGCAACGAAAGGACGAACATGCGCCGCCTGCTCGTCATTGTGACTGCTGCCGCCCTCCTGTGGGGCCTTGTCGGAGGAACCATGTCGAAAGCCGACGCGCAATATATCTGTTCGCCCATGTCCGGTGTCCTGATCGGTCCGGGCGGGACACCCGTCGCAGGCGCCACCGTGCGGCGCGAGTGGATCTACAACAGCAAATCCGAAAGCGACAGCGTGACCACGGATGCCGCGGGCCGCTTCGGCTTTGACGCCGTGAATGCGCCGCGGCGCGGCTGGCTGTCGGGGCTGTCCACACCTGTCGTTGTGCAGCGCTACTATGCCAGCACCGGCGGCGAAGAGACCGAGATCCTCTATATCAATTCGCGCAGCCTTGAGCCGCTGCATGAAACCGATGGCAAGCCGTTTGCCGTCACCTGTGACCTGTCGCAAAGCCCCGGCAACGGCGCGCTTGGCTGGGGTGTGTGTGCCTTGAACTGATTATTCGACCTGACCGTATTCCTGGGGACGATTTTGAAATGACATTCAACATGCACGGTCGCAACGCGGCCATTATTGCCGAAGGGGCCTATGCGGTTGCCGCGGCCAAGGACAGCACGTCAGACAACGTCAAGCGCGACGCGGACCTGTTTGCACAGCGCGAAGATGCGTTTGACCCGGACTCGCAATCGGAAACCAAGCTGTCCGTGCCGGTCACGCCCATGGAGGCGGTGGTCAGCCAATCTGGCGGCTTCGTCAAGGAAAGCGCGGGCTTTGGTGTTCTGCTGGAACGCAACGGTGCGCAGGACGGTGAATACATCTTTGCCATGCGCGGCACGACCGGCAAGATGGGGATCTCGAATGACTGGATCTCCAATTATCAGATTGGCCTGACGCGTGGCCCGACCGGATCGCTGGTGCATTCGGGGTTCATGGACATCTATTCCAAGATGCGCAGCGATGTGCAGCGGATGATCAGCGGGGCCAATCCCAAGCGCATCCACTTTATCGGCCACTCTCTGGGCGGTGCGCTGGCGACATTGGCGGCGGTGGACTATGCCCAGAACGGTACGGCGACCTCGCACCTCTATACGTTCGGCGCGCCGCGCATCGGCTCGCTTGGTCTTGGCAATGACGTGGTGCGCATGATCGGGGCAGAGCGGATCAAGCGGGTCTATTCAATCTCGGACCCGGTGCCGATGATCCCGCTGACCCCGTTTTGCCATGTGGGGCCCGGCTCCATCGGGTTCGTGGATGGCAATGCCGCGTTTTCGGGCCAGGCGCACAGCATGAAGGACAACTACATCCCCAAAATGCCGATGACCGGCTGGCCGCCGGAATCGCGCATGTCCTCGAAATCTGATCCCGGCTATTGGCTGACGCAGGCCGAGAGCCAGCTGGGGATCGGGTCGAGCCTTGGGTACTTCTTCCTGGCCAAGGCTTTGAAGGCGATCCTCTATGCGGCGGCCCACATCATCTCGGCCACGATCACCATCGGCTTTACGCTGGCGGATGTGCTGGTTGAATTGATCCGCAGCGGCGCGCGCTTTGCATCGAAAGTTGGGGACTACCTGCTGAAATTTGCGAAGCTGGCGTTGAAATTTGCCGGTGCTGCTGTGCGCGGTGCACTGACCGTCGCGGACCTTACGGTGAGCTTCCTGCGCTATGTGCTCGACATGGTGCTCCGCCCGATCCGCATCGCAGCCTCTGCCGCGATGAACGTGATCACCTAAGTGGCAAAAAACGCGTCAATGCGCGCCTTGGCATAGGCCCACAGACCCGGCGCCCCGCGTTTGATCGCGGGGGCCACGCGGGCCTCGATCTTGTCCGGGGTAACGTTGTAGTCGGTCCAGCTGCCGCCGCCCGACGCCAGGTTTTGCATCGGCGGCTGGAACCGATCGAGCGCCTTGGCAAATTGGGCGGACGGGGTTTGCGCCGCCTCGAATTCATCCCAGAGCGCGCGCAATTCCGCGCCTTGATCCGGGGGCAGCAGGCCAAAGATGCGGTCGGCGGCGGCGGCCTCCTGCGCGGCCATGGCATTTGCATCCACGTCGCCGAAAATCGGTGCATCGCCTGCGTCGATTTCCACCAGATCGTGCAGGATGAGCATGCGGATCACCGTGTTGAGGTCCACATCCGGCCCAGCTTGGTCCGCGAGGATCAGCGCGTAGAGCGACAGGTGCCAGGAGTGCTCCGCACTGTTTTCCGCGCGGGTCCCGTCAGTCAGCGTGGTGGCGCGGATCACGGATTTCAGCCGGTCCGCTTCGGTCAAAAAGGCAATCTGCTGGTCGAGCCGGGTCACCCGTCCGACTGTGCCCGGTGCGACTTCAGTTGCTGGGCCAGGAACCGGCGACCGGAATCGTTGGCCATCCGGGTGCGCACGGCCGTCAGGAACGCTTCTTCCAGCGTCTGGGACGACGCGCCCAGCACCTCGCCCACCTTCATGAACAGCCTGTCGTCACCGACTTCCTTTTGTACGGCGAGGCACTCTTCGGCCAGCTTGTTGGCCATCTCGGTGACGACGGGATCCGCCATTAGCGCGACGTCTCTGTCAGGCGGCGTTTCACATAATCGGTGGTGTGGCCGATCATCGTGTCGAGATGCGGTTCCTCAAAGAAGTGGCCCGCACCGTCGATCTGCGTATGCGTGATCGTGATGCCCTTTTGCTCGTGCAGTTTGGACACCAGCGATTCCGTGTCCGCAGGTGGGGCAACGCGGTCAGCCGTGCCGTTGATGATCAGGCCGGAGGACGGGCAGGGCGCCAGGAACGAGAAATCATACATATTCGCGGGCGGCGAGACCGAGATGAACCCGGTGATCTCGGGCCGGCGCATCAGAAGCTGCATCCCGATCCACGCGCCAAACGAAAAGCCCGCAACCCAGCAATGCTTGGAATTGTTGTTCATCGATTGCAGATAATCGAGCGCGGAGGCCGCATCCGACAGCTCACCGATACCCTGATCATATTCGCCCTGACTGCGCCCCACGCCGCGGAAATTGAACCGCAGTACGGTGAACCCCATCTTGAAGAATGCATAGTGCAGCGCGTGCACCACCTTGTGGTTCATCGTGCCGCCAAATTGCGGATGCGGGTGCAGGATAATGGCAATCGGCGCGTCGCGCTCTTTTTGTGGGTGATAGCGGCCCTCAAGGCGGCCTTCGGGTCCGGGAAAAATGACCTCGGGCATAGGCGGTTCTGTCCTCGCGCGTCTTTTGATGTCCGATTTCTTGACGAAATACGTCGGATACCTTAGAACGTTTCTAAACTCATTGGCAGGACACATATCCTGCGGTGGCAAAGCATGTATGGCCTGCGGGCTGTGACGTCAATCGGGGGCGCATCGATGAAACTGTCGACAAAGGGACGTTACGCGATGGTTGCCCTCGCGGATATCGCGCTGCAACCGGCAGATACTCTGGTCAGCCTTGGAGATATATCGGCACGTCAGGACATATCACTGCCCTATCTGGAACAGCTCTTTGTGAAGTTGCGGCGCGCAAATCTGGTGGTGTCGGTGCGCGGCCCGGGCGGCGGTTACCGTCTGGCGCGCCCTGCGTCGGAGATCCGGGTGGCCGAAATCCTTGAGGCCGTGGATGAGACGGTGGATGCCATGCACAAGGGGGCAGGGGCGTCAGGGGCCGCGTCCGGATCACGCGCGCAATCGTTGACCAACCGGCTTTGGGAAGGGCTGAGCGCGCATGTATACGTGTTTTTGCACCAGACCCGGTTGTCAGACGTGGTGGAGAACGAATTGGCGCCCTGTCCGGCGGTGCCGAACCTCTTTGCGGTGGTTGATGATGGCTGATGTCCGATGGGGGGCCAGCCCCCCAACCCCCCCGTGGTATTTTTGGCCAGAAGAAACATGAGCCGGGTGTATCTCGATCATAACGCAACCACGCCTTTGCGGGCGGAGGCGCGGGCGGCGATGGCGGCGGCGATGGATGTCGTGGGCAACCCGTCTTCGGTCCATGCCGAGGGGCGCAGTGCCAAGATGCTGGTCGAGCGTGCGCGGGCGCAAGTGGCAGCGCTCGTGGGCTGCAAGACCAATCAGGTGGTCTTTACCGGCTCCGCGACGGAGGCTGCGGCGCTGGCAGTGGCGCAGAAGGATCGGCATGGGGGGCGGTTCGCGGCTTTGCCCACGGAGCACGATTGTTTTCGTGATTGGAGTGAGGCGGATCTGCCAGCTTTGTTTGATGCATCTGGTGCATTGCATGCGGCTGGGGCGTCCGAGTTTTCGAACTGGATCATGCGTACGGCCGGGGATGCGGATCGTGGGCCTGTGGCGCTGGTCGCTGTTTCAGCGGCGAACAGTGAAACCGGGGTCATGTTGCCGCGCGGTGTTGTGGCGGAGAACGCCCATATCAACGCTTCACGCGCCGGTACGGTGCCCTATTCCGTGGTCTGTGATATCACGCAGGTGGCGGGTAAGGTCGCGGTCCGCTACGACGGCGACGCGCGTCCGTCCTACATGATCCTGTCCGCGCACAAGCTGGGCGGTCCGAAAGGCGTCGGCGCGCTGATCAACTTTACCGCAGAGGACCCGGTGGCGATCCTGCGCGGCGGCGGGCAGGAAATGGGGCGGCGGTCGGGTACGGAAAACGTGATCGGCATTGCCGGTTTCGGTGCCGCGGCAGAGGCGGCGCAACGGGATGTCGATGCCGGAAAATGGGACCGTGTCGAGAAACTTAGAAATATTCTAGAAACTGCTCTTGCTGCGGCGTCGAATACTACTATTTTTGTCGGGAAAGATGCACCACGGCTTCCGAACACCTCCTGTTTCATTACGCCCGGCTGGAAGGGCGAAACACAGGTGATGCAGATGGATTTGTCCGGCTTTGCCATTTCGGCGGGCGCGGCCTGTTCCAGCGGCAAGGTCAAGGCAAGTCGCGTGCTGATGGCGATGGGGTATTCGGAAGCCGAAGCGGCATCTGCGGTGCGCGTGTCGCTGGGGTTGGAGACAAATGAAGACGACGTTTTGCGCTTTGCCGAGGTTTGGGCGCAAAAGTTGAAGAAACACGAGGCACGGGCGGCCTGAGCGGCCAAACGGAAAGGAAATGTCTGATATGGACAATGCAGTAGACGAGGTTGTGGTCAAGGATGGGGTCGATCAGGAGACGGTCGATGCGGTTCGGGATGTCAGCACCTACAAATACGGTTGGGAAACAGACATCGAGATGGAATACGCCCCCAAGGGGCTAACGCCGGACATTGTGCGCCTGATTTCCGACAAGAACGAAGAGCCGGAGTGGATGACCGAATGGCGGCTGGCGGCCTATGACCGCTGGTTGCAGATGAAGGAGCCGGACTGGGCGATGGTCGATTACCCGGAGATCGATTTTCAGGATCAGTACTACTATGCCCGTCCCAAGAGCATGGAAGTGAAGCCCAAGTCGTTGGATGAGGTCGATCCCAAGCTGCTGGCGACCTATGAGAAACTGGGCATTCCGCTGAAGGAACAGATGATCCTGGCCGGTGTCGAAGGCGCCGAGGACGCGCCCGCCGAAGGTCGCAAGGTTGCCGTGGACGCGGTGTTCGATTCCGTGTCCGTTGGCACGACCTTTCAGGCCGAGTTGAAGAAGGCGGGCGTGATCTTTTGCTCGATTTCCGAGGCGATCAAGGAACATCCCGAACTGGTGAAGAAATATCTTGGCTCCGTCGTGCCGGTGTCGGACAACTTCTATGCGACGCTGAACAGCGCCGTCTTTTCGGACGGTTCGTTTGTCTACGTGCCGCCGGGCGTGCGCTGCCCCATGGAACTCAGCACCTATTTCCGCATCAATGCTGAAAACACGGGTCAGTTCGAGCGGACGCTGATCATCGCGGACAAGGGGTCTTATGTCTCCTACCTCGAAGGCTGCACCGCGCCCCAGCGGGACACGTCGCAATTGCACGCCGCGGTGGTCGAGATCATCATCGAGGAAGACGCCGAGGTGAAATATTCTACCGTTCAGAACTGGTATCCCGGGGACGAGAACGGCAAGGGCGGCATCTACAACTTTGTGACCAAGCGTGCCGATTGCCGGGGCGACCGGGCCAAGGTTATGTGGACGCAGGTGGAAACCGGTTCTGCTGTTACATGGAAATACCCGTCCTGTATCCTGCGCGGCGATGACAGCCAGGGCGAGTTCTACTCCATCGCCATTGCCAACAACATGCAGCAGGCCGACACGGGCACAAAGATGGTGCACCTGGGCAAGAACACCAAGAGCCGGATCGTCTCCAAGGGGATCAGCGCGGGCAAGGCGCAGAACACCTATCGTGGTCTTGTGTCCATGCACCCCAAGGCCAAGGACAGCCGCAATTATACCCAGTGCGACAGCTTGCTCATCGGCGACAAATGCGGGGCCCACACGGTGCCGTATATCGAGGTAAAGAACAACTCGAGCCGGGTCGAACATGAGGCGACAACCTCGAAGGTGGATGACGATCAGCTGTTTTACTGCCGCAGCCGTGGCATGGACGAAGAGGAAGCCGTCGCACTTGTCGTGAACGGGTTCTGCAAGGACGTGCTGCAAGCGCTGCCGATGGAGTTCGCCATGGAAGCGCAGCAACTGGTTGCGATCTCGCTCGAAGGATCGGTGGGCTAACGCATGTCCTCACAAGGCAACCAGAGGTCGCCCCTGGCGGTGATGGCGCTGTCTGTTCTGGGCGGTGCCGCAGCGGGCGGCGTGGTGGGCGTGGTTTTGCTGCCTGCATTTGCCGCCGCACTTGCCATTGGGGGGGGCATGACCGGTGGTGCCATCGGGGCTGCGTTCTTCCTTTTTGCCGGGGCAGACAAATGACCGACACCGCAGAGCGCAAACCGATCAAACGGCACACCGTATCCGACTTTGACGGGACGCAGCAGGGCGGGCTTGCCTTTGTGATTGCGGCCATCTTCGGGATGATTGCTGCCGCGGTCCTGGCACCCGGGGCGCTGACGTCGTTCTGGGTGTGGTTTGCGCTGTTGATGGTGGCCGTTGCGGTTGCGTCCGCTGCGCAGCGCCTGTTTGCAGAGCCGCAAGAGGAGGACGATACATGATCATGACAACCACATCCGGCGTCGAAGGATACAAGGTCACCGATTACCGCGGCATCGTCGTGGGCGAGGCGATCATGGGCGCAAATGTCGTGCGCGATTTCTTTGCCGGGATCACCGACATCATCGGTGGCCGTTCGGGCGCCTACGAATCCAAGCTGCAGGATGCGCGTGACACCGCCATGGCGGAGCTGGAACAGCGCGCCAAGGCCGCAGGTGCCAATGCGGTGATCGGGATCGACCTTGATTACGAAGTGGTCGGGGACTCCATGCTCATGGTCAGTGTCTCGGGCACGGCCGTCGTGCTGCAATAGGCCGGGGGCAGGACCAAATGCGGACCGCAAATTATCCACAAATCGTGCAGGGACCGACATGGTCATGCCGTATTTCCCTGTTGGGATGCGCTGGATATTCGCATGCAACAGGTCCGCGCCATGTCACAAGACAGCTTTCAAGAACGGCTTGCCCGGCTTCACGCCGAACAGATCGCGCAACCGGCGGAAATGACCGCTGCGCCGCATCCGTTCGATCGCAAGCTCACCCTCGGCACGATCCTCTTTGGTCGGCACATGTGGGAGGCGCTTCTTGTGCCGTTGGCCTTTGTGCTGGGCGGGCTGGTCATGCTGGGCGCGGAACTGATCAGCTTTCACTACCTGACCGATCAGGGCGAATTCGGTGTGGGCACAGTGGACATCATCGGCGGCTTTCTGGGCGATATCGGCATGAACATTCTGGCCGCGTCGGCCGTGTCGATGGTGCTGTTCAACATGGGGTATCACATTGCCACACTGGCCTTTGGGCTGGGCAATTACCTGATGATGTTTCACGGCGACGTTCCGATGAAAGCCTATCCCGAGCTGTGGGCCGCCCTCTTTTCACCAGAATACGTCGCTCTGTCGCTGCACTATGCGCAGCAGAGCGCGGAGTATTTCTGACCGCGCCACGGGCGCCGTCATCCACCCCAAAAACAGCCGGTTGCGGAATGTCGCAACCGGCCCGAAACGCGTGAGGACACATAATGCTGACCATCAAGAACCTGCATGTACAATTGGAAGAAGAGGACAAGCAGATCCTCAAAGGCGTCGACCTCACGGTCGAGGCGGGCAAGGTCCATGCGATCATGGGTCCGAACGGGTCGGGCAAATCCACGCTGAGCTATGTCCTGTCGGGGCGCGACGGGTACGAAGTGACCGATGGCAGTGCCGCACTTGATGGCGATGACCTGCTGGAGATGGAACCCGAAGAGCGCGCGGCAGCGGGCCTGTTTCTGGCGTTCCAATACCCGGTCGAGATCCCCGGCGTCGGCAACATGACATTCCTGCGCACAGCCGTGAACGCACAGCGCAAGGCGCGTGGTCAGGATGAGATGAGTGCCGCCGACTTCCTCAAGGTGATCCGCGCTAAGGCAAAGGATCTCAAGATCGACGCCGACATGCTCAAGCGGCCCGTGAATGTGGGCTTTTCCGGCGGCGAGAAAAAGCGCAACGAAATCCTGCAGATGGCGATGCTTGAACCCAAGATGTGCATCCTCGACGAGACGGATTCCGGTCTGGACGTGGACGCGATGAAACTGGTGGCCGAAGGCGTGAACGCGTTGCGCGATGCGGGCCGCGGGTTCCTTGTGATCACCCATTACCAGCGGTTGCTGGACCACATCAAACCGGACGTCGTGCACATCATGGCCGAGGGCCGCATTGTGAAAACGGGCGGGCCGGAACTGGCGCTCGAGGTCGAAAACAACGGCTATGCCGACATTCTGGCAGAGGTGGCGTAATGGCTGAACCTGCCGTTCAATCCAACCTGACCGAAGACCGCATCGCGGCGCTGACCATGCCCGAGGGCGGCTGGAGCGCGCCTGCGCGTGCAGCGGCGCTGGCGCGCGTGCGCGAGATGGGCCTGCCCATGCGGCGGGACGAGTATTGGAAATACACCCGCCCCGACACGCTGACGGCGACCGCACCCGATGCGGCGGCGCTGTTTCACAATGATGAAGGGCCGCTTTTTGACGACATGGACCGGCTCAAGATCGTCTTTGTTGATGGTGTGTTTGATGCTGACGCGTCCGATGATCTGACCCTTGCTGGGGTGCGCATCGACCGGCTGGCAGAGCCTGCGGACATCCACTGGGCGGCAGAGCTTTACGGCGCGCTTGAGGCGGACGGGCACTATGTCGAACGCCCGCTCGCCGCGCTGAACACCGCCTTTGCCACGGATGGCGTGTTGATTCACGTCACGGGGCAGGCCGCCAAGCCGATCAACATCATCTATCTGCACCAGGACGAGACGTCGGATGCCACGCTGCACCATCTGGTCAAGCTGGACGCCGGTGCGGAGCTGACCTTGCTCGAAACCGGGCCGGCGGCGGCGCGGTTCAACAAGTGCATGGAAGTGGACGTGGCCGATGGCGCAACGTTCCACCATGTGCGCGCGCAGGGGCGGGATCACGAACGGCGCGCCGTCACGCACATCTTTTCGCGTCTGGGCACAGAATCCACGTTCAAATCCTTTACGCTGACCGTAAACGGGCGTCTGACGCGCAATGAATGCGTGATCGACATTCAGGGTGATGATGCCGTTGCCCACGTGGCCGGTGCCTGTGTCGGCGACGGTGATTTTCACCATGACGACACGGTGTTCATCACCCATGACGCGGTGGGCTGCGAAAGCCGTCAGGTGTTCAAAAAGGTGCTGCGCAACGGCGCGGTCGGTGTGTTCCAAGGCAAGATCCTCGTCAAGGAAGGTGCCCAGAAAACAGACGGGTACCAGATCAGCCAGTCGCTTCTTCTGGATGATGACAGCCAGTTCCTCGCCAAGCCTGAACTTGAGATCTATGCGGATGATGTGGCCTGTTCGCACGGCTCCACATCCGGTGCGATTGACGAAGAGGCGCTGTTTTACCTGCGCTCGCGCGGTGTGCCGGAGGCGGAGGCGACGGACCTGCTGACCCTCGCGTTCCTTGCCGAAGCGGTGGAGGAGATTGAGAACGAAGCCCTGCGCGACGCCCTCGTCGACCGGTTGCAGGGCTGGCTGGAGCGGCACCGCGGCTGAGCATGTCGATCACCCGCAACATCCTTGCCACCTATCGTGGCCCGGGCGCCGTGATCCGTGGCCTGCTGACGCTCGGTCCGCGTGAGGACCGGGCGCTGGCCTATGTCATGGGTGCGTGCACGCTGTTCTTTGTCGCGCAACTGCCGCGTCTGTCGCGCGAGGCGCATCTGGAAGATCAGGACCTCAACATGATGATGGGCGGCAGCCTGATGGCGTGGATCTTTATCGCGCCGCTCCTGTTTTATGCGATTGCCTTTGTGGCGCGCCTGATCGGGCGGGTTCTGGGCGGCAAGGGGACGGGATATGGCGCACGGCTTGCCCTGTTCTGGGCGCTTCTGGCGTCGTCGCCGCTGGTTTTGTTGCACGGGCTGACGGCAGGGTTCGTGGGGCCGGGGATCGAAATGCAGGCGGTGGGCTTTGTCTGGCTCTGTGTCTTTTTCTGGTTCTGGATCGGCGGCAGCATCGCAATGGAGCGTGCGGGATGAAGTTCTGGACCGATCTTGCCATTGAGACGTTGCGCGACCCCCAAGGGGCCGCCGCCCGCATCATGGGATGGCAGGTGCCGCGCACCGAGCTCTATATCGCGCTTCTGGCGGCGTCGGCTCTGACCGCGCTGATCGTCGGCACCGTGTCGAGCCTTGGCCCGCCGCCCGATCCTGAATTGCTGGATGCGGTGCCGCTCATGGCGCTGTTCCAGCGCCCGCTGGCCCTGTTTGTGCTGACCGCCGGTGGTCTGATCGTCATGGTGCATGCGCTCTATTGGGCGGGCAACGCGATGGGCGGGGAAGGGGATCTGGGTGATCTCATTGCGCTGATGGCGTGGTTGCAGGCGCTGCGCGTGGTGGCGCAAGTGGTTGTGCTGGTGTTGAGCGCAGTGGTGCCGGGCATCGCGGGGCTTCTGGCGCTGATCGTGATGATCGTGGCGTTCTGGTTGATGCTGCATTTCGTCAGCGCCGCGTTGCGGCTGGGGTCCCTGTTGCGTGCCTTTGGCGTGCTCATCGCGGTGAGCGCCGGGCTGCTCCTTGGACTGATGCTGATGTTGACGCTTTTTGGCCTCGCAGGAGGGGTGAGCAATGTATGACGTAGAGGCGATCCGCGCCGATTTTCCGATCCTGAGCCGCGAGGTGAATGGCAAGCCGCTGGTCTATCTCGACAACGGTGCTTCGGCGCAAAAGCCGCAGGTGGTGATCGACGCGATCACCAAGGCATATGCCGAGGAATACGCCAACGTGCACCGCGGGCTGCATTACCTGTCGAACCTCGCCACCGAGAATTACGAGGGCGTGCGGGCCAAGATCGCGCGCTTCCTCAATGCGCGGTCCGAGGATGAGATCATCTTTAACTCCGGCACCACCGAAGGCATCAACATGGTCGCCTATGGCTGGGCTATGCCGCGGATGGAAGCGGGGGACGAGATTGTCCTGTCGGTCATGGAACACCATGCCAACATCGTGCCCTGGCACTTCCTGCGCGAACGGCAGGGCGTTGTGCTCAAATGGGTGGATGTCGACAGCACCGGCGCGCTTGATCCGCAAAAGGTGATCGACGCCATCGGCCCGCGCACCAAGCTGGTGGCGGTGACGCATATGTCAAACGTGCTGGGCACGCGGGTCGACATCAAATCCATCTGCGACGGGGCCCACGCCAAGGGCGTGCCGGTTCTGGTCGATGGCAGTCAGGCGGCGGTGCATATGCCCGTTGATGTGCAGGATCTTGGCGCGGATTTCTACGCCATCACAGGGCACAAGCTCTATGGTCCATCCGCGTCCGGCGCGATCTATGTGACCGAGGCGCGGATGGCCGAAATGCGTCCCTTTATCGGGGGCGGTGACATGATCAAGGACGTGTTCAAGGATCATGTTGTCTATAACGACGCGCCGATGAAGTTCGAGGCGGGCACGCCCGGCATCGTGCAGATGATCGGTCTGGGCGTGGCGCTGGATTACATGATGGGGCACGGGATGGCCGCCATTGCCGCGCACGAAGACAGCTTGCGCGACTATACCGTGGAACGGCTGGGCGGGTTGAACTGGTTGCAGGTGCAAGGCACGACACCGGACAAGGGTGCGATCTTTTCCTTTACCCTCGACGGTGCGGCCCACGCCCACGACATCTCTACCATCCTCGACAAAAAGGGTGTGGCGGTGCGTGCGGGCCAACACTGTACCGGCCCGTTGATGGAGCATTTGGGGCTGACCGCCACCTGCCGCGCGTCCTTCGGGATGTACAACACGACCGCCGAAGTCGATGCGCTTGTGGATGCGCTGGAACTGGCGCACGAGCTTTTTGCCTGAACGCCGGGCATAATTTGCAATTGCGGCGCGCGAAAGCGCCCGCTATAGCCGTCACGACTGGACCGTTAGCTCAGCTGGATAGAGCGCTGCCCTCCGAAGGCAGAGGCCAGAGGTTCGAATCCTCTACGGTCCGCCACTCCCTCTATTGCGCCACCCGCTGGCGACCTGAGCGCGCGGCTCTGGGGTCGAACGTTGTCCGAACCGCTCCGCCCTATGCTTGCCTGCATCTCCTGCGATCTGCGCGGTCGGGTCCGGATCCACCCAACCCCCGCCACAGCACCATGATTTCAAGACGCTTGACACAAGCGGGCTGCTCCCTGCACGTTTGAGCCGTATTTTTCGCAACCCCATTTGGTTCCATGAGCGTCATTTTTTGGCTCAAACGTAAACTCACCGCGTTCTGGCGTCTTTTCGCCGACTTTTTCGTGCCCAACTACTGGGGCGCTGCGGTTGTGTTTTTCGCCGTGCTCGCCATCGTCTCCATGGGCGGCGAAGGGGTGGGGGTGTCGAACCTGTTCCGGGACGTGCCGGAACACCACCGCGATGTCTGGCACAGCGCCATTTTCACCAGCCCGTCCGCATGGACCGGCGTCACGCTCGCCTTTGCGGTGGGCCTGATCCTGATGACGCCGCTCTTTGACTGGTATTACAAGCAGCGCAACCGGCGCCGGATCAACGGTCTGGACCTGTCGACCGTTCTGATCATCGTCGCGGTGGCGGCCCAACTGATCCTCTATTCGGCTTGGCGCAACGCCGATGGCAGCGACTTTCTCCGGGGCGAGCATGTCCGGTTCTGGGTCGGCACACTTGCGGGTTGGATGTTTGTCGGTGCCATCTGGGTCCTGATCCGTGGCTTTGTGCGCGCGATGCAGGTCATTGGTACGCAAGTGGCTGATCAACCGTCCCTGTTTTCTGAGGCGGACGAGACCCTGCCGCTCCGTCTGATGCAGCGCAGGCCGTTTCGCAACGTGATCACCTATGTCCGCAATCACCCGCGGGCGGCGGCGACATATTACTATTACCTGCCGTTGCTGGCCGCCCTGTTCGTGTTTCTGAGCATGGACCGGATCATGCCGGGCGTCGCGCTTTTGCTGATTGTGCTCTTTGTCTTTGTGTTCACCTACTTCGTCGTCCACCTGAAATGGAGCCAGCGCCTTGTCCTGATTGGCGTGCTCGCAGCCCTGTTTCTGGTTGCATTCAAAGGGTCGGATGGCGGGTTCAAGGTCACGTTTGACGGCATCAACGGGCCCGCAGGGATCAGCCAGTATGACCGAACGGACGCGCTGTTTGATATCGAGGCACCGGACAGCGACGAATACCGCGCGATGGAGGCGGCCTGTGTGTCGGATCCCGGGTTCGCCGGTGGGCCGGTGGACATGGAGCGCAGCCTTGCCAATTGGCACGCCGTCGCGTCCCAGGCACAGGGACGGCCCGACCCCAAGATGGTGATCATCGCCACGTCGGGCGGGGCCTACCGCGCGGCGTTCTGGACCACGCTGGTGATGGATCAACTGATCCAGTCCGGCACCGGTGATGAGCAGTTGGACGGTATTGCCCGCAGCGTGCGGTTCATCACGGGTGCGTCCGGGGGGATGGTGGGGGCCGCGTATTTCGCCGCGGATGCAGGCCCTGATGGGTTCACGCGGGATACGACGCTGACGGACATGCTGACGGACGACATCAAGGCTGCGCAATTGCCGGACCCGGACCGGCCCGAGGCGCTCGATGCCTATTACCACCTGCGCGCCAAACCCTTTCCACGCGACAGCCTGTCGGCCCTGTCGCGGCACATTGTGCGCACCGACCTGCCCAGTCTTGTGACGCGGGGCAGGGTGGATGTGGACCGGGGCAAGGTGCTCGATAAACACTGGCGCACCATCGACGTGCCCTTTGGCGATCTGCGCGCCGGGGAAGAGGCCGGGTGGCGGCCGTCGATCCTGTTTTCCCCTATGCTCGTGGAAAGCAGCAAGCCGCTGGTGATTTCGAACCTGCGCATCAGTGAGATACCGGATGCAACACGCGGTGAGATTGTAGAGTTTCACCGGGCCTACCCGTGCGCGCGCGGATCATTCAGCATGGCGACCGCCGCACGTATGAACGCGACATTCCCCTATATCTCGCCCGCCGTGTCCCTGCCGTCGCAGCCGCGCCGGCGCGTGGTCGACGCGGGTTATTACGACAATTACGGCATTTCGCTGATCACGGCGATTTTAGGCAGCGACGAGGGCGACTGCTCACGACAGGCGCTTCGCGCGCAGCAGGCACAGCGTCAGCCGTTCTGTTTTTCGCAATGGATGAACGACAATACCTCTGGCATCGTGCTGATCGAAATCCGGGCCTTCCGGCTTGGGACGTCGTCCGAAAGCACGGAGCATTGCGAGGACCGGCCCGAGACGGGCGGGGCGAGCCCGTTTGAGTTTCTGACAAGTCCCATCGATGCGGTCCTGTCGGCGCGTGGCGGGACAATGGTGCTGCGCAATGAACAGGTGCTGCGGCACTATGCGGATGGGACAGATGCCGTGCCGTTGCGGCGGCTTGTGCTGGTCAACTGCGTGTCGGGCGGCATGAGCTGGATCATGCCAAAGGATGAGCTGGACCAGATGCAGTCGCAATTCGCGGACCTGTGGTCAAAGGCGCGTCAATATCCGTGGTCAAAGGCGCCCGGCGTCGGCAAAACCGCCCAAGCAGGCATTGGGCAGCTGACAGCGCAGGAGTTTTTGCAGCGGGCGTGGGCGGAATGACCGCCTTTAGCGGCCCCACGTGCGGACAACGCCGCAATCCATGTGCACAAAGTTCGAGCCGGAGTATTTGCCGACACCGCCCCCACGACAGGCCGCGGCGGCGCGGGCCATCTGGCTGACCGACCGGCTGGAGAGGCGCAGGTCAGCCGCCTGGCCTTTCATGTGCAGCGAGTTTTTCGCCACGCCCCCGCTGCGCGAGCGCAGCATGGCGTTTGTCTGCGGGCTGCGGTAGCCCGAGAGCAGCATATAGGGTTCGGTTGCATCCAGAAGGTTGTGCGCCGCGGCCATGATATCCACCGTCCGCAGGTCGATCGCGATCACCTGATTGGTGCGCCAATCCCGCATGAAGTGATTGATTTCCTTCACGGAATCCTTGATGTACTTGCCTTCGATCCAGTAGATCATGTCGATCCGCTCGCCCGTGCGGCCCGAATACATACGCAGGCGACGGATGTCGCCCGAACCCCGCAGAAACCCTGCGGCTTTTGAGTATGTCGGGGCTGCTGCAACCGTTGTTGCCGCAAATGCACCAAGCAATGCCCGGCGGGTCAAACCCGAAGAGGTATAATCCGTCATATCACTGCGCCGTCCCGTACGCCTGCCACCCATGATGTTACACGGGTTTTTCATCTCATCCCCAGATGCAACATGTTTATGGCATAACGCGATTCGTTTACCAAGCGCTGAATCTGAGTTTTTTCCTTAGCAAGTGTGTTTGGCAGAATTTTGCCCACATGTTGCAAAAAGCGGGAAATAAGACACAACCCGGTGCATCGCTGCATCACGGCGCGTGCAAGGCGCGCCATGCCGGAAGTTGTGAATAGACACGCTCCCTGCGGCTTTGGGATATTGCGCGCAGCCGACCGATTTTTTTACGAGGAACCACCATGACAGTGTCGATTTTTCGCGCATGGGTTTTTGCATTTATGGCCGCCGCGGCGGCCCTGACATTTACACTTCCGAACGCGGCATCCGCACAGGTGACCGCCTTCAAGCAGGCCGTCGCAGAGGCCGCAGCGCGTGATGCCGACATCGCCGCATTCTATCAGGCCAACGGATACAAAAGCATCTGGACCGGGCGCAGTGGCAAGGAACGCCAACGCCGCGTCGCGCTTTTCAAGGCGCTGAGCCAGTCTGCAAACCACGGTCTGCCCACCGCACGCTATGACGCAGCCGGTCTGCAGGCCAAGATGAAGGCGGCCAAGACACCGCGCGACCGGGGTCAGGTCGAGGTCGAGATCAGTCGCACCTTCCTGCAATATTCCCGCGACCTGCAAACCGGTGTTCTGGTGCCGTCGCGCGTGGACCGGGCCATCGTGCGACAGGTGCCGTACCGCGACCGCACCTCGTATCTGGTGAATTTCAGCAAGTCATCGCCCAGCGGGTTCTTCAAGGCGCTGGCGCCGAAGACCACCGAATACAACGCGCTGATGAAGGAAAAACTCCGGTTGGAGCGTCTGTTGGCCAAAGGCGGTTGGGGGCAGACGGTGCCGGCCAAATCGCTGAAGCCCGGTCAATCCGGCGAGGCCGTGGCCGTCATGCGCAACCGTCTGATTGCGATGGGCTTTCTCAAGCGCACCAACACGCAGACCTATGATGCCAACGTGCAGGCTGCCGTGCAGCAATTCCAGCTGGCCCACGGACTGGCCGCCGACGGTGTCGCAGGTCCCGGCACGATGACCGAACTCAACCGCGATGTGCAGTACCGCTTGCAATCCATCATCGTCGCGATGGAACGGGAACGCTGGGTTAATCAGGAGCGCGGCAAGCGCCATATCCTCGTGAACATCCCCGATTTCACCGCCAACGTCATCGACAATGGCAAGGTAACGTTCCAGACCCGTTCGGTCGTGGGGGCCAACAAGGATGACCGCCCGACGCCCGAGTTCTCGGACGTGATGGAATTCATGGTCATCAACCCAAGCTGGTACGTGCCCCGGTCCATCGTGACCAAGGAATATCTGCCCGCGCTCAAGCGCAATCGCAACGCGGTCAAGCATATCGAGATCACGGACAGCAAGGGGCGCAAGGTCAACCGCGGTGCCGTGAACTTTGCCCAATACACCGAAAAGACGTTCCCCTTTGCCATGCGCCAGCCGCCCAGCAAGGGCAACGCGCTTGGTCTGGTGAAATTCATGTTCCCCAACGTGCACAACATCTATCTGCACGACACTCCGGCCAAGAACCTCTTTGGCCGCGAGGTACGCGCCTATAGCCATGGTTGTGTGCGTCTGGCCGATCCGTTCGATTTTGCCTATGCGCTGCTGGCCAAGCAGCAGTCCAACCCCGAGCAGTATTTCCAGTCGGTGCTGGCCACGGGCAAGGAAACGCGCGTTGACCTGAAATCGCCCGTGCCGGTGCACATCATCTACCGCACCGCGTTCACCACACCCAAGGGCCACACGCAGTACCGCCGCGACATTTATGGCCGTGACGCCAAGGTCTGGCGCGCGCTCAGTAATGCCGGGGTGGCCCTGCGCGCCGTTCAGGGGTAAATCCGTCCCCTGAGTTTCAAGCAAAAGGGGACCGGACATGCGCTATACCATCGCTCAGATTGCGGAGGCTCTTGAGGCCGACGCAGTGGGGGACACAGGGTTTGTCGTGACCGGTCTGGCCGAACCGGGACAGGCATCGGCGGATGATCTCGCGCTGGCCAGCAATGCGAAATATGCCGGCGCGCTGGCCGATGGCGCGGCGCAGGCGGGGTTCCTCTGGGACGGCGCGGATTGGCAAGCGCTCGGCCTGCGCGCCGCTATCCTGCCCAAGCGGCCACGGTTTGCTATGTCTCGCCTGACCGCCATGGCCGATCCCGGTCAAGGGTTCGGGGCGGGCATCCATCCATCCGCAACCGTGGATCCGTCTGCGGTGCTGGGCGACAATGTCACAGTGGCCCCGGGGGCTGTGATCGGCCCTGAGGCCGTGATTGGTGCGGGCTCGGTCATTGGTCCCTTGTCCTTTGTGGGCTGGCGCGCGCGGCTGGGGGACAACGCATACCTGCGCGAGCATGTGAGCATCGGGGCCAATGTCCGCATCGGGGCCAACTTTATCGCGCAACCGGGCGCACGCATCGGGGGCGACGGGTTTTCCTTCGTGACACCGGAAAAGAGCGGTGTGGAGGCGGTGCGGGAATCCCTTGGCGATCAGGGCGATACCAAAGGCCAGCCCTGGGCGCGTATCGCGTCGCTGGGTGCTGTGGTGATCGGTGATGACGTAGAGGTTGGCAGCAACACCGTGATCGACAATGGCACCATCCGTCCAACCTCCATCGGCGACCGGACCAAGATCGATAACCTCGTCCATATCGGCCACAACTGTGTCATCGGACAGGACAACCTGCTGTGTGGCTGTGTCGGTATCGCCGGGTCGACCACGATCGGCAACTTTGTCGTCATGGCGGGGCAGGTGGGTGTGTCCGACAACCTGACCATCGGCAACAATGTGGTGCTGACGGCGGCGACCAAGGTGCTGAGCTCGGTACGCGACGGCAAGGTCATGATGGGCTATCCCGCGACCGAGATGAAGACCAACCTCGATTCCTACCGCAACATCCGCCGCATCGGGCGGCTGATGCGCGACGTTACGGACCTGAAGAAAGCGGTTTTCAAGACGGACGCCAGTGACTAAATCAGGCCCAAGACTGGCAGAGGGACAGACGGGATGAGCGTCAAGGACAAGGTGATCGACATCATCGCCGAACAGGCGGTGCTGGAACCCGGGGATGTGACGCTGGACAGCACGCTTGAGGATCTGGGGATCGACTCGCTCGGGCTGGTCGAAAGCATCTTTGCCATCGAGGAAGAGTTCGACATTTCCGTGCCGTTCAACGCGAACGAGCCGACCCAGAGCGATTTCGATATTTCCAGCGTCAAATCCATCATCGCCGGGATCGAGGCGCTGATCGCCGAGCAAAAGGTCTGATGCACCGCGTTGTCATTACCGGCATGGGCAGTGTGAATGCACTGGGCCATGACGTGCCCGAAACGCTTGTCGCCATGCGTGAGGGGCGCTGCGGGATCGGCGCGCTGGAGTTTCAGGATGTGGACCGTCTGTCGATCAAGATCGGCGGGCAGGTGCGCGGGTTCGAGGCCGAAGGCCGCTACAACCGCCAGCAGATGAGCCTCTATGACCGGTTCACCCAATTCACACTGGCCGCCGCGAAGGAGGCCATTGACCAATCGGGCATCACCTTTGCCGGCGAAGTGGCGGCAAAATCGGGTGTCGTGCTGGGCACCGCAGGCGGTGGGGTCAGCACGTGGGACGCCAATTACCGCTCCGTCTACGAAGAGGGCAAGAACCGTGTGCACCCGTTTGTGGTGCCCAAGCTGATGAACAACGCCGCCGCCTCTCATGTGAGTATGGAACACAACCTCAAGGGGCCGTCCTTTACCGTATCGACCGCCTGCGCGTCCTCGAACCACGCGATGGCACAGGCGTTTCAGATGGTGCGGTCCGGCATGGCGCCCGCCATGGTCACGGGCGGGTCGGAATCCATGTTGTGCTTTGGCGGGGTCAAGGCGTGGGAAGGGCTGCGCGTGATGTCCAAGGACGCCTGCCGCCCGTTTTCTGCCAACCGCAACGGGATGGTGCAGGGCGAAGGCGCGGGCATCTTTGTGTTCGAAGAGTACGAGCACGCGCGCGCCCGTGGTGCGGAAATCCTCTGTGAGGTGATCGGGTTTGCGATGTCTTCGGACGCCTCCGACATCGTGATGCCGTCAAAAAACGGCGCGGCACGGGCGATGGCGGGCGCGCTGGCCGACGCACGCATCGACCGGTCCGAGGTCTGTTACATCAACGCCCACGGCACCGGCACCGCCGCCAATGACAAGACCGAATGCGCCGCCGTGGCCGATGTGTTCGGACCCCATGCCGACAGCCTGATGATCTCGTCCACCAAATCCATGCACGGCCACCTGATCGGCGGCACAGGGGCGGTGGAATTGCTCGCGTGCATCATGGCGGTGCGGGATGGTGTGATCGCGCCCACCATCGGCTACGAAGAACCGGACCCCGAATGCGCGCTTGACGTGGTGCCGAACGAGGCGCGCGAGGCCAAGGTGTCCGTTGCCATCAGCAACGCGTTTGCATTCGGCGGCATGAACGCGGTTATTGCCCTGCGCGCGATCTGACTGACGCGGGCAGGGCGCTCGGCTCAGGTATAAAGCGACGGCACGCCCATCTGTTCATGGATGTGGTTCACGTTCTGAGCGTCGATCCCAAGCCCCTGGGCCAGCTGATGCAGGTATTGCGCCTCCTGCTGGTTGTCGAGGTCGATGGCCAGCAGCGACATGGCATAGACCTGCGGCTCCATGCCCTGCGGCACATCCCGCGCAAGCGCGTCCACATCCACCGGCTTGCCCATCTCGGCACGCAGGAACGCGGCCTCTTCGGCGTCGATATCGCCGCCCAGATGCTGCATCAGTTTCTCTTCTTCGCCCTTGTCCAGCTGACCGTCGGACTTAGCCGCTTGGATCATCGCGCGCAGCATGAGGGCTGCGGCGGCTTCCTGATCTGCGGTGGGCTCGATCTCAGGCTCGGGCGTCTCGGAAAATTGCGAATTCAGGACCTGGCCAAAGCTCGCCCCGTTGTCCGCAGGCCGCGCGGCCGCACGGCCCCCCAACGCACCCAGAAGGCCCGCCGCACCACCGCCCGCGGCCAGACCGCCGAGCATGTTCTGCAACCCGCCGCCTTGCGCACCGCCAAGCCCTTCGAGGATGCCGCCAAGGCCACCACCCGCACCACCACCGGCACCGCCCATCAGACCGCCCAGCATGTTCTGCATGCCGCCCGCACCGCCGCCGCCCTGCAAACCACCAAGCAGCCCGCCAAGACCGCCGCCCGCGCCGGACGTCCCGCCCGACCGTTTCATCATCGCGCCCGCACCCTTGGCCACGGCCACACCAATGGCCACCTTGGCCAGTGTCTTCATCAAGCTCATCGTCATCCCCCCTGAAGAATCATCGCGTCCACTGTGGCACGGGCCGTGCCATGTGCCGCGGGGAAATATCCCGGATCATTGACATTTTGCCCCCAACATCGGCCAAGTCCCGCCCATGGACCGCAAATCTCATATCGACCTCTTTGGTGTTGTCGCACTCACCTTGTTTTCCCTGAACCTCGGGTTCAATCAGGTCGTGATCAAGTTCGGCAATGGCGGGTTTCAACCGGTGTTCATGGCTGGGCTGCGGTCGCTGGGCGCGCTGGTGCTGCTGGCGCTGTGGATGCGGGCGCGCGGTGTGTCTTTGCGCCTTCCTGCCGAGGGGCGCGCAGGCGGGATCATCGCCGGGCTGCTTTTCGCCATCGAATTCCTGTTCCTGTTCTCGGCGCTGGACCTGACGACCGTGGCGCGCGCCTCCATCGTGTTTTACTCGATGCCGGTGTGGCTTGCGCTCGCAGCACATGTCCTGCTGCCGGGAGAGCGTCTGACGGCGCTGCGCGGTGTTGGTCTGATCCTCGCGATGGCAGGCGTAGTGATTGCGCTGGCGGATCGCGGGTCGGGACAGGGGAGCTTGCTGGGCGATCTGATGGCGCTTGGCGCGGCGCTCTGCTGGGCCGGGATCGCGCTCTGCGTGCGGGTGACGCCGCTGTCGCGCATCCCGGCAGAGCAGCAGCTCTTCTGGCAATTGCTGGTGTCCGCGCCGGTGCTGATCGTCGTCGCCCCGGCCTTTGGCCCTCTGATCCGCGACCTGACGCTGATCCATTGGGTGAGCCTCGGCTACCAGATGGTGTTCATCGCCAGCTTTGGCTTTCTGTTCTGGTTCTGGCTGATGAAGATCTATCCCGCCTCCGGCGTCGCCTCCTTCAGCTTTCTGTCCCCGGTCTTTGCCGTGGTGCTGGGATGGCTGGTGCTGGGCGAGACGATTGGCCTGCGCATCTGGGTGGCGCTGGCGCTGGTGGCGGTGGGCCTTGTCCTGATCAACCGGCGTTAAAGCAGAAATAAAAAAATCTGGGTCACGTCACCCTGCCTGAAATAAATATTTCAACGGGTTACGTGACACATGATGGTGCAGGTTATTTGTATTTCGCTCTAAGTGCCGCAGAACGTGGCGGGCACGACCTCGTCTGGTTGGGGCGGGGCGCGCAGATCGTCAAAACCGTCGGGCAGGTCGTAGGGTGTCGCCAGCGCGGTCATCAGACGCTCAAACGGGGCCATGTCGCCGGCCACGGCGGCGGTGATCATCGCCTCGATCTGATGATTTCGTGGGATGATCTGCGGATTGGCCGTAGTCATCGCATCGGGCGCATCCATACGCACGCGCCACTTGGCCGCCCACGCGTCAAAGGCGTCCGTGTCCTTGAACCCGTCCCGCGCTGTGCCGTCGTGGAGGCCCGCGAACGTGTTGGTGAAATCCGCCCCGTCCGCCTGCATCAAGGCCAGCAACTCCTCAATCAACGGCTGATCCTCGGCGCGCGGATCGGCCAGCCCGATCTTGGCGCCAAACCGGCGCAACCACGCGGCCTGCAATTGCCCCGGCATGGCGTGCACAATGGCTGTGGCCTGCTCCACCGCGGCCTCCTTGTCATCGCAAAGCTGGATCAGCGCCGTGGCCAGTTGCGCCATGTTCCACACGGCAATGCGCGGCTGGTTGCCAAAGGCATAGCGGCCCGTCTGGTCGATGGAGCTGAACACGCGCCCCTCGTGATAGTCGTCCAGAAACGCGCACGGTCCGTAATCAATCGTCTCGCCGGAAATGGTGCAATTGTCGGTGTTCATGACCCCGTGGATAAAGCCCACAGACATCCATGCCGCCACCAGCTCTGCCTGCACGCGGCACACCGCCGCCAACAGGCCAAGCGGGCCGTCCGCCTCCGGATGGTGGCGCGCGATGGCATAGTCGGTGAGTGTGCGCAATTCGTCGATATGGCCGCGATGGGCAAAGATCTGGAACGTGCCGACCCGCAGATGGCTGGCGGCCACGCGGGTCAAGACCGCACCGGGCAGGGGTCCCTGTTCGCGCAACACCGGCTCACCCGTGGCGACGGCAGCCAAGGCGCGGGTTGTTGGGACGCCAAGCGCATGCATCGCCTCGCTAGCAACATATTCGCGCAGCACTGGACCCAGCCATGCGCGCCCGTCGCCCATGCGGCTATAGGGGGTGGGGCCGGAGCCCTTGAGCTGAATATCGCGGCGTAGGCCGTCACGGCCCACCACTTCGCCCAGCAGGATTGCCCGCCCGTCGCCCAGCTGCGGATTGTAGTTGCCGAACTGATGCCCCGCATAAAGCTGCGCCAGAGGGGCGGCACCATCGGGCACGGTATTGCCCGCGAACACGGCGGTATCCTGACCTGTGATCCCCAGATCTTCGGCCAGCGCAGCGTTCCACGCCAGCGGTTCGGCGCTGCGCACAGGTGTGGGGTTCAACCGCGTGTAAAACGCGTCCGGCAAAGTGGCATAGCTGTTGTCGAAGGGGATGTGTAACGTCATGCCCCAGACATAGGCGCGCGCGCCACCGGTGGCCAGAGGCTTGATCCTAGAGCTTGCGCGTCATCAGGTGGTAGCCATCGCGCAGGGCAAAGCCACACCGTTTGTAGAGACGTTGCGCGGTGTCGTTGTCCGCCTCCACTTCGAGGTGCAGCGCCTTGACCCCGGCGCTGGCCAGAGCGCGGGGCAGGGACAGCAAAACCTCGCTCGCCACACCGCGACCACGCACACCCGGCCGGATAAAGATTTCGTCGATGAACCCGTCCATGCCGCCAAATTCCACGGACCAGCCAAAGGTCACGATGAGATAGCCGATGGGCGCACGGGGCGGCCCGATCAGGTACACGGCCCCATGCGGGATCCCCTCCAGCAACGGGCGCAGGCCCGCGGCGCGGGATTCGGGATCAAGCGAGATGCCTTCTTCGGCGTGAAAGGCGGCGACAAGCGCATCAAGCCGGTCGAAATGCTCGGGCGCGCCGAGGGTGAGTGCCGCACTCATAGCCGCGCCAGACGCTCGGTCAGCAGCGCAAAAAAGCCATCCGCATCAATGTCGCCCATGAAGGTCGCGTTGGGCGCACGGTCGGTGACGCGCCACCAGTCGGCCACGGTCATGCCCATGGTCAGCTCCGACTGCGTCTCGATCTCGACGTTGATGTGGCGCCCGGTGAACAGCTCCGGCCTGATCAGATAGGCGGTCACACACGGATCATGCAGCGGAGCACCGGCGGAGCCGTATTTCTCCTTGTCGAACCGTTCGAAGAAATCGGTCATCTGTGCAACGGCGATGCCCACAGGCGTGCCGAGTGCGCGGAATGCGTCATTGCGGGGTTTCGTCACCAGCGCCTTGTGCGTCACGTCCAGCGACATGACGACAATATCAATGCCGGATTTGAACACGATATCAGCGGCTTCCGGGTCGACATAGATGTTGAATTCCGCAGCGGGCGTGATGTTGCCCACTTCGAAATAGGCCCCCCCCATCAGCACGATTTCCTGCACCGCGCCCGCGATCTCGGGCGCGCGTTGCAACGCGGTCGCGATGTTGGTGAGCGGGCCAAGCGGGCAGAGCGTGATGCTCGCGGGTTCGGCGCTGCGCAGCGTGTCGATGATGAAATCAACCGCGTGCCCGTCCTGCAAGGCCATCACCGGGTCCGGCAGGTCGGGACCATCCAGCCCCGTCTTGCCATGCACATGTTCCGCCGTCACCAGATCGCGGCCAAGGGGGCGGTCACATCCGGCATAGACGGGTACATCCGTTTTGCCCGCCAACTCACAGATAATGCGCGCATTTTTGGACGTCAGATCAAGCGGGACGTTGCCCGCAACCGCGGTAATGCCCACAATGTCCAGCTCCTCCGGGCTGGCCAGTGCCAGCAGGATCGCCACCGCGTCATCCTGACCGGGATCCGTGTCGATAATGATCTTGCGCGGGGACATACGGAACCTCATTCGTTTGACGCGCACCGTGGCCAGTTTGGCACCTGTTGTCCAGAAGTGACGCAACGGTGTGCGCAATTCCTTGCGCGCCGGGCGGGTGCTGCGTAACGGTTCGGCATGGCCGATCAACCGCTTTTCATTCATGCCGGGGCGCACCGGACCGGGACCTCATCGTTCCAGATGTGCCTGCATGAAAACCGGACGGTGTTGCAGGGCCAGGGCTGGTCGCTGGCCTATCCGCCGCGCGACGGCATTCCGTCCGGTACATTGTCCCTGCGCCTGCCACGGCCGCGTGATAGCAAGCTGGGGCGCGTGACGATCCGCACGACCAAGGTCCTGGCCGCGCATAGCGCAGGCCAACCCCTTATTCTGTCGGAAGAAAACATCCCGGGCCGCATGATGCACTTTATCAAGGGGCAATTCTATCCGGCTGCGGAAAAGCGGTGCGCGGTGCTGCGCGATGCGTGGCCGGGGCGGATTGCGCATCTGCTGTTCGTGGTGCGTCCTTATGATGAATTGTTCGTCTCGGGCTTTCGCAAACGGGCCGAGGAAAACCCGGTCCCGCCCTTCGACGTCCTGCGCCCCAATTACATGCGTATGGATCGCGGCTGGCCCGACCTGTTGCGCGTCCTGCGCGACGTTTTGCGGCCCGATGCAATCACGGTGGTGCCATATGCGGCGCGCGGCACCAGCGTGTCACTGTTGCAGCGGCTGGTGCCAGAGCTGGCCGATGCGCCCTTGGTGGAACCCGCGCGCAAAATCAATGTCAGCGCCACGGACGCGGCCCTCATTGCGTTGCAGGCACGGTTGGAAACGGAGGAGACGCTTGCCCCGGACGCGTGGCAAGCGGTCGTCGAGGCCCATGCCGGGGATGCTACGTCACACGGGTTTGCGGCGTTCTCGGCTGAGGAGCAACAGATCTGGGCAGAGCGCTATGCCGCGGACCTCAAGACGTTGGCAACACTGGACGGCGTGACACTGATTTCAGACGCCTAGAGCGAAATGCGAATAAGCTGCACCATCATGTATCACGTAACCCGTTGAAATATTTGATTTCAGGCAGGGTTATGCGATTCAGGGTTCTGTATTTCTGCTTTAAAATACAAAAAGAGGCCGCGACATGTGCCGCAGCCCCGATGCATGATGGTGCGTCACGCGTTACTGCTGCGCGACGGATGTCTTTTCGAACGACGCGGTAAAGCCCGACAGAGACAGGTTCAGATCCACCTTTTGATCCGGTGCCAGTGCGGGCACGATGGTGACGGTCGCGGCATTGCCACGGCGGAAGGCATTGATCTCCTCCTGCACCAGGCCCACGCGGGAATAGCAGCCCACCGTGTTGCAGAACGCAAACGGATAGCGGCGCGCCTGACCGGCATCGACCTTCATGGTCAGCTGTTCCGGCAGCGACGTTTCCAGCGGCACGATGATCGTTGCCCCGGCCACGGCACGGCCCCCTTCGGGCAGGCGGAAGATCGAGATTTCCGCAACTGGCGTGCCTTCGCTGTCGGTCATCAGCTGGTACATCTGGCACGGGTCTTCGCCGTCTTCGGTACGGATGCACCGCATTTCCCAATCGCCATTCTTTTCGCTGATATAGGACTGGCCCACTTGCGGCTCATTGTTGGCCGGTTCGCCAAGGCTCAATTGGTCTTCGATCGTCGAACCGGCGTCTTCTGTCTGCTCGGTCTCTGCCGCTTCGGTGTCTGTCGATTGCGCCCAAGCGCCGACCGGAAGCAGAAAAGCGAGGCTGAGAGCAAGGAGTGACGTGCGCATGGTAAACCCTGTGAAATTGCGTTTTGCGGTTGCTACCATGTAGGCGCAGGCATGTCAGCGCGAAACGACCAAGATTTTCGTGATGCGGAACTGTGTCAGGCAAGCTGTTGGCGTGAAATAGAAAAAGGAGGCCGCAAAGCCCCCTTTTCCGTATTTTCTTCTCTCCCCGTCGGACTGGCCGACTTATGTGACGCGAGGTTACGGAAGCGTGAGTCGTGGGTCAACCGCAAATTTGCTGGGAAACTTGGCAAGATGTGACGCGCGCAAAAAAAGGCCGCGCACAAGGCGCGGCCAGTCTGACAGGGAGGAAGTGTTCCGCGCCAGGAGGACATGTCGGCGGGAACGAAGATCACTATGGCGTCAAAAGGTTAACTTTGTATGGTCGTCGCGAAAGTGTGCATGGACAAAGAGTTAACGCGATGGACAACAAGATTTTTATCGGTGGCGGCGGCGCAGATTATGCTGAGCATCAGGGACTGACGCTAAACTACGCCAACCGACACGGATTGGTGGCAGGTGCCACCGGAACGGGCAAGACCGTAACCCTCCAGATCCTGGCCGAAGGGTTTTCGAACGCAGGCGTTCCGGTGTTCCTGTCGGATGTCAAAGGCGACCTGTCGGGCCTCGCCAAGGCGGGCAGTGAGACGCACAAGCTGCACGGGCCGTTCACCAGCCGCGCGGAAAAGATCGGGTTTGACGATTACACCTACCACGCCTGCCCGGTGACGTTCTGGGATCTGTTCGGTGATCAGGGTCACCCGGTGCGCACCACCGTGTCCGAGATGGGCCCGCTGTTGTTGGCGCAGCTGCTGGATCTGAGTGAGGCGCAGGAAGGTATCCTGAACATCGCGTTCCGGCTCGCGGATGAAGAGGGGCTGCCGCTGCTGGATCTCAAGGACCTGCAAGCGCTCTTGGTGTGGATCGGAGAGAACGGCAAATCACTCAGCCTGCGTTATGGCAACGTGTCCACTGCGTCGATCGGGGCGATCCAGCGGCGGCTTCTGGTTCTGGAGAACCAGGGGGCAACGGACCTCTTTGGGGAACCGGCGCTGGCGCTGTCGGACCTGATGCGCACCGATGCGGACGGGCGGGGGATGGTCAACATCCTCGCCTCGGACAAGCTGATGGCGTCGCCGAAACTTTATGCGACGTTCCTCTTGTGGCTCTTGTCGGAGCTGTTCGAGGAACTGCCCGAGGTGGGCGATCCGGACAAACCCAAGCTGGTGTTCTTCTTTGACGAGGCGCATCTGCTCTTTGAGGACGCGCCCAAGGCGCTCGTGGACAAGGTCGAACAGGTCGCGCGCCTGATCCGGTCCAAGGGGGTTGGCGTCTATTTCATCACGCAGAACCCGGCAGACGTGCCCGAGGACATCCTTGGCCAGTTGGGCAACCGCATCCAGCACGCGCTGCGCGCCTTTACCGCCAAGGACCGCAAGGAATTGCGCATGGCCGCCGAAACCTACCGCGAGAACCCGCGTTTCGACACCGAAGAGGCGATCCGCGAGGTTGGCGTGGGTGAGGCGGTGACCTCGATGCTGATGAAAAAGGGTGTGCCCGGGATTGTGGAGCGTACGCTGATTCGGCCCCCGTCATCGCAGCTTGGCCCTATCACCAAGGCCGAGCGGGCGGCCCATCTGGCCGCGTCCGACATGGCGGGCAAATATGACGCGCCGATGGACCGCAAATCCGCCTATGAAATCCTGAAGGCACGGGCCGAAAAGGCCGCGGCAGAGGCCGAAGCGGCAGAGGACAAGGTCGAGGAGATGGAACCGGCGCTGCGCGAATTCAATGCCGCGCGCCGCTATTCCGGGGCACGGGTGTCACGGTCCACATCGCGCCCTGCGCGGCGTGGTGCGAGCTTTGGTGAGGCGATGACCAAGATGGTGGTCAAGGAGCTGACCGGCACCACAGGTCGCCGCATCGTGCGCGGTGTGCTCGGTGGTCTGTTCAAGGGGCGCTGACGCGCCCGCCTGCGCCGCCCGTCCGGCGCAGGTGCCACTCCACGATCAGCAGATAGGGGAGGTAGAAGGCAAACACCTGTATCTGATCAAACACGCCCGAGAAATCAGACCGACTGCCAAGGCGGCAGGTCGCCTCGCCCCAGGTACACGTGATCCCGTACCAGATCCCGTAATGCACGCGGTAGATCCACGATCCCAGACACAGCACGATCAGGCGCAGACCCCACGCGCGGTGCGCATCAATCGCGTGGGCTCTGGCGTGCCGATACGTCTGAACCGCCGCCACGGCCATCAGACCGCCATAGAGCGCGAAACCGACAGACATGATGGGCCCGCCAATGGTCCCGCGCAGCGCGATATAGATCAAACCGCTCACCGCTGTGATCAGCGCCAGTGGTGCAAGCGTCCGCCCGCTCACCCTGTGCAAACGCGGCCAGCGCCGCCGCAAGGGACCGGCCCATTGCACCACCGCCAAAAGGGTGATCACCCCGCCAAGGACCATATGGCCAAAGATCGCCAGATCGGACGTCGCGGTTCCCGCCAGTCGTCCGCGCGCCGCTGCATCGCCTGACAAGCCGCCCACACCGCGCCAGAGCGCGTACCACGAGAATTCCTGCACCGCCAGAAACAGCAGACCCAGACCAACCAGCGCCCAGATCGTGCGGGCGCGCCTCATTTTTCCGGGATCAGCCCGCGTGGGCTGAACCGCAGCACCAGCAGCAGCACGACGCCCATGGTCAAAAGCCGCATATGCGCCGCCGAATCCAGCAGGTGATCGCGCAGCCAGAACCCTTCGGCCATTCCGGCCGTGACCATCTGCATCAAGCCAAGGCCAATCGGCTCCACCATCACCCACAGCCACCAGATCAGGAACCCACCGAGCACGGACCCAAGGTTGTTGCCTGATCCGCCCACGATCACCATCACCCAGACAAGAAAGGTAAAGCGCAGCGGCTGGTACGATCCGGGCGTCAGCTGACCATCCAGCGTCGTCATCATCGCCCCGGCAATGCCGCAGACGGCCGAGCCGAGCACAAAGATCTGCAAATGCCGCGCGGTCACGTCCTTGCCCATGGCCTCCGCCGCGACCTCATTGTCACGGATGGCCCGCATCATCCGACCCCAAGGGCTGTGTAGCGCCCGCTGCGCCAGCATGAACAGTACGATCAGAACCACGGCAAAGAGGCCCGCATAGATCAGCTTGACCCACAGCGACGAGGCCGTCACCGGATCAAGACCCCAGCCCGACACGCGTTCGACAAAGGCGGGGTCGTTCTGCAGGTCGATCTCGTACGGGGCAGGGCGGGGCAGGCCCACCACGTTCTTGACCCCGCGCGCCAGCCAGTCTTCGTTCTTCATCACCGCAATGATGATCTCCGCAATCCCCAGCGTCGCAATGGCAAGGTAGTCCGAGCGCAGGCCCAGAGCCGTCTTGCCGATGATCCACGCGGCCCCTGCGGCCAGCAACCCGCCCACGGGCCACGCAATCAGCACCGGCAGCCCCAGCCCGCCGAGATAGCCCGCATTGGCCGGGTTCACCGCCTCGACCGCTGCAACGCCGCCGTCGAACACGGCGCGGTAGACAAAGAACCCGATGATCAGGATGACCAGCATCCCAAGGGTGCGCACCCGCCCCTTGGGCAATGCGCCATGGGCAAGGATGGCCCCAACGATGGTCGCGGCGCCCAGCACCAGCGCCAGGATCACGCGCAGCCCCCCTGCGGACCACGCGTCCCCTTCGGGCGGCATCGACACAAGCACCGTCGCCAGCCCGCCAAGCGCCACAAATCCCATGATGCCCACGTTGAACAGCCCCGCAAATCCCCATTGCAGGTTCACGCCCAATGCCATGATCGCCGAGATCAGCCCGAAATTCAGCACAAAGAGCGCCGAGTTCCAGCTTTGGACAAAGCCGGTGCCGATGATCAACGCCGCGACAAATGCGAAATAGAGCGTGTTGCGTGCCGTGTCGCTCATACCGATTTCCCCGCGAATAGGCCCGTAGGCTTGAACAGAAGCACGATCAGCAGGATCACAAAGCTGACCGCGAATTTGTAGTCCGTGGACAAAAGCTGGGCCAATCCGTCCGGTGCAATCGCCTCGGGCAGGGCATAGTTCGCCACTTTCTTCCAGGCATAGGTGATCATGACTTCGGAAAAGGCGATGGTGAACCCGCCCGCGATCGCTCCCAGCGGATTGCCAAGCCCGCCCACGATCGCAGAGGCAAAGATGGGCAGCAGCAGCTGGAAATAGACAAAGGGTTTGAACGACTTGTCGAGGCCGTAAAGCACGCCCGCAATGGTGGCCAGCGCCGCCACGATCAGCCACGTGACCATCACGACCCGCTCCGGGTTGATCCCCGAGAGCAGCGCGAGGTCTTCATTGTCGGAATAGGCACGCATGGACTTGCCCGTCCGTGTGCGGTTGAGGAAGTAGAAGAGTGCTGCCACCACGATCACGGCCGTGATCACCGTGATCCCTTGGGTGGTCTTGAACGCCAGCCCTTCGTCGAGCCCCGTCAGCGCCTTGAATTCCCGCACCGAGATGATGAACCGCTCGCCATCGGCAAAACGCTGGTCATTGGGCCCGATGATGAACCGCACCAGCCCGTTCATGATGAACATCACCCCAAGCGAGACCATGACAAAGATGATCGGCTTGGCCTTTTGCGCGCGGTAAAAGCGGTAGACGCCCCGGTCCGTGGCCAGCACCAGCAAGGCGCAGACCCCAATGCCAAAGGGCAGGGCGAGCAGTGCGGTGGGCAGCGGCCCGGCGCTGATGCCCATGGCCTGAAACCCCCAAGTGATCAGGATCGTCGCCATGGTGCCAAAGGCCATCGTGTCGCCATGGGCAAAGTTCGAGAAGCGCAAGATGCCATAGATCAGCGTGACCCCGAGCGCCCCGAGGGCCAGTTGCGAGCCGTAAGCTATGGCCGGGATCAGGACGAAGTTGGATAGCGCGACGAAGGCGTTCAGGAAATCCATTAGTTTTTGCCTCCGTACATGGCGCACTGTCCATGCCATTGTGAAGTAACGAATTCCCCTTGGAATGCTGTGTGTCTTGAATGGACTGCTTGTCCCTCATTCAAGACAGAAGTGGATTGGACAACTCCACTTCCTGCTGGCTCGACAAAGGATATCGCATCTTCTCCGACCAACGGCATTACCTGAACAAAATCAACGTTGCCTTGCATATATGCCTGTCCTTGCTCATCAACAAAGAAGGTAAGCGACAACTCTTTGGTCGAACAACCAGTGCGTTGTGAGCATTCAGTGTCAAAGTTGCAGACGAACGAAGTCGCTTGCGCTTGTGCTGTAGCAGAAATCATTATTCCCATTAGCAGCACCGTTGCTGGAGCAAGATTGTACATCTTATCCCCCCAAGAAACTCTTGCGCACTTCTGGATCGGCCAACAATTCCTTGCCCGTCCCCGTATACGCATTGCGCCCCTGCACCAGCACATAGCCCTTGTCGGCAATCTCCAACGCCTGACGTGCATTCTGTTCCACCATCAGGATCGGGATGCCGGTGCGCGCCACTTCGATGATCCGGTCAAACAGCTCGTCCATGACGATGGGGCTGACGCCGGCGGTTGGCTCGTCAAGCATCAGCACCTTGGGCTGGGTCATCAACGCGCGCCCCACGGCGACCTGCTGGCGCTGCCCACCGGACAACTCGCCCGCCGCCTGCCGCCGCTTTTCGCCAAGGATGGGGAACAGCTCATAGACCTGAGCCATTGTCTCGGAAAAATCATCGCGCCGGATGAACGCGCCCATCTCCAGGTTCTCCTCCACCGTCATGGAGGTAAAGATGTTCGACGTCTGCGGCACAAACCCCATGCCCCGCGCCACCCGGTCCTGCGGGCTGAGCGCGGTGATGTCCTCGCCATCCAGCCGCACGGCACCTTGCCGCACGTCCAGCATGCCGAACACCGCCTTCATCGCCGTCGACTTACCCGCCCCGTTGGGCCCCACAATCACAGCAATCTCACCGGGGTCCACCGCCACAGTACAGTCATGCAGGATATCCGGCCCCGCGCCATAGCCACCGGTCATGGTATCGCCGATCAAAAACGGCTCAGCCATCGAAAGCCTCCAGGTTTACCTTGTTCATCAGGTCCTCATGGGCGGTTTGGTGATCTCGGTGAAAGAGGGTAAACCCATTCCGCTGCGTTTTGAAAATCAGTAAGCGACCGTTTTGGTCTACGATGCTGAAGGCTATAACGCGCGCAAGAACGTTATAAACGATGCGCGTTCCGGTGAATTCCCCAAGCTGGATGGGCTGTTCCTGAAGCAAAGTTGGCGCAGTCCCACTGATGTCTGCCAATTCGGAAATCGCACGGTTTAACGATGCTGAGCCGATGGGCTCGCCAATTGGTGTCAAGGACGTGACAAAACCTTCGATGGTATCCCGCACAAATACTGGGCGGAGGGCTTTTGTGTCGGTTTGTGGAAAGGGTGCCCAGGAGGATGGCAAAGCACAGAGTTCCCCGACATGTGCGATTGCCGTGCAGCGTTCGCCTTGATCGTCGCTATAGCGCCAGAAACCATCGTCGAATATCAAGATACGTTCGCCTGCCACCTCAGCCTCGGAAACGAGGCTTCTTGCGTCGGCCAAGGTCGATGCCATCGCCAAAATTGTGGATAAAGCAATCAACCGAGCAGCCAAGGCACCAAGATTTACGGTCATGCGCCCACCTTGTCCTTGTTCTTGAGACCCGTGCCCAGATAGGCCTCGATCACCTGTTCGTTCGCCTTGATCTCGGCCAGAGACCCTTCGGCCAGCACTTTGCCCTCGGCCATACAGATCACCGGCCCGCAAATCCGGCCAATGAAGTCCATGTCGTGCTCAATCACCATAAAGGTATAATTTCGCTCCGTATTCAGCCGCAGGATCGCATCCCCGATTGTGTTGAGCAGCGTGCGGTTCACGCCTGCGCCCACTTCGTCCAGGAACACGATTTTGGCGTCCACCATCATCGTCCGCCCCAATTCCAGCAGCTTTTTCTGACCGCCAGACACCTGTCCCGCCTTGTGATCGGCCAGATGCTCGATCGTCAGGAACTCAAGAACCTCATCGGCCTTGGCGGCCAGTGCGCGTTCTTCATCCGCGATCCGCTTGCGTCCGAACCACGTGTTCCAGAGCGTCTCACCCGATTGTGCGCCGGGCACCATCATCAGGTTTTCGCGGCAGCTCATGGAACTGAACTCGTGCGCGATCTGGAACGTGCGCAGCAGGCCCTTGTGGAACAATGTGTGCGGCGGCAGACCGGTGATATCCTCACCATCCATTGTCACCCGACCGGAGGTGGGTTGAAGAACGCCTGCGATCACGTTGAAAAGAGTGGTCTTTCCGGCTCCGTTTGGCCCGATCAGCCCGGTGATCGACCCCTGTTCGATCGTCAGCGTCGCGCCGTCGACCGCGTGAAACCCGCCAAAATGCTTGTGAATGTCGTCAACGACGATCATGTCCATCCCCGCGCTGCTTTAAGAACAGTCTTCAAGATATTGAAACAGCCCGGGGAAATCCCCGGGCTGCCTTGGCGTCACATGCGCTGTGACTTAGCGGAATTTGGCCGTGGTGATCTTGCCACCGTCGACAACGATCTGACGATAGTTGCCGGCACTTTCGCCGGGGCCGATCAGTTCAACCGCCGTGGCACCGACATAGTCGATGTCGCCGCCGTCCTTGAGGATCTGCAGCGCCTTGGCGAGCTGCCCGGGGAAGATCTGTTCGCCCGGTGCGTTGGCCACGTCCATGACCGATCCTTTGAACTCTTCGGAATCGGCGGATCCGGCCGCTTGCATGGCCAGCATGATCAACGCCGCGGCGTCATAGCTTTCCGGTGTGAAGGGCGATGTGGCGTCAAACGCGTCACCGACCATTTCGGTGAACATCGCGGCCCCTTCGCTGTCGGTGCCGGGGTGCTGACCAGTGGAGCCTTCGATTTCATCGCCAAAGTTCTCTTCGAGCTTGGCGCCAATCATCCCGTCGGGGAAGTGGAACGTGTCGAACGCACCGGAATCGAGTGCGGCCCGCACGATGCCCGAACCGCCCTGATCGACATAGCCTGCAACCACCAGACGATCACCGCCCGCAGACGCCAGCGCGCCCACCTCGGCGGAATAGTCCGCTTTGCCGTCTTCATGTGCGGCGTTGATGGTCACGGTGCCACCGGCGGCTTCAAACGCCGCCTGGAAGCTGTCGGCGAGGCCCTTGCCATAGTCGTTGTTGGTATAGGTGACGGCGACTTCCTTGATGCCTTCTTCCATCAGCACTTCGGTCATCACAACGCCCTGACGCGCGTCGGACGGTGCCGTGCGGAAGAACAAGCCGTTGTCTTCGTTGTCATTGTGCGACAGGCCCGGCGATGTGGCCGAAGGCGACACCATGACGACGCCGTTGGCGACGGCCACGTTATTGAGGATCGCGCCGGTCACACCGGAGCAGTCCGCGCCCATGATCGCGTTCACGCCGTCCGCAGTGATCAGACGTTCCGCAGCCGCTGTGGCCGCACCCGCATCGATGCAGGTCGAATCCGCGCGCACCGAAGACACCTTGGCACCGTCGAGCAGCAGGCCGCTGTCGGTCACTTCTTTCATCGCCAGTTCGGCGCCATCGGCCATCGACGGTGTCAGCGATTCAATCGGACCGGTAAAGCCCAGGATGACGCCGATCTTGACGTCAGTGGCGTGGCCGTCTGCCAGCGCACCGCCCGCCATCAATGCTGTAGCGGCCGAAGCCATCAACAGTTTTTTCATGTGATTTTCTCCCTGTGGAATTTTTTCCTGACCGTGAACCTAGGCGGCCCGCATCCAAAAGAAAAGTGGGTTTGTGGCGCGCGCGCACGCGATTGTGGGTGGACGCGGGCCGTTCGCTTCTTACGTCTGAAGCAGAAATTCACAGGAGGTTCACCATGCGTTTGTCGGTTCTTTTGCTCGGCCTGATCTGGCCCGTTGCAACGCTGGCGCTCGACACAGATCGGGGTGCGGTGACCGTGACCCCAGTTGTCTCAGGCCTTGATCAACCGTGGGGTGTCGCGGAATTGCCGGATGGCAGCCTTCTGATCACCGAGCGCGACGGCCAGCTGCTGCGCGCCGTGGATGGGCGAACGTCGCGGGTCCAAGGGGCGCCGCGTGTGGCCGCAGACGGGCAGGGCGGCCTGCTGGATGTCACGCTGGCGCGCGACTTTGCCAGCAGCAGGACGGTGTTCCTGACCTATTCCAAGCCGCAATCGGGCGGGGCGGGCACAGCCCTTGCCGCAGGTGAGCTGAGTGCGGATGGCCGCCGTCTGGACAACTTGCGCGATCTCTTTGTCTCTGCGCCTGGATTTTCGGGCGGACGCCATTTCGGCAGCCGCGTGGTCGAAGGCACCGATGGCACGCTGTTTGTCACCATCGGTGATCGCGGCACGCGGCCCTCGGCGCAGGACCGCAGCAACCACAATGGTGCAATCGTGCGCGTCAACCGGGACGGCACTGTGCCCGGCGACAACCCGTTTGTCGGACAAGACGCGGTGCAACCGCATATCTGGTCCTACGGTCATCGCAATCCGCAGGGTGCGGGCCTTGATGCGCGTGGCACGCTGTGGACGGCAGAGCATGGCGCGCGCGGCGGGGACGAGGTGAACCGCATCGAAAAGGGCGCAAATTTTGGCTGGCCGGTGATTTCCTATGGCGTGCACTATTCCGGGCGCAAGATCGGAGAAGGCACGGCGCGCCCCGACATGGAACAGCCCGCGCATTTCTGGGACCCCTCGATCGCGCCATCCGGTCTGATGGTCTATCAGGGGGACATGTTCCCGGAATGGCGTGGCGACATGTTCGTGGGCTCGCTCAAGTTTGGCTATATCTCCCGGCTCGAACTGTCGGGCGGGTCCGCCCGTGAGGCAGAGCAGATCGAAGGGGATGAAACGGGCCGGGTGCGCGACATCGTCGAGGCACCGGATGGCAGCATCCTGTTCATTTCCGTAGGCAGCGGCGCGGTCTACCGCATCACGCGCTAGGCTTTGGCGACAACGCCAATCTCGTCCAGGATACGTTCGATGCCGTTCAACGGGTCGGTGACCACCTCGTCCTTGATCGCGTCGAACCGGGCGCGCAGCGCTTTTTTCTCGTCACCCTTGCAGTCGTTCCACGGTCGCCCCTGAAGGCCCATGACAAGCACATAGTAGCCGATGAAATGCGCCCGCATGCCAGAGCGCAGCAGACGGCGGTAGGTCTCGTCCGGTCCAAGGTCGCGCAGGGTCTGCGCGTCCATGATCCCCGCCTTGGCACAGGCGGCGTCCATGGCCGGGCCAAGATTGCGGATGCTGGATACCGGATCGCTCATGATCGCACTCTAAGGCGTTGCGCGGTCCGGTGCAAAGCACCGCAATTCTCAGATACTGGCGAAATCCGTAAAGACGGGCGTGGGCCGCGGTTCTTTTTGCGGCTGCGGCTTGGGGGCGGGTTGTTTTGTGTTCGTGGGCATTTTCTGCCCTCCATGTTCTGCTCACCGCTTGCGTGTGCGGTGCACAGACCTCAGCAGGTCACTGTGCCGTGGCGATGGCCGAATTGTGGCAATTATGTGGCGGGTTGCAGCGTGTACCGGGTGATCTGTCTGTACGGCGCCTCGGGCGTGATGATCACCGGCGGGAAATCGTTGGTGTTGACCGCGTTTGGCCAATCCTGCGGCTCCAGCGCGCAACCGGCAAAGGGGGCGACGTCCGTGCCCGGGATCGTGGGCAGACCGGCCCCGGAATAGACCTGCAGGCCCGGCTCCGTGCTGTCGATCTGCAAAACAGCCTTGTCACCGGTCAGCGTGGCCACATGTGCGGGGTCCGCCCGCCGCGCGGTGGCGATGCACAGGTTGTGATCAATATCGTCCGGCATCGGTTGCGCGGTGCGGAAATCGAACGCTGTGCCCGCGACCGGATGGATCACGCCGGTGGGAATGTTCGCAGCATCCGTGGGCAGGTAGTGTTCCGCCGGGCATTCCAGCAGCATGCGGCCCCCAAGCGCCCAGTAGGGGTGGTGCGCCAGAGCCATCGGCGTCGCGGCATCCGTGATCGCGTCCAGCCTCAAATTCAGCGTCGTGCCGGTGATGGCAAATGTCGCCGTGATCTCGCGCCGCCCCGGCAGGCCACACGCCCCATCGGGCAGGATCAGGGACAGGGTCAGCTGGGCCGGTCCGTGATGTGTCACCGTCCAGTCCCGCGCATGCGCCCCGTCGGGGCCGCTGTGCAAACAGGTCTGTCCTTCGTTCTGTGGCATCTGATAGGGCGTGTCGCCAACAGTGAGCTGGCCCAGATGCACCCGATTGGCAACGGGCCCGATCAACACGCCGCCATAAGCGGCCAGCAACGCGGGCGCGTCGTCATCCAGCAAGAGGTTCGGCCCGCCATCCAGGTGCACCCCCCGCATCCGCGCCCCGCGCGTTTCGAACATGGCGGTCAGGCGGTCAGAGGCGATGGTCAAAAGGTCAGTCATGCGCACACCATGGCCCAAGTGGTGGTAGGGTGCAATTGGAACGCACTGCGCGGCCGACCCAATCGGAGTGTACGACTTTTCGTGCACTCACGCGGCTTGCGCGGACGAAGTGGAGCAAGTTGGCCAACGCCTGCTTCGGTTAACCCGTTTCCAGGATTAGAACCGCGCAATGCGCATCCTTGAAGAGAAATATGAACCTCATCCACCGTGGTTCTACGGGCTTGCCAATGCCTCAGTGCTCTGGGATTTTGGCTCCGGCGGTAGGATTATAATCGCTGTCTCGCCTTGTCTCTATTTGTCTCATATCTACCTGTTTAGCATTGATTTTTCGGATTGTGTTGTCCAAGTCTGTCTCAATCAATCTCCCGCTTTCCCCACACCAATTGTGGGAAAAATGGTGAAAAGAAGTGGTAGGGTACAGACATGCCGAGATACTTGTTAACGGTCAAGAAGGCCGACGCGCTCAAAGAGCCGGGGCGTTATTCGGACGGAGGCGGCCTCTATCTGCATGTTGGCAAGGGGGATGCGCGGTCTTGGATCATGCGCATCATGCAGCGCGGCAAGCGACACGATATCGGCCTTGGCTCTGCGAACTATGTCACCTTGGCCGATGCACGTGAGATGGCGGAGGAAATTCGCACCCATGCCCGCAAGGGTGGGAGCGTCGAAGCGTTCATACGTCGCCGCCGTGATGAGCAAGCCAAAGTCAAGACCGTCGAGCAAGCCGCCCGTCTGCACTTCGCTGAGGCCAGCAAGCCTTTGGCCAAGCGCACCCGCAATCTATGGGAAAGCCGCCTCACGGAACACGTATTTCCGGTCATTGGCCACATGCCCATTCAGGATGTGACCTCGCGGGAAATCAAAAAGGTGCTGGCACCGTTGTGGAACGACAAACCGGACACAGCGCACCGGGTGCGGGCGCGTCTCAACCAATTGTTCCAGTGGGCCAGCGTCGAACAACTCTACCCCCACAAGAACCCGGTGGACGGCGTGGGCGAGGCACTAGGCGACAACACGCGTGAGACGAAACACCATGCGTCTCTGCCGTGGAAAGAACTGCCCGCGTTTATGAAAGAGGTGGCCAAGCGGGAAGGGTCCTCTGCCCGGTGCCTTGAATGGCTGATCTTGACGGCAAGCCGCTCAATAGAGGCGCGGGGCACCCGGTGGGATGAAATCGACTTTGAAAACGCGGTCTGGACGGTCCCCGCCGAACGCATGAAGGGCAAGCTGGACCAGAGAAAGGAACACAGGGTGCCGCTATCGCCTGAAGCGTTGGCGGTAGCAGAGAGCATGCGCGGCCTGCATGCCGAACTGGTGTTCCCCAGCCCACGGGACAAGGTTCTGTCCGACATGACCTTCAAGAGCGTGTTCAAACGCACGGGGCACGACGACATAACCGCGCATGGGTTTCGGTCTACGTTCCAAGACTGGACTGACGAAAACCAGATTGCCGACACCATGGTTGCAGACAGAGCGCTTGCTCACCGCGAGGAAAGCAAAGTGCGCAAAGCATATGCGCGCAGCGATCTATTTGAATTGCGCAGGCCATTAATGAATGAATGGGGTGCTTATGCCTTTGGAAAAAGGAGTTAATTCCCCGCACCCGGGTGCGGAAAGGCTAGAAATCCCTACTAAGAGTGTACCGATGGGTACACAAGTATCTGTTTCTATTGACTTTTATTCCAGCCTCACATAGTTTCGTCTCTGCTCTTTAGTGAGGTGACGAAATGCAATCTGACGTGCAGCTTATTCGCGATACCGAGGCCGCAGCTATTCTAGGGTGTGGTAGGTCTACATTCTGGAAGTGGGTGGCCAAAGGAATTGCGCCGCAGCCAATTCGGTTGGGGGGCGCAACGAGATGGAGGCGTAGTGATATCGCAGAACTCACTAAAAGCGAAAGCGGCAGGCGCTAACTGCTTTATACACTCATACAACGCCTGCGCGTTAGACTTTCTTGAACTCCGGGTTTGAATGCACACTTGCGATGGGTATCGTGAAACCCGTGCCCTGTACGACACCTGCACCATAAACCACCCTCTCAAGGTTGTTGTTTCTTATGGCACGTTTGCAGAACTCCTCCACATTGAAGACTGGTTGCAATGCGTGGAATAGCCCCCGCCCGGCTGAGGACAGAAGACCTACTTTACCCATGTGGACTGTGGAGTTAGCGTTTCCGTGTAGTATTGCGAACTGACCTCGCCCCATGTCCATTCCTATGCTTCCATCTGCTCCCAGCTTGGGGTTGTACTGTTTGTCTGATGAAAAAAAGCCGGATTGCTCCACCTCGGCAATTGCAAGAACTGAAAGGGGTTCTGGGAGAACCTCCAACAACGTAACCCCAATTGGCAACGTCGCTGGCATCAACTTATCAATAATTTGTGCAGTTTCCCGGTCCAGCATTGATACGAAGTGCAATGTGGAAGGCGTTATTGAACCTGGCTCTCTTATCTCACCGGCTAATAACTTGCCGAACAAAATCTGAAGGTCAGGCTCTCCAGCTTCCTCCGCATGTCGTTCAAACTTGTCCAGCCAGCCATCCGATGGCCCATCGCTTTCTGCTGCTGGAGGGCTTTCAGCCAAATCCTCTAGGGCAGCTTTGACAACGCCATCTTTGTTATTTTGAACCCGGAAAGCACGAGAGAGCATCGAATTCATAGCTCGGTCAATTACTGTGGGATCATTTACGACGTTTTGTTTTACTTGATCTGCAATTGCCTTTGTCAAAGCGCTTCGCGCTTCAGTCTTGTCTCTTATCCCTTGCACAACACCGTCAAGATAGGCCGCTGGAATTTCGACAGTTGCTCCGATAAGCCGACTTACGGCCTTCCCTGCCGGACCAGCCAATACTTGAGGGAGACCACCCTCGACAATGGTGGACAACCAGCCGTTTTGTTCTTGTGTTTGGTCGTTGTTGGTATCGTCTGTCAATTCAGTCTCCACGGGCAACTCTGTCAAAACATAGTATAATCCGGCAGCCACTGCCACAATAAGTTGTGCTCCTGTACCCTTAGGGGACCCCTGCCCGGAATAGGCCGTGCGGGGGAAAGGTACGGAGACCAGGGGGACCCTTCTCTGTGCCGCACACGTGGGGCCAAATGGACGGGACCTTGCAAAATGCGTCTCCGCACCGGGTGCGGAAAAGGACAAGGCCGCTGGAAAAGCGCTTTGCCTATTGGCTTGCGTCCAACTTTGTAATTCCGACCGGACAGAATGCGGGGCAGCCTTTTGAACTGCACCCATTCCAGCTTGCCTTTCTGCGCGAGTATCTCGCCAAAGACTTTGACGGCCCGCGCTGGCGCACCTCCATTTTCAGCACGCCCCGCAAGCTGGGAAAGTCCACATTCCTAGGCGCGGTGTTGCTGGGGCGCATGTGCCCCGATAGCCCGATACATATTCCGGCGTTCTCTGGGGCCATCGCTGCACCCACCGAAAAGCACAGCGGTTACATCAGCAATGCCATGCGCGCCTTGATGGAAGGTGCGGGTCGCTCGGATCAATTTGTAACCAAGGCCAACCCTCGGCCCGGCATGATCTACATTGGTGACGGGGCGTTGATCCTGTCCACGGGTACACGCGCGCAGGGCCATGGTGCAGACCTTGACCTAGCGGTGATTGACGAAACGGGCCTGATACCCGGGCACAAAGACGAACTGGTGCAGGGTTTCTTCGACGCTCTGTCCGCACGCAATGGCCAGCTTGTCCTAACCGGCACGCGCGGTGATGCTGCCGAGTATAACGACCTGATCGAGCGGCCCGACAAACGCACCTTTGTGTGCCTCTACGGTGCCGAGAAAGAAGACGATGCGGCCAGCCCCGACACATGGGAAAAGGCCAACCCTGATGGCGGCCAGATCAAGCCCCGGCGGTTTCTGCAGGACGCTTACGCCAAGGCCGAACAGTCTGGCAGCCTTGGCGAGTTCAAGGCGTGGCACTTGAATATGCCGCTCAGCCCCACCCGCGAATTGCTGGTGGACTATGACACGCTGGCCAAGGCGTATCGCGATGCGCCACAACCCACTCCCGGGGAACCCGTACACCTCGGCATTGATCTGGGCGGCGCGGCGTCCATGACGGCGGCCACCATCGCCTATGAGCAATCCGGGCTTATCCGAGTGTTGGGGGCGTTCCCGGGCGCTGATCTGGACCTGTTGGCCCGGGGCAAGCGGGACATGGTGGGGGACCTCTGGCAGCGCTGTGCGCAGGCTGGGGAGTTGATCGAAACCAGCGGGTCCGTGTCGGACTTGCAAGAGTTTCTGCCCGAACTATTGCAGCGCATCGGGCCGCACCCGGTGCGCAGCGTGTCCTGCGACCGCTACCGGCAACACGAATTTGAAACCGCGCTGGCCCGGGCGCGCATCGCGTGGCCTGTCACCTACAGAGGCACCGGCCCCAAAGACGGGGACCACGACATACGCGCTACCCGTAAGCTGTTTCTGGCAGGCGCGGTGCATATGAAGCGCAGCCTCTTGCTGGAAGGCTCGCTAGGCGAAGCGGACGTGAAGGTGTCCACCACAGGCGCGTGTCAGTTGGACAAGAGCCACATTCACGCGCGCATCGACGTGGCGCAATCCCTCGTTCTGGCCCTCAGTGCCATGCTGCGCGCCCGCGAAACCGTTCCCCCTGAATATGAAGTGGAGGTGCTGTAGTGGCCCGCACCGATACCCGCCCCATCAACCGCGCCCATTGGTTTGGCACCGTGCGCCCCTTTGTGGCCCACCGGGCCAGCTTTCGGTGTGAGCAACCCGATTGCTGCGTCTATGTCGGCATGCACGGCCACGTTGACCACATCATACCGCGTTCCGAATGCGAGATACTGGGGGTGCATGTCTATGACGTGACCAACCTGCAGTATCTCTGCCCGTCCTGTCACTCGGTGAAGTCTAACACAGAGCGGCGAAAGGTTGGGGGGCAGTCCGCCCCACGGTCCCCCACCCGGTCAAACGTCCAAGGCCGCGAGGCATTCCTCGCCGCTGCGGGCATTCCCAACCCCCAGCAGCAAGAGGAAACCCCATGCTGAAATCCCAAGAAATCCAGCTTGCCCAAAGCAAAAGGCGCGAGCGCATGGCCGAAATCCAACAGGCCGATGAAATCACAGAGGACGGGCGCACCGAACTGCGCAGCCTGACCGATGCCTACCAAGGGGCAGAGGTGGAACTGCGCGCCGCGATCCTTTTGGAAGACGCAGAGCGCGAAAGCATCAAAGAACCCGACAAGGCGCAGACCGACTTTGACCGGGAATGCCGGGCGTTTGACCTTTCGGCGGTTGTGGCGGCGCAGACAGACGGCAAGGCCCTGACGGGCCGAGAGGCCGAGGTGAGCGCCGAACTGGAAACGCGCCACGGCCAAGGCCAAAAAGGTATCCGCTTCCCGTGGGAAAGCCTGATGGAAACCCGCGCCGATGCGGTGACGGATACCCAACCGGGCACCAGTCAGGAACTGGCCAGCCGTCCCGTCATGTCTGCGCTTGAACGTTTCTTTGAAACCAGCGCGGCGGGCCGCTTTGGCGTCAACGTCATGCAGGTGACGGGCACGCCCACATTCCCCGAAATCACCAGCGGCGCGGCCCTGTCGTGGGTTGCTGAGGGCGCGGGCGCGGATGCTGACACCATCACCACCACCAGCAAGGCCCCGGCGATGCACACGGCCACAGGCCGCTACGTGCTGACGCGCCAAGCCATTCGCCAGAACTCTGCCCTGCAGCCCATCCTGCGCCGCGATCTGGCCGAGGTGCTGCGCGAAGGGATCGACCTTGCCATTTTCCAAGGCACGGGTGCCGATGAGCAACCGGCGGGTTTTGACGCTGTGCTGACCGGCGGGCGCACGGCTGCGCTTGATGACGTGGCCAGCTTCTCTGAGTTCCTGTTGCGGGCCACTGAAATTCAGGAAACCGCTAAGCTTTCCAGCCCGGGCGGCGTGCGTATCGCGGGTGCGCCCATTGTCCACCAGACCCTTGCCGATACGCTGGTGACGGGTACGGCGGTGTCCGAACTGGACCGGCTGCGCAGCGCGGGCTTTGGTATGCTGTGGTCCAGCCAGGTATCGGCCCGGGGCGCGCGGGACGCCACCGACAAAGGGGCCAGCACGGTCTACTTTGGGGCTGGGTCAAACAATGCCTTTGTGCCCACGTGGGGCAGCCCCGAATTGATCGTGGACCCGTACAGCGAAAGCAAGACAGGCAAGGTGGCGCTGACCATGTTTGCGTTTCTTGATGTGCTTATTCAGCGGACGGCCACGCACTGGTTCAAGCTGACGGGCGTGCAGGATCGTGCCTAATGGTACGGCCCATCTACAAAGCGGCGGGGCTAGAGCTTCGCCGCGACGGCAAGCGGCCCGTGATTGCGGGCAGCTTTCCGTACAATTCGCTGGCCACCATCGCGGACAGGGGACGGGTGCGCAAAGAGCGCATCGCCCCGGGGGCCTTTAACTGGACGCTGGAAAACGAAGACCGCGAAGTGTCGCTATTGTTCGGCCACGACTTCGACAAGCCGCTGGCCAGCCGTCGCAACGGGTCGCTGGAACTGGTGGCCACCGATGACGGTCTGACCTTCACAGCGTCCATTGCCCCAGATTTGGAAGAGGTGACCCATGTGCGAGACGCACTCACTCTGTTGGGCGCTGGTCTGGTTAGCGGTATATCTCCCGGTTTCCGGGTGCCCCCTGCGGAAGCCGCTGGCGAGACGGAAAGGCTGGACCCTGAACCGGGCAACCCGGGCGTGTTCATCCGAACAATTCTGGCCTTGGTGCTGTACGAAATTTCACTCGTAACACGGCCCGCGTATGAAGACGCACAGGCCGAATTGCGCGCGTTTCAAACCCCGCACCCGGTGCAGCCCCACAGGATCATTCTGCCATGAGCATCACCGAATTTTCCCAAACGCGGGGCACTTTGCCTACGTCCCCAGACGCAGCCAGCGTGGCCCTTGAAGCGTCCACAACCAATGACCGGGCCGCGTCCATGATTGGTGCTAGCTGGTCCCTTGCCGAGACCTACACAGGCCGCCTGTATTGGCCTGTGAACGCTGCTGTGGCGGTGGGGGTGCTGGACGCAGAGGGGGCGGTAACGTGGCCGCGTTACCCCTTCCCAGCGGCTCTGACGGTCGAGCAATGGGACGGCACGGCATGGGCGGCCTATGCGGCTGAATACGTGCCCGACACGGGCGAGGTGCTGAGCCTGCCCGTTGGCCGCTACCGCTTCACCAGCGGGTCTGTGACCCCCGAGGAGGTGCAACCGCATGTGGTGGAAGCCGTGCGCGCGCTGGCCCTGTACCAGCTTGTCCACAGCCCCACGCGGCGCGAGTTCAAGACCATCACGGCAGCCGATAGCACGCTGACGCGCGAAGCCTTGGCGGGTCTGTTTCGGGCCAGCGGGGCCGGTATCCTCTTGGCTGGGGAGGTGCGTTTCTGATGTGGCCCTTCAAACGCAAGGCCCCTGAGGTGCGCGCCGCGTTCCCCACCGTGACGGGGGAGTACATCGCTGGCCGCCAAAAGGTGCTGCAAACCAGTGGCGGCGTGAACCTGTCGGCCACCGTCGCCACCTGCGGCCAGACATGGGGCCGCGCTTTCGCCATGCTGACACCCGCACTGGGTGCGGAAACCCTGACACCGGACGTTCTGGCCGCCATTGGCTTTGATCTGTGCATGTCTGGCGAAAGCTGTTGGCATATCCGGGTAGAGCGCGGGGACCTGCGCCTGCACCGCGTGGCCTATTGGGACGAACTGGGCGGCGGCAAGTTCCACTTGCACCTTGCCCGACCCGGCGAAACGGAAACCGTGCGGGCGATTGAAGGTGAGGTGCTGCGCCTCACCGTGAACGCCCCGGCGGATCAACCGTGGCGCGGGCGGTCCCCGTTTGCGCTTATGGGGGCCAGCCCCCGGCTGATGGCCGAGATTGAAGGCGCGGTGTCTGGGGCGATGGAATGGACGGCCCGGGGCCTCTTGCCGTTCCCCGATAGCGTGCCAGAGGAACAACAGAACGCGGCGCTGCGCGGCCTTAAAGGCGGCGGCATGTTGGCCGCAATCAAGAGCCGCGCCGACTTTGCCGCCAACACAGGCCAGAGCCGGGCAAACGAGTTCAAGCGTGTGGACTTGACCCCAGACCTGCAAAAAGCGGACCTGCACCCGGCCACAGAGGGGTTGCACCACCGGCTTTTGACCGCGTGCGGCATTCCCCCGGCGCTGGTGACGCCACAGGGCAACGCGGGGGCCATGCGGGAAGGCTACCGCCTGTTTGTGTTGCAGACCATTGAACCGCTGGCCCGCACACTCTTGCCAGAACTGGCAAAGGTGGGTGTGACCAAGATGGATAGCAGCGCCATGCTGAGCGCCGATGTTGCGGGCCGCGCCCGCGCAGTGGGTGTGCTGGTGACGGCAGGCGTGCCGCTTGAAAAGGCCATGCGGCTTGCGGGGTGGGAGGATGCGTAGCTTTCAGGAAGCCTTTGCCCGCGCATCCCGGGTGCCCGGGTCCCCGTACCGCACGGCAGAACTCTACAGCGCCGAACGGGTGCCGGTGGACCTGTCAGCCGTGCCGGAAAACGAGCGCCACCTTGTGCGGGCCACGACCCAAACCGTGTACGATTGGATCGTGACATGCCCTTGCCTCTTGCGCTGGCAGGACGCGGGCGGCGACGGCACCATCACGCGCGGCACGGTGGGCATGTTCACCACATTCCTACCGCCCATCAATGATCTGGATTTGCCGCACATCCTGCAGGTGGATGGCCAGTGGTTGCGAGTGGCTGAGGTTCTTTCGCTGGACCCATTGCAGGTGTCCCACCGTCTGCAAGTGGTGCGCTGGCCCGAACGTGAACCCCCAACCATACGGAGTGCCCCACCATGACAATCGGACCCCGCCCACCGATTGAACAGAACCCCAGAACAGTGTTGCTAGACCTCGCCGCGCTCTATGGCGTGAAAGAGGAGGTGGCCGCGCTAATCGAAAGCAAGCCCGATCCCCGCCTGTTTAGCGGCATGCCCCAAATGCTGCAGTCCGCAAAGCGTGTAAAAGGCCTGTCAAACAACAAGTTGGCCGACCGCGCCGGAGTGGCACACAGCCTAATTGGTGACCGACTGCGCCATGCGCCAAAGAACCCCGGTGTGGCCACCTTGTCCGACTTGTCACGTGGGTTTGGAGTTCCTTACGGCCTGTTGCTCTGTCAGGCTTTGAAGGATTTGGGCAGCGAAGTCCCCGCGCCGGGTGCGGAGACACTGAGAATATCTTTTGTTCGCAATAGGTTGCGGCCATAACGTAGTAAAAACCGTTCACCTATTGTTTTCAATGTGGGCACGCTTTTCAATAGGCTTCCTAATTTGGAGATACTGCCATGAATGCGCATGTTCGCAAGAGAAAACGCCGCCAGAAATTTGACCCGCAACTGTCAATGACAGAGGTAATGGAGACCATTCAGCGTATTGGGGCCATTATGCATGTGCTGCGCGGCGCTGAGGTGAAAACGCTAATCTTCATTTGCGGGTGTACCGTCATTCAGGGACGGCAGTGTATTCGCCTCTCTTACCCCGACATGCGTAACGGCTTTGACGATCACAGGGGCGCACATGGCGGTACCCATTTGGCCGAAGCCTCCCTTATGGCGGCGGTCAAATCGCTGACAGACTACGGCGTGATTATCAAACACCCGGCCAACGGGGCCTTCCCAAATGGCTACGAAATCGACCACGCGGGGCTAAAGCGCTTTGCGGCCAAACATACCCCAGCGGCGTAGGCCAAAAAGAATAGCCCCCGCAATGACGATGCTGGCAGGGGCTATCCCGCAAACTGGGCACCCGAGAAGGAACAGCGCGGGCACCCGATCAAGGCTACAGCAACCCACCCATGTTCAGTAAGAGGCGCTGCAAATGGCACCATATGACGATACTCAGGCCGGTAATAGTACCAAAAATCATAGGGGTACGGGCGACTTTGAAAGTGGCAATCACACGTGGGAATGTGCCAGAAAAACCTATGACACTCTTCGTTCCCCGCGCGCAGAAACCTTTATGAACCTCTGCAGATTAGTCGCTAAGGAACTACAAATTCGGCCTGTCAGCTTCGATCAGCAGGACTGGGTAGGTGGCTTAGATCAGTCCCAATGGGCTGCTGCTCTAGGGGTTTCGGTGGACACGTTTAAGCGTGTATATACCCTGTCCCCACTGCGCCACGAGGTTCGCCAAAACGCCGCGACGGGGCGCAAGGAATTGCTGTTAGGCGTAGGCCAGCGCTTTGAGACGCCCCGTACCGTGGCAAAGCGCATGCAATGGACATGGCGGGATACTGGATTAAAGGCAGAGCCGTGGCATTTTGGCTATTGGGTTGGTCTGGCCAAAGATTGGCCACATGGGCACCAGTCGCGGCTATTGCGCCACGCAATTACGAACTGGGAAGAGTTCTGCGCAGCCATGAAACTGGAAATTGAGATTGCGCTACGCGTCATAAAGCAAAGGATTGAGGTCTCAGAAAGTGCAGTTTGGGAGGATCACACTCTGGCGACCGCGTTTAGGGTGCGGCAGGGAGTGGTCAAAGCGTCCAGTTTGAACCCAAAAAGGTTCTACAAATACCCAAGCCCGTCGGTAATCCGAACCTTTCCACACATTGCAGAGCACCTTTATTTCAGTCATCCGGATATCGTATGCCCGGTTGAGGTCGATTATCTGACAGATGGGCTGCAAGTTGATGTCTAGGCCAAGCTGCACCTTTCTTTTTGTCCCCTGTTATTTTGTAACCCTAGATAGTATTCTTCTTTTCAGGGGACAAAACAAAAGGGCAGGCGAATACAGTCTAAGGTTACACGACCAACCGCGCCGCCTTTGGCGGCAGGTTGATCGAGGTGCTGTCGTTGATCTTGCGGGTGAAAGAACTCTGTTGCGATCTGTCTGTCCCTACACAGCGGCGCAGCCGCGTCTGCCTATTCGGGGTGAGGGGCGCAGCCCCCTACAGTGCGCAGCGCCACGGAAAGCGCCGCACAGAGCGATGTCTGACCATTCGGCCACCTATCCCTATCTGGAAGGCAAGACGGCCCTCTACGGGCCGATTTTGCGGCCTTGTTGGTATAAGGCCCAGTCAGCGGCAAGTGATTTGCTCACTTCGCGCAGGTGATTTGAAACAAATGAGAGAATTTTAGGAACCAAACCCGCCATCCATTTGTGGGAATGAGTGATGGTAACAGGTCCGCCAATCCACCCTAAGTATCTGAACAATATGCAGAATTTAGGGTGATTTGGCTCCGGCGGTAGGGATCGAACCTACGACCAATTGATTAACAGTCAACTGCTCTACCGCTGAGCTACGCCGGAACGGTGTGGGGCGTATAGCAACAGCGATTCCGCGCGTCCAGAGGGTTTGACCGGCATAAATCAAAAAATTTCAGAGCACTCACAACAGGCGAAACGCAGCCCTCTCGGACAACCCGTCCACCGGGGAAACGCGCTGTTTTCCCATCAGGTCGATCAAATGCGCCAGCACGTTGCGTGTCGCGGCGGGCAGCAGGGCCGGGGGCGTGTCCGTGTAGATCGCACGGGCCAGCGCCGCCGCCGTGGCTGGCCCGGCGGCAAGCGCCTGCAGGATCGCTGCCTCGCGTGCCTTGCGGTGGGTGATCAGCCAATCCAAACGGGCATGCGGGTCATCAATCTGTGCGCCATGCCCAGGATAGAACACGCGCCACGTGCCCGCCGCCAGCCGGGCGCAGGACGCCATGAAATCTGTCAAATCGCCATCGGGCGGCGACACCAGTGAGGAGGCCCAGCCCATGACATGATCGGCCGTCAGGCACGCATCGCCAAAGCCGAGGCAGATGTGGTTGCCCAAATGGCCGGGCGTGTGCAGCACCGTGAGGTGCCAGTCACGGCCAGCAATCGTGTCTCCGTCGCCCACAATTTTGTCCGGCACAAAGGACGTGTCGATCCCTTCGCCTCCGCCCGCCATCCCGGTGGCTGCGAGCGCGGTCATCGCCGCACTGCGACCCGCCCCGGCGTCGCCAAAGGACAGAACCGGTGCGCCAGTTGCCTCGGCCAGTGGACGGGCAAGCGGGGAATGGTCCAGATGCGTGTGCGTGACGATGATGTGACTGACACGTTGGCCTGCGCCAAGACTGTCAAGGATGGCGGCCAAATGCGCAGGGTTGTCCGGACCGGGATCAATCACCGCGATATCGGAGGTGCCCACAAGATAGGTGTTTGTCCCCCGGTAGGTCATCGGCGACGGGTTGGGGGCCACGATCCGGCGCAAGCCCGGTTCCAGCGTTTCGGCCACGCCGATCACGGGATCGAAATCATCGGGTGGGGGCACGGGGACGCCTTTCGTCTGCCTGCAAGCACCGCTAGGCTTAGCGCATGACCTTTGCCTGGCTCAAACGCTATTTGCCCCGTGGGATCTATGGCCGTGCGGCGCTGATCCTGCTGCTGCCGGTTGTGGTGGTGCAGGTCGTTGTGGCCATCGTGTTCGTACAGCGCCATTTCGAGGACGTGACCGAACAGATGTCGGACACGGTCGCGCGCGAAATCCGGCTTGTCCTGAATGCGATCGAGATGCGCGGCGCGGACGAGACGATCGAAGAGGCCGTGGCGCGACTGGCCGGCCCTTTGAACATGGTGGTGCGCGAGGTGGCGGCGGATGCGCTGAACGCGCCCAATTTGCGTGGGTGGGAGGATTTTTCGGGCCGGGTGATCATCCGACGGCTGGGCGAACAGGTGCCTGAAATCGGGTCGTTTGACCTTGCGGCGGACAAGCTGGTCCGCGTGATCCTGACCAGTGACGCCGGGCCGATTTCGATCACCTTTGACCGACGTCGGATTTCCGCGCGCAATCCGCACCAACTGCTTGTTTATCTGGGCTTTTTCTCCGTTCTGACCACGCTCATCTCCTTTATCTACCTGCGCAATCAGTTGCGCCCGATCAAACGGTTGAGCCGTGCGGCAGAGGCGTTCGGGCGCGGGCGTCACATGCCCTACACGCCCACGGGCGCGACCGAAGTGCGGGCGGCAGGCACCGCCTTTGTGGACATGCGCGCCCGCATCGAACGACAGCTGGAAACGCGCACGCTGATGCTGTCGGGGGTCAGCCATGATTTGCGCACGCCGCTCACCCGGATGCGGCTGAGCCTGTCGATGCTGGATGAGGACGCGCAGGAGATGATCGGCCCCGATGTGGATGACATGCAGGCGATGATCGACGCGTTTCTTGATTTCGCAAAAGGCGACGGTGAGGCGCAGCCCGAAGCGGTCGATCCCATTGCGCTGGCCCGCGGCCTTGTTGAGGACGCCGAACGGGTTGGCCAGCCCGTGAGCCTTGTGCGGGCCAAGGGCGAAGGCACGGTGATGCTGCGCCCCGTTGCGATGCGCCGTGCGCTTGGCAATCTGATCAGCAACGCGATCCGCTATGGGTCCGCCGCCGAAGTCTCCGTGACGCTGACCGACAAATCGCTGCGGTTTCGGGTGGAGGACAACGGCCCCGGTATTCCCAAGGACAAGCGCGCGGAGGCACAGCGCCCGTTCACCCGGCTTGATCCTTCGCGCAATCAGGACAAGGGCGGCAGTGTGGGCCTTGGCCTGGCCATCGCCACCGACATTGCGCGCAGCCATGGCGGCGTGTTGCGCCTTGGCCAGAGCGAGCGGTTGGGGGGATTGCGCGCGGACATTGTGATTGCGCGCTGACCATGTGCCGTGGCGGCACGCTTGCGCGGCGTGGCGATGTCGTGACTTGGTGCGGACAGCAGAACGCATGCACTACAGACCACAGGAAAGACCCGAGCCATGAACCCTTATGACATGATCCGCACGCAACTGAGCACGGTGATCCCCTTTGCGAACCACGTAGGGGTCGAGCTGGGCGATATTGGTGACGGCATCGCAACGGCCGTGCTGGAACAGCGCACAGAGACCTCCAACCACATCCAGACGCAGCACGCGGGCGCGATGTTCACCCTGGGCGAGGCGGCGTCCGGTGCGGCCCTTGCAGGGGCACTGGCCCCCGTCATCCTCGAGGTGCGTCCGGTCGCGTCGGGTGCCACCATCTCTTACGTGAAGATCGCCAAAGGCACACTGACGGCAGTGGCGAAAACGGACACCGCCGGGGCCACGTTGCTTGCCACGCTCAAGGAGACCGGCAAGGTCGCCTTTGATGTCGACGTGGACATCCGTGATGGCGACGACGACACAGTGGTCACGATGAAGGTCGGCTGGCACGTGCGCAAGGCTTGACCGCGCTGCTGCACAAACCCTACCGTCTGGGCAGGCACCGGGGGAGGTGTCGTTCATTCTGGGATTTTGATATGAAGAAAATGGTTCTGACGGCGGCCTTGTGTGCCAGCCTGACCGCAGTTGCACCAACACAAGGCTATGCCGGCAGCTCTGCACCCTCAGGGTCCGGTGGCAGCAGTGGCTCCGACGCGGCGGTCATTGTGCTGGTTGTTGCCCTCGGCGCGCTGCTCTTTGGACTGGGCAATGGCGCACGGTCCAAGACAACGAAGAAATCGGCCGACAGTCAGTTCTGACCGCGCCACGCGGCAGCCATGTCGCGGAACGGGCGCAGCATCGCGTCGCGCAGCACGCCGGCACCCGGTTCCGGCGTGCCATCCTCGTCCACCACACCCAAGGTCAGCGTCTTGGGTGCGCCCGCGATGTAGAGGGTGCCAAACATCCAGTCCCACACCGCCAGCGTCTCGCCGAAATTCTTCATATGATGCGCGGGATCGATGGAATGGTGTACCTGATGCTGGGCCGGTGAGATCAGGATACGTTCGATCACCGGGCCAAAGCTGATCCAGATATGCGAATGGCGGAAATTGGCGAACACCAGCGACAGGGTGAACAGAACGGCATTCACACCCGCCACCTGCGCGATGGTCGTGCCCGGATCCACGACGCCGATCACCAGGCCCTGCACCACGCCGACGCAGGTGCTGACCACCAGCACCGACAGGACCAGCGCCAGCGGGTGCTGACGGTAGGCGGTGACGGGGGACATGACTTCGGCCTTGTGATGCACGGCATGGATTGGCCAGATGTAGCGCTGCGTATGGTAGAGCCGGTGCATCCAGTAAAGCGTCCCGTCTTCGGCCAGAAACAGAAGCAGCGCCAGCGCAAAAGGCGACAGGGCACCGCCCCACAGACCTTCACCGCCCACCAGCCCTGCAACGAATACCGCCACCAGGGACGTCGCCGAAATGCGATTGAAGAGCCCGACAAACACCAAAAGCCGCCCGATCACAAAAAGCTGCACGTCGACCTTGTGACTTGGGTGTTTCCAGATCCGCGCGGGCAGCGCCCACGCCCAGAACCCCGTGCCCACCCCGCGCAAGCGGTAGAGCACATAGGCCAGCAAAAGCGACAGCAGCAGGTATTCCGGTGCGATCAGCACCGAAGCATCGAAAAACGCCAGATAGAGGTCGCGCATCCACTCCATGGCTCATTTGTGTCAGGGGGATGGGCACATGGCAACGGGTGGCGTGTGGTAGGCCCGGCAGGACTTGAACCCGCAACCAAAGCGTTATGAGCGCTCTGCTCTAACCAATTGAGCTACAGGCCCGCCATAGGGTCTAAGTACCAGCCGGAAAAAGCGCGTCAAGCGCCAGTTGCATGCCGCTCGTCAGGGTCCACATTTCAAACCGGATGGTAAGGTCCGCCAATGCCACAGAAACACTAGCACTGGAGAAGGAAAGAAACTCCAAAGCCTCGATTGTGACGAACAAAACGGCAGCCACGGCAATAAAATCGATGAAAACCGGCGCGAAAACCAAAGCCGCCTCAGAAGTATGCCTTGTGAACCTCCGGCTGGAAGGTTCCGGCACATAACTCCAGTCGATCACGCATCTGACGGATGAACCTCAAGGTGCCAAACATCAAAAGCGATTTTGCGAGGTAGGCACCAAATAGGATGCCGAAACGAACCATTCGCTCGGTCACCGTCACGAACGGCCCAAATACCGATGCGCCGCCAACACGTGCTTCCCTCACCATCACCCACACAATGATCGCGGCAAGAACCGGATAAAAGAAAGAGATGGCGAGGCAAACGCCGAAAGATCGCGCGCTCCATCGCGATCCATAAACACGCTGTGTCCACGCGAGGCCCGATGACAAAAAGCTGTAGTAACGCTCGGCACGTGCGCTGAAATGTGCTTCGATCAATGCCCGTCGCGCACGCCCCGATTTGCCCTGCGCTATCAGGTCGTCACGCCCGTTGCGCCACAAACCCCAAGACACCGGCACTTGCCGCCCAGTTTTTCGAGTCCAAACCCTTTACACCTCGTTCCCTTGTGGCGTGTGTCATCACCCACGCGCCGTCTGCGTCAACCGCGCATGCAACCCGGTAGAAGACCTGCGGTGCCGCGGATTTGAACCCGTCGCACCCGACCAAAGAGTACCGTCGCCACTGGACCAAGCAGCGCCGCCTTGCTACGGGAGCGCAACGCGACACCGAGGGGCAATTCATGGCGCAGGACAACAAGAACGGGCTCACCTATGCCGAGGCGGGCGTGGACATTGATGCGGGCAATGCGCTGGTCGAGCGGATCAAGCCCGCCGCGGCACGGACCAAGCGGTCTGGCGTGGCCTCTGCCCTGGGCGGCTTTGGCGGGCTCTTTGATCTCAAGGCGGCGGGTTTCGATGATCCGGTTCTGGTCGCGGCGACCGATGGGGTGGGCACCAAGCTGCGCATTGCGATCGACACGGGGAACGTGGACGGCGTGGGCATCGACCTTGTGGCGATGTGCGTGAATGACCTTGTGTGTCAGGGGGCCGAGCCGTTGTTTTTCCTCGACTACTTTGCCACGGGCAAGCTGGACGTGGATCAGGCCGCGCGCATCGTCGAAGGGATCGCGGCGGGCTGTGCCGCATCGGGCTGCGCGCTTCTGGGCGGTGAGACGGCGGAAATGCCGGGCATGTACCCTGCGGGGGATTTCGACCTGGCAGGTTTTGCCGTTGGTGCGATGGAACGGGGCACAGCGCTGCCCGCAGGCGTGCAGGTGGGTGACGAAATCCTGGGGCTTGCGTCGGACGGGGTCCATTCCAACGGCTATTCGCTGGTGCGGCGCGTGGTGGAGGCGTCGGGCCTCGACTGGGACGCACCATGCCCATGGGGCGGTGCTGACACGTTGGGCGGCGCGCTCCTGACGCCCACGCGCTTTTATGTCAAAGCGGCGCTGGCCGCGATTGCGGCAGGGGGCGTGCACGGATTTGCGCATATCACTGGCGGCGGTCTGACCGAGAACCTGCCCCGGGTTCTGCCGGATGGCATGGCGGCCACGATTGATCTCAATGCATGGGCGTTGCCGCCGGTTTTCGCGTGGCTGGCCGCGCAAGGCGGGATCACGCAGGATGAACTGCTCAAGACCTTCAATGCTGGCATCGGCATGACGGTCATTGTGGCACCCGATGCCGCCGCGGCGGTCAAGGCAGCGCTCAATGCAGACGGTCAAAGCGTCATGCGCATTGGCACGGTGACCGAAGGGCAGGGCGTGTCCTATACCGGGCAACTTCTTTGACCAAACGCGTCGGTATCTTTGTCTCCGGTGGCGGGTCGAACATGCGCGCGCTGGTCGAGGACATGACAGGAGCGCATCCGGCGCGGGCGGCCGTTGTCGTGTCCAACAACGCGGACTCCGGTGGCATTGCCTGGGCGCAGTCGCAAGGCATCGCCACCGAAGTGATTGATCACCGCCCCTTTGGCGCGGACCGTCCGGCGTTCGAGGCAGCGATCACCGCGGCACTCGCGCCATATGCGCTTGACCTGATCTGTCTTGCCGGGTTCATGCGGGTGCTGACCGAAGGGTTTGTGGCCCCATGGGCGGGGCGGATGCTGAACATCCACCCGTCGCTCCTGCCCAAATACAAGGGCCTGCACACGCACGCGCGGGCGTTGGAGGCGGGGGATAAGGAGCATGGGTGCACCGTGCATCTGGTCACGCCCGCGCTGGATGACGGGCCGATCCTGGGGCAGGCGCGGGTGCCGGTCTTGGCGGGCGACACGCCCGATGATCTGGCCGCCCGTGTCCTCAAGCAGGAGCACAGGCTCTATCCCGCTGTCCTGCGCCGCTTTGCCAGCGGGGAGGCATCGCCGCTGCTGCTCTAGCCAAGCGTGTGGCAAATGGTATAGACCCGGGAACACCCCGGTGCACATCGCCCAAAAACAAGAAGATACCGCAGATGAAGACGCTCACCACCACGGATGAACTGGCCGCCTTTTGCGCAGAGGCCGCACAGCATGATTATGTCACCGTCGACACCGAATTCCTGCGCGAGCGGACCTATTATTCAAAGCTCTGCCTGATCCAGCTAGCCATGCCCGGCACCAGCGACGAAGGGGCCGTTCTGGTCGATCCGCTGGCGGGCAAAATGTCGCTTGAGCCGCTTTATGACCTTTTCCGTGACACGTCGGTGGTCAAGGTGTTCCACGCCGCGCGGCAGGATCTCGAGATTTTCTATGTGGACGCACAGGTGTTGCCGGACCCGCTGTTTGATACGCAGGTGGCGGCGATGGTCTGCGGGTTTGGGGAGCAGGTTGGATATGAGACGCTCGTGCGCAAGATCGCGCGCCAGCCGCTCGACAAGACATCGCGGTTCACGGATTGGTCACGGCGCCCGCTGACGGATGCGCAAAAGACCTATGCGCTGGCGGACGTGACGCATCTGCGCCAGATCTACGAATTCCTCGCGGCCAAGCTGGCCGAGACGGGGCGCGCGCGGTGGGTGGCCGAAGAGCTGACCACGCTGATGAGCCCCGACACTTATGTGGTGCAACCGGAAAACGCGTGGAAGCGGGTTAAGACGCGCACGCATTCGCCCAAGTTCCTCGCGCTGGTCAAGGAGCTGGCGGCGTTCCGCGAACGGTACGCGCAAGAGCGCAACGTGCCGCGCAACCGGGTGTTCAAGGACGACGCACTGGTCGAGCTGGCCAGCAACAAGCCCAAGTCCATCGAAGAGCTGGGGCGGTCACGCCTGCTGTTGCGCGAGGCGCGCAAGGGCGACATCGCGGATGGTATCCTGCGCGCGGTGGCTGCGGGGGTGAAGATGGCGCCCGGTGACATGCCGCAACCCGACAGGAGCCGCGAAAAGCTGCAGGTGAACCCGGCGCTGGCCGATCTGCTGCGCGTGTTGCTCAAGGCCAAGACGGAAAGCGCGGGCGTGGCTGCCAAGCTGATCGCGACGGCCTCCGATCTGGATGCGCTGGCCGCGGGCGAACGCGACGTGGCCGCGTTGCGCGGGTGGCGCGCCGAAGTCTTTGGCGAAGATGCGATGCGCCTGTGTGAGGGCCGTGTGGCACTGGCCGCCAAGGGCGAAAGCGTTCGGATCATCCCGCTCGACGATTGACTTCCGGGGTCAGCGGCGGCGTGATGTCTGCGCGTTGCGCACCCCTTCGACCCGGATCGTGCGTACGCCGGCCAACTGGTTGTCGGTCAGCTGGCGTGCGACGGTCACTTCGCGTACACGCTGGGCGCCGCCCAAACGGGCACCGTCAGGGCGAATGGCCTCCAACCGGTATGTCAGCACGCCGTCCACAGGCACTTCGTCCTCGGTGGCCGGTTGCAGACGCACGCCGAAGGCCCCTTGGTAGTCCGGCACACCAACCGCCCGGATGATGGCCCCGCCCGGCACACGTTCGATCACAAGATCACTCACCTGATCCACAGGACCGCCGGGATATTCGGTGTCACGATCACGCAGACCGAACAGGTTCAGCCGCACGCGCTCGCTTTGGGGGATGAGCGGGTTCTTTTCCGCCTCTTCCTGCTGGACAACCACCGGTTCCGACTGGCTGCGTCCGAACCAGTTGAACGGGTTCAGCCGCGTGCTGCACGCGGTGAGTGTCAGGGTGGCGACAAGGATCAGGATTGTCGTGCTACGCATCGGGCTGCTCGGTCATGATGTCATTGGGTGCAGTGGTAACGGATGCGGGCGGGCTTGAAAAGGACGGAACGCAGGGCTGGACCTTTGGCGTGTTGCTGCCTAGGTCACGGGGCAGGCAAGAGAGGCATGGCATATGGCGACGGCTGCGTTCGAAGAGATTGTCGAGGATTTCGAGTTTCTCGAAGATTGGGAAGACCGGTACCGGTTCGTGATCGAACAGGGCAAGGCGATGGAGCCGTTGTCCGATGCGCTGAAGGTGCCGGCGACCAAGGTCGATGGCTGCGCCAGTCAGGTGTGGCTGCATCCGCAGATTTCAGACGGTGTGTTTCGGTTTGATGGCGAGAGTGATGCGATGATCGTGAACGGCCTGATCGCCGTTCTGCGGCGGCTGTATAATGATCTGCCGGTTGCAGACGTCCTTGATGTGGACGCGCGGGCCGAAATGGCGCGGTTGGGCCTCAATGATCATCTTTCGGCGCAGCGGTCTAACGGCCTGCGCGCGATGATCGAGCGTATTCGTTCGGTGGCCGCCGCGGCGTGACCTCACGGACGCGCTTGCGCGCGACACGATTTTTGATGTGTTTTGGGGGCCAGCCACCCAAGCAAGTATCCATTGGGAGCCAGCCCCCAAACAAGGATCTATTGGGGGCCAGCCCCCAAACCCCCGGGATTTTTTGGAACAGAGACAGGGATGCGTCAGCGCTTGGCCAGTTCCGTTGCGAGATCGCCGTAGCCGGTAAAGCGGCGCTCGAATGCGAGGTCGAGGGTTTGCGCCGCCGCTTTGGCCTTTTCAGTCAGGGCGGGGTCATTGGTCTGGGCCTGATAGACGAGTTTTTCATAGTTCCCGAAATACATATCGCGCAGCTCCGGGTGGCGATCGAGGCCCATGGGTTTGATCACGAACGCGTCAAATTGCCGGACGAGGAAATCGGTGAGGTAAAATGTGGTGATTTCACTTTCATGCACGTCGGCAAAGCGTTCATTTCCTTCGAAAAAACTGTAGCAATGCGGGCCGGTCACCATGTCCACACCCATGTCATCGCACGCGGCCTGCAACTGCCCGCCGGTGCCACAATCGGCGTAGACCACGAAGATGTCGGCATAGCGGTCCCGGTGTTTCGCGACCGCGTTGCGGACCGCATCGGTGATCTGGTCCGGGTAGAGATGCAGTTTCGCAGGCAGGCAGGTCAGGTCCATATGGTCCCAGCCGTTCAACTGCTTGAGATCGAGGATTTCGCGTGCGAGCGCACCGCAGGCGATCAACAGAATGCGCCCGGCATTGAAGTCCGCATAACCGGTTTCGGTCAGGGCCGCGTCTGACAGGGTCATGGCGTCGCCATTGCCTGCCATGTGGCGCAGTCCAGGGCGTAGGTGACGAGATCTTCGGGACCGTTGCCCAGATCCAGTGTGCGATCCGCCATCCGAACCGCCCCCAGTTTCTCCGTCGCCTTTTGTGAGCGTAAATTCCCCGGCGCAATGTGCAGCGACACGGTGTCAAAGACGGTGAACATGTGGTCCAGCATCAGCGCCTTCATCTCCGCATTGGTGGGTCCGCCCCACCGGTCGCGCGCCAGAAATGTAAAGCCGATGGAGGCCGCCGGAGGAGTCTCGGGGGTGAGATAAAAGCTGGACGTGCCAATCACGCGGTCCGTGTCCCTGCTGAGGACACACAGGGCAGCCTTTCGGGACAGCAAAAAGTCGAAATAAGGGTCGAACACAGCGCGGTCGTGTCGGTTGCGGGCGGGGTGTTGATCCCAGACCCGCGGATCAGAGGCCGCCGCATAAAGTGCGTCGCGGTCCTGGGATGCCAAAGGGCGCAACCGGATGGTGCGCCCTTCGAGCCAGGGTTGCGGATCAAAGCCGCCCCAGGTCATCCCGCCATCTGGTTGTGTTTGCGCGCCACAAATTCCTTCGCCGTTTCCACAGCGACAGCAGCATCACGGCAGTAGGCATCCGCGCCAATCGCCTTGCCGAACTCTTCGTTCAGCGGCGCGCCGCCCACCAGCACGATATAGTCATCGCGAATGCCCTGTTCGACCATCGTATCGATCACGACCTTCATATAGGGCATCGTAGTCGTCAGCAGCGCGGACATGCCCAGGATATCGGGGCCTTCCTTTTCGATGGCTTCCAGGTAGTTCTCGACCGGGTTGTTGATGCCCAGATCGACCACTTCGAAACCGGCCCCTTCCATCATCATCGACACAAGATTCTTGCCGATGTCGTGGATATCGCCCTTGACCGTGCCGATCACCATCTTGCCCACGCGCGGCGCGCCGGTTTCGGCCAGCAGCGGCTTGAGTATGGCCATGCCGCCCTTCATCGCGTTGGCGGCCAGCAGCACTTCGGGCACAAACAGGATACCGTCGCGGAAATCGTGCCCCACGATGGTCATACCGCCCACCAGCGCCTTGGTCAGGATGTCATAAGGCGTCCAGCCGCGCTCGAGCAGGATGTTCACGCCCTCTTCGATCTCTTCCTTGAGACCATCGTAGAGGTCGTCGAACATCTGTTGGACCAGTTCCTCGTCGTCGAGTTCAGACAGGATGATGTCGTCTTCTTCAGACATGTGCGTTCCTTTGCTTGGGCGGCGCCATTTGCGCATTTATCTGGCAAAATATTGCGCAGCGACTGTCCGGATTGCGACATGGCCCGCGCCAAGCGCGACGCACGGGGTCACTTTCCGTATGCCGCCGCATGCAACAGCACGGATTGCGCAGAGTTTTCTGGTGCATGTTCTTAATTTGTTCTACATTTTGAGGATGAAGCAGGATCTTCAGACACAAAAGGCCAAGGGACGCGGTGCGGTCAGCAATGTCGTGGGGCGGTTCGAAGGGGTCACGCGGCACAGCGACAGCGATGGGTGGGACCAGATCGAAGACGTGCCCACGCTGCGCACGCAGGTCAGCGTCGAACGCCCGCGCAGTGCAATCACCTATAACCGCTCGCCCGATCTGCCGTTTGACCGGTCGATCAACCCGTATCGCGGGTGTGAGCATGGCTGTGTCTATTGCTTTGCCCGGCCCAGCCACGCCTATCTGGGCCTGTCGCCGGGGCTGGATTTCGAAACCCGGTTGGTGGCGCGTCCGGGTATCGCAGAGGTGCTGCGCACCGAGTTGGGGCGCAAGACCTACAAGGTCGCACCGCTGGCGATTGGCACGAACACCGATCCGTATCAGCCCATCGAGGCGGAACATGGCCTCATGCGCGCCTGTCTCGAGGTGCTGGCCGCGTGCGGCCATCCTGTTGCCATCGTGACGAAGGGCACATTGATCGAGCGGGACCTGGATATTCTGGCGGACATGGCGCGGCGCGGTCTTGTGCGGGTGGGTATTTCCGTGACCACACTGGATGCCGACCTGTGCCGCCGGATGGAGCCGCGCGCACCGCACCCGAAACGGCGTTTGCAGATGATCGAACGGCTGAGCGCTGCTGGCGTGCCTGTGCGCATCATGGCCTCGCCCCTTGTGCCGGGGCTGACCGATCCCGAGCTGGAACACATCCTGGCCGCGGGCAAGGCCGCGGGGGCGCGCACCGCCAGTTGGATCATGCTGCGATTGCCGCGGGAGGTGTCGCCGCTGTGGCAGGAATGGCTGGGCGCGCATTATCCCGACCGGGCGGGCCGGGTGATGTCCAAGCTGCGCGAGATGCATGGCGGAAAGGACTATGATGCGCGGTGGGGGCACCGGATGCGGGGCACAGGGCCCTATGCTGAGATGGTGGCGCATCGGTTCTCTCTCGCCATCAAACGGTTGGGATTGCAGACAACTGTGCCCCGGATGCGGACGGACCTGTTCCGGCCGCCGCGCGGGGCCAAAGCGCAGTTGAGCCTGTTTTAGGCCGCCCTGCGGCCGCGGCGCTTGCGGGTGGGGCGTTCATCATCGCCGGTGCCGTCACTGGCCGAGCTGAACGGTCCCAGGGCGGCCACGATTTCATCCAGTGTCGGGGCAGGGCCAACGGGCCGTTCGTCCAGTGCCGTGCGCATGTGGCGCAAGTGATCCGCCGTTGTGCCGCAGCACCCGCCGATGATCCGCGCGCCGCAATTGCGGGCCAGTTCAACATAATCGGCCATCAGTTCCGGCGTGCCGTCATAATGGATGTGGCCGTCATGGAATTTCGGAATGCCCGCATTGCCCTTGGCGACAAGCGGTGTTTCCGTTCCCGTGGCCGCAAAGCCCAGGATGGTGCGCAACAGGTCCGATGCACCGGTGCCGCAATTGGCGCCAAAGGCAAGCGGCGGGTTCGGCAGGGACGCGGCTTGCGCGGCAAGCCCGGTGCTGGTCACGCCCATCATGGTGCGCCCGGCGGTGTCAAAGCTCATCGTGCCGACCCAGTCCAGCCCGGCCAGCGCAAAGCCCTCGGCGGCGGCGGCGTATTCTTCGGGGGCCGAAATCGTCTCGAGCCAGCCGATGTCCGCGCCGCCCGCCTTGAGCCCGGCGGCGGTTTCGTGAAACATCTCGACCGCGTTGGCGTGGCTCAGCGCACCGACCGGTTCCATGATGTCGCCCGTGGGGCCGACCGACCCGGCCACGATCACGCGGCGGTCTGCGGTGTCGGCCACGGCGCGGCCCAGTTCGGCGGCGGCCTTGCTCAACTCAAACGCCCGGTGGCCTGCGTCATGCAGCTTGAGCCGCGAGGCGTTGGCGCCGAAGGAGTTGGTCAGGAAAACATCGCTGCCGGCATCCACGGCGCTTTGATACAGGGCGGTGATCTTCTCCGGTGCGTCGGTGTTCCACAACTCGGGCGCGTCCCCGGCCTCCAATCCCATCGCAAAGAGGTTCGTGCCGGTCGCGCCATCCGCCAGCAACGTGCCGCGGTCTTCAAGAAGGGAGATCAGGGGATTGGTCATGGCGCGCCTCGCTCAGGTTGGGTGCAGGATGTGTCATGCCGCACGATGTGAAGCCAGTTCATAATTCTCATCTAGATCATGAGGCTGGTTTGATGATGTGAGGGGCATCGGCCTGTGCACAGCGCGCGCGACATCGCCAAGACCGATGGTCAGTGCCACTGGATTGGGGGCGGCTGCATAGCGGGGCCGCCACTCGGGGCCGAAGCTGGATTTGAACTGTCGCAGGCCCGGCCCGCCGACGGCGCGGACCACACGCATCGCAACGGCGCGCCACAGGGCTGAGGCGGGGTTCGGGCACGCGGGCGTCGCGGCCAGACTGAAGTGCTGCGCGCCCGCGCGTTTCGCGGCCTCCAGCGCGGCATGCACCAGGGCGTGCATGGTGCCATCGGGCGCGTCACCGGTGTGCCGCATGATATCGAGGCACCAGTCCTCCTGGCCCTTGTGCACCGTGACAAAGGCGATGCACTGCCCGCCCACATGCGCCGTCGCCACCCATTGCCCCGCAACATAGTCCGGCGCGTACCGGCCCATCGTGCCACCACGGGCGCGGCCATGTGCGTGCTGCCACGCGGCATCAATGCGCGCGAGGTCCGCGTGGGGCAGGGGGCCGGTTGTGCGCACCGTCACACCCGCCTTGGCCGCGGCCCGCAATTTGCGCCGCAAGTTGCGCCGTGCGGGTGTGTCGAGCGCATATGCGCAGAGCGGAACAAGCGCCTCGTCCGCGATGCGCAACACGGTCCACCCCGCCCGCCGGGCCGCGTGTGCCTGCGCGGGTCCGCATTTGTAGAGCAGGGGGATCAGCGCCCTGTCGCGGGCCGCCGCGCGCAGGGCCTCAAGCGCCTGTTTCGGTTTGCCGCGCAGCGCGTCGCCCATCCCTGTGAGCGCCTGCCCGGTGGGCCAAAGCGCGAGCGTTGCCCCCCCTGTATGTGCCAGATACCCGCCGTTCTGTGTGATCACACCAACCTCGCCACGCAGGCGCAGGCTGTCAGGCGCGGCCATGGTTGCCTCAACCGGCGCTGCGCGCCGGAATGGACGCAACAGTGCAAGCATCGCAAGACAGGCCGGAAGGGCGTAGTAGATGGCGCGGTACGCCAGAATGGCCGTCATCAGCGCACCCAGATCCACATGGGGCAGGGCGGTGAGCAGTATCACTTCGAACGGGCCAACCCCGCCGGGTGTGTTCGACATCAACGCCCCGCCAAGGGCGAGCAGAAACAGCGGATAGAACGCCGCAGCCGACAGCGTTCCGGCGGGCAACATGATGAACAGAACACCCGCCGCCGCAGCCGTATCCACGAAAGCCCAGACCAGAATGCCGCCGATCAACCGCAAGCTGGGCAAGCGCAAGCACCAGCCGCGCACCCGTATCTGCGGCCACCAGATCAGCGCCGCCATCACGCACAGCGCCGCCGCACAGCCCGCGCTTGCCAGCCACTTGGACCAGCCCGGCGCAGGCAGCAGCAGGCACACCATGCTGGTCACGGCCATCCACGCAAGCACAAAGGACACGGAGACAAAGCCCGACAGCTTCAGCGCCGGGCCAAATCCCAGCCCCGGCAACATGCGCCAGCGGGCCACAGCCCCCGTGACCAGTCCAAAGCCCAGTGTTTGCCCGATTGCGATGCCGATGGTGCCGGACCATTGCGCCGCGCCGTCCGCGATGCCAGTGCGCAGATGCCTGTGGGCCAGCAGATCGTAGCGCCCGACGCTATAGAGGCTGATGGCGGTCAATAGCGTGGCGGTGACCCATTGCCAGGGTGCAATGGATGCAAGCTGTGCCGGCAGGTCGCGCAGCACCTCCATGCTGAGCTTGTCCGACAGGATCCAGGCGCACAGGACGAATATCGCCACCGGCACCGCAGCGCGGCACAGCCACGCCCATTCCCGTCTCATATGCCAGATAGCCATCGCACCGCACCCCTGTTTACCCGAGGCGCAGGGTACGCAGGTCACATGACCCAAGTGTTAATGAAATCGTTTAAACAGTTAAAAACGCGCGCACCTGTCGGGTACGCGCGTTTCAAGTTCAACTAAGCCGTGTAAGGCGTTGGATTAGCTGGTTTCCTGCATCAGCTGCGCCTTGGCCTCGGCCATCAGCGCCGCCATCTTGGCGCGGATTGTCGCCTCATCCGCGCGGTCGCCCAGATCACCGGAAACCTTGCGATAGACGTCTTCGTCGCCCGCCTCTTCGAAATCGGATTTCACGACTTCGCGGGCATATTCGGCGGCCTCATCCCCGGATTTGCCCATCAGCTCTGCCGCCCACAGGCCCAACAGCTTGTTGCGGCGCGCATCGGCCTTGAACTGCATTTCTGCGTCGTGGGCATATTTGTTTTCAAAGGCGTTTTCGCGGTCGTCAAAGGTGCTCATCGGTGCTCTCCCCGGGGTTTGTCTGTCCAAGATATGCGAGGCGGCGGCGGCGCGTGCAACCCCTTTGATGCATGGCGCACGCGCCCATCGCTTGCGGCAGGTGTGCCGATTGCTTATGAGGTGCGCACTGTCGGGCAGATTCAGTAGCGCTGCCCCAGCGAAAGGACGCCCATGGCGCGACGCAAAAAGATTTACGAAGGCAAAGCAAAGATCCTCTACGAAGGTCCCGAACCCGGCACCATCGTGCAGTATTTCAAGGATGACGCCACCGCCTTCAACGCCCAGAAAAAGGACGTGATCGAAGGTAAGGGGGTGCTCAACAACCGGTTGAGCGAGTTTTTCATGACCGGTCTGGCGCAGATCGGCGTGCCCACGCATTTCATCAAGCGCATCAATATGCGCGAGCAACTGGTGCGTTCCTGCGAGATCATCCCGCTTGAGGTGATCGTACGCAACTATGCCGCCGGCACCATGAGCCAACGCCTGGGCATCGACGAGGGCACGCAACTGCCGCGTCCCATCGTGGAATATTGCTACAAGGATGATTCCCTGGGCGACCCGCTGGTGACCGAAGAGCATATCGCCGCCTTCGGTTGGGCCAGTCAGCAGGACATGGACGACATTGTCAGCCTCGCGCTGCGGGTGAATGATTTCCTGAGCGGTGTGATGATGGCCGTTGGCATCCGTCTGGTGGACTTCAAGATCGAGATTGGCCGCGTTTATGACGGTGATTTCATGCGCCTGATCGTGGCGGACGAGATCAGCCCTGACAGTTGCCGGTTGTGGGACATCGAAACGGGCCAAAAGCTCGACAAGGACGTGTTCCGGCGCGATCTGGGCAACCTCGCCGATGCCTATACCGAGGTCGCGCGGCGTCTGGGTGTGCTGCCCAAGAATGCGCAACCGATGACAAAGCCCACGCTGATCAACTGATGACGCACCCGCCGCTTCTCCGTCTGACGCTTTATACGCGCAAGATGGAGGAGATGGCGGCATTCTATGCCACGCATTTCGGGTACACGGCGTTGGCCGCGCCCGGTGACCGGTTGGTCGAATTGCGCCCGCCGGGACCGGGCGTGATCCTGAACCTGCACCCCCTGGCCAAGAGCCAGAAGGCGGGCCAGGCGCTGGTCAAACTGTGTTTCGAGGTGCCGGATGTTGCGGCATTCGCGACGCAGGCTGCGGCCAACGGCCTGACCTTTGGCAAGCCGTTCAAGGGCGATGGTTATGTCTTTGCCAACGCCAAGGACCCCGCGGGCAATTCGATCTCAATCACCAGCCGTGGCTCTGCATCGCTGCGGCTTGAGGCGTGGAACGGCAGTGACGCTTGAGATGCGGGCAAGTTTGGGTTAGCGGGGGCGCAAACGAGGAGAGCGCAATGAAAGCCACTGTTCATGTCATGCTGAAAAACGGGGTTCTGGACCCACAGGGCGAAGCGGTGCGCCATGCGCTTGGGGCGTCCGGCTTTGATGGGGTGAACGGCGTGCGTCAAGGCAAGGTGATCGAACTGGACCTCGCGGATGGCACAACAGAGGCGCAGGTGGCCGAGATGTGCGAAAAGCTGCTGGCGAACACGGTCATCGAAAGCTACCGGATCGACATGTCATGAAGGCCGCGGTGATCGTCTTTCCCGGCTCCAACTGTGACCGCGATCTGGCCGTGGCGTTCGAGGCGGCGGGCGCCGAGGTCGAAATGGTCTGGCACAAGGATACGACGTTGCCCGATGGGGTGGATGTGATCGGTGTGCCGGGTGGATTTTCCTTTGGCGACTACCTGCGCTGCGGCGCGATTGCGGCGAATGCGCCCATCGTTGGGGCGCTGCGGACCCATGCGGAGCGCGGCGGTTACGTGCTGGGGATCTGCAACGGGTTTCAGGTGCTGACCGAAACCGGGCTGTTGCCGGGGGCACTGCTGCGCAATGCGGGGCTGAAATACATCTGCAAGTCGGTTGGCCTGCGGGTCGAGACGTCTCAGACCGCCTATACCGAAGGGTACAATGCGGGCGATGTGATCGACATTCCGATTGCGCATCACGATGGCAACTACTTTGCCGACGACGCGACCCTCGACACGCTCGAAGGCGAGGACCGCGTGGTGTTCCGTTATACCGACAATCCCAACGGGTCGCAGCGCGACATTGCGGGCATCGTGTCGGAGAACCGGCGCGTCCTTGGGATGATGCCACATCCGGAGCGGGCGGCGGATTCAGGCCATGGCGGCACCGATGGCCAAGCGCTCTTTCGCGCATTGGTGGGGCAGTTGACCACCGCATGACTTGAGCGGGGCGCGCGGGCTGCGTAGATTGTCCGCCATGGCGCGTGACAGGATACAAGCGGGACGCACCGCACGGACACGGACGATCAGCTGGCGCGCGCGGGCCGCACTGCTGTTTTTTGCGGCGACGGCGATTGCCACGGTGTTCTACACGAACCGTCTGCTGACGGACCGGTTCACCGAAACGACGCGCAACCGGGCCGAACTGCGGCTTGCCTTGTATTCCGGCAACCTGCTCAGCGAACTGCGCCAGAGCGCCATCGTGCCACAGCTGCTGTCGCGGGACCCGACCCTGATCGCGGCGCTGAATTCCGGCGACTTTGCCCAATCCACCGCCCGCCTGATCTCCTTTGTCGAAGAAATCGGGGCGGCAAACCTGATGCTGCTGGATCTTGAGGGGCGCGTGGTGGCCGCGACCGATCGCAACGTGCTGGGCACGGATCACAGCGATATGGCGTTTTTCTCCGAAGCGGTGCCGACCTCTGACACCATCTTTACCACCGCGACCAAGGACAGCGGCGGCTTTGCCTTTGTCTATTCGCGGCGCGTGTTTTCGGGGGGCGCGGCGTTGGGCGTCATCGTGGTCGAGGTGGACCTGCAAAAGTTTGAACGTGCGTGGGCGGGCATTTCGGCGGCTGTTCTCGTGACGGATGGCGATGGCAAGATCATCCTTGCCACCGAACCGCGCTGGCGCGGCCGCACCGAAGAGGAGGCGTTGGCCGCACAACCTGCGCAAAGTGCGATCGAACGCGCGATACGGGCCACCGCCGATTGGACCGCGCTGCCGCCTGATGCGTATTTGCAGGGCGAAGGGGTTATGCGGCTCGAGACGCGCATTCCGTTTCGCGGCTGGCGCATGGCATCCTTCACCACCTACGCCTCCGTTCGGGAGCGGGTGAACGGGGTTCTGGCCCTCGAAATCATGGGATTCGCGCTCTTGCTGGCGCTGGCCTTCTATGCGCTGAGCCGTCGGTCGGCGTTGCGGCTGGCGCTTTTTGCGCGCGAGTCGGCGGAGTTGCGCCGCCTCAACACCCAGCTCCAGCGGGAAGTCGCCGAACGGATGCGTGTGCAAGAAGACCTCGCCGTGGCCGAACAGACGCTGCAACAATCCTCGAAACTCGCCGCCCTGGGCGAGATGTCGGCGGCGGTCAGTCACGAGTTGAACCAGCCGCTGGCCGCGATGAAGACATATCTTGCCGGTGCGCGGCTTCTTCTGCGCCGCAACCGGCCCGAAGAGGCGCTGGTGAGCTTTGGCCGGATCGACGATCTGATCGAGCGGATGGGCGCCATCACGCGCCAGCTGAAATCCTACGCCCGCAAGGGACAGGACGAATTGAGCCCTGTAAACATGGGCGATGCGCTGGCCTCATCCCTGTCGATGATGGAACCGCAGCTGCGCCAGCGCCGCGTTCTGATCAACCGCATCGTGCCGCCCGCGCCGATGATGGTCCTGGGCGACCGGCTCAGGATCGAACAGGTGATGGTCAATCTGTTGCGCAATGCCATCGACGCGACCAAGTCCGAAAGCGAGCCGCAGGTGGACATCATCCTGTCCGCCGGTGAGACGGTCACGCTGACGGTGCGCGACAACGGCCCTGGCATCGAAAATCTCGATGCCCTGTTCGAGCCGTTCTACACCACCAAGCAGCCGGGCGACGGCGTCGGCTTGGGGCTTGCCATCTCGTCGGGCATTGTAAACGATTTGGGCGGACGGCTCACGGCGCGCAACGGACAAGCGGGCGGCGCCGTCTTTGAGATGCAGTTGCCGGTGCTCGGAGATGACGAGACATCGGATGAAAAACAGGTCGCTGCGGCGCAATGACACCGGAGAAAAACACATGACCCAGGCCATGAAGATCGCAATTGTCGATGACGAACAGGATATGCGCCAGTCGATCAGCCAGTGGCTGGCCCTGTCGGGCTATGACACCGAAACCTTCGCCAGCGCCGAGGACGCGCTCAAGGTGCTGGGGCCGGAATATCCCGGCATCGTGATTTCCGACATCAAGATGCCGGGCATGGACGGGATGCAGTTCCTGAAAAAGCTGATGGGCAATGACAGTGCGCTGCCCGTGATCATGATCACCGGACACGGTGATGTGCCCATGGCGGTCGAGGCGATGCGCGTGGGGGCGTTCGATTTTCTGGAAAAGCCGTTCAATCCGGACCGGATGAGCGATCTGGCCAAGAAGGCCACCGTGGCGCGGCGTCTGACCATGGACAACCGCGCCCTGCGCCGCGAGCTCAGCGATGGCGGGCAGCTGATGAAAAAGCTGATCGGCCACGCGCCGGTGATGGAGCGGCTGCGCGAGGATATTCTGGATCTGGGGCAAGCGGACGGCCACGTGTTGATCGACGGCGAAACCGGCACCGGCAAGACGCTGGTGGCCCATGCGCTCCATGCGGTGGGCAGCCGGGCGGGCAAGAAATTCGTGCTGATCAGCTGTTCTGCCTGGGAAGAAGAGGCGCTGGCCAAGCGGCTCTTTGGGCCGATGCTGCCCGAGGATGGGCAACTGCCTGCGGTGGAAGAGGCGCGCGGCGGCACGCTTGTGCTCGAAGATATCGAGGCGCTCAGCGAAAGCCTGCAAGCGCGTCTTTTGTCGGTGATCAACGAACAGGGCACGCCAGCGGAGACGCGCATTGTGGGCATCTGCAACATGCAGGAGGCGGGGCGCACCTGCGAAGACGCGCTGCGGCCCGACCTGTTCTACCGCTTGGCCGCACTCAAGATCACGGTGCCGCCCCTGCGCCAGCGGGGCGAAGATATCCTGACGCTGTTCACGCGGCTGAGCGATCAGTTTGCCGATGAATATGGCTGTGACGCGCCCAAAGTGTCCGCGCAGGAGGCCGCGCAGCTGTTGCAGGCACCGTGGCCGGGCAACGTGCGCCAGCTGATCAACATCGCGGAGCGCGCGGTGCTGCAATCGCGGCGCGGCACCGGCTCCATTGCGTCGCTGCTGATGTCGGATCACGAGGAAATGCAGCCCGTGATGACCACCGAAGGCAAACCGCTCAAGGAATATGTCGAGGCGTTTGAACGGATGCTCATTGACAACACCATGCGCCGCCACAAAGGCTCCATCGCGAGCGTCATGGAAGAGCTGTGCCTGCCGCGCCGGACCCTGAACGAGAAGATGGCGAAATACGGGCTGCAACGCGCCGACTATCTGTAACCTCTTGTCACAAAAGCTGAACGGGCCGGGGCTGTTGCTCTGGCCCGTCTGCTGTCATGCCTGCGCGCAAGGCAGCACAGGCAGGGGCAGACATGACAGTCTATTCGACGCATCCCGCGGCGTATCTCTTCGACATGGACGGGCTCCTGCTCGACACGGAGCGGTGCTTTCTGGAGGTCGGTCTGCCGCTTCTGACGGGGCTTGGCCATAGTGAGGAGGCTATGCGCGCGTTCTTCCTCAGCCTGATCGGCTCATCCGCAGCGATGACCCATGCGCGGCTGGTGGAGCTGATTGGCGACGAAGCGCATGCACGGCAGTTTCAGGCGGCATGGCGCGACGCGCTCAAGGTGCGGTTGGCCGCGCACGTGCCCCTGCGCCCCTTTGCCCGTGAAACGCTTGATCAGCTGGCGGGGCAGGGCGCGCGCATGGCGGTGGTGACGTCGACCCATCGAACTGCGGCACGTCATCACCTGCATCTCGCGGGCCTGCTGGAGTATTTCGAGGTCGTCGTTGCAGGGGACGAGGTCACCGCCAACAAACCAGATCCGGCCCCCTATCTGCAAGCGGCTGCGATGCTGGGCGTTGCGGCGACAGACTGCGCCGCCTTTGAGGACAGCGACCGCGGCATTGCCTCTGCGGTACGCGCCGGCTGCCGCGCGGTGCAAATCCCCGATCTGCGCGATCCGTCCATACCACTGCCCGACCTCGGCCAACACGTCGCCGCGGATCTGCGCGCAGCCGTCGCATTGGTCCGACCAAACTGAGTCTCCGCTGCAACGGTTGCGCGTCGGCCCGCGCGATCCGGCGTGTTTTCGGTGTCACCGCGCGGGCCTCCATGGTCTTATGCCCACAACGCAGCGGGAAAAACCGCGCAACAGAGCAGTGAGAGCAGGTATGGACCCCACCAAAAAGCCCCTGGGCGTGGTCACGATGGTGTATCGCGACTATTTCATTCTGGAACGCTGGTACGCCTATTACGCGGACGTGGTTGGGCCGGAGAACCTCTATATCTTCAGTCACGGGCCCGATCCCCGGCACGACAGGATCGCCAAGGGCGCTAACGTCATCCACATCCCGCGCGACGAGACGCGGTTCCGGTTCGAACGCCGCCGCTGGAACATGATGAGCGAATTCGTGACGGGCATGCTCATGTATTACAATTGGATGATCCTGAGCGACGTGGACGAATTTGTGGTGGCGGATCCTGCGGTGTCGGACAACGTCGTGGATCACCTGCAGACCTATTATTGGGATCCGGAGACGGCGCCAGTGAACATCGCGCCCCTGTGCCTCGACATGGTGCATTATCCGCAGGACGAAACCGAAGCGATTGCGCCCGGGGATACCATCCTGTCGCGCAGGCGCACGTTTCGGCCCAACCGCAACTATTCCAAGCCGAACCTCGTGCGCAAGCCGGTGAAATTCAAACCGGGCGGACATGCCAACACCCTGGGTGAGCGGCATTTGCCGGACCACCTGTACATGCTGCACCTGAAATATTTCGACCGCTTCCAGATGGAGGGCCGGGTGGATGTGCGCGCGCCAAAAGCCGCCGCGCTGACGGATGCGATGACGAATGCGCCGGCTTATGACAAGCGAATGCTGCAATGGGGCGATGAGCATCAGCGCATCCTCGACAAGTCCGAATTCATGGGCGAAGACATCGAATTGCGCGACCTCCGGGACGCTATGCGCGTCCAGACGCAAACCGATCGGGGCATTTCGAACTATGGTGTTTACCCGGACGTGCGCCGCAAGCTTTACCGCATGCCGGAACGCTTTGCCTCCGTGCTCTGACCCCGGTTCGCGCATGTTGCGTGAGATTGCCCATTGTCATTGCGCCCCCATTGCCCTTAATTAAGCACAAGGAGCATGACGCGCATCTGCGTCGCCCCTTTGTGAGTTTCGCTGACACACACTGCAACCAGTGGATGTCAGACCGATTGGGCCAGAAATGGCCACGAGATGCTGACGCAGGCCGAGGTCTGGCGCAGCGAATGAACGGATACGCCGCCAGGCGCGCGTATCGGAGAAGAACCGCGATGACGCGCGTGAGGACAGGATTGATCCACAGCGGCGGCCCAACCGGCCCCGCCAGCGGCGCGTCCCATATCGCTCAAACAAGACACATCCACCGTACGCTGGCTCCTCCGGGGGTGCGGCGCGGTCGCGTGTGCAATGGACTTTCATGCCTAAGAAAATGCTTATCGATGCCACCCACGCGGAAGAGACCCGCGTCGTGGTCGTGGACGGAAACAAGGTCGAGGAGTTTGACTTTGAATCCGAAAACAAGCGCCAGCTTGCTGGCAACATCTATCTCGCCAAGGTAACGCGCGTCGAGCCGTCGCTACAGGCGGCCTTTGTCGACTATGGCGGCAATCGCCACGGCTTCCTTGCGTTCTCGGAAATTCACCCCGACTACTATCAGATCCCGGTCGCCGACCGTGAGGCGCTGATGGAAGAAGAACGTGCCTATGCCGAAGCGCAGAAGGCCCGTGACGAGGAAGAAGACAAGCCCAAACCGAAACGCCGCCGGTCGTCCCGTTCCAAGGCCGCAAAGGCCGAAAGCGATGATGCGACGGCGACCAAAGAAGTCGATGGTATGGAAACCATCGACCTCGAAACGGACGACACCGCCGAGGCCGCCGAGGGCGAGGCCAGCTCGCCCATGGAGACGGTCAAGGAAACGCCGGTCGAGACACCCGCCGCCGACGAGGCACAGGCCGATGACGGCGAGGACGCTGCGGACGACGCCGACGCTGGCGACGCGCCTAAGGGCAAATCCGCCGATGCGTCCGCCAAGGATGACAGCATCGAATCCGTGGCCGACGAAGACGATCAGGACGACATCCGCCCGCCGCGCAAACCGCGGCCCAAACGCTACAAGATCCAGGAAGTCGTCAAGGTTCGCCAGATCCTGCTGGTGCAGGTCGTCAAGGAAGAGCGCGGCAACAAGGGGGCTGCGCTGACCACCTACCTGTCGCTGGCCGGACGTTACTGTGTGCTGATGCCCAACACCGCCCGTGGCGGTGGCATCAGCCGCAAGATCACCAACGCCGCCGACCGCAAGAAGCTCAAGGAGATTGCAAACGAGATCGAGGTGCCGCAAGGCGCGGGTCTGATCGTGCGCACCGCCGGGGCCAAGCGGACCAAGGCCGAGATCAAGCGCGACTATGAATATCTGCAACGGCTCTGGGAACAGATCCGCGAGCTGACGCTGAAATCCATCGCGCCCGCGAAAATCTACGAAGAAGGCGACCTGATCAAACGGTCGATCCGCGATCTCTATAACCGCGAGATCGATGAGGTGTTTGTCGAAGGCGAACGCGGCTACCGCATCGCCAAGGACTTCATGAAGATGATCATGCCGTCCCACGCCAAGAACGTGAAACAGTATACCGACGCGCTGCCGCTCTTTGCGCGCTATCAGGTGGAAACGTATCTGGGTGCGATGTTCAACCCGACGGTTCAGCTGAAATCCGGTGGCTATATCGTGATCGGCATCACCGAAGCGCTGGTGGCCATCGACGTGAACTCCGGCAGATCGACCAAGGAAGGCTCGATCGAGGAAACCGCGACCAAAACCAACCTCGAGGCCGCCGAAGAAGTGGCGCGCCAGTTGCGCCTGCGGGACCTCGCCGGCCTGATCGTCATCGACTTTATCGACATGGATGAGCGTAAGAACAACGCCAAGGTCGAAAAGATGATGAAGGACAAGCTCAAGACCGACCGCGCGCGCATTCAGGTGGGCCGTATCTCGGGCTTTGGCCTGATGGAGATGTCGCGCCAGCGTCTGCGCCCCGGCATGATCGAGGCCACGACACAGCCCTGTCAGGCGTGCCACGGCACGGGTCTGATCCGGTCCGATGACAACCTGGCCCTGTCGATCCTGCGTCAGGTCGAAGAGGAAGGCACCCGCCGCCGGTCGCGTGAGGTTCTGGTGAAATGCCCGGTGGGCATCGCCAACTTCTTGATGAACCAGAAGCGCGAGCATATCGCCAACATCGAGGCACGCTATGGCCTGAGCGTGCGGGTGGAAGGGGAGCCGGGTCTGGTCAGCCCCGACTTCAGCCTGGAAAAGTTCAAGACCGCAACGCGGTCGGTCACAGCGCTGGCTGCTCCTGTGGTGTCGGTCGATACGTCGATCATGGATGAGGTGGACGAGGTCGAGGCCGACGCCGAGGAGGCGCCCGAAACACCTACGCCCGAGGCATCCGAAGACGGTGAAACCAAGCCCAAGCGCCGCCGCCGTCGTCGTCGCCGGAGCCGGAACAAGTCCGGCAATGGCGAAAACGGTGAGGCGCAAGCGCAGGACAACGAAGGCGGTGAGGCCGAAGCAGCCCCGTCCGAGGACGCCAGTGCCGATGCGCCCGCGGCAGAAGAGGCCAAGGCCGATGACGCCGCCGTAGAGGAAAAGCCCAAGCGCCGTTCGCGCAGCCGGTCCTCGTCCAAGACCAAAGAGGCTGAGGCGAAAACCGAAGAGGCCGAAGCCCAGCCGGAAGCCGCATCCGAGGACGCGCCTGCGCAGGAAGACGAAAAGCCCGCAAAGAAAAAGCCGACACGCACGCGCAGCAGCCGGTCGAAGTCGTCAAAGGCCAAGCCAGAAGCGGACACCCCCGCGGCGGACGCAGAACCCGCGCCGGAGCCTGTTGCGGATGAACCGACGCCCGAACCGGTCGCAGAAGAACCGGCACCCGAACCTGTGGCCGCAGAAGCGGCCGCTGACCCGGTCATCGCGGAAACGGTATCAAAGCCCGCCGCCGAGCCGGAGCCGGAACCCGAAGCACCCGCCAAGCCGAAACGGCGCGGGTGGTGGTCGCTGGGCTCCAAGTAAGCCCGGCGGTTCAGCCCTTGCGGATCACATAACGTTGCACGGGGCCGTCCATGTCGCTTGAAACAAGCGTATGGCCGGCCTCGGTGCAGAAATGCGGGATGTCCACGATGGCCGCCGGATCATCGGCCAGCACTGTGAGTTCCGCCCCCGCATCCAGAGGCTGCAGGCGCTTGCGCGCCTTGAGAACGGGCAGGGGGCACAGCAGCCCAACGGCATCAAGCGTGTTTTCATCAGACATGACCGCCATGTAGACGCGATGTTTCAACATGTCCACGCACATGTGACCACAGGCGGCGTGACTGTGGCGTCCAGGATCGCTAGGTGGGTTTCATGTTTGGAATTGATATCATCGACGCGAGCCTTTTGCCCGCGATGAGCGTGGCGCTGCTGGCCGGCATCATCAGCTTTCTTTCGCCCTGCGTTCTGCCCATCGTGCCGCCGTACCTGGCCTACATGTCGGGCATGACCGTGGGTGAGATGTCCGAGGGCCGCAGCGCGCGCAACCGCGCCACGATCACCGCGCTGTTCTTTGTGCTTGGCCTGTCGACGGTATTTATCTTCCTTGGCTTTGCCGCGTCCGCCTTTGGCGCGTTCTTTCTCCAGAACCAGGTGCTCTTTGCGCAGATCTCCGGCGCGGTGATCATCGTGTTCGGTCTGCATTTCCTCGGTGTGTTCCGCATTTCCTTTCTCGATCGCGAGGCGCGGATGGATGCGGGAGACCAGGGTGGTTCGTCCTTCGGGGCCTACATCCTCGGGCTGGCCTTTGCCTTTGGCTGGACGCCTTGCATCGGGCCACAGCTGGGCGCGATCCTGACGCTGGCCGCGTCAGAGGCGTCGGTGACCCGCGGGACGGTCCTGCTTGGGATTTATGCGGCGGGCCTGGGTATTCCGTTCCTGCTGGCCGCGATGTTCATGAGCCGTGCGATGGGCATCATGACCCGGATCAAGCGGCACATGGGCATCATCGAAAAGGTGATGGGCGGGCTGCTGGTGCTGGTGGGTGCGGCGATGCTGACGGGTCTGTTCACATGGTTCTCGTTCTGGCTGCTTGAGCAATTCCCGGCGCTGGCCACCCTGGGCTGATCGCAACACGCCTTACTTTGGCCCAACAAGCCCGCTAGAGTGCGCCAAAAGGTGCATTCATGAGCAGTTCGCATCCCCATTCCGTAGCGCGTCGCCGGGTGTTCTACATCCCCGGTTATGACCCGATTCATCCCCGGCGATACCGCGAGCTGTACCGCAAGGAGGGCGCGGCACAGGCCGGTATCTCCGGCTATGACCTGACCTTGCGCCCGGCACCCAAGGGCGGCGCGCATTACGGCTGGCAGGTCGAAGGTGTGATGGACGGCGCGTTGGTGCACGCCGATATCGACGTGCTCGTGTGGTCCGACATCGTACGTGACAGCATGGAGGCGTCGATCCCCGGCACTTACGCGCAACTGGTGCGCACCGCGTGGATCTACATCGCCTCTGGCGCGCTTGCGCGGCTCATGCGTTTGCGCAAGGGCCCCGTGATCGCCGCCCTCTATCCGGTGGGCATGCTGATCATGCAGGCGTTGATCGCACTCACTGCGTGGTGGGCGCTCTGGCGTGTGGGCGGTACGGTGTGGCCCGGGCCGGGCGCATGGGCGGGCGCCGTTCTGGGGCTTGGCGCGTTCGTCGCACTTTTGCGCTGGTTCAAGGCCAAGGATGGCAAGTTTTTTGCCTATTACCTGATGCATGACTACGCCTATTCGGCGTCAACACGCGGGGCGAACCCGGCACCGCTCGAGGCGCGGATGGCCGCGTTCGCGGACAGCATCGCGGCCGCATTGACCAGCGACGTGGACGAAGTGCTCGTGGTCGGGCACTCCTCCGGCGCGCATCTGGGTGTGTCGATCCTTGCCGATCTGATCCGCGATGGAAGGGTGCCGGAAAACGGGCCAAGGCTCGGGTTTTTGTCGCTGGGACAGGTGGTGCCGATGGTGTCGTTCCTGCCTGATGCGCACCGGTTGCGCGCGGATCTGCAATACCTGTCCGCGCGCCCGGAGCTGGCGTGGGTCGATGTGACGGCCCCGGGCGACGGCTGTGCCTTTGCCCTGTGCGATCCAGTGGCTGTCAGCGGTGTCGCGCCGCCCGACAAACGCTGGCCGCTGGTGTTCTCCGCCGCCTTCACCCAAACGCTCAGTCCAAAGCGGTGGAAGGCGCTGCGCTGGCGGTTCTTCCGCCTGCATTTTCAGTACCTGTGCGCCTTCGACCGGCCCAAGGACTACGACTATTTTCAGATCACGGCAGGCCCCGTGACGCTCGCCGACCGCTACGCCGACCGCCCCCCGTCAAAATCCCGCATCGACGTGGCTGTGTCGAAATACACTTCTGTCGTGCCATGACCGTGACACCGCCCAAACCGCCAAGCCGCCCGGACCGGGTGTCGCTGTTGCGCTATGCGCGTCTGTTTCGGCAGGACATCCTGTCGGCGCAACCGGCGCGCCTTTATCGCGCCTGGATGGCCGAATTCCGCACGCCCTTCTTCCGCAGCTATCTCACGAACCAGCCAGAACTGGTCAAAACAGTCCTCAAGGAGCGCCCATCGGATTTTCCAAAATCCGACCGCATCGGCGAGGGACTGCGCCCACTCCTTGGCAATTCGGTGTTTCTGACAAACGGGACTGTCTGGGAACGGCAACGCCGCATCATTGATCCCGCATTCGAAGGCGGCCGCCTGCGCGAGACCTTCCCTGCCATGTGGGCCGCGTCCGAGGCGGCGGCAGAACGCCTGCCCGAAGGCATCACCGAGATCGAGGCGCAGACGAGCCACGTGGCGGCGGACGTGATCTTTCGCACGCTCTTTTCGCTGCCCATCGAAGACAAGCTGGCCGGGGCCGTGTTCGAGGCGTTCCGCGCCTATCAACGCAGCCAGCCCATTTTGAACCTCGCCGCCTTTATCCCGCTGCCCCGCTGGATGCCGCGCGGGTTCCGGCGCGACACACGCGCCTCTGCCACGGAAATCCGCCGCCTGATCACGCAGCTCGTCGACCGGCGCGCGTCAGACATCGCGGCCGGTACGGCGCCAAATGACCTCGCCACCAAGATAATGACCACGCCCGACCCCGAAACGGGCGAGACATTCACGCCAGAGGAAATGGTGGATCAGGTCGCGATCTTCTTTCTCGCCGGGCATGAGACCAGCGCATCGGCCCTGGCCTGGGCGCTGTATCTCGTGGCGCTCTACCCGGAGTGGCAGGACCGCATCGCCGCAGAGGCGCAGGCGCTGGACACCTGCGATTTCGCGGTGATGTCGCGGATGCCCGTGGCGCGCGATGTGTTCCGTGAGGCGCTGCGGCTCTATCCGCCGGTGCCGATGATGGTGCGGGAAACGACCTGTCCCGAACGGTTCCGCGACCGGGACCTGAAGGTCGGCGCGCAAATTGTGCTCAGCCCGTGGCATCTGCACCGGCACACGCGTCTGTGGGACAGGCCTGATGACTTTGATCCCGCCCGCTGGCAGACCGACAATGGCAAGACCTGCATGCGCGATGCGTTCATCCCGTTTTCCGCCGGGGCGCGGGTCTGTCCCGGTGCGGGCTTTGCGATGGTCGAAGGGCCACTGATTCTTGCGCGTTTGCTGCGCGCTCACGTGATCGAGCCGCGCCCCGACCGGGTCCCGGTGCCGGTTGCGCACCTCACGGTGCGGGCGCGGGACGGCATTTGGGTAAAAATCCGCAAACGTCAGCGCTAACAGTGGTTTGCGGCAATTCACCGGGGCACGGGAATGGGGTAGGACAGCCCCAGACACCCCAAGCACAGGAAATGCCCCATGTCCGATTTTGCAACGATGCGCGACCAGATGGAAAAGGGCGCGGGGTTCATCGCGGCCCTTGATCAATCGGGTGGCTCGACGCCCAAGGCACTGGCGCTTTACGGGGTGGAGGCATCGGATTACGCGAACGAGGATGAAATGTTCGCCGAAATCCAGAAGATGCGCGCGCGCATCATCCAGAGCCCGGATTTCACCGGTCAAAAGGTGATCGGCGCGATCCTGTTCGAAAAGACCCTGCGCGAGCAAATCGGCGGCGATCCCGTGCCCGCGCATCTGTGGAACACCCGCCAGGTGGTGCCATTCCTCAAGATCGACAAGGGGCTTGAGGACGAAGCCAACGGGGTGCAACTCCTGAAACCGATCCCGGGCCTTGCCGAAACGCTGGCAGAGGCGCGCGGCATGGGCATTTTTGGCACCAAGGAGCGCTCGGTCATCCACAGCGCGAACACCGCCGGGATCGAGGCCGTCACCGCCAATCAGTTCGACGTGGCGGATGTGGTGATGGGCGCAGGCCTCGTCCCGATCATCGAGCCAGAGGTAAACATCCATTCCGACACCAAGGCCGAGGCCGAGGCGATGCTGGCCGATGCGCTAATGCGCCATGTCGAGACGTTGGGCGAGGGGCAGGACATCATGCTCAAGCTTACTCTGCCAGAGCAGCCGGGCCTTTACGACGCACTTGCCGATCATCCGCGTGTGCTGCGGGTTGTGGCGCTGTCGGGCGGCTATTCCACGGATGAGGCCAGCGCACGGCTGGCGCAGAACCACAAGATGATCGCCAGCTTCAGCCGCGCCCTGACCGAAGGGTTGCGTCGCGATCTGAGCGATGACGGGTTCGTCGCCGCACTTGGCCGCAACATCAACCAGATCTATCAGGCGTCAATCACCTGACCGCTGCGCCATGGCGTGGCGCAGCACATAGACACGGATCGCCGAGGCAAGCCCCACATCAGCGTCGCGCGCAATGTCGATTTCGGCGGCCAGCGCGTTGATGGGTTTGCCGGTCTCGGCAGCGATGCGTCGGAATGCGTCCCAGAATTCCGGTTCCAGCGACACAGAGGTCCGGTGCCCCTTGAGGGTCAGCGAATGCTTTTGCGGACGCGCGTTCACTGATCGGGGAGGAACCGGCGCGCCGGATCAAGGTCCGCCACGCGGGCATATGTGTTGAGAAGGCGCGCCAGCGCCCCTTCATTGGCCCGCAAATAGCGGCGCGCGCGGCGGAGCGCGCGAATGCGCTGCCTTTCGGCCTGATCACTTCTGTCGCGTTGCGTCATCGGAACACCTGTTACTTGTACACGCATCCGTATGCCCGCGCTTTATGGCTTTTCGGGGCCGGGTTCCGCACCTTTGCGGGGCGTCTCCAAGGCTTTTGCATCCAGATCTCGCGCAGCGCGCGAAGTTTCAACCTGAGCGCGGGTGCGCTCTGCCTTTGTCAGGCCATACGTCACCGCATTGGCATCCGCACGCGCCTTTTTATCGGCGCGTGCGCGGGCCTTGCGGACCTTGTTCAGGTTGATCGGTGTGCTCATTTGGGTCCGATCATGTTTTCGGGGCGCACGACCTCATTAAACCGCTCTTCTGTCACGAACCCCATCTTGACCGCCTCTTCGATCAGGGTGGTGCCGTTCTTGTGCGCGGTCTTGGCAACCTTGGTGGCGTTGTCATAGCCGATCTCGGGCGCCAGCGCCGTGACCAGCATCAGGCTTTCGCGCATCAACTTGTCGATGCGCACCTCATCGGCCTGCAACCCGTCCACAAGGTTGTCGGTGAACGCCACCGACGCATCCCCCATCAACTGCATGGATTGCAGCACGTTATAGGCCATCATGGGCTTGTAGACGTTCAGCTCGAAATGCCCCTGTGACCCGGCAAAGCCCACGGCGGCGTCATTGCCCATAACGTGGGCGCACACCTGGGTCAGCGCCTCGCATTGCGTGGGGTTCACCTTGCCCGGCATGATCGACGACCCGGGCTCATTCTCGGGCAGCATCAACTCGCCCAGTCCACAGCGGGGCCCGGAGCCGAGCAGGCGGATGTCATTGGCGATCTTGAAAAGGCTCGCCGCCACGGTTTTCAGCGCGCCCGACATCTCGACCATCGCGTCATGGGCGGCAAGGGCTTCGAACTTGTTCGGCGCGGTGACAAAGGGCAGGCCGGTGATGTCCGCCATATGGCCCGCGACCGCCTCGGCCCAGCCGTGGCGCGTGTTGAGGCCCGTGCCCACTGCTGTGCCACCCTGCGCCAGCTCGTAAATGCGGGGCAGGGCGGCCTCGACCCGGGCGATGCCCATGGCGACCTGATGGGCATAGCCGGAAAATTCCTGTCCCAGGGTCAGCGGCGTGGCGTCCTGCGTATGCGTGCGCCCGATCTTGATGATATCCTTGAACGCCTCCGCCTGCGCGGCAAGTGCTGCGTGCAGCTTGCGCAGCCCCGGCAGCAGCACATCCCGCGCCGTCATCGCGGTCGAGATATGCATAGCCGTGGGGAAGGTGTCGTTGGAGGACTGCCCCATGTTGCAGTGGTCGTTGGGGTGCACCGGATCCTTGGACCCGATCACGCCGCCGAGGATTTCGATGGCGCGGTTTGCGATCACCTCATTGGCATTCATGTTGGATTGTGTGCCGGACCCGGTCTGCCACACCACGAGGGGGAAGTTGTCGTCGAACTTGCCGTCCACCACTTCGCCCGCGGCTGTGATGATCGCATCGGCCAGGGCACCGTCGAGCGTCCCTTGCGCCTTGTTTTGAATCGCACACGCCTTTTTGATCACGCCAAGCGCGCGCACCACGGCGATAGGCTGCTTTTCCCAACCGATGGGGAAATTCATGATCGAGCGTTGCGTCTGCGCACCCCAATACTTGTCAGAAGGGACCTCCAAAGGGCCAAAGCTGTCGGTTTCGGTGCGCGTATCGGCCATCTGGCTCTCCTGCGATGTAGGTTCCGTTGGGTTGCATTTACCCGTGCGGACGGCCCGTCACAAGCCAAGGCGGCGGCGAAGCCGCTCAATTTGAACGGGTCCTAGTGCAACACGCCGCCCATCAACCTATATTGAGCCTACGAGCGCGCAGCAAAAGGACCACGACAATGCAACGTACCCGCACATTGCCGGATTTCAGGCCGATCCTGACCCTGTCCATTGCGGTGTTCGCGATCCTTTGGGCGATGACGGCGCGCGCGGGTGAATTTGAACGGTTCGCAGGCAGCTATGCCGGTTCTGCCGAAGTGGTGGCCGCCGATGGCACGAAAATCCCGCGCGACATGAGCGTCGAGATCGCCAACACCAAGGACGGGTTCCGGGTGAAATGGACCTCTGTCACCTACCGCCCGGACGGGCGCACCAAGGAAAAGTCATACGCCATCGACTTCGTGCCCAGCGAACGCCCCGCCGTTTATGCCGCAGCTCAGCAAAAGAATGTCTTTGGCCATCTGGTGCAGCTCGACCCGATGAAGGGGGAGCCTTATGTGTGGGCGCGCGTGGATGGCGATACCATGACCGTCTATTCGCTGTTCGTGAATGAGGTCGGCGGCTACAGCCTGCAGCAATATGACCGGACATTGGTCGACGGTGGCATGGACCTGCGGTTCCAGAATATCCGGGACGGTGAAATCCTGCGCGCCGTGGAAACCCGCCTGACCAAGACGGACTGAACAGCGCTTATTTCCGAAAACTGTCCAGCGATACGACGTCCGCCGGTTTCCCGTCGGGCGCGTTGTCGTCATCCTTGACGTCAGTGGCCATCGGGGCCACGGCCGTGCTTGGCAGGATTTCAGGCGCCGCGTTGGGCGCGTCGTCTTCGTCGTCCCCGTCCTGCGTTTCGAAGCGCAACCCGAACTCAACCGACGGATCCACAAAGGTCTTGATCGCGTCATAGGGTATATAGAGCGGCTCCGGCGCGTCCCCGAAATTCAGCGTGACGGCAAACCCGTCGGCCCCGACATCGAGATTGTCGTACCAATGCTGCATCACGACTGTCATTTCGCCGGGGTAACGGTCGCTGAGCCAGTCGGCCAGTTCCGCATCCGGGTGGCTGGTGTCGAAGGTGATGAAAAAGTGGTGCGCGCCCGGCAGACCGTTGTTGGAAACGTCAGTCAGCACCTTGCGAATGAGGCCACGCATGGCGTCATGCATCAAATTACCGTAATCAATGCCGCGGCTCATCGGTCTCTCCGACTTTTGTCACAGCATATCCCAATTTGCAGGCATGAAAAGGGGCCGGGACGCATTTGCCCAGATTAGATCAGTCCGACAAGGCAAAGGCCCGCCCCGCAGAGGGCCAGAAGCGCCAGCGCAGGCAATAATCCAAGCCGAAACCCCAGCATCAGCACCATGGCCAGCGCGCACAGCAGAACTGCCCAAATATCAAGCGTTGCCCAATCGGGGCGCGGAATGGGCAGGGGACCGCTTGCGCTGACAGTGGCGAAAAGCACATGCAGCGCAAACCATACGGACAGGTTTAGGATCACCCCGACCACGGCCGCCGTGATCGCCGCAAGCGCGGCGGACAGGCGTGGCCGTGCGGCGATGTGATCGAGATACGGGCCCGCTGCAAAGATCCACAAGAAACAGGGCGTGAACGTCACCCACAGGCTGAGCGCCCCCGCCGCCAGCGCAAGCCCGGCCCCGCCCGCAGCATAGCCCGCCAACAAGGCGACGAATTCCGTCACGAGGATCAGCGGCCCCGGCGTCGTCTCTGCCAGTCCGAGCGCGTCGATCATCTGCGCCGTCTCGATCCAGCCGAAATTCTGCACGACCTCCTGCGTCATGTAGGCCAGCACGGCATAGGCGCCGCCAAAGGTGACCAGGGCCAGCTTTGAAAAGAAGAGCCCGATTTGCCCGAGAAACGCGGGATCAATCGCCCACGCCAGCGCAAGCGGCGCCGCCCAGAGTGCGGCCCAGATCACGCAGGTGCGCAACGTTCCGGTATGCGACACCGGTGCGGGCGGCGGCGTCGTGGCGGGGGCTGCGGTGACATACCCATAAAGCCCCGCACCCAGCACAATCAGCGGAAAGGGCAGGCCAAACACAAACAATGCGGCAAAAGCGGCCCCGGCAAGCAGCCACGCCGCAGTGCCGGTCAACGCCTTGCCCGCGAGCCGCATCAGGGCCTGTATCACAATGACAATCACCGCCGCCTTGATCCCGAGAAATGCGGCGCGCACCAGCGGCACATCCCCGAACCATATGTAGCCAAAGGCCAGGGCCAGGATCACCAGCGCCCCCGGCACCACAAAGAGCAGACCCGCCAGAAGCCCGCCGGGCACCCCGCGCAGCCGCCAACCCGCATAGGTGGCGAGCTGCATCGCTTCGGGCCCCGGCAGCAGCATGCACAGCGACAGCGCGCGCAGGTATTCCTGCTCGGTCAACCATTTCTGTCGCGCCACCAGGTTGTCATGCATCAGCGCGATTTGCGCCGCGGGGCCGCCAAAGGACAGCAGCCCAATGCGGCCAAAGACGCGGGTCATCTCGGTCCAGCCGGGCGTCATGAGATGTCCTTTCGCAGGGCCGTCCACGCGGCATCAACCAAGGGCAGTGCTGCTGCGGCAACGGCTTCGGGCGATGGGTGCAGGCGCGGCAGGGCATCCAGCAAGGCGGTCCAGCCTTGTGCCTCATGGTTTGCGTCTTGCACAAATTCCAGGAGTGGCGACCAGGTCAGGCCGGCATACTGCAAGAGCGCGTGCGCCGTCGATTCCGGGGTAACGGCGTGCGCATCGAAACGGTCCGCGACCGCTTGCGTCATGTCCGCAGGCACCCACAACAGGCGCGCATCGGGCGCAATCCAGCGCGTGATGCACCACGCGGCAATCAGCGTGTCGGGGTCGGCTTGTGTTGGGAGGACATAGGTCACGGCACCGGCATCCTCGGCAATGCGCGGCAATCCGGCGGCGCCCCAGCCCAGAACCCCACCGTCGAGCGCGGTGGCCGCGTGGCCCTCGCCACGCAAGTGCGCCGCCATGCCGACGCTCAGCTTGAGACCCTTTTGACAGGTGACGACCACCGGCTGGCCCGGATTGACATGGGAAAGCGCCGCGCCAAGATCCCGGTGCGTCGCGCGCCGCGCGCCGGGCAGTCGAAACGGATCTGCCGCCACATCTTCGGGCACACAGACGTCGATCAGGACGGGTGCCTGCGCGGTGCCAAGCCGCGGCAGAATTTCCGTGGGGGAGGTGTAAAAGGTCGGGTCCATCTGAGCATCCTTTAAGCCATACCAAAAGGATGCGACTTTGGGTCGTGCGGACCTGGAGGGGCAGTCGCATATTGCCCCAATACCTGTGGATACCTGTCGGGCCGTGTGCGGGTCAACCCGTCATTGCAGACGGCTCCCGGCGAGAAGCACGGCGAGCGTGTTGGGCGGCAGTTGGCCCAGCTGTTCGAAATAGCTGAGGAAATCGAAGCTGTGATAGACCTCGACCATCTGGCGTTCTTCGAACCGGGCCATGATTTGTCCAAAGACCTGAATCGGATCACCGGTTTCCGGCACATGGCTGTTGAACTCGATCAGGGCGCTGATCCAGGTGTCATGTTCGATGGTTTTGGCAACCCGTATCTGGAACTGGCCCAGCCGTTTGCGGACCATGTGCACCAGTTCGGGCATATCGCCAGGGGTCAGCGCCATGTCCGGCAGAATGCCGTCAGAGGTCGCACCCGGGGCGAGAAACATCGGGATCGCGTCAACATCCCCGTCGGACCACACCCGATCAAACCAGGCCTGCAATATCTCTTTCTTGTGCGGCACGCCTGCGCCCTTTCCTGTGGGTGAGAGCCGAAGGATACAACGCAAGCCGTTAAGGAGGCATAAATGACGGAAGGGGGAAAGTGCAGGCTTCTGTTGCCAGGTGCCTGCGAACCCCGCCTCACGCGGCTAGGCGAGAGGGCTTAAAGTCGGTTCGACTCGCACTGCTTACGCAGCGAGAGCAACCGGAGCACGATTGTCGTTTGCAATTGTACTGTTTTCGCCGGTAACGGTGGCAGACAGCCGAGACAAAGCTAACCCCTTTAGACGTCCGTCGATCCTGTTTCGGCCCCATGATCCCTCAAACGAAGGGATATTTGGTGGAGCCGCCGGGTACCGCCCCCGGGTCCGATCCGTTTATTACGAGCGCGTTTATGTCCATAGTCCCGAAGGACAGCGTATACATATGCGAGCAGTGCGCCCTTTGCAATCTGCGGGAGCCTCCGGCGGGGATTTTTTTGGAACAGAGACAGGGATGGGTGCGCGTTAATGTCGACGCGCAGCCCTTTGATTTGACGCAATTTACATGCGCGGGATGTTGATCGCGAGGGCGAGTGTGGCCACTGTCACTTCGGAGGCAAAGAAAATCCATTTGAGCCGGGTCTGACCGTCCATGATCAAGGAGGTGGCGCGGCCCAGGGCGCCGCCGGCCCAGATGAACCCGATCATCGCATAGGCCGCAGGCGTGCCCAGCCAAACTGCGCCAAGACCGGCAAGGACGAACAGGGCACCGGAGGCGGCGCGCACTTCGGACCGGCCCATGGTCGAGCCGCCATCGGCCAGATCGACGGTCTCCATCGTGTACCGCGGCGCAAGCCAGCCCAAGGCGCCAAAGAACACGGTGATTGCGGCGAGGGCATAATTGACGAAGGTAACGAGTTCCATGATGCGGGTCCTTTGACTGGTTTCGGACCCAACGCGCCTGTGCGGAAATGGTTCACAGATTGGCGGCGAGGAACCAGGCGGCAAGTGCTGCTTCGATCCCGCCAAAGAGCAGAACCTTGCGCACGGGCGGGGCGTCGAACAGCAGCGACATGAGCCGTCCGAGTGCGGCGCCCGCAAAGGCAAAACCGATCATGCCGTAGGTCAGTGGATGATCGAGCCAGAGGGCCGCGCCGCCCGCGACGACAAAAAGACCCCCGACGCTGGCGCGCATCTCGCTCAGCCCCATTGTGCTGTCCGTGGGCGCCAGATCGAGCGCGGACGCCGTGTAGCGCGGTGCCAGAAAGCCGAAGAGACCAAAGGCGATGGTGAGCAGACAGGCGACGAGGTTCAGGATATCGGTCATGCCCGGGACCTAGCGTGGCCATGGCCGCCGGGCAAGGTTCACCAGGTCGACGGGATCGGGGTGTTCAGCCGCGCCTCGATGTCGGCGTTGAACGTTGCCAGATCGGCGTTGCGGTCGATGTCCGTCAGCAGCTTGACATCGACACTCACGTGGCGGCGCCCCTTTTTGCGGCCGATGAAGGTGAAAAAGCTGTCGAAACGCGCCTTTTGGAACCGGCCCAGCCCGTCGATGCGCAGCAGCATGATGGGAATATCGGGATTGGCGCGGGCCACGTCATAGGCCCCGGAATAGTAGGGTTCCACGATCTCTTCGGGTTGCTGGCGCGTCTTGCCAGCGGGAAAGAGCAGGACCGCATTGCCCTTGTGCAGGACCTTGCTGACGATGCCGAGACTGAGCGCCTTGCGTTCGGCCCGCTTTTCGCGGGGCCAGTCGCGCGGTGAGCTGACCGGGATGGCCGAGATCACGAACATCGGGAACCATTGCAGCCAGTTGTAGTATTCGTTGTAGTGCACAACAGTGCGCACCCGCGTCGTGGTATAGAGCAGGGCGGCGACGATCGGACCGTCATGGCGGCTGACATGGCTGGCCAGGATCAGCGCGCCGGGGTGGTCCTGCAACAGGTGCTTGCCCGCGCAGCTGACATTGTAGAACAGCGCATAGTAGCTGCGCACGACGATGAAGAAAAAGTGGCGCGTCCAGCGGCCAAGCGTTGCATCGATCAGGCGCATCATGGGCGGGACACTTTCATTTGTTATGCACGTGTCTCAGCCTAGCGATTGACGCAAGGCGCGCCAGTTCAAACTGCGCTCCAGAGGCCCAAAACGCCAACCGCGATCAGGCTGATGGCCCAGACGAGTTCAAGGTCGAACCAACCGCGTTTGAGGAAGTTCAGGCCCAACCAGCGGTGCACCGCATAGGCCAGCGCGCCGCCGGATCCGATCATGGCGGCGGTGTGCAGGAGTGCCACGCCAAGGGCCAGTGCTGTGGTCGCCATCAGGGCCGAGGCGGCGCGGTGGCCTGCGTCCAGTTCCTCGATGGCGCAGAGGCCCAGATAGATCGGCACCAGCATCAGGGCGGCCCCGTGGGCCAGCGCCACGAGGAAGGACCACAGGGTCAGCTTGTGCGGCGGGATGCGGGCGAGAAACCGCGGATGGCGACGGGTGATCACGAGGTAAAGGCCCATGGCAATCACGATCACGCCTGCCCCAATCCGGATTTCGCGTTGAAAATCAATGAGCAGGGTCATCATGCTGAAAGGCAGCAGGATGCCCAGCATCGCCGCAAAATGCCCCAGCGACAGCGCGCCGAGCGCGGGCCAGAGTGCCGCGCGCCGCCGCTCGAACAGCGCCGAGGACACCGCGAGCGGCCAGCCCATGCCGGGGTTCAGCCCGTGATAGAGGCCAGAGAGGATCACGGCGAGCCAGAGGCCCGCCGCGGTTGTCATGTCCACCTCAGACCGACGGGTAGCAGAAACTGTCAGTTGAACAGTCGCCACCTTCCAGCCGGATCTGGTGACTGCGATAGCCTTCGGGGAACTTCGTCCAGAAGTTTTTGTCCAGCGTCAGCCCACCGTTTTCGCCCACATGGGCCATGACCATCGCAGCGCCACGGTCGCCGGGATAGAACTGGTCATCCCATGTGGAATAGAGCGAGTTGGTCCAGTAGACCCGCTTGCCGTCGCGGCTGATCTCGACCATCTGCGGGCCATAGCCGAAGTCTTCGCCATTCGGATGCTTGTGCTTGGCCACGATGCCGCCGATCTCGACCTTGCCGGCGAGCACGGGGTTCATCGGGTCGGACACATCGTATTGGTGCATCTCACCGAGACCCCAGCACGCGACATAGAGGTATTTGTCATCAAGGCTCAGGTCGATGTCGGTGACCAGCGGCGGCACGGCGCCAAAGCCCTTGAGCAGGTCGGGCAGGTCATCGGCATCGGCGGGCACGGGATCAATGGTGATCGTCTTCTTGGCCTGCCATTCGCCATCCTCATCCCGCCACCAGGTAAAGATCGCGCCTTGCAAGTTGGTGGTGTCGACCACCACGCCGCAGAACCCGTATTCCTTGACCGGGTCATGGGCGGGGCGGATTTCCAGCGCCATCTGGTGGTTTTCGCCAAGGTCCAGCGACTTGATCACCTTGCGCCCGCGCAGATCCCAGAAATGGATCGTGTGGCCGTATTTGTTGCTGAGCAGATCCTCCGGCACCACGCCGTTCTCGAATTGCGGCGGCAGGCCCCATTCGCTGCTCACCATGTAGTCGCGCGGCAGGTTCCACCAGAAATCATAGTGCTTGTCCTGAATGCCCCGGTCCATCTCGTAGCGGCCCAAGATCTCAAAGCTCTCGCAATCCATGATGAAGATACCGGGCGGGCCGTCGGTGCCATCCTCGCCGCCGCCACCGAGCGTCGAGACATAGATGCCCTCTGGCCCGCAATGGATGGTGTGCGGTCGGGAATAGCCGGTCTTGGCCATCAGCTCTTCGGGCTCAATGGTCTTGTGGATGACCGGATTACGCGGGTCCTTCACATCGATGATGTAGATGCGCGACGACCGGATGCCGGGGATGATCAGGTAGCGGCGTTCGAGGAACGCGTGCCCGGTCAGCGGCGACAGGGCCGAAGAACAGGCGTTCCAGCCAAAGTGGTGAAATTCGTCGCCAAGGTTCGGCACATAAAGTTCCGACACGATCTGGCCAAAGCTGTCCGAGCTGGGATCCACATCCACCACGGCCAGCCCGTCGGGTTTGGAGCCATCGGGGCTGAGCATCAAGGTAAAGGCGAGGGTTTCAACCGGTGCGTTGATCGCATCCTTGGGCGAGGGATAAAATGTATTGTCGGGTCTTAAATTCATAACGTCCTCCCTGACGTTTGATGGAAATTTGCCCGACCCCTACGGTGCCTTTTGGTCTTGATGTGTGGGTCAGGCGGTCTTTTGCTCCTTTGCCTTGTCCTTTTGCGCGCGGGCCCTCGGTTTTTTGTGCGCGTCCTTTGACGCGACCACGGAATGGGCCAGCTCGCGCGTGTAGGCTTCGAGTTTTATGAGGGTTGCGTCCGTCTTGGCGGCGTCCTGCGCCTCGACCGCGTCCGCGATGTCGGTGTGCAGGGCCACGATTTCTTCGCGCGACCGGGCGGTGAAGGTGATCATGTTCATCAGGGGCTGCATCGCCTCGACCGCACCAGCCAGTTGGTAGCTCAGCACTTTGTTGCCCGCACCGTCGACCAGCGCGCGGTGAAAGGTGACGTCAGAGGCGCAAAACGCCTCATCCGTGAGGCCCGGTTGGCCTTGGCGGTGGATTTCGGCGCGCATCGTGGCCAGATGATCGGGTGTCCGGCGCGCAGCGGACAGGGGGGCACAGGCGCGCTCCAGCGCGTAACGCGCCTCGCAAGCCACATCAAAGCTGACCGCGTTCATGCTCAGAAGCAGCGAGGCGGTTGTGACCTGCTGTTGATACGCATCCTCGAACCGCAATCGGTTCACAAAGGCGCCACCGGTCGCGCCACGCTGTGTGCGGATGAGCGATTGCGCCGCCAGACGCTTCAACGCCTCGCGCACCGTAGGGCGGGACACGTTGAAATGGTCGGCCAGCTCTGCCTCGGACGGCAAACGCTGATCCACGATCAGCTTTCCGCCGACAATCTCGTCCCGGATCGCCTCGGCAATCTGGGCGGACAGGTCCTTGTTGCTGTCAGGATCAATTTTCATGTGCGCACTTTTTCATTTGTCATACATTTTAATGTCTGACATTTAATCTGCCAAGAAAAATGTGCTCTGGATTGAGTCGCGCTGTTTGAGCTGTAGGGAGGTCTCATGCCGCATCTGATCCGTTCCACGCTGTGGCTTGGCTTTTTCGGCGCCATTCTGGTGGCGTGGTGGATCATGTACGCCATGTCCATTGAAATGGACGTCGACCTGATCGGACGGCCGGGCGAGATGGGCGCGCGCATGGCCGCGATGGACCCGCGCATGCCCATGTATATGCCGATGGCAAATTTCGGGCCGCTTTTTGCAATGTGGGCGATCATGATGGCGGCGATGATGCTGCCGACGCTGGTGCCGACCCTGCGCAGTTACGAAGACCTGATGGTGTCGGCGGATGGAACGCGGGCCGGATGGCTGGGCGTTTTGCTGGGATATTTCGTGGTCTGGGTCGCCTTTGCCGCGCTTATCACGGGCGTGCAGCTGGCGCTGCTTTATGGCGGTGTGATCGACATGCTGGGCATTTCGAAAACGGCGTGGTTTGCCGGTCTGCTGCTGATTGTTGTGGGTCTGTTTCAGTTCACCCGCGCCAAGGAAATCTGCCACGGGGTGTGCCACAGTCCGATGACCTACTTTCTCGGCCACTGGCGCACCGGCTTTGGCGGCGGGCTGCGGATGGGCCTTGGCCTTGGGGCGTTCTGTGTGGGCTGCTGCTGGGGGTTCATGGCGCTTGGATTTGTCGGCGGGGTGATGAGCCTGCTCTGGATGGGCCTTGCGACACTGTTCATGGTTTTGGAAAAACTGCCCCAGATCGGGCACGTTGTGACAAAGCCGATGGGGGTCATCCTGACCCTTGCGGGTCTGGCCGTGCTGGCCTGGCCCTATGCGATAGGAGGATAAGATGGCGCTCAAGAAACGTCCCCAGGCGGACAAATTGCCGATCTCGCAGCGAATCGACAGCCGGATGCCCAACCCCGGACGGCGCCAGATGCGCCCGACTGAATGGGCGATCAAGGGCGAGTTGTTCCTCAACTGCTCGTGCGAAGTGTTCTGCCCCTGTGTCGTGTCGCTGGGCGCGCACCCGCCCACCGAAGGGCATTGCCACGCCTGGATGGCCATCGCGATTGATGAAGGTCACTTTGAGGGCGAGGATCTCAGCGGTCTGAACATCGGGCTGATGGTCGAAATTCCGGGCCGGATGGGCGAGGGCGGATGGAAAGTCGCGGCTTACGTCGATGAACGGGCGTCGGGCAAAGCCTACAATGGCATTCTGCAAATCTTCTCGGGCGCGGCTGGCGGCACAACGGGCCTCTTTACCATGCTGGTGAGCGACATCGTGGGCGCGGAGCGTGAAAAGGTCGAGATCGTGCGCGAGGGCAAAAAGCGCGGCCTCTACATCGGGCGCAAGATCCAGGGCGAGATCGAGATGATCACCGGCAAGTCCGAAGATCACCCGGTGATGATCACCAACTCGAAATACTGGATGGGCCCCGACATCATCGCGGCGCGCGGTGTGAAATCCAAGGTGCGCGATTATGGCCGCATCTGGGATTTCGGTGGCAAATCCGCGGAGATCTGCCCGATCGACTGGAAGGGTCCAAAACCGTGATCGACAGGGGTTATGTGCAAAGCATGGCCCGCTACAATGCGTGGCAAAACAAGCAGTTGATGGATGTTTTGAAGGGCGTGGACGAAGCGGTTCTGCGCAAGGACCAAGGCGCGTTCTTTGGCTCGATCATGGGCACGCTGAACCATTTGCTGTGGGGCGACACGATCTGGATGAGCCGGTTTGTCCCGAGCATCCCGAAGCCCGCCGGAAGCATTGACGAGAGCGTCGATTTCACGCCCACCTTTGCGGTCTGGTCCGCAGATCGGTTCCGGCTGGATGGCGCGATCCTGATGTGGGCGGACACGATGGGATCGCTTGACCTCAAGGGGCAATTGTCGTGGTTTTCCGGTGCCTTGGGGCGCGATGTGCGCAAACCGCTTGAGCTGTGCGTGACACATATGTTCAACCACCAGACCCATCACCGCGGCCAGGTGCACGCGATGATGACCGCCGCGGGGCTGACCGCCCCTGTCTCCGACCTGTTTGTCATGCCAGAGGATATGTGATGAACGCGATGATTTCTCCTTCGCGCCGTTTGCGGCGCACGCCCTTTTCCGACGGTGTCGAGGCGGCCGGCGTCAAGGCCTATACGGTCTACAACCGGATGCTGCTGCCCACGGTGTTCGAAAGCGTCGAGGCGGATTACCGCCATCTGAAGGACCATGTGCAGGTCTGGGATGTGTCCGTCGAGCGACAGGTTGAGCTGCGCGGCCCGGATGCGGGGCGTCTGATGCAGATGCTCACCCCGCGTGATTTGCGCCGGATGCTGCCCGGACAGTGCTATTATGTGCCCATCGTGGACGAGACGGGCGGGATGCTGAACGATCCGGTGGCGGTGAAGCTGTCGGAGGACCGGTGGTGGATTTCGATTGCGGATTCGGACCTTTTGTTGTGGGTCAAGGGGATTGCCAACGGTTACCGCCTCGATGTGCTGGTGGATGAGCCGGACGTGTCACCTTTGGCGGTGCAGGGACCCAAGGCCGACGACCTGATGGAGCGGGTGTTTGGCGATCGGGTGCGCGACATCCGGTTCTTCCGCTTTGACATGTTTCAGTATGAGGGGGTTGATCTGGCCATTGCGCGATCTGGGTATTCGAAACAGGGTGGGTTCGAGATTTACATGCCGGATACCTCGCTTGGCATGACGCTGTGGAATGACCTCTTTGCCGCTGGCGAAGACCTGAATGTGCGGGCCGGCTGCCCCAACGGGATCGAGCGGATCGAGGGCGGTTTGTTGAGCTATGGCAACGATATGACCGACGACAACACGCCGCATGAGTGCGGGTTGGGCCGGTTTTGTGACACGCAGACAGCCATTGGCTGTATCGGGCGCGACGCGCTGTTGCGGGTGTCCAAGGAAGGGCCCGTCCAACAGATCCGCCCGATTGCGATTGTGGGGGATGCGGTGCCCTCCTGTGACCGGGCGTGGCCGCTTTATGCCGGGGGCAAGCGTGTGGGGCAGGTGACATCTGCGGCCTGGAGCCCGGATTTTAAGACGAACGTGTCCATCGGCATGGTGCGCATGACCCATTGGGATGCGGGCACGGCGTTGGAAGTCGAGACGCCGGATGGTATGCGCAGCGCGACGGTTCAGGACGCGTTCTGGCTTTGACGTGCGGGACTGGGGCTCTGCCCCAGACCCCGGGATTTTTGAGAACAGAGACGGGGATGTCCCCGCGATATGGAGAGCGACATGTTCAATGCATTGGTGGTCAACAAGGATGAAGACAGCGGCAAGACGTCCGCGGCGGTGACCGAGCTGTCGCTGGACGATTTGCCCGGTGGCGAGGTGACGGTCGCGGTCGAATATTCCACGGTGAATTACAAGGACGGGTTGTGCATCGGGCCCGGTGGCGGGCTGGTGCGCAAGTACCCGCATGTGCCGGGGATCGACTTTGCCGGGACAGTCGACGCATCGGATGACGACCGTTATGCGCCCGGTGACAAGGTTGTGCTGACGGGCTGGCGCGTGGGTGAGGCGCATTGGGGCGGGTATGCACAGAAGGCGCGGGTGAAGGCCGATTGGCTGGTGCCGCTGCCAGAGGGTCTGGATGCGCGGCAGGCGATGGCGGTTGGTACGGCTGGCTTTACCGCGATGCTGGCGGTGATGGCGCTGGAAGATCACGGCTTGAAGGGCGGGCCGGTTCTGGTGACGGGCGCTGCGGGTGGTGTCGGGTCTGTGGCCACCGCGATCCTTGCCAATCTGGGCCATGAGGTGGCCGGTGTGACCGGGCGGCCCGAGACGGCGGATTACCTCACATCTCTGGGGGCGACCCAGATCGTGGCGCGCGAAGAGCTGAACGAGACCACGAAACGTCCGCTCGAAGGCGAGACATGGGGTGGGTGCGTCGATGCGGTTGGCGGCGCGATGCTCGCCCGCCTGCTGGGTCAGATGCAATATGGCGCAAGTGTTGCAGCTGTTGGTCTGGCCGGGGGGGCTGGCCTGCCTGCGACGGTCATTCCGTTCCTGTTGCGCGGTGTGAACCTGCTGGGCATCGACTCTGTGATGCAACCCTATGACAACCGCGTGCGGGCGTGGAAGCGGATCGCCAAGGACCTGCCGATGGACAAGCTGGAGGCGATGGTGCAACCCGCAACCCTGTCGGACCTGCCGCAGCTGGGCGCAAATATTCTGAAAGGTCAGGTGAAGGGCCGCGTCGTGGTTGACGTGAACGCCTGAACCGGTGGCGACACGGCTGCGTGCTGTGTTGTTGAGTTGGGGGGCTTGCCGATCCGGAGGGGTCGGCAAGCCTTTTTAATTGCAGCGACCTTTCCTTACGACGGCAGCGGCAACGCCCTGCGGGTCAGCAATCCCACAAGCCCGCCAAGAAACATCGCCCCCACGGCTGGCAGGCTGCCAAGCACCAGAATGATGGCATAGGTGATCCCGTCCCAACCGTTCGCGGTGACCGCGGCAATGTACAATCCGAGCGACATGACCACGACAAGCCCCAGAGCAAGCGCGTAGACCTTCATTGCGCGCAGGAACACGGCGCGCCACGCAAAGAGCGACACAATCAGGCTGATGACAACCGGTACGAAGAGGTAGGCGTTTTCCATGAGATCTATCCCTGTTTGAACGTTGTTCATGAATTTGGGTAGCCGTGAACAATGTTCAAGATGTCTCATCAAAAAAATGTCAGTGCGGTGTTGGGCTGGTGCTCTGGTGCGGTTTGCGTAGGGTGTGCGGGTACAACGAACCAATGAGGACCGGCATGACCGCCTATGACGACCAGAACATCTTTGCCAAGATCCTGCGGGGCGAGATCCCGAATGTGACCGTCTTTGAGGACGATGATACGTTGTGCTTTATGGATATCATGCCGCGGACGGACGGGCATTGCCTCGTGATCCCCAAGACACCGTGCCGCAACGTGCTCGATGCCAGCGATGCGCAATTGGCGGCGGTGATGCGCACGGTGCGCAAGGTGGCCAATGCGGCCAAAGCGGGGTTTGCGGCGGATGGCATCACCTTGCAACAGTTCAATGAGACGGCGGGCGGGCAGGAGGTGTTTCACCTGCACTTTCATATCCATCCCCGGCACGAGGGGGTTGCGATGCGGCCCCCCGGCAAGATGGGCGATATGGACGCAATCAAGGCGCATGCGGAGAAAATTCGCGCAGCGCTTTGACCTTGTGACCGGCGCAGTGGCAGCGCGTCTGTGACAGCCGTAAAGCAGGCAAAGTAGCGCCCGCGAATCTGCAAAGGTGAGGCGCCGTTTTCCGTTCGACGCGGCACACGTGCGATGCACGCTCAGCGGGAAATGGCCGCTCTTTTTGAAAACAGGCCTTCGAATTTCATGTCACCGCCAAAAACGGCGATCTGGGGCCTGTTGCGACGCCATCGGGTGCAATTAATCCTTCGTTAATGATGCCGACCGTGTTTTGTTTGATGTCACAAAAATAAGACAAACAGGAAGGTATCAAATGAAACCCCCTTTGACGGATTTGCCGATCCGCACGGCTGACAACGGTTTTTACCGTGGCTTCAGCGTCGACGTGACGGTCGTCAGTAAAGTAATCATCTCTGTGCTGGTCGTCTGGTGCATTTTCTGGCCAACACAATCGGGCCGGGTACTGGGTGACCTCAACAGTGTCATTCTGGCCAACTTTGCCGCTTGGTACATCTGGGTCGTGGCGTTCTTTATCATCGTGTGCCTTGGCCTCGCGCTGTGGCCAACGGCGGGACGCATGAACCTGGGCCAACCGGGCGAAAAGCCGGAGTTTTCCAATTTTTCATGGTTCTCGATGATGTTCGGCGCCGGGATCGGTGTTGGCATGCTGACATGGGCCGTGGCCGAACCGGTGGCGCATTTCGGGTCAAACCCGGAAACGATCATGGGTGTGACCACGGGCGGTGAGGCGGACAACGTGCGCATGGCGTACAAATGGTCGTTCCTGCACTGGGGCCTTGGCGCGTGGGCGTGCTATGCCGTCGCAGGGCTTGCACTGGCCTTCTTCAGCTACCGCCGTGGGCTGCCGCTGACCATCCGGTCATCGCTGACGCCGCTCTTTGGCGCGTCGCTGTCGGGCAAGGTTGGTCACCTGATCGACATCGTGGCCGTGGTTGCGACCATCCTCGGTGTGGCGCAAACGCTTGGCTTTGGTGTCGAGCAGTTCGTGGCGGGTCTGACACGCATTGGCATTGGTGGTCTGATGGACGCCGACGGCGGCGCGACCTTTGTCGGGATCGTCGTGGCTTTGCTGGCCATTATGGGCGCGTCGACGCTGTCGGCGCTGTCCGGTGTGGGCAAGGGCATCAAGTGGCTGTCGAACATCAACATGGTGCTGTCGATCTTCCTTCTGGGCTTCTTCATCATCTTCGGGGCCACATGGTTCGGCGCATCGGCGTTCTTCGTCGGCATTTGGGATTACCTGATCGCGTTGCCGGCGATGAGCTTCAACGTCTGGTCCTCGGACGGTGTCGAAGGGTCGGAAGCCTTCCTGCTGACACAGTGGCAGGGCTGGTGGCCGGTGTTCTACTGGGCCTGGTGGATCGCATTCGCGCCGTTCGTGGGCCTGTTCCTTGCGCGGATTTCGCGCGGGCGCAGCATCCGTGAATTCGTGTTGGGCGCGATGATCGTGCCGTCGCTGATGTGCTTTGTCTGGTTCGCATGGGCCGGTGGCACCGCGATTGACCTTGAGCTGAACGGCGGGGCGAACGGCGTCATCTTTGACGCGGCCAATGGTGACAAGATCTTTGCCATGACCGAGTTCATGCTGGCACCGATTGCGCAGGCGCTGGCCTGGGGCATGGCGTTCCTGATCGTTGTGCTGTTGATGACGTTCCTCGTGACGTCGGCGGACTCTGCGGTTCTGATCGTGAACACCATCAACGCCGCTGGTGACGAAGGTCCCAAGGCGCGTCCGCACATCCTGTTCTGGGGTGCGGCGCTGGCGCTTGTTGTGGGGGGCTTGCTGATCTCTGGCGGGACCTCGGCGATCCAGACCGCGATGGTCATTGGCGCGCTGCCGTTCAGCCTGGTCATGGTGCTGATGTGCCTCGCGCTGATCAAGGCGATCTACAACGACGGCAAGCGTGAAGCGATTGGTGTGCCGACGGTGCATTCGGAAATCGAGGGCGCAACGCCCGCGGAATAAGCGCGCTTTCACAAGCGATTGGTGGCCCCGGTGCGTCTGCGTCGGGGCCATTTTCTTGCGCATGACCATACGTCACGCAGCCGTGGCTTGATCCGCGCCACACCGCCCTACGTATGCTTACCAAACAGTTATGGACCTTGAGAGTGAGCAGCTCCCCCATCATCATCTGGTTCCGGCGTGACCTGCGCCTGAGCGACCACACCGCCTTGTCCGCCGCGTGCAAAAGCGAGCGGCCGGTGATCCCTGTTGTCATCCGCGACGACAGCGTGGACGACCTTGGTGCTGCGCCGAAATGGCGGTGGGGCTTGGGCGTGGAACACCTCGGCGAAAGCCTCGCATCCAAGGGCAGCCGCCTGATTTTCCGCTCGGGCGATGCGCTGGAGGTCTTGCAGGCGCTGATTGCAGAGACCGGGGCAGGGGCAGTCTACTGGTCGCGGCTTTATGATCCGCAGGCGGTGGCCCGCGACAGCATCATCAAGAAAACGCTGAAAGAGGCGGACATAGATGCGCGCAGCTATGGCGGGCACCTGATGTTCGAGCCGTGGACGACCGAGACGAAGACAGGCGGGTTCTACAAGGTTTACACCCCGTTCTGGCGGTCTGTGAAGGATCGGGATGTGGATGTCCCCCTGTCCGCGCCGGACAGCATTCCGGCCCCCGACACCTGGCCCGAGAGCGAAGACATCGCCGATTGGTCGCTGGGTCAGGCCATGCAACGCGGAGCAGAGGTTGTGCGCCCGTTCATCCGACTGGGCGAGGAGGCCGCGCGCGACCGGCTGGGATACTTCATTGATGAGCTGGTGGCGGGATATGACGCGGGCCGCGATCTGCCCGCATCGGACCGCACCTCGAACCTGAGCGAGAACCTCGCCCTGGGCGAGATCAGCCCGCACCAATGTTGGCACGCGGGCTTTGCCGCGTTTCAAGAGGGCAAGGCGGGGGCGGAGACGTTCCTCAAGGAGTTGGTGTGGCGCGAGTTTGCCTATCACCTGATGCATCACACGCCACACATCTTGCACGACAACTGGAAGCCCGACTGGGACGCGTTCCCGTGGAACACCAAGGAAACCGAAGAGGTCACGGCCTGGAAACAGGGGCGCACCGGCATTCAGTTTGTTGATGCGTCGCTGCGCGAGATGTATGTGACCGGGCGGATGCACAACCGGGGCCGCATGATCGTGGCCAGCTATTTGACCAAGCACCTGCTCAGCGATTGGCGCATCGGTCAGAAATGGTTCGAAGATTGCCTGATCGACTGGGACCCCGCATCAAATGCGATGGGCTGGCAGTGGTCTGCGGGATCCGGGCCGGACGCGACGCCGTATTTCCGCGTGTTCAACCCGGTCACGCAGCTCGACAAGTTCGACAAGAACCGCGCCTATGTCAGCCGCTGGATCGCCGAAGGCCGCAGTAATCCGCACGAGGATGCGCTGTCCTACTTCGATGCGGTGCCGAAATCCTGGGGGTTGAGCCCGTCCGACACGTACCCGGCACCGATTGTCCCTGCTGACGAAGGCCGAAAACGTGCGCTAACCGCTTATGAAAACCGAGATTTTTGATCGATGGGCACGCCGGACGGTTGCGTCTATCAGACTGTCCAGTTAGCTTGACAGTCATGCTGATGGGAGAGAGCATGATCCTCACGACAACCGACGGCCAGACCGGCCTGCCACGTTACTTTGCGCGGGTCATGGCCATGGCGCAGGGCATGAACACCGGCCGACTGGATTTCGTGCTGCCGGACGGGCGCCGTTTTCGGGCCGAAGGGCCTCAGCCGGGACCCGTGGCAGAGGTGCATGTGCACAACAACGACCTGTTTGCGCGCCTCATCCGCGAAGGTGACCTGGGCTTTTGCGATGCCTATCTGGACGAATGGTGGAGCACGCCGGACCTTCAGGCGTTCATGGACCTCGTTCATGCCGACAACGAAGACATCTATGACGGGTTTCCCGGCATGGGTCTGGTGCGCCAGTTCGAAAAGTTCCGCTTTTGGCTGCAACGCAATCACAAGGCGCAGGCCAGGAAAAACATCAGCTACCACTACGATCTGGGCAATGAATTCTACAAGCTCTGGCTTGACGACACGATGACCTATTCCTCGGCCCTGTTCGAGACCGGACAGGAAAGCCACGAGGCAGCACAAATTGCGAAATACGCCAGCATGGTGGACCAGATGGGCGCGCAACCGGGGGATCATATCCTCGAGATTGGCTGCGGCTGGGGCGGGTTTGCGGAATATGCGGCGCGTGAACGCGGCCTCAAGGTGACGGGGCTGACGATCAGCGAAGAGCAGTTCAAGTACGCGCAGGAACGCATTGAAAAGGCGGGTCTTTCCGATCTGGTTGAATTCAAGTTGCAGGATTACCGCGACGAACAGGGCACCTATGACGGGATCGCCAGCATCGAGATGTTCGAGGCCGTGGGGCAGAAATACTGGCCCACTTACTTCGAGACGGTGCGCGAACGGCTCAAACCCGGCAAGAATGCCACGCTGCAGATCATCACAGTCACGGACCGGCGGTGGGACGTGTATCAACGCGGCGTTGATTTCATCCAGAAATACATCTTTCCCGGCGGCATGTTGCCCAGCCCATCGGCCTTGCGTGCGCAGGTGCAAAAGGCGGGGCTCGCGGTGGAACGGTCCGTGGAGTTCGGTCAAAGCTACAACATCACGCTGCGCCGCTGGCACGAGACATTCAACGAAAAGTGGGACCAGATTTCCGAAATGGGTTTTGACAACCGGTTCCGCCGGATGTGGAATTTTTACCTGACCTCTTGCGCGGCGACCTTTGAAAGTGCCAACTGCGACGTGACGCAGATCACGATCAAACGCCTCGGATAAACTCATGACGGACATCACCCATGCCTGACGCCGCAAAACTGGTTGGGGCGTTGGGTTTGGCCATCCTTGGTTTTGTCCTGTCGGGCATGATCATGACCCTGTTCGAAGAAGACACCAATTTCGGCTGGTTCGTTCACGTCAACGTCCTTTTGGGCATTGCCGTGGGATGGGTGTTCATCGGCCGCCGGATGGGGCGGGGGTGGACTTCGGCCGTCAATGTGGGGCTGACGGGCGGCGTTGTCCTCGTGTTCTGGGGCCTGTTCATACAGGCGGCAAACGAAATGGTCGGACGCGCGATGAAGAACCGATATGACGGCGCAGGTGAGGCGCTTTTGGCCATTATGGAGATCGGCGCGGAATGGGCCTTCCTGATGTCGACGCCGTTGATCTGGGGCACCGTGGTGGCCGGCGGGCTCTTGACCGGTCTTTTGGCGGAATTTGCGTGGCGGACGTGGCGCTGATCCCATGAGCACGCTGTTTTTCTATGGCACGCTGCGGCACGCGCCGCTTCTTGCGATTGTGCTGGGACGACCGGTCGATACGCTGCAGATCGCGCAAGACACGCTGCCCAACATGCGGACGGATGCGGTGGCGGAGGGGCCGTTCCCGATGCTGGTGGACCATCCGGGCGCGCAGGCGGCGGGCCTTGTCGTCACGGACCTGAGCGATACCGACCGCGCGCGGCTCGACTACTACGAAGGCGGATTTGACTATGACACCGAACGGCGCGTAACGGCCGCCGGGGCCGCGGTGGAAGTCTACCGCACCGCGTCCGCGGCGTGGACCAGCGCCGGGCCATGGGATTTTGACGCCTGGCGCGTGCGGTGGGCGCTGATGACAGAGCACGCGGCACGTGAGGTGATGAGCGGGTTTGGACACGTCTCACCCGAAGAGATCGCGCGCCGCTTTCCCCGCATCCGCGCCCGCGCCTGGAGCAAGGTGCTGGCCGCCAATCCGCGCCATGGCGCAGGCACATTGCAGGGCAAGGTAGACGTGATGCACCGCGCACAGGCCTACAGCGATTTCTTCGCCATCGAGGAATTGAAGGTGCGGCATGAGCGGTTTGATGGGTCGATGTCGGACCCGCTCGAACGGGCTGTCTTTGTGGCGACGGATGCGGCGTTCCTGCTGCCCTATGATCCGGTGCGCGACCGGGTGCTGCTGGTAGAACAGATCCGTATGGGCCCGATTGGCCGGTGCGACCCGGTCCTCTGGCAGAAAGAGCCCATCGCGGGGTTTGTCGATGCGGGCGAACAGCCCATTGATGCCGCACGCCGCGAGGCCGAGGAGGAAGCCGGGCTGACGCTCGACGCCATAGAAGAGGTTGCCGCCTGCTATCCTTCGCCGGGGGCCACGACAGAGTTCTATCATCTGTTCGTGGGGCTGTGCGATCTGCCGGATGACACTGCGGGGATTGGCGGGCTGCCCGAAGAGGGTGAGAATATCCGTGCGCAACTGATGTCCTTTGACGCGTTGCTGCACATGGCCGAGACACGGCAGGCGGGCAACGTGCCGCTTGCGCTGCTGACCTACTGGCTGGCGCACCACCGGGCGCGTCTTCGGATGGGTTGAGGTCACGGCGACGGGTCGTTACACCAAAATGACAAGGCCGAAAGGAATACGCCGATGCAGTTTGCTCCCGATCTCGCCGCCGCTGTTGGCAATACCCCTCTGATCAAGCTGCGCCGCGCCAGCGAGGAAACCGGGTGCACGATCCTCGGCAAGGCCGAATTCATGAACCCCGGCCAATCGGTCAAGGACCGCGCCGCCCTGTCGATCATCCAGCATGCCGTGGCCAGCGGTGAGCTGCGCCCCGGCGGCACCATCGTGGAAGGCACCGCAGGCAATACCGGTATCGGGCTGGCCGTTGTTGGGGCGTCCATGGGGTTCAAGACGGTGATCGTGATCCCCGAAACCCAAAGCCAGGAAAAGAAGGACATGCTGCGGCTCGCCGGTGCGGAACTGGTACAGGTGCCTGCGGCACCCTATCGCAATCCCAACAATTTTGTGCGCTATTCCGGACGTTTGGCCGCTGAACTTGCCAAAACCGAACCGAATGGCGCGATCTGGGCCAATCAGTTCGACAATGTCGCCAACCGGCAGGCGCATATCGACACGACCGGCCCCGAAATCTGGGAACAGACCGGCGGCAAGGTCGATGGGTTCATCTGTGCCGTGGGGTCGGGCGGAACGCTTGCGGGCGTGGCCGAGGTGTTGCAGCCCAAGGGCGTTAAGATCGGGCTGGCCGATCCGGATGGTGCGGGTCTTTTCAGCTATTACACCACGGGCGAGATTGCGATGCAGGGCGGGTCCATCGCCGAAGGTATCGGGCAGGTGCGCATCACTGCCAACCTCGACGGGTTCACGCCGGACTTTGCCTATAACGTGCCTGACACCGAGGCGTTGCCGATCGTGTTCGACCTGCTGTCGGAAGAGGGGCTGTGCATGGGGGCATCGACGGGCGTGAATGTCGCCGGTGCCATCCGGTTGGCCAAGGATCTGGGACCGGGCCATACGATTGTGACGATCCTGTGTGATTTCGGATCGCGTTATCAATCGAAGCTCTTCAACCCTGACTTCCTGCGCGAAAAGGACCTGCCGGTGCCGCATTGGCTGGACCGTGGTCCGGCCTCCATCCCGGGCGTGTTCGAGGACGTCTGATGCGGACGTTTCTGGGCAGGCCTCTTTTCGCGCTTGTCGCGACGCTGTTTTTCACATTGGGGGCATGGGCGCAGACTACCGCCGGCCTTGATGTCACCGCATGGCAATCGGTTGCGTCCCGCGCCGAAAGCGCGGTGCAGTCCGCACGCGCTTCGGACGAGGCGTTTTCCAATCTGCGTGCCGAAATCGTGGACTGGCGTGGTCGGTTCCAGGAACAGCTGACCGCAAATGCCAGCCGGATTGCAACGGTGCGGGATCAGCTGTCTGCCCTGGGCGCGGCCCCCGAAGAGGGGCAGAGTGAGCCCGAAGAAATCGCCGCGCGCCGCACCGAGTTGAACGCGCAGCTTGAACGGTTGAACACACCGCGACGCACCGCAGAAGAGGCGTTCAGCCGTGCAAACGGCATCATCGGGGAAATCGACGAGATCCTGCGCCAACGGCAAGCAGACCAGTTGCTGAACATGGGACCGTGGCCGGTGAACCCGTCCCTGTGGCCCGCCGCGTGGCGCGATATTCAGGAAACGGGCGCCGCTACGGCTGCGGGTGTGTCACAAGCCTGGAGCAGTCCGACGACCCGCGCGCAGGCACAAGACAACCTGCCATTGGTGATTGCGCTGATCGTGCTGGGGATCGTGCTGCTGACACGGTCGCGCCAGTGGACCGAGTTGCTGGCGACCCGTATTCAAAGGTCCGAGCATACGACGGGCGCAGGATTGGCTGGTTTCGTCGTCTCGCTGGGGCAGATCGCGCTGCCGATGCTGGGCCTTTTTGCGCTGTTGCGCGCCATCGGGGCCACGGACCTGTTCGGTCCGCGGGTTGAGGTTCTGCTGAGCACCCTGGAGCCCATGGGGTTCAGCATCTTTTTCGCGCTCTGGCTTGGCAGCCGGGTGTTTCCACGTGATGACGCGCTGCCCACGCCGCTGACCTTGCCGCCGAAACGCCGGACCGAAGGGCGCATCTATGCGTTTGTTCTGGGGTTGGTTTATGGCCTGTCGTTTCTGGTGCAGGCGCTCACGGATTTCGAACGCTACGCCCTGTCGACACAGGCCATCCTGCATTATCCGCTGATCCTTTTGGGCTCGGTGCTGACGCTGCGGATCGGCTGGCTGATGCGGCGGAACCTGCGCGAGGATGACAGCGATGCGCAAAGCGAACGCCTGTTCGGCCCCCGTGTGATCCGCCTGCTGGGGCGGGCGGCGATGGCGGCCGGGCTGCTGGCACCGATCCTCGCGACGCTGGGGTATGGCGTCGCGGCCAAGGCGCTGATCTATCCCGCGATCCTGACGCTTGCGCTCTTTGCGGTGCTGGCGCTCCTGCTGCAATTGGTGCGCGACATTTACACAGCGGTGCGTCCGGGTCATGCGGCATCCGACAGCCTGATCCCAACGCTTGTCGGCTTTGCGCTGATCCTCGCATCAAGCATTCCGCTGGCGTTGATTTGGGGCGTGCGGACGACCGATTTGCTGGACCTGTGGACGCGCCTGCGCACCGGGTTGACCATCGGGGACATCACAATCTCGCCCGGTGCGTTCTTTACGCTCATCGTTGTGTTCACGCTTGGCTATCTGCTGACGCGCGGCGCGCAAGCCGCGATGAAGACATCCGTCCTGCCCAAGACGAAACTCGACACCGGTGGGCAAACCGCCGTTGTGGCGGGGCTGGGTTATATCGGTATTTTCCTGGCCGCCGTGATTGCGATCACGTCCGCGGGCATTGATCTGTCGAACATCGCGATTGTGGCCGGCGCGTTGTCTGTGGGCATTGGCTTTGGCCTGCAAACCATCGTGTCCAACTTTGTCTCTGGCATCATCCTGCTGATCGAAAGGCCAATTTCCGAAGGCGACTGGATCGAGGTGGGCGGGCAGATGGGGTATGTGCGCGGCATCTCGGTCCGCTCGACCCGGATCGAGACGTTTGACCGCACGGATGTGATCGTGCCCAACGCCGACCTGATTTCGGGCACGGTGACCAATTACACCCGCGGCAACACGGTGGGGCGCGTGATCATTCCCGTGGGCGTCGCCTATGGCACGGACACGCGCCGCGTCGAAAATATCCTGCGCGAGATTGCCGAAGCGCATCCCATGGCGCTAGCCAATCCGGCACCGATGATCCTGTTTGCGGGGTTTGGCGCGGACAGCCTCGACTTTGAGGTTCGCATCATCCTGCGCGACGTGAACTGGAGCCTGAGCGTGCGCAACGACATCAATCACCAGATTGCCGAACGCTTTACCGCCGAAGGGATCGAAATCCCGTTTGCACAGCGTGACGTCTGGCTCCGCAATCCCGAAACACTGGGGCAGGGCGCGCCCGCCAATCCAACCGCACCGCCGCCAGCACAGCCCGAGATTGATCCGGAGATGCATGGCGGCGAAGACGACGGTGACAGCGATGGCGACAGCGACGGTGATGGAGACAGCCGATGACCGACATGATGTTCCGAACCGACGCATATCTGCGCGATGCAATGGCCACCGTCACCGGCCACACGGCCGAAGGGGGCATCATCCTCGACCAATCGCTGTTCTACCCGACCGGCGGCGGGCAACCGGGCGACAGCGGACAGATCGCATGGTCTGGCAACACGCTGGCCATCGCCACCGCGGTCAAGGGGGACAAGGATGACATCGTTCTGGTCCCGTCCGAACCGCGCGCCTTGCCCCCCGTCGGCACACAGATCGAACAGACCCTCGATTGGGATCGTCGCTATGCGCATATGCGCGTGCACACCGCGCTGCACCTTCTGTCTGTCGTGATGCCGTTCGGGGTCACGGGCGGGTCGATCAGCGCGGGCCGCGGGCGGCTCGATTTCGATATGGAAGACGCGCCCGAAGACCGCGACGCCATCGAAGCGGCGCTGAACGCACATGTCGAAGCCGATCTGAAGGTGACCGAAGAGTGGATCACGCAAGCGGATCTGGACGCCAATCCGGGCATGGTCAAAACACTGTCGGTGCAGCCGCCGCGCGGGGCGGGGCGCATCCGTTTGGTCCGCATCGGCAGTGATACAAACGTGGTCGACCTGCAACCCTGTGGCGGCACCCATGTGGCACGCACGGGCGAGATTGGCGGGCTGCGTCTGGGCAAGATCGAAAAGAAGGGGCGCCGCAACCGCCGCGTCTATCTGCACCTCGAGGCGACCTGACGGCGCGCATCCGACGCTGGTATGCATAGTGTGCAGGACCCGCGCCAACCCGCATGAGAGTTCCCGCAAAAATTGAAAAAAGCGTCGATTCCGGCTATGATCGCTCCATTCCATTTTGATCGGAGCATATTTCATGTCGACATTTTCCCATTCCATTGCGCGGTTTGCTGTCTGGAACCTTGCGGGCAACACGCCATTTACCCCCGGTGTCGGTATCGACACCGCCAGCGAGAAGGCCAAAAATCAGGCCAAGGGCCTTGCCCTTCTCGACGCGGAACTGGTGACCCTCGTCGAAGTGTCACCCATCACGCATATCGAGTGGTTGGCGCAGACATTGCAGGACGAATACGGCGTTGCCTATGACGTGACGATCCTGCCGCAACCGGACAGCCATCTGCATATCGGTTTCCTGCACAAACCGGGCATCAGCGTGACCAACCCGCGCTTCGTGCCCGCTTCGCAGGGCGACTATACCGGCGGGCGTATGGCCTTTGCTGCAGACGTGGAAATCGGATCGAAATTCGAAGCGACGGTGATCGGGGTGCATCTGAAATCCGGGCGCGGCAAGGCCGAGCAAATCCTGCGCGACAGCCAGTGCAAGGTGATCGGCAACTGGATGACCCAGTTGCAGGACACACCGGGCAGGAAAACCGACATGATCCTGCTGGCCGGTGACTTCAACATGATCCCCGGGCAGGACGTCAGCAACTTTCATCACCTCGGCGGGGATGATGTCATGGATTTCGTGTCCTGCTGGGACCTGCAGGACCGGTTCAGCCACATCCTGTCCAAGGGGCGGGCCAATCTGCTGGACGGATTCGCCGTATCGCGCAAATTCTCGCGCGACTATGTGCGTGGGTCGCTGCGCCTGTTTCCGATGCACTGGACGCTCGACATGGGGCGCGAAAAATTCCGCGAAGAGGTGTCGGATCACCTCCCCTTTGTCGCAAGCTTTCGTATCTTCTGATTTGCCCTTGCATCTCACGGGCCGGGTTCACTATACCCGGCCTCGGACAGGTGGCCGAGTGGTCGAAGGCGCGCGCCTGGAAAGTGCGTAGGCGGGAGACCGTCTCGAGGGTTCGAATCCCTTCCTGTCCGCCACTCCTCTTATTGCGCTGCCGCTGCGGGCTCCGTGAGCGCGCGGCGTCGGGTTCGAACCTTGTCTGAACCGCTACGCCGTTCCCTTTATTGCACTACCGCCGCAGACGACGTGAGCGCGCGGCGCTGCCGCCCCATCCTTGCAGTGGTGTGCCCCGTTCGCAGGGGTCTCGTTCGACCCCATGTCCTTGCGTTCGCATGATCGGTTTTGAGCCCCCGACATTTCGCTTTCTGAAATGTAGTGCGTCATGTTCCTGAACCCGCATTCCTGCGGATCGGCCACGCTTGCCCCGGTTTGCCTGGCCCATTAGCGTGCGGCAACAGCGCGTGACACGCGCCGGGAAATCATGCTTTTGAATGGGACCGAAATCATCATGACGCGCGAATACCTCAAGAAAGCGACGCTGACCTCTGCGACGGGGGCGTCTGATGTGCATGAGACGGTGGTGCAGATCCTGTCCGACATCGAAGCGGGCGGGGATGCCACGGCTTTGGACTATGCGGCCAAGTTCGACCGCTACGAAGGCAATGTCATGCTCACGCCCGAGGAAATCGAAGCAGCGGCGGCGCTGGTGCCGGATAAGCTCAAGGCCGACATCCAGTTCGCCCATGACAACGTCAAACGCTTTGCCGAGGCGCAGAAGGCGACGGTGGCGGATGTGGAATACGAGGTCGTGCCGGGGCTGATTGCGGGACAAAAGGCGATCCCGGTGGATGCGGCGGGCTGCTATGTGCCCGGCGGGCGCTACAGCCATATCGCCTCGGCCATCATGACCGTCACCACGGCCAAGGTCGCGGGCTGCCGCCACATCACGGCGTGCTCACCTCCGCGTCCCGGCGTGGGCGTGGCGCCCGCGATCATCTATGCCGCGCACCTGTGCGGCGCCGACAGGATCATGGCGATGGGCGGCGTGCAGGGGGTGGCGGCGATGACCTTTGGCCTCTTTGGCCTGCCGCGCGCCAACATCCTCGTCGGCCCCGGCAACCAGTTCGTGGCCGAGGCCAAGCGCATCCTCTTTGGCCGCGTGGGCATCGACATGATCGCAGGCCCCACCGACAGCCTGATCCTCGCGGACGGCTCTGCGGACGCGCATATCGTGGCCACGGATCTGGTGAGCCAGGCCGAGCATGGCTACAACTCGCCCGTCTGGCTGGTGACGGATGACCGGGCGCTGGCCGAGACGGTGATGGAGATGGTGCCCGGCCTGATCGACGATCTGCCGGAGGTGAACCGCGACAACGCCTTTGCGGCGTGGCGCGATTATGCCGAGGTGATCCTGTGTTCGGATCGCGAGGAAATGGCAGCCTGTTCAGATGATTACGCGCCCGAGCACCTGACGGTGCAGGCCGCGGACCTGGATTGGTGGCTGGGGCGTCTGACCTGTTACGGGTCGCTGTTTCTGGGCGAGGAGACGACGGTGTCCTATGGCGACAAGGCGTCCGGCACGAACCACGTGCTGCCCACATCGGGGGCGGCGAATTACACGGGCGGGCTGTCGGTGCACAAGTACATGAAGATCGTGACCTGGCAGCGCGCGACGCGTGACGGATCCAAACGCGTGGCCGAAGCCACCGCCCGCATCTCGCGCCTGGAAGGCATGGAAGGCCACGCCCGCGCCGCAGACGTCCGCCTCGCAAAGTACTTCCCCGGCGAAAACTTCGATCTGTCCGCAGAAGGGTAGCGCGCCCTGTCTTGACCCCTGACCTGACAAAACTGGATCCAACCCCATGACGATAGACAAGAAGATCACGGACGATCTTGTTGCGAACGACATTTCGTTTGTAACCACCGTGCCGTGCAAGCAACTCGCTGGTGTCATTGACGAAATCGACGCGCACCCCGACATCTTTCACATCCCCTCCAACAAGGAAGACGAAGGCATGGGCCTGTGCGCAGGCGCATGGATGGGCGGCAAACGCCCCGCCATCATCATGCAGAACACCGCCATCGGTGTGACCATCAACACGCTGGCCACCTTGATCCAGTACTACCGCATGCCGCTGCCCATGCTGATCAGCTACCGCGGTGAGCTGCGCGAACCCGTTGCCTGCCAGGTCGAGATGGCCGTGCACACCAAGGCGCTGCTGGCTCAGATGAACATCCCCACCTACCATTTCCATACGCAATCGGATGTGGAAGAGCTGGATATGATCCTGAAATACACATTCATGTGCTCGAAACCCGTGGCGATCCTGACCGACGCCAACTTCTGGGGAGGCTATGGCGACCAATGATCCGTTCCGAAATCCTGCGCGAGATCGCGCCCATCCTGCGGGACCATCTGGTCGTCTGCAACATCGGTCTGCCCAGCCAGGAGCTGCACATGATCGACGACCAGCCCACGAATTTCTATATGCTGGGGACGATGGGTCTGTCGTCGTCGATTGGTCTCGGGCTGGCGCTGGCGCAACCCAAGACGGTGATCTCCATCGATGGCGACGGGTCCGTATTGACCAATCTGGGCACGCTGCCGACGATCGCGAACAATGTGGCCGACAACTATATCCTGATGATCATCGACAACGGATCGTACGGGTCAACGGGGGATCAGCCGACCTATGCGGGCAAGAAGACGGCGCTTGAGAAGGTGGCGGCGGCCTGTGGGTGTGAAAACGTGGTGACGTGCCGCGATGTAGACACGGGCGAGGTGTTGCAGGCGGCGATCGACAGCAAAAAGATGACGATCATCGTGGTGAAATGCGACAGCGGCAACATCAAGCTGCCTGTGATCACAATGGACCCGGTTGTGATCAAGGACAGGTTCATGAAGGCGGTAGCGTCGTGAGCGCGGATTAATCTGCCCTTCATTGGTGTTGATCTATCGTCCCGCCACGTCTTGGAATGGATGCGGCGCGATATGTTCAGAACTATGCATATACCTCGGGAGCGAATGGCATTTTCGTCCGCTTCCTCCATCGGTTTCTGTACGGTTTGAGCAGCGATACTCATCATGCACGCTCCGGGTCCTGATCCGATCAAAGTTGTGATTGTTGACGACTCGCCCACGGTGCGGGGCTGGTTGTCCTTTGTCATTGACCGCGACCCGCGTCTTCGCGTCGTGGGCCAGGCCGCGAACGCACAAGAAGCGCGCAGCGTGATCAAGGCAGCCAAACCGCATGTGGTGACACTTGATCTCGAAATGCCACATGTGAACGGCCTCGAATTTCTGAGCCATCTCATGCGGTTACACCCGCTGCCCGTTGTTGTTTTTTCCAGCCTCGTGCAGCAGCGGCGTCAGGTTGCACGTGCGGCATTGCGGCTTGGTGCCGCCGCATGCGTGCCCAAACCCACGCGGCCGGATCCTGCGGAACTGAGCAATCTGTGTGATCAGATCGCGGATGCCTCGACATTGCGATACAAGACGGCGCAACATCACACGATATCGAAGTGGCCGGAACAGATCGTGCTGATTGGTGCGTCAACCGGTGGCGTGGCTGCGATCGAAACGGTGTTGCGTCAGTTTGATCAAAACAGCCCCCCCGTCGTCGTCGCACAGCATATGCCGCAGCGATTCCTCGAGAGTTTTGCGCAACGCTTGGATCGGCTCGTGTCGCTGGACGTACAATTGGCCGAACGAACCCCGTCTCTTGCCCGGGGCACTGTTCACTTGGCAACGGCCCAAGACCATCAGACGGCAGTTGCGTGGTCCGGGGATGCCTGGGGCATTGAATTGACCCCGCGCGAGATGTCCGAACGGTTCTGCCCATCCGTAAACGCCCTGTTCACCTCCGCGGTCCCGTGGGCACCGCGCGTCGGCGCGATGCTTCTCACTGGATTGGGGGATGATGGCGCGGCGGGGATGTTGTCGTTGCTTCAGGCAGGCGCGCGGACGGTCGGGCAGTCGCCTCAAAGCTGTGTGGTATATGGCATGCCAGGAGCCGCGCACACGCTCGGCGCGGTCGAGGTCGAAGTGGATATTGGTGTTGCAGGCGAGACCATGCTGCGCATGTTGGAGATATGAGATGAAGGTTGAGCGACTTCACATCGTTCAGGGGGAACACGCAGTCGGCGTGGGCGAAGATACGGTTATCACGACGCTCCTTGGCAGTTGCGTCGCCTGTTGCCTATGGGACGCGCAGGTTGGTGTTGGTGGCATGAACCACATGTTGCTGGCCGCAGGTCGGGCGACATCCACGGTTGATACGCTCGCAGATATCAATGCGATCGAAACGCTGATCAATGAATTGACAAAACTGGGCGCGGACCGCTCTCGACTGCAGGCGAAAGCGTTTGGCGGCGCGCGCATGGTGTCGGGTCTGTCGGATATCGGTCAGCAAAACGCCGATTTTACGATCCGCTATCTGCAAAGCGAAGGAATTGAAATTGTCTCCACCTCATTGGGCGGCAATACCGCGCGCAACATCCGGTTTTGGCCAGCAACGGGGCGGGTGATGCAACGCGTGGGCGAGGTCAAGGTTGCAGATGTCGAAGTCAACATTCCTGCAGCAACGGGCAATGGACTGGAACTGTTTTGAAATTTCAGAATGCGGTTATGAGGGGTGTTGCAACAACCGCTCATTATGACGCGTGCTGATTTGCTTTGAAAGAGACTGTCTGGGTTGATGTGCCAGCAAAAACTTCGGCGTATGTTCCGATGCGGTTGACAGTCCACGGCCTTATTTCAGAAAAGATCGACCCCGCCGCTTGCCCGCGTGCCGCTGAATTCACCACTCACGAGCGCCCGCGTTTCTGCAAGTTTCAGCGATTGTACCACATCAGGCTTGAACGGTGTGTTGCTACTTAGCAGACGCAAAAGGATCGAGACATCAGCCAGACGTTGAGACACGTGGTCAATTTTTTGCAAATCCACGATTTCATCAGGTCTTACGCCGACGCAGTTGTCCAGCGCGGCTTCTACATCCAGAATATCGGAAACGACTGTGTCCAGATGATCTGCCAACCGCGCCAGAAGTTCGGTCGCGTTATCACCGTTTGTTGGTTGCATCAGAGTGGGCCGACGACTGACTCAATGCACTTGCGCAAATCAGCTGGCTCAAATGGTTTCTTCAAATAGTTATTCATCCCCAGCTTACGGCCATAGTCGATGATCTGCTGCTCTGCGCGGCCAGTGATGAGAATAAAGCCGATGCTTTTTGTTTTTTGTCCGCTGCGCAAATGATGAAGTAACTTGAGCCCGTCCATGTTCGGCATGTTGTAGTCAGAAATTACCAGATGGACCGGCGCCCGGCTTAACGTGCTCAGCGCATCTGCTCCGTCCTCGGCCGTTGACACGTGGCGCACGCCCAATCCGTCCAAAGCCTGTGTAATCAAGCCTCGGCTCGTCGACATATCGTCCACGACCATCACCCTCAACTGGTCTCTCAATGCCATTTAAAGTCTCCTAGGTTGAGATATGCTGCACGATCATTTTTTGGTCGCGTAAGCAGTTAAACCGGCATTGCACAATCCGAACTGTTCCGGATCTGCGATCCGTTCCGAATGCCCAAGAAACAGCAATCCGTGGGGATACAATTTATCCCTGAAGCGCGGCCACAGTGCTTCTTGTGTTGGGACATCAAAATAGATCACGACATTTCTGCAAAAAATGCAGTCAAATTGCTGTTGCATGGGCCACTGATGCAACAGGTTCAGCTCTCTGAAACTAATGAATTTTTTCAAATCATCGACGATATTCACTCCGCCATTGGCAGTATCTGTTGCAAAAAATTCTTGCTGGAATTCATCTGGTATTTGATCTGTGTCGCGGCGCGTATATTGGCCCCGGCGTGCGAATGCGATTACACGTGGATCGATATCTGTTGCCAGAATTTTGAAGTCGGCGGTCTTGAGCTCCGGAAAGGCGTGAAGAAGTGCCATGGCAATGGAGTAGGGTTCTTGACCGTTCGAACAACCAGCGGACCAGATGCGGATGCGCTCACCCTCAGAGATTTTTTTACGAAGGATGTCCGCCAAACATTCTTGCATGAGGGCAAAGTGATGGTCCTCTCGAAAAAACTGGGAGACGTTGGTTGTCAGCGCGGAAATCATGAAACGAATTTCTTCCCGCCCATCCTCCGACTGAACAAACGATGTGTAGGCATCAAAATTTGGCAACCGCAAAGCATTCAAACGCTGTCGCAGTCGCGATTGAACCATCAAACGTTTCTCCGGCACAAGTTGTAGACCACTCTCGCGGTGCGCAAGTGCTGCCAACGCTTCGAAAGTCGAAGTCTCTAAATCGGATTGTTCAACCGCCGCCATCATCAGGCTGCATCGCTTTGAACAAGGGTCACGATTTGCGCCAAATCAAGAACGCGGATCATTCGGTCATCAATCAGTGTGAGGTACTTGATGACGCCGGGGGTCCCGGAAACTGCGGCGTCGGGTGGCGGCTGCATGTCTTCTTCAGTCAGTGCGATGATATCCGACACCGCGTCAACGAGCAGACCGGCCAGGGTGTCCTCGTGCTTGACCACGATGATGACATTTCGGTCGGTGTGTTCCGTCACCGTTAGGCCGAGACGCTGGGCGAGATCCATCACCGGCAAAACGGTCCCGCGCAGATTGATGACACCTTTCATGTAGCTCGGCGAATGGGGCAGGGGGGTGGCTTGTGTCCAACCTCGGATTTCACGGACGCACATAATGTCCAGCGAATACTCTTGATCACTGAGCTTGAACGTCAGCAATTCGATTGACTCGGATTGTGCCAGGGTTTCATCGGACATTTCAGGCCTCCATGCGCATTTGCGCGTCTTGCGTGTTCGGGGCATGGGCAATGATGTCCGATGGGTCGATAATCAAAGCGATCTGACCGTCCCCGAGTATGGTTGCAGCCGCGATACCGGGCGCAGTACAAAATGCATCGTCCAAGCCCTTGATCACGACTTGCCGCTGATCCTGGATTTCATCCACGATCAGGGCGACGCGGCTGCCATCCTCCTGAACGATCAGCAGCGCAATGGAGCCAATCAGGTCATTCAGGTGATCGCGGTATCCCAATTCATGTCCGAGATCCAAGAGCGGGACAAAGCCGCCTCTTACCCGCACAACAGTCAGCTCAGGGTTCACGGAATCAATATTGTCAGCGCGCAAGGTCAACGTTTCTGCAACCACGCCAAGCGGGACGACCAGCGTTTCGCCGGCGACGTTCACCACCATGCCATCGAGCACTGCCAGCGTGAGCGGTAACGATATGGAAAATGTGGTGCCTTTACCGGGCGTTGACACAATCGCAATGCGCCCACCCAAGGATTGAATGGACGTCTTGACGACATCCATGCCGACACCGCGACCAGAGAGATCGGACACGCTGCTCGCAGTGGAAAATCCGGGCAGGAACAAGAGATTGTCAATTTCCGCGTCGCTCAGCGTCGCGTCTGCTGGTATTAGACCCTTGTCGATTGCGATTTGTCGTACCTTCGGTCGATTGATCCCGGCGCCGTCGTCGGACACTTCGATCACAACGCGCCCGGACCTGTGGGCGGCACTAAGACGCACAATGCCTTCACCGGGTTTGTCGGCGGCAATACGGTCCTCGGTGCTTTCGAGCCCATGGTCGACGGCGTTGCGGATCATATGCGTGAGCGGATCGGCCAGACGTTCAATAACCGTCTTGTCGACTTCGGTGCTGTCGCCTTCGGTGACCAGACGCACATCCTTGCCCACTGCGGCAGATGCTTCGCGAATAATCCGGGACATGCGCTGAAACAGCGGTTTGACAGGCTGGGCGCGGATCATCATCACGCTGTCCTGAATGTCGCGCGTCAGACGTTGGAATTCCTCGAGCCCATTCATGGCATCCGAATGCGGAGACAAACCTGCGCTTTCGAGGCTTTGCGCCAACATCGCCTGATTGATCACCAATTCCCCAACCAGATTGACCAGACGCTCAATCCGGTCGAGATCAACACGCACCACGGTTTTGACCGGATTTGACTGAGACGCCGCCGGTTTTGCGTCCGCCGGTGGCGCAGGGGGCGGCGCCACGTCCTCAATGGGCTCGGGGACCGGTTCCGGCGCGGGCGGTACTTCCACAACAGGATCAGGTGGCAGGTCGTCGGATTGTGCATCCTCACGTTCGATGGAAACCGCACACAAGCCTTCCACAAACTCAAAGGCAGACCGAATTTCAGCCTCCTGAACATCGGTTTCGAGCGTCACAGTCCACGAAAGATAGGCACTGTCTGGCGCCAATTCAGGCAACGATGGCACGCGGCTGGTGTCACACACCACCTCAGCCGTTCCCATATCCGCAAGGGCTCGCAATATGGGATAAGCCTCGTTCCCGCTTTCGTACATTTCCGCTTCAGGGGTGAATGTGATCTTCCAGGTCGGGCGCGTCACCTCAAGAGGCGGCAGATCCAAATCGAGGTCGATACTCAGCCCCATGGGCTGGAAATCGATTTCTTCCTCTGCCGCGTCTTCCGCATCATCGTCGCCAATGTATTTGTCGAGTTCCTGAAGAATGGCCTCACCAGGGCCAACGGGAACGTCGCTATCGTCGCGGCAAAGACGCACGAGATCGGACAGGTGATCGCCAGCCCGGAAAAACAGTTTGATCAGATCGTGATCAATATTCAGCGTGCCCGCACGCACACCATCGAGCACAGTTTCAAAGCGATGCGCAAAACGCACCATCGGTTCAAGACCAAACGCGCCCGCGCCCCCCTTTATCGAGTGGACGGCACGGAAAACGACGTTGATGGTCTCCGCCTCTGCGCTGCCATCATCCAGCTGCTGCAACCCGTCCTGCATCGCCTCAAGCAGTTCTTCGCATTCAATGAAGAACGAGGCGCGAATTTCGGCCATGGGATCTGGTGAAGACATCGGACGCCCCTTTAACCCGCAACCATGCGCAGCGCTTTGATCAGTTTGGCCGGGTCGAAAGGTTTGACGATCCAACCGGTTGCGCCAGCATTGCGCGCCCGCAGTTTCAGTTCCGCACCTGCCTCAGTCGTGAGAACCAGTATGGGGGTCGTACGATGGCTCGCCTGTCCACGCACCGCATCGATAAAGCCAAACCCGTCCATGCGCGGCATGTTGATGTCTGTGATGATCACATCCGGCTCAATTCCGTCCAGAACCTCGGTCCCGTGTACGCCGTCATCGGCGGTGTGGACCGTAAACCCTTCGGGCTCCAGCGCGAGGCGGATCATATTGCGCATTGTGCGGCTGTCATCGACGGCAAGGACTTCGAGGGTCATGGGGACACCTCCATCAGATCGTCGACCGTCAGGCCGATTGCAGCCAGTTGCGCGGTGCCCCGATCGCTGAACGCCTCGCAAGTTACGCTGCCACCTGTCGCACGCACTGTGCGCGCCGCGCTGATAATAACCTGCGTGGCCTGGGCACCCAGATGGGTGATCCGATGGCCATCCAGCACACAGCTCCCGCCGGGATCCAGTTTCGACAATTGCGCGGCAAGCGCGGTCGCGGCCCCTGTGTCCAAACGCTCATCCAGTACGATCCGGTCAGTCATAGTGCACCCGACCTCCGGTATTCTGAATTTCGTTCATCGCTACGCCTCCGCATCTCGCCCGAATGTCCAAAGACCTAGCGGACGGTGCGTTAAGACCGGGTTACTGTTCGAACGGGAACTGCATACCCCAGCGGAGTTTTGACCTAACAGACGACATCAGAACGAAAAAAAACCGCCGCTGTTGTCCACAGCGACGGCTTTCTGACCGATTGGACACCCCACTCAGGCGCGGCGGCGGCGGCCTCCTGCACGGCCGCCACGGCCGCGTGCTTCGCCGCCCTCGGGCGTGGGCACGCGGTTGAACTTGATCCATTGTGCGCCGCCATCATCGTTGTTGGTCAGGAAATTGGCAGCACGGATCGCCTCCATTTCCTTGCCGGCGCGGGGCTTTGTCGACCCCATCCCGAACATCTGAACAAAGGCTTCGTCGTCCATACCGTCCGGGATCACGATGCCAGCAGCCATCACTTCGGCCTTCTTCTCCTCGATCTTCTTGGCATTCACGGGCAATGCCACCGGATTCATGATCGCCGACGTCATGCCAGCGCCCATCGCCATGGGCAGGAACGCGTTGTTGATTCCGTGGCGGTTGGGCAGGCCAAAGGAAATATTGGACGCGCCGCACGTCGTGTTCACCCCCAATTCCTCGCGCAGGCGCCGGACCAGCGTGAACACCTGATGGCCTGCGGTGGCCATCGCACCAATCGGCATGACCAGCGGATCGACAACGATATCATGTGCAGGAATGCCGAAATCCGCGGCCCGCTCGACGATCTTCTTGGCGACAGCAAAGCGGACATCGGGGTCTTCGGAAATACCGGTGTCGTCATTGGAAATGGCCACGACCGGCACATTGTATTTCTTGACGAGCGGCAGCACCAGTTCCAGCCGCTCTTCTTCCCCGGTGACGGAGTTCAGCAGCGGGCGCCCATCGGCGGCGGCCAGCCCGTTTTCCAGCGCACCGGGCACCGAGCTGTCGATGCACAGCGGGCAATCGGTCACGGCCTGCACGGTTTCCACCAGCTGGCGCATCAATTCGGGCTCGACAAAGTTGTTGTCGGCATAGCGCGGGTCTTCGGCCATCTTATTGGAAAACACGGCGCCCGAGTTGATGTCGAGCACCGTAGCGCCCGCGGCAACCTGCGCAATGGCGTCCGCCTGCACGCGGGAGAAGTCGCCGCGCTCCAGCTCTTCGTTCAGGATCTTACGGCCCGTGGGGTTGATGCGTTCGCCAATGACGCAGAACGGCTCGTCAAAGCCCATCACGGCGGTCTTGGTCTTGGATTCGATGACGGTGCGGGTCATGTGAGGCTCTCCCTTGGGCCGGTTTCGCCGGACACTACGCGCGGCGGCGCGGTCGAGGCGGCGTGCAAGCGACATAGGCGGATGCAGGGGCGACGTCACCCGGGATTGTGCTCATGAAGATGATGAGGGGCGCGGATTTTTCGGCCTCAACCTCACAACGGGTGTGGCATGTTGGAAAGAAGTTGGAAGTAAAATCAGCCTTGATCTTTGTATCTTGCAATCAAGTTGATCACTTTATCAATTGATACATCGAACTCTTCAATCGCCTGAAGCAACCGGGTGACGCTCTTTGGATGAAAATCGCTTTTGGAAATGTGATCCATCAACTCCGACATTTCCTGTTTGGTCCGTTTTTGAATTTTGACAATTTCCGCCTCGCTTCTTTCCGTAAACTCCTCGGTCAATTTCTCCAATTTTTTGTTATAATTATCAAAGGTGTTTTCTATATGCACTTGAGTGTTTGCGATGCGCACTTGCTCTTTCCGGTGGTCTTGCAGACTCGCTGGAATAACGACGCTGACAAGACGGGAATCAGTGCTGGCGCGCGCGAGCAGCGGCCCATAAATTTCTGCAAATGCGGTCTGGTATTCGGACAGCCGACACTCAGAAGTTGCGGGTGCAGTCTAAAATTTTTTCAGAACTGTTTCCAGGATGTCTGCTGCGTTGAGGTCATGATTGATTGATCTGCGAAGGCGTCTTCGAGCATGTCCGGCAGCACGGCACGCGCATCCTCCGGCTTGTCGTATGCTGGCGACTTGAGCTGCTTGGAAAAATCGACGCGTAATTCTTCGGCCAACTCGTTCAAGGGCGATTGACGGCTGAAGAATGCTTTGCGCGCGTAAATCGCGCCATCAAATCCCAACAACGTGGCCCCTGCGCCCGTCGGGTCAGCACACAGCAAAACCGCAGAAACAATAAGCTTGCCGGTTTCCGCGTTTTCAAAAGCTTTTTCGGCCACCCAATTACACCCTTTTGCGCCAAAGACACGGTAGGGTGGTAATACGTTTGCGTCTAGTGCCGCGTCAGGCTGCAGGCACCGCTGCTTTGCCGCCGTTTTCGATGGCCCAATGCGCGTTGGTCTTGATCCCGCCCAAGGGGAAGAAGTGGACCTGTTCGATGTTGAAATCGGGGTTGGCGGCCTTGTGGGCGGCCAACTCGGAGATCACGTCCGTCGGCTCAAACGGCAGGAGCAGCTTGGTCACGTCCTTGGCCCGCCGTTGCAGGACGCGCAAGGATGGACCCACGCCGCACGCAATGGCAAACTTGATCATTGTCTGAAGCTTGGCCGGGCCCGCGATGCCGATATGGATGGGCAGGGTGATGCCCGCCGCGCGCAGTGCATCAGCCCAGGCGATGATCGGGCCTGCCTCGAACGCAAACTGCGTGGCGATGGCCATGTCCGCATCGGTCCGCTCATTGAAGTTCTGTTTCCATTCAAGCGCTTCTTCGACGTTCTTCATGCCGCCTGACGGGTCAATATCCTTGTTGCCTTCGGGGTGACCGGCCACGTGCAGCCGCTTGAAGCCCGCGCGGTCAAACGCACCGCTTTCCATCAGCTGCATGGAGCTGTGAAAGTCGCCATGCGGCTGGTCAACACCACCGGCCAAGAGCAGCGCTTGATCCACGCCAGCCTCGCCCTGATACATCGCGATCCAGTTTTCCAGCGTCGCCTGATCCTTGATGATCCGCGCGGGGAAATGCGGCATCACCGCATATCCTTCGCCCGCAATCCGCTTGGCCGTGGCCACCATGTCTTCGATCGGCGTGCCTTCGATATGCGCGATATAGACGCGCGTGCCCGCGGGCAGGATGGCGCGGAAATCCTCGACCTTCTGGGCGGTGCGCGGCATCACCTCGATGGAGTAGCCTTGCAGGAACGCCTCAACCTCGGGGCTGAGCGTGCCCGCAACCGGGCCTTCGGGCTTTTTGAAGTTCAGCAATGCCATCGCGGCACCTCCATTGACGCTCAGGCGCGTCCTTCGTTGTCAATCAGCGCCTTGAGGCGCGCGGTGTCGTATTCGGTCTCAAGCCGTGTTGCCTCGGCTTCGGCCACGTCGGCTGGATCGCCGTCAACAGGGTAGGGCGGCGCCTTGCGCCATTCGGCAAGGTAAGCATCCGCATCCTTGGCGCCAACCTTCATGGCGGCACGGTCAATGGCTTGCTCGAACCGCTCTTCGAGCTGGCGTTTCGCGCCGCGGCGCCCCTTGCCCACAATCACTTGGGCCGGAATATCGCGCCAATACACCACCGTTACGTCAGGCATATGATTCCTCACTCTCTCTTGGCCTGTCATAGGGCAGGCACGCGCCCACAAGCGGGCTGTTTTCGACAAAGCATCCTGCACCAGCGACCTGCGCACGGATCGCCAGTCGCAAAGGCATCACGCCCGGACCCAGTTGCGCCACAGGAGACGCCTCAAAATCAAGGGGGTTAACGCTCGGAATACCCATAACAAAGATGAGCGGAATGACAGTAGACGTGATCAGGCACGTGTACATGGCTGGTGTGCAGGTGGCACGGGCCGCGTGACCTGTGGGATTGGGCGGATATTGCGCCCGATCCGTCCCACGGGCATGGCGGTTCTAGTGCATTCGAACGTTCTTGCGAACACCTTGCCGTCGAGCGTGGCGCAAAAAGGCATGCTCACGACGGTGTGTTTAAGCGGCGCTGCAGAGTGCGGCACACGCACACGCACACCAATCCTCGCGACGTCCTTTGAAACGCGGGTAGGGGCATTTCAGCCGCTTCCCGAGTGCGGCACTGCGGAAAGGATGTCGCCAGATATCGTTTTGCAGTTCCTGACAAGCGTCGCAGAAACCGTTTAATCAGGTGCAAACGCTCGCCCCGCACACCGGACAGCCGAAGCGGGCAAGTCCATATTCTGAACAGAAACCATTGCGCGGTTCGTGCAATGGTCCGCGCAGCACAAACGGTTCGTGCACGTGCAACACCGCATGGCTTGCATCCGCAACAGCGGCTTGCAATCCAACAGGCACTGACTTGGCCCCAAACGCGTGCGTGATATACGTCGGGACAGACGTACTCACTTACCGGATCTGGTTTTCATGGTCATCCACATCGACGCGCTCAACCTTGCCTACATGGCTGTGCCAAAGGCGGCGTGTTCGTCGGTCAAGGCGACACTGGCCGCGCTCGATCCCGAGAACCCGATGCAGGACCCGGCCGCCTTTTCCATGGATACGATTCACAAGCAATATCGGACCCGCCGGTTTCGCATCCACCGCTGGCAAGACTACGAGAGCTGTTTCAGGTTCACCGTGGTGCGCGACCCGCTCAAACGGCTGTTGGGCGTCTATACAAACCGGGTCGTTGAGCTGCGCGAATTGCATACGTCGCGCAATTTCCGGCGCGGACATACGGACCTGACGCCGGACCCCGATCCCGATTACTTTTTCCAGAACCTCGGTGCCTATATCAAAGCGGCCTCGACGATCAAGCACCACGCATTGCCGACGGTGCTGTTCACGGGCGAAGATTTCGGCGTTTATTCCAAGGTGTACCGCACATCCGACCTGGGCGATCTGGCCACGGATCTGAGTGAAATGGCCGGGCGCGACGTGGTCATCCCCCATGGCAACTCCAGCGCTGCGCCGCTGCACCTCGATGATCTCAAGCCGAAAACACAAAAGGCCATCGCCGACCGGCTGGCCCCGGAATATGCGCATCTGTCGCAATACTTCCAAAGCCCCTTTGCCGCACACCGCAAAACGCGCGCGGGGTAAGGCCGCAAAACTGAACCGAACGGTCCAACCCCCTTGCGCGGGATGCACGCGCGGCATATCGTTGCGGCAACTCGATATGAAAGGCGCAGACCATGGCGCCAAAGCGTCCCCAAGGTGCGGGCGCACTCGAAAAGAGAGGCCCCGGACGGGGGTCTGGACCCGTGCCGCGTGCCCCAGGATCGCCCGAGCTTTATGCCGCGCTGGATCTGGGTACGAACAGTTGTCGAATGTTGATCGCCGAGCCGCGGGGCGCGGGGTTTCACGTTGTAGACAGCTTCTCCAAATCGGTCCAGCTGGGCACCGGGCTTGAAAGCTCGGGCAAGCTGTCGCGCGGATCCATGTCCCGCACGATCCAGGCGCTGCGCATCTGCCAGCAAAAGCTCAAGCGGAACAAGGTCAAGCGGATGCGGCTGGTGGCGACTGAAGCCTGTCGTCGCGCGGTCAATGCGTCGGAGTTCATTGCGCGCGTGCACCGCGAAACCGGGCTCAAGCTGGACATTATCGCCCCCGAGGAAGAGGCGCGGCTTGCGGTCATCTCCTGCGCGCCGCTGGTCAGCCCCAAGACGGAAAACCTGCTGGTGGTGGATATCGGCGGCGGCTCGACCGAACTTGTCTGGCTCGACCTGTCGCAAGTGCCGCGCGAAAACCGGCCCCGGGCGATCATGCGCCTGCGCGAAGGGCTGGCGCGGGGCGAGGCGTCGACAACGGACGCGCGGGTGGTCGACTGGATCAGCGTCCCGCTGGGCGTTGCGACCTTGCGCGAACAATTCAGCGACGTCGAAGACGATGCGGCACGCTTTGCGCTCATGAGCTGGTTTTTCGAGGAAAATCTGGCCGATTTCTCACCCTACCATACGGCGGAACCGACCGAGCGGTTCCAGATCGTGGGCACCTCCGGCACGGTGACAACCGTGGCGGCGTCGCATCTCGGGCTCAAGCGCTATGACCGGACCAAGGTGGACGGGCTGCGCATGTCGTCCGATCAGATCGACGCGGTGATCCGGTCCTATCTGACCATGGGTCCCGGCGGGCGGCGGGCGGACCCGCGCATCGGCGCGGACCGGCATGCGCTGATCATGTCGGGGGCGGCGATCCTTCAGGCGCTCATGCGGTGCTGGCCCACGGACCGGCTTTCGGTGGCGGACCGTGGACTGCGCGAGGGATTGCTGTATGCACAGATGAGCGCGGACGGCGTGCTCGACACCAGCGCGCTGACGTAACGGGGCAGGGATATGGCCAAGACACCGACAGGCAAGAACACATCCGGGCGCGGTCAGCGCGAATTGAAGGTCAAGGTCAAGACCGCGCGCGGGCGCAAGCTGTCCTCGACCCGCTGGCTGCAACGGCAGCTGAACGATCCTTATGTCAAACGCGCCAATGCCGAAGGCTATCGCGGGCGGGCTGCGTTCAAGATCATGGAGCTTGATGACAAGTATCGCTTTCTCGTGCCTGGGGCGCGGGTGGTGGATCTGGGTGCGGCACCGGGGGGCTGGTGTCAGGTTGCGGTGAAACGCGTGAACGCGTTGGGGGAAAAGTCGGGCAAGGCCATCGGCACCATCCTGGGCGTGGATTTGCAGGAAATGGAGCCCATTGCGGGCTGTGAACTGCATCAGCTGGATTTCATGGCCGATGATGCGGATGTGCAGGTCAAGGACTGGCTGGGCGGCAAGGCGGATGTGGTGATGTCCGACATGGCCGCCGCGTCCTCGGGTCACAAGCAGACGGACCACCTGCGCATCATTTCCTTATGCGAAGCGGCGGCCTACTTCGCCTTTGACGTGCTGGATGAGGGCGGGACGTTTGTCGCCAAGGTTCTGGCAGGCGGTGCGGAGGGCGAGCTGCAAAAGCTGCTGAAGCAGCGGTTCGACAAGGTGGCAAATGTCAAACCGCCTGCGTCCCGGTCGGACAGTTCGGAAAAATTCGTGGTCGCCATGGGGTTCCGTGGCGCGCAAGAGGCGTAACCTCAGATTAAGCGAAAGCGCTTAGCCTTCCTGCGTCACCGATTGATGCGGTGATTCCAATTTGGGAAGGATCACTCATGAAATACGCCATTGCCACGGGCGCACTGTGCCTGTCCGCGCTTTCCGTCAGTGCGGCGGAACCGTCGGTTGCCGCACTTACCTTTGCCCGCGAACAGGCCGCCGCATGGATCAATCACCCAGCCATTATTACGGCCATCCACACGCAAAATGCCTCCACCGCCGTTCTGGCGCAGGATGATATCAACACGCTCGACCGTACATGGCGGGCCGAAGTTGGCACGCCAAACGCACCCACAATTGCGGCCGTCATCAATACGCCCGCTTCCGAACATCTGCGGGCAAATGTGGCCGCAAACAACGGCATGATCACCGAAGTGTTCGTTATGGACGCGCGCGGTCTGAACGTGGCAAGCAGCGGGGTCACGTCTGACTATTGGCAGGGCGATGAGGCCAAGTGGATCGAGACCTATATGAAAGGGCCGGATGCCGTGCATGTGTCGAACATTGAGTTCGATGAAAGCACGCAGACGTATCAGATGCAGGTGTCACTGCCCGTATCCGACCCGGACGATGGCACGGTGATCGGCGCGGTAACGTTCGGGATCAACGCGCAGTCGTTCTTCTGACTTTGGGCGCCCGGTCACGGGGGTTGTGCCACGGGTCTTGTGTCACTGGGGCATTTGTCACGAGGTTTTTGTCACGGGGCAGGGCGGGCCAACGACCGGAGCGCCGCGCGCTGAAAGTCGGCAATTGCGTCCTGGTTCGCGGCCTGCTGCGCGCGCGTATTGTGACTGCTGACAGCGTTTTGCTGTCGGATGTACTCAAACAGGCGCGCACGCGGCGTGATGGAAGTCGGATCAAACGTCATGGCGGCCATCTACGCGCCAATCACGGCCCGGTTGCGACCCGCGCGGGGCGTTCCTGTGTCACTGCATCAGGCGCGCTGTCCGCGTCATAGCGGCGCATTTCAGGAGAGGTGTAAGCTTGAAGCCTAGGTCGAATAACGGAGCGCCGTGATCAGGCCGGTTCAAAGCGATGGGTCCATGCCGCGCGGTGCGACGCGTCAAACAGACAACCGTGCCGCATGCGTGCCGCGTTCGCGGTATGGCGTCGTGTCATAATGCGCGCGGTAGCATTTCGAAAAATGCGAGGGTGATGCAAAACCGCAGGCGAGTGCGACGTTGATCACACTCATATCCGTCTGCATTAACAGGTTGCGCGCCTTTTGCAGCCGCAATTCCATGTAGTACCGCTTGGGGCTGCGGTTCAGGTAGCGCCGGAACAGCCGTTCCAATTGCCGCGTGGACATGCCCACATCCTTGGCCAGGATCGACGGGCTGATCGGCTCTTCGATATTCTGTTCCATGATCTGGATAACCATGCTCAGCTTGGGGTGGCGCACGCCGATCCGCGTCGGCACCGACAGCCGCTGCGTATCCTGATCGGTGCGGATCGCGGAATAGATCAACTGATCCGCCACGGCATTCGCAAGATCTTCGCCATGGTCATCGGCAATCAGCTTGAGCATCAGGTCGATGGAGGACGTCCCGCCCGCGGTCGTCAAACGCTTATCATCCACGACAAACACTGATTTGGTCAGCTCAACCTCCTGAAATTCTTCGGAAAAGCTGTCCTGATTTTCCCAGTGGATCGTGGCCCGCTTGCCCTCAAGCAACCCCGCCTTGGCCAGTGAATAGGCCGCCGTGCACAGACCGGCCATCACCACGCCCTTGCGCGCTTCGCGGCGCATCCAGCTGAGCAGGCGTTTCGTCGTTGCGGTTTGCACATCAATCCCGCCGCAGATCATCACGACATCGTCGCGCGTCAATTCCGTCAGATCGCCATCCAGCTTGAACCCTGTCCCGGCCGAGCAATAAGCGACATCGCCGCCTTCGCCGACTGTGCACCATTCATAGAGCGTGCGCCCGGCCATCCGGTTGGCAATGCGCAGGCTTTCAACCGCAGCGGAGAAGCACAACAACGTAAAGTTGTCGAGCAATACAAACACATAGCGGGTTGGTTTTTCGACCTCTTTATGGGTCGGTTGGGCCGAACGCATCGTGGACATCGCGGCAATCATCCTGAGCAAATGCGAAGGTGTATCCCTTCGACGTATTGCCAGCCTGACCACGCCGGATTGCCCGCGTCAAGAGGGCGCAATTCGCATATGGTGCCCCGGCTGCGCGTTTTGTATAGAGGGGCCGCGACTGAGATCGCTAACACCAGCGGAGTGAGTGAGAGAGATGAGCGATTGGAAAAAATCTGACTGGCGCGCCAAGCCCCGGATCCAGATGCCCGATTATACCGACACTGCGGCCCTGAACGCGGTTGAGGCGCAGCTTGCCAAGTATCCGCCGCTGGTCTTTGCCGGTGAGGCGCGGCGGCTCAAGGCGCATCTGGCAGATGCGGCGCGGGGCGAGGCGTTCCTGCTGCAGGGCGGCGATTGCGCCGAAGCCTTTGATCAGTTCAGCGCCGACAGCATCCGCGACACGTTCAAGGTCATGCTGCAAATGGCGATGGTGCTGACCTATGGCGCGAAGGTTCCGGTGATCAAACTGGGCCGTATGGCCGGGCAATTCGCCAAACCGCGTTCGGCCCCGACCGAGACCGTGGATGGCGTGGAGCTGCCAAGCTACCGCGGGGACATCATCAACGAATTGCCCTTCACCGCCGAAGCACGCATTCCCGATCCGACCAAGATGTTGCAGGCCTACACCCAGGCGGCGGCAACGCTGAACCTGTTGCGCGCCTTTTCGACGGGTGGGTTTGCGGACATGAACATGGTGCATTCGTGGACCCTTGGGTTCACCGAAGGACCGGAGGCGGAAAAGTACCGCGAGATCGCGAGCCGTATTCAGGACACCATCGACTTTATGGCGGCTGCCGGGATCACCGCAGACACCACGCACGAATTTTCGTCCGTGGAATTTTACACCAGCCACGAATCCCTTCTGCTGGAATACGAAGAGGCGCTGACGCGGGTCGACAGCACGACGGGCAAATGGCTCGCCGGGTCCGGGCACATGATCTGGATCGGCGACCGCACCCGCCAGCCGGACGGGGCACATGTGGAATTTGCGCGCGGCGTGCAGAACCCGATTGGCCTGAAATGCGGCCCCTCGATGACGACCGAAGACCTCAAGGTGCTGATGGCGAAGCTGAACCCCGAAAACGAGGCAGGCCGTCTGACGCTGATCGCGCGCTTTGGTGCGGGATCGGTGGGCGAACATCTGCCCCGTCTGATCAACACCGTGCGCGAAGAAGGCGCCGAGGTTGTGTGGGTTTGTGACGCGATGCACGGCAACACGATCAAATCCTCCACCGGTTACAAGACGCGGCCGTTTGACTCCGTCCTGCGCGAGGTGCGCGAATTCTTTGGCGTGCACCAGGCCGAAGGGACAATCCCGGGCGGCGTGCATTTCGAAATGACGGGTCAGGATGTGACGGAATGCACCGGTGGCGTGCGTGCGGTCACCGAAGAGGATCTGAGCGACCGGTATCACACGGCATGTGACCCGCGTCTGAACGCGTCGCAGTCGCTGGAACTGGCGTTTCTTGTGGCCGAAGAACTGTCATCGCTGCGTGAAACGCGGGCGGGGGCACGCGCCGCCGGGTAAAGACGCAGCCTTTGGACAAAGAAAAACGCGCGGCCGCGAGGCTGCGCGTTTTTTGTTTCGGCTGCGTGGGTTAGTCGTCGTTCTTGACCAATCGGAGATAGGGCACGTCTGCGCGCGGTGTCTGCGCCTCAAACGCGGCGGACGGTTCGGCAAATCCCTTGGCCAGCTCCGCACGCTCCTCGCGTTCGGGCGCAGGTGCGGGCACGGTCGGTTGCGGCACCGACGACGGCGCGGTGATCGGCCGGATTTTCGCGCCCACCACGTCAAACCGCCGCGGGCTCAGCCCGATATCGCCTTGCGCCACCATACAGCCGAGGATGCGGCTGACGTCACCCAGATCGCTCTTGAGCGGCAACAGAAGCAGGCGCGCATCCATATGAGGACGGCCCGCGCCTTCTTCGGTCACCAGGCGCAATTCGCACACGGCGGGACGTTGAAACACCTCTTCGAGCGCGTCGGATGTCTGGCGCCGGCAGGGCGGCGTGATCAGGGAGGTGAGCGGCATTCCGCGCACTTCCATGCCCATCAGATCGCTCAGGTGACTGCCTGCGATGCGAATGCGGGCCATCCCCGGCGCGATCCGTTCGAGGACGAATGTGTATTCCAGCGCCGACTCGATCCCGCGCGGGTCGATCTCGGACCGCTTGGGCATGATCCGCATACCGCGCAGGCCTTCCCAATAGGCCTCAACCTGCGAAATTGCCGAATATCCGGTGTCTGCGCGAAACTCTGTCATTGCAACGATATTGTGGGCATTTGGGTCCGTTTTGTCCATCACTAGCATCACTCACTCTTATGCACCGCCAAAACACTGGCGACACCCCGATTGTTCCCAGCACGTTTATAACAAGTTTGCTGGCAATTTTTGCGACTATCCTAACCATTGGTTAACCCACCTTTCGAAACCGGGGGCGGGCAATGGCTTGTCTGGCCGGGCCGAAGCCCCTAAAGCCATGTGCATGACGACCCCTGCCTCTGACCCCCGCCTGCGCTCAATGACCGGTTTTGCGGCCCTCGCCGGCGCACATGATGCGCATCGCTGGTCGTGGGAGGTGCGTTCGGTTAACGGCAAGGGGCTGGACCTGCGCCTGCGGGTTCCGGACTGGATCGAAGGGTTGGAAGCGGCGCTGCGCCCGCTGGTGTCGGCACTGGCACGCCGCGGGAACGTGACGCTGTCGCTGCGGATTTCTCGCGAGGATGCGGCGTCGTCCCTGTCGGTGAACACCGCGCAGGCCACAGCTGCCATCGCGGCCCTGAAGACGATCAGCCAAGAGGCCGCCGCACAGGGTCTTGAACTGGCCCCGTCACGTGCCGCAGACATCGCAATGATGCGCGGCGTCATGGAACAGAGCACGACACAGGATGATCCCGCCCCCCTGCGCGCGGCCCTTCTGGCCGATGTGACAGGGCTTTTGGATGCGTTCGACGCGATGCGGGTGGCCGAAGGGGCCGCACTTCATGACATCCTGACGCGCCAGCTGGACGAGGTTTCAACTCTCGTGACCGAAGCCGAGGCGCTGGCCGAGGCGCGCAAGGACGAGGTCACGGCGACGCTCAAGCGCAACCTGGCGCGGGTTCTCGACAATACAGACGGCGCGGATCCGGACCGTGTGGCCCAGGAACTGGCACTGCTGGCGGTCAAGGCTGACATCACCGAAGAGCTCGACCGGCTGCGCACCCATGTCGACGCGGCACGGGCACATCTGGCGGATGGCGGTGCGGTGGGGCGCAAGTTGGACTTCCTGATGCAGGAGTTCAATCGCGAGGCCAACACGCTCTGCTCCAAGGCGCAGAACGCGGACCTGACGCGCGTGGGCCTCGCGCTCAAGGCGCTGATCGACCAGATGCGCGAGCAAGTTCAAAACGTGGAATGACCATGACCCAGCGACGCGGCCTTCTGATCATCCTCAGCTCTCCGTCCGGTGCGGGCAAAAGCACGTTGGCGGGACGCCTGCGCGCGTGGGATCCCGGCTTGCGGTTCTCCGTGTCGGCCACCACCCGTGCGCCGCGCCCGGGCGAAGTCGATGGCGAGCATTACCAGTTCATCACCGAGCCGGACTTCAAATCGCAGGTGACGGATGGTGAGATGCTGGAACATGCGCATGTGTTCGGCAATTTCTATGGCTCGCCCAAGGGCCCGGTCGAGGCGGCAATCAATGCCGGACAGGACGTGCTTTTTGACATCGACTGGCAGGGGGCGCAGCAGATCACCAATTCTGTGTTGGGCCAGCACACGCTGTCGATATTCATCCTGCCGCCGTCGATTGCCGAGTTGCGCCGCAGGCTTGAGACCCGCGCACAGGATGACGCCGAGACGATCGCGCGCCGGATGCAGAAAAGCTGGGACGAGATCAGCCACTGGGGTGGCTATGACTACGTGCTGGTCAACGACGACATCGACGAGACCGAAGCACAGCTCAAGACGATCATCACCGCCGTGCGGCTGCGGCGGTTGCAACAACCGCAGCTCACCGAGCATGTGCGCGCCCTGCAAACTGAATTCGAGGCCCTGTCATGACCCTCTATGCCCTGGGCGATTTCCGCCCCCAAATCGCGGATGACACCTGGATTGCCCCCGACGCCAACATCATCGGCGACGTTGTGATCGAAGCGGGTGCAAGTGTCTGGTTCTGCGCGACCTTGCGCGGCGACAATGAGACGATCACCGTGGGGGCCGGGTCCAACGTGCAGGAAAACACCGTGATGCACACCGATATGGGGTTTCCGCTGATCATCGGTGCAGGGTGCACGATCGGGCACAAAGCGATGCTGCATGGCTGCGAGATTGGCGAAAACAGCCTGATCGGGATGGGGGCCACGGTGCTGAACGGCGCAAAGATCGGCAAGAATTGCCTGATCGGGGCAGGGGCGCTGATCACCGAAGGCAAGGAAATTCCCGACGGCAGCCTCGTAATGGGCGCACCGGGCAAGATCGTGCGCGTCCTTGATGAGGCCGCCATTCAGGGGCTGCGCGCCTCGGCCCTGCATTATCAGGACAACATGCGCCGCTTTCGCACCACGCTTGAACCGGTGCGCGGCTGATGCCTCACTGCGCGCTGCACTATTCCGGCGATCTCGACATCGACATGGCGGCGGCGTTGGCCGAGGTGGAGGCCGTGATCCTGCGCCACGATCCCGGCGCTGGTGACACGAAGGGGCGCGCCTATCCTGCACCCGTTTTCCATCACACGCATCTCAAGGCGACCGTGGCGCTTTTGTCCAAACCGCATCGCAACGCGGCCTTTGTCGCCGCGCTTCAGGCGGACCTGGTCAACGCACTTGGCCGCGATCTGCCGCGCCCCTGCTGGCTGAGCGTGGACATCACGTTCAGCGGACCCTGCAACCACACGGAGCTTTTGACATGAGCCGCAACGAAAAGGGCACCCTTGTGCGCCCCGATCCACTGCCCGCCAGCGCATCGCGCCCGGTCGTTACCCCGCTGAGCCCGGCGGTGGTCTATGCCTCGGACACGCCCGACATGCTGGACGCGCAATATGACGGGGACCTGTCGGGATATACCTACAGCCGCGAAGGCCACCCCAACGCGGACGTGGTCGCGGCCCGCGTGGACGAGATGGAAGGCGCGCCGCATCTGGGCGTGATCACATCGTCCGGCATGGCTGCGGTGACGGCCGTGCTGCTGGGTCTGACACAGGCGGGTGATCATGTGATCGGCGGCAACACGCTTTATGGCCGGTCGCTGCGGATGATGAACGAGGACCTGCCGCGCCTCGGCATCGCCACCAGCCTTGTTGATCCGGGTGATGTAGAGGCCGTGCGTGCCGCCATCCGGCCCGAGACGCGGTTGATCATGGTTGAGGTCGTGTCGAACCCGACCCTGCGCGTGGCGGACATTCTGGGCATCGCGGCACTGGCGCGCGAGGCCGGCGTGCTGCTGGTGATCGACAACACATTCACCACGCCTGCATCGTTCCGTGCCTTTGATCACGGTGCGGACATCGTGATCCATTCGCTGACCAAACTGCTGTCGGGGCATTCCGACGTCATGCTGGGCTATGTCGCCGCCAAGGACCCGGAGATCAACGACCGGCTGCGCGTGTTTTCCGTGACCGCAGGCACGACCGGAAGCCCCTTTGACTGCTGGCTGGCGGAACGCGGCATGCTCAGCTTTGGGCTGCGCTTTGACCGGGCACAGGCCACCGCCGCGCGGCTGGCCGATCATCTCGCCGGGCTCAAGGGTGTGAAACGGGTCATCTATCCCGGACGCCACGACCATCCTGACCACGCCCGCGCCGAAGCGCTCCTGAAAGGGCGCTATTGCAACATGGTCAGCTTCGAAATCGACGGTGACCGGGCCGCAGCCAATGCGCTTGCCCGCGGCGCGCAGGGGCTCAGCTTTGCGCCGACGCTGGGGGATGTGGGCACGACCATCTCGCATCCGCTGTCCTCATCGCACCGTGCGCTTTCGGCGCCGGAACAGGCCGCTTTGGGCATGACCGAAGGGTTTTTCCGGGTGTCTGTCGGGTTGGAGGATGCTGACGCACTTTGTGCGGTGTTCTCGGATGCGGTGGCCGCCGCCTGCGGGGCATAGGCGCAGATCATGTCCGGCGCGCTCCTCGACGGTGTTCTCGCGGCCATCCCGCTGCCTGCGCTGGCCATCGACGGATCCGAACGTATCGTCGCCATCAACACCGAAGCGTTGACCCTGATTGGCCAGCAGGCGCGCGGCATGAACTATGTCACGATCCTGCGCCAGCCGATGCTTCTGGACGTGATTGAGGCGTGCCTGCGCGATGGGCAACCGCGCATGGCGCGGTATCTCGGTAACGACGGGGCGCAGGACACCACTTTCAAGGTCAGCTGCCGTGCCGTACGCGATATCGGCGCAGGCGGGGCAGGGGCGGTGATTGCCACGTTCGAAGACATCACCCACGTCGAACAGGCCGGGCAGATGCGCCGCGACTTTGTCGCCAATGTCAGCCATGAATTGCGCACCCCGCTGACCGCATTGATGGGGTTCATCGAGACGCTGCGTGGCCCTGCGCGCGATGACCGTGCGGCATCAGAGCGGTTTCTGGACATCATGCAGGGCGAGGCGGAGCGCATGAACCGGCTGGTGGGCGATCTGATGTCCCTGAACCGGGTGGAAAGTGATGAGCGTGTGCGGCCCACGGAAACCGTCATTCTGAACGATGTGCTCGATTCGACATTGCGCACGCTCAAACACCTCGCGGACGAGGCCAGCGTCACGCTGGAGACGGACCTGCCCGGGATGCGGGTCAAGATCACGGGCGATGCGGACCAGTTAAAGCAGGTGTTCACCAATCTGGTGGAAAACGCGATCAAATATGGCGGTGCGGGCGGACGTGTCACCGTGCGCCTGTCATACAACCCGCGCGAAGCGGTGCTGCGTGCGCCGGGCGCGCGGATACAGGTGACGGATTATGGCGCGGGCATCGATCCGTTGCATCTTCCGCGCCTGACCGAACGGTTCTACCGCGCCGATGATCACCGCAGCCGTGCCCTGGGCGGCACCGGGTTGGGGCTGGCCATCGTCAAACACATCATCAACCGCCACCGCGGCCGGTTGCGGGTCGACAGCACGCTGGGGCAGGGCGCGACATTCACCGTTATCCTGCCCGCACACCCGGTTTCCGCGGATGCAGCGCCTGTGTGAGCGGCGGTTTGTGACAGTGATTCTGTAGATTTCGCGGGCAAACCGGTGTTTGCGCCGCAGTAGGGGCCATTCCCGCCAAAGGTTCTGGCATGCGGACATCGCAAAAAACTCAATATCTTTCAATGCATTGCTGCCTTTTTGAACGTCCAAAACACACCCAAGTCGACCGAAAAGCGCATTGTCATAGAACTGTTACACACTTGTCACAAAAGCAGGGCGCAGATGGCCTAAACGGGCCGCAAGGTCCTCATGGGGGGGATCACAGAAAAGCTCAGGAGACTTTTATGTCCTTTGTGAAATGCACGACGTCGGCAATCGCGCTGACAGCTCTGGCTGCGACAACCGCCGTCGCACGCGATCAGGTTCAGGTTGCCGGTTCGTCCACCGTTTTGCCCTACGCGTCGATCGTGGCCGAAGCCTTTGGCGAAAACACCGACTTCCCGACACCGGTCGTGGAATCCGGTGGCTCCTCCGCGGGTCTCAAGCGGTTCTGCCAAGGCGTCGGCACGGAACACACGGACGTCGCCAACGCATCGCGCAAGATCCGCGAAAAAGAGATCGCAGCCTGTGCCGAAAACGGTGTGACAGACATCATCGAAGTGCGCATCGGCTATGACGGCATCGTCTTTGCCAGCCAGATCGACGGCCCGGCCTACACCGCATTCACCCAAGCCGACATCTTCAACGCCCTGGCCCCAAAGGTGATGGTGGACGGCGCTCTGGTCGACAATCCGCACACCAAATGGTCCGATTTCAACCCTGACCTGCCCGACGCCGAAATCCTGGCCTTCATCCCCGGCACCAAGCACGGCACCCGTGAAGTGTTCGAGGAAAAGGTTGTGGCCGTGGGCTGTGAAGAGACCGGCGCAATGGCCGCGATGATCGCGGGCGGCATGTCCGAGGATGACGCCGAAGACGCCTGCCTGTCCGTGCGCACCGACGGTCGTTCGGTCGACATCGACGGCGACTATACCGAAACGCTGGCCTCCATCGACGCCAACGAAAACGGCATCGGCGTGTTTGGCCTGGCGTTCTACGAAAACAACACCGACAAGCTCAAGGTGGCGACCATGGCCGGTGTGACACCGACCACCGAATCCATCTCGACCGGCGAATACCCGGTGTCGCGTCCGCTCTACTTCTACGTGAAAAAGGCGCATATCGGCGTGATCCCCGGCCTCAAGGAATACGCGCAGTTCTTCGTTGCCGACGAACTGGCTGGTCCCGCCGGCCCGCTGGCAGCCTATGGCCTCGTGTCTGACCCTGAGCTGTCCGTGACCCAAGCCGCAGTGGCGGACGAGAAAATCATGGGCGGCGGCAGCTAAGCCAGCGCGCGTGTAAGACGAAAACAAACTGGGCGGCGCATGTGTCGCCCGGTTTTTCTGCGGCCCATCAACGTCGGGTGCGCCGGGACACTTGGGGGACATATGCCAATCTTGTGGCTGTTGCTGATCGTTGTGGCCGTTGCGGCCGTGGGATTTGTTGCGGGACGTCGCCGTGCCCTGTCCAGTGTGGGTCATGACGGGCGCGCGCTGCACTCTCTGCCTGTTTACTACGGCGCGAACGCGTTCATGAAATCCATCGTGCCAGCGGCTGGTGTGATCCTGTTGTGGCTGCTCGCGCAGCCTCTTTTCATCGACAACCGCGTGTCGCAGATGCTGCCCGACGCCGAAATCCGCGAAGGCGGGTCGCGCAGCCTACTCATGTCCGAAGTGAAACGGACCGCCGACGGTCTGGACGCGGCTGTGCGCGCCGACATGCTGGACGACGGAACGGCGCGCAACCCGGACGCGGATGTCGAAGAGATCACCGCCACACTCAAGGAGGCGGGCCAGGTCGTCACCAGCCAGATCACACAACCCGTTCTGAATGCAGCACAAACCTACCGGACGATGCTGGAACGCTCGACCCTGTGGATGAGCATCGCCGCGATTTTCGTGGCCATTGCAGGGGCGGCATGGGGTGCGATGCAGAGCAGCGGGGCCTTCCGCGCCCGCAACGTGGTCGAGCAGGGCGTTATGGCCCTCCTGATCGCGGCGGCCTCGGTTGCGATCCTGACGACGATTGGCATTGTGCTGTCGCTGATCTTCAACACGGTGGAGTTCTTCCGCCTCTATCCTGCTGCCGACTTTTTCACCTTGCTCGAATGGGCGCCCAGCTTTTCCGGGCGGGGTGGCGCGTCGAGCCTGGGGATCATCCCGCTGCTGTGGGGGACGTTCTATATCTCCCTCGTGGCGCTGCTGGTCGCGGTGCCTGTGGGCCTCTTTGCCGCTGTCTATCTCAGCGAATATGCCAGCCCGCGTGTGCGGGGCATTGCCAAGCCGCTGCTGGAAATCCTCGCGGGCATTCCGACCATCGTCTATGGCCTCTTTGCCTTGCTGACCATCGGTCCGCTTTTGCTGAGCGTGTTTGGTGACGACACCGGGCTTGGTTGGATGCAAGGTCAGCGGGCGGTGCTGACGGCGGGCATTGCCATGGGCATCATGCTCATCCCCTTTGTCAGCTCGCTCAGCGACGACATCATCAACGCGGTGCCACAGGCGATGCGCGACGGCTCATATGGGCTGGGGGCGACAAAGTCCGAAACCATCAAGCAGGTGGTGCTGCCGGCCGCGCTGCCGGGCATTGTGGGGGCAATCCTTCTGGCGGCCAGCCGTGCGATTGGCGAGACGATGATCGTCGTGCTCGGGGCAGGGGCGGCGGCACGGTTGTCGCTGAACCCGTTCGAGGCGATGACCACCGTGACGGCCAAGATCGTGAGCCAGCTCACCGGCGACAGCGATTTCGCCTCGCCCGAGGCGCTGGTGGCCTTTGCCCTTGGCATGACGCTCTTTCTCATGACGCTCTGCCTGAACGTCTTCGCCCTCTACATCGTGCGCAAATACCGGGAGCAATATGACTGATGTCTGATATGAGCCTTGAGCCCGCCGCAAATGCACCGCGCGTGACCAAATCGCTGCTGACCGAAGATGCGCGCACCAAAAAGCGCAACGCGGCAGAGCGCCGGTTTCGGTCCTATGGCATCGCCGCCATTTGCACCGGCCTGTTCTTTCTTTTGGCGCTGTTGACCGCGATCCTGACCGCGGGTCTGCCTGCGTTCCGGCAGGCCGTCGTGGAAATCCCGTTCACGATGACCCAAGAGCAGTATGACGAGGCCGAAGCGGCCATGCTCAAGACTGCGATCTATACCGATTTCTTCATCGGCGGCCTGTCCGCCGAGATGGACGCCCAAGGCGTCACAGTCGCGTTCGACAAGGCGGCGGTGGAGCGTCTGTTGGGCAAGGTCGGTGGACAGTTGCGGTCGTTCTACAACGAAAACGAGGATCAGCTGGGCCAGACCGCAACGTTCGAGGTTGCCGCTGCGTCGCGCGTGGACCGCTACCTCAAGGGGACCTTTACCCGCGACGATCTGGTGGAGGGCAACCGGTTCTTCATGCCCGAGGACTTCGACCTGATTGATGCGATGCGCGATGCGGGGCTGGTGAAACAGGTGTTCAACTGGACCTTCATCACCGGCGTGGACACGGGCGTCGACAATCCCGGCGGGGCAGGGATCGGCGCGTCGGTTCTGGGATCGCTCTTCATGATGCTCGTGGTGCTGGTGCTGTCCCTGCCCATCGGGGTGGCCGCGTCCATCTACCTTGAGGAATTCGCGCCCAAGAACCGGTTTACCGACCTGATCGAGGTGAACATCTCGAACCTTGCCGCCGTGCCGTCCATCGTGTTCGGCATCCTGGGCCTCGCCGTGTTCATCCAGTTTGCGCATCTGCCGCAATCCGCCCCTCTGGTGGGCGGGCTGGTGCTGACGCTGATGACGCTGCCAACGATCATCATTTCGACCCGCGCGTCGCTCAAGGCGGTGCCGCCGTCGATCCGCGACGCGGCCCTTGGCGTGGGCGCGTCCAAGATGCAGGCGGTGTTCCACCACGTTCTGCCGCTGGCCGCACCGGGGATCCTGACCGGCACCATCATCGGGCTGGCGCAGGCTCTGGGCGAAACGGCACCGCTTCTGCTGATCGGGATGGTCGGCTTTGTCGCGCGCTATCCCGAGACATTCGCGCAAGGTTTCCTCGAGCCGAACTCGGCGGTGCCAGCGCAGATCTACAACTGGGCCGCGCGCTCGGATGCCGTGTTTACGGAAAAAGCATGGGGTGGCATCATCATCCTGCTGCTGTTCCTGATCACGATGAACACCATTGCCGTGATTCTGCGGCGCCGCTTTGAACGCCGCTGGTAAGGGGGCACAATCATGAACGACATGAGAATTGTGGAGAGAGACGTGGAGACCAGCGAAACCAAGATCGCCGCCCGTGGCGTGCAGGTCTATTACGGCGACAACCACGCCATCAAGGATGTGGACGTGAACATCGCGGACAAGACCGTGACCGCCTTTATCGGCCCGTCAGGCTGCGGCAAATCCACGTTCCTGCGCTGTCTCAACCGGATGAACGACACCATCGACATCTGCCGGGTCGAGGGTGACATCCTGATCGACGGCGAAGACATCTATGACAAGCGGATCGACCCGGTGCAACTGCGTGCCAAAGTCGGCATGGTGTTTCAGAAACCCAACCCGTTCCCCAAGTCGATCTATGACAACGTGGCCTATGGGCCGAAAATCCACGGGCTGGCCCGGAACAAGGCCGAACTGGACGACATCGTGGAACGCGCGCTGCGCCGCGGTGCCATCTGGGACGAGGTGAAGGACCGGCTGCATGCGCCGGGCACCGGTCTGTCGGGTGGTCAGCAACAGCGGCTCTGCATCGCGCGGGCCGTGGCGACGGAACCCGAAGTGCTGCTGATGGACGAACCCTGTTCCGCTCTCGATCCTATTGCCACTGCGCAGGTCGAAGAGCTGATTGACGAGCTGAAACAGAACTATTCCGTCGTGATCGTCACGCACTCCATGCAGCAGGCCGCGCGGGTCAGCCAGAAGACCGCGTTCTTCCACCTCGGCAATCTCGTTGAATATGGCGAGACCGGACAAATCTTTACCAACCCGGAAGACCCGCGCACCGAAAGCTACATCACGGGCCGGATCGGGTAGGGGACAGGGACCATGCAAGACCAACACATCGCCTCCGCCTTTGACCGCGACCTCGAAGCGATTCAGGCGCAGATCATGAAAATGGGCGGGCTTGTCGAAAACGCCATCCTCGAGGCCGCCGTCAGCCTCGAGACCCGCGACGAGGAACGCGCCGAAGCAGTGCGCCGCGCCGACAAGGCCATCGATGCGCTCGAAGAGCAGATCAACGAAGAGGCCGCGCGCGTCATCGCCCTGCGCGCGCCCACGGCCATCGACCTGCGGCTGGTTCTGACCATCATGAAGGTGAGCGCGAACCTCGAACGCATTGGAGACTATGCGAAAAACATGGGCAAGCGGACCTCCGTCCTGGCCCAGATGGCGCCCGTGAACGACAGCGCCGGTGCGCTGCGCCGCATGGCCAAGGAAGTCGAACGGATGCTCAAGGACGCGCTCGACGCCTATATCGCGCGGGATGCGGAACTGGCCCAGGACGTCATCGACCGCGACGAAGATGTGGATCAGATGTATAACGCGCTGTTCCGCGAATTCCTGACCTTCATGATGGAAGACCCGCGCAACATCACCGCGTGCATGCACCTGCATTTCATCGCCAAGAACATCGAACGGATGGGCGATCACGTGACTTCGATCGCGGAACAGGTTGTCTATCTCGTGACCGGATCCACGCCGGATGAGTCGCGGCAAAAGGCCGACAAGACCTCCGTCACACACGTCGTGCCGGAGTAAGCGCGATGTCCGTCGATCAACCCCGCGTTCTGGTGGTCGAAGACGAACCGGCACAACGCGAAGTGCTGGCCTACAATCTCGAGGCAGAGGGCTTTGCCGTCAGCCGCGCGCAAAACGGTGAAGAAGCGTTGTTGCTGGTGGATGAAGACCTGCCGGACATCATCGTGCTGGACTGGATGATGCCGCATCTGAGCGGGATCGAAGTGTGCCGTCGCCTGAAAGTGCGCCCCGAAACACGCAGCATTCCCGTGATCATGCTGTCGGCGCGGTCCGAGGAGGTCGACAAGGTGCGCGGCCTGGAAACCGGTGCCGATGACTATGTGGTCAAGCCGTATTCCGTCATCGAACTGATGGCTCGGGTGCGGTCACAACTGCGGCGCGTGCGCCCGTCGACAGTCGGCCAGCGGCTCGAGTTTGAGGATATCGTTCTGGATGCCGAAAGCCACCGGGTTACGCGCGGTTCAGATGCGCTGAAACTTGGACCTACCGAGTTCCGCTTGCTCAGCACTTTCATGGAAAAACCCGGTCGTGTGTGGTCGCGCGAACAGTTGCTCGACCGGGTCTGGGGGCGCGACATCTATGTCGATACGCGCACCGTGGATGTCCATATCGGACGGCTACGTAAGGCGCTGACGCATTTCGGCGGCAGCGACCCGGTGCGCACGGTGCGCGGGGCAGGGTACGCGCTTGGCTGAGCCAGCCTATTGCTGATCGAATGCCGCCTTCAGCCCGGCTATGCCACCTTCCATGAACGGCTCGAAATCATTGTCCAGAAAGCTGCGGATGAACGGTCTGGCGAAAAACACGTTCGGCGCGATGTTGTAACGCCAGACGATTTCTGAACCTTCCGCGGTGGGTCGCACCTGGAACGTGCCATAGATGTGATCAATGAACCGGCCTGACGAAGTGTTGATATCCCAGATCTGATAAGTGAATTCCGTGTCCGTGCTGGTCAGGACGCGCTCCAGAACGGCACCACCATCGGCCAATATCACGCGCCGGATGCTGCCCGGTTCACCCCATGGTCCCTTGAGCACTTCGATGGACTCAATCGCCGGAATGCGATCCGTCGGCTCCAGGTACTGCGTGATGGGATTGGCTTGAAAGAACGCCCAGGCCGAGGCGACATCGGTTGGCAGTGAAAGGATTTCCTCATTCGTCAGGTATTTGTTTTCTGACGCAAGATCAGGCGGTTGCTGCGCATCGCTCAACTCAAAGGCCGACAGTTGCGACGCAAGTCCGACCGCAAGCACGACAGACATTGCAAAAGCTGATAGGTTCTTCATGGGGACATCCTCATCTGTTGCGAAGTTCGCACTAAATAGTACGACTGTCGTAGTAGATGGGTTGAGCAACGCTTTAATCAAGTGGTTGTCGCATCACATTGCATATTTAACATAACGATGATTATAAGCTTTATGGACGTCGCTACAGTCTGCATAAGGGTGCTCCGAAAGAGCTGGCGTATAACAAGCCTTTCCCTACCAATAAACGTGATCCCGGACCTGAGTTCGAGGAAATAGCCGCGCCACACGGTCTGCGGTGCCGCAAATGGCAAAGATAAACCACGTTGCCCTGACGTGCGTGCCCGGCCACAGTGTCGATGAGACATGCGAAAGGCGTTTCATGGAGATCGAGGGCAAGACTGTCGCCGTCACCGGTGCCGGACACGGGATTGGCGCGGCGTTGGCGCGTGCGGCGCATCAACACGGTGCCAAGGCGGTCGCGTGCATGGACATCGACCACGCAGCGGTACACAATATTTCAAATGTAATCAATGCGCTGCCGGTTGAGGTTGATGTCAGTGACGAAGCGCGGCTTTTGCACGCGATCGACACTGTCGAAGATGAGATCGGGCCGATTGACCTCTTTTGCTCAAACGCGGGCGTCCTGCCCATGGGTGGTATAGAGGTGCCAACCGCCCAATGGGATGCCACGTGGCGCATCAACGTGATGTCACATGTCTGGGCGGCGCGCCGTTTGGTGCCGGGCATGATTGCACGCGGTGGTGGTTATCTGCTGAACACCGCGTCTGCCGCCGGTGTGCTGAACCAGATCGGATCTGCCCCATATGGCGTGACCAAACACGCCGCCGTCGGGCTGGCCGAATGGCTGGCCATGACGCACGCAGATGACGGGATCGGCGTGTCGGTTCTGTGCCCGCAAGGCGTGCGGACGGACATGATCGCAGGTCACGAGGATCACGCCGCGGCCGCGGATGGCATCCTGGAGCCCGAGGACGTGGCCGAGATCGCAATACAAGGGATCAAGGACGAAACATTCCTCATCCTGCCGCATGAAAAAGTGCGCGATTACATGATGTTGAAAGCGTCAGATAATGCGCGCTGGCTTGGTGGGATGCGCAAGCTCAACCGTGCTTACAAGGGCTGACGCCCTACCCGCGCGGCGTCACCGGACGCATGAGCCCTTCCTGCGCCACCGACGCAATCAGACGCCCCGCACGGTCATAGATCTTGCCCCGATTGAACCCGCGCCCATTGCCGGCCCAAGGGCTGTCCATCGTGTAGAGATGCCAGTCGCAGAACTCCGCAGGTCCGTGGAACCACATCGCGTGATCTAGGCTCGCCGCCATGACCTTGCCGGTGAACCAGGTCTGACCATGCGGACGCAACGCCGTCCCAAGCAGGTTCAGATCGGATGCATAGGCGAGCAAACAGTGTTGCAACGCAGGCGCGATGCCGCGTGCGGCGGCCATGCGGAACCACAGATGGGACACATCATCCTCGGGCGGCGGCGTGAAGAAATCGCGCGGCGCGACCTCGCGAATGTCGATGGGACGCGGGCGCAGGAATTCCTCGTGATATTTCTCCGGGATCTGGTCTACGACCCCTGCCCTGAGCGTGCCGCGGTCGGCTAACCCGTCGGGACCTTCGACCTCGGGCATCGGATGCTGGTGTTCCCACCCCTCCTCCGTCACATGGAATGACGCGGACATGTTCAGGATCTGCCGCCCATGCTGGATCGCGACAACGCGGCGCGTCGTAAAACTGCCGCCGTCACGGGCGCGGTCCACCTGATACACGACGGGCACCTCAGGATCACCGGGGCGGATGAAATAGGCGTGCAGGCTGTGGCACAGCCGGTCCTCGACCGTGCGGTAGGCTGCCGCGAGCGCCTGCCCGATCACCTGCCCGCCAAAGATGCGGGTCGACGTCTCACCCCCCTGCCCGGTGCCGCGAAACAGGTCCACCTCAAGCCGTTCAACGGCCAGCAGGTCCAGCAATGTCTGATGTGCGTCTGTCATGGGCCCTTGCCTGTCACATCAGCGCGCCATGTACCAGCGCCTTGAGCTCGGCGCGGGCGGGTGTGGCGGATGACGGGCTGAGCTGGGTGAACAGAACGGTCGAGAGGTCATGCACCGGATCGATCCAGAAAAACGTGGACGCCATGCCGCCCCAACTGAAATCGCCGCGTGACGACGGCACCCGGCTGCGCGCGGGATCAAGGACGACGGCCCCGCCGATGCCAAAGCCCACGCCCTCCATCGGCTGCTCGGCAAAGCTGGCCGGGCCAAGGGACGCGATATCGCCGGGCAGGTGGTTTGTCATCATGAACCGCAGCGTCGATGGCGACACCAGCCCCTGCCCGCCTGTGCGCAGCGCCTCGGCAAAGGCCATGTAATCGTCGATGGTCCCGACGAGCCCGCCACCGCCACTGAAACAGGTGGTGCCGCGAAACGGGGAGCTTTCGGCGGAGTCAAAGGCGCGCAAGGTGCCCGATTGCGCCTGTGCGTTGTTCAGGTCCATCGCATCACCGGCCAGCGGGGTATAGAGCGTGGCGAACCGGTCCAGCTGATCATCGCGCACGGCAAAGGATGTCTCCGACATCCCCAGCGGACCCAGCACGCGGTCAGTGAACACGGCATCAAGGCTCTGCCCCGTGATGACCTCGATCACGCGGCCAATGACATCAATGCTCACCGAATATTCCCACCGCTCCCCCGGCGCAAAGGCCAGCGGCAGCGTGGCCAGCAGATCGCATTGCGCGGCAAGCGTGCCCGCCTGCGGTTTGAACAGCAGGTCATGCGCCTCCATCGCCTGCGGCACGAGACCGGGATTGAACGGATAGCTGAGACCGGAGCGGTGCGTCAGCAATTGATGCAGCGTCGGCACCGCACAGGGCGCGGTGTCGTTGATATTCGTGGCCCCGGGGCGCAGCGCCCCCGGATCGGCAAAACCCGGCAGGAACCGCGACACAGGTGCATCAAGATGCACCCGCCCCTCTTCCACCAGCATCATCAGGATCAGGGACGTGATCGGCTTGGTCATCGAGTAGATGCGCGCAACCGTGTCCCGTTCGAACGCCGCTCCGCTGTCGAGATCGCGCGCACCTGCCTGATGATAGAACACTTCCTGCCCCGCCTGCCGGATCAACACCGACAGCCCCGCGAACCTGCGATCCGTCACGCACGTCTCTGCCCATGTTGCGATCCGCTGCAGCCGCGCAGGGTCGAGCGTCATGCTCATGACAACGCCTTCAGACCGCTGGTGGCAAACAGCGGCACATAGGCGCCCAGCTGCATCGCGCGTTCGGGGTTCGACGCATTGCCATCCAGCGCGCGTTTGAGAACGCCCTGGATGATCGCGCCCATGCGAAAGAAACAGAACGCGACGTAGAAGCCGAAATTCTCGATCCGGTCGATCCCGCGCCGCGCGCAATACGCCTTGAGGAAGGCGCCATCCGACGGCAGGCCAAGGGCCGCACGGTCCACCCCAGCCAGCCCCCGCCCCTCGCGCCCGGGCGGCAATTGCCACTGCATGATGACCGACGCGAGGTCGGCATAGGGGTGTCCGATGGTGCTCAGCTCCCAATCCAGAACCGCAAGGCAGCGCGTGCCCGTCGCCTCAAAAATCATGTTGTCGATCCGGTAATCGCCGTGGACCAGCGTGCGCTGTCCGTCATCCTCGGGCATCTCCGCCTCGAGCCGCGCAATCAGGCGGTCCATATCCGGCAGGCTCTGGGTTTCGGAGGCGCGATATTGCTTGGTCCAGCGCGCGACCTGCCGCGCAAGGTAGTGTCCGGGCGGGCCGTAATCCCCAAGGCCCACTGCATCGATATCCACATCGTGCAGCGCGGCCAGAACACGGTTCATATCGTCGATGACCTCGCCGCGATCCGCAGGCGACAGATCCTCCAGCGTCGGTTCGTTGAAATTGCGACCCGCCACGTGATCCATCACGTAAAACTCGGACCCGATCACGCTTGTGTCTTCGCACAGCAGGTGCATCCGCGCGACCGGCACATCCGTGCCCTGCAACGCCTGTTGCACCCGGTATTCGCGGTCCACCGCGTGGGCCGATTTCAAAAGCTGACCGGGCGGCTTGCGGCGCAACACGTAATCGCCCGCGCCCGTGGACAGGCGAAAGGTCGGGTTGGACTGCCCGCCCTCGAACTTCGTCGCCACGACGGGGCCGTCAAAGCCCGGGAGCCGGTCGCGCAAAAACGCCGCAACCGCGTCCGTGTCCAGCATCTGCGTCTCACTCATGTCCCGTCTCCAAACTCACCTGCAAGGGCTTTGCCTGCGTCTTGATATTCCTGCGCAATCCGGTCCACCAGGGCGGCCACCGATGTGCGGGCGTGCACCGCGCCAATCCCCTGCCCCGCGCCCCAGATCGTCTTCCACGCCTTGGGCTTTGAGGACCCGCCGGCAAAGTTCATGGACGCCGCATCAGCCTCGGGCAGGTTGTCGGGGTCCAGACCCGCCTCCGTGATCGACCCGCGCAGGTAATTGCCCCACACGCCCGTGAACAATGATGAATACACGATATCCTCTGCGCCGCTGTCCACGATCATGTCCTTGTATCCCGCGTCGGCATTGGCCTCGTGCGTGGCGATAAAGGGTGAGCCGACATAGCCGAAATCCGCCCCCATCGCCCGCGCCGCCAGCAATGACGCCCCGCTTGCGATGGCCCCGGACAGGGCCAGCGGTCCGTCAAACCAGCTGCGGATTTCCTGGATGAGCGCCAGCGGCGATTGCTGTCCGGCGTGCCCGCCCGCACCTGCCGCAACCGCCACAAGCCCGTCCGCCCCCTTGGCGATGGCCTTGCGGGCAAACGTGTCGTTGATCACGTCATGCAGCACGAGCCCGCCGCAGGCATGCGCCGCCTCGTTCACCTCGACCCGCGCGCCAAGGCTGGTGATCCACAATGGCACCTTGTGGCGCACGCAGATCTCCATGTCGCGCTCCAGTCGCAGGTTGGACCGGTGCACGATCTGGTTCACGGCAAAAGGCGCTGCGGGGTGATCGGGATGTGCCTGGTTGTGCCGGTCGAGTTCTTCGGAGATCTGGCGCAACCACGCCTCGAGCAGCGGCGGCTCCCCGTCTGCCTCCCGCGCATTGAGCGCCGGAAACGATCCGATGATGCCCGCCTTGCACTGTGCAATCACAAGCTCAGGCACAGAGATGATGAACAGGGGCGCCGCAATCATCGGCACCCGCAACCTGCTCAAAACCTCCGGCAAACGTCGATCACCCATGCACACGCCATCCCCGTCTCTGTTCCAAAAAAATCCCCGCCGGAGGCTCCGACGGGCACAAAACGCGCTGACGTCAGAGTACTTCGAACAACCCCGCAGCACCCATGCCACCGCCCACACACATGGTGCAGACGACATGTTTGGCGCCGCGCCGTTTGCCCTCAAGCAGCGCATGGCCCACCATGCGCGCACCGGACATGCCATAGGGGTGGCCGATGGAAATCGCGCCCCCGTTCACGTTCAGGATCTCATCCGGAATGCCAAGTTGGTCGCGGCAGTAGAGCACCTGCACTGCAAAGGCTTCGTTCAGCTCCCACAGGTCGATATCGTCCATCGACAGCCCATGCGCCTTGAGCAGTTTCGGCACAGCATAGATCGGGCCAATGCCCATTTCGTCCGGCTCACAGCCGACGGCGACAACGCCCTTGCACCGGCCCAGTGGCGCAAGGCCCCGCTGTTCGGCCAGCCTGGCCTCCATCACCACGCAGGCCGACGCGCCGTCCGAAAGCTGTGATGCGTTTCCGGCGGTGATGAACCGCCCCTCCTTCACGTGGATGCCGTCCGCAAAGACCGGTTTCAAACCGGCCAGGCTTTCAAGCGTGGTGCCGGGCCGGTTGCCCTCATCCTCGGTCAGCATGACCATCTGCTGACTGACTTCGCCGGTGTCGGGGTCCTTGGCCATGACCACGGACGGCATCGGTTCGATCTCGTCCGCGAATGTGCCTGCGGCCTGTGCCGCGGCGGTGCGGGCCTGCGACTGGACCGCATAGGCGTCCTGCGCCTCGCGGCTGATACCATACCGATCTGCTACGGTTTCCGCGGTCTCGAGCATCGTCATGTAGAGTTCGGGTTTGCGATCGACCAGCATCGGGTCGCGGGCGGTGCGCATCTCGGCGGTCTGGACCAGCGATACGGATTCGACGCCCCCCGCTACCATGATGTCGACACCGTCCATTGCCACCTGTTTGGAGGCCGTGGCAATGGCCATCATGCCGCTGGCGCATTGGCGGTCCACGCTCATCCCCGCCACGGATACGGGCATGCCCGCGCGGATCGCGGCCTGCCGTGCGATGTTGCCGGCCTGATGGCCCTGTTGCAGGGCCGACCCGAGGATCACATCCTCGACCTGCCCCATCTCCAGACCCGCCTTGTCAACGGCGTAGGCCATCACATGAGCGGCCAACATCTGTGGCGGCATGGCCTGGAAAGCACCGCGATAGGCTTTGCCAATGGGCGTTCTGACGGTGGAAACGATGACGGCGTCGCGCATGGGCAGCGTCCTTTTCAGGTGGTGAGGTCCGGACCGGGGCGCTGCCCCGGACCCCGGAGTTTATCTGGCAAGATGAAGAGGGATCGGCGGCGACGTCAACTCTCAAAGGCGGCGCGAAAGAGGTTGGGACCGGACATGACCTGAATGCCACCGGACACGGGCAAGACCGCACCGGTGAGGTAAGCGCCCCCCATGCCGCAGAGAAACTGCATGCAGCCGGCGATGTCCTCGTCCCGGCCCACGCGGCCCAGGGGGACATCTGCGCCGACCTTTGCACGGGTATCTTCGTCGGCGGTGGCAAAGGCGGTCATCTTGCTCACGAACGGTCCGGGGGCCAGCGCGTTCACGGTGATGTTGTGCGGGGCGAGCTCCTTGGCCATGATCTTGGTGAGATGCAGCACGGCGGCCTTGGACGCGGCATAGCTGTAGGCACCGTCGCCCAATGCCGCCTCACCCATCACAGAGCCTACATTGACCACCCGCGCGGGGTCGTCCGCAGTGCCGGTGGCGATCAGGGTGGGCAGCAGCGCCTGGGTGAGGTGAAAGAGGGCGGCGACGTTGACGTTCATCACCTTTTCCCAGGCGGCATGGGGGAACTGGCCCATGGGTGCGCCCCAGGTGACACCGGAATTGTTCATCAGGATGTGCAGCGCGTCCGTGCGTGCGCCGACCTCTGCGACCAGCGCGGTGATGCCGTCTTCGGAGCTGAGATCGGCGGCAAACCCTTCGGCGCTGCCGGGCGCGCCAAGCGCGTTGAGCGCCTCGGCCGCTTCGACGCAGGCCGCTTCCTTGCGGCTGGCGATCAGGACGCGCGCGCCCGCCATGACCAGCCCCGTTGCCGCCATGCGCCCGATCCCCGTGGCCCCACCTGTGACCAGTGCCACCTTACCTTCCAGCGAAAACAGTGTCTTGGGGTCCATTCCTCATCCTTTCCGATGCGCGTGCTGCCGTCACGTCGCGGTTGGGGCGGCTTTACAGGGCCGCCTGTTGGGTCGCAGGATGCGCGCAAAGGCGCGCGGTCTGCACCCCGTGTCGTTACGTCACAATAAGGGAGGCGCGCGATGCACGCCATGCTGAGCCGTGAACCGGGCGGGCCGGAAACACTGGAGTGGGCCGAGCTGCCCCTGCCCGAACCGAAGAAAGGCGAGGTGCGGATTGCGGTCGCCGCGGCCGGTGTGAATTTCCCAGACACGCTGATCATACGCGACCTGTACCAGATCAAGCCACCCCGCCCCTTTGCGCCCGGTGGCGAGGTTGCGGGCGTGGTGGAGGCTGTGGGCGATGGTGTCACACATCCGGCGGTGGGGACGCGTGTCCTTGCCATGACAGCGTACGGCGGATTTGCAACACATCTGTGCACGCCTGCCGCGGCCTGTGTGCCGATCCCGGATGCCATGCCCTTTGATGCGGCGGCCTGTTTTCTGTTCACCTATGGCACGTCGCATTATGCGTTGAAGGATCGCGGGCATCTGGCCGCGGGTGAGACGCTGCTCATCCTTGGGGCGGCGGGCGGCGTCGGCGCAGCGGCGATTGAGCTGGGCAAGGCGGCGGGTGCGCGCGTGATCGCCGCTGTCAGCTCCGAGGACAAGGCGGAGTTTTGCCGGTCGCTGGGCGCGGATGAGACGCTGATCTATCCGCGCGACATGGACCGGGACGCGCAAAAGGCGCTCAGTGCGGAGATCAAGCGGCTGGCGGGGCCGGGTGGCGTCGATGTCGCCTATGACGCGGTGGGCGGCGCCTATGCGGAACCCGTGATCCGGTCGATGGCATGGGGTGGTCGATACCTTGTGGTCGGGTTTCCGGCGGGCATTCCGTCGATCCCGCTGAACCTGACCTTGCTGAAATCCTGCCAGATCGTCGGCGTGTTCTGGGGGGCTGCGATCCACCGGGAGCCCGGAGGCCATCGGGCAAATGTCGCCGACCTGCTGGCGCTTTATGCCAAGGGCGCGATTGCCCCGCGCATATCGGAACGGTTTGACATGCGTGACGCGGCGCAGGCGCTGTCGCGGGTCGCAAACCGTGAGGCGATGGGCAAGATCGTCCTGACCTTGGGGGACACTGCATGACCAGACAGATCATCGTGACCGCCCTGCCCCAGGGACGCCTCGGCCCGGAGCACTTTGCGCTGCAGGAGGTCGAGACACCGCAATGCGGCCCCGGCGACGTGCTGCTGCGCGTGGTGCTGATGAGCATTGATGCCGCCAACCGCAGTTGGCTTCAGGGTGCGACCTATCGCGACGCGGTGCGTCCGGGCGATCCCATGCCCACCTATGCCATCTGCGAAGTGATGGAGAGCGCATCGCCCCGGCTCGCGCCCGGTGATCTGGTGGCGGCAGAAGCGGTGTGGGCCGATCACGTGGTGCGTCCGGCGCACAAGGTGCAAAAGCTGCCCGACATACGTCCCCTGACCCATCTGCTGAGCGTCTACGGCATCGCGGGCAAGACGGCGTTTCACGGGCTGATGCAGATCGGCACGCCCGTGGCCGGAGAGACCATCGTTGTGTCGGCGGCGGCGGGGTCTGTCGGTGGCTATGTGGGTCAGATTGGCAAAGCATTGGGCTGCCGCGTCGTGGGCATCGCCGGCGGACCGGAGAAATGCGCGCACGTGACTGAAACGCTGGGGTTTGACGCCTGTATCGATTACCGCGCGCGCGGCGTGTTCAAGGCGCAGCGCGCCGCGTGCCCGGATGGGGTGGACGTGTATTTCGACAATGTGGGCGGCGACATTCTCGAAAGCGTCCTTGGCCTGATGAACGAACGCGGGCGCATCGTCTGTTGCGGCGCGATCAGCCAGTATGACACCACCACGCCCACCGGGCCACGCAACCTGCCGGGTGCGCTGGTGGTCAAGCGGCTGCGGATGGAAGGGTTCATCGTCATGGATTTCGCGCGCGAGGATGCAAAGGCCCTGCGCGCGCTGCAATCATGGGTGAGCAGCGGCCAGATCACGGTGACAGAGGATGTCGTGGATGGGCTGGAACATGCGCCGGGTGCGCTCATTGGTCTGCTGGGCGGTGACAACACGGGCAAGCGCATGGTGCGCGTGGGCCCCGACCCATGACTGCTCGCGACACCGCGCTTGCCGATCTGCGCACGCAAGTGGGTCAGGACATCGCCCCGTCCCGCTGGATCACGGTCACGCAAGGCATGATTGACCGCTTTGCCGATGTGACCGCAGATGATCAGTTCATCCACATCGATCCCGCACGCGCCGCGGCCACACCGCTCGGCGGGACGGTTGCGCACGGGTTCCTCACGCTAAGCCTTGCCAGCCGGTTCGATTACGACTGTTTCGAGGACCTGCCGGGGCAGGCAATGTCGATCAACTATGGCTTTAACCGGCTGCGGTTTCTGGCACCCGTGCGGCCCGGTGATCGCATACGCGGGCATTTCACCCTGATCGATGTCGCCCCGAGAGGCGATGACGGGCTGATGCGTAGCGTGGACTTGCGGATCGAGATTGAAGGCGGCGACAAACCCGCGCTTGCCGCGGTTTGGCTGGCGCTGATCCTGTTCGAGACGCCCTGAGGCAACACTGGACAGACCCCGTCCCGGCCCGCTAACACTCGGACGACAAAAGGAATTATCATCATGCTTTCGATCCTCGTGCTGAACGGCCCCAATCTGAACCTTCTCGGCCTGCGGGAACCGACGATTTACGGGGCCACGACACTGGCCGAGGTCGAGGCAGACGTGACAACCTATGGCACCGAACGGGGCGTGACGGTCACATGCGCCCAATCCAACCACGAAGGTGCCTTGGTCGATGCGATCCACGCCGCGCGCGGCACCCATGACGGCATCGTCCTGAATGCGGGCGCCTACACGCACACGTCCATTGCTCTGCGCGATGCGATTGCGGGCACCGCTGTCCCCACGGTCGAGCTGCACCTCAGCAACATCCACGCGCGGGAGAGCTTTCGCCATCACAGCATGATTGCTCCCGTTGCGGTTGGTATGATTTGCGGCTTTGGTGCGGCTGGGTATAGACTGGCGCTGGATGCGATCATTGGTCATTTGGGGGAGACCGGATGAAAAGCTACCTGCACAGGTTGGCGAACTATCAGTCCGTTCAGGATCTGTGGGAGGCGCACACGGCCAAAATGGCGGAATTCGGGTTTGATCGCCTGATCTATGGCTTTACCCATTACCGGTCGGGCACATCCCTGGGTGATCCCGAAGACTTTGTGATCCTGACAAACCACAATCAAGATTATATGAATGTTTTCATAGGTGAACAGCACTATCTTCATGCGCCGATGGTCAATTGGGCGCTCGCCAATGAAGGTGTTTGTAGTTGGAGCGTGATTGCCGACATGCGCGAATCCGGCACGCTGACCCCGGCAGAGATGCGCGTGCTGGCGTCCAATGCGTCGATGGGGGTCAAGGCGGGCTACACGATCAGCTTCAAATCCATCTCGGCCCGGTCCGCAGGGGCCATCGCCCTGACCGCACGCGAGGGGATGAGTCAGGACGAAATTGATGCCGTGTGGGACGAACACGGCAACGATATCCAGTTGATGAACAATATTGCACATCTAAAAATCCTTACCCTGCCCTACGTTTCGCCCAAGCGGGTCCTGACGCGGCGCCAGCGGGAAGCGCTGGAATGGGTGGGGGATGGCAAGACGATGCAAGATATTGCAGTTCTGATGGGCCTGACCTCGGCCACCGTGGAAAAGCACCTGCGCCTCGCGCGCGAGGCTTTGGCGGTGGAAACCACCGCGCAAGCCGTGCTCAAGGCGGCCTTTGCCAACCAGATGTTCATCCTCGAAGCCTGACCGCCGCACCGATACGCCGGGCAACAGGCGGATTTCTGCCGATCTGATCGGTGCGACCGCATCCTGCAAGACCGGTTTGCAGCGCAGGTAAGGAATCCCCGACTTCCCGATTTCCACGAAAATCGCGAACCTGTGAGCGTTCCGTGAGTGGTGGCTTTGGCCAGGGAACTTTGGACCTGAACCACTGAGATTTTGGTGGCCCTCCGGTCCTTGCGGGTTCTACCCGTACCGGTCGGTATGCCTATTTCTCGGCATGTCGGCCGGACACCGCGTCCGCTGTCTCATCCCCGTGGCGTGAGGGCGCAATCAAAGGCGGGATCGCGACCCCAAACGCGGTCCCGCTGATTTCACGAAATAGCGTTGTCTGTTGCCCGCCGGATGGCGGCGGCCATATCGGGCTCTAACGCCGAATGCACATGCCCGCCGAGGATTTCCAAACTGGCGGCGGGCCATGCGCGATCAAGCTCCCATGCCGCGCGCAAAGGGCAGGACGGATCGAACCGGCTGTGGATCATGTGGCACGGGATGTGCGCGATACGGTGGAGGTTCCGGTGCAAAGCACCCTCCGGCATCCATGCCCCATTGGCGAAGTAATGCGTGACGATCCGCGCAAAGCCGAGGCGGAACGCCGGATCCGCATAGCGTGACCCCGGCCCATGGATGTCACCGCCGAAAATGGCCGCCTCCCATGTGCACCACGCATCTGCGGCGGCCTGTGCCCGGTCTGGGTCCCGCAAGCGCGCGGCATAGGCGGCAATGCGTTCGGGCGTATCTTCTGGCAGCGGAGCCGCCTCGGGCACATGACCCGCAAAGGCTGCGAACGCCTCGGGAAACATGTTGCCGACGTCTCCGTAAAGCCACCGCAAATCCCGCGCCTGCGTCGTGGCCACCCCGGCCAGCACCAAGGACCGGACCCGGTGGGCATGCGCTTGCGCATAGGCCATCGCGAGGGTCGACCCCCACGATCCGCCAAACACCACCCACCGCTCAACTCCGAGATGCACGCGCAGCGTTTCGATATCCGCAATCAGATGCGCCGTCGTATTGGCCTCAAGCGCGCGCAGATCATCACCGGCCCAAGGCGTGCTGCGCCCGCAGCCGCGCTGATCCAGAAGCGTCACCCGGTAGCGGGACAGATCAAACAGATCATAATGCCCCGGCCTGCACCCCGACCCCGGCCCGCCATGCAACACCAGCGCATCGACGCCCTGCCCGGCCTGTTCGAACCACAAGCGGTGCCCGTCGCCCACATCCAGCATTGCCCCTCCAAAACGCAAAACGGCGCGCCAGACAGGGGCGCGCCGTTCCAGATTAGCATATGTGGAGGGGGATTACCCCTGCGCTGCTTTCGCAACTTCGGCGGCGAAGTCTTCTTTTTCGACCTCGATGCCTTCGCCCACTTCAAGACGGGCGAACCCAGTGATCGTTGCACCGGCTTCTTTCGCTGCCGCCTCGACCGTGAGGTCAGGGTTCACAACGAATTGCTGGTTCAGCAGCGTGGATTCGGCGACGAATTTCTTCATCCGACCCACGATCATCTTCTCGATGACCTGCTCCGGCTTGCCGCTTTCGCGCGCAATGTCCATCTGCACTTGCTTTTCCTTCTCGACCACGGCGGGGTCCATGTCCGCTTCGGACAGGGCGGCAGGGTTCACGGCCGCGATGTGCATCGCAACCTGCTTGCCAAAGCCTTCGTCGCCGCCGTCCATGGCAACCAGAACGCCGATCTTGCCCATGCCAGCGGTGGCCGCGTTGTGGACATAGGACACCACGGTGCCGCCAGACAGCTTGGCCATGCGGCGCACCGACATGTTTTCACCAATGGTTGCGATCTTGTCGGTCACGACATCCGCCACCGATTTGCCGCCCATGTCCGCTGCGACCAGCGCGTCCACATCGTCGACGCCCAGTGCTGCGGTGGCGATTCCCGACACCATCTCCTGGAATTCAGCGTTCTTACCGACAAAGTCGGTTTCCGAGTTCACTTCGACCGCGACACCGGTGCCACCATCCACAACCACGGCCACGAGGCCTTCTGCGGCGGTACGGCCCGATTTCTTGGCGGCCTTTGCAAGGCCTTTGGTGCGCAGCCAGTCCACCGCTGCTTCCATGTCGCCATCTGTTTCGGTCAACGCCTTCTTGGCGTCCATCATGCCTGCGCCGGTGCTGTCGCGCAGTTCTTTGACCATTGCTGCTGTGATTGCCATCTCTCGGCTCTCCTCAAATGCGTGTCAGTGCGGCGGGACCTCTCCCGCCGCAGGAATGTCAGGGACCCCGGGCGGGCCTCAACTTTCGGCTGCGGCTGCGGGGGCCTCTGCTGTGGCGGGCGCCTCTTCGGTCAGCACTTCTTCTTCAAGCGTGCCTTCCATTTCACCCAGATCCACACCAGCCGCACCCAGTTGCGCGCTCATGCCGTCCAGCGCCGCACGGGCCGCCAGATCGCAATACAGCGCGATGGCACGTGCCGCGTCATCGTTGCCGGGGATGATGTAATCCACACCATCCGGCGAACAGTTGGTGTCAACAACGGCCACAACCGGAATGCCCAGCTTGTTGGCTTCTGCCACGGCCAGCGCTTCCTTGCGCACGTCGATCACGAACAGCAGGTCGGGACGACCGCCCATTTCGCGAATGCCGCCCAGCGATGCCTGCAGCTTGCCCTGATCGCGCTCCATACCAAGACGCTCTTTCTTGGTCAGGCCTTCGAACCCTTGTGCTGCCTGTTCGTCAATCGACTTCAGACGGTTGATCGACTGGGACACGGTCTGCCAGTTGGTCAGCGTGCCACCGAGCCAGCGGTGGTTCATGTAATACTGCGCGCATTTCTCTGCGGCTTCGGCGACGGGCTGTGCCGCCTGACGCTTGGTGCCCACGAACAGAACGCGGCCGCCTTTTGCAACGGTGTCCCGCACCGCTTGCAGCGCCTGGTCCAGCATCGGAACCGTCTGTGTGAGGTCCATGATGTGGATGCCATTGCGCGCGCCATAGATGAACGGCGACATGCGGGGGTTCCAGCGCTGTGTTTGGTGGCCAAAGTGAACGCCAGCTTCCAGCAGCTGACGCATGGAGAACTCGGGAAGAGCCATGGTCGGTATCCTTTTTCCGGTTTTCGCCTCGTCCGGGGTATCAGCGCGAACACGCCAACCGGTGGACCTTTGGGGATGTCTCCCCCATCAGCCCGCCTCGAACTGCGGAATGCGCGCCGTGTACGCCACCCATCCCCCCTTGGCAACCCCCTCACCCACGCCCAAAACCTTGTCACCCCGGCAGAACCTGAAGACGCGACCCGATGCCTGTCTCTGTTCCAGAAAATCCCGGGGGTTTGGGGGCTGGCCCCCAATTGTGCGGTGTTTGGGGGCTGGCCCCCAATAGGGCTTTGTTTGGGGGCTGGCCCCCAATATAAAAATGGCGTCGCCGTCAGGCGTCCTTTGGATCACGCACCCCATCTGAACACAGGCTGTGCCCGCCACGCACCGCCGCCTGCGCCTCTGCCGCAAGCGCTTTGCGGTCTTCCATCTGCGCTGCGGGCAAGGCTGGGTGGTACATGACCTCGACCCGGCCCTGCCGCGGCAGCGCAAGGGTGGACAACAAGTGTGATCCAAAACTCATGTCCCCCCACCAGCCATAGGTCCGCGCATCCGCCGCCCCAACCGGCGCGTGATAGACAACGGTCACCGGCTGTACGGCCAATGTCTCGCGCAGCCCCGGCGCAAAGAACGGGGCGAAAAGTGTCGTCTTGAACGGCAACACCCGCAGGCCGTCCGTGCTTGTGCCTTCGGGAAAGAACAAGAGCCGCTGCCCCGCCAGCAACCGTTCCTCGAACAGCTGTGTCTGCACCTTGGCCTGCCGCGGATCGCGCGCAATGAACAACGTGCCCGTCGCGCGCGCCAAGAGCCCGATGCCCGGCCAGCCCGACACCTCCGCCTTCGACACAAAATGTACCCGGTCCGACGCATTCAGTACAAAGATATCGAGCCAGCTGGAATGGTTCGCCACAATCGCACCCCGCCCCTGCATCGGTCGGCCCGTCCGGTGAAACCCAAGCCCCATCCACACAAGGCACAACCGGCACACCGCTTGTGTGATCCACGGCGTCCAGGGCCGGTGCAACCCGTGCAGCGGCGCCTCAACCACCCGCAGGGGCAACAGCACCAGCAAACCCAGCAGGATGGTGATCACCATCAACCCGGCCCGCACGACAATGCGCAGCCAGCCCGACAGGCCTGTCGGAGCCGGCGGGGGCGGCAAATCTCCGTCCCAGGTCACAGTCATGTTGCCGCTCCATAGATGCGCTGCTGCCGCTTCGGCATCGCACCGATATCCATGATCAGGCACACATCGGTCGTATTGAACGCGTGATCCACAAACGCGCCCTCGCCCACCACACCGCCCAGGCGCAGATACGCCTTGATCAGCGCGGGCACCTGGACCATCGCCGCCCGTCGGTCCACATCCGCCTCGGCCACCATGTTCATGGGCACACCGTGCGGCGCGCGCGCCTGCGTGCGCAGATGCGCGGGCGCCAGATGCCGATGGTGGAGCAGCGACAGCGGCTGCGCCAGCGCCGCCACATCCGTTCCGTGAAAGGAGGCAACGCCAAACAGAATGTCGATCTCGTGCTGTGCGACGTAATCCGCCAACCCGTTCCACAGGTGATACATCGCCGGTCCACCGCGGTAATCCGCGTGCACGCAGGACCGCCCCAGCTCCAACAGGTTCCGCCCCGTCGCATGCAGCGCACTCAGGTCATATTCGTCTTCGGAGTAATACTGGCCCGCCGCGCGCGCCCGTTCGGCACGCAACATCCGGTACACCCCCACAACCCGGCCCACCGCATCATCCCACAAAAGCATGTGGTCAAAGTAGTCATCGAAACTGTCACGTTCGAGGCCCGCATCGTGGTCCACCAAACCGCCCTGCCCGCCAAGCTCGCGGACAAACACGTCATAGCGCAGCGCAAGCGCGGCGGTCAGGTCCGCATCGGATGTCTGCATCGCGACACGAAATTCGGGCGTGTGGGTCAGGCTCATGGGCGGTGATCTATCGGCAGAAATCCGCATACGGTAGGAAATATTCCAACTTTCCCCCTACGGTTGCAATGCGTTAACACTTCGGAAAGGATGTTCAGGCATCGAAGACCGGCGTGAGGGCGACACGCCTTCCGTCGATCACCACTTTGCCTGCATCGGGGAAATTGACGGTTATTTTTGCGGCGATGTTGCTTTGTACCTGACCGATGCCCCATTCCGAATGGTCGGGGTGGCGAACCAACATTCCGGGAGCCAGAATGGCATTGAGATCTTCCATCGTTCAACTGCTCTCCGAGAGGCATCATGGGCCAGAGTAACGTCAATCTTACGGCGCTGATCGGCAGCCGCATCTGTCACGACCTGATATCGCCAATTGGCGCGATCAACAACGGGCTGGAATTGCTGAACATGTCCGGCGGCGGGGATGGCCCGGAGATGGAGCTGATTTCCGAAAGCGTCGGCAATGCCAGCGCCCGCATCCGCTTTTTCCGGATGGCCTATGGTGCGGCGGGCGCGCAGCCCGTGGGCCGCGCCGAAGTGGTGTCGATCCTGAACGACAACATGAAAGGCGGGCGGCTCGACGTGGCCTATGGCCCGCTGGACCCGCAACCCCGCTGGGCGGTGCGCATGGCGTTTCTGGGCTTGCAATGCTTTGAAACGGCGATGCCCTACGGCGGCCGGGTCGAGATATCGTGCGCCGCTGACAGTTGGTCTTTCACGGGCACGGCGGAGAAATTCGGGTTCGACGCCGATCTTTGGGCGCGGCTGGGCACGGGCGATGCCGAAGATCTGGCCCCGGCGCATGTGCAATTTGCGCTGCTGCACCATCACGCCGAGGATGCGGGCCGCCGCGTGCAATATGCGATGGAGACCGATCGCCTGCGCCTGTCGTTTTGAGCGACATGCACGTAACCAGCACCATCGCGCACCACTTAACCTTTTGAAATCCTTGATTTCAGGCCAGGTTGTGCGATCCAGATTTTTGCAGTTCTGCTCTAGGCGCGCACCGTTCCCGAACCACGCACCAGATATTTGAAGCTGGTCAACTGTGCCGCCCCAACGGGCCCGCGCGCGTGCATCTTGCCCGTGGCAATGCCGATCTCCGCACCCATGCCAAATTCGCCCCCATCGGCAAACTGTGTCGAGGCGTTGTGCATCAGGATGGCGCTGTCAAGCTCGCGAAAGAACTGCGCGACCGCCGCGTCATCTTCGGTGAGGATGCAATCGGTGTGGTTCGAGCCGTATTGGCGGATATGGGCAATGGCTGCGTCGATGTCGGGCACGATCCGCGCGGCAATATCCATATCGAGGTATTCGCGCCCCCAATCCGCATCCGTCGCGGCCAGAACACCGTCCAGTGTTTGCAGACCCACATCCGCATGCACCCGCACGCCCGCATCCATCAACGCCCGCACAACGCCCTGCCCGATCGTGTCTGCCACATCTGCGTGGATCAACAGGCACTCCGCCGCGCCGCAGATGCCCGTCCGCCGTGTCTTGGCATTCAGCACGACGCTGAGCACCTTTTCCGGGTCCGCGGCCTTGTCGACATAAATGTGCACGATGCCCTCGAGGTGGGCAAAGACGGGCACGCGGGCCTCACGCTGGACCAACCCGACAAGCCCCTTGCCACCGCGCGGTACGATCACGTCGATCGTGTCGGTCATGGTCAGCATCTCGCTGACGGCGGCGCGGTCGCGGGTCGGCACCAGCTGGATCGCGTCTTCGGGCAGGTTGGCATCGCGCAGGCCCGCTTGCAACGCGGCGTGGATCGCCTGTGACGAGTGGAAGCTTTCGGAGCCGCCGCGCAGGATCACGGCATTGCCCGCCTTGAGACAGAGCGCCCCGGCATCCGCGGTGACATTGGGGCGGCTTTCATAGATGACGCCCACCACGCCCAGAGGGGTGCGCACGCGTTGAATGTTGAGACCCGACGGCTGATCCCAATCGGCCAGCACTTCGCCCACCGGATCGGCCTGTTCCGCAACGGCACGCAACCCGTCAACAATGCTGCGCACGCGGTCTTCGTCCAGCCGCAGCCGGTCCATCATGGCATCGGACAGGCCCTTGGCCGCGCCGAATTCCATATCCTTGCCATTGGCTTCGATAATGGCGTCGCGGCTGCGCCAGACATGTTCTGCCGCGCTGATCAGGGCCGCATGTTTGCGTTCGGCACTGGCAAAGGCCAGCGTCGCAGCGGCGGTCCGGGCCCGGGTGCCAATGTCGGCCATCAAGGCGGGGATCGTGTCGAAGTCTTTCATCTGTCGCGTCCTTTGCAGGCGGTGCGCCGAAGATTTTATGCCTTCGGCGATGGTATTTTTAGCCAGAAGAAGATCAAAGCGCCATATCATCCCGGTGGATGAGCGCCGCCCGACCCGGATAGCCCAGCAGGGGTTCGATGCGCGCGCTGTGGTGGCCTTTGATCTTTTGCGCCTCTTGCGCGGTGTAGCGGGTGAGCCCGATGCCGAGCTGGTGGCCGTCGCTGTCCATCAAGGCAACGGGATCGCCGCGCCCGAAGGTGCCTGTGACCTGCTGCACCCCGGCGGGCAGCAGGCTGTTGCCGCGGGCCAGGGCGCGTGCGGCACCGGCGTCGAGCGTGAGCGTGCCCTGAGGCTTCATCGCCGAAATCCAGCGTTTGCGTGCAGAGGCCGGGTCGAGCGTGGCGGTGAACCAGGTCGCATTGGCGCCCTGTTCCAGCGCCTGCAACGGGCGCATGCCAGAGCCAAGGCAGATGGCCATGGCGCAGCCCGCCGCCGTTGCCGTTTTCGCGGCCATCAGCTTGGTTTTCATCCCGCCCTTGGAAAGACCGGAGCCGGCATCTCCGGCCTGATCCTCGATCTCCGGCGTGATGTGGTCGATTGTGGCGTAGCGCTGTGCCGAGGGGTCGTCATTCGGGTTGGCGCTGTAGAACCCGTCCACATCCGACAGCAGAACCAGTTGATCCGCGCCGATGGTTGCCGCGATCTGGGCCGCAAGCCGGTCGTTGTCGCCAAAGCGGATTTCATCCGTGGCAACCGTGTCGTTTTCATTGACGATGGGCACGGCGTTCAGGGTCAGAAGCTGTTCCAGCGTGGCGCGGGAATTGAGGTAGCGGCGGCGGTCGCGGCTGTCTTCCAGCGTCATGAGCACCTGCGCCGTGGTGATCCCGTGGGGGGCCAGTGCCTCTTCGTAGGCGCGGGCCAGGCGGATCTGGCCCACGGCGGCGGCGGCCTGGGATTGTTCGAGCGCAAGGTCAGCGGCTGGCAGGTCGAGGATGCCGCGGCCCAGAGCGATGGAGCCGGAGGAGACCAGCACAACCTGGCACCCGGACGCGGTCAGCCAGGCCACGTCCTGCGCCAGCCCTTCGAGCCAATCCTTGCGCAACGTGCCGGTGTCACGATCAACCAGCAGGGCCGAGCCGATCTTGACCACCAGCCGTCGCGCATCGGTCAGGGACGCCACGGTTGGGCCTCCTCGGCGGGGCGGTGGCGCAGTCGGTCATCGTCGATCTGGGCACGCAGGGCGCGCAGCACCTCCGTGACGCCCGTGCGGGAGACGCCGGACATTTCCATCACAGGGCTGCCGCAGGCCTCTTCCAGTTCGGCGCGCGCCGCTGCGCGAGCGTCATCATCAAGCGCGTCGACCTTGTTGAGCACGGTCACGCGGGGTTTGTCGGCCAGTGCGCCGCCGTAGGCTTCAAGTTCGCCGATGATGGTGGCGTAGTCATCGCCGACGGTTTCGGATGTGCCGTCCACGAGATGCAGCAGCACCGCACAGCGTTCCACATGGCCCAGGAACAGATCACCGAGACCGCGCCCTTCGGAAGCGCCTTCGATCAGGCCGGGAATGTCGGCCACGACAAATTCGGTATTGTCCACGCCGACCACGCCCAGGTTCGGGTGCAGGGTCGTGAACGGGTAATCCGCGATTTTGGGGCGCGCGTTGGATGTGGCAGCGAGGAAGGTAGATTTGCCCGCATTGGGCAGACCGAGAAGGCCCACATCGGCAATCAGCTTGAGCCGCAGCCAGAGCGTGCGTTCCACGCCCTCCTGGCCCGGATTGGCGCGGCGCGGGGCCTGATTGGTGGCGGATTTGAAATGCAGGTTGCCCCAGCCACCATTGCCGCCGCGTGCGAGCTCCACCCGGTCGCCGACATTGACCAGGTCGGCAATCACCGTTTCCTGATCCTCATCGAGGATTTCGGTGCCCGCGGGCACCTTGAGCACGATGTCATCGCCATCCGCCCCGGTGCGCTGGCGCCCCATGCCGGGCACGCCGTTCTTGGCAAAAAAGTGCTGTTGGTAGCGGAAATCGATCAGCGTGTTGAGGCCGTCCACGGCTTCGGCGATGACCGACCCGCCCTTGCCGCCATCGCCGCCATCGGGGCCGCCATATTCGATATACTTCTCGCGCCGGAAGGAAATGCATCCGTTCCCGCCCGCGCCCGAGCGGATGTAAACTTTGGTCAGATCAAGAAATTTCATGTCGTGCTCTTAGGCGAAGTCGTGCGGGATGGAAACGGGGGTTGGGGGCTCTGCCCCCGCGCGTGCCGCGCCCCCCCGGGATTTTTTTGGAACAGAGACGGGGATAGGCCCGCCGGTATGCCCATCAGTGTTGCCGTCAGTGCGACCGGCTGTAAGTCCAGGTTGGAACGGTGGCGTCGCGCGCCACGCAGAACACCTCGGCATCGCCCAGATACTGGAACCCGCAATGGGTGAGCACGCGCGCCGAGGCCGGGTTGTCCTGAAACACTGAAGCGAACATGGTGGCGTTGTCCATCGGGTTCGCGTTCACCAGCGCTTCGACCGCGTCGGAGGCAAGGCCGGTGTTCCAGAAATGCGGCGCTACCCAATAGCTGACCTCGGACTGGTTGCGGTCCATGCGGGTGAGCGAGATCAACCCCATCACCTCGGCCCGGTCGGATTTGAGGCCGTCCATGATCCACACATCCATATCGCGATCGTCCGCCATGGCGCGCGTGACAAAGGCCTCCGTCATGCCCGGTGGCACGGGATGCGGAATGGAGGGCGTCATGCGGGCGACGCGTGGATCACCGGTGCACATCTCGATAAGCCCCATGTCGGATTTGCGCACGGGGCGCAGGTCGAACCGTTCGGTTTCGATCACCGCTTGTGTCACGATCTTTTCCATTTCCATTGTCATGTCCCTCCTCCGAACAGAACAAACAGGACCGATGCGACGGTGAGCGCCGCAAGGGTATACATCAGATAAGGTTCCATCGGCGTTCCTGCGAGGGTGCGCGCGATACGGTCACCGGCCAGTGTCCAGATCGGGTGCAGCAGGACCTGCGCACCAAGCAGTATGCCGCCGATGGTGGCGGTGGCGATCAAGGGGTCGGTGCCGGGGGCAACAAAGCCGGTGAACCCGGCCACGATCATCGCCCATGCCTTGGGGTTGAGCGGGTGCACGATGAGCCCTGCGGCAAAGCCCGGGGCCTGTGCGTCACCGCCCGTGGCAAGGCGCAGGTTTGCGACCTTCCACGCAAGCCAGATGATATAGGCCGCTGACACCCATTTGAGCGTCTGGAACACCCAAGGTGCGCGGTCGGCCAGCTCCATCAGGCCAAAGCCCACGGGCCAGATGATGAATTGTTTGCCCAGAGCCACGCCCGCCACGAAAGGCAGGGCGCGGCGAAAGCCAAAGCGTGCCCCTGTCGCCAGGAGCGCCATATTGGCGGGACCGGGCGTGCCCACCTGGCTCGCTGCGAAAATCGCAAAGGACAGGGCCGCGACACTCATGACAGGCGCACCAGATCGCGGTCCAGCAGACCCATCATCAGATCATCATGCCAATCCGCGCCGATCAGCGCGGATTCGCGTTCGCGCCCTTCGACCTTGAAGCCGACCTTTTCATAGGCGGCGATGGCGCGTGTGTTGAAGTCCAGCACGCGGCAGCCCAACCGGTGCAGGCCCATCGTGTCGAACGCATGTGCGGCCAGTACCTGCATCGCCTCGGTCCCCAAGCCCTTGCCCAAGGCCGACGTGTCCAGAATGCCGATCGCGATCTGCGCCCGCTTGTCGGCGGGGTTGACCGTGTGCAGGCGAATGGCCCCAAGCATCGCGCCCGCCGCCTCAATGATCCAGGCGTACGGTTCGCTGCGCTGCGCTTCGACCCATGCTTCGGCGGCGTGGCGGGTGATGTCACGCACCTGCGCCGGGTCGCCGCCAAACATGGCGATGATCTCGGGCGTGTTGCCAAGCGCGAGCCGCGCGTCCTCATCCCCGGGTTGCACATCGCGCAAGGTGATGCGGGCACCGGTGAGGACGGGTTTGTCATGCGTGCTCATGCGGCGGCCGCCCATGTCTCGCGGCACAGGATCATGCGGTGGTTCACGACTTTGGCCTGCCGCGCCAGGCAATCGCTCTGGATCATGCCGTTCGCGGTGAACCCGAGCTTTTCAAGCACGCGTTTCGATCCGGCATTGCCGTCGAGATAGCCGGAGCCGAGCGGTTCAGCCTCGGTCGCGAAATACGCGTCAACCGCGGCGCACGCGGCCTCTGTGGCGTATCCCTGCCCCCAATAGGGCACACCATACCAATACCCCAAATCCGCCCCCATGATCGACACGCACCCGATCAGGACGCCGTCCCGTGTCACAGCGTAGACAAAGGGGGTGCCCGCGTTCCGCTCAATGAACGCAAGCGCGTCCGCCTGTGTGTAAGGGTACGGCACGCGGGTCAGCCATTTGGAGACGGCGAAATCGCCGATCAGGGTCGCCACGTCCTGCGCATCGTCTGCGCGGTAAGGGCGCAGGGTCAGCCGTTCGGTGATTATTTGGTCTGTCATCAGACCGTCCTCGCTTTTGCGGGAGGCGGAAACGAAAAAGGGACCGGCGTTTCCGCCGATCCCTGATTTTGTCAAAACCTATTCGGGTACGGCTTATTCAGCGGCCTCCGCCACCGGGAGGACCGAAATAAACGTGCGGTTCTTGAGACCTTTGTGGAAGGTCACAGCGCCATCAACAGTTGCAAAGATCGTGTGGTCCTTGCCCATGCCGACGCCTTCGCCGGGCCAGAACTTGGTCCCGCGCTGGCGCACGATGATGTTGCCGGGGATGGCCGATTGACCACCATACAATTTCACGCCGAGGCGACGGCCCGCGGAGTCGCGACCGTTCCGGGATGAACCGCCTGCTTTTTTATGTGCCATGCGTCTCTCTCCTTAGCCTTTGGTCTTTTCTTGGGCCTGTGCGATCCAGCCTTCACGCTCGATCCGGCCTTTGAAAGACAGTTTCTCGTCCATATCAGCCACATCCTCGGGCGTCCATGCTGCGATCTGCGCGAAGGTGGTCACACCGTTTTCGTGCAGCTTCTTCTCCAGTGCGGGGCCCACGCCCGACAGCTCCTTGAGATCGTCTGCACCGGCGTCTGCCTTGGCGGCTTTCTTGGGTGCGGCTTTCTTCTCTTCGGCCTTGGGCGCTTCGGCTTTGGGGGCCTCGGCCTTCTTGGCTTTCTTCGGAGCGGCGGCCGCGGCAACGGCCGCGATGCCGAAACCAGCGCCGTTCTCGGCCGCCATCACGCCCGACTTGCCCGCGCCCTTGGCGAGGATGTCGGTGATACGCACCAGCGTCAGCTGCTGGCGGTGGCCCTTCGTCCGCTTGGACGAATGCTTCCGGCGCCGCTTGACGAAGTTGATCGTCTTGGGGCCTTTGATCTGTTCGATGACTTCGGCCTGAACGCCTGCATCCTCGACCACGGGGCTGCCCACCTGAGGCGCGTCGCCCCCGATCATCAGCACGTGGTTGAATTGGACTTTGTCACCTGCATTTGCGGCCAGTTTTTCAACGCGGAGCGTGTCGCCCGATTGAACTTTGTACTGTTTGCCGCCGGTTTTGAGAACCGCGAACATATGTCGTTCCTTTGTCTGCCGCGTCCTGTGGCCCCGGTTCCCCGGTGTTGTGGCCCCAACCCTGTGGTTGAAGTGCCGCCTCGAACAGCGCGCCCCCGGATCGGGACGATGTTGAATCAAAAACCGCCAGCGCAGGGCTGGCAGAGATGCGGGCTTATGTGCGGATCACGCCCCCAAGTCAAGGGCCGCCCGCATTAAAGATCGTTCTGCGGCAACAACCGTCCGACAACCTGCCCCAAACCATAGGACAGCGCGACATAGCTCTCTTCGAATGCCGTGCTCAGGGCGGCATCCACCCCCTGCCCCACATCGGTTTCCCAAAACGCGGCATAGGTGTCGAGGGCATTGGCCTCAAGTGCGGACCCGACAAGCATATAGTACCCGGTGATCCACGCACGTGTCTCGTCCTCGATCGCGGCGCGCTGGCCGTCCACGTCCGGCACATCCATGCCCGGCGCCGCGGCCAACAGACCGTCGAAAAAGGCCAGCCGGGCCGCCACCGCGATATCGGTGTTCACCGCCACGAGGTCGCGCACCTCAAGCAAGCGCAGCACCGCGTCGTTGGCGTTGGACGCCTGCGCACGCACCGCCGCCTCGACGCTCTCGTCCACGATGGCCGCGCGGGCCTCCACCTCGAGGCGGACGATGTCCTGTCCCTGAGCACTGTCGAAAAACACCAGCGCCTGTTCGGCATCCGCCGGGTCCACCTGCGCGGCAAAGCTGGTGCGCAGCTCGGCCTCCATCCGCGCCGGGTCATAAAGACGCCGCGCGGTCTCGTAAAAGACGTCGCCGCCGTCCCCGCCAAGGAAGTTGCGGTCAATCGCCTGCATCGACTGGCGCCCATCCTCGGCAAAGGCCGAAATCAGACCGGGCAACCCCATCGCATCAAAAAGCCGGTTGGCCACGCCGTCGGCCTGCACCGGGACCGCAATGCACCAAAGTAACGCTGCAAAAAGGGCGTGGCGCATCATTTAAAGCTCCTGACTGGGTTGCAGGTCCTGCATCGCCACGGCGAGCGCTTCGAACCGGTTGGCCATGATCTCGTATTGCACGGCATTCATCAGGTTATAGACCTCGCGCATTTTCGGATGCTCCAGCGCTTCGACATATTCCAGCACTTCTTCGTCGGAGAAGGACTGGTAGGTATAGGCCGCACCGGTCATCGCCCCTTCGGAAATGCTCTGCTCCAGCACCTCGACATCGCGGGACAACAGCTCGCGCAGGTCCGCTTCTTCAAGCTGCAGTTCGATCACGCCCGCCCCTGCGGCGGCCATGAGGAACCGCACCTGCACCTCCTGGATGGCCCGCACCGCAACGCCTGCGCTGTCGGAGGCGTCGTTCATGCGCACAAGATAGTCGAGCCGCGGACTGTCGATGCGGGCCAGGCCCGCAATGATCGCCTCTCCGCTTTCGGATTTCAGATCGTCTTCTTCGGACATGTGCGACGCGTTTTCCGCCACCACCAGCCGTTGCCCCAGATCAGAGGCGTAGAATTCCGACGCATGGGTCAGCAGATCGTCGCTGAGCGTTTCTTCGAGGATGTCGAGCGCGAGGTCATGCATCACGTCCGTCTCGAACACCTCACCGGAGAGCCGCGTCCACTCCGAACCAAAGTCTTCGGCCTGCAACCCCAGCATCTCCGGCGCAGAGCTGGCCGACAGCCGGATGCTTTCCAATGCGACGTCAAAGCCGGTCACTTCCAGAAACGCCTCCAGCTTGGCGCGGTCCGCCGCCTCCCCGGCACGCGGCATGACCAGCAAAGTGAGGGCAAAGACAACAGATACAGCAACAAATCGCACGGCGTGCATGATGATCCTTCCAAGAACAGCGTCGTTAAGGTTTCGTTAAACCGTATGCCAAAACGCAGCGGCGTCCATCAAAATCCTTGTGAAAGCGTTAACAGGCAAAAACCGCCTTGCCTCAGGCACGGCTTGGCACTAAACGCTGCCCACCAGACCCCCGCGGAGAGGTGCCGGAGTGGTCGAACGGGGCGGTCTCGAAAACCGTTGTGGGTGCAAGCCCACCCAGGGTTCGAATCCCTGTCTCTCCGCCACTCCCATTTTTGCACGACCGCCACAGGCGACTTGAGCGCGCGGTTGCGCCACATGCTCCAGACGCTTGGATTTGCATCCCGAATGCGGCGCGCTGAGCTAGGGAATTCCTGACTGTGCATTGGTCAATCGCGCCGTTACGGTTGTCCCATCACATGCCGGAGAAACTCACCATGGCCGTCAATTCCAACTGTCAAAACGTCGCCGCCGCGGTCAAAGCCGTCGCTCAATCCATGGGCGTGTCGGAAGCCGACGCGCTCAAGGTGCTCGTGTCGCGCGGCGCAAAAGACTATGCGCAAAACATGAGCGCACGCGCCTTTACCCAAGGATCAAAGGTCAGCTTTGGCGCAGGCGCGCAGACGGGCGCCTTGGGTCACGAGGTCACACACACGATCCAGCAAAGCACACGGCAGATCGAAGCCGCCAACAGCCGCGCCTCCGCTGGCGGTGGTGGTGGTGCCGGCGGACCCGCTGCCAAGTAATTCGGTACGCACGCCACGAAAAAGGCCGCGCGCGGGATCCCGCACGCGGCCAATCTTTTTCCTGAGGCGATAGTCTTTAGCCGACCAGTTCCAGGCCGGAGAAGAAATACGCGATCTCTACGGCTGCGGTCTCGGGCGCGTCCGACCCGTGCACCGAGTTTTCACCAACGCTCTCGGCAAACTCGGCGCGGATCGTGCCCTCGGCCGCGTCAGCCGGGTTTGTGGCGCCCATCACTTCGCGGTTCTTGGCAATCGCGTTCTCGCCTTCGAGAACCTGCGCAACGATCGGTGCGGACGCCATGAATTCGCACAGCTCGTCATAGAACGGACGCTCCGCATGCACAGCGTAGAACACGCCCGCTTGCGCCTTGGTCAGGTGCATGCGCTTTTGCGCAACGATGCGCAGGCCCGCTGCTTCGAACTTGGCGTTGATGGCGCCGGTCAGGTTGCGGCGTGTGGCATCGGGTTTGATGATCGAAAACGTGCGCTCGAGAGCCATGGGTCGTCCTTTCAGGTCATATGGGCCAACACGGCCCAATCCGTTTCGGCGCCGCGATATCACGCGATTTCAGACAAGAAAAGACCATTGTACGTTGCCGATTTTCCCGGAACGCCAGTGCAATCTGCGGTTGACGTGTCGCGGGAAAACATACCCACTGTCGCCATTACCAAACCCGGAGATTTTCATGACCCGCATTTTTTACCCCGCCCTGTTTTTCACATTTGCAGTGCCGTCCATGGCCGCGGCGCAATCGCCCTCCTGTGACGTGATGCTGTCCAACAATTTGTCCCGCAATGCCGCAGCCGCGATTTTTGCGGACACGGACATTGAAGGCGATGCCGGTGACCTGAACTTTGCCATCGCGGCAAGCCGGGTCCTGGCAACACGCGAAGGCTGCGCCTCGGACGCCATCGTTGTTGATGCGGACCGGTCGAAATGCAGCGAAGACATCTGCCGCATCGAAAGTTCGGTGGGATACTTCCTTGTGCACGTGGCAGAAACGCCGTCGGATGTGCTCGTGTTCTGGGCGCGCTACGACTGATCTGGCGCGCGCCGATCCGCTCTGCTAGGGCAGCGCCATGCTGCGGATCAACGACATCACCTATGCCATTGCGGGCCGGCCGCTTTTTGACGGGGCCAGTGCGGTCATTCCCGAAGGTCACAAAGTGGGCCTCGTCGGGCGCAACGGCACGGGCAAAACCACGCTCTTTCGCCTGATCCGGGGGGAGCTGGCGTTGGAATCGGGGTCATTGTCCCTGCCCGCGCGCGCCCGGATTGGTGGCGTGGCCCAGGAAGCGCCCGCCAGCGATGTCAGCCTGCTCGACACGGTGCTCGCGGCGGACACGGAACGCGCGGCGCTTCTGGCTGAGACGTCAGACGACCCCGCCTGCATCGCCGAGATCCAGACGCGGCTCGCCGATATTGACGCCTGGTCGGCCGAGGCACGCGCCGCCACCATTCTCAAGGGCCTGGGCTTTGACACCGAGGCACAGGCGCGCCCCTGTTCCGATTTCTCTGGTGGCTGGCGCATGCGCGTGGCGCTGGCCGCGGTGCTGTTTTCGCAACCCGACCTGCTGCTGCTCGATGAGCCCACCAACTATCTCGACCTCGAAGGGGCGCTCTGGCTCGAAGCCTACCTCGCCAAGTACCCGCATACGGTCATCATCATCAGCCACGACCGCGGCCTTCTGAACCGCGCCGTGGGCAGCATCCTGCATCTCGAAGACCGCAAGCTGACCTACTATTCCGGCCCCTATGATCAATTCGCGCGGCAACGCGCCGAACGGCTGGCGCTGGCCGCAGCCATGTCCAAGAAACAGGAGGCCCGCCGCGCCCACCTGCAATCCTATGTGGACCGGTTCCGCTACAAGGCCGACAAGGCCAAGCAGGCGCAATCGCGCCTCAAGGCCCTGTCCCGCATGCAACCCATCACCACGCCGCAAGAGGCCGGGCTGAAACGGTTCGACTTTCCCAACCCCGAAGAACTGTCGCCGCCCATCGTCCACCTCGACGGGGCGGCCACCGGATATGGCGACACCACCGTGCTCCAGCGCCTTAACCTGCGCATCGATCAGGATGACCGCATCGCCCTGCTGGGCCGCAACGGGATGGGCAAATCGACCTTGTCCAAACTGCTGAGCGACCGGCTCCCGAAACTCTCCGGCAAGATCACGCGCAGCTCCAAACTCCGCATCGGCTATTTCGCCCAACATCAGGTGGACGAACTGCACGTCGATGAAACCCCGCTCGATCACCTGCGCCGCGAACGCCCCCAAGAAGGCCCCGCCAAATGGCGCGCCCGCCTGTCCGGCTTTGGCCTGATGTCAGAGCAGGCCGAAACGGTGGTGGGCAAGCTGTCGGGCGGGCAAAAGGCACGTCTGTCGCTGCTGCTGGCCACGCTCGACGCCCCCCACATGCTCATCCTCGACGAACCCACCAACCACCTCGATATTGAGTCCCGCGAGGCGCTGGTTGAGGCGCTGACCAACTACACCGGCGCGGTCATCCTGGTGAGCCACGACATGCACCTGCTGGAACTGGTCGCAGACCGGCTCTGGCTGGTCTCGGACGGCACCGTCAAACCCTATGAGGACGACCTCGAAAGCTACCGCCAGCTCCTGCTCAGCGATGGCAAACCGCCAAAACCCACCAAACCCGACACGCCAAAGCCCAAAAAACCCTCCCGCGACGCGATCCTCGCCCTGCGCTCCGAGGTGCGCAAATCCGAAGCCCGCCTCGAAAAACTCAACCAGATGCGCGACAAACTGGCCGACAAACTGGCCGACCCCGACCTCTACGAAGCGGCCAATCTCGGCGAAATGGAGGTCTGGCAAAAGAAATACGCCGAAGTCATGGGGGCCCTCGAACGCGCCGAAACCCTCTGGATGCAGGACATGGAAAAACTGGAAAACGCCGAACGCGCCTGATCTTCTTCTGGCTGAAAATACCACGGGGGTTTGGGGGCAGAGCCCCCATCAGAAAAATAAATCGCGTGCGCCCGCAGGGCGCTCCATTTGGAAACAGCATGATCGACACCGCCTTTCTCATCACCGCCTTTGTGACCATGTTCGTGGTGATCGACCCCGTGGGTCTTGCGCCGCTCTTCGTGGCTTTGACCCAAGGCATGACCGCGCGCGCCCGCCGCGCCATCGCATTCCGGGCCTGCGGCATCGCCATGCTGCTCCTGATCCTCTTTGCCCTCTTTGGCGAGGCGGTGCTGGGCTTTATCGGCATCTCCATGCCCGCCTTTCGCGTGGCGGGCGGGATCCTTTTGTTTCTCACCGCGCTCGACATGCTGTTCGAACGCCGCACCAAACGGCGCGAAGACCAGAGCGACAGCCCCGAGACGGTCGACGACCCGTCCGTCTTCCCGCTTGCCATCCCGCTCATTGCCGGGCCGGGCTCCATCGCCTCCGTCATCCTGCTGACCGGACAGGTCCCCGGCGCCGAGGGGCTGGCACTGGTGCTGGCGATCACGGCGCTTGTGCTCGGTGTCTGTCTCCTGCTCTTTCTGGCGTCCGGGATGCTGGAACGCGCATTGGGCAAGACCGGCATTACCGTCGTCACCCGCCTTCTAGGCATGTTGCTCGCTGCACTTTCGGTGCAGTTCGTGCTCGATGGATTGCGTGATTTCGGGTTCATCCCCGGCTGACATCCCCCACCGCGCGCCTATATTGAACTCATGAGTTCCGACAACATCGCCCAGCTGATCTATCTCGGCGCCTTTGGCCTCCTCCTGGCAGGGGGCTTTTTGCTGACCAACAGGCTGAGCCTGAACAAGACCCTGCAAATGGCCGCCACCTGGGTCCTGATCTTTGTCGGCGTGATCGCGGCGGTGGGGCTTTGGGGCGATATTCAGGATGACCTTTTCGTCAACCAGACCCGTTTCGATGCAGAATCCGTGACCGTCCCGCGCAGCCGCGATGGCCATTATTATCTCACGCTCGACATCAACGGCACACCGACAGATTTCGTCGTGGACACCGGCGCGACCGATATCGTGCTGACCGCCCAGGACGCCGAGGCCGCGGGCCTTGATCCCGACAACCTCAACTTTCTCGGGCGCGCCAACACCGCCAATGGCGAGGTGCGCACCGCACCCGTGCGCCTCGATACCGTCACCATCGGCCCCTATGAGGACCGCGATGTCTATGCGGTGGTGAATGGCGGTGAGATGCGGCAGTCCCTGCTCGGGATGGGCTATCTGCAACGCTGGGGCAGGATCGAGATTTCCGGGGGCGAGATGACGCTGATGCGCTAACCGCTTTCGGCCTTCTTCTCCCACTTTCCGCTTTCCTCGGACCAGTATTGCGCCGCAGCCCCTGCACCTGTCAGGGCCTTCCACTGCCCGCGCGCAACATTCAGCGCCTCCGCGTCATTGCCGTCAAAGAGCACGCAAACCCGGTCAAGCGTGCCCACCTCGTGCGCCGTCACCTCCGCGCCGTCCACAGACATCAGGCACGTGGCGCCGTTGCTGGCCGCCCCCGTGGTCAGCAAAACCGGTTGATCCGCATCGTGATCGCCCCCGGCCATCCCGTGCGGCAAAAACCCATCCTCGGGTGTGAGCCAGAGTTTTTCATCCAGCCACGCCAGCCGCGACAGGTCAGGCCCGCGCACGGCGACACGCATGTCCCGGCCCCGTGCCGCGTGCAGCAACTCGGTCAATGCCACCTCAAGCGGGCGGCGCGTCAGGTGATAGAAATAGGCCGCGCCCAAGCGCTCACTCCGCCTCGTAATTGTCCGCCACCAGCCGGTTCAGCGCCAGAACGCCCCACCCGGTGGCCCCTTTGGGCGCCAGCATCGTGTCGGATTTCACCGACGCCACACCGGCGATATCCAGGTGGATCCACGGCGTGTCATCCTTGACGAACCGTTGCAGGAACTGCGCCGCCGTCACCGACCCCGCCGCACGCCCGCCAATATTCTTCATGTCCGCAATGCGCGACTTGAGCAGATCGTCATAGGCCTGACCCAATGGCATGCGCCACGCGCCTTCACTCTCGCTGGCCGCCGATTTCAGGAACGCGTTGCAGAACGCATCGTTGTTGGAAAACACACCTGCGTTCTCATGACCCAGCCCGATGATGATGGCCCCGGTGAGCGTCGCCAGATCAATCATGCCGACGGGTTTGAACCGCTCTTGCGCGTACCACATCACATCACACAGGACGAGCCGACCTTCGGCGTCGGTGTTGATGATTTCGACCGTGTCCCCCTTCATTGACGTCACAACGTCACCGGGCCGCGTGGCATTGCCCGACGGCATGTTTTCGACCAACCCGACCAGACCGACGACATTCGCCTTGGCTTTGCGCGTGGCGAGCGCCTTCATCGTGCCGGCGACAACGCCTGCGCCGCCCATGTCCATGGTCATGTCTTCCATGCCGCCTGCGGGCTTGAGGCTGATGCCGCCCGTGTCGAACACGACGCCCTTGCCGACCAGGGCCAGCGGTGCTTCGTCACCGCCGCCATTCCATTCCATCACCACGACCTTGGACGGGCTGTCCGACCCCTGCCCTACGGACAAAAGCGTGCGCATTCCAAGCTTTGCAAGCTGATCTTCATCCAGTATTTCAACCTTGAGGCCGAGATCCGTCAGCGCCGAAAGCTGGTCCGCGAATTCGGTGGTGGTCAGCACATTGGCAGGCGCATTGATCAGATCGCGGGTAAAGAACATGCCCTCGGCCACCGCCATCAGAGGGACGGCCGCCGCCTGCGCGTCTTCGGGTTTGGCGCAGGTGATCGTGACCTCACCCTGCGTTGCGTCCGCATCGGTCTTGTGATCGACAAAGCTGTAGCCGCGCGCCGCAAGGCCGAAGGCCACTTCGGCAATGCGCCGCGTCCCGTCCGCCGCAAGCAGCAGATCGTCAGAGCCGCGCAACCGCGCCAGCGCGGCGCCCCCCTTGCGCGCCTCTTCCACGGAATGCGACCGGGGCAGGCACAGCACATCCACGGCCATCGCGGCCATACCGACCGGCCAGGCAAGCGTCGTGACCTTGCCCGCAGACATCTTGGCGAACGCATCGCTTTCCACGAACCGTTTCAGCGCCCCCTTGGTCAGCCGATTCACTCGGCGTGCCGATTGGCCCATGCGACCTTCGGGATCGACGACGACGGCGACACGCCCGGTTGCCTCTCCGATCGCGGCCAGATCAGTTGCAGCAAAGGTCACAGGGGTCAGGGACGTGGTCATGGCGCTCTCCGGAATGGTGATTTAACCAAAGACGTAACGCGCATCCGCACCGCTGACCAGAGGGCGGCGGCGTTTAGCGGTTTTCGCAGCCCGCCACATGGGATACCTTTGCGGCAATACGCTGTCGCACGACACATGCAAGACGTCAGAATCAAGGGGGACATCGTGGCCAGGTTCGACCGCTATCTGCTGTCGCAACTTCTTGTGCTCTTTGGCTTTTTCTCCCTCGTGCTGGTGGCCGTGTTCTGGATCAACCGCGCGGTGCAGCTGTTTGACCGGCTGATCGGGGATGGCCAGACGGCGCTCGTTTTTCTGGAGTTCACGGTTCTGGGACTGCCCCGGCTGGTCACAACCGTGCTGCCCATCGCGACGTTTGCCGCCACGATCTATGTCACCAATCGGCTCAACAACGAAAGCGAGCTGACGGTGATGTCCTCCACCGGGTCGTCGCCGTGGCGTCTGGCGCGGCCCGTGCTGCTCTTTGGGTTGATCTCGGCGGTGATGATGTCCGTGCTCAGCCATGATCTGGTGCCCCGCTCCACCGCGCAGCTGGGCGAACGCGAGGCCGAGATTTCACAGAACATCACCGCGCGCATCCTGACAGAAGGTACGTTTCTGAGCCCGGTGAGCGGCGTGACCTTCTACACCCGTGAGATCGGCGACGACGGCGTGCTGCGCGACGTTTTTGTCGCCGACCGGCGCGATCCGGCGATCAAGATGATCTACACCGCCGCCGAAGCGTATCTTGTGCGCAATGATGACGGCACATCGCTCATCATGCTCGACGGGCTGGCACAGCGACTGCTGGCCGAGGGGCAGCGCCTGTCCACGGCCAAATTCCAGGATTTTTCGTTCGACATCTCGACGCTAATGCAATCCGACACCGCGGTTGAAGAACGGCTGAGCCATATGGGCACGTGGCGCCTGATCACCGACCGTGCCGCGCTGGAGGCGCAGGGCATGGGCGCAGGTGCGCTGGCCGAAGAGATCCACAGCCGGTTTGCCCGCGCGGCGTTCTGCGTGGTGACGGCTCTCATTGGGTTTGCGACGCTTCTGGTGGGCGGGTATTCACGCTTTGGCGTCTGGCGCGAGATCGTGATTGCGTTTCTGCTGCTGCTGGTGCTGGACGGCACACGGACCACCCTTTCCGACCCTGTGATGCAGGATGCGGACATGTGGCCGATCCTCTATGCGCCGTCGGTGGCGGGCGGGATCATCGTCATCGCCATGCTGTGGAGTGCGGCGCATCCCGGATGGGCGCGGCGCAGATTGCGAGGTGCCGCATGATCCTGCACATCTATTTCGCGCGCCGTTTCGTGCAGAGCATTCTGGTCGTCAGCGCGGTGCTGCTCGCTGTGATCGCGCTGGTGGACCTGATCGATCAGACGCGCAAGTTCGGCGATCTTGGCATCGGTTTTGGCCAGCGGTTGGGCCTGACGGTGTTGAACGTGCCGGAAACGCTGAACCAGATCCTGCCGCTGATCCTGATCCTGGCCACGGTCGGCCTGTTCGTGAACCTTGCGCGCACGTCCGAGCTGGTGGTGACGCGAGCGGCGGGCCGGTCGGCGCTGCGCGCGCTCGTGGCGCCTGTGATGGTTGCGCTGGCGCTCGGCATCTTTGCCACGACGACGCTGGGGCCCATCGTAGCGGCCACGTCGAAACGCTATGCCGTGCTTGCGGAAACCTACCGCTCCGGCGGCGCATCTGCCCTTGCAGTCAGCGAGGACGGCCTGTGGCTGCGTCAGGGCGGCGATCAGGGGCAGACGGTCATTCGCGCCGCGCGCTCCAACGCGGATGCCTCCGTTCTGTATGATGTGACATTCGTGGCCTATGCCCGCGATGGCGGCCCCGTGCGCCGCATCGAAGCGGCAAGTGCCGCGCTGCAGGACGGGGCGTGGTCGCTGCGCAGTGCCAAGGTCTGGCCCCTGGCCACCGGCATCAACCCCGAGGCAAACGCCGCCACCCATGACATCCTTGCCCTGCCCTCTACCCTGACGCTGGACCGCATCCGCGAAACGCTGGGCACGCCTGCGGGCGTGTCGATCTGGGACATGCAGGCCTTTATCACCCAGCTGGAGCAGGCCGGGTTTTCCGCGCGCCGCCACCATGTGTGGTTCCAGACGGAACTGGCCCGCCCGATCTTTCTGATGGGCATGGTTCTGGTTGCCGCAGCGTTCACGATGCGCCATACCCGCTTTGGGGGGACCGGCACCGCAGTGCTGGCCGCAGTGCTACTGGGGTTCGGTTTGTATTTTATCCGCAGCTTTGCGCAGATTCTCGGTGAGAACGGGCAGCTTCCTGTGCTGCTGTCGGCCTGGGCACCGCCCCTGGCATCAATCCTTTTGGCGCTTGGTCTTTTGTTGCAGGCCGAGGATGGCTGACCTGATGCGCATAACCGCACTGGCCCTGGGACTGCTGTTCCTTGGCTGCGTGGCGGCCCTGGCGCAGACAACGCCAACGCCTCCGGCTGTGCTGGTCGCGGATGATATCGTCGTCACCCCTGACCGCCGCCTGATCGCCAGCGGCAGTGTCGAGGCGTTTCAGGGACAGACCCGGCTGACCGCCCAAGCCATCGAATATGACGCCAATGCAGGCACGTTGATCATCACCGGCCCCATTGCCATCGACAATGGCGAAGGTGCCGTGATCCTGGCCGATCAGGCCGAACTCAGCCGCGATCTGCAGGATGGATTGCTGATCGGTGCACGGCTGGTGCTGGATGAACAATTGCAATTGGCCTCGGTGCGCATGAACCGCGTCGGCGGGCGCTATACCCAGCTTTACAAGACCGCCGTGACATCGTGCCGGGTGTGCGAAGACGATCCCCGCCCGCCCCTGTGGCAAATCCGGGCCAAACGGGTGATCCATGACGAGGAAGAGCGGCAGCTGTATTTCGACGAGGCGCTGCTTTACTGGCGCAACACGCCGATCTTTTACCTGCCGCGCCTGCGCATGCCGGACCCGACACTGGACCGAGCGAGCGGGTTCCTCTTTCCCGAAATCCGGTCGAGCACGCTGCTCGGCACCGGGGTCAAGGTGCCCTATTTCATCACCATCGGCGAAAGCCGCGACCTGACGCTGACGCCATACATCTCGAACCAGACGCGCACGCTTGAATTCCGCTACAGGCAGGCGTTCCGCAAGGGCCGGATCGTCTTCGAAGGCGCGGCCTCGCGCGACGACCTGCAACCGGATGATCAACGCGGCTATCTGTTTGGCGTGGGCGAGTTCGAACTGGGCCGCGACTTCCGGCTGCAATTCGATGTAGAGCTGACGTCGGACGACGCGTACCTGTCCGACTATGGCTATTCGGACAAGGACCGGCTCGACAGCGAAGTCCGGGTCAGCCGCACCCGGCGCGATGAGTACATCCAGCTGTCCTATATCAACGTCAAAACCCTGCGGGACGACGAAAACGACGACTTCCTGCCGTCGGACATCGTCGAAGCACTCTATGACAGGCGCTTCTTTCCCACGGCTCTGGGCGGTGAATTCCGCCTGGCGGCAGAGGCGCGCACGCATTTGCGGCAATCCGATGATCCCGGTGACAGCGATGGCGACGGGGTGGCGGACGGGCGCGATGTGACCCGCGTGAATATCGAGGCCGATTGGCGGCACACCCGCTTTGTCGGTGGCTTCGAAGTGGCCACCCGCCTCGGCCTGAGCGCGGATGCGTTCGAGATCAAGCAGGATGCGGTCTTTGACAGCACCGACAGCGAAATCAGCCCGCATGCCGCCATCACCCTGCGCTATCCGATGGTGCGCCACGATCCCGGCGGGGTCAGCCAGGTGATCGAACCGGTGGTGCAATTGTCCTATGTGGGCGGCGACGGGCTGAACGTGCCCAATGACGAAAGCACGTTTGTCGAATTTGACGAAGGCAACCTGCTGACCCTGTCGCGCTTTCCGGCGCCAGACCGGCGGGAACGCGGGTGGGCTGCGGCCATCGGCGCCACGTGGGCGCGGTTTGATCCCGACGGATGGTCCGCGAACCTGACCATCGGGCAGGTCATCCGCCAGGAATCGCAAGGCGATTTCACGGTGTCCTCCGGCCTTGGCGGGTTGCAGTCCGATTACCTGCTGGCCGGTCAGATGAAATTCGACGGCGGACTGGCCATTGCCGGCCGTTCGCTCTTTGATGATCAATTCGACGTGGCCAAGGCGGAATTCCGCGGCAGTTGGCGCAATGACCGGATCGACATCGGCAGCAGCTATGTCTGGATCGACGAAGACGATCAGGAAGACCGGCCCGATCCGATCTCAGAGCTCAGCTTTGACGGCAGCTACAGGATTGACCGATTCTGGACGGCCGACCTCGACTGGCGCTACGATCTGACCGAAGGTCGGGCGGCCACGGCACGCGCCGGGATCGCCTATAGCAACGAGTGTATCCGGGTGGCGGCATCTGTCACGCGGCGGTTTGCGGACTCAACAACGGTTGAGCCCTCGACCAATCTGGGCTTTACAGTGTCCCTGAGGGGCTTCGCCACCGAAGCCGGGGGCCATTCACAGGTACGATCATGCGGAAAGCAGGCGAAATGAGCGGTAAACTGACACGGATCATCGGGGCTGCGGCCCTTGCAGCGGTGGGCTTTGCGGCCCCTATGGCCAATGCGCAAAACCTCTTTGCCACCGTGGCCAAGGTGGACGAGGCGGTGATCACGGAATTCGAAGTCCAGCAGCGCAGCCGGTTCCTGCAGGTGTTGAATTCGCCCGGCAGCGACCGCGCCGCTGTTGTCGAAGAGCTGATCAAGGACCGCCTGCGTGTGGCCGAAACGCGCCAGCTGGGTGTGACCCTGAATGACGGCGCGCTGGAACAGGGGCTTGTCGATTTTGCCGGTCGCGCCAACCTGACGGTCGAGGAATTCACCGCCGGTCTGGCCCAGGCCGGTGTTGCGCGCGAAACCTTCCGCGACTTCGTCGCCGTGTCGCTGATCTGGCGTGACTATATCCGGGCGCGGTTCGGATCACGTGTGCAGATCTCCGAGGATGAGATCGACCGCGCCGTAAGCCAGGTGAACAGCGCCAGTGGCATCGAAGTGCTGGTGTCGGAAATCATCATCCCGGCCCCGCCGGATCGGGCGCAAGCGGTTCTGGCGCAGGCCGAAGAGATTGCGCAATCCACGACCGAAGCGCAGTTTTCCAGCTTTGCCCGCCGCTTTTCCGCCACCGCGTCGCGTGGGCGTGGCGGGCGGCTAGACTGGTTGCCGATCACGGATCTGCCCGCCCCTCTGCGTCCGCTTCTGCTGGCGCTTGGGCCGGGTGAGGTGACGCGACCGCTTCCCATTCCAAATGCCGTGGCGCTGTTCCAACTGCGCGATATCCGCGAAACCTCTGCTCCGGCGCAGGAATTCGCCGCCATCGAATACGCGGCCTACTATATCCCCGGCGGTCGCACGCCCGAAGCCCTCGGCGTGGCGCGCAGCATCCGGGAAAATGTGGACCGCTGCGACGACCTTTACGGCATTGCGCAGGGCAAGCCGGAGAACGTGCTTGACCGGGGCAGCCTGCCGCCGGCCGAGATCCCGCAGGATATCGCCATTGAGCTTGCCAAGCTGGACCCCGGCGAAGTGTCCACTGCGCTGACCCGTGCCGGTGGCAATACGCTGGTGTTCCTGATGCTGTGCGGACGGACCCCCGCGCTCGAAGAAGATCAGGTTGTCGACCGCGAAGCCGTCGCGGGCCAGTTGCGCAACCAGCGTCTGACGGCGTTTTCCGAAAACCTGCTGGCCGAGCTTGAGGCGGAAGCGAATATCGTCATCTTCGAATGACCCAAGCCGTTGCCGTCACCTGCGGTGAACCTGCGGGCGTAGGTCCCGAGGTCGTGGCCAAGGCCCGCGTGGCCCTGGGAGACACCGTGCCGTTGTTCTGGATCGGTGACCCCCGGCACCTGCCCGATGGCACGCTCTGGCACGCCATCGACACGCCCGACGATGCGGGCGCGATTGCGCCGGAGGTTTTGCCGGTCCTGCCGCATCCATTCCCCAGCCCGGTCACACCCGGCCAGCCCGCGCCGGAGAATGCCCAAGCCGTCATGGATGTGATCGCCCGGGCCGTGGCGCTTGTCACAGAAGGGGCGGCCTGCGCCCTGTGCACCGCCCCCATCCACAAAAAAGCGCTCAAGGACGGGGCGGATTTCGCCTATCCCGGCCACACGGAGTATTTGGAGGCTCTCACAGGTGCACCGCGCGCGGTCATGATGCTCGCTTCGCCCGAGTTGCGCGTGGTGCCCGCCACGATCCACATTGCGATATCGGAGGTGCCGCGCGCCCTGACCCCGAACCTGTTGCGCGAGACGATCACCATCACGGCGCGCGATCTGCGGGACCGGTTCGGACTGTCGCATCCGCGCATTGCCGTCGCCGGGCTGAACCCGCATGCGGGCGAAGGCGGCACGATGGGGCACGAAGAACGCGACTGGATTGCGGATCTTGTGGCCGATATGGCCGCCGAAGGGCTGGACGTCACGGGCCCCTGGCCCGGCGACACGCTGTTTCATGCGGCGGCCCGCGCACGCTATGACGCCGCAATTGCGATGTATCACGATCAGGCGCTGATCCCGATCAAGACACTGGATTTTGACCGCGGCGTGAATGTGACGCTGGGCCTGCCCATCGTGCGGACATCGCCGGATCATGGGACAGCCTTTGACATTGCGGGCACCGGGACCGCCAACCCGACCAGCATGATCGAAGCCTTGCGGCTCGCCTGGGCCATGGGGGGTGGCGCATGAGCGCCATCGACACCCTGCCGCCGCTGCGCGAGGTCATTGCGACCCATGACCTTAGGGCAAAAAAGACGCTGGGACAGAATTTCCTGCTGGACCTGAACCTGACGGCCAAGATTGCGCGGCAGGCGGGTGATCTGGGCGCATGTGATGTTCTGGAGATCGGTCCGGGTCCGGGCGGGTTGACCCGCGGTTTGCTGGCCGAAGGCGCGCGTCATGTCCTTGCCATCGAAAAGGATGCGCGGTGTCTCGCAGCATTGTCAGAGATTGCCGCGGCCTATCCGGGTCGGCTGACGGTGCTCGAGGGGGATGCGCTGGAGATTGACCCGCTGGCGCATCTGACACCGCCGATCCGCGTGGCGGCGAACCTGCCGTATAATGTGGGCACGGAGCTGTTGGTGCGATGGTTGACGCCCGCGGTCTGGCCGCCGTTCTGGGAGACGCTGACGCTGATGTTTCAGCGCGAGGTGGCGGAGCGGATCGTGGCGCAGCCGGGATCGAAAACCTATGGGCGGCTCGCGGTGCTGGCACAGTGGCGGGCGGACGCGCGGATTGCGATGAGCCTGCCGCCGGAGGCATTCACGCCCGCCCCGAAAGTGTCGAGCGCGGTGGTGCATCTGACGGCGCTGCCTGCGCCGCGATTCGAGGCGGATGCGGCGGTTTTGTCACGTGTTGTGGCGGCGGCCTTCAATCAGCGACGCAAGATGCTGCGCGCGGCCTTGAAAGGCGTGGCGCCGGACATCGAGGACCGGTTGCGCGCAGCAGGTATCGCGCCCACGGACCGGGCCGAACAGGTGCCGCTGGAAGGGTTTTGCGCGCTGGCGCGCGCTGTCGCATCAGACTGAGGCTTTGGCCGAGATGTGAGACCAACTTGGCTCTGGCGATTTGAAGCTCGCGGGGCGCTCTCGTTTGAGACCCCCGGGGCCCTGCCCCGGACCCCGTGGTATTTTCAGCCAGAAGAAACGGCTATTCTGCGGCTTCGGGGGCGCTGCCGCCTTCGGGGGCTGGCGTGTCATCCTGCGGCTTGGGCTTGCGGCTGCGGCTGCGGGATTTCGGTTTGGGCTTGGGCTGGCTTTCGGGCGTCTCGACAAGGCCGCTGTCGGCGCCCGCGTCGACCACATCGGGTTGCGGGGCGTCGGCCGGGTCGGCATTGGCCTCCTGCTCCTGACGCTGGGCCCGTTCGCGGTCGCGTTCCGCCTGCCGTTCCCGGTTCTGGCGTTCCTGTTCCTCGCGGCGGGCATCGATTTCGCGCTGCGCCTCGCTGAGCATGCGCAGGTAATGTTCGGCGTGCTGCTGGAAGTTCTCGGTCGCCACGCGGTCACCGCTCAGCTGGGCATCGCGGGCCAGCTGGTTGTATTTGTCGATGATCTGCTGCGGCGTGCCGCGCACCTTGCCCTCGGGGCCCGAGCTGTCGAAAACGCGATTGACGACATTGCCGCCGCTGTTACCACCGCGATTGCGGTTGTTCTTGGACCGGGACCGTGATCTCGAAGATTTCATATAGTCTGCTCAGCTCTCTGGCGTGGTGACTGGGATCGCGCGTGGCGCGCGCTGCATGATCACCAAAGGCCGTGGGTGGCGTAACCGGAGATCAGCGGGATGGGACGCGGTGAGTGGCGGCAGCCTTTTGCACCGGCGACTGCGACAGGAATAAGCACGCAAAACGGCGTTCGACAAGTGCAAAACGCGAGAAAGATGGGGATTGGGTCGATTTTGGCGCGATCACGCGGGATTTCGCGCGACAACGACACGGTCCCGCCCATCGAGATCGGGCAACACCGTCACCACGCCCCACCCATGCGCGCGAAAGAGCGCCGCAACCGACGCCCCCTGCGCGGGGCCGATTTCGCACATTACGGTGCCGTCCGCGTCAAGGTAAGCGCCCGCCTCTGCTGCGATGATCCGGTAGGCGCTTTGGCCGTCGCCGCCATCGGTGAGGGCCATGTGCGGCTCGTGCTGCGCCACTTCGGGGGCAAGGCCCGCCATCTCGTCCGCCGCGATGTAGGGCGGGTTCGACACGATGAGGTCAAACCGGCCTTCGACCCTTTCGAACCAGTCGCTGACAAAGATGTCAGCCCGGTCCGCGACCGCATGGGTCACCGCGTTGGCGCTGGCCTCGAGACAGGCGGCCTCGCTGAGATCCACGCCCACGCCTGTCGCGTCGCTGCATTCGGCCAGCAGCGTCACGAGGATACAGCCCGATCCCGTGCCCAGGTCGAGCACACGGGCAAAGTCCTGCGCCAAGGCCGCTTCGATCAGGGATTCGGTTTCGGGGCGCGGGTCGAGGACCGCATTGCTGACCCGAAAGTCGCGGCCATAGAACGCGCGGCGCCCCACGAGGTGGCTGACCGGGACCCGTACGGCGCGCAGCGACACCAGCTGATCATAGCGTTCGGCGATGTCCGGGGCGATATCCTCCGGTGCGATCAGGGTCACACGGGCGGCGTCCACGCGGGCGGCATGCGCCAGCAGCATCCGCGCATCCCGCGCCGGATCCGGCACCCCGGCGGCACGCAGGCGGGCAGCAGCAGAGGCCATGGCTTCGGCGGCGGTCATCCGTTCATCTCCGCCATCAGCCGCGCCTGCGCATCCGCAGTCAGAGCGTCGATCACCTCATCCAGATCGCCCTGCATGACCTGATCCAGCTTGTAGAGTGTCAGGTTGATCCGGTGGTCCGTCATGCGCCCTTGCGGAAAGTTGTAGGTGCGGATGCGTTCGGAGCGGTCGCCCGACCCCACTTGCGACGCCCGGTCAGAGGCGCGTTCGCTGTCGACACGGCTGCGTTCCAGGTCATAGAGCCGGGCGCGCAGGACCTGCATCGCCTTGTCCCGGTTGCGGTGCTGCGATTTCTCGGAACTGGTCACCACGATGCCTGTGGGCAGGTGCGTGATGCGCACGGCGGAATCGGTAGTGTTCACGTGCTGCCCGCCCGCACCGGAAGAGCGCATCGTATCGATGCGGATGTCCTGCGGGCTGATCTCGATATCTACCTCCTCGGCCTCGGGCAGAACCGCGACGGTCGCGGCCGAGGTGTGGATGCGTCCGCCGCTTTCGGTGGTGGGCACGCGCTGGACCCGGTGCACACCGGATTCGAATTTCATCCGGGCGAACACATTGTCGCCAGTGATATGCGCCACCACCTCCTTGATCCCGCCCAACTCGGTTGCGGCCTCTTCGACCAGGTCGACTTTCCAGCCGCGCGCCTCGGCATAGCGTTGATACATCCGCAGCAGGTCACCGGCAAAAAGTGCGGCCTCATCCCCGCCCGTGCCGGGCCGGATTTCCAGCATCGCAGGGCGCGCATCAGCCGCATCCTTGGGCAGGAGCGCCAGTTGCAGCGCCTCTTCCGCAGCCGGCAAGGCCGCGCGCAGGCGCGGCAATTCCTCGGAGGCCAGTTCCGCCATTTCCGGATCGGCCAGCATCGCCTCTGCCTCTGCGAGGTCCTCGACGATCCGGTTATAGGCCGCGATCTGTTCCACCACCGGCTTCAGATCGGAATATTCCTTGGCCAGCGCAGCAATATCGCCCGATCCATCGGCCATTGCGGCCTCAAGATATTGAAAGCGTTGCGTGATCTGATGAAGGCGGTCGGTGGGGATCATGTGTCGGGTGTGCGACAACCTTGTCCTTTGGTCAAGGGCGTCGCGATGCTATATTCTGTGCCATGAAACACGCATTTTTTCTTTCCCTTCTCATGGCCAGCCCTGCGCTGGCGGATGTCACGTCGCCTTCGGGCAAGACCGTCGAATGCTACTGCACTGACCGCGGTGGGCTGCGCATCGAATTGGGCGAAACAATCTGTATGCAAGTGGATGGGCGCATGTTCATGGCCCAATGCCAGATGTCGCTGAATTCACCGATGTGGCGGCAGGTGCAGGAGGGCTGTCTCAGCTCATCCCTCGGCGGCGGTGAGCAGATGTCGGAGCCGCTCGGCGTTTACCCCCAGATCTGACCGGCCAAAGCGCAGGCGGGCGTGCATGCGCAGCAGGCCGTCCGAATGTTCCACGGTGGTGTAATCGGGGAAACCGATCACTTTGGACCGGGTGACGTATGTGATGCGCCCTTCGTTCACGGACCCCGCAAGCACGCGCGTGCGGGGCAGCGCACGTGCCGCCGCGTCAACGCGCGCCAGTGCCGCCGCCTCCACACTCAGAACCCGGATGGCACCGCCGGTCTGATCACTGCTTGTCGTGGCCGTGACGGGGACGTGCCACCGGCTTGGGTCGGACGGAGCAAGGCGCACATAGGCCAACGCGCCAACGATTAAAATCCCAGCAATGACAACGATATAAGCCACGTATTTCATCCCGATCCAATCCAGAGCCCGCAGGCGTCGTCAGCGATATGTGACGCCCGGCAGAATGCACAACAGCTCAAACAGCAGATTTGCCGCCACCAGCGCCGTATTGCCCGAGGTATCATAGGGCGGCGAGACTTCAACCAGATCGCAGCCTACGATGTTCAAACCGCGCAGCGCGCGGATCAACTGCATCGCCTGCGCCGTGGTCAGCCCACCGATTTCCGGCGTGCCCGTGCCGGGGGCAAAGGCCGGGTCGAGGCTGTCGATGTCATAGGTGATGTAGGTGGGTGTGTCGCCGATATCGCGCCGTACCTCTGCCCCAAGCTGGCTCAGATCGCGGCCCCACAGTTCGGGTGCGAGGAATTGCTGAAACCCCCACCCGGCGGCTTCGGTGAAATCTTCGGCCGTGTAACCGGTGCCGCGCAGCCCGATCTGATATGTTTTTGAGGCGCTTATCAGACCTTCTTCATGTGCGCGCCGGAACACGGTGCCATGTGTTTCCCGCTCTCCGAACATCTCGTCATTCACGTCGGCATGGGCATCGACATGCACAAGCGCCACCGGCCCGTGCTTGGCCGCAATCGCGCGCAAGATCGGCAAGGTGATGGAGTGATCGCCACCAATCGCCATTGGGATCAGGTTGTGCTTGAGGATCGCACCGTAACTCTCTGCGATAATGTGTAAACTGTCGCTCAGGGAGAACGTGTTGATGGCCAGATCGCCAATATCCGCCACCTGCAGGCTGTCAAACGGCGCGGCCCCGGTTTGCAGGTTATAGGGCCGGATCATCGCGGATTCGTTGCGCACCTGCTTGGGTCCAAACCGTGTGCCGGACCGCCATGACGTGCCGATATCCATCGGCACACCCAGGACCGCCACGTCCAGATCATTCATACGCGACGCAGCGGGCAAGCGCATGAACGTCCCCGGCCCGGAAAACCGCGCCAGATCATTGCCCGAAATCGGCTGATTAGGCATCGCCCCGCATCCTCCAGCCCAGCAGCTGGCAAATCTCCGTTGCCACATGCGCCCCGGCAATCGCGGTGGCCCCGGTTGTGTCGAACGGGGGCGACACCTCGACCACATCCCCGCCGCGGATATTCACGCCCGCCAAAGCCCGCAGCAGTGCGGCGGCCTGCGCCGACGACAGCCCGCCCCAGACCGGCGTGCCGGTGCCGGGGGCAAAGGCCGGGTCCAACCCGTCGATGTCAAAGCTCAGGTAGACGGGCCGGTCCCCCACAATCTCGCGCGCGCGCGCAGCCGCCGCCTCTGGCCCGATGCGGTGAAATTCCGGCGCGTCGATGATGTTGACGCCCAACGTGTCTTCGTTGGTGGTGCGAATGCCGATCTGCACCGAGGTTGCGGGGTCCACGATCCCCGATTTCACCGCCTTGTAGAACATTGTGCCGTGATCGACCCGGCTCATGTCATCATCGGCCCAGGTGTCCGTATGCGCATCCACCTGGATCAACGACATCGGCCCATACATCTCGGCATAGGCCTTGAGGATCGGGAACGAAATGTAATGGTCTCCGCCCAGCACCACACTCGCCGCACCGGCCTGCAAGATGCCACGGATATGGCGGGTCAACGTGTCGGGAAAGGCCGGAATGTCGGCATAATCAAACGCCACATCGCCATAATCCACGATCACCCGTTCGCTCAGCACATCAAAGGGCCAGCCATAGGGCGCATCCGGGGCCTGCAACGACGACGCCTCGCGGATCGCGCGGGGACCCAGCCGCGTGCCCGGCCGGTTCGTCACCGCCTGATCAAAGGGCACGCCTGTGACAGCGATGTCCACGCCGGTCAGATCCTTGGTGTAACGCCTGCGCAAAAACGACGTCGCCCCGCCAAAGGTCAGCTCGAACGACGGCCCGCGCGGATCCTCGCGGGTGAACGCGTGATCCATCTGGGACTTGGCATCTTCGAGCGCCATCAGCGAGCCACCGGCTGCGCCATCTCGACCAGACGCGCGAAAAACGACGCGCCATAGGGGGCAATGTCATCGTTGAAATCATATTTCGGGTGGTGCACGCCCGCACCCTCGCCCTGCCCCAGCATCAGATACGCGCCAGGCCGCGCCTCCAGCATATAGGAGAAATCCTCGCTTGCCATGATCGGCGCCGCCGCGCTGACGGCACTGTCACCGACGACATCCGCCGCCACCCGCGCGGCAAAAGCTGCCTTTTCATCGTCATTAATCGTCGGCGGATAGCCATAGTCGATTTCGACCGTCCCGGTGCAGCCAAAGCTGATCGCCTGCGCCTCCACGATCTCCGAGATACGGCGTACGGCCATCTCCTGCACCGCCTTGTCAAAGGTGCGGATCGTCCCGTTGATATAGGCGGTTTCCGGGATCACGTTGTCGGTGGTGCCCGCATGGATCTGCGTCACCGACAGAACGAGGCTTTTGAGCGTGTCGTGGTTGCGGCTGGCCACAGTTTGCAGCGCGCTCACAATGCTGGCGGCGGCCACGACGGGATCAATGCTGGTGTGCGGCTCGGCTGCGTGCCCACCGCGCCCGGTGACATGGATGTGGAACACGTCCGCCGCCGCCATGATCGGCCCGCCCCGCGTGTGAAACGTGCCTTCGGGCAGGCCGGGCGCGTTGTGGATGGCATAGACCTGTTCGATGCCGAACCGCTCCATGATGCCCTCCTGCACCATCACCTCGCCCCCGCCGCCGTCCTCTTCCGCTGGTTGAAAGATCAGAGCGACGCGGCCTGCAAAATTCCGTGTCTCCGCGAGGTACTTGGCCGCCCCCAGCAACATCGCCGTATGCCCATCATGCCCACAGGCATGCATCCTGCCCAGATGGGTCGAGGCATGGGGCACGCCGGTCTCCTCCGTGATCGGCAAGGCGTCAAAATCCGCGCGCAGCCCGATGGTCGGGCCGTCCCCCTGCCCTTCGATGATCGCGACGATGCCCGTTTCGGCAATACCGGGGTGCACCGCATCCACCCCGATCTCTGCAAGCCGCTCCTGAATGAACGCCGCCGTCTTGGGACAGTCGAATTTCAGCTCCGGGATCGTATGCAGATGCTGCCGCCACGCGGTCATTTCGGGACCGAACTCCCCGATACGGTTGATGATCGCCATGGCTGGACTCCCTCGCGTCACATGCGTCACATGGCAGTGAAACGCAAAGCGACGGAGGCTGCAATGGGGGACGACCTGATCCATGACCAGAGCGCGGGGATCGACCGCCTGCTGCACATCATGCGACGGCTGCGCGACCCCGACACGGGCTGCCCGTGGGACATCGAACAGACCTTTGCCACCATCGCGCCCTACACAATCGAAGAAGCCTACGAGGTTGCAGACGCCATCGAGCGCGCCGACTGGCCCGAGCTCGAGGGTGAGCTGGGCGATTTGCTCCTGCAGACCGTCTATCACACCGCCATGGGCGAAGAGGCGGGGCATTTCACCTTTCACTCCGTGGTCACAGCGATTTCGGACAAGATGGTGTCGCGCCACCCGCATGTGTTCGGTGAGGAAAGCCGCGACAAATCCGCCGAACAACAGACCCGCGATTGGGAAACGATCAAGGCGGCCGAGCGCAAGGACAAGGCGCAAGGCGGCGCGCTCGACGGCGTGGCGATGAACCTGCCCGCGCTGCTGCGCGCTGTGAAATTGCAAAAACGCGCCGCGCGCGTGGGTTTTGACTGGCCGCAAACGGATCAGGTGCTGGCCAAACTGACCGAAGAAGCCGCCGAACTCGTCGAGGCGCGCGATACGCTTTCACAGGCCGAAGTGACCGAGGAAATGGGCGATCTGCTCTTTGTCATGGCCAACCTTGCCCGCCATCTCGACGTCGATCCCGAAGAAGCGCTGCGCAAGACGAACGCCAAATTCACCCGACGCTTCGCCGCGATCGAAGCCGCCCTTGCGGCGCAAAACAAGCGCCCCGAAGACAGCACGCTCGCAGAAATGGACGCCCTCTGGGACGCAGCCAAGGCCGCCGAAAAAACCGCCCCTTCTTCTGGCTGAAAATACCACGGGGGGCCGCGCAGCGGCGGGGGCAGCGCCCTCCTGCCACAGTGCAATCACGCCTTTGGCTTGGGCTTGCGTCGCCGACGGTTGCTGGATTTTGACGTCCCCGGCGCACCGCCCGGTTTCCCGCCGGGCCGGCCACCCGGACGCCCGCGCCCACGACCCCGCCCTTGCGGTTTTGCCGCAGGGTCCGGCAGCTCTTCCCACGGACGCCCGGACGCCACCGGAATGGCGATCTTCATCACCTTCTGAATGTCCTTGAGATGCGGCATCTCGTCGGGCGCGCACAGGGCCACCGCCTGCCCCTCCTTGCCCGCCCGCGCCGTCCGCCCGATCCGGTGCACATAGGCCTCCGGCACGTTCGGCAGCTCGTAGTTATAGACATAGCGGACGTCCGGGATGTCGAGGCCGCGTGCCGCCACATCCGTGGCCACCAATACGCGGATCTCGCGCGCCTTGAACGCCGCCAGCGCCCGCTCGCGCTGTCCCTGCCGTTTGTCCCCGTGGATGGCCGCAACCGCGAACCCTGCTTTGTCGAGATTGCGAGCCAACCGGTCCGCGCCATGTTTCGTGCGCGTAAACACCAACGCCCGGTTTTCGCGATGCTTGTCCATCAATTCGATCAACAGCGCCGATTTCTCGGCCTTGGCGATGAAATGCACCTCTTGCGTGACCTTGTCCGCCGCCTTGCCCGGCGGCGACACCTCGACGCGGATCGGCTCGCGCAGATAGCTTTGCGCAATTTCCGCCATCTGTTTGGGCATCGTGGCTGAAAACAGCATTGTCTGCCGGTCGTCGCCCATCAGGCTCGCAATCTTGCGCAGCGCATGCACAAAGCCCAGATCCAGCATCTGGTCCGCTTCATCGAGGACCAGAAAATTCGTCTGGTCCAGTTTGATCGCACGGCGTTCCACCAGATCCAGCAACCGGCCTGGCGTGGCCACCATGATATCCGCGCCCTTGGTCAGACGCTGGATCTGCGGGTTGATCGACACGCCCCCCACCACGATCTGCACGCGCAGGTCGGTGAGGTCGCGCAGCACCTTGGCAATCTGTGCCGCCAGTTCACGTGTGGGTGCCAGCACAAGGCCACGCGCCGATTTCGGCGCAGGGCGCCCCCCCTCTTCCATCAGGCGCGCAATCAGCGGGATGCCAAAGGCAGCGGTCTTGCCGGTGCCCGTCTGCGCCAGCCCCATCACATCGCGCCCGTTCAGCGCGTGTGGAATGGCCTGAGCCTGGATCGGGGTGGGCGTTGTCAGCCCGGCGGCGGCCACACGTTCCGCCAATTTGGGCGGCAGGGCCATCATATCAAAATCACTCATGCGCCCCAGTGACCCCATCCCGCCATGGCGTCAACCTGATTTGCGGCTTTGCAGGCAAGACTTTGCAACTTCTGCCGCACCGCCTTTGCAAAGTCGGTTTGCAAACTCTGCGACTTCAGTTTGCAAACCGGAATGCGCCATTGCCCAATTGCCCCGCCTGCACCGCTTCGCTAAAGACGGCCCCATGACCACACGGCGCGCCACAATCACAGACCGTTGCGAGGCAAACGGCCTTCGCATGACCCAACCACGCCGGGTCATTGCGCAAGTGCTGGAGGCATCCGACGACCATCCGGATGTCGAGGAACTCTATAACCGTGCCAATGCCGTGGATTCCGGCATTTCCATCGCCACCGTCTACCGGACGGTCAAGCTGTTCGAAGAGGCGGGCATTCTCGACAAGCTGGAATTCGGCGACGGCCGCGCCCGGTACGAAGATGCCGAACGCGAGCACCACGACCACCTCATCGACCTGAACTCGGGCGCCGTGATCGAATTTGTCGACGCTGAAATCGAGGCGCTGCAAGAGCGTATTGCCGACAAGCTGGGCTATGAGTTGCGGGGCCACCGGCTCGAACTTTATGGCGTGCCAAAGAAGCGCACGTGAGCACCCCACGCGACAACCTGACCGGGGCCGGCCTGATGGTTCTGGCCATGCTCTGTTTCGCGATCGAAGACATGTTCATCAAATTCCTCGGCGGCGCGATCCCGGTGGGCCAGCTTCTGGCGCTGCTGGGCGCGGGCGGCGGATTGATCATGGCGGGGGCCTGTCTGGTCCAGCGTCAACCGCTGGTGAGCCCCGCGTTGCTCTCCACCCCGGTGATCATCCGCAATGCGGGCGAGCTGTTCGGCACGCTGGGCTTTGTCACCGCGCTGATCCTGATCCCGCTGTCCACGGCGTCAGCGATCCTGCAGACTACACCGCTGATGGTAACCTTGGGGGCCGCGCTTTTTCTGGGCGAACAGGTGGGCTGGCGCCGCTGGGCCGCGATTTCGGTTGGGCTGATCGGTGTGTTGATGATCCTGCGCCCCGGCATGAGCGGCTTTGACTGGAACGTGCTGTTTGCCGTGCAGGGCATGATCGGCCTGTCGATCCGGGACCTTGCCACCCGCCGTGCCCCGGCCACCTTGTCCGCGCTTCAGCTGAGCCTCGCTGCCTTCGTGCTGTTGGTGCCCACAGGCATCATCCTGATGTGGGTCCAGGGCGCAACCTATGCCACACCCACCCCGGGTGAATGGGGCCTGCTGGCCGCGGCGGCGCTGATCGGCGCGTTCTCCTACCGGTTCATCGTGTCGGCGATGCGCATCGGTGAGGTGAGCTTTGTCACCATGTTCCGCTACTCCCGCATGATCTTTGCGCTGGTCATCGGGATGCTGGTGTTTGCCGAACGCCCCGATGCGCTGACCCTGATCGGTGTGGCGATCATCATCGGCTCCGGACTCTATGCGCTCTGGCGCGAACAGATCAGAAAATCCGCCCATGCGACGTAAAACCACCCACCTGACATTTGTGTTAGCGCCAACATCGCGCTAGACGCTGCGTAAACCTGCCCTGAAAGGACCCCTCATGAGCACCATCATCGACATTCACGCCCGCGAAATCCTCGACAGCCGTGGCAACCCGACGGTCGAAGTGGATGTGACACTCGAAGACGGCACAATGGGCCGCGCTGCCGTGCCATCGGGGGCCTCTACCGGGGCTTATGAGGCCGTGGAAAAGCGCGACGGAGATAAGGCGCGCTATAAGGGCAAGGGCGTGCTGGAGGCGGTGACGGCCGTGAACGGTGAGATCGCAGAGGCTCTGCTCGGCATCGACGCCTCCGAACAGGAAGAAGTCGATGCCACGATGATCGAACTGGACGGCACCGACAACAAGGGCCGTCTGGGCGCGAACGCGATCCTTGGCGTGTCGCTGGCCACGGCCAAGGCGGCGGCGGATTGGACCTCGCAACCGCTCTACCGCTATGTCGGCGGCACATCGGCGCGGATGCTGCCGGTGCCGATGATGAACATCATCAACGGCGGTGAACACGCCGACAACCCGATCGATATTCAGGAATTCATGATCATGCCCGTGGCTGCGGACAATATCCGCGAAGCGGTCCGCATGGGGTCCGAAGTGTTCCACACGCTGAAGAAAGAGCTGTCCGATGCGGGGCTGAGCACCGGGATCGGGGATGAGGGCGGCTTTGCCCCCAACATCAACTCGACGCGCGATGCTCTTGATTTCATTCTGAAATCCATCGAAAAGGCGGGGTACAAGCCGGGTGAGGAAATCTACCTCGCCCTGGATTGTGCCGCGACAGAATACTTTAAGGATGGCAAGTATGTGCTTGCAGGTGAAGGGAAAACCCTGACCTCCGCCGAGAACGCCGCCTATCTCGAAGCGCTTGTGAACGATTATCCCATAATCTCCATCGAAGACGGGATGGATGAGGACGATTGGGACGGTTGGAAACTGCTGACGGACGCCATCGGCGACCGGGTGCAGCTTGTGGGCGATGACCTGTTCGTCACGAACCCCGCACGGCTGGCCACGGGTATCGAAAAGGGATGTGCGAATTCCATGCTGGTCAAGGTGAACCAGATCGGCAGCCTGTCCGAGACCCTGCGCGCGGTCGATATGGCGCATCGCGCACGCTACACCAACGTGATGTCGCATCGGTCGGGTGAGACCGAGGATGCCACGATTGCGGATCTGGCCGTGGCCACTAATTGCGGTCAGATCAAGACCGGGTCGCTGGCCCGGTCGGACCGGTTGGCGAAATACAATCAGCTGATCCGCATCGAAGAGATGCTGGGCGAGACCGCCGAATATGCGGGCCGCAGCATCCTGCGGTGAGTGACGCGTTTGCACGCAGCGTGGGCGGCAGGCTCGCCCACGTGACGGCCAGCACCAACGTGCCGCACATTCTGCGCAATGGATTGATGAGCGCGGCGGCCCTGGCCGAGAACGCGGGCGTTGATCCCAGCACCCTGCCCCTGCGCGCGACACGTCTGCGTGTCGGAGACGCGCTGTTGAACCACCAGAAACCGATCGTGCACGGGCTGCGCGCGGCCGAAGCCGTGCTCGAAGGGCACAGTCCGCACAGTTGGGCCATGCAGTTGGATCAGCGCGTGTTTCTCTGGGCCGCGCGCCGGGTGACGCGGTTCGCGGCGTCCTTTGCCCGCAGTGTCGAGACAACCGTTCTCTGGATTGATCCGGTGCGGTTGGCCGCGGCGATGGGGCCGCAGATTGACCTCAGCCCGCTCAATTCCGGCAGTTTCCGCCAAGGGGCCGCGCGGGCGGTGCGCGGCGATTGGCTCTATGTGCCGCTGAGCGATGGGCTGGAGGCGTTTCGGTCGAACAGGATACGGCGCGGCCACGCGCGCACGCGTGATCAGGTACAGGAAGTGTCCTTGCGCGCCCCGATCCCACCGGAGATATTGCGCGAGGTGATGATAAATGACTGACCTGACATTACGCAGCGCTGCGGGGTCGGACATGGACGCGGTGGCGCGCCTGTGCTGGGCGTACCGGGCGCTTTTGTCCGAACGCGCGGCGGGTATTCCGGGCATTGTCGAACGATACTATGCGCGCGCCAGCTATGCCGAGATGATTGCCGATCTGCCGCGCCTGCATGCCCGCCCCCGGGGCGATATCATCGTGGCGGAGGCAGGCGGTCAAGTGGTCGGATGTGCCATGTATTACCCGCTTGGCCCCGCGGGCGTGACCGAGATCAAACGCGTGTTCGTGGACCCCGCGGCGCGCGGGCTGGGAGCCGGGCGCGCGTTAATGACCGAAGGGATGCAACGGGCAGCGGCGGATGGGTATAGGCGCATGGTACTGGATACGATTGCGCCGCTGACCGAAGCCATTGCGCTTTATGAACGGGTGGGGTTTGCGCCTTGCGCGCCGTTCTATGACCCTGACCCCGCCTTTGCGCCGCATCTGCGGTTCTTTGACATCACCCTTGGGACACCATCATGACCGCCGCCGACATCATCGCCCGCCTGAACCTGACCCCGCATCCCGAAGGGGGGCATTACCGCCAGACATGGGTGGCGGAGAATGCGGGCCGACCGACGGGCACCTGCATCTATTTCCTGCTGGCCGAGGGAGAGGCCAGCCATTGGCACAAGGTCGATGCCACGGAAATCTGGCTGTACCACGCAGGCGCGCCCTTGACCCTGAGCCTGAGTGCGGCGGATGAAGGACCTGCGGTGGATCACCTCCTGACCCCTGATCTGGACACAGGCGCGCCGCAGATCATCGTGCCGGAAGGGCACTGGCAGGCCGCGCGCAGTACCGGAGCATGGACCCTCGTGAGCTGTACCGTCTCGCCGGGCTTTCAGTTTGACGGCTTCACGCTTGCCGAACCCGGTTTCACGATCCCGACGGGTTAGAGACGATGCCGCCGCCCACCGCCGCCCGCACACCGGTCGTGCCGGGACACGATGTGGGCAGCCCCCGCGCCACCCGCACCGCGAGATAGGCAAAGGCCTGCGCCTCCAGCATGTCCCCATCGAGGCCCACGGCTTCCACCGGTTCGACCGGGCAATCCAGCGACACGGACAGCATCTGCATCAACACCGGATTGTGCCGACCGCCGCCTGTGACCAGCACATGTGTGGGCGGGCTCGGGCAATGCTCCATGGCCTGCGCCACACCGGCCGCACACATCGCGGTGAGCGTCGCAGCCGCATCCGCATCTTTCAATTCCCGCACCAGCGTGACCATCTCGGCAAAATCGTTCCGGTCCAGTGACTTGGGCGGCATTCTTGAAAAATACGGCTCGGCCAGGAACAGCTCCAGCGCGCCGGTTTCCACGGTCCCGCCCGCCGCAATGCGTCCCCCTTCGTCAAAGGGAAGGCCGCGCCGCTCCTGCACCAGATCGTTAACGGGTGCGTTGGCGGGACCGGTGTCAAAGGCCAGCAAGGCGCCGTCCGCGTCCGGCGTGTCCTGCGCCGGGTTCACCCAGGTCAGGTTGCCCACCCCACCGAGGTTCAGAAACGCCACCGGTGCCTGCGCGCCCATCCACTTGGCACAGGCAAAGTGGAAAAACGGCGCAAGCGGCGCGCCTTCGCCGCCCAGCTCCACATCCGCGCTGCGGAAATCCCACACCACCGGCGTCCCGAGCGCATCGGCCAGCGCGGCCCCGTCCCCCAGCTGCAACGTCCCTTGCATCCGCGGCGCATGGGCAACCGTCTGACCGTGAAAGCCCACCACATCGACATCCGCATACGGCAGCAACGCCGCGCGATGCGCGGCCATCACGACCTGCGTCGCGGGATCCAATGCAGGTCCAGACCATTGCCCCAAAGCCGCGCGCAGGACCGCGCGTTCGTCATCGGTATAGGCGCGGTAGCTGTGTGGTCCAAAGCCGTGAATATCCACGCCATCCGTGTCGATCACCGCCGCATCCACGCCATCCAGCGATGTGCCCGACATCGCCCCAAGTGCTGTGATCACCGTCCCTTTGGCCCGGACCTTATCCATGGTCTTTTCCTTCGCCCCTTGCCCAACTATAGACAGCACGCAGCCCCACCCGAGGACAAGCCCATGACGTACACGCCCCGCTCCGATTTTCTGCATGTGATGCAGTCCCGCGGCTTTCTGGCCGATTGCACCGATATGCAGGCGCTGGACGAGGCGCTGATGACCCCCGGACAGTCCGCCTATATCGGGTTCGATGCGACGGCCAAGTCGCTGCATGTGGGCTCGCTCATCCAGATCATGATGCTGCGCTGGTTCCAGAAGACCGGGCACAACCCGATCACCTTGATGGGCGGTGGGACGACCAAGGTGGGCGATCCATCCTTCCGCGCCGATGAACGCCCCCTGCTGGGCCCGGAACAGATCGACGCCAATATCGCGGGCATCAAACAGGTGTTTTCGGCCTATATCGACTATGACGCCGGCGCGATGATGCTGAACAATGCGGAGTGGCTGGACGGTCTGAACTATCTCGACTTTCTGCGCGACATCGGGCGGCATTTCTCGATCAACCGGATGCTGTCGTTTGAAAGCGTCAAATCGCGCCTCGACCGGGAACAGTCGCTGTCGTTCCTCGAATTCAACTACATGATCCTGCAGGCCTATGACTTCATGGAACTGCATCGCCGCTATGGCTGCATCCTGCAACTGGGCGGCAGCGACCAATGGGGCAATATCGTGAATGGCATCGACCTGACCCGGCGCGTGATCGACGGCGAAGTGTTTGGCCTCACCTCACCGCTGCTGACCACGTCGGACGGCAAGAAGATGGGCAAATCGCAATCCGGTGCCATCTGGCTCAATGCCGAAATGCTCAGCGCGTATGAATTCTGGCAGTTCTGGCGCAACACCACGGATGCGGATGTGGGCCGGTTCCTGAAGCTCTACACCGAATTGCCGCTGGATGAATGTGACCGGCTGGGCGCTTTGCAAGGGTCCGAAATCAACGAGGCCAAGGCGCGTCTGGCCACCGAAGTCACCGCGCTCCTGCACGGCGCCGACGCGGCGGAGGCTGCGGCGCAAACCGCGCGGGACGTGTTTGAAAAGGGCGGCGTGGGCGACGACCTGCCCACCCTGACACTCAGCGCAGGGGACGTGGGCGATGGTATCTCCATCGTGCAGCTGATCGTGAAATCCGGCCTCGCCGGGTCCGGCAAGGAGGCCAAGCGCCTGATCGCGGAAGGCGGCGCCAAACTCAACGACGCCGCACTCACGGATGCAGGCACCATGATCGATGCCGCCACACTCGCCGCGCCCATCAAACTCTCCGCTGGCAAAAAGCGCCACGCACTGGTGCAACTGTCCTGAACCTTGGGTTCGGAGCCGCCGTCGCATGACCTCCAAGAGACGGAGCTGGCGCGCTTGGCCAAGAAAAATCGCCGAGGGGCCCCGCCCGCGGGGAGACGGCTATTTTCCTTGGACAAGGGGGACGGCTCTGTCACGCCAGAGGTCATGCGGGGCGGGTCCGGTCCCTTGGGTAAGGTGGGCCCGGAAGCGCCAAATAAAAAATGTCGTACGCCGTCAGGCGTTCAATTTGGTCACAGCCCGCGCAGCACCGCGCGGGCCGCGCGCAGGCCGGGCGCCTCGCCCCCCTGCCCCAACCGCTCCATCGTCAGCGCCATCGCCGCCCGTTGCGGCTCCGGATCTGCCAAAAGGCCCTGCATCGCCGCAAACGTGTTCTCGACCGTCATCTCATGGCCCACGACCTCCGGCACGACCCGCGTGTCGGTCACATGGTTGATCAGACTGCCCGTGTCTGTCGTGACCATCCGGCTGATGATGGCGCGGCTCAGCCAATGCAGGTCAAACGCGCTGACCATCGGTGTGCCCGCCGCCGCCAGTTCCAGTGACACGGTGCCTGACGTGGCAAGCGCCACATCGGCGGCGGCAAAGGCCACCCGCTTTTCACGCTGAACGGTGTCGATATCCTTGCCCCGGGGGTCGAGCACGCGGGGCTGAAGTGACCACCGCCCCACCTCCTCGATCACAGTATCCGCCACGGACGGTGCAGCGGGCAGGATCATCTGCATCTGCGGATGCGCCGCCTGCAACCGCGCGAGGGTCTCGCCAAAGACCGGTCCCATCCGCGCAACCTCTCCCCGGCGCGACCCGGGCAGGACCAGCATCAACGGTTGCGCATCCTCCAACCCATGTTCGACGCGGAATGCTGCGCATTCGGCCTGACTGGCCCGCGGCACGGTCGCTGCCGGGTGGCCCACGAAATCGCACAGCATGCCTTCGGCCTCCATATACGGCGGCTCAAACGGGAACAGCGCCAGCACATGGTCGATGAACGCGGCCATCTTTTTGGCCCGCCCCGGACGCCAGGCCCACACGGTCGGCGCGACATAGTGGACGGTGCGCACATCGCTTTGCGCCTTGACCAGCTTGGCCACGCGGAAGGAGAAATCCGGCGCGTCGATGGTGATCAGCGCATCCGGGCGTGTCTCGACCACTGCCTCTGCCGTCTGGGCAATCCGGCGTTTGAGGTGAAAATATTTGGGCAGCACCTCCGCAATGCCCATCACGCTCAATTCCGACATGTCAAAGCGGGAGACCAACCCTTCGGCCTGCATCAGCGGTCCGCCCACCCCGTCGAACGTCACCTCTGGCACCAGCGTCTTCAGCCCCGCCATCAACGCCGCACCAAGCGCGTCACCCGACGGCTCACCCGCGACGAGAAAGACCCTCAGCGCACCCACAGGAACACCCCGTTTTCGTTCAGAATGTCGAGCACTTGCGGTTGGTCCAGCACCATCACGCCGCCAGCCTGCAGCACAATCCCGTCCAGTTTGGCCGCGACCACACCGCGTGCGGTGCCGGGGCCAATGGTGGGCAGATCGACGCGCAGGTCCTGCCCCGGCTTGGGCGCTTTGAAAAACACGCCGCCCCGCCCCTTGGCGCGAGCTTCGGCCACAGGGCCGGACAGCCAGTCGGCAGCACTATCGAGCACGCCCCCAAACGCATCCATCGCCAGTCCCAGCGGATCGTCATCCCCCGTGGCCACCGGCGCCACGGGCGTCGATATCAGGTCGCGCAGCATCGCATCGGTGCCACGCGCCCCTTCGCGCGCAATCACAACGCCGTCGCGGATCACGCAGGATTGCCCCTCATCCCGGTGGCCCTGTTCGCGCTGAACCTCTTCGGCCGCGTGCAGCTGGCGTTCCGTCCCCTCCGGCACCGCCACAGCGCCAAGGCTGCCCGCAGGCGGCAACAAACCGGGGGCCAGGTCATGCGCGCCGCGCACCCGGAACCCCTTGGCCTCAAATATCCCAAGCACCGTGCGCAGGGCGCTGTCCTCTCCACCGCCCACGGCGCGCGACAGCGCGGGCAACAGGGCAAGCGTCCGGGCATCAAGTCGGGTCAGGGAAATGCGCGGACGGTCGATGGCGCCGCAGAAACACACCTCTGTCACGCCCCGCTGCGTCAGCGTGCGCAGGAACCCACCCAGTTTTTCGATGCAAAAGGTGATGTCGGGGGACAGCCCGTCCGGCACATGCCCGTCCAACGCGCAGATCAACGGCGCAGCGTCCTGCGCCGCGGCAACCGCAGCCGGAAGTGCACCGCGTCCGGTGATCAGAGCGAGGCTCATCTGGGCGTCAGGAAATGCCGGTCGCTCTCGCCCATGACGAAATCGACGATTTCGCGCACATAGTCGCTGTCGGTTTCGGCACCGAGCCGTTCGGCACGGCTGTGAAAGGTGCCGTCGCCCTGCGCCAACATCTGGAACGCTGCGCGCAGGGCCGTGATGTCCGACCGTGCGACGCCGCGCCGTTTGAGCCCGACGAGGTTCAACCCATCCAGCTCGCCGCGCGGTGCCTGCACGAGGCCGTATGGGATCACGTCATTGGTCACCATCGTGACCGCCCCGATGATTGCGCCCCGGCCAATGCGCACAAACTGGTGCACGCCCGAAAGGCCGCCCACGATCACGTCATCCTCCAGCACGCAGTGTCCGGCAATCGCCGCCGAGTTCACGACGATCACCCGATCGCCGATCATTGCATCATGCGCGATGTGGCAACCGGCCATGAACAAGCCGTCATCGCCAATCTTCGTGACACCGCCACCACCTTCGGTGCCACCATTCATGGTCACGTGTTCGCGGATCCGGTTGCGTTCGCCAATGATCAGGCGACTGTCTTCGCCTTTGAACTTGAGGTCCTGCGGCACCTCACCGATCACGGCAAAGGAAAAGATGGTTGTACCGGCCCCGATGGTGGTCTGGCCGCTGATCACGACGTGGGATTTCAGCTCGACCTCAGGGCCAATCTCGACCCCGGCGCCAATCACGCAGAAGGGACCAACGGTCGCAGTGGGATCAATCCGTGCGCCGTCCTCGACCACCGCAGAGGGATGCACCCCCGCCATCAGCTGGGCATGTCCATCATGGCGGTGAACTCGGCCTCACAGGCCATCTCACCTTCGACCTCGGCCGTGCCCGAAAACTTCCACACCTTGCCGCCGGGCTTGCCGCGTGTGGTGCGCAGTTTCAGCTCCAACCGGTCACCGGGCACCACCATGCGCCGGAATTTGCATTTGTCGATCGCCATGAAATAGACCAGCATGTTCTGATCTTCCATGCCCAGTTCGGTCCCCACCATCACAGCCGCTGTCTGTGCCATCGCCTCGACGATGGTCACACCGGGCATGATCGGTTTGCCGGGAAAATGCCCCTGGAAATGGGGTTCGTTCATGGTGACGTTCTTGATGCCGGTCGCCGATTGAAACCCGTCGATGTCGATCACCTTGTCGATCAACAGGAACGGATAGCGGTGCGGGATCAACCGCTGGATCAGGTCAATATCGGCGGTTTTCAGATCAGTGGACGTCACGGGGCTCGAACCTCTTGCGCTTTGTCGTTCTGTCCCTTGCCTAGCAAGGGGGGGCGTGCGCCGCAAGCAGGGGGCCGCCGGGGTGGCCGGCGGCTGCCGCTATTCCGCGGGCGCTTGGGTCCCGTCACCGATGCGGGCGTCAATCTCGGCGATGGCCCGGTCCGTGATGTCGATGACATTGGCGCTGATGAACACGCGGTCCACTTCGATCACAACGGCTGCGCCGACGTCACGCATGATCGCTTCAAGCACCGGGAGGGCGGCCTGCAAAAACCGGTCACGGTTGTCCTCAAGCAGGCGGGCCGTCGCCTGATTGGCCGCCTCACGGTCACGCCGGATCGCCTGGACACGCGCGTCAAACGCATCTGCCAGCGCGCGGAATTCCTCGGGTGACAGGGTTGCGCGTTGTTCGGTAAGCGCTTGTTCCTCCGCTTCCAGTTCCGCCTCGATCTTCTGGTTCTCGACGCTCAGTGCGGTGGTCCGCGCCTCAACCTCGGTCAGAACACGCTGACCAAACGCGCTGCCACGATAGAGCCGTTCGCTGTCGATGGTCAGGATCGGGCTTTGCACCACCTGTGCCGCGGCGCCTTGCGCCAGCAAGAGCACAAGGGAAACCGCGACAAGCAGGCGCTGCAACATGGGTCAGAACTGGGTCGACAGGGTCAGGTCAAAGCTCTGCTCTTCGTCGAAGTCCTCTTTGCGCAAGGCATTCGAGAAGTTGAAGCGCAGCGGCCCGATGGCCGTATCCCAGAACAGCGAGAAGCCGATGACATGACGGAATGAACCGCTTTCGCCCACGATGTTGCCGCCGGTCAGGTCGACATCATCGAGGTTGTAGAGGTTCCCGATGTCATAGAAGACGCCACCCCGCAGACCGATTTCCTCGGGCAGGCCCAGTGGAAATTCCATGTCAAACCGGGCCGCGACATAGATGTTGCCACCCAACGGGTCCGAGTCGCCCGGCGTGGACAGGTCGCGCGGCCCGATGCCGCCCGGTTCGAACCCACGCAGGATTTGTGGCCCCACAAAGAACCTGTCGATTGTCCGGTTTGTGCCCGACGACCACGCCAAGAGGCCGCCTTCGAGGGTGGCCCGCAGCGTGACCTCTTCGTTGAAGATCCGCCGCTGTCCCACAATCCGTCCTGTCGTGCGGATGTATTCCGCATCACCGCCGAGCCCTGCAAAATCCTGGCTGAACTCCAGCAGGATGCCCGCGTTCGGATCAAGCCCGGTGTTCCGCGTGTCATACCGGTAGGTGTACCCGATGGAGGAGGCAAACTGCTCGCCCGCATCAATTTCACGTTGCACCACGGCCCCGTTTGCAACGGGATCACGCGCCAGCAACTCATCCTGGCGGGCGATGTAGCGCAGAGCCAGCGTGCTGTTTTCACCGGTCCGGAACGTCAGGCTGGGCGAAAACCGCAAGCTGCTGCTGTCATAGTTGGCGAAGCTGCTGTCCGCCTCGCTGAATTGCAGGTCCACACCAAGCGCCACGTCGCGGCCCAACAGAGCCGGTTCGATAAAGTTGATGCCGTACCGCTCGGATTCTTCCGCTGTAGACAATGTCAGACCAAGGGTTTGACCCCGCCCGAGGAAGTTGCGTTCGGTAAAGCCGATCGCAACACCAAAGCCGTCATTGTTCGAGAAGGTCGCACCAAAGTTCAGCGACCCGGTGGGTTGCTCTTCGACGTCAACGTCAATCACCACCTGGTCCGCGGTCGAGCCTTCGCGCGCATTCACGTCAGCATTGCCGAAGTACCCAAGCGCGCGGATGCGTTCCGCCGCGTCGCGGATTTCACGCGGATTGAATGGGTCACCTTCCGCAATGCGGAACTGGCGACGGATCACCTGATCCAGCGTGGTTGTGTTGCCTTCGATGTCGATGCGTTCCACGAACACCCGCTGTCCGCGCGTCAGGACGAATTCCACATCCAGCGTCAGGTCACGGTCATTGCGCGAAATGCGCGGCTCAACCCGCAGGAAGTTCACGCCTTCGCGTTGCCCCTGCCGTTCCAGCCGGCCCAACTCGGCCTCCACCAGCGTCGGCGAATAGGTGACGCCCGGCTTCAGCTTGAGAATTTCGGTATAGGTATCCGGGTCCACGTCGGGGCGGTCACTGCTGACCGTGATTTCACCAAAGCTGAACTGCTGCCCCTCTTCGATGTTGAACACCAGAAAGAAGCCATCGCGTTCTTCGGTCAGTTCGGCATTTGCGCCGATGACACGGAAATCCACGTATCCGCGCGAGCTGTAAAAGTCGCGCAACAGCTGCTGGTCGAACGCGATCCGGTCTTCGACCAGCGTGTCGGAGCGAATGAGCGTGCGGAAGATGCCCGCCTGCTTGGTGTCGAGGATCCGCCGCAGACGACGGTCGGAATAGACGCGGTTGCCCACAAACGTGATGCGTTCGATTTCGATCACACCGCCTTCGAACACCTCATAGATGACATCGACGCGGTTGTCGCTGCGCCGGATGATCCGCGGCGTGACACGCGCCGCAACGCGGCCCTGTGCGACATAAGCCTCAGAAATGGCGGACGCATCGCGTTCGGCTTGCGCCGGATTGAACACGCGACGTTCCTGCAGCTGGATGATCGCGCTCAGCGCTTCGTCATCGACGCGGCGGTTGCCCTCGAACGCGATGCGGTTGACCGTTGGCAGTTCCACCACTGTGATCAGAAGCGTGCCGCCACGCGGTTCAACCGAAACATCTTCGAACAGACCGCTGTTTTGCAGGTTCTGGATCACGTCGTTGACCTGTCCGGCAGACAGCGTCTGTCCCGGAGCGATTCCAGCCTGTTGCAGGATCGCGGCATCCCCGATCCGCGTGTTTCCTTCGATCTGGATGGTTCCAAATCGGAAGGTTTGCGCGTCGGCAGACAGGCCAAGGCCCAGCCAAACGACTGACAAAATAAAGAAAAAACGAATAGCTCTCGCTGCGCGGTGCAGGTGTGACAGCACCTGTGGGCCCGCGCCCCTCAACCCCAGTCCCATGGTGTATTCCCACGTGTTCAGACACTCTATGTTGTTGTGAGTATCGGGATTGCGGGGGCTTGTCAAAACCCTGAAATGGAAAGGATTGTGGATAAGTCGGAAACGATGGCGTCCGGGGCCGTCAGAGACCGCCCAACCATGCGCCCGCACCCAATGCAACCGCCAGTGTCACGGCATAAAGCGCGCGATCCGCGTTCAACATCATCAACAGGCTCAGGCCACGATATCCGGTTTGCAGGGTCTGCATGTGCTCATCCTTTTGGTTGCGCGTGTGTTACCAAGCGAATCCGGCGGGATGTTGGAACAATTGTGGCCGAAATGGGGCAACCGGTCAGGGACAGAACAAATCGTTGCCAAGCGCGAACACCATGAGCGACAGCACCATCGCCAGCCCCGCCGCCATCAGGATACGCAGCGCGCCATCGCTTGGCGGACGGCCCGTCACAGCCTCATAGGCATAGAACACCAGGTGTCCACCATCGAGCGCGGGGATCGGAAACAGGTTCAACAGCCCGACAGCCGTGGACAGCACCGCAATGAACCAGATGAAGCTGACCGCGCCCTGGCTCGCCATGGTGCCCGATACCTGTGCGATGCCGATGGGACCCGACAGGTTGCAGGTGCTGATGGCACCCGTGATCATGTGGCCCAGCCCCGAGATAGAACCGGTGATGATCGACCAGGTCTGTGTGACGCCGCCCACAATCGCCTGGCCGACGCCGGGGGCCTCCGTGGCGGGCTCAAAGGCGTTGCCGCTCGCGATGCCGATGCGCCAGACCGTGGCAAAACCGCCGCCCGGCTGCGGTTCATCGGTGCGCTTGGGGTTAAGCGTCTTTTCCAGCATCTCACCGTCGCGCCACACCGACAGGGTCAGCCCCTGCCCGTCCGACGACTCAACCGCCGTCTTGAGCTGGTTGAAGGCAAAGACCGGCGCGCCATCAATGGCGGTGATCACATCGCCGCGCTCCAGACCGGCGGCGAGTGCCGCACTTTGCGGGGTGACTGTGTTCACCAGCGGCGGACGCAAATAGGGCGCCTGTGCCACCATACGCTCGCCTGCCCGCTCAATCGTGTAATCCAGTGTCGGGTTTTGCGGCAGGTCCTGCATAAACGCGGCATAGGCCGGGTCCTCAAGACTTGGCACCGGTGCGCCGTTGATCTCGAGCACGACGTCACCGGGCTGCAATTCCTGCACTTCCGCGGGCAGCGGGCGCAGCTCACCCACCGTGAGCGGGTCGCGCAGCACGCCGGTCGAATAGCCCACGGTTGCAAACACGATGATCGACAGCACAAAGTTGAACACAGGCCCAGCAGCAACGGTTGCCGCGCGCGCCCACAGCGGTGCGCCATGCATCGTGCGGCGCAATGCGGCCGGATCAGCCGCGACCGCTTCCATCGCCTCTTCATCCTTGCCCGACGCCGCGTTCGCATCGCCTGCAAATTTCACATAACCGCCGAACGGAAGGACCGCGATCTGCCACTTGGTGCCGCGCCGGTCATACCGGCTAAAGAGCACCGGGCCAAAGCCGATGGAGAACACATCCGCATGGATGCCCGACCAGCGGCCCACGATATAGTGGCCGTATTCATGGATGGCCACGATCACGCTGAGCGCGACGATAAAGGCCACAATGGTCCAGGTCAGGCCGCCAAAGCCCGAAAGAAGCGCCGCTATGTCCAAAGGATCACCCTTAAAGTTGCTCGATTATGTGTTGTGCACTGTGCCGTGCCATTTGGTCCGCGTGCCGCACATTATCAAGGGTCATTGCGGCATCAATGAGGCCGGGATCAAGGGTGTTCAGCACCTCTTCGACCACTTCTGCCATCTGGGGAAAGCGCAAAGTCCCGGCGATAAAGCCGTCCAGCGCGGTTTCCTTGGCTGCGTTGAACACAGCCCCCGCAAGCCCGCGCCGTGCCATGACCTCGCGCGCCAAACGCAACGCGGGCCAACGTGCATCGTCAGGTGCGCGGAAGGTCAGCGCGCCAATCTGTGCCAGATCGAGCCGTTCGACCGGCAGATGGGACCGATCGGGCCAGCTGAGTGCATAGCCGATGGCGTGACGCATATCCGGCGGCCCCACATGCGCCATCAGCGCCCCGTCATGAAAACCGACCATAGCGTGGATCAGGGATTCGGGGTGCACCAACACTTCAATCTTGGCCGGATCGACGCCGAAATATTCCCGTGTTTCAATGAGTTCCAGCGCCTTGTTGAACATGGAAGCGCTGTCGATGGTGATCCGCTGACCCATGTCCCAGTTCGGGTGGGCCGAGGCCTGTTCCAGCGTGGCCCCTGCCAGATTCTCGAGCGGCCAGTCGCGGAATGCGCCGCCCGATGCGGTGATGATCACCCGCTCCACCGCGCTCATGTCCTCACCAACCAGCGCCTGGAATACCGCGGAATGTTCGCTGTCCACAGGTAGGAGGCGGGCGTCGTGTTTGCGTGCGGTGCGCAGGATCAACTCGCCCGCGCAGACCAGTGATTCCTTGTTGGCGAGCGCCAGCGTCGCCCCCTGCTCCAATGCGGTCAGACCCGGTTCCAGCCCGGCTGCGCCCACAATCGCGGACATCACCCAATCGGCGGGCCGTGACGCCGCTTCGATCAGGGCGTCGGTCCCGGCGGCGGCGGCCACGCCAGACCCTGCCAGCGCGTCGCGCAAATCCTGCAGGCGGGTCTCATCCGCCGTGACCGCCACATCCGCCCCAAGGCGGATCGCATCCTGCGCCAGTTGGGCGATGTTGCCGGCCCCGGTCAGGGCCACCACGTCATAGTCGTCGGGCGCACGCGCAATCAGGTCGATCGTGTTCTGACCAATCGACCCGGTCGCGCCAAAGATCGACACCCGCCGCACCGTCACAGCACGCTCCACGGAAAGCCGAACCCGATCTCCAGCACCAACAGGCCCAAGGCCGCCCCCAACATCCCGTCGAACCGGTCCAGAAGGCCGCCGTGACCGGGGATGAGGGTCGAGCTGTCCTTGACCCCGACGCGGCGCTTGATCGCGCTTTCCGCGATATCGCCCAGTTGCGATGCAAAGCTCAGCAGGACAGAGGCAAGGATCAGCGCGCCCATGGCCCCCGACCCGACACCGAACAGGACGCCGACACAAGCCGCCGCGAGCCAACCCGCGGATGTCCCGGCCCATGTTTTCTTGGGGCTGACGGATGGCCAGAACTTTGGCCCGCCGATCAGGCGCCCGGCGAAATAGCCTGCCACATCCGTGACAACCACCACCAGCACCAGCCACACCATCCAGCCAAAGCCCAGATCATCGCGCACATGCGCCATCCCCCAGCCTGCCAATAGAACCAGCGCGGAAAACCCGAAATAGATGCCCCGGTCGCGTTTGACCCGCCCCAGCCCGACCAGCACCCCTGCCGCCAGCAAAGGCACCGCATAAAGCGTCGGCACATAGGTGGCCAGCAACACGGCCAGCCCGGCAATCGCCCCAAGCTGAATGGCCGTTCCGGGTGTGTCGGGAGAGAGCATACGCACCAGTTCCCAGACCATGAGACCGCAGATCACGGCGATCAGCACATGGAACACGTCACCCCCCAGCCAGATGCCCGCCACTCCGATGGCCACCATCGCCGCCCCGGAGCCAAGCCGCAGGCCCAGATCGGACCATCTGCTTTCGCCCGCGCTCATAATTTGACCCCGCCAAACCGTCTGTCGCGTGCGCCATATTTGGCGCAGAGCCGGGTGAATTCCTCACGCGAGAAATCAGGCCATAGCGTGTCCACGAATTCATATTCGGCATAGGCCGACTGCCAGAGCAAAAAGTTCGAAATCCGCGCCTCGCCGCTGGTGCGGATCACAAGATCCGGGTCCGGCAGAACATACGTGTCGAGGAACTTGACCAAGGCCGCCTCATCCACGGTTTCGGGATCAATCCGCCCCGCAGCCACTTCGCGGGCCAGACGTTGCGTGGCGCGCGCCACCTCGTCCCGACCACCGTAGTTCAACGCGATGGTGAGGTTCACGCGGGTGTTGCCGGAGGTCAGAACCTCCAACTCGTCCATCAGCTTGATCAGCTTTTTGTCCAGCCGCACACGGTCCCCGATAAAGCGTACGCGCACGCCAAAATCATCCAGCGCACGGGCTTCCTTGGCAATATAGCGGCGGAACAGGCTCATGAGGCCGGCGACCTCGACCTGCGTCCGTTTCCAGTTCTCGGTGCTGAAGGCAAAGATGGTCAGGTATTCGACCCCGATATCGGGGCAGGTTTCCACCACCTCACGCACGCGGCGTGCGCCTGCGTGATGGCCAAACAGGCGTGGCCGCCCCCGCTGCGTTGCCCAACGTCCATTGCCGTCCATGATGATGGCGACATGGCGCGGGCCGGTATGTGCGGGGTCTGAGATGGTGTGATCCTTGGTTTGTGCAGGCTCTGTCTTTGACATCCGCCCCCCTGCTGTCCGGGGGGTAAGTATTGCGATGTTGGGCTGCGCCCTTTGGCCAACCGGGGGTCCGCCCTTTGGCCATCCGGGGCTCCGCCCTTTGATGACCCAAACGCTCCCCCGGAGCGTTTGCCCGGCAAAGCCGGGTTCGGTCATCAAACCTGCATGATCTCGGCTTGTTTGGTCTCAAGTGCGGCGTCGACCGTCTTGATGAACTTGTCGGTCATCTCCTGCACCTCGTCTTCCCAGATCTTCTGGTCGTCCTCGGACATGGCGCCGTCATTCTTGGCCTTCTTGATCTGATCCATGCCATCGCGACGCACATTGCGGATGCTGACGCGCGCATTCTCGGCATAGCTGCCCGCAACCTTGGTCAACTCGCGGCGGCGTTCCTCGTTCAGCTCGGGGATCGGCAGCATGATGATCGTACCGTTGAGCTGCGGGTTGATGCCCAGACCGGATTCGCGGATGGCCTTTTCGACCTTGCCCACCAGACCCTTGTCCCAGACATTGACCGTCACCATGCGCGGTTCGGGCACGTTCACGGTGCCCACCTGATTGATCGGTGTCATCGACCCATAGGCGTCCACCATCACCGGCTCCAGCATTGAGGCCGACGCACGGCCCGTGCGCAGAGAGGCGAACTCGGTCTTGAGATTGGCCATTGCGCCGTCCATCCGGCGTTCAAGGTCATCCGTGTCCAGCATAAAATCGTCCGACATGCCCACCTCTTCTCACGTCTTGTTGCGCTACCCGCCTTTTAGCCCGGTGTGACCGACAGGGGCAACCTCCCGCACGGAAAGGCGGCGCAGTTCGCGCAAATGCACGGATCGTTAAGCCATTATGCTTAACGAGCGGCGCGGGGGATTGGAGCATAACGATGACCGTATTCAACTCCCAGATGATCTATCTCGGCAATTTTGCCGATGTTGACCCGACCGAGGGCAATACGAATTCCGAGAACGCGGCGGACCTGCTTGGCAAATACAGCGGGTTCACCATTGAAAACGTGCAGGTGGATGACGCCGACAGCGACGGTCAGGTTCTCGATGACGAATTTGGCGAGACCAGTGAAACCGTCAGTTATGATCTGGGTGCGGGTCCGCAGACCCAGCTGATCGATTCCACCAATGTGTATAATGCGTCCATCAAGCTTGCCGACGGCTCAATCGTGACGACCCCCGTCACGGTGATCCAGATGCAGAACGGCGATGTGTTCCTGACGGAATTCGTGAATGACGGTTCGATCGACGGCCTGACGATACGGAATGTGACGCTGGATTCGGTCTTCGGCTCAAATTACGGCAGCTTCGTTGCCGACTCTTCCTATGACAGCGGCACGGTTGTGTGCTTTGCCCATGGCACGCAGATCATGACCCCCGATGGGCCCGTGGCGGTTGAGGCGTTGCAGGTGGGGCAGTTGGTCGACACGATGGACCATGGCGCGCAACCCATCCGGTGGATCGGCGCGCAGACACATCCCGACCCGGGCCAGAACGCGCCCATACGGATTGGACCGGACGCCCTGGGACAGGCCATGCCTGCCGCTCCGCTCTACGTTTCTCCCCAACACCGCGTGCTGGTCCGCAACAAGGTTGCGCAACGCATGTTTGGTGAGGACGAGATCCTGGTTGCGGCAAAGGCGTTGCTGGGCACGCCCGGCGTGACCCAGGCGTCAGGGTCGCGTACCGTCCGGTATTGGCACTTTGCCTGTGATCGGCACGAGATGATCCTTGCCAATGGAACGTGGGCGGAAACGCTGTTGCCGGGCAAGATGGCAATGCGGGCGCTGCCGGATGCGCAACGCCGCGAACTCAGTGCCATATTGCCAGCGACATTGCGCACCGGGGGCGCGCCCGCGCAACCCTGCCGCCCCTGCCCCCCGATGCGCCGGCAACGTCGCCTGTTCGACAGGCTTTGTCGCAACGACCATCACACCATCGTGGCGTCCGCGCTCTAGCGTTGGACGCGGGTAAAGGTGCCCTTGCCCTCAAGGATGCTCTTGAACCCGCCCGGCGTGTCCAGCGGGAACACGATCAGCGGCAGGTTGTTGTCCCGCGCCAGCGCAATCGCAGAGGCGTCCATGACCTTGAGGTTCTTTTGCAGCACCTCGTCATAGCTCACCACATCATAGCGGGTGGCGTCTGGGTTGGTCTTGGGATCCTTGTCATAGATCCCGTCGACCCCGTTCTTGCCCATGAAAATCGCCTCGCACAGCATCTCATTTGCGCGCAGGGTCGCCGCCGTGTCAGTGGTGAAATACGGGTTGCCCGTCCCGGCAGCAAAAATACAGACCCGCTTTTTCTCAAGGTGGCGCACAGCGCGGCGACGGATATAGGGCTCGGCCACTTCGTTCATGGTGATCGCGCTGATCACACGGGTGAACACGCCAAGACCCTCCAGCGCGGACTGCATCGCCAGCGCGTTCATCACGGTCGCCAACATGCCCATGTAGTCCGCCGTGGTCCGCTCCATGCCCTGTGCCGACCCTTGCAGGCCGCGGAACACGTTGCCACCGCCGATCACCATGCAGATTTCGACGCCCATGTCGTGCACCGCCTTGACCTCGCGGGCCACGCGCTCGACCGTGGGCGGGTGCAGGCCAAAGCCCTGGTCCCCCATCAATGCTTCGCCGGAAATCTTCAACATGACACGGTTGAAGGTGGCCGCTGGCTCTGTCGCCACTGCCGTCTCAGTCATCGTGCGCCCCCGCTCTTGGAATTTCGGCGCAACCTGTCGTAAATCGGAACGGTTTTCAATGGAGCAAACGCCGATGATCCGCGACGTCGTCGCCAGATTGGACCCTGCGCGCCCGGTCCTGATCGCGGGTCCGACCGCGTCGGGCAAATCCGCACTTGCGCTCGCCATCGCAGAGGCGCAGGGCGGCGTGATCGTGAACGCCGATGCCAGCCAGGTCTATGACTGCTGGCGCGTCATCACGGCCCGCCCGTCGACAGAGGAAGAAGCCCGCGCACCCCACGCGCTTTATGGCCACCTGCCCTATGATGCGCCCTATTCTGTCGGGCATTGGACGCGCGAGGTCGTACCGCTCCTGGACGGGCCGCGCCCGATCATCGTCGGCGGCACCGGGTTGTATTTCTCGGCATTGGTCGAAGGGTTGGCAGAGATCCCCGCCACGCCGGACCACATACGGGACGCGGCGGATGCCATGGCGCTGGCGGACATGATCACCGCACTGGACCCCGAAACCGCGGCGCGCATTGATCTGGCCAACCGCGCAAGGGTGCAGCGTGCGTGGGAGGTCCTGCAGGCAACGGGCCGTCCATTGGCCCACTGGCAGGACGCCACGCCGCCCCCGATTCTCGCAGCAGATCAATTTCAGGGCATCGTCATGGACAGCCCCAGGGACTGGCTGAATGCCCGGATCGCGCGCCGGTTTGACGCGATGCTCCGCGGCGGCGCGCTGGATGAAGTGCGCGCGATGGAAGACCGGTTCGACCACGCATTGCCGTCCTGTAAGGCGATCGGTGTCGCAGAGGCGCGCGATGTTGTGGCCGGGCGCATGACCCATGACCAGGCGGTGGACGCCGCGACCATCGCGACCCGTCAATATGCCAAGCGTCAGCGCACATGGTTTCGCGCGCGGTTCGCCGATTGGCACTGGGTCCCGTCCGTCACGCTTGCCGAAAATTGATATTTTATCCTTTGCGAGACAATTTTCCTGTGTAAATTCGGCGCAGTACCCTTCAAAATGCGACAATCATGGCCCTTCCTCCGGTTGAAATCACAACGCTTGCCCAACTGACCGGGCCGCAGGACTGGCGTCTGTCACTGGCCCATGACCGCCCGGAACATGCGATCATCTGGATCACCCGGGGTCAGGGGCGATTGATGCTGAACGGGACGCGGCGCGGGGTGGGCACGCATAACGCGATCCTTGTGCCCGCGCGCACGCTCTTTTCGCTGGAGTTGGGGCGGCAGGGCATGGGACAGGTCGCATTGATCCCCGACGGCACCGACGTGCGCCTGCCAGAGGTGCCGCGGCAGTTGCGATTGCGCGATGTGGCGGCCATCAACGAAATCAACGGCCTGTTCGAGGCCGCACAAAGGGAAGCGTCGCAGGATCGCCCCCTAGCACAGGATGCGTTGGATGCGCATGTCGCGCTCATCTCCGTCTGGTTGCGACGCCAGATCGCGCTGGCCGACAATCTGCCCGTCCCGATGGACGCGGCAGCACGGCTGACAGCGGCGTTCTGCGAAGGGATCGTGTCCAATTATGCGCAGGCGATGACCATGGCAGACCATGCCCGCGCCCTCGGGGTGACGCCCACCCACCTGTCGCGGGCCTGCAAGGCATCGACCGGGCGCACCGCTGCCGACTTGCTGACCGAACGTACGCTTTACGCCGCACGGATCAGCCTGGCCGAGACCTCCGCCCCCGTGCAGGACGTCGCCCGCCATCTGGGGTTCGGCTCTGCGGCCTATTTCACGCGGTTCATGCAGCAACATACCGGCAAGACGCCCACGCAGCTGCGGCAGGCGGCGAAATCGGCCCCGCGTCCGGCACGCAGCAGTTGATCAACGGCGCCACCGCGCAGGCATGTCGCTTACAGACCAGTCATTTGTCGTTTTTTGACACTGATTTCTCCAATGGCCCTGTTGACGGGTGCACGGTTCTGTTGCCTCATGCTGGTTAACAACAATCTATAACCGGGGAACGGGAACACACCCCTTCATATTGTCGGGCCGCACGTGCCCGTCCTTCGCGAGGCGCAGCAAATGTCGCCCGCTCAGCCAATCGGCCGCTGAACCAGCAGCCAACAGCCACCCAACAGGGGCCATATATGGGACTTTTCATCCTTCGACGATTGGGCGTGATGCTGCTGACAGCGCTGTGCCTGACCTTTATCGTCTTCTTTCTGACGAACCTTTATCCAAACCTCGAAAAACTGGCCAAGACCCAAGGCAACTTTCGGATGACCGAGGAACAGGTGGACAGCTGGCTGTCCGCGCGCGGGTACACGGACAACGTTTTCGTCAAGTATGGCCGCTGGTTGGGTGTGGCGCCGGGATGGACCGGCACCACGGTCGAAGGCAATGAAATTGCCCAATGCTACGACGACGATACGCCGGTGGAAGACCGCCCGACCTTTTGTGGCGTGTTGCAGGGTGACTGGGGTTATAGCCTTGTGTTCAAGGACGAGGTGGCCAGCAAGGTCTGGCAACATCTCGGGTACACGGCCAAGCTGATGGGCTGGGTGCTGGTGGTGATGGTGCCGATGGCGCTGATTGTGGGTGTGCTCGCGGGGATGCGCGAGGGGTCGGGACTGGACCGATCACTATCCACATTCTCGATCGCGACGACGGCCACACCCGAATACGTGTCTGGCGTAATTTTCATCGCCCTGCTGGCCTCGACCCGGTTTGGCGTGTCGCCATGGCTGGTGGATATGGGCTGGATCGAGGGCAAATCACTGTTTCTCGGCTCGGCCAAATCGGCGCTGGACGATGTGACATTTGCCAACTTTACCCTGCCGGTGCTGACCATCGCGCTTTACGGCATGGGGTACATCGCGCGGATGACGCGGGCATCGATGACCGAAGTCATGACGGCGCAATACATCCGGACCGCGCGCCTCAAGGGGGTGAGTTTCCGCAACATCGTGCTGAAACACGCGCTGCGCAACGCACTGATCGCACCGTTCACGGTGATCATGTTGCAGATCCCGTGGTTGCTGAACGGGGTGGTGATCGTCGAGACGCTGTTCAGCTATCAGGGTTTTGGCTGGCTGCTGGTGGCAGCGGCGGGCAACAACGATATCGAGTTGCTCCTCGCGGTGTCGGTTGTGTCCGTTGTGGTGGTGCTGCTGACGCAGCTCATCTCGGACATCGGCTATGTCTATCTCAACCCGCGCATTCGCATTTCCTGAAGGAGGTCTGAGCCATGGAACCCATTACCTGGACCGGCCCTTTGGGCAATGTTCTTGACCCGGTGATCACCTATGTGGTCCTCGCCTTTGCGCTTGTCCTGCTGGCACAGATCGTGCTGTCGGCGGTGTCGAGCGGCGACAGGGTTATCGTCAACGCCGATGGCACATTGTCGAACGCAGGCGGCCCGCTGGATATGGCGCGGCGCGGTGTGCGCTGGCTGGGCCTGGCGATTGTGGCGCTTGTGCTGGTCTATATCGCGGTCGGCGTGGTCAGCGGCCCGACCGGCGCAGGCATCGTCGGCGGCATGAGCCAGCAGTTGATCCCGGTTTGGGGCCTTTTGATCGCCACGTTCACCCTGTCGATCATCTACAAGCGCCGTCTCGGGCTTTACGGCAAGCTCTTTGATTCCACCGTGGGCATGATCGGTTTCGGCCTTGTGATGTTCTGGGTGTTTGCCGGTATTCTGGCGGGTCCCCTGGACCTGATCGCGACCCATGATCCGCTGAGCCAGGTGTCGGGGATGAAGAACAAGCTGCCCGGCACGCCGATGCGCGGGGCCGAGGATGGCGAATATGCATGGTATCTGCTGGGCGGGGACAACCTTGCCCGCGACGTGTTCTCGCGCCTGTTCGAAGGGGCTTGGATCGTCGTTCTGATCGCACCCTTTGCGACGCTTTTTGCGTTCATGGTGGGGATCACACTGGGTCTGCCTGCGGGATATTATGGCGGACGGTTGGATGTGATCCTGTCGTTCCTTGCCAACCTGATCCTCGCGTTTCCGGTGATCCTGCTGTTCTACCTGCTGGTCACACCCGAGATCGTGCAGACGGGCATCCCGAATTACATGGCGACCGTTCTGTTCGTGTTCCCCCTGATCTTTGTCGCGGTGCTGCTTAACTCGCGGTTTCACACGCAGCCATCGGTGCGCACGCCGCTGCTCTTGGTGGTGCTGGGGGTCATGGGATGGCTGTACCTGTCGCTGATTTCCAATGACGGCAGCATCGTGTCGACCCCCGAATACAGCATTCCCGGCATGCCTGCGGCGCTGGATATCCTGAACATGCAGCCCAACATTCTGGTGGTGTTCGTGTCGGTGGTGTTTGTGAACGCGCCGACAGTGTTCCGGATCGTGCGGGGGTTGGCGCTCGACATCAAGACCCGCGACTATGTGGCTGCGGCCCAGACCCGAGGCGAAGGTCCGTGGTATATAATGCTCTGGGAGATCCTGCCCAATGCGCGCGGACCGCTGATCGTCGATTTCTGTCTGCGGATCGGATACACTACCATCCTCTTGGGCACGCTTGGTTTCTTTGGTCTGGGGCTGGAGAGCGAGAGCCCGGATTGGGGATCGACCATCAATGCCGGGCGGCGTTTGCTGAGCCTGTATCCGCATGCGGCGATTGTGCCTGCGCTGGCGCTGATGTCGCTGGTGCTGGGTCTGAACCTGCTGGCGGATGGTTTGCGCGAAGAAAGCCTGAAGGATTGACGTGATTGCAACGGTCGGACCGGGGGCCAGCCCCCGGACCCCCGGAGTTTATTTCGCGAGATGAAGAAGGATCGGGTTTGCAAAGCCTGACGGGAAGGGACGAGATGGCGAAACAGGATTATGACGGACCGATCCTCGAGATCGACAAGCTGAGCATTTCGTTTTTTACGCGGTTGCGCGAAATTCCGGCGGTGATGGATTTTTCCGTGACTGTGCAGCCCGGTGAGGCTGTGGGGCTGGTTGGGGAATCGGGCTGTGGCAAGTCCACCGTGGCACTTGGCGTCATGCAGGATCTGGGCAAGAACGGGCGCATCGTCGGCGGGTCGATCAAGTTCAAGGGCCGGGACCTGCAGGAGATGAGCGCAGAGGAGCTGCGCGACATTCGCGGGTCCGAAATTGCGATGATCTATCAGGAGCCGATGGCGTCGCTGAACCCGGCGATGAAGATCGGAAAGCAGTTGATGGAAGTGCCGATGATCCATGCGGGCATGTCGGAAAAGGATGCCTATGACCGCGCGTTGCAGGTGGTCACGGATGTGAAACTGCCCGACCCCAAGCGCATTCTGGATGCGTTCCCGCACCAGCTTTCGGGCGGTCAGCAGCAGCGTATCGTGATCGCGATGGCGCTGATGTCGGAGCCGTCCCTGCTGATCCTCGATGAGCCCACGACCGCATTGGATGTGACGGTCGAGGCGGCGGTGGTCGAGCTGGTCAAGGATCTGGGCAAGAAATACGGCACTTCGATGCTATTCATCTCGCACAACCTCGGGCTGGTGCTGGAAACCTGCGACCGGATTTGCGTGATGTATTCCGGCGAAGCGGTGGAGCGGGGCAGCATCACACAGGTGTTTGACGAGATGCAGCACCCCTATACCCAAGCGCTGTTCCGGTCGATCCCCCTGCCTGGCGCGGACAAGAATGCGCGTCCGCTGGTGGCCATTCCCGGCAACTTTCCCCTGCCCCACGAACGCCCACCCGGCTGCAACTTTGGCCCGCGCTGCGATTATTTCGAAGAGGGCCGCTGCAACGTCGATCAGGCGATCCCGATGCGCGCAGCCAATGCCGATGCCAGCCACGAAACCCGTTGTGTCAAGTTCGACGAGATTGACTGGAACGCGCCCCTGACGCTGGGTGAGCAGAAGAGCAAGGGCGAGATCGGGGATGTGGTCCTCAAGATGGACGATCTCAAGAAATACTACGAGGTGGCGGCGTCTGCGTTGTTCTCGTCCGGGGAAAAGAAGGTGGTCAAGGCGAACGAGACGCTCAGCTTTGAGGCCCGCGAATCCGAAACGCTCGCCATTGTGGGCGAATCCGGTTGCGGCAAGTCGACCTTTGCCAAGGTCCTGATGGGACTTGAGACCGCGACCGAAGGCACAATCACCCTCGGCAACACGGCCATTCAGGACACGCCGATCGAGGACCGCGATACGCAGACGGTGGCGGACGTGCAAATGGTGTTCCAGAACCCGTTCGACACGCTGAACCCGTCGATGAGTGTCGGCCGCCAGATCGTGCGCGCGCTCGAGATCTTCAAGATCGGCAACAGTGAGGCCGAGCGGTGGAACCGCATGCTGGAGCTGCTGGACCTCGTGAAACTGCCGCGTGAGTTTGCAAACCGCATGCCGCGCCAGCTGTCGGGTGGGCAGAAACAACGTGTGGGCATCGCGCGGGCTTTTGCCGGTGACGCGCGGATTGTGGTCGCAGATGAACCGGTGTCGGCCCTGGACGTGTCGGTGCAGGCGGCGGTCACCGACCTGCTGATGGAGATCCAGCGCGAGCACAAGACAACGCTGCTCTTTATCTCTCACGATCTGAGCATCGTACGCTATCTCAGCGACCGGGTGATGGTCATGTATCTGGGCCATGTGGTGGAGTTGGGCGACACGGAGCAGGTGTTTTCGCCCCCTTATCACCCGTATACCGAAGCGCTGCTGAGTGCGGTGCCCATTGCGGACACATCCGTGGAAAAGCAGCATATCGTGCTGGAAGGCGACATCCCGTCGGCAATGAACCCGCCATCGGGCTGCCCGTTCCAGACGCGGTGCAGGTGGAAGTCAGAGGTGCCGGGTGGTCTGTGCGAACGCGAGGTGCCGCCCGTGCGCCACCTCGCCGAAGGTCATCAGGTCAAGTGCCACCTCGCGGACGACATCCTTGCCCGGATGGAACCTGTCATCAAAATTGCGGCTGAGTAGCGACGGCGTCGTTCACCACATCCTTGGCGGAGGTGTATGTGCCGACATAGTCCCAGAAGCCAGGGATGATGATGAATTCAACGACGTAACGCACGTCCACGTGGTTCGCGCCCAAAACGCCGATGATATAGGCGGCCCAGAATTGCACGGCACGCTTTGAATTGCGGCTCATGATCACGGACCACAGGAACCCCACCGGTCCGATGGCGCACGCGACCATATAGGCGGCCAGCGTGTAATCGGCGAGAAACAGGCCCTGGATCGTGATCCAATCGAGCGACATCAGGAATAACAGGCCGATATTCTGCGCAAAGAGCGTGCCCGCCACACCCCCAGCGATCCCGCCTGCGGCCAGCATATCGAGGTGGAGCCGTCGCCGCGCCTCTCCCTTTTGCATCAGTTTGCCGTTCTGGCGTGGCGACACCACGTCGCTGGCGTTCTGCGGCGCGCCATCATTGATGCGGGACAGGCGTTCTTCGAAGGTGGATTGACCGGCTTTCATGGCATGGCTCTCATTTCGCTACTCACATCCCGCTTAGCGGGCAGTCGTGGCACGTTTAAGGCGAAATCAGACCGATGCCGGGGCGCGACGCCCGGATTGGTTCAAATGTGAAGAAGTTTTGGTGCAGCGCAGTCTGCACAGGTTGGAACGGCGCGTCTGTCGACTGGCGCGCAGATGATGGAAAACCAAGCGCCAGAGGCTGGATCAGCTGCCCCAGATGATCTTGACGTAGTTGCGGGTTTCGCGAAATGGCGGGACGCCCTTGTACTTTTTCACAGCGCCCGGCCCCGCATTGTAGGCGGCAAGCGCCAGACGCCAGCTGCCAAATTCGCGGAACTGTTCCTTGAGGTATTTTGCGCCGCCATCGAGGTTCTGTGCCGGATCCTGTGGATCGACGCCAAGATAGCGCGCGGTGCCTGGCATCAACTGGGCCAGACCATACGCGCCCTTGTGGGATTTCGCGGTCGGGTTCCACCCCGATTCCTGCTGCACCAGCCGCAGGAACAGATCTTCGGGCACCCCGTGCCTGCGCGCGGCGGCCTTGGCCACGTTCAGATATTTGCCCTTGTAGCGCCCACGGTATTTCGGCGCGACCTCGACATCCCATTTCGTGGGCGTGACAACCTTGGGCGGCTGCAAACGGACCGAGCTGTTATATTGGCTGGACGCCCGGTTATCGAGGATGTTTGTCTGTGATTTGAACAGGTTGGTACGGTTGCGTTTGGAAAACAGATCTGCCGCCGCGCTGTCCGCAACCAATACGGCAATAGCCGCCGTTACCAAAAATCCCCGCATGTCGCGCCCCAAGCTCCCTGCCCGTTGCGGCGGACGATAGGACAAAAGCGGGCCGCTGACCAGACTTCTCGCTTCACATCTCTTTAACCTTAACGGCCACAGGGTTAGTCTGATGATCAATCAATGCGCGTGATCGGAATCGGTGCCGCGCGCAACGCAGGACAGTGAGAGGAAAGACATGGCAGGCTCGGTCAACAAGGTGATCCTGATCGGCAATCTCGGGCGCGATCCCGAGGTGCGGACGTTCCAGAATGGCGGCAAGGTGTGCAACCTGCGCATCGCCACGTCCGAAACGTGGAAGGACCGCAACACAGGGGAACGCAAGGAGCGCACCGAATGGCATTCGGTCGCGATCTTTTCCGAACCTCTCGCACGGGTGGCGGAGCAATATCTGCGCAAGGGGTCCAAGGTCTATCTCGAAGGCCAGCTTGAGACCCGCAAATGGCAGGATCAGTCCGGTCAGGACCGCTATTCCACCGAAGTTGTGCTGCGCCCGTACACGTCGACCCTGACCATGCTGGATGGCCGTGGCGAAGGTGGCGGTGGCGGTGGCGGCCAGATGGGCGGCGGTTATGGTGGCGGCGGTGGTGGCCAGATGGGTTATGATGATCGCGGCGGCGATTACGGCGGTGGCAGCGGTGGCGGCAATGCCCCAGCACCAAGCCGGGATCTGGACGACGAAATCCCCTTCTGATCCGGTTGACCGATGCGTGTGACCCACGTCCGACTGCCTGCGTCGATCGCGTATCCGGTCACCGTGACAGAGGTGCACGTCACCGCCGGGGCCGCACTGTCCAAGGGCGCGCGCCTTTACACATTGCGGGACGCGACCGGGAAAACCGGTCGCATCTCGGCGCCAGCGGACGGGCGTCTGGATGCGGGGCCTGTGCCGGTCGGGGCGGTGTTTGCCGAACCAGTGCCGGTGGCAAGCATTGTTCCGGACCCCGCCACGCAACCCGATCCGACCCCACCGGCCGAAGCCCCGTTTGATCCCACGCAGCTCAATGCGGACTTCGCCGCGTTGCTCAAGAGCACGGCCGATGTTGCGCGTGACACAAAGCTGCACCAATACGAACAGGTGCTCTACGACAACCTGGTGGCGCGGGGACATCCCGCGAAACAGGTGTCGCACCTGCGCGGCGATGCACGGATCGCGACGGCCCATGCGGACGCACGGGCGCAAAAACCGGATACAGTGGCCAAGGCCCCGTCCGCACAGCACAGGGCCAAGGCCACTGCGCCACGCCCCGCGACGGCTGCACGGCAGGATGTACCGACGGAACCGCATCGCCCAACGCCTGAGGCGGAGCGGAACGCCGACACTGTGCCGCATCTGTTGGGATGGGGGTTTTGGCTAACCGTTATCCTCGCGGCTGGCCTGCTGGCCGGTCTTGCCCTATTGCGCGCGCAATTCGGCCCCGGGCAAAGCGGCCAGATGGCCGCGGCCGTTGGTGCCGCCATCGGCATTGTGGTCCTGTGTGTGGTCCAACTCATAATGCTGGGCGTGTTTCGCGGGCACCATATCGCGCTGAGTGCGCTGGCGGGTCTTGTTGGCGGGACGTTTTTGGCCGCGATGCCAGAGGCGCAATTCCAACGCTCCATCGCCTCACTCACCAGCGCCGTGCAGCCCCAAACCGGGATCGCTGCAGCGCTGGACCTGGACCCGATTGCCAGTTTTTCCAACGGGCGCACACCGACGCCAAGCGCCCAGCAACAGCGTGATTTTGAGAGGTTTATACTCGAATGATACGCATTCTGGCCCTGCTCCTCGCCATTTTGGCATCCCCCTTGAGTGCCCAGACGATGGCGTTTGAGACCGAAGGCAACGGATCACAGCTGCCCGGGGTTGGAGCATCACAGGACGGCGCGACGATCCTGTATGACTGGCAATCGCAGATCAAACTGGGGCTGTTGCTGGGTGAGCCGGTGATTTCTGCGCGCTTCAAATGGCAGTTGATCGGGGGGCAGGTCACGTTGCCGAATTCCGGGCCCGGCGATCGATACGAGACGCGCAGGCTGGACATGTTGCCCACCGAAGCCGCGCAGCATGTCGGTCTTTATGAGGTCAAGATGCGCCTCACCTTTCGCACCCCCGGCGGCCAGCGCTATGACATGATCGTCGATGTGGGCGCACCGGCGGCGCAGGGTCAGGAGTGGTCGTTCAACTCCCCCGGCTCGCCCGATTGGGACGAGACGTTTTTGCGCCGCGGATCCACGGCGGATTTCATTCAGGAAGACAGCGCCAAGACCATCTGGCGCAACGGTCTGGTCCTTGAGTTCGCGGAAATCGAAACCGCGGCGCTGAGCCTGTCAGACCTGCATGCGTGGTATTACAAAAATAATCCCCGCGCCCAAATCGACGCCGTGGAAGAGGCCATTTCACGGATCAATACCGGTATCGCGCTGACCTATGGGTTTGAAACGGGGTTCACCGCCCCACCCGGTCCCCTGCCCCTCGCCACGACCCGCAAAGGCTGGGCAGAGGCACAAAAGCAATTGGCCGACCGCAAGGCCAAGCTGGCCAAGCTGATGCGCGTCGAGGACAAATGGCGGCTCGGTGCCAACCCTGAGCCCTACCGCGAGGCCAAGAAACAGGCGCAGTTGATCCTGCGCAGTGCAGAGCGGGAGCGCGACAGCTTTGAACCGCAAGGTGTGTCCATGCTCGCGCTGCGCGGTACGGGCAGCCCGCCGCCCGCCTTTGATGCCGAGGAGATCACCTACTCCATCGTCTACGACTACGACGCCCCATCAAACAGCGCGCGCCGCTATGTCTATGAAAACGGAGTAAAGCTGCACGGCCCCTACCGCCGCCTTGTGGCGTTCGACGCGCGGCGCGTGATCACGGGCATATGCACCACGCGCACGCAGACCAACGAAATCCGAGACGCCCGCACCGGCGAGGTGCTCCAGACCGTCAGCGGTGGCTGTATGGCCGGGCGGTTCGAAGACGGCGTGCCCACGGGTGGCTACCAGATGTTCAGACCAACGCGGCTCTTCAACACGAAATGCAGCCTGGGCCTGAACCTGACCCCTTGTGGCAAGAATGCCGGGATTGAGTACACAATTGATGCATACGACGCGAACGGGCGCAAAGAGCGCTCCATCAAGCGCTCCGGCACGACATCTCTGATCATGGGAGATTGGGACTAGGTCCGCGCGTCGTTCAGACAGTCCAATACGGCATCGCGCGGCACGTCCGAGGTGACAAACGCCGCGCCAATGCCACGGGCGAGGATAAAGTTCAGCGTGCCGGCCACGACTTTCTTGTCCTGCCCCATCAGGTCGAGGAGGGCGGCATCATCTGGCAAATCGCCCGGAATATCTGACAGGTCACGCTTCATCCCCATCGCGTCCAGATGCGCAAAAACGCGGCTTGGGTCTTCTTGCGGACACAGGCCCAACCGCGCCGACAGCGAAAAGGCCAGGCCGCAGCCTATCGCAACGCCTTCGCCGTGCAACAACCGGTCGGAATAGCCTGTTGCCGCCTCGAGCGCGTGGCAGAATGTGTGCCCAAGATTGAGCAGCGCGCGGTCGCCCTGTTCCGTCTCGTCGCGGGTGACAATCTCGGCCTTCATCTCGACCGACCGTTTCACGGCCGCCACGCGCAACGCCATGTCGCCCTCGGCCATCGCCGGTGCGTTGACCTCCAGCCACTCAAAGAATGACGCGTCCCCGAGCAGCCCGTATTTCATCACCTCACCATACCCTGCGAGGAAATCGCGGCGCGTCAGCGTGTCCAGAACGGACGTGTCTGCCAGCACCAGCGCGGGTTGGTGAAAGGCACCGATGAGGTTCTTGCCACGGGGCGAATTGATCGCCGTCTTGCCGCCCACCGAACTGTCGACCTGCGCCAGCAGCGACGTGGGCACCTGAACATAGCGCACACCGCGCCGCAGGACCGCCGCCGCAAAACCGACCAGATCACCGATGACACCGCCGCCAAGGGCGACCACCACGTCCTGCCGCTCGATCTTTTGTGCCAAAAGCCACTCGACCACCTCTTGCAGGTGGGGCCAGCCCTTGGTGGCCTCTCCCGGCGGCAGGACCAGCGCCTCCATCTCGATGCCAGCGGCGGCGAGCCCGGCGCGCAAAGCCTCAAGATGCGCCTCGGCCACGCGGGTCTCGGTCACGACGGCCACGCGCGGGCGCGGCAACAAGGGCGCGATGAGCGCACCAGCCTCGGGCAACAGGCCCGGACCAATCACGACGTCATAGGCGCGGTCGCCCAACGGCACATGCACGGTTTCACGCATGATCCACCTCCAATACATCCTCTCGCTGCGCCAGCAACGCCGCAATCACGCGGTCCACCATCGCCTCGATCGACAGTTCCGGCAGCGACTGCACCGCCACGTCCGCCAACGCGTAAACCGGTGCGCGTTGCGCATAGATTTCGGCGAGCGTCGCGCGCGGATCGGGGGTGCGCAGCAAGGGACGCGTATCCTTGTGCCGGACCCGCTGCCACAGCAGATCCAGATCCGCGTTCAGCCACAGCGACACGCCGCGCGCGCTGATCATCTCGCGGTTGGCGTCCTGCAGGAACGCCCCGCCCCCCGTGGACAGGACGCCGCGCGCCTCATCCAGAAGCCGGCCAATCACCTGCGCTTCCTTGGCGCGAAAAAACGGCTCGCCATCGCGGGCAAAGATTTCCGGTACGGTCATGTTGGCCGCCGTTTCAATCTCTGCATCGCTGTCGAGGAATGGTACATCCAGCCGCGCCGCGAGCGCACGGCCCACCGCCGTCTTGCCCGCACCCATCATGCCGACCATCACAACCGTCTTTTTCAGACGGTAGCGCGGCGCCGGTTCACGATTTTGCTGAATTTCGCTCATTGGCTTGTCAATGACGTGATTTTGCAGAAAAGGCCATATATGCTTTTGGCAAAACAAAGAAATCCCCGGGGCACGCAAGGCATTACATCATGGGTCGCATCTTCAAACTGTTGATCTTTCTGTTGATCATCGGCTTCATTGGGCTCGTGGGCTATGCCTATGTGGGCGAATTCTTCGGCGCGAACTTTTCGCCGCCGCAAGAGGAGACGCGGATGCCGGTAACGCTGGATGCGGAATAGGACGGGGATAAAGACGCTTTGCGTGTGTGTGTCGCTCGCATCCGGGCCCGCTGCGTGGGCACAGGATCCCGCCCCGCTAAGCGCGATTGACTGGCTGGGCGCGCAATCGACGCCCGTCGCCCTGCCCGACACCACACCGGACGAACCCGCGACATCGCAATCGGCCAGCGTACCGGACGTCTCCGTCACGCCGCTCGATGGCCCTGCGGCACGGCGTGTGGGGCTGGTGCCCGCAGCGGTCACCGGTCTACCCGATACGCTGTGGTCTGCCGCAAATGGCACGGCGCTAGCGGCGCAACTGGGCCGGTTGCCCCATCTGCGGCTGCCTGCCTTGCAACAGCTGACATTTACCCTGCTGCTGGCCGAGGCCGCGCCGCCCGCGCGCAACAGCACCGCCTTTGACCTCGCCCGGATCGACACGCTGTTGTCATACGGCGCACTGGACCCGGCGCTGGCCCTGATCGAACAGGCCGGGATCGACCGGTCGCCCGCGCATTTCCGGCGGGCTATGGACATGGGTCTGATTGCGGGGCGCGAGGCGCAGGCCTGTGCCGTGCTTCGCGCCCGGCCCGCCTTGTCCCCCGGCAAGGGGCACGAGGTGTTCTGTGCCGCGCGTGCAGGCGACTGGAACACCGCCGCGCTCCAGTTGGGCACAGCACGCGCACTTGGCCTGCTGGAGGAACCAGAAGCGGCGGCGCTGGAACGGTTCCTTGATCCCGACCTTTATGAGGGGGAGCCGCCGCTTTCCGTTCCGGCGGAGCCTGATGCGCTGATGTTTCGCGTACATGCGGCCATTGGCGAACCGCTGCCCACGCGGCCCTGGCCGCCCGTCTTTGCCAATGCCGACCTGAGCGATACGGCGGGCTGGAAAACGCAGATCGAGGCCGCGGAGCGGTTGGCGCAGAATGGCACCGTGCCCGACAACAGCCTGCTGGGTCTTTATACGCAGCGCAGCCCCGCCGCATCCGGCGGGGTGTGGGACCGTGTGTCTGCGCTGCAAAGGTTCGAAACGGCCATTGGCACGCGCAGCACCGCAGCCATTTCCAAGACATTGCCGAACGCCTGGCGCGTCATGGGCGCGCAACGGCTGCGCGTGCCTTTTGCCAACCTCTTTGCCGAGGCGTTGGACGGGTTTGTCCTGAGTGGTCGGGCCGCCGATATCGCATTCGAAATGCTGCTCTTGTCGCCGCGCTACGAAACTGCGGCCGAGGTTTTTCCGGCGCGCGCGCTGCAACGTCCCGTTCTTGCGGCCCTCGCGGCCGGAGACATCCCCGCGGGTGTCGAGGCGGACGGCCTTGCCGGGGCTGCTCTTGCCGGGTTTCGCGACGCCGCACCCGATGCCGCCATTGTAAAGCGTGCACAGGACGGCGCATTGGGGGCTGCCTTGATTGACACGGTGGCGCTGGCCCACGCGGGCAGCGCGGGCGACGTGTCCCGCTTTGCCACGGCGCTGGCCACGTTGCGGGCGTTGGGGCTTGAGGATGTGGCGCGACGCACGGCGCTTCAGACGCTGTTGCTGGAGGATCGCGGGTGAGCGATCGCTGGATTTCCACATTTCTGGAGGCGCAGGCCGCGGAACTGGGGGCGGCGCGCAATACTTTGCTGGCTTACGGGCGCGACCTCAAGGACGTGGCGGACTGGCTTGCGCGCAAGGGCACGGATTTCGAAACGGCGGATCAGGCCGCCTTTGAGGATTACCTGATCCATTGTGACGCCCAGGGGTTGGCGCGCGCCACACGCGCCCGCCGCCTGTCGGCGATCAAGCAGCTTTACCGCTTTGCCTTTGACGAAGGGTGGCGCAGCGACAATCCCGCCATCCAGATCGCCGCCCCGTCACAACAAAAGCGCCTGCCCAAGACGCTGGACACCGAAGAAGTGGACCGCCTGCTTGCCGCAGCACAGAATTACGGGCGCGGTGCGCATGACCGGCTGCGCGACACCTGCCTGATGCAGCTGCTCTATGCGACGGGGATGCGTGTGAGCGAGCTGGTGGGGCTCCCGGTGAGTGCGGCCCGCGGCAATCCGCAGATGCTTTTGATCCTCGGCAAGGGGGGCAAGGAACGCATGGTGCCCCTGTCCGCGCCCGCGCGGGATGCGCTGGCTGCGTGGTTGTCGATGCGGGATGCGCGCGATGCGGAGCAGGTGGAAAAGGGGGCGGCGGCGTCGCGGTTCCTCTTTCCCTCACGCGGCGCGTCGGGGCATCTGACACGGCACTGGTTCTACGCGCGGATCAAGGCGCTGGCGGCGTTCGGCAATGTCGCCACGGACAAGGTCACGCCGCACACGCTGCGCCACGCCTTTGCGACGCATCTGCTTGAAGGGGGGGCGGACCTGCGCGCGATCCAGACGATGCTGGGTCATGCGGATGTGGCCACGACCGAAATCTACACCCATGTGGTGGACGAACGGCTGACCGCGCTGGTGCTGGAACATCACCCGCTGGCCAGGGATAGCCGCAAATCCGGGGGCAAGACGTCCTCGGACGGCCAGTAGCCGCTGGCAAGCGCGCGATCATAGCCATGTGTGAGACCTGCTGCGCGCATGTCCGCCACGGCGCCTTCGACGTCATAATGCAGCTTGTGCAGCGACACCGCACCGCCGTCGATCATGGCAAACCGCGTGGCCGGGTGACCGTCATGCGGCGGCATCCCGATCACACCTGCATTCACCCAACGCCCCCGCGTCGTATCGTGGACAAACGGTATGCCGGAGTGGCCGGCAAGGATGCAATCCACCGGACCTGCAACGGCTTCGAGCGCCTGCCACTCTGCGTCAAAGACGGATGCGGGTGACGAGGGCCAGATGAACCGGGCAATATCCGTGACCCCGCCGTGGATCACGCCCCACCGCTGCCCCGCCTGTTCAAAGGTGACGATGTCCGGGCAATCGACCATCCACGACCGGTCGTTTTCCGACATGCGCGCCGCGGCAAAACCGTACCAGCCGACCGACAGCACATCGCACGCCGTGCCCGGTTCAAACCCGCATCCGCAATCCGTCGCACCGCTGCCCAGTTGCTTCTCGCAATTGCCCGCAACCACCGGACAGCCCGCAGTGCGAAGGGCCGCGACAGTGGCCTCCGGGGCGCCGCAATATGCGACCACATCGCCCGTGCACAGCGGCTGCGCGCCCCGGCGCTGCGCCTCTTGCAGGACCGCTTGCGTCGCCTGAACGTTGGAATACGGGCCGCCGAATGCCAGCACCGGACCGTCCAATACGCCCAAATCGTGAACCTGCATCACCTGCATCCCTTGATTGCACCGTGTCTGGACCCCATAACCCGTCTAGACACAAAGGATAAATCACGAATGGAAGACCCCGCCACGACGCTCGATGCTGCCTTCTGGATCACATGTGGGGTGATCCTGATGCTTTTGGTGATGTCGGGGTTCTTCTCCGGGTCGGAAACTGCGCTCACGGCGGCGTCACGGGGCAAGCTGCGCGCGCAAGCCGACAAGGGGTCGGGTGGTGCCAAACGGGCGCTCGAAATCACCGAGGACAATGAACGGCTGATCGGGTCGGTCCTGTTGGGCAACAACCTTGTGAACATCCTTGCCACGTCACTGGCCACGGCGATCTTTACCCGCGCATTCGGCGAAAGCGGTGTGGCGCTGGCCACGCTTGTCATGACCTTGCTTGTGCTAATCTTTGCCGAGGTTCTGCCCAAGACCTATGCGATCACCAACTCGGAAACCGCCGCTTCCGCCGTATCCCGGCCCATTTCGCTGGTCGTCACGGTGTTCTCGCCCATCGTGGCGGCGGTGCGGCTGTTGGTGCGTGGTGTGCTGCGCCTCTTTGGTGTGCGGATCGACCCCGACAGCCACATCATGGCCGTGCGCGAGGAAATCGCGGGCGCGTTGCAGCTGGGCCATTCCGAAGGGGTCGTGCAGAAGGAAGACCGCGACCGGATCCTGGGGGCGCTGGACCTTGGCGACCGCACTGTCGAAGAGATCATGCTGCACCGCTCGGGGATCGAGATGATTGATGGCGACAACAGCCCCCAGGACATTCTGGAACAATGTCTGCAATCAAACCACACCCGCCTGCCCGTCTATGCCGATGCGCCGGAAAACATCACCGGCGTGATCCATGCCAAGGACCTGAGCCGGGCGATTTACAAGGAAATCGCAGGCAAGGGCGGCACGGCCAACCTGCAGGATTTCGACATGAGCGCGGTGACCACGGACCCGTATTTCGTGCCCGAAACCACCACGCTGGATCACCAGATGCGCGAATTCCTGCGGCTGCGGACGCATTTTGCGTTGGTCGTGGATGAATACGGGTCGCTTCAGGGGTTGATCACGCTCGAAGACATCCTTGAGGAGATCGTGGGCGAGATCACGGATGAATTCGACGCCGATGATGAACCCACGCTGGCACAGGATTCCGATGGCTTTTTCACGGTGGACGGCGCGATGACGATCCGCGATCTCAACCGGGCTGCCGACTGGAACCTGCCCGATGACGAGGCCAACACCGTGGCCGGTCTGGTCATTCATGAGGCGCAGACAATTCCGACGGTCGGTCAGGTGTTCAGCTTTCATGGCTTCCGGTTCGAGGTCACCGAACGCACCGGCAACCGGATCACCGGGCTCAGGATCGCTGTGCTGGACTGAAGAACCCCGCACCGTTGGCATGCGGCGGGTTGAACCTGTCGATCCAGTCCTGAACCTCTTTCTGACGTCCGCGCGCCACAGGCACGGTTTTCCCGCAATCGAGGACCAGCACGGACCCTTTCAGGGTTTGCGCATGGTCGCGCGCAATCCAGTGGGAGCGGTGCGTTTGCACGCCATCCTCCGGCGTGACCTGGTCGAGGAATGTGCTCATCCGTTCGCGGATGATTTCCACGCCGTCCGGCAAATGCACCTCGAGGTAATGTTCCGCCGCCTTGACGCGCCCGATGTTCTGAATGGGCAGGCGCTTGCCCGCGAGTGTGACGGACCGCTGGCCCGCCATGCGCGACCGTTGCGCCGGCAGCAACCACAACAGCGTGACCGTCTCGAACACGTGGGCCACAAACAGATTGCGCAGCAGCATCTGCCAGGTGATCGCACTGCTCAGCGGGCGATCCGGTTCGAAGATGGACGCAAGACCGACGACCGTCACGACGGAGGCAAAGATGATCAACGGCCCCGTCAGCAGGATCAGCGGTATCGGCCCACCAACCGAGCGGGCCCAGACCTTGTCAAACGCGACACCGTACGGCACCGACAGCAACAGGTAGACAAACAGGGCGATGACCCAGAACGCGATGCGCACCCAGAACTGTTCAAACTGCGGCAACGTGACGGGATGGCCGGTGGACATCATCAAAAAGCCCACGGCAATCAGCAGCCATAGTTGCCACGACCTATAAAGCCCCAACAATTCGCGTAACGTGAAATGCGCTCTTGCCCCATTCGAGACAAAAATCCGCATTTCATGATCCATGCGTATCCCCAACATGATGCGGTCTTATCATGTGACGCTATTTAGAGTAAACGGCTTCAACGGCCTGATGTGAGGTGGGGCTGGGCGGAAAAATGGTGCGAGTGACAGGCCTGGTATGACCAGTTGCGCCACACCTGCCCCCCTCACGCCGTTCCCAGAACAGCGCTATGCACGCAGCTTTTTGCCCTCAGGATCAAAGGGCGGAGCGTCAAGTATAGTTGCGCGATGCGGCTGCCCCAGGAGCATGACCTCGACCATGTCGCCCGGTCCTGCGCCATTGACATAGCCCAAGGCTAGGCTTTGCCCGACCGTATAGCCATAGGCACCGGACGTCACACGCCCGATCCCCGCACCGTTGAAAAAGATTGGCTCGCCCCCCAACGCATCCGCATGGGACGCGTCTGTTTGCGCCCCGTCCAGCGCCAGAATGACCAGCGATTCGCGTGGGGCATGCGCCATCGCATCCAGCGCCGCCGCCTTGTTGAGAAACGCCTTGTCGGTTTTCACCAGGCGATCGAGCCCCACTTCGTGTGGCCAGTATTCCGGGCTGTATTCCCGGCTCCACGACCCATAGCCTTTTTCGACCCGCAGGCTCATCAATGCGCGGCTGCCCACTGGCCCTGCGCCAAACGCCTCACCCGCATCCATCAACGCCTGATAAAGCCGCACCTGGTCCGTCTCACGACAATGCAGCTCCCACCCGAGATCGCCGGTGAACGACACCCGCAAGGCGAGAACCTCGATCCCCGCCAATTCGATCCGCGCCGACCGCATGAACGGGAAATCCTGCGTCTCCAGCGATGCATTGGTCAACCGCGAGAGCAGCGCGCGGCTGTCCGGTCCGGCCACGTTGAAGCCGCACCAGCGGTCGGTCATGCTTTCAAATGTCGTCTCTACGGGCAGCGGGACCGAGCGGAAGAACCGCTGGTGATACCGTTCCGCCATGCCCGACCCGATGACCCAGAATTCATCCTCGGCCAAGCGCGTCACGGTGAAATCCCCCGCAATGCCGCCCCGTTTGCCGATCAGCGGCGTCAGACAGGACCGCCCCACTGCGCGCGGCATGCGGTTGGCAAAGACCGCGTTGAGCCAATCTTCGGCACCGGCGCCCGCCACGCGGTACTTGGCAAAGTTGGAGATGTCGATGATCCCGGCGCGGTCCCGCAGCATGCGGCATTCGTCGCCCACCACATCCCACCACGGCTGCCGCGTGAACCCCGCCGTGTCTGGCACTTCGCCGAAGTAAAGCGGATGTTCCCAACCAAAGTTCAACCCCATCTGCGCGCCCATCTGCCTTTGCAGATCGTGCACGGGCCGGGTGCGTACGGGGCGGCCAGCCGCGCGTTCCTCACCGGGGAAGTGGATCTTGAACCGGTGCGCGTACTGGTCGCCAACGCGGGCCTTGGTGAAATCCTTCCCCGCCCATGTGCCAAACCGCGCCATGTCCCACGCGAACATATCGTATTGCGTTTCGCCCTCGACGATCCACTGCGCCGCCAAGAGGCCCATGCCGCCCGATTGCGAAAACCCCGGGATGATCCCGTTGCAGCAGAAATAACCCGACAGTTCGGGCACAGGACCGAACAAAACGTTGCTATCGGGGGACCAGATCATTGGCCCGTTGATCACCCGTTTGATCCCGGCAGTGCCCACCGCCGGAACCCGGTCAATCGCGCGCATTATGTTTTCTTCGATCCGCTCCAGATCATCGGCGAACAATTCGTGACCAAACCCTTGCGGCGTGCCGTCCTCGGCCCAGAAACGGACGTCTTTTTCATACGCCCCGACCAACAGGCCCTGCCCCTCCTGCCGCAGGTAGTACTCTCCATCCCGGTCCGCCACCGACGGCAACCGCCGGTCCATCGCCGCAATTTCGCCAATCGTTTCGGTGACGAAGTACTGGTGCTCCGTGGGCAAGAGCGGCAGGGAAACGCCCGCCATCGCCGCCACCTCGCGCCCCCAGAGACCGGCGGCATTCACGACCCAGGGCGTCGCGATATCACCCTTTTGCGTGCGCACGATCCATGTGCCGTCCGGCTGCTGCTCGGTCCCGGTCACGGGACAGAACCGGATGATCTCCGCCCCGTTCTGCCGCGCGCCGGTGGCATAGGCATTGGTCACGCCCGACGGGTCCACATTGCCCCCGTTCGGCTCCCACATGATGCAGCGCACGCCGTCGAAATCCACCAGAGGATGCAGGCGCTCTGCCTCCGCCCGGTCGATCTCGTGGAAATTCATGCCATAAAGCTTGGCCTTGGCGGCTTGCAGCTGCAACTGGTGCACCCGCGCTTCGGTCTGCGCCAGATAGAGCGAACCGGGTTGGAACACGCCGCACCCCTGCCCCGTTTCCTGTTCCAACTCTTTATACAGCCCCATCGTGTAGTGCTGGATACGGCTGATATTGGTGCTGTCGTGCAGCCCGTGAATATTGGCCGCCGCATGCCAGGTTGATCCTGACGTCAGCTCATCCCGCTCCAGCAGGACGACGTCCGTCCACCCCAGTTTGGTCAGGTGATACAGGATCGAACACCCGATCACTCCGCCGCCAATCACCACCGCCTGTGCATGGGTCCGCATGATGGTCTCCTTTGCCATGGGCCAAGGCTGATCTGCATCACGCCCGGGCGATTGCCCTTTCCCGACATGGGCTGTCGCAAATCGATGATCCCGCAAAATTCAACCACAGGATAACGAACCGCCAAACCACGCCGCGCTCTCCTCATCCCTGCCATTTTCGATCCCTCCCGTGGAAAGCAAAGGAAAATGCCAGACGCACATGATCAGAACGTTTCGAACACCGCGCAATGGCTTCGGGCTCCGCCTGCACCGTCTTGCACACGCCCTATTGTTTGACCACATCACGCACCGCACGGTCCTGCTGCGCATCCACAAGGACGCACCACCGGGCGCCGAAGAGCACCTCAAGGCTGCCGTTGCCATGATCGCGGAAACGGATGCGTTCAGCCTGTCCCACCTGCCCACATATCTTCCCGATGGCATCGCCGCCGAAGCGACATCCTGCGCGGACGCCCGGCACACGCATCCCACGCGCACCTGTTTCATCGCCGCCCGCACCCTTGTGGCCGGTGACATCAACTATATCGCGTGCTGCATCCTGCACAAAATGTGCCACGCCCGACTGATGGCGCGTGGCATTGGCTACGACGAAGATCTGCGCGTGCGCGTGGAAAAGGTCTGCACGCGCCGAGAGCTGGCCTTTGCCCGCAAACGCGCCGCCATGGGCCACGCGATGGAGACGACGATTGCAGACGCGCAAGCCTATCATGACAGCATCGCGCCACAGCATGTCTCAACCCAACACTTCCACAGCAGCTATCGCAAACAAGTCCTCGAACGGTTGCGACGGCTCAAGGCGCATGACATCCCGCGCTGGATCCACCGCCTGATCATCCTGCGTGCGCGGCGCAAACTGGCCGACCACCGTGCCGCATCCCAAGCGCGCCAAACGCCGTCCGCATCCGTCAAGGCGTCCGGCATCACACAGCGCCCCACAACCTAGGTCCATTCGCGACACATCATGTCGCGATCACCGTCCCATCGCTTCATCTCGCCAAATAAACTCCCCCCGGAGGGCCGATTGGCCACCCGTCTCGGAGGTCACAGAATGAAAACCCAATCCCGTGTCGTCGTTATCGGTGGCGGCGTTGTCGGCGCCTCCGTGCTTTACCACCTGACCAAACTGGGTTGGTCAGACGTCATGCTGCTCGAGCGATCCGACCTCACATCCGGCTCCACATGGCATGCGGCGGGTGGGTTCCACACGCTCAACGGCGACACCAACATGGCAGCGCTCCAGGGCTACACGATCAAGCTCTACCGCGAACTCGAAGAGATCACCGGCATGTCCTGCGGCCTGCACCATGTCGGTGGCGTGACACTTGCGGACAATCGCGACCGGTTCGACATGCTTCTGGCCGAACGCGCCAAGCACCGCTTTATGGGGCTGGAAACCGAGATCATCGGCCCGGATGAGATCCGCAAGATCGCCCCCATCACCAACACCGATGGCATTATCGGCGCGCTCTACGATCCGCTCGACGGTCACCTCGACCCATCGGGCACCACCCACGCCTATGCCAAGGCTGCGCGCATGGGCGGCGCCACGATTGAGACGCACTGCAAGGTGGAGGCCGTCAAACCCGCAGGCCATGAATGGGACGTGAGCACGGACAAGGGCACGATCCGCGCGGAACACGTGGTCAATGCCGCTGGCCTCTGGGCCCGCGAAGTCGGTGCGATGATGGGCACCTACATGCCGCTGCATCCGATGGAGCATCAATACCTCGTCACCGACGACATTGCCGAAATATACGACCGCGACACCGAACACCCCCACGTCATGGACCCCGCCGGCGAAAGCTATCTGCGGCAAGAGGGGCGCGGGCTGTGCATCGGGTTCTACGAACAACCCTGCAAGCCGTGGGCGGTGGACGGCACCCCGTGGGACTTCGGGCACGAACTCCTGCCCGATGATTTCGACAAGATCGCAGACAGCGTGGATTTCGCCTATAAACGCTTCCCCGTGCTCGAACGCGCGGGCGTCAAATCCGTGATCCACGGCCCCTTCACCTTTGCCCCCGATGGCAACCCGCTGGTCGGTCCCATCCCGGGCCGTCCCGGCCTGTGGTCGGCCTGCGGTGTGATGGCCGGGTTTTCCCAGGGCGGCGGCGTCGGCCTGATGCTGGCGCAATGGATGATCGAAGGCGAATGCGACCGGGATGTCACCGCCATGGACGTCGCCCGCTACGGCGACTGGATTGGACCGGGCTACACCCGACCCAAAGTGATCGAGAATTACCAGAAACGCTTCTCCGTCGCCTATCCGAACGAAGAATTGCCCGCCGCCCGGCCCCATGCGACGACCCCCATGTACGACATCCTGTCCGACCTTGGCGCTGTCTGGGGCCACCAATACGGGCTCGAAGTGCCCAATTACTTCGCAACCGGCGATGAGCCAACCTTTGAAACCCCCTCCTTCCGCCGCTCCGACGCCTTTGCCGCAACCGCGCGCGAGGTCAAAGCCGTCCGCAGTGCCGTCGGCATCAACGAGTTGCAGAACTTCGGCAAATACCGCGTCACCGGGCCCAATGCCCGCGCCTGGATCGACCACGTCATGGCCGGTCGCGTGCCCAAACCGGGCCGGGTCAGCCTGTCGCCGATGCTCTCGCCCAACTGCCGCCTGCTCGGGGACTTCACCCTTTCCTGCCTTGCCGAAGATGACTTCCAGATCACCGGCTCCTATGGCGCACAAGCCGTGCATATGCGCTGGTTCCACCAGCACCGGCAAGCGGGCGTGCATGTGGAAAACATCTCCGACACGCGCACAGGGTTCCAGATCGCAGGCCCCAATGCGCGCAAGCTGCTGGAGGCCGCCGGTGGCACAGATCTCCAGACCTTCCGCTTCATGGACGTCCGGCACATGACACTCGGCCAGACCGCGTGCATCGTCCAGCGTCTGTCCTACACCGGCGATCTCGGCTTCGAAATCTACTGCAACGCAATGCAGCAACGTCAATTGTGGTGGACCCTTTGGGCGGCCGGACAAACCCTCGGCATCACCCCTTTCGGCATGCGCGCCATGATGTCCCTGCGTCTCGACCGCTTCTTCGGCTCCTGGCTGTCGGAGTTTTCGCCCGACTACACACCCTTCGAAACCGGCCTCGACCGGTTCATCCCCATAGGCAGCAAGCCCGACTTCATCGGACGCGCCCGCTTTGCCCAGATGCGAACAACACCGCCCGCGCGCCAGCTTTGCAATTTCATCGTTGATGCGGAGGACGCCGACGTGAACGGCTACGAACCCATCTGGCACAACGACACCGTCGTCGGCTTCTGCACGTCGGGCGGCTTTTCACACCATACCGGGCACTCCGTCGCCATTGGCTTTCTGCCCACCAACAGGATCGAAACCGACCTTCAGGTCCATATCGAAATCCTGGGCCAGATGCGCCCGGCCCGGCGCGTCCAATCCCCCCTCTTCGACCCGGACGGCGCTGCGATGCGTGGCTGATCCCCGTCTCTGTTCCAGAAAATCCTGGGGGAGGCGCGCATGCGCCGGGGGCAAAGCCCCCTAAACATGGTGTCGCGCGTCAGCGCGCCCGCTGGATCACGCGGCCCGAACGGCATACCATGACGCCATGATGCCGATCCTGATCCTCGCCGCTGGCGCGTCGTCCCGCATGCGCGGCACGGACAAGCTGACCCTGCCCGTGCGTGGCGTGCCGCTCTTGCGGCACCAGATCGACACCGCCCAACACGTCTCGCGCGACGTCCGCGTCGCCCTTCCCCCGGCGCCGCACCCCCGCTATGCGCTGGCCCGGACTGCGCGGCAAATCCCCGTGCCGAATGCCGCCGACGGCCTGAGCGCCAGTCTGAGACAGCTTATAGATACGCTTGAATCGCACCACTCACATGCCATGATCCTGCTCGCCGACCTGCCGGAGCTGACGCCTGATGATCTCCGACAGGTGATGGACGGCCCACACACCGCACCCGATGCGCTGATCTGGCGCGGTGCCACACAGGAGGGCAAGCCGGGCCACCCACTCGTCCTCTCATCGGCACTGTTCGGGGACTTTGCCACGCTCACCGGGGACAATGGCGGTCAATCCATCATCGCCCGTCATACACAGCAGACGCATCTGATCCCGCTGCCGGGCCAACGGGCCCGGCGCGATCTCGACACACCCGAAGACTGGGCAGACTGGCGCGCCTCTAGCGGAGACGGTTGACCAGCAATTCCGCCTCATGCCGTTTCAGCGACAGACGCGCCGAACCATACGCGCCCAGACCGGCCAGCGTCTCCAGTTCCGGGAACAGCGACAGGATCTCGACGCGCTGCGTCTCGCCAATGCCTTTCAGCGTCCGGTCCGCCGGCTGGAAGCTCTCCGACCACGCGCCGTCGGCCAGCACAACCTCGTGCTGGTCAAACATCAGGTGCAGATAGCTGACCTGCGCCGTGGTCACGACATCCACACCATCCAAACCGGTCAAATGCTTGGCCGGCACCAGAACTTCCCGCTCTTCGAACATGACCTCGGCCAGATCGGAGGTGACCAGAATCCGGTGCTGCGGCGACACAAGCATGTCGCGCTCCGGCAGCCCCTTGCCCAGGGCACCTTTGCGGATCAGAACCGGCTGAAACTCTGGTGCCGCGTGCAGATCTGCCGCCCCCAGATCGCGCCGGCCCACCCAACGCAGCGGTTGCAGGCCATTGTCACGGGTAAAGACCTTGTCACCGGGACGCAGGTTTTCGACAGACACCTCGCCCTTCTGCGTCGCGATTTGCGTGCCGGGCGTGAAACAGATGATGATCTGTTCGATCTCGGAATAGGTCACGCGCCGCGCCACGTTGCCGTTGTCATCCAGCAACTCAACCAGACCGGATTCGGAATCCGGGCCATCCGGGATCACGTTTGCGCGCACCCCCGTCAGGTCGAGCACATCAATATCGGTGCCGTCCGCGTCCTCGCCCCCGATGATGTTGTGATTGCCGATGCCTTCGAAGGTAAAGCGGTCAGACCCCTGCCCCCCTTCGGCCAGATCGTTGTCGGGGCCCAGCGTGATCACGTCCTCGCCATCGCCACCGCGCAACGTGTCATCGCCCTGCCCGCCGGACAGGACATCCGCGCCCGCTCCGCCTTCGACAAGGTCCTGACCCGACCCGCCTTCGAGCGTGTCGTCGCCTTCGCCACCGTCCAGCGTGTCGTCGCCACCGCCGCCGATGAGGCTGTCATCGCCGCCCTGACCAAAGATCTGGTCCTGGCCCGACCCGCCGTCGATCGTGTCGTCGCCCGCCTCGATCGGCGTCACAACCGCGTCGTCGATCAGATCACCGGAGAAGGAAAAGCCGGAATTGGTATCGCGCGCCTCAAGCGAGAACTCGATGAACTCTCGGTTCTCGAACGACGCGCTGAACCACGCATCCTGATCGCCCGGATTGTTCTGCTCCGTGCCCGCCGCCGTCACCGTACCGCCACCCTGCGTGACGTTCAAAGACGTGTCGCTTGAAGTGGCAAAGGCGGTAAAGCTGCTCTCATTGAGGATCACAGCCTCCTGATCGCCGGGGCTGTTGCGGTCGAGGTCGTTGATCGTCGCGGTCGAATTGATCGCCACCGGTGTGCCCGTCGTGGCATTGGGGCTGTCGGGGATGAAGAATTCCATGCGGAACGACGCCGTATCGCCCGTCCCGTTGCCATTCATCAGGATTTCAGAGCCGTTGCCGCCCGAAAGGTCCACCCGCAAGTTGGGATCGGATTTCGACACCAGCACAATGCGCGCGGACACCTGCGTGCCGTCTTCCAGCTGCGTGACATTGCGGTAAACGGCGGAATCTCCCGCTTGGGCATTGTTGTCGGCACTGTCCCGCGTCACGAGGTTGTTGATGTCGATCACCAGCGGTGTGGCGTCCTGGCCCGGGGCCGTCCCTTCGCCCACATCCCCGAACAGCGTGTCATTGCCACCACCGCCGGAAATGCTGTCATCACCACCTTCGCCGGACACAAGGTCCTGGCCATTCAGCGCCGTGATCGTGTCGTTGTCGTTCGAACCCTGGATCGTGTCGTTGTTGGACGTTCCATTGAATACCGGCATAGCAGCTCACCTCACATTTCATTGTTATGTCCGGGCGGAGCAGCGCCCTTGGATGTAACAACCCGCGAGGAGTGGAAATAATTCAGATTTCGATTCAATTCAGGGGGAATTTATTACCGTTGGTTAACCTACGCCGAAATGTGGCACTTTCGTGCTGCATTGCAGCACCATACGGTAGCGTTAACGAAACAATGCGGTAAATTCCGGCAGATTGAACACGAAAAACGGGTGCGCCCCCGCGCCCCGTTCCCCGTGCCCCGCGCGAATCACGCGCGGGGGTCGCTGCATATAAGGGGGCCGAAGCCCTGCTGATTATTGCGTCAGCAGACGGGCTTCGTGCTTTTTCAGGCTCCGGCGTGCGGCGGTGTAGGCTTCGATCCCGTCTGCTGTTTCCAGCTCGGGGAACAGGGCTAGGATTTCCGCACGTTGCGCATCGCCCATCGCACCCAGTGTCATGTCGCCGGGCTGGAAGCTTTCGGTCCAGGCGCCATCCGACAGGATCACTTCGTGCTGTTCGAACATCACGTGGATATAGGTCGTTGCCGACACATCCACGACGTCGATGCCGTCCATGCCCGTCAGGTGCTTGGCCGCGACCAGAACTTCGCTTTCGTCGAAGTACAGCTCAGTCTTTTCACCCGACATCAGGACCCGGTGCTGGGGCGAGACAAGCATGTCACGCTCTGGCAGACCTTTGCCCAATGCGCCTGCGCGGATCAGAACCGGTTTGAACTGCGGCGCTGCCTCCAGCTCGGCCCCGGTCATCTCGCGCTGACCGACCCAGCGGATTTCCTGGATGCCGTTGTCGCGGGTGATCACCCGGTCGCCGACGTTCAGGTCTTCCACACGGCGCTCACCCGTTGGCGTCGCAATCAGCGTGCCGGGGGTAAAGCATGGAATGACGTCTTCGATGTCCGTGAACTCGAGACGACCGACTTCGTTGCCTTCGTTGTCAAAGTAAGTGACGAAGCCGTCAAAGCCGTTGCCGTTGTCGTCCGGATTGGTGAACGTCACCTGCAGCGAGCTGTTCGGCCCGGTCGAACCGGTCAGGTCCAGCGTGTCGAAGTCATCGCCATCGCCGCCACCGTCAACGGTTTCACCGGCGCTCACATTGACAAACAGGTCACGATCCGCGCCGCCGAACATGACGTCCGTGCCGCCGTTGCCGCCGTCGATGGTGTCGTTGCCGTCACCGCCGTCGATCGTGTCGTCGCCGGTCGCCCCGGTGATGCTGTCGTTGCCAGCACCGCCATCCAGCGAGTCGTCGCCTGTGCCACCGTCGATGACATCGTCACCATCGCCGCCGTCGATCGTGTCCTTGCCGTTGCCGCCAAAGATCGTGTCGGCACCATCGCCGCCTTCGATGAAGTCAGCGTTCAGGCCACCGTCAATCAGGTCGTCGCCTTCGCCGCCGTCGATGATGTCGCGACCCTGATCACCGTTGATGGTGTCATTGTCGTCGCCGCCATCCAACACATCGTTGCCGGTGCCACCTTCGAGCGTGTCTTCGCCGGTGCCGCCGATCACGGTGTCGTTGCCCTGACCACCCAGAAGGCTGTCATTGCCCACACCGCCATCGACAAGGTCATCGTCGATTTCGCCGTCGATAGTGTCGTTGCCCTCTTCACCGAAGAGTTCATCGTCATCATCGGCACCGGTGATGAAGTCGTTGCCTTCGCCACCAAAGACCGTGTCCTTGCCGTTGTCCGGCACAGGGTCCGCCGGGAACAGCGGGTTGGACCCGTCGTCCTCGATGTTCAGCTGGTCCAGACCCAGATCGGGGTCATTGCCGGCAAAGATGGTGTCGTCGCCCACGCCGCCCGTGATGAGGTCATTGCCCTCGCCGCCGACGATCCGGTCTGCGCCACCCTCAGACGGGTTGGTCGTGTCATCACCGTCGATGATATCGTCGTCGATACCGCCGTCGATCACGTCATTGCCGTCGCCACCGATGATGGTGTCCGCGTCGTCCCCGGTCGAGATGGTGTCGTCACCGTCGCCGCCATCGACAAAGTCGAGGTCGTTGTCGGGCTCATCATCCGCCGCAAAGCCGAACGGGAAGCCGGGGATCGGCGTGCCGTCGTCATTGGGGAAGCCGAGGTCCGGTGCAAAGTCACCATTGCTGGTGTCGATCACATCGTTGCCGTCGCCACCGTCCACGGAGTCGTTGCCGTCGCCACCGTCAATGGTGTCGTTGCCGTCTTCGCCGTTGATGGTGTCGTTGCCGTCGCCGCCTTCGACATCGTCATTGCCCGTTCCGGCATCGACCAGATCCGCACCGTCACCGGCCAGGATCGTATCGTCGCCACCGCCCGCTTCGATGATGTCATCATCTTCGGTGTCGGGGTTGTTCGGGTCAAAGATGTTGTCCGCGTTGTCGACAAAGTCGCCCTCGGGATCGCCGTCATAGTCTTCGTCGATCAGCTCACCATCGTCGGTGCCCGACACGATACCGTCACGCGGATCGTCTTCGACCGTGATCAGGACTTGCGCGGTGTCTGTCAGACCCTCTTCGTCCTGAATGGTGTAGTCGACCACCGCCACACCTTCGAACCCGTCATTGGGCGTAAAGGTGATCGTGCCATCCGCATTGACGTCCACGGTGCCATCATCGGACGTCGCCGTCAGCACTTCGATATCATCGCCATCGACGTCGAAGTCGTTGCCGAGCACCGCAACCGTCACCGGTGTGTTGAACGGTGTCGTGTCGCTGTCATCGACCGCTTCAGGCGCGTCGTTCACCGGCACCACGTTCACATCGACCGTTGCCGTGTCTTCGTTCCCGTCGGGATCCTGCACGGTGTAGCTGATGGTGGTCGGGCCGTTGAAGTTTTCGTCCGGCGTGAAGGTGATCGTGCCATCGGGGTTGATGTCCACGGTGCCGTTGGGCGACGTGGCCTCTGTCACGGTCAGGTCCTGACCGTCGGGGTCCGCATCGTTGTCGAGCACTGCGATATCGACCGGCGTGTCTTCGTCGGTTTCCGCGATGTCATCCTCGGCCACCGGCGCGTCGTCCACGGGGTTCACTGTGACAGTGATCGTGCCCGGCGTCTCGTTCCCATCGGGGTCCGTTGCGACATAGGTGATCGTGTCGGTCCCGTTGAAATCCGGGTCCGGCGTGTATTCGATCGTGCCATCAGGGTTCACCGTCACGGTGCCGTTCTCGGCCACAGGCGTGCCTGCGATCTCCAGCGGCTGACCATCCGGGTCTTCGTCGTTGGCGAGCGGGTCGATGGTGACAGGGGTGTCCTCATCGGTTTCCGCCAGATCGTCTTCGGTCACCGGTGCGTCGTCCACGGGGTTCACGGTCACAACCACGTCGGCTGTGTCGTTGAGGCCGTTGCCGTCAGTGATGGTGTAGGTGATCGTTGCCTCGCCGTTGAAGTCTGGCGCAGGTGTGAACACCAGCTCATCATCGACAATCTCGACGGTGCCCTGATCGGCAGGCACGGTGGCCGAAACCACGCTCAGCGGATCGCCATCGGGATCTTCGTCGTTGTCGAGCACGGAGATGGTGACAGGTGTGTCCTCATCCGTCGTGGCCGTGTCGTCTTCGGCGATGGGGCTGTCATTGACCGCACCCACGGACACAACCGCTTCGCCTTCATCGGTGCCACCGTTGCCGTCGGAGACGGTGTAGGTGATCGTGGCCGGACCGTTGAAGTTCGGCGCCGGTGTGAAGGTGACGGTGCCGTCGCCATTGTCGACCACGGTGCCCTCGGAGGGGTCCACGCTGAGCGATGCGATGGTCAGATCGTCGCCGTCCACGTCGCTGTCGTTGCCCAGCAGGTCAACAACCACGGCCACGTCTTCGTCGGTGGTCTCGATGTCGTCCACGGCAACCGGATCGTCGTTGACCGGCACCACGGTGACGTCAACCTGCGCACTGTCCGTGCCGCCATTGCCGTCGGTGATCGAGTAGTCGATGGTCACGTCGCCGTTGAAGTTCTCGGCAGGTGTGAACACCAGCTTGTTGTCGACGATGTCCACTGTGCCCTGGTCCGCAGGAACCGACGCTGCCGTGATGATGAGGTCGTCACCATCAGGGTCTTCGTCATTGGCCACAACGTCGATGGTGACGGGCGTGTCCTCATCGGTGGTCTCGCTGTCGTCGATGGCCGTCGGGCCGTCATTGACCGCGCCGACATTGACCAACGCCTGACCTTCGTCGGTGCCGCCATTGCCGTCATCCACGGTGTAGGTGATCGTCGCCGGGCCGTTGAAGTTCTCCGCAGGGGTGAACACCAGTTCGTTGTCCACGATTTCCACAGTGCCCTGATCGGCTGGAACCGAAGCGTCCAGGATCGTCAGGTCGTCGCCATCCGCGTCCTCGTCATTGTCGAGCACATCGATGGTGACCGGCGTGTCCTCATCCGTTTCCGCGATGTCGTCCACGGCGATGGGATCGTCGTTGACGTTGTTCACGGTGACGGTGACTTCGGCAACATCGGTTCCGCCATTGCCGTCCTCGATGGAGTAGCTGATCGTCGCCTCGCCAAAGAAGTCCTCGGCGGGGGTGAACACCAACTCGTTGTTCACGATGTCGACGGTGCCTTGCTCGCTGGGAACGGAGGCGGCTGTGATCGTCAGATCATCGCCATCCACGTCGGTGTCGTTGTCGAGCACGTCGATGGTGACGGGTGTTTCCTCGTCGGTTTCAGCCACATCGTTGACCGCATCGGGTGCGTCATTGACCGGGTCGACAGTGACAGTGATCGTGCCCTCGGTCTGGTTCCCTTCGGGGTCTTCCGCGATGTAGGTGATCGTGTCCGTGCCGTTGAAGTTCTCATTCGGCGTGTACTCGATCGTGCCATCGGGGTTGACCGTGACGGTGCCGTTCTCGGCCACAGGCGTGCCCGAGATTTCCAGCGGATCGCCATCGGGATCGCTGTCATTGGCCAGCGGGTCGATGGTGACGGGTGTGTCCTCATCGGTGGTCGCCGTGTCGTCGACTGTGACCGGCGCGTCGCCTTGCGGTGCCACGTTGATCGTGTGGATCGCGCTGTCGGTGCCGCCATTGCCGTCGGAGATCGTATAGTTGATCTCGACCGGGCCGTTGAAGTTCGGCGCAGGTGTGAAGGTCACGGTGCCGTCGCCATTGTCGTCGAGCGTGCCTGTCGACGGGTCGGCCAGCGTGGCCTCGGTCACGGTGAGGTCGTCGCCGTCCACATCGGTGTCATTGGCCAGCAGGTCAACGGTGATGGCCACGTCTTCGTCGGTGGTGTCGCTGTCATCGACGGCATCAGGTGCGTCGTTGACCGGGTCCACGGTGACAGTGATCGTGCCTTCGGTCTCGTTCCCATCGGGATCGGTTGCGATGTATGTGATCGTGTCCGTGCCGTTGAAGTTCTCATCCGGCGTGTACTCGATCGTGCCATCGGGGTTGACCGTGACGGTGCCGTTCTCGGCCACAGGCGTGCCCGAGATTTCCAGCGGATCGCCATCGGGATCGCTGTCATTGGCCAGCGGGTCGATGGTGACGGGTGTGTCCTCATCAGTGGTCGCTGTGTCATCGACGGTGACTGGCGCGTCCTGCACCGGGTTCACGGTCACGGACACCTCGGCAGAGGATTCCTCGCCCGACGGATCTTCGACCGTGTAGGAGATGGTGACGTCGCCGTTGAAGTCCGGTGCCGGTGTGAACACCAGCTCGTTGTTGACGATGTCGACGGTGCCCTGATCCGCAGGAACCGTCGCATCGGTGATGGTCAGTGTGTCGCCATCGGGGTCTTCGTCGTTGGCCACAACGTCGATTGTGACGGGCGTGTCTTCGTCCGTTTCCGCGATGTCGTCGTTGGCGGTGGGGCCATCATTGACAGGGGCCACGTTGACGGTTGCGGTGCCTTCGTCGGTGCCGCCATTGCCGTCATCCACGGTGTAGGTGATCGTCGCCGGGCCGTTGAAGTTTTCGGCAGGGGTAAACACCAGCTCGTTGTTCACGATCTCAACCGTGCCCTGGTCCGCAGGAACAGTGGCCGAGGAAATCGTCAGGTCATCGCCATCCGCGTCCTCGTCATTGTCGAGCACGTCGATGGTGACCGGCGTGTCCTCATCCGTTTCCGCGATGTCGTCCACGGCGATGGGATCGTCGTTGACGTTGTTCACGGTGACGGTGACTTCGGCCACATCTGTGCCGCCGTTGCCGTCCTCGATGGAGTAGCTGATCGTCGCCTCGCCAAAGAAGTCTTCGGCGGGGGTGAACACCAGTTCATTGTTCACGATGTCGACGGTGCCCTGTTCGCTGGGAACGGAGGCGGCTGTGATCGTCAGATCGTCGCCATCCACGTCGGTGTCGTTGTCGAGCACGTCGATGGTGACCGGCGTTTCCTCGTCGGTTTCGGCCACGTCGTTGACCGCATCGGGTGCGTCATTGACCGGATCGACAGTCACGTTGACGGTGGATGTCGATGTCTCACCGCTCGGATCCGTGACCGTAACAGTGAAGCTGTCGGTCCCGTTGAAGTTCGGGTCCGGCGTGTAGGTCAGCGTGCCGTCGGGGTTCTGCGTGACAGTGCCGTTGTCCGGCTGGGTAAAGCTGTCGACCTCCAGCGGGTCGCCATCCGGGTCCACATCGTTGGCGGTGGGGTCGAATGTGACCTCGCCGTCCTCGTCCACCGTGATGTCATCATCATTGGCGGTGGGCGCTTCGTTCTGTGGGTCGGTCAGGATCGTTTCGATCTGGCTGAATTCCAGGACCGAGCCGTCCTCGAAGGTGACCGTACCGGTTTGCGCGCCGGTATCGGTGCCATCGTCGGTGGACACGATTGTGACCTGACCCGCGCCGCGCAGGTCCAGGACGTCGTTGTCTGTGGTGTCATCGGGGCCATTGCCGCCCTCGATCACGTCGCCATCAGCATCGGATGCATTGTCCACGATGAACGTGTCATCGCCGCCTTCGCCGAACATGGCGTCCGCGCCGGCACCGCCGGTGATGACGTCATCCCCGCCCTCGCCCGCACCGTCTTCGAGCACGTCAAAGAAGATGTCGGTGATCACGATGCCGGAGTTGTCGCCGCCATCCTGGTCATGCTCGACCACGATCTTGGACACAGGACCCGCGATGGACACCTGTACGTTGTAGTCGTCGGAATCGGTGTCGTCATAGCCGCCATTGCTGTCGGCCACGTTCCCGTTCACGGTCACATCGGAGCCGCCCGTCAGCGTCACCGGGATTTCATTGCCGTCCGCGTCGAACGCGGTCACGGTCACAACGCCGTCGCCATCAAGGTCGTTGATGTTGAAATCAACGTTGCCAACCGGCTCGGAGAACGTCCACTGGAAGTCGCCGTCATTGCCCTGACCATTGGTCACGGACCGCAGGCCGGTATCGTCATCCACAGTCTCGCCGCCGCCGTCGATGCCATCGGTGTTCAGGTCATCGTCGCTGAGCGAGCTTTCGTGGCTGCCGGTGTCGGTGATGCGCTCATAGGTGACCGTGACCGAACCGGTGTTCTGGTCAACGGAGGTGTCGACCTGCCCCTCGGACACGTCTTCCCAGTTGAAGCTCTCGCGGCCCACGACTGTGACGCCGCCGCCGTCCATGTTGTCGCCAAAGATGGTGTCGTCACCGTCCATGCCGTCAATGGTGTCGTCGCCGTCGCCGCCCTTGATCAGGTCGTCGCCCGCAGCACCGGTATCATCCTTGAAGTTGCCGTCGCCGAACAGTTGGTCGTTGCCTTCGCCGCCGTCGATTGTGTCATCGCCGGAGCCGCCAAAGACCGTGTCTTCATCCTCGTCACCAAACAGGACGTCTTTGCCCTGCCCGCCGTTGATGTTGTCACGGCCAGTGCCGCCATTGACCAGGTCGTCATCGGCAGAGGCCCACAGGTCATCATTGCCCGAACCGCCGTCGATGGTGTCGTTGCCGAACGAGGCTTCGACCATGTCGTTGCCTGCGCCGCCCAGGAACACGTCGTCGCCGAAATCCGCGCCGCCCAATGTGTCGTTGCCTGCGCCACCATCAATGGTGTCGTTGCCGGTGCCGCCAAAGATACGGTCCGCGCCGCCTTCGCCCTTGAGCAGGTCGTTGCCTGACCCGCCGTCAATGCTGTCTTTGCCGGAGCCACCGGACACATCGTCATCACCAGCGCCGGATTTCACGGTGTCGTTGCCACCACCGGCGAGAACGATGTCATCCTGCGGCGCTTCGCCGGGCAGGATCGCGTCGTTGTTGTCGATCTTGTCGCCTTCGGGATCACCTTCGTAGTCCGCGTCGATCAGATCACCCGCGTCCGTGCCTTCGACGATGCCGTCGAGCGCAGGCGCAAACTTGAGGTTGTCGATGGCACCGGACCCGCCCAGGATCACATCCATGCGCGCCACACCTTCGACGTTGAAGTGCACTTCGCGCTGGCCGTTGTTTTTCACGCCGTGCACATCGACGGTTTTGATCCACTTGCCGTCTTCGTCATAGAATTTGACCCAGGCGCTTTCCTCGATGTCGAGGAACGTCAGCGCTTCGACAGTCGAAGGCTGATCAAATTTGAAACGCAATGTGCCGCCATCCGCGTTGTCATCCGGGTCGTGGCTGTCGCCGTCCTCGGAGATGATCAGGACCTTGCCCAGGTTGCTCGTCGCGAGGTCACTGTCACCGCCTGTGGGATTGGCCGTGTCGAAGATCATCGCCTTGTTCGATCCGCCAATGGCAGAGATCGTCACCCCGTCGGCCTTGAATTCGTCATCAACCACTGTGCCGGCTGCGAGATTGTTGAAATCAATAAACTTGGTCATGGAACGGATCTCCTAGGCGTCGTTGCGTGCGGCGCGCAACGCGGCCGGGTAAAAAACAGAACGGATTGGATTGGGCGTGGCCCGGCAGTCATCACACGCCGCACGGTCCCCGTAGGCGGTTTGCATCTTGATATGCGACACTGGCCACATGAGCCGTCTCCATCATTCACTACACTCGTTACCCATGGACGACGATGTTCGTTTCCACTGGCGACCGACGAAACGTGTGAATTGAGATGAAGAGACTGAGCGGACCACCACCGATCAACCGCGTGCCGCAGCGACACACGATTGTTCGCCAACGTTGTCAAACAACGCCGTGAACACACATTCTCCGTACCAATTCAGCACGTCCTGTGCGGTCGCCCCCGTGACCTACAGACATCGCCCCCCAGTTGGGCAAGCAACGTTCTACGGTCAGGTTTGAGGCAAACAAAGGGAAAAATGTCTGAAAAACTTCAATAATGAGGGGCGCAAAATCTTCCAGACGGTACAGTCTGTGGACAATACGCAACCGATAGTGGAAGTTTCAGCAGGCGAACAGGCGCGCACGTATCGGCAGAATTGCGCTTATATCCATGTGATCAAAGGGTTTCAGCAAGGTTTCGCCCAATTCGCCCCACAACGTCCGGTTTCGGCATTGGAAACAATTAACCTTAACCACCGGTTTCACCATCCGGCGCTGACTGCCGCTGGCTCTGTTCACAATTTGGTATCAATCCCGGATTTGGCCAGAAATTGGTGCACGAAAATGCTGACCGATGCCACATTTTCCGAATCGTTCACCCGTTTGTCGCCACATCTTTGCCCGAAAACAGGACCGTTTCGCCACAACTTGGCGGTGTCTTCGGCAGGTCAATTCCCGCTCAGGCATCCATTTTCGAAACGATGGCGCGATTTCACCTCGTCAAATGGTTCTCTGTCCATCGCTGGGTGTCTCAGACACGGACCGGATCCGTATCCAGCAGAAATGCGCCGGTCGCTCGGTTCAGGCGGCGCGCGTCTTGCAATCACGCCGATCATCCGGCGCGCCGGACCGCAATTCAATCGTTTGGTGTCATGAGGCTGGTACCCAAGGCCGGACTCGAACCGGCACGCCCGCAAAGGCGGGGGATTTTGAATCCCCTGCGTCTACCATTCCGCCACTTGGGCCTCAGGTGTTCCGATTAGCGAAGCGCGCGGACCGGGGCAAGTGCAATCCGCCTTGACGCGCCCGGAACTGCGTGGTCTGCCGCAAGGCATGATACGACGCTTGTATGACTGGACCATGGGCTGGGCCGACCACCCCCGCGCGCTGTGGGTTTTGGCCTTTGTCGCCTTTATCGAAAGCTCGGTCTTTCCGATCCCGCCCGACGTTCTGATGATCCCGATGATCCTTGCCGCCCCGCATCGGGCGTGGCTGATTGCGGGTGTTTGCCTTGTGTCTTCGGTGCTGGGCGGTCTACTGGGCTATGTGATCGGGGCCTTTGCCTTTGACACCATCGGCCAGCCCATCCTGGCCGCGTTGGGCAAGGCCGACACGATGGAGGCGTTCAACACGCGGTTCAATGATTTCGGGTTCTGGGCGGTGCTGACGGCGGGCATCACGCCGTTTCCGTACAAGGTCATCACCATCATGTCCGGCTGGACAGGCATGCCGCTGGGCACCTTTATCGTCACGTCCATCCTGGCCCGTGGGTTGCGGTTCTTTATCGTTGCGGGGCTGTTGTGGAAATTCGGCGCGCCGATCCGGGATTTCATTGAACGCCGCCTGGGCTTGATGTTCATCCTCTTTGTGCTGATCCTGATCGGCGGATTCTATGCGGTGACCGTGCTATGACCCGACGACACCTGACCGTTCTGGCCGCGGGCGGCTCGCTTGCGCTGATGCTGGGCGCGTTTGCGTTTCAGCATCTGGGCGGGCTTGCGCCCTGCAAGCTGTGCATCTGGCAGCGCTATCCCCATGTGGTGGCCATCGCCATTGGTGCGCTTGCGCTCTTCGTGCCTGCGCCGGTGCTGCTCGCCGCCGGTGCGCTCGCGGCCTTCGCCACCGCCGGGGTCGGCGGGTATCACGTGGGCGTCGAACAGGGCTGGTGGGAGGGTCCCGCCTCCTGCTCCGCCCAAGGGGTGGGCGGCGTGGACGCGGATGCGCTTTTTGATCAGATCATGGCCGCACCGCTCATTCGGTGCGACGACATTGCGTGGCAATTTGCCGGGCTCAGCATGGCGGGCTGGAACATGGTGATCTCGCTGGTGCTGGCCGGCCTCTGGATCGCGGCGTTGCGGGTCAGACCGACAGCCTGACTCACGCAACCCGACCTGAAATCAGAGATTTCAACGGGCTACGTGATACATGATGCTGCGGGTCATGTGTATTTCGCTCTTGTGGACAAGAGCAGCGACGTCTCGCTTGCCACGACTCCATCCAAGCGGCGGATGCGAAACAGGACCGCGTCGAATGCATCCAGCGTCTCGGTCCCGATTTCCACGATCACGTCCCAGCGGCCATTGGTCGAATGCACGGCGCGCATTTCCGGCATGCCTTGCAACGCGCGCATGATCTTTTCCGTGCCGCGCCCTTCGATCCCGATCATCATGAGACCCCGCACCGCATCCCGTTGTACATCCGCCTTGGTCACAACCGAAAAACCGACGATGTCGCCGCGCGCCACCATCTTGTCGATGCGGGCCCGCACCGTGGCCCGCGACAGGCCAAGCGTCGCCGCAAGTGTCGAATGCGAGGCCCGCGCATCATCACGCAACGCCGCAAGGAGCTGATTGTCCACTTTGTCCATCTTGAACTCTCATATTGCGCAATGACTGTGCAATATCGTCATTTTGGCAGATGGTCGATGCCGCATTTCGCGCGCATATCTCGTTCAACCGAGCCGTGAGGAGTGCAAGCCCATGTCCATCCCCCCCATTCGCCTGATCGGCGTGCCGATGGATTGCGGCAAACGCCGCCAAGGATGCCTGATGGGCCCCGATGCCTATCGCACCGCCGGGTTGGCGGCGGCGCTGACCGATCTCGGGCACGCGGTCCGCGATGCGGGCAACGTGGCACCGGATGACTTTACGCCGCGTGACCATGACCGGCTGCATGCGCTGGAGGAAACGGTGGCGTGGACCACGGCGCTGTCCCGGACGGCGCAACAGAGCGCGGCAGAGGCCTTGCCGATCTTCATGGGCGGGGATCATGCGCTGGCGCTTGGCACGGTGCACGGTCTGGCCGCGCATGCCGCAGCGGTGAACCGCCCGCTTTTTGTGCTGTGGCTGGACGCGCACACGGATTACCACACGCCTGCCACGACCGCCTCGGGCAACCTGCACGGCACCCCCATGGGCTATGTCACCGGGCGCGACGGGTTCGACGATTTCCCGCCCGTGCCGCACCCGGTCCCGCATGACCGGATCGCAATGCTGGGCCTGCGGTCGGTGGATGCGCCCGAGCGTGCAGCGCTTCAGGCGACCGATGTCGCCTATATCGACATGCGCCACATTGATGAACATGGCATCGTGCGCCCGTTGACTGCGTTCCTTGACCGGGTCCGCGCGGCGGATGGCCTGCTGCACGTGTCGCTCGACGTGGATTTCCTTGACCCCACGATTGCACCTGCGGTCGGCACAACTGTGCCCGGCGGCGCCACCCTGCGCGAGGCGCATCTGATCATGGAGATGATCTGCGACAGCGGCGCACTCACCTCGCTCGATCTGGTGGAGTTGAACCCGTTTCTCGATGAACGCGGGCGCACGGCACAGGTGATGGTGGACCTTGTCGCCTCCGCCTTTGGCCGCCGCGTCTTTGACCGCCCCACCCGCGCCTATTGACAGGAGATGACCATGACCCCCTCTGACAAGGCCCTCGTGCCGTTTGTGTCCGTCGATCACATGATGCAGCTGATCCACCACGTGGGGCTGGATGACATGTTGCGCGGGCTTGCCGATTACATCGCGGATGATTTCAGCCGCTGGGAGCTGTTCGACAAAACACCGCGGGTCGCAGCCCACTCCCCCGAAGGCGTGATCGAACTGATGCCCACATCCGACGGGATCAGCTATGGGTTCAAATATGTGAACGGCCACCCCAAGAACACGGTCGATGGTCTGCAGACCGTAACCGCGTTTGGGCTGCTTGCGGATGTGGACACCGGATACCCCGTCCTGCTGACCGAGATGACGATGCTGACCGCGTTGCGTACGGCGGCCACCTCCGCGCTGGTGGCCCGCGCGCTCGCGCCCAAAGAGGCCACGACCATGGCCATGATCGGCAACGGCGCACAATCCGAATTCCAGAGCCGCGCGATGCAGGCCATTGCCGGCATCACCCATGTGCGCCTCTACGACATCGACCCGGCCGCCACGGCAAAATGTGCCGCGAACCTTTCGCAGAGCGGCCTAAATGTCACCGCCTGCGCCTCCGCCGAAGACGCGATGGTCGGCGCACAGATCATCACGACCTGCACTGCCGACAAGGCCCATGCCACAATCCTGACCGACAACATGGTCGGTGCCGGTGTGCACATCAACGCGATTGGCGGCGACTGTCCCGGCAAGACCGAAATTGCCCCCGCCATCCTGGAGCGCGGTGACATCTTCGTCGAATACCCGCCCCAGACCCGGATCGAAGGCGACATCCAGCAACTGGCCGCCGATCACCCCGTGACGGAGATCTGGGAAGTGCTGGCGGGTCACAAACCCGGGCGCACGTCAGACAAGCAGATCACGATCTTCGACAGCGTCGGCTTCGCGATCGAGGATTTTTCCGCCCTGCGTTTCGTGCGGGACCGGATCAATGGGACGCCGTTCTTCCACCCGCTTGACCTTCTGGCGGACCCCGACGACCCACGCGATCTCTACGGCATGCTCAACCGCGCCAAAGCCTAGTCCGCTCTTGCATGTGCACTGAAGCTGTCAGTGTCGGATGTGCGGACGAAGCAGTCATTCGAATTGACAGTGCCAATGGCTGTTTTCGGTGCTCAAAGAAAACCGCTGCCGTTCCTGTCATGAGGCGAACTGTGGCGGCAATTGCCAAGCTATCGCTAATACAATTCACATTCACTGAGAGTAATCTCACGCCTGAAGAACGCTGCACCGGGAAGGCAGTCAAGGAACATTTCTTCTGCTTCGTTTACTGCAAACGTCAGCAAGAAGTCATCGTCAACAATGAGAGTACAGTCAATTTCGGCAGGCGCGAGCCCGACGTCTGGATCAGAAAGCACCAAAATCATACAGTTTGCTTTCGCCAGTTCAATTGACCGGGAATAGTCATCTCGTAGGTCAAGCATTGCATAAGCCCCAAGGCCAAAAACCAAGCCAATAGCTAGGCATACAATCTTCATTTCTTATCCTACGCTTTCGCAGCTAGTTGTCGTCATATGGCGAGCAAAATCGCATTAGCCGACATTGGTGTACAACGCAGCATCAGTCAATTTGGGCTCAAAGCGGGCATTCGAAAACGATTCCAAAATGCGATCGTCGAAACAAAAAAGGCGCACCCACAAGCGCGCCTCCTTGGAAGTCGTTACGTTACAACGCTCAGTCGTCGCGATGCACCTTTTCGCGCCGCTCATGACGCTCTTGTGCCTCGAGGCTCATGGTCGCAATGGGTCGCGCATCCAGACGTTTCAGCGAAATCGGCTCACCCGTCACGATGCAGTAGCCATATTCGCCCTCGTCGATCCGGCGCAGCGCCGCGTCGATCTTGGCGACCAGCTTGCGCTGGCGATCCCGCGTACGCAGCTCCAGCGCGCGGTCCGTTTCCTCGGACGCGCGGTCGGCGACATCCGGAATATTGCGCGTGCCGTCCTGCAAGCCTTCGATGGTGTCACGGCTGCCTGCCAGCAACTCGCCCTTCCACGTGTGCAACTTGCGACGAAAATACTCGATCTGCCGGTCGTTCATGAACGGCTCGTCTTCTGCGGGACGATAATCGTCCGGCAAGAACATTTCCTGCTTCATCTGCTTCCCCTCAATACGACGTGCGTTGGCCATGTACGGTCCTGTCGGCTCCTCGTGCATCCCCACCGGCTCCCTGCGCAGCATCTACCGGAGGTATGTCGGATTGTCACTACACAATCACGCACCACATTGGCTAAAAGCCTCTGCATCAACGCTGGCCCGCAACAAGGTGATCCCACATGAAATTCCAAGGCACAGACGCCTACATCGCCACAGACGACCTGACCATCGCGGTCAATGCGGCCGTCACGCTGGAACGCCCGCTGCTGGTCAAGGGCGAGCCGGGCACGGGCAAGACCGAGCTGGCCAAACAGGTATCGCGCAGCCTCGGGCTGCGCCTGATCGAGTGGAACATCAAATCCACGACGCGCGCGCAACAGGGTCTTTATGAATATGACGCCGTGTCCCGCCTGCGCGACAGCCAGCTTGGCGAAGACCGGGTGCATGACGTGTCCAACTATATCAAAAAGGGCAAGCTCTGGGAGGCGTTCGAGGCGGACGAAAAGGTTGTCCTGCTGATTGACGAGATCGACAAGGCCGACATCGAGTTTCCCAACGATCTCTTGCAGGAACTCGATAAGATGGAGTTCTTCGTCTATGAGACCGGTGAGACGATCAAGGCGCGCCAGCGCCCGGTGGTCATCATCACCTCCAACAACGAAAAGGAACTGCCCGACGCGTTCCTGCGCCGCTGTTTCTTCCACTACATCCAGTTTCCCGACATGGACACGCTCAAGGCCATCGTCGAGGTGCATCACCCCGGCATCAAGCAGAGCCTTCTGACCACCGCGCTCACCCAGTTCTTCGAGATCCGCGACCAGCAGGGCCTCAAGAAAAAGCCATCGACCTCCGAGGTGCTCGACTGGCTCAAACTGCTCTTGGCCGAAGACATGGATGCCGAAGACCTGAAATCCGATGGCGCCAGCGCGCTGCCGAAACTGCACGGGGCGCTGCTCAAGAACGAACAGGACGTGCACCTGTTTGAACGGCTGGCCTTCATGGCGCGGGGTCAGCGGCGCGATTGATCCAAGTTTAGCGATTAAAATGAGAGGTTTAGCCCGGCTTTAACGCCTGCTGCCCATGTTGGGCCGTGGGGGTAACGGGTATGACACTGGTTTTTTACGCTGAAGACAACGAGTTCGGTTCGGCCACGGGCGAAAATGTCGACGTGACCGAAAATACGTCCGAATTTGACGATCCGCCGTCTGATTCAACGAACCTGCAGATTGCCGCGAACGAAGGCGACGACGATCCGCGCCTGTTCGAGATCGGCGATACCTATGACGTGTCGTGGAACACGCCTGATGGGCCGCTGATGATGGAGGACGCCGTTGTGGTGCGCTCCGATGCGGCGCCGGGGGGCGGCGGTGTCATCGTGTTCGAAGGCACGGACCAGCACGGCAATCCGGCGCAGGTCATCTGGACCCCGGATTTTGATTTGCAGCAATGGTATGATGATGCGGGCGGTGGTGACCCTGACGCAGGGCAGCCGCAATTCTACACGCAGGACACCAATTCCAGCTATTCGCACAGCTTTGTGTGCTTTGCCACTGGAACACTGATAGAGACGCCGAACGGGCCGCGCCGGGTCGAGGACTTGCGCCCGCATGATCTGGTCCTGACCCTCGATGCGGGGCCGCAACCGATCCTCTGGACAGGGGAGCGCCGTTGCCCCGGTGCGGGACGCGATGCGCCGATCCAGTTTGATCCGGGCGTTCTGGACAACACCCGCCCGCTGCTTGTGTCGCCGCAACACCGCGTGCTCCTGCGCTCGCCGCTGGCGGAGATGACGCATGGCACCAGCGAAGTGCTTGTGCCCGCCAAGGCGATGCTTGGATGTCCCGGCGTGCGCGCCACGCCGCTGCCTTCGGTCCGGTATGTCCACCTTCTGCTGCGCGACCATCACGTGATCCGCGCGGGCGGTGCATTGTGTGAAACCTTGCTCTTGGGTCCGCAAACGCGCGCGATGTGCCGTGCCGCCCCCGGCTTTGGTTCAGCGCTCCGCACGCATGGGCTTTGCGGCGTCGATGCGCGGCCCGCGCGACCGATCCTGCGCCCCCATGAGGTGCAGTGGATGTTGCCTGCGCTGATGGGCCACGCACCCCTTGCCATGCCGCGTGCGCCGGGCACCCCTGCCCGTTTCATTGCCCATTGCTGAAAAACAGGCCGTTTCCCCCCAAAACCCGAGTCTTTTTGGCCACAACATGGCGCCACGCACAACTGTGGCGGCACCTGTGGATAAAATGTCTTTCTTTTGCCTGAAATGCTCCATAAGTTGACCGTGATGAGAGGCGAAAACGCCCGCATCCAATATGCTAAAAAGCAGGCAGGCAGTATAAATGACCCCTAACGACGCACTCGACGTGCGCCCTCTGACGTTGTCAGACCGTCCGCAATGGGACGGCCTGTGGGCCGCTTATCTTGATTTCTATGGCACGTCGCGCCCTCGGGAGGTCTTTGATACCACCTTTGCCCGTTTGACCGGTGATGATCCGCAGGATTTCTCCGCTCTGGTTGCGGAATATCAGGGCAAGCTGGTCGGATTGGTCCATTTCCTGTTCCACCGCCACTGCTGGAAGGTTGAGAACGCGTGCTACCTGCAGGACCTCTATGCGGATCCTTCCGTGCGGGGTCAGGGCATTGGCCGCCGCCTGATCGAGGCCGTTTATGCCGCTGCCGACGCTGCGGGCAACCCGTCCGTCTATTGGCTCACGCAGGACAGCAATACGCAGGCGCGCAAGCTCTATGACCGTGTCGGCACCCTGTCGTCCTTTATCAAATACGAACGGGGGTAAGCCAAATGCGCCGCTTTGTCCTCCCGCTTGTCCTTTTGCTCAATGCCTGTGTGCCGGTCACGCCCGGTGACACGCCAACCCGTGCGCTGCCGCAGACCTCCGATCTGCCGCCGATGAAAACCTTTGGCGCGCCGCGCCCCGCCGCCCCGATCAAGGCCAACAACGATCTGGCCCTCGACTTCATCGAGCTGAGCTTTCAACTGGAATCGGGCCGTGACCTGCCCGTATTTACCCGGTTCGAAGGGCCCATTTCCGTCCGTGTGACCGGTGCCCCGCCCGTGTCCCTTGGCGGTGATCTGCGCCGCCTGATGCACCGCCTGCGCACCGAAGCAAACATCGACATCTATGAGGCCGCCCCCGGCAACGCCGCCAACATCACGATTGAGGCTGTGAGCCGCGCCGAAATTCGTCGCGCCCTGCCCCATGCCGCATGTTTCGTGGTGCCAAACATCACCACGATCAGTGAATACCGCCCGAACCGCCGCACCACCCGCACCAGCTGGTCGGCGCTGCGCACACGGGAAAAGCTGGCGATCTTCCTGCCCAATGACGCAAGCCCGCAAGAGGTGCGCGATTGCCTGCACGAGGAACTGGCGCAGGCAATCGGCCCGCTCAACGACCTCTACCGCCTGCCCGACAGCGTGTTCAACGACGACAACGTGCACACGGTTCTGACCGGCTTCGACATGATGATGCTCAAGGCCTATTACGCGCCTGAACTGCGCTCCGGCATGACGCGCGGTCAGGTGGCACAGCGCCTGCCCGCCATCTTTGCCCGCATCAATCCCCAGGGCGAAAGCCTGCCTGCAAAATTCGCCACCCGGACGCCGCGCGCCTGGAGCGAAGCGGTGCAGACCGCCCTTGGCCCCGGCGCAAACGCAGGTCAGCGCCGCACCGCCGCCGCCCGCGCGCTCGAAATTGCGCGTGCCATGGGCTGGCAGGATCACCGCCGCGCCTTTGCACACTATGCCAATGGTCGCCTGCTCCTGTCGTCCGACCCCAAGGCTGCACAGACGCATTTCCGCGCCGCCGACCAGTACTACGCCGCCACCCCCGGCGCCACGCTGCACCGCGCCTATGTGGCGACCCAGCTGGCCGCATATGCCATCACACGCGGTGACGGCGATGCCGCCATGGTGATCCTGTCGCGCCACATCGACGAGGCCGCGCAGAACGAAAACGCCGCCCTGTTGTCCACGCTCCTCCTGCTGCGCGCCGAGGCGCTCGACCTCCAGGGCCGCACCGCAGAGGCACGCACCGTCAGGCTGGACAGCCTTGGCTGGGCGCGCTACGGGTTTGGCTCCGACTGGGCGGTGCGGGCCAAGCTGCGCGAAATCTCTTCGCTCAGCCCGTTGAAAGGTTAAGCGCGCCGCCTAACTGCCTGTAAGGCAACGTGAAAGGCGCGTTTATGATCTATATCCCTGCGGCACTGATCGGTGGTTTGATCGGTGGGTTCACAGCGAAAAAGCGTGGCGGCAAGGGCCTCGACATCGCGCAATATGCCGCCGTCTATGGCATCGCCTTTGCGCTGCTGGGTTTGGTCGTGACCATCATCCTCGACCGCAACGGCGTGTTTGGCTGATGTTCCTGCCGTTTTTCGAGAATCTGAGGCGCGCGGGCATCCCTGTCTCCTTGCGCGAATTTCTCAGCTTTCTCGAAGGGTTACAGGCCGGTCTTGCCACCTATGATATCGAGGCGTTCTATTATCTGGCGCGCCTCAGCCTCGTGAAGGATGAACGCAACATCGACAAGTTCGACCGCGCCTTTGCCGCCGCCTTTGAGGGGCTGGAGGGGATCAGCATCGAACAGGTGATGGAGGCGGTGGATATCCCCGCCGACTGGCTGGAGAAGCTGGCGGAAAAGCATCTCTCCGAGGAAGAGCGCGCCGAGATCGAAGCTTTAGGTGGCTTCGATAAACTCATGGAAACGCTCAAGAAACGTCTTGAGGAGCAGAAGGGCCGCCATCAGGGTGGCAACAAGTGGATCGGGACCGCCGGCACCTCGCCTTTCGGGGCGTATGGGTACAATCCCGAAGGTGTGCGCATCGGCCAGAAGGAAAGCCGCCACAAACGTGCGGTCAAAGTCTGGGACAAGCGAGAATTTAAAAACCTGGACGACACGGTCGAGCTGGGCACGCGTAACATCAAGGTGGCACTCAAACGCCTGCGCCGGTGGGCACGGGACGGTGCGGCGGAGGAGTTGGACCTGAACGGCACCATCCGCGCCACGGCCGAACACGGATATCTCGACGTGCAGACCCGGCCCGAGCGGCGCAATGCGGTCAAGGTTCTGCTGTTCCTCGATGTCGGCGGCAGCATGGACCCGCATATCAAAGTGGTTGAAGAGCTGTTTTCGGCCGCGCGCGCGGAGTTCAAGCATCTGGAGTATTTCTACTTCCATAACTGTCTCTATGAGGGTGTCTGGCGGGACAATCGTCGCCGCTGGGATGCGCAGATGCCCACGCATGAAATCCTGCGCACCTATGGCCCCGACTACAAATGTATCTTTGTGGGTGACGCCAGCATGTCGCCCTACGAGATCGCCTATCCCGGTGGGGCGAACGAGCACTGGAACGCGGAGGCCGGTCAGGTCTGGTTGGAACGGGCGCGGGATCAGTGGGCGTCCAACTTGTGGATCAATCCGGTGCCTGAGAAATACTGGCCCTACACGCATTCCATTGCGATGATCCAGGAGATCTTTGGCGCGGAGGCGATGGTGCCCATGACCCTCGAAGGGCTGAGCCGGGGGATGCGCGCGCTGACGCGTTAATCGCTTTCCCAGGATGCGACGCTGCGCTAGCGTCGGCCCATGTCATCCGCGCCCGTTGTTCATATCGATCCCGCCGCCTTCCACGCCGACCCCTACCCTGTTCTGGCGCAGATGCGCCGCGACACGCCGGTGTGCTTTGTGCCAGAACTGGGCGCCACACTGTTCACCCGGCGCGACGACGTGTTCCGCGAGGAAAAGCGCATCGACGTCTTCTCCAGCCACCAGCCCAACGGACTGCTGACACGGGTCATGGGGTCCAACATGATGCGCAAGGATGGTGACGCGCATATGCGCGAGCGCAAGGCGCTGTTCCCCGCGCTGAGCCCGCGTACGGTGCGCGACGTTCTGGCCCCGCAGTTCCACGACATCGTGCAGGGCCATATCGACCGGCTCAGGCCGCGCGGCACCTGCGATCTGGTCACGGACTATGCGATGCCCGTAGCGGCGGATGCGCTGCGCCTGATGACGGGCCTCACCAATATGGAAGCTGCGGACATGGACGCGGCGAGCCAGGCGATGCTGGACGCGGCGGCGAACTACCGCGGTGACCCAGAGGTCGACGCGCGCGGCCATGGCTATGCCGACCGGGTGATGCAGCTCATCACGGCGCGGCTGCCGGAGCTGCGCGCCGCACCGGACCTGTCGATCATCTCGGTGCTGGATCAGGCGGAGCTGACCCTTGATGAGATCGCAGGCAACGTGCGCGTCATCATCGGCGGCGGCCAGAACGAGCCGCGCGATGCCATTGCGGGCACCGTCTGGGCGCTGCTGGCCCATCCCGATCAATACGCACAGATCACTGCGGGCACGGCCACATGGGGCAATGCGTTTGACGAATACGTCCGCCTTGTCGCGCCCATCGGCATGTCGCCGCGCCGTGTGGCGCGGGACGACACCACCTGCGATGTGCAGTTTGAAACGGATGAGCTGATCTTTTTCATGTTCGGTTCGGCCTGCCGGGACAATGCGCATTTCGACGATCCCGACCGCTTTGATGTGACCCGCGACACGGGGCCTGCGATCCCCTTTGGTGCGGGGCCGCATTTCTGCGCCGGGGCGGCGGCGTCGCGCACGCTCATTGCCGGGCACGCGCTGCCGATGTTGTTTGATCAGCTGCCGAACCTGCGCCTTGCCGGGGATGTGACATTTGCCGGATGGGCCTTTCGCGGACCACTGTCCGTGCCCGTTGCCTGGGACGTCTGAGCGCGGTTGCCGAAGCACGCGAGCGGCCCCATATTCAGCACATGATCAAATTCACCCCGATCCTATTGGCCCTGCTTTATGGGCTTGTGATGTACCGGTTTTCGGTCTGGCGGACCTCGCGCGAACTGGACGCGCAATCGACGGAACTCGCCGATCCCATGTTGCGCCAGATGTGCGACCAGATGGCCGCGGCGCTCGACCTGCCCCGGATCAGGGTGCACATCTACGAGATCGACCCGATCAACGGGCTGGCGGCACCGGATGGGCGCATTTTCATCACGCGCGGGTTTTACAACAAATTCCGGGACGGGTCTGTTTCTGCGGCCGAAATGGCCAGTGTGATTGCGCATGAGCTGGGCCATGTTGCCCTGGGCCACAGTCGGCGGCGGATGATCGATTTTTCCGGCCAGAATGCGCTGCGCACGGCGCTGGCGATGGTGTTGTCGCGGTTCATTCCCGGTGTGGGCGTATGGATTGCCGGTATCCTGACCAGTCTTTTGGCCGCACGCCTGTCGCGCAGTGATGAATATGAGGCCGACGCCTATGCGGCCGCGCTGCTGACCAAGGCGGGCATCGGTGTCAGCCCGCAAATCTCCATGTTCGAAAAGCTGGAGACGCTGACCAATGCGCGTGCAGGTGCGGCCCCCGCCTGGCTGATGAGCCACCCGAAAACGGCCGAACGCATCGCAGCGCTGCGCAAATTGCAAGATCAGTGGCAGATCGAACACTCATCTTAGCATCTCGGTAACCCCTTGTGACTAAACCCCCAAGCAACTGGTTGTGAGGGGATCCATGCAGACGCTTCTCCGGGTTTGCGCGATGATGCTGGCCTGCGCTTTGCCGCAGGTCACGTTTGGCGCGTCCGACGACGGGGCGCGTGTGGCGCTGGCCTTGCGTCAGGCGACCCTCGTACAGGGGATGAGCGCGTCTGCCTGTTTTGCCATGGGCGGCGTGGATGCGCAGCGTCAGGGGGCGCGTGCGCTCGAACTGTCGGATACCTATCGCACGACTTTGGGCGCATTGCGGGATGGGCATGATTGGCTTGGCTTGACGCCGGTTTCCGATGCATCAAGCCTTGCCGCGATTGAAACCGCATCCCATGTCTGGCGCGGCTATGTCCCGTCGATCCGGCAGATCATCGCCGGTGACCTGCATTCCGTCGTTATGCGTCACATCATGATTGAAACCGATCTTGTCACGGACAGCGCAAACAGCCTCGCCGCGCATTTTCTCGACAACAGTGCGGACCTGAAGCTGAGCGAGGATGCGGCACGGGCGGCACAGGCCGCCGCATCGGTGCGGATGCTGACCCAACGCGCCCTGCGCGAAGGGTGTTATGTCCGCTTTGCCCTTGGCGGGGATGAGATGCGCACCCAGCTGGTTCACACCCTTCGTCAGATTGACACGCTGTTCGTGCGACTGGCCGAAGGGGACGCGGAACTGGCACCGCCACCCGATGCGCGTGTGGCGCGCAATTTCCGCACAGCGCAGCTGTTCTGGAGCAAGATGCGCCCGACGCTGGATGCCATGCATGCGGGCGAGGCGGTCGATGACATCACGGTGCAAAAGATGCTCAAGCTGAACACATCCGTGCTCAAGCAGATGGACCAGGCCGTGGACGGGTATTTCAAGTAGCGCGCGGGGACGTCTCCAGCGCCTTGCCCAAGCGCGGCAGGCGCGCTTTTTTCAACAAGGCGCGCAAGGTCCACGGATCGCCCGACAGATCCCGCGCGGTTTGCAGCACCTGGGCCGCGACATGTGCCATCGGCTCCGGATGCGCTTGCGCACAGCCCAGCAGATAGCCGTCCGGATCCACCCGCGTCAGCCCCTCTTCGGCGAGGACGTTGCGCGGAAAATCCTTGGCGTTCATCGTCATGATCGCATCCGCGTGGCCGTGAATCGCTGCGGCCAGAACGTGGACGTCATTTGCATCCGGCAACCACAACCGATGTTCCAATTCGGGCGGATGGGATTGTGACGCCCGCGGCCATGCGGCATTCAGCTGTGCAATCTCTCCGCGCGCCTGCGCCTCTGCCGCAGCATCAATCCGTGCCGCCGCCCGCGCCCACTCCTCGAGGATGCGTGGCGACCAGAGCGGCGTGAAAATCCCCTGCCGCGCAGCACCCAGCACAACCTCGCGCATGACGGTCGGAAAAAGCACGTTGGCGTCGATCAGGATCTTCATAGGCGGAAAAACAGCGCCTTGAGATATCCGCTTTCGGCAAGTTGCGGCAGCTGCGGATGATCGGGTCCGGCATATCCTGTGTACAGCAGTGCGGCGGACCGCCCGGCCCGCCCGATGCCGCGCGCCGATGCGCCGTGGAACTTGCCCAGATCCGCCGCGTGCGAACAGCTGCACAGGCCCAGCACGCCGCCTTCGGCCACCAGCGCGACACCCAGACGTGCAATCCGCTCATAGGCGCGCAGGCCCGCATCGAGCGCCTGTTTCGACGGCGCAAAGGCTGGCGGATCACAGATCACCAAATCGAACTGCGCGCCCTCTTCCGCCAGCGCGGCCAACGTGTCGAACGCGTCGCCCTGGCGCGTGGCAAACCGGTCTGCGGCCCCCATCCGCGCCGCACCTTCCGCCGCAAGCCCAAGGGCCGGTGCCGCACCATCCACCGCCGTCACATGCGCCGCCCCCCCTGCCAGCGCCGCAAGGCCAAACCCGCCCACATGCGAAAACACGTCCAGCACACGCGCGCCCGAGGCCAGACGCTGGGCAAAGGCGTGGTTGGGCCGTTGATCAAAGAAAAGCCCGGTTTTCTGCCCGCCCATCACATCCGCAAGGTATGTGGCACCGTTCATCGGCACCTCGATCGGTGCGCCCGGCGCCAGCCCGTGCGGCACGCCGGAGATGTCATCCAACCCCTCAAGGCTCCGGGTTCTGCCGGACGCGTTCTTGATCACCGTTGTGGCCCCGGTCACGGTCATGGCCGCCGCCATCAGCGATTCAAGCAGCACGTCAGCCCATGCCGCATTGGGCTGGATCACCAGAACATCGCCAAAGCGGTCGATGATGACACCCGGCAACCCGTCCGCCTCGGCATGGATCAACCGGTAGAACGGCGCATCATAGAGCCGCGCGCGCAGCGCCAATGCGCGGGTCAGGTGCCGCGCGAACCAGGCCTCGTCAATGATCGCGGCCGGGTCACGGTCGATCATGCGGGCAAAGATGCGTGAGGCCGGGTTCACCGCTACAACACCCATCGGGTTGCGCGCGTCATCCTCGAGCACGGCAAGCGTGCCGGGGGCCAGCGCCTTGGTCCGGCGATCGGTCACGATTTCATTGGCATAGGCCCACGGATGGCCGTGGCGGATGCGGCGGGCGTCGACCTTGGGGCGCAAACGGACGCGCGGACGGTCGGCAACGGAAAAAGAGGGCGCAGTCATTGCGCCCTCCTCTACGTCTTTGTCGCGGGATGCGAAAGGTTACTTTTGCTGGTGGTTCATCGCCTGGATGAAGCCGAGGCGCGGGTTTTCAAACCCTTCGGCGCGTGTCAGCTCCTGGCGGATGACCTCGGCGAGATGCGCGGTGATGCGCACCTTTTGCGTCTGGCCACGGGCATCGGCCTGCAGGGCCTGTTTGCCGCCAAAGGCATCCAGGTCAGCGTGCACGATGCGCGGTTCGGCCAGCGGGACACCGGTTTTGGGGTCGCGCAGGGTCAGCGCAAAGGTGATGTTGTGGACGCCGCCCACGGAATAGCGGGCCTTTTCCGTCAGGGCGTGAAAGCGCTGCACTTCGATGTCCAGCGCGACCGGCAACGCGCCGTCCAGCGCTTCGGTCCCGCGGGTCATCGCCGTGTTGAATATATCGGCCACCTGTTGATGGCGATCACCGATGGCGTCACCGCGCCAGACGATATCGCCCTTGGGCAGATAGCGGTTCGCCTCGGACACGGTCAGCGACCGGGGCACGCGGATGGTGATGGCGTCCACGGTCACGTCCGTCAGCGGTGCGCGCACCGCCTCGATCTGACCCGCAGGCGCATTGACCGACGACAGTGGTGTCGCCTCGAACGGTGCCGTTGATGTTGGCACAACCGGCGCGCCACAGGCCGAAACCAGCCCGCCCATCGCCAGCAGCAGTGCAATCTTGATGCGTTTCATGTCCACTCTCCAATCGGTTTGGCGGTCTTGTGCCACCATAGGTTATGGAGAAGACCATGATTGCGAATTGGGGCGAATTTTGGACAAATTTGAGTGGTTTGCGGGATTGTTTCGCGGCGGTTTCAGGACTGCGACCGGCCCGCACGGCTGCGCCAGCCACCCCGGCGGCGCGGTGTTGCGATCGCCTGCTGCCCCTCGCGCAGGACCTCCGTCATGGGGTGATCGGGATGTGCCGTGCCATACTCCGACAGCAGCACGCGCAGGGCTTCGTCCTGCGGACGCTCCACCGGAAGGCTCAGCGCCCAATCCAGAAAGATGGTGCGGCAATCGGGCTTGGTGATGCCGTCAATGCGGTAGGCTTCGTAAATGAGCGCCTTGGGGTCGTTGGCGCCACCCTGTTTCGTCATCATCCCGCTCCCTGTTGCCCGGCGTCGCCCAGGACCCTGTCGATGATCCGTGCGGCCTGCGCGTACTCATCGGCCAAGCATGCCTCGGCCGCCGCCATGTCCTTGGCTTGTGTCACACGCAACAGGATCGCTTGCCCACCCGTACCGACATCCTCTGCAACAATTGCGCCGGTGCTGAGCAAACGGGTTGCCATTTGCACGGCTGCAAAGAGCGTGTGCGCCCGTGTCAGGCTCTCGGCCTCCGCGGCACCCAGAATGCGCGCCTCCACCGCCGCCGCAAGGCCCGCGGCGGGCGTGCGGTCTGCGGTTCCGGTCAGCACCGCCCCGACCTGGGACAGCAGTTCGATATCCTGCAACCGGCCCGGCCCGACCTTGATGTCCCAAACGGTGCCGGGGGGCTTGGCGGCGGCGATGCGGGCGCGCATGTCGGACAGTTCGGCCAGCACGGCATTTGTCTCACGCGGCAGACGCAACACCTCGCACCGCAAGGCCTCGATGTCATCGCCAAGGCTGTCTGCCCCCGCCACAACCCGCGCACGGGTCAGGGCCAGATGTTCCCACAACCACGCCTCGTTGCGTTGGTAATGCGCATAGGATGACCAGCTGGTCGCAACGGGTCCCTGATTGCCGGAGGGGCGCAGGCGCATGTCCGCCTCATAAAGCCGCCCGCGCGCCGTCTGCGCCGTGATTGCGGTGATCATCGCCTGGGTCAGGCGGGCATAATACGTGCGCGCGGGCAAGGGACGCTTGCCATCCGACGCCTCGACCCCCGCCGCGTCATAGACGACGATCAGGTCCAGATCGGATTGCGCCGACAATGTGCCTGCGCCCAGCGATCCCATCGCGACCACCACCGCGCCCCGACCGGGGGGCGACCCGTGCCGCAGGGCAAACTGCGCCACCACTTCGGGCCAGAGGGCCGCCACGCAAGCCTGCGCCAGATCGGCATACTGACGGCTGGCTTCCTGCGGTGTCACCAACGCGCGCAGCATGTGCACGCCCACGCGAAAGTGCCATTCGCGGGCCCAGACCCGGATCGCGTCCAGCTTGCCTTCGTAATCCGGGACGGCGTCCAGCGTTTTGGCGGCATCTGACTGCAATGCGACCTGCCCGGGCCATGGTTCAAAGAACGCACCGCCCAGAACGGCATCCAGCACCTGGGCATTGCGCGACAGATATTGCGCCAGCGCGGGCGACGTCCCCACGATGTCCACCAGCAGATCCACCAGCGACGGGTTTGCCTCGAACAGCGAAAACAGCTGCACCCCCGCAGGCAACCCGGCCAGAAACCCGTCAAAGGCCAACAGCGCCTCATGCGGGCGCGCGGCCTCGTTCAGGCGGGCCAGCAGCATCGGTTCGATCCGGTCAAAGAGCGCAGCCCCCCGTTCGGACCGCAGCGCCGGATAGTTGCGCCAGCGCGCCTGAATACCGGGATCAATTGCGGCAGGCGGCGCCTCTGCGCGCGCGCCGGGCGCAAAGAAGCCTTCGGTTTCGGAATGCACCTCGGACAGGCGCGCGCGCAGCGTTTGGCACAGCGTGTCGCGGTCCATGTCCATCATCGCCGCAAGCCGGTCAAACCCTTCGTCGTTGCGCGGCAACGCATGGGTCTGCGCGTCCTGTACCATCTGCACCCGGTGTTCGACCGTCCGGGCAAAGCGGTAGTGATCGCTCAGCCGCGCCGCCTGACCGCCGGTCACCCACCCCTTGCGCGCCAGATGTTCGAGCCCCTCGACCGTGCCGCGCACGCGCAGATCGGGATCGCGCCCGCCCGCGATCAGCTGGCGCGTCTGTGTGAAAAACTCGATCTCGCGGATGCCACCGCGCCCCAGTTTCATGTTGTGCCCCGGCAGCGTGATCGGCCCGCCCGTGCCTTTGTGCGCCCGGATGGCAAGCCGCATGTCATGCGCATCCTGCACCGCCGCAAAATCCAGATGCCGCCGCCACACAAACGGGCGCAGCTCCTTCAGAAACGTCTCGCCCGCCGCAATGTCTCCGGCGCACACGCGCGCCTTGATATAGGCGGCCCGTTCCCATGTGCGCCCGACACTTTCGTAATACCGTTCCGCCGCACCCGTGGAAATCACCACCGGCGTCACTGACGGATCCGGGCGCAGGCGCAGATCGGTGCGGAACACATAACCATCCTCGGTCAAATCGCTGAGCGTCCCGCACATGTGCTGCACCGCCTTCACGCAGGCGCTGCGGATCGTGGCATAGTCCGCAGGTTCGTGACGCGTCTCGTCAAAGAGGCAGATCAGGTCGATGTCGGAGGAGTAGTTCAGCTCCGCAGCACCCATCTTGCCCATGGCCAGCACAAAAAGCCCGACCTCCCCGTCGGGCAACTTACCCCGCTTGCGTTGCAGGGCGAGCCCCTCGGCCAACGCCACCTCGCACGCCATATCGCCAAGGTCGGTCAACGCCCCCGTCACCTGTTCCAGGGACCATGCCCCGCCAAGGTCGGCAAGTGCGGTGAGCAGCGCAACCCGCCGTTTCGCCTGCCGCAACGCGGGCTTCAGGGGCACATCTGACGGCGCGCACAATGCGTCGGCCAACGCGGTCTCGGGCGCCTCCAGCGCGCCCGGCAGCCACGCGGTCTCCTTCTCGATCAGGCTGGCAAGATACGGGCTGCACCCCGCAGCACCCGCGATCAGGTCGCGCGCAACCGGATCGGTGACGGCAACCGCCGCCGCAACATCACGGCCCCGGTCAGGCTGATGGGGGCGCGGCATGCGGGTCAGGGACGACATCAGTGACATGATGCGCACCCTTCCCCGCCCGTTCGGCGTCGTCAATGCCCCTTGTCCCGCGGGCAGGAGTGGCTAGGCTCGGCGCATGAGCAAAAGTCTGAAACGCGTGCGCGCCGCCCTTGAAGCCGCTGAAATCGACACCGAAATCATGGAAACGCCCCTGGCCCGCACCGCTGCGGACGCGGCCGCCGCCATCGGATGCGAAATCGACCAGATCGCCAAATCCATCATCTTTCGGGGCGAAACCACGGGCGAGGCACTTCTGTTCCTGACTGCGGGTGGCAATCAGGTGAACCCGGACCGCGCGGCGGTCCTCGCGGGTGAACCGTTGGGCAAGGCGGATGCGGCGCTGATCCGGGCGCAGACCGGCTTTGCCATCGGGGGCGTGTCACCGGTGGGCCACCTCAACCCGATCCGCGCCTTTGCCGACCCGCGTCTGTCGGAATTTGACGTGATCTGGGCCGCAGCCGGCACACCGCACCATGTCTTTCGCGCGAAACCGCTGGATCTCTTGCGAATTTCTGGCGCGCAAATATTTGAATTTACAGACTAAAACGAGCTTATGTGAATATCTTTCACATTTCTCCTTGCAAACCCCGGGGCAGCACCCATTTATGATATGTGAAAGGCATTCACATACACCCAAACGGGCCTTGCCCCTCATTAAAGGCCCCTCATGAAAGGTTTGAGAAATGACGTCCATGACCTCATCTGCACCCATAGAGCATCGCTCGGACGGGTGGTTCACCCGCAGCGAACGGTGGCTTGATGACCGGGGCAAGGGCGCCTGGATCGCTGCCATGGTTATCGGGTTCATCTTCTTCTGGCCTGTGGGCCTCGCCCTGCTGGCATATATGATCTGGAGCAAACGCATGTTTTCCAAGTCCTGCACATCCCGCCGCATGGGGCGCACCATGACCACCATGCGCTCGACCGGCAATTCGGCCTTTGACGCGTACAAGGCCGACACCCTGCGCCGTCTCGAAGACGAGCAGCACAATTTCGAAGCGTTCCTCGAGCGGCTGCGCGAAGCCAAGGACAAGTCCGAATTCGACCAATTCATGGACGAACGCGCCGAAGCCGCAAAATCCGAAGACTGACCCAAACGGGCCCCGGTAGATCCGGGGCCTGCATCCCACGCGCACCGGAGACCCGCGATGCACCTCGCCGACCCCGTCACCCAACCGCAATTCTACCGCGACGTCGCGGCCAAACGCCTGATGGCCTGGGTGATCGACACCATCCTGATCGTATTGCTGTGCCTGTTGATCCTGCCCTTCACCGCCTTTGTCGCGCTGTTCTTCTTTTTCGGCCTGATGGCCGTGGTCAGCTTCGCCTACCGTGTGATCACACTCACCGGCGGCTCGGCCACATTGGGCATGCGCCTCATGGCGATTGAATTCCGCGCCGCCAACGGGGCACGGTTCGACCTTGGCACCGCATTCCTGCACACGCTCGGCTACACGATCAGCTGGGCCGTCGCACCGCTCCAACTGATCTCCATCATTCTGATGGCAACTTCGGGGCGCGGCCAGGGGCTGACCGACATGGTTCTGGGCACCGCCGCGCTGAACCGGCGCGGCTAACAACCCTGACGCAACTCGATTGGACCGAAATAACCCTGAGGTTGCAACCATTGCAGGGTTGCGTGGCGCAAATGGCTTGCTATCATCACGGGCAACCCACTCAGGTCATCCATGCGTCACACACTTCCCCTTGCTCCGCAGTTCTACGTGACTGCGCCCCAACCCTGCCCGTATCTCGACGGGCGGATGGAGCGCAAACTGTTCACGGCCCTGCAAGGCGAAAACGCGGAAAAGCTAAATGACAGCCTGAGCCAGCAGGGCTTTCGCCGCTCGCAAAACGTGCTCTACAGGCCCTCCTGTGCGGAATGCTCTGCCTGCCTGTCGGCCCGCATTGACGTCAGCCGATTTGCCCCCACCAAAAGCCAAAAGCGCACCGCAAGGCGCAACACCGATCTCGACCGGCGCGCAACATCGCCCTGGGCCACAGAGGACCAATACGCCCTCTTCCGCACCTATCTCGACAGCCGCCACGCCGATGGCGGGATGGCGGATATGGACGTGTTTGAATTCGCCGCCATGATCGAAGAAACCCCGATCCGCAGCCGCGTCGTCGAATATACCAACGGCGATGCGCTGATGGGCGTCAGCCTTACGGATGTGCTCAGCGATGGGCTGAGCATGGTCTACAGCTTCTACACCCCCGACGCACCGCAGCGCTCGCTCGGCACCTATATGATCCTCGATCATATCGAGATCGCCCGCGAGGCGGGGCTGCCTTATGTCTACCTCGGCTATTGGGTGCCCGGCAGCCAGAAGATGGGCTATAAATCCAAATTCTCCGGGCTCGAGGTTTATCTCGGCGGACGCTGGCAACAGATGCGCGACCCCGAAAACTTCAGCCCCGACACACACCCGCTCTCCACCGATCCCATCGCCGAGCAGGTCGCCAACATCTCGCTCCCCGATACGCGCCCGACGCGCTGATCACCCCGTCTCTGTTCCAGAAAATCCTGGGGGAACGCCGTCAGGCGTGGGGGCAAAGCCCCCCGGCGCGCAGCGCCTCTATCGATAAAATGAAACAAGGGCGGCCAATGGGCCGCCCTTTCCGTTGGATCACGTCATGCCCTGACCGCGCAGGGATCAGTTCGGGATCAGATCCGGGATCAGCGTCACGATGCCCGGGAATGTCCACAACAGGGCAAGCCCCGCCACCTGGATCAACACAAACGGTATGATCCCGCGGTAGATGTGGCCCGTCGTGACCTCCTTCGGCGCCACCCCGCGCAGATAGAACAAGGCAAAGCCAAACGGCGGCGTCAGGAACGAGGTTTGCAGGTTCACCGCAATCATGATCGTCACCCATTTCGGATCAAACGTCCCGCCATAGATCACAGGCCCCACAATCGGGATCACGATGTAGATGATCTCGAGGAAATCGAGCACGAAGCCGAGCACAAACAGCACCAGCATCACGATCAGAAACACTGTGAATTCATTGTCGAAGGACTTCAGGAACTGCTGGATATAGTGTTCCCCGCCAAAAGAGATCACCACGAGGTTCAAGAGCTGCGAGCCGATCAGGATGGTGAACACCATCGACGTCACCTTGGCCGTCTCGCGCACCACCGGCGCCAGAACACCGCTGGTCCACAATATATAGCAGGAGAACAGCAGGCCAAAGAGCGCATAGAGATAGGCCGCATAGGCGATGGTAAAGCCGAACCAGCTTTGCGCCGACACGTTGTCCTGATTGATCCGCAGATCGAAATTCACCCCCACAAGGATACAGACGATGATCGCCAGCGTGGACCAGATGATGATCTTTGGACTGCGATCCTGATCTGTCAGCTTGCGATAGGCCGCGAGCATGATCGCCCCACCTGCCCCAAGTGCTGCCGCCGGCGTCGGGTTTGTGATCCCACCCAGGATGGAGCCCAGCACCGCCACGATCAGAACCAGCGGCGGGAACACAACCCGGATCAGCTCATTCTGCGCACAGCGTTTCACGCCCTCGACCGCCCCGTAGAGGATCAGCGCAAAGGGGATCAGCATGACAAACACATAATAACCCGCGCTGTTCAGCGGCCCGATCAGAACGATGTCCGCCAGCAGCGCCAGAACCACACCGATGCCACCGATGATCAGCGGGCGGTTGTCCCGGCTGGGCGCGATGCCCTTGGCCGTGGTCAGGATGAGACCCAACAGGATCAGCAGGATTGCCGTGCCGGTGCCAATTGGCGCTGCACTGTCAACCTTGGCCTGAACGGAGGCCGCGATCTCTTCCTCGGAGAGCGCTTCGCTCTGCGTGGATACGCCCGCGGCGTCGATCTCCGCCTGCTGCGCAAGGGCTGCATCCCACGCCTCTTGACCGTGCAATTCGATCATAGAGGCCTGACAGTCTTCGCTCACATTGGTGCGCAGGCTGGCCGACGCCCCCACATCCGAGAAGGACGACACCGTGGTTGACTGACTGCCCACCACATTGAGGTTGCCCAGCAAAATGGTGCCCACGATGATCAGGACAGGCGCGCCCAAGAACCATGTGAACGCTTCACCGCGCGTGATGGGCTCGGCATTGGTGGTGCCCATCTCGACCGCCGGGGCCTTTTCCGGGTTCAACAGCGCATAGCCAAAGGCATAAAGCGCATAGAGCAGCGCCAGCATGATGCCGGGCAGCAGAGCCGCCTGGAACAGCGTGCCCACAGACAGAACCGCAGGCTCTCCCAGATAGGTCAGCGCGTCGGTACAGCCCGCAACCTGCGCGCGGCTTTCCTGTGCCGCCGAATAGAGGTCGCCCGCAAGCGTGCCCAGCAGAACGATCACGATGGAGGGCGGAATGATCTGCCCCAGCGTGCCGGAGGCCGCGATGACACCTGTCGCAATCTCGGGCGAGTAATTGTTGCGCAGCATGGTGGGCAGCGCGAGCAGGCCCATGGTCACAACGGTCGCGCCCACGATCCCGGTAGAGGCCGCAAGGAACGCGCCGACAACCACGATGGACACGGCCAGACCGCCCGGCAGCGGACCAAAGACGCGCGCCATGGTGGTCAGCAGGTCGTTGGCGATTTTCGAGCGTTCGAGCGTGATGCCCATCAGAACGAACATCAGCACAGCCAGCAGTGTTTCAATCGACTGGCCCGCCAGCACACGTTCGTTCATGCGGTTCACGACAAAGGACACGTTCCGGTCCAGCGCCACTTCCCAGCCACGCGGGAACACTGGCTCCTCGATCCGTGGCAAATCCGGGAACCTGAACACCGATATGGTGTCGGGTTTCACCCCGGAATTCACCAGATCGCGATAGGCTTGCGCGCTTTCGTCGATCGCCTGGTGGATCAGCAGGCCCGCACTGTCGAGGGCCGCGATGATCGCAAAGGAGATGACCCCGGCCCCAGCGATGGCAAACGCCACCGGAAAGCCGGAAAGGATGCCGCCAAACAGGCAGACAAAGACGATGATCAGGCCGATTTCGACGCCATCAAGTCCAAACAACATATCTCTGTCCCTATTTCAGTTCTGTCGCGCGCGGCGCGCATGGTGTGGTGGTGCGAAGGGTCATCAATGTGTCCCCTCATAGGCTTCTTCGCCCTCGCCCAGCGTATCGCGGTCGAGGTACTTGCCCTCGCTCTCGGGGCCCTCCTTCCACTCAAGGTAAGAGCGGTAGAAGAAGGCGATGGCGTGCAGGAACACGAGCCCGGCAAAGGCCACCAGCAGGATCTTGAAGAGGAAGTAGCCGTTAAAGCCGTTGGGGCTGAACCCGATGGTCTCCACGTTCCAGCGGACTGCTGCGGCAGAGCGTTCGGCCCGCTCCAGCGTCCAGCTGGCCGCCGGTTTCGGCGTCACGAGGTGGCGCCACAGGAAATACCAGCCATACATCCAGATCAGGATCGCCGACGGTGCCATGAAGATCACCGCACCGATCATGTCAATCACGCGCTTGGTCCGGTGCGACACGGCGGAATAGATCAGGTCCACCCGCACGTGCCCACCCTGCACAAAGGTATATGTCACGCAAAGACAGACGACCAAGGCATTGTAAAGTTTGAGTTCTTCGGCAAACCACGAAATGTCGAATTGTAGCGGAATACCAAAGCCGATGGAGATGTCGGGCCGGGTAAAGATGCGCTGCATGAACACGATGATGATCTGCTGGATCACCATCAAAAGGCCCGCCCACGCGGCGAACCGGCCCACGCCATTGGCGATGCCCTCCAGCACGCGCACGCAGCCCCACATGAATGCGTTGCGCCACAGACCGATGGCCGTGACGATCAGGATCAGTGCCAGAACCGCAAAGAAGAATTCAACAGAGCCGCCGTAGTAGACGACTTTCATCAAGGACAGCTTGTCCTCGGTCGTGTTGTTCCAGGTGATCCAGTCCAGCCAGAACGCGGGATGGAATATCGCCCAGAGGAGATCGTAAGCTCCGATCGCAAGGTTTTGAAAAAACCAGACAATTCCGTCCACCAGCGTCAGCAGCACGCCTCTGCCCTCGGTCTCATCGCCCATGATGTGCCCCCCTTGGTCGCCGGTTCCCGGCGTCACCTGCAAATGTCTCGCAGACCCAAGGGCCCCGGGATAAACCCGGAGCCCTTGGGCAATTCGTCAGATGTCGGCTTAGCCGCCCAGCACGCGCACGCGCTGTTCGACGTAGTAACCGTCCGACTTATTGATCCAGCTGGCCGATGTGGCGAGGCTTTCTTCGAACGACTTGCGTGTTTTCGCAAACAGCTCGTCGCCCATGTTCTCGTCCATGACTTCGGCGGAGGCTGCGCCGAACGCATCCCACACATCGTCGGAGAACTGCAGGGTTTTCACGCCTTGCTGCTGCAGACGCGCCAGGGCCGCACCGTTGTTTGCCAGTGTCTCGGACAGCTGGAAGTACGTGGTCGCGCGGCTGGCGTTTTGCAGGATCGCCTGATGCTGCGGCGTCAGGTCGTTCCAGACGTCGAGGTTGACGTTGGCGGCCAGAGCCGAACCCGGCTCGTGGAAACCGGCGGTGTAGTACACCTTCGCCACTTCCTGGAAGCCGGCGCGTTCGTCAGCCATCGGGCCAACCCACTCCAGACCGTCCAGAGCACCGGAGGACAGCGCCTGATAGAGTTCACCGCCGGGGATGTTCTGAACAGAAGCGCCCAGTTTGCCCAGCACCTTGCCGCCGAGGCCAGGCATACGGAACTTCAGACCGTTGAAGTCAGCGGCCGAGTTGATCTCGTTGCGGAACCAGCCACCGGACTGCGAACCGGAGTTACCCGCCAGCAGGCCTTTGAGGTTGAAGATCTGGCCCAGCTCGTCGTGCAGTTCCTGACCGCCGCCATGCTCGTACCAGTTGGTCACTTCCTGCGCTGTGCCGCCGAAGGGCACGGCTGTGTAGTAGGCATAGGCCGGGTGCTGACCGATGAAGTAGTAGTCAGCCGAGTGATACATGTCCGCCTGGCCCGAGGACACAGCGTCAAACACTTCGAACGCGCCGACAAGCTCGCCGGGGGCTTTCTTGTCGATGGTCAGCTGACCGTCGGACATTTCGCCGACGAACTGCTCAAGATAGCTTGCCGCGTCGTCCAGAACGGCGAACCCGCGGGGCCACGATGTGACCATGGTCAGGGTGCGCTTGCCTTGGGCATAGGCCGGTGCGGCCAGCGTGGTTGCGGCGGCGGCTGTACCACCAAGCGCAGATGTTTTCAGAAAAGAGCGACGATCCATGAAAGTAATCCTCCCAGATTTGGATGCCCGACCCTGTCGAATGGACGGGCGGATCGTTTCGAGTGCGGCACACCATACTTACGAGGCGGCCGAATGAAATACCTAGTACTGCGTAGGCGCGTGGCCAGAGCGGGTGATTCTTAATGTTTATTTTACGGATCACGCCCGGTTTCACGGGACCGTGTCGCTGTTAGCGCCCAAACAAACAAGGCGCGGACTTTGATTCGGGGCCAAAGCATCGTATCGATTCGGTCATGCTGCGTGCCCTGCCCTATCCGCGCCTGTCCTATGCGCAAAAGCTGTCACTGGTGGCGGCTGTGCCGCTTATCCTCGCGGTGGCGGCGATTGCGTTTCTGGTCGCCGTACAGTCCCGTGCGTTGGCCGAACGGGAAATCCAGACGCTCGAAGTCGAGCTGATCGAGGCCAAGAAGCGCGAGTTGCGCAACTACGTCACGCAGGCGCGCAACGGGTTCTATTTCATCTATGGCTCTGCCGCGCCCGACGACCAGCAGGCCAAGGATCAGGTGAACCAGATCCTGTCCGCGATGATCTATGGCGATGAAGGGTTTTTCTTTGTCTATGATTACGATGGCACCGCGTTGGTCAATCCGCGCCAGACCGGGATGATCAACCGCAATCACATGGCGCTGACCGACAGCGCGGGCACGCCCGTGGTCGCCGAACTGATCGAGATTGCGCGTCAGGGCGATGGATACCTGACACATCTGTGGCCCAAACCGTCCAATGGGCAGGAGGCAGAGATGATCACCTATGTCACGTCTTTCCCGTCGTGGCGGTGGGCGGTGGGCACGGGCGTGTTCATCGACGATGTGCTGACATCCGTGGCGGCGGCGCGCGCCGATGTGGAAGCGCGGGTGCAACGCACCTTCTACTATATTCTCGGGATCACGCTGGCCGCGCTGCTGTTGGTGTTTGGCTCGGGCATGGCGCTCAACATACGCGAGCGTCGGCTGGCGGATGCCAAGCTCAAGAAGCTGACGCAGCGGGTGTTCGACGCACAGGAAGAGGAACGTGGCCGCGTCGCGCGTGAATTGCATGACGGGATCAGCCAGATGCTGGTTGGTGTGCGCTATGCGCTCGACAGCGCGCGCCGCAGGTTGCAGCGCACGCCCGACACCGCCAGCGATCCGCTGGAACGCGGGATCGACGATCTGGGCACGGCGATTGCCGAGGTGCGCCGGATCAGCCGGGACTTGCGGCCCGGGGTGCTCGATGATCTGGGCCTTGGGCCTGCGCTCAAGGCGCTGGTGGACGATTTTGGCACACGGACGGGCGTGTCTGTGGATTTCAACACGGTCGTGTTTCGCAATCGCCTTGATCAGGACGCCAAGATTGCGCTCTACCGCATCGCGCAGGAGGCGCTGACCAATATCGAGCGTCACGCCGGGGCCAGCCATGTGTCGGTGGACCTGCGCGGCCACCGCCGCGGCGCGACCCTGCGCATCAGTGACAATGGCGTGGGCCTGCCCGCGCGCGTCCGTCAGGGCGCCAGCGGTCTGGGCCTGCGCAACATGCAGGAACGTGTGGAACAGCTGGACGGGCAATTCCGCATCCTCGCCTCTGCCGGCAAGAGCACCGGCACCGTGATCGAGGTCACGGTGCCTCTGACCCACCTTTTACCCCCGGAAAACACCGCCAATTCCAAGGAGCGTGCACGCGCATGACCCCGACACGTATCATGATCGTCGATGATCACCCGATGGTCGCCCAAGGCATCCAATCCGTACTCGAAGAACACGACGACATCGAGGTGCTGGCCACCCTTGGCAATGGGCGCGCGGCACTTGATGCGCTTGGGGACATGGATCCGGACGTGATCCTGATGGACCTGAACATGCCGGAAATGGGCGGGCTCACCGCCACGGAACTGGTGCTGGAAAAACGCCCCGGCACCCGCGTGTTGATCCTGTCCATGCATGACAGCCCCGAATACATCACCTCCGCGCTCAGCCACGGCGCCATGGGATATGTGCTCAAGGATGTGCCGACGGATGAGATCAAGACCGCCATTGACACGGTGATGCAGGGCGAACGCTATCTGTGTACCGGTGCCGAAGGTGCAATCGCGCCGAAACCGGGCGGCGCGGGGGACGCGTTGACCGGGCGCGAACAGACGATCCTGCTGCAACTGGCGCAAGGCATGTCCAACAAGGAAGTGGCAGGCACGCTAGACATTTCCGTCCGCACGGTCGAAACGCACCGCAAGAACATCAAGCGCAAGCTCGGAATTTCATCCACGGCCGGTCTGACACGCTACGCGCTGGAACATGGCGTGCTGCAAGGCACGGGAAATGCGCTTTGACACCCTCACGGTAACGCGAGCTTTACTAAAGTCGGGCTAACTGCGCGCATGAACGTTGCCCTGCACCACCCCGCGCCGTCTTTTGCCGACAAATCGGACACGTCGCATTTTGCGCACAGGCGTGCCGCGATCGACATGATTGCCACCCTGCGCGCCCGCATGATCCGATGCGCGCTCTTCGGGACCTATTTGCTGCGCCCGCATCCGATCACGCCGGAAAGCGATGAGATACGCGCACAGTGGCGCGAAAAGTTCGAAGAGCAGTTTGACGGGATCAAACGATCCTACAGCCTGATGCAGGGCAAGGACCCGCTCAACGTGCTGCCGCAGGACATCTGCGACTGGATCGCAGCGCACACCGCGCAGCAGACCGCCCAAATGAACGTGCTCAATCACATGTTCAAACTGACGCAGGATCTGCACGACGCCCTCACGGGCAGTGATCAGGCGCTGGATGAAGTGATGAAGGCACATTTCGCCTTTGGCCGGGGTCAGTTCTATGACGCGGTGACGGAGATTTGCGACGGGCTGTGGGCCGACCTTGACCGGCAACGGGATGAGGACACCCGGCACGCACATGACAGCGGCAAGGCGATTGGCGACATTCTGGGGCGGCTCGAACGGATCGGTAAACACGTCCGGCTCGTGTCGCTCAACGCCTCGGTCGAGGCGGCGCGCGTGGGCGAGGCAGGCAAGGGGCTTGGCGTGATTGCGGTCGAATTCAAATCGCTGGCCGAGGAAATCCAGCACCTGGCCGCCACGGCACGTGAAAATATCGACGGGTTGAGCAGTTCATCTCGCTAAACCACGCTCAAAATTCCTGATCTGTCGCCAGTCGCGACCATTCGGCAACAATATTGCTGATTTTTTTCACTCAGAGACACATTTATCGCAAGTTGGCCTGTTGACCCTGCCCGCGGACATGCATACGGTCCGCGCACACGCAATCAAGAGGTCTCCGGTCAATGACCGTACTCGTAGACATTCTGGTAAGACAGCGCATGGGCCGGTAACGGAAATCCAAACCGACACCCATGCGCCCCCGAAACCCGGGGGCCTTTTTTTTGCGCGGCACAAAAATGAAACCGCAATCGGAGCACGCGGATATGACACGTCAAATGACCGGAGCGAAAATGGTCGTCCAAGCCCTCATCGATCAGGGTGTGGACACAGTATTCGGATACCCCGGAGGCGCGGTGCTACCGATTTATGACGAGGTCTTTCAGCAGAATTCGATCAAGCACATCCTTGTGCGCCACGAACAGGGCGCGGTGCATGCTGCCGAAGGATATGCGCGCGCGACCGGCAAACCCGGCGTGTGTCTTGTGACCTCCGGTCCCGGTGCCACGAACGCGGTCACCGGCCTGACCGATGCGCTGATGGACAGCATTCCGATCATCGTGCTGACCGGCCAGGTGCCCACATTCATGATCGGATCGGACGCGTTTCAGGAGGCCGACACCGTTGGCATCACCCGCCCCTGCACCAAGCACAACTGGCTGGTGAAGGAGACCGATGCGCTGTCGGCCACCATGCACGAGGCGTTTCATGTGGCCACTTCCGGCCGGCCCGGCCCCGTTCTGGTGGACATCCCCAAGGACGTGCAGTTTGCCACCGGCACCTATAATGGGCCAAAACCGTCGGCCTCGCATTACCAACCGCGCCTCAAGGGCGACATGGAAGAGATCACTGAACTGGTCGCCGCCATGGAAACGGCCAAACGCCCGATCTTCTATACCGGCGGCGGCGTGATCAATTCCGGCCCCGCCGCGAGCCAGCTGTTGCGCGAATTGGTGGAGGCCACCGGCTTTCCCATCACGTCCACGCTGATGGGCCTCGGGGCCTACCCTGCGTCGGGTGAAAAATGGGTGGGGATGCTGGGCATGCACGGTCTCTATGAGGCGAACATGGCGATGCACGATTGCGATCTGATGATCAACATCGGCGCGCGGTTCGACGACCGGATCACCGGGCGCATCGACGCGTTTTCGCCCAAGTCGAAAAAGGCGCATATCGACATCGACCCGTCCTCGATCAACAAGGTGATCAAGGCCGACATCCCCATTGTCGGCGATGTGGGTCACGTGCTTGAGGACATCCTCAAGGTCTGGAAATCGCGCGGGCGCAAGACCAACAGCGCCGCCGTGGCGCAGTGGTGGTCGAAGATCGACGAATGGCGCGCTGTCGATTGCCTCAAGTTCGAACAGAAGGGCAAGGTGATCAAACCGCAGCATGCGCTGGCCCGGTTGGAAGCGCTGACCAAGGATCATGACCGCTACATCTGTACCGAAGTGGGCCAGCACCAGATGTGGGCCGCGCAATATCTCGGGTTCGAGGATCCGAACCGCTGGATGACCTCCGGGGGGCTGGGCACCATGGGCTATGGCTTCCCGGCGTCCATCGGCGTGCAGATGGGGCACCCGGAGGCGCTTGTGATCAACGTCGCGGGTGAGGCGTCATGGCTGATGAACATGCAGGAGCTGGGGACGGCGATGCAGTTCAACCTGCCGGTCAAACAGTTCATCCTGAACAACGAACGCCTCGGGATGGTGCGCCAGTGGCAGGAACTCTTGCACGGTGAGCGCTATTCGCATTCGTGGTCCGAAAGCCTGCCCGATTTCGTGAAGCTGGCCGAAGCGTTCGGGGCCAAGGGCATTCTGTGCTCTGACCCCGATGACCTTGATGATGCGATCATGGAGATGATCAACCACGACGGCCCGGTGCTCTTCGACTGTCTGGTGGAAAAGCACGAAAACTGCTTCCCCATGATCCCGTCGGGCAAGGCCCACAACGAAATGCTGCTGGGCGAGGCCGAAACCCAAGGCGTCATCGACGCCAAGGGTTCCGTGCTGGTGTGATCTGATGCAGAACCTGGATCTATTCTGCGGCCACGTTGACCGCAGAACCGCCCAGCAGTTCGGACAGGTCGGACACGTGCGTGCAGCCTTCGGGCCACGCGCTGTCCGGCGGTGCCGCCCCTTCAAAGGCGACCACCTGCAATCCGGCGGAAGCGGCGGCCTGCGCGCTTTCGGGCGTGTCTTCGATCACGAGAACATCCGCCGCCGCAAGGCCCAGCCGTTGCAGCGCGAGGGTATAGACCTCGGGATCGGGTTTGGGGGCGCGGACCATGCTCCGGTCGGTGATCAGATCGAACGTGCCCGCATCAAGCCCATCCACCGCATCGAGGATCGCGTCCACATTCGCGCGGGACGTGGTGGTGATCCAGCCCAGACGCTGGCCCGCCGCGCGCGCACTTTCGCACAACGTGGCCACACCGGGGCGCAACGGCACGCCCCGCGCGGCGAGCATCTGCTGATAAATCCGCGACTTGGCTGCGTGCAGCGCCTTGGCGTCCACATCGGTGCCGGTCCGCGCCGCATGGGCCTCAATCCGGTTCACGCCGCCCACGGTGGCGAGCATTCCGGCGTAGTCCTGCGCGCTCCACTCCCAGTCGAGCCCGGCCTGGGCAAAGGCCGCGTTGAATGCCCGGCGCTGCATGTCAGACGTATCGGCCACAGTGCCGATTGCGCCGAAGAATATGGCGTCATGAGTGATCAAAGTCCGTCTCCTGTCGATAAGGGGGTCAAGCGCGCGCACGAGGTGACGCGCCATGTAACACCCCGGCTCAACACATCCAGTCCCAAAGGGTTCCCGCAATGTCCGCACTAAAGATCAAAAAAGGCGCCACCAGCCATTCCGCATACAACCTGCGGCCCACTTTTTCGGACGTCGAAGAGCGGCACACGCTCGCCGTTCTGGTCGAGAATGAACCGGGCGTTCTGGCGCGGGTGATTGGTCTGTTTTCAGGGCGCGGCTACAACATCGAAAGCCTGACCGTGGCGGAGGTGGATCATCAGGGACACCTGTCCCGCATCACCATCGTCACCACTGGCACGCCGCAAGTCATCGAACAGATCAAGGCACAGCTGGGCCGGATCATCCCGGTGCATGAGGTGCACGATCTCACCGTCGAAGGTCCGTCTGTCGAACGGGAGCTGGCGATGTTCAAGGTCGCGGGTCAGGGCGACAAGCGGGTGGAGGCGTTGCGGCTGGCCGATATTTTCCGCGCGAATGTGGTCGACAGCACGCTCGAAAGCTTCATCTTCGAGATCACCGGCGCGCCAGAGAAAATCGACGCGTTTGCCGACCTGATGCGGCCCCTTGGCCTGATCGAAGTGGCGCGCACGGGTGTCGCCGCCCTGCCCCGCGGCGATTAACGAAACGGCGTGTCGGGCTGCAACAGCCGGCTGTGAAACGGCAGCAGCGCGTCCGCCGTACAATACCCGCCGGCCTTGCCCGCCGCCTTGGCGGGGCCGACCCCGGTGCCGAGATATTCGTACACCATGCGCACCACCCGTTCGCTGTCCGGACTTTCACGGACCGTGCGGGCCACGTATCCGACCCAGTAATTCTGTTCGAACGACGACACCCGCGTCAAAAAGTTGAACGATGCCGTCCGCGATCCCTGGCGTGAGATCATGGAGGCCACCCCGTCTTCCTGACGAAACAGCATGCCGCGGAATTCCCGTGCCGCACGGGTCATCGGCAACCCCTGGGCGGCCATCGCGGCGCGGGCCTCGAACCCGCGGATAAAGGCCGTTTTTTTGTTTCGAAACACCCAGACAAGGCCAATCACATATTTGGATTGATCCAGAAAACTGCGGCGCGAAAACCGGTAAAAGCCGGAGGGGAACGTCTCTTCCGGGACAAAACTGACGTCGCGGCCCAGAAACGGGCCAAGGAATGACGTGTTCAGCGGATCGTCACCCGCTTCGATCGCTGCGACCGGTTCCAGCAGAACCCGCGCATCCACATCGAAGAAATCACAAATGCGCGCCAGCACATCCGGACGCGGAAAGCTTTCGCCAGACAGATAGCGGTTGAACTGGGTGCGGTTGATCCCCAGTTGTCGCGACAATTCCGATATGGACGGATACGTACGCGCCAGCTGCCGCAAATTGGCTCCGAACATGCTGCGCAGTTCAGCCGGTGATTTTCGCGTCTCCGACATATGGGGTTCTTTCCGTCAACTCAGTTGGCGCGATACCAGCGCAAAACCTTCTATACAGACACTGTAACGGACGGTCGTGACGCGGAATAGCATCACAGCTGACGTCAAAATGCAACCGCACGATAATCACGCAGACACAAAATGCAAGCGTACGTTGCCGTGTTTGCCGTGTATTCTAACCTCAGAATTGAGTTTTATGTCAGCGCCCCAACTCAAGGTGGAATAATGATCGGCGTAATATTGTGGAGCGATCCAGCAGCGGAAAAGGCTGTAATCTGGTGCGAAGACCATGGTGATCTCGCGTTTCTGTCACGACCCGATGCAGTACAGCTGCCGGAAGGCTTTGTTGATGTGGGCGATGTCGTCGAATTCGATATTTCGGCCCGCAAGAACACGCGTCTGGCAAAGAACGTGACGGTCGTATCCGAATCCAAAGGAACTGACCTTGTGGAGCAGCTGAAGTCCGCACCACCGCCGCCCGCCATGCAGGCGTCCCACACGGCAGAGGTCATCCCCTTTCGCCTGGACGCACCGATCCGCCGGACTGCGCCAAACGCGCCACAGGTGCAACGCCGCGGCTGAACCGCATGTCGGCAATGGCAAAGTCGGGTCGAAATTGAACAAGCCGACCCGCCACATATCGGCCTAGTCTCGCTGTAAACCTGCGAGGCTGCCATGACACACTCAACGCTCTCTTCCGTCCGTCAACCGATCAACACGGCGCATGGGCTGCCCAATGCGCATTACACCGATGCAGCGGTCTACGATGAAGAGCGCACTGCACTTTTGATGTCGGAATGGGCGGGACTGGCGGTGACCGCCGATGTGCCCGAACCCGGCGACGCCCACCCCATTGATTTTGTCGGCATGCCGCTGCTTTTGTTGCGCGACCGCGCCGGGGTCGTGCGGGTGTTCCACAACATCTGTCGGCATCGCGGCATGATCCTCGTGGATGCACCGCGCAAGATCGAAGGCGCGCTGCGCTGCCCCTATCACAGCTGGTGCTACAGCACCGAAGGACGGCTGGTGTCGACGCCCCATGTGGGCGGACCGGGGCAGAACACGGCGCAAGGCATTGATCGCGACACACTCGGCCTGATCGAGGTGCGCAGCCATATCTGGATGGGCGTCGTCTGGATCAACCTGTCCGGTGATGCCGCCCCGTTTGAGGATCATCACGCCGATCTGCTGGCGCGGTGGTCCGAGTTTGACAAACCGCTCTATCATGGCGGTGCCGACAGCCGGTTCACGCTGGATGTGCGCTGCAACTGGAAACTGGCGGTCGAGAATTATTGCGAAAGCTATCATTTGCCGTGGGTGCATCCCAGCCTGAACACCTATTCGCGGCTGGAAGATCACTATCATATCGAGGAAGCGGGCCGGTATTCCGGTCAGGGCACCCATGTATATCGCCAGTTGAACGGCCCCGAAGGCCAGCGATTTTCCGACTTTGACAATCTGTCGGACCGCTGGGACACGGCGGCGGAATATATCGCCGCCTACCCCAATGTGCTGCTGGGCGTGCACCGCGACCATGCATTCGCCATTGTGCTGACACCCAAAGGACCGGACCGGACGCAGGAACAGATCCACCTGTTCTACACCGAACCGGACACCGATCCGGACCTGCGCGCGCGCAATACCGAACAGTGGAAGCAAGTCTTTGAAGAAGACATCTTTGTCGTCGAGGGGATGCAGCGCGGGCGGCACGCACCTGCGTTCGACGGCGGCCGCTTTTCGCCGGCGATGGACGGGCCGACGCATCTGTTCCACGACTGGGTCGCAGGCCGGATGCAGCATCACCGCGCGCAGGCCCAAGCCGCCGAATGAACCCCGCACTGGAGGCGCAATTGCTGGAAGCGCACGCGCGCGATGACCGCGCGGCGATGGTCGCCCTTTACCGACAGGCGGCGGATGCGGTTGAGGGGGATGCGCGTGGGTTCTTTTTGACGCAAGCCTATGTCTTTGCACTGGAAACGGCGCACCCGGATGCAGGGGCGTTGCGGGCGGCATTGGTCGCCATGGGCCGCGAAGTCGCGGATTGAAGCGAAATACAAAAAACTCGCAACATTCTGTCTCACGTAACCCGTTGAAATCTTTGATTTCAGGCAGGGTGACGTGGTGCGGTTTTTTGTATTTCTGCTTTAGAGCAGCGGGGGACGCCGGTTCGGCCAGTCGGTCGCCTGATGCCACGCCTCCGCCAAGTGCAACAGCCGCGCATCACTGCCCCGGGGCCCGATCAGTTGCAGCCCCATGGGCAGATCATCCGGCTCGCCAAAGCCCACGGGCACAGCGACCACCGGCAGGCCAATCAGGCTCGCCGGGGCAACAACCTCCATCCAGCGGTGATACGTATCCATGGTCACGCCCGCGATCTCCGTGGGCCAGTTCAGGGTCACGTCAAAGGGCCACATCTGGGCCGTCGGCAGCGCAAGCACGTCATAGGTGTCAAACAGCGCCGCAGCCGCCTTGAACCAATCGGTGCGGATCACGCTGGCCGCGTGCACCGCCATCGCGGACAGGGACAGGCCTTGCGTGATTTCCCAGTGCGCCTGTGGGTTCAGCCGATCCCGCTGGGCCGCGTTGTGATAGAGCGGCGCAAGCCCGCCCGCGACCGCAAAGCTGCGCAGGTGAGTCCAGGACTGCCACAACGCATCACGATCAAACGGCGCGTCCAGCGCATCCACCGCACATCCCAGCCCTTCGAACTGCACCAGCGCCGCGGCGCACAGGTCGCGCACCCCTGCCTCCATCGGCAATGCCCCGCCCCAGTCGCCGAGCCACCCGATGCGCAGAGGCGGCACGTCGCCATCCATCTGCGGCAGGCTTGGGGGCTGATCCAGCCCGTGCGGCTGCCGGGGATCCGCCCCGGCCATGGTATCAAGCAGTGCCGCGAGGTCCCGCGGGCTCCGCGCCATCGGCCCGTTGGTGGACAGTTGATGCAGAAACGCATCCCCCTGCGGCTCCGACGGCACCAGCCCCCAGCTTGGCCGCATCCCATAGATATTGTTCCACCCCGCCGGATTGCGCAGCGACCCCATCATGTCGGACCCGTCCGCAACGCTCAGCATGCCGCACGCCAATGCGACACCTGCGCCCCCGGACGACCCACCCGCGCTTCGGCTCAGGTCATACGGGTTGCGCGTTGGGCCAAAGACCGGGTTCGTGCTGTGCGATCCAAGGCCGAATTGCGGCGTGTTCGTCTTGCCAATGATCAGCGCCCCGGCGGCACGCAGCCGCGCCACCATGATGTCATCCTGCGCCGCCACCTGCCCTGCGAAAATAGGCGACCCCATCGACGTGGGCAGACCTGCAGCGTTCGCCAGGTCCTTGATCGCAATGGGAATGCCGTGCAACCACCCGCGCCGTGCGCTGTTGTCCGCCGCGCGCGCCTCTGCCATCAAGGCATTGCGATCGCGCAGGGAAACAACGGCGTTTACATCGCCGTTCACCGCATCAATCCGGTCCAACGTGGCCTGCATCAACTCGGACGCGCTCAATGCCCGATCCGCAAGCGCCTGCGACAGCGCCAATGCCCCGCTCCCCGGTCCCAGAGCGTGCGCACTCATGGTGCCATGCCACAGGCCGGCGGGCGCGGCGTGCCACGATCCCCTGCCCCGTCAAAGGTATACCAACCGCCGCCATAGGCGATCAACCAGACCTCAAAGGCCAGCCATGCGTTCACATGGGTGCCGCCCGTGATCTCATTCATCACGGCAAACCCATCTGCGTCCAAGACTGTCGCCCCGTTCCGGCACGGCGTTTGCGGTCCGACCGCGCGAATAAACGGGTCGAACCAGCGCATGATTTCGTCATGGCTTGCCCGCAACGCCGCAGCGCCCGGCGCATCTTCGCAGCGCCCGGTGACAAGCTGCACACCGGGCGGCGTGGCCAGGATATCCGTGCTGAAAAACCGCAGATCACCGGATGCTATGCCAGCGGACACCAGCTTGCGATAGGCGTCTTCCGCCTCTGCCACGGTCCATCCCTTGGCCAACGGCATCCATTCCATGAACGTGCTCAGATCAAGGACACAGCCCGGCCCCTGCGCACCGGACCCATCGTCATATGGCACAAACGCACGCAGCACATCGGCATCGCGCAAGGACGGCGCATCCTGCGGAACGGGCGGCGCAATCGTACAGACATCTGGCCCCAACAGGGCCGATCCGCCGGGCATTGCCACCGCCTGCCCCGCGTCCACCAATGCCGCGACATCAACGCCGGACGCCGCATCCACGACGCAGCCGCGATCCGCATATTGGTCAAACGTATCAGATGTTTGTGCAAACGAAGCGCCTGCACAGAGCGCGAGCAAAAGGGCCAGTGCCCTAGTCACCCTGCGCTTCCGCACGGCTCTTGCCGCTGACATCCATGGCCAGCGTTGCGGCCATGAACCCGTCGAGATCGCCGTCCAGCACACCTTTGGTGTCGGACGTCTCGTGGTTGGTGCGCAGGTCCTTCACCATCTGGTAGGGCTGCAGAACATAGGACCGGATCTGATTGCCCCACCCGGCATCACCCTTGGCCTCATGAGCGGCGTTGATATCCGCCGTGCGCCGCTCCAACTCCAACTGATACAGGCGGCTCTTGAGGGCCTTCATCGCGATGTCCCGGTTCTGGTGCTGCGATTTCTCGGAACTGGTCACGACGATGCCTGTCGGGTGGTGCGTGATCCGCACCGCCGAATCCGTGGTGTTCACGTGCTGCCCGCCCGCGCCCGAGGACCGGTAGGTATCGATGCGGATATCGGCGGGGTTCACCTCGACCTCGATGTTGTCATCGACCACCGGATAGACCCAGACCGAGCTGAAGGACGTGTGTCGCTTGGCCGCGCTGTCATAGGGCGAGATGCGCACCAACCGGTGCACGCCGCTTTCCGACTTGAGCCAGCCATAGGCGTTCTGCCCGGTAATCTTGTAGGTCGCGGATTTGATACCGGCCTCGTCACCGCCCTGTTCGGACTGCAACTCGACCTTGTACCCCTGCTTTTCCGCCCACCGCACATACATCCGCGCCAGCATCGACGCCCAATCGCAGCTTTCCGTGCCACCGGCACCCGCGTTGATTTCAAGGAACGTGTCGTTGCCATCGGCTTCACCATCCAGCAGCGCTTCAAGCTCTTTCTGCGCGGCCGTGTCGCGCAAGGTCTTGAGCGCGGCTTCGGCATCGCCCACAACCTCTGCGTCTTCTTCCATCTCACCCAGCTCGATCAGCTCGATATTGTCTGCCAGATCCTGCGTGATACGGGCATGCGTCTCCATCGCGTCCACCAGCATCTGCCGCTCCCGCATCAGCTTCTGGGCGGCGTCCGGATTGTCCCAGAGGTTCGGATCCTCGACCCGGGCGTTGAACTCCTCAAGCCGGTGCTGCGCGGTGTCCACATCCAGCCGCTGCGCCAGCAGATCCAGCGATTTCTCAATCTCTTCAACGATATTCTGAACTTCGGCGCGCATGGGGGTCTTCCTCTTACAGACCTACCGAATAGCCCATGGTCCACAGGGTCACAAGACGCGCAACGCCACAGGGATGGCGGGTGGGGCGTCGTGGCCGGGCGCACGCCCGGACACGCGCGTCACCTGACATACTTAATAAAGACCACCCGAGCTGAGCGTGCCGAAATTGGCCTTGTTGCCGACAACGGCCTTTTTCCCGGTCGACGTGGTCACTTGCCGTGCACCCCCGCCCGCCTGTTCAAAAAGCGGCAGGTCCGCGCCCATGGCAAAGCCACCATCAAAGGTGATGCCAAAGATCGGCTCTTCGCCCTCGCGGAAACACTCCGCCACGACATTGTCGCCCGACGCCTCCGCGCTCAGGCGCGACCCGGTGAACCGGTCGATCTTCTGGAATTCACATTGCTCCGGAACCTCGAACTGGCCACCGCCGTATTTCTGGATCGCCTCGGCCATGAAATCGGCAAACACACCGCCACAGGTCCGACCGCTCGACACCGACCCGCCCAAGGGGCGCGGTTGGTCATAGCCGATATAGCAGCCCGCAACGATGTTGCTGGAAAAGCCCACGAACCAGACGTCCTTGGTGTCATTGGTGGTGCCCGTCTTGCCCGCAATCGGCACCGGCAGCTTGATTGACCGGGCCGTCCCGCGATCCACCACACCCTTCATCATCGACGTCAGCTGATAGGCCGTGACCGGGTCCATCACACGTTCCCGGTTCGACACGATCTCGGGGCTGAAACCGGGATCAAGGCTCGCCAGCCGCGTGCAATCCGCACATTCACGCTCATCATGCCGGTACACCGTGCGGCCAAAACGGTCCTGCACGCGGTCCACAAGCGTCGGCTTCACCCGCTCACCACCATTGGCGAACATCGCATAGGCAGACACCATCCGGTAGAGCGTGGTTTCCTCCGCCCCGAGCGAGTTGGCGAGGAACGGGCGCATCCGGTCATAGACGCCGAATTCATCGGCGTAGCTCGCCACGACATCCATCCCGACCTCTTCCGCCAGGCGGATGGTCATCAGGTTCCTCGATTGCTCGATCCCGGTCCGCAGCGGCGTGGGCCCATAGAACTTGTTGGTCGAGTTCTTGGGCCGCCAAAGCCCCTGCGGCGTGTTCACCTCGATCGGGGCGTCGACCACGATGGTTGCGGGCGTATACCCGCTGTCCAAGGCAGCCGCATAGACAAATGGCTTGAACGAGGAGCCGGGTTGGCGTTTGGCCTGCGTCGCGCGGTTGAAAACCGAATGCTGATAGCTGAACCCGCCCTGCATCGCGATCACGCGGCCCGTGTTCACGTCCATCGCGACAAAGCCGCCTTGCACGCGCGGCACCTGTCGCAGGCTCCAGCGGATGAACGATCCGTCACTGTCAGCGGTCATGGCGCGCACATGCACCACGTCGCCCACTTCGAAATTGTCGAAAAAGTCGCCCTTGAGCCACTTGATGTCCTCGCGCGGCACAACTGCGGCAGGCTCATCCTCGGTCCAGCCTTCGATACCCATCTGCAACTGCTGATCCTCAACGGCCAGCACGACGGCGGGCCGCCACACACCGTTCAGGTCAATGTCACGCGGAACGGTCAGAGCGGGCAGCGCCGTCTGCCAGTTCTCAAGGTCATCGCCTTCCAGCTTTTTGCCGGTGCCGCGCCAATCGCCCTGCGCGCGGTCGTAATCCTCAAGCTTGGTGCGCAGCGCGCGCGCCGCCACGGGCTGCATCTCAGCGTCGATGGTGGCACGCACCGTGTAACCGCCAGTGAAAAACTCACCCTCGCCAAAATCCTCGGACAGCTGGCGGCGGATCTCATCGGTAAAGTAGTCGCGCGGCGGCAGTTCGGCCTTGAAGCTCTCGAAATCGCCGTTCTGCACGGATTTAAGCGGCATCGCCCGCTCGGCCTCGTATTGCGCCTCGGTGAGATAGCCGTTTTCCATCATCTCCTTGAGCACAAAGTTCCGGCGCGACAGCAGCCGGTCCTTGCGGCGGACGGGATGGAAATCCGAAGGTGCCTTGGGCAGCGACGCCAGGAACGCCGCCTCATGCGGCGCCAGATCGCTGAGTTTCTTGTTGAAATAGGTCTGGGACGCCGCGGCCACGCCATAGGAGTTCTGACCGAGGAAAATCTCGTTCATGTAGAGTTCGAGGATCTTTTCCTTGCTCAGCGCCTCTTCGACGCGGGCGGCGAGGATGATTTCCTTGATCTTGCGTTCCGCCTGACGGTCGCCGGACAAAAGGAAGTTTTTCATCACCTGCTGCGTGATGGTGGACGCCCCGCGCACATCCTGCCCGCGCGAGCGCACCGCGTCATAGGCGGCCGAGCCGATCCCGCGCAGGTCATAGCCGTCATGGGTATAGAAATTCTTGTCCTCGGCGCTGATGAACGCCTGCTTCACCAGATCCGGAATCGTATCCGCAGGCGCAAAGAGGCGGCGTTCCTGCGCAAATTCGTCGATGATCTGACCTTCGCCGGAATAGATTCGGCTGATCGTGGCGGGCTGATATTGTGCGAGGCTCTCATGGCTGGGCAAGTCGCGACCGTACATCCAGAACACCGCCCCGATGCTGAGCGCGATCATCATCGCGCCCATCGTAACGGTCGTGAAAATCCCGCCAAAGAAGGAAAGAATGAACCTGAACATGGCCGCCCGCCTTGTATGCTCTTGCTTGTGTGCGTTGTGCGTATTTCTTGAGCGGCAATATACGGCACCGCGCGGACATCGTCAAAAGGTCACGCGTGCGAAATGCCGCCGATGTGACCGCACCAGATCATTGCCGGATCAACGCACGGGTGGCCGCGTCACGGTCGCGCCAGGCCAGAATGCCGCTGGCCAGCGCCTCGACCATGACCGCGCGCCAGATCGGGTCGCGCAAGTTCGCCAGATCGCGCGCATCCGACAGGAACCCGACCTCTACCAGAACCGACGGGATGTCCGCGCTTTTGAGGACGGAAAACCCGGCCTCGCGCTTGGGCCGCTTGTTCATCGGCCCGCCCGCCTCGCGCATGGCGTCGATCAACGTGGTGGCCAGCGTGTCGGTGCGCGGCTTGGTCTCGGTCCGGGCGATTTCCATCAGCACGGTGGCCACTTCGTCATCCGCCCCGCTCAGATCGATGCCCGCCAGAATATCGGCCCGGTCGTGCTGGGCCGCGAGTTGCGCCGAAGCCGCGTCGCTGGCCTCCTCCGACAGGGTATAGACCGTGGCACCGCGCGCCTGCCCCTGGCTCAGCGCATCGGCATGCAGCGAAATGAACGCATCCGCGCCCACCTGATGGGCCAGTGCGACCCGCCCCGGCAGCGACACGAACACATCCTCATCACGCGTCATCACCACCTCGACCCCGCCCGCGCGGCGCAGCGCATCGCGCAGATCGCGCCCGATGCTGAGCATCAGTTCCTTTTCCGAGGTGCTTTCGCGCACCGCACCGGGGTCAATGCCGCCGTGGCCCGGATCAATGACGACGACAAACCCGTCCTCGACCGGGGGGGCGGCGCTGCGGCGGCCTGCACGCCCCATGCGGGGTCGTCCGGGCCGCGCGCCTTTTCCGCAAAGCGCGCCTCATCCACGGATTTGAGCACGATGGAAAACGTCGCGCGCCCGCTGCTGGCCTCGACCGGCATCCCGACTTCGACGGGCAACATCGGTTCGGCCAGATCCATCACCAGGCGTGACCAACCCGGACGGAACACGCCGAACCGGATCGCGCTGACACGGCCCGGCGCGTCCAGGATGTCGCGCGGAAGGATGCCTTCGAAATCGACCTCACGGAAATCAACGACCAGCCGCGCGGGCGCATCAAGAGTGAACACCCGGAACGGCACCCCCTGGCTCAGCGACAGGGTCAGTGTCGTGCGCCCGAACCAGCCGTCCTCGATCCCGCTTACCCCGGTGTCGACGCGCGCAAGGCCGCTGAGGTCCTGTGCCAGCGCACAGACCGCCGTGGTCCAGATCAGGAATGCTGCGAAAAGTGCCCGCATGTGTGCCCGTTCATTTTGAGCGCAGCATAGGCCAAGGCCGCGCCGCGCGGTATCCCCCGTTTCACCGGTTGGCCATGAAATCCGCCAACCGCTGCAACCCCTCGGCAATGTCGTCGGTACTGCGCGCATAGGAAAAGCGCAGCGTCTGATGCCCGCGCACCGGGTCGAAATCCAGCCCCGGCGTCACCGCAACACCGGCCCGGTCGAGGATTTCCGCGGCCAGTGCGCGGCTGTCATCGGTGATGGCGGACACATCGGCATAGACATAGAACGCCCCATCAGGCGGCGCGATATTGGTGAACCCGGCCTTTGGCAGGCCCTCCAGCATCAGCTGGCGGTTGGCGCGGTAGACATCCATGTTCGCCTCAAGCTCGTCGCGCGCATCCATCGCCGCGAGGGCTGCGACCTGGCTGGCGTGCGGGGCGCAGATGAACATGTTCTGCGCCAGCCGTTCGATGACACGCACATGGTCCTGCGGCACCACCATCCAGCCCACCCGCCAGCCGGTCATCGAGAAGTACTTGGAAAAGGAATTGATCACATAGACATCATCGCTGACCTCCAGCGCGGAGACCGCTTTGGCCTCGTATTCGATGCCGTGGTAGATCTCATCACTGATGAACGCCGCCCCTGCCCCCTGCGCCGCGTCGATCAGCCACGCCATGGCGTCGCGGTTCAGCATCGTGCCCGACGGGTTCGCGGGCGACGCCACGAGCAGCCCCGAAAGGTCCTGCCCCGCCAGATCGTCCGCCACCGGTTGCAGCCGGTTTTCGGGCGCGGTCTGCAGGTCCACCGGGCACAGGCCAAGCGCGCGCAGGATTTGGCGATAGCTCGGATAGCCCGGCGCACCGATGCCCACCCGATCGCCGCTGTCAAAGAGCGCGTTGAACGCCAACAGAAATCCACCGGATGCGCCGGACGTGATCACCACCCGCGCCGGGTCCAGATCAACGCCGTACCACTCCCCATAGAGCCGTGCGATGCGCGCGCGCAGCGCAGGCAAGCCCAATGCCACCGTGTACCCCAGCGGCCCGTCCGCCATCGCAGCGCCCAATGCGCGGATCGCCGCCTGTGGTGCGCCGGTGCCGGGTTGGCCGACTTCCATATGAATTATGTGGCGCCCGGCATCTTCGGCGGCGCGTGCCGCCTCCATGACATCCATCACGATGAAGGGATCGATGTCGCTACGGGTTGAGGTTCGCATGGGGTCTCCTATGATCCTTGCCATGACCTTTCATCGGCTTCTGTTGCAGGCGTCAATCCTGCTTTTGCTCTGCACGCTCGCCCTGCCCGCCCGCGCGGTCACTCTGCTGCGGGATGCGGATATGGAATACGCGCTGGCCCAGGTCGCGAGCCCGATCCTGCGGGCGGCAGGGCTGAGCGCGTCGGGGACCAAGATCCTGGTGGTGAACGATTCCTCGCTGAACGCTTTTGTGATCGGCAATGACGCCATTTACATCCACAGCGGCCTGATCGCGCGCATGGACCGGGCCGCGATGTTGCAGGCCGTCATCGCGCATGAGGCAGCCCATATCGCCAACGGCCACATCACCCGCCGCCTCACGAACCTTGGCGCGGCGCGCAACGCCGCCACGCTGGGCACCGCGCTTGCCATTCTCGCCGGTGCAGCCAGTGGCAGCGGTGAGGCGGCAGCGGGCCTTGCCATCGGCGCGCAAAGCACGGCGCAACGCCGCTTCTTTGCCCATACCCGCGCCGAAGAATCCTCTGCCGACCAATCCGGCCTGCGGTATATGCGCAGCGCAGGTGTGCCGGTGTCCGGCATGCTCGACGTGATGCAACTCTTCCGCGGTCAGGAAGCGCTGAGCGTGGGGCGTCAGGACCCATACGTCCGCTCCCACCCGCTCAGCCGTGACCGTCTGCGCGCCATCGAAGCCTTTGCCGCAGCATCTGCACGTGCGGAGACCGGCGGGGCCACGGCGGCGGATTACTGGTTCCTGCGGGCCAAGGGCAAGTTGACCGCGTTTCAGCGCCGGGGCAGCTGGACCCTGCGCCGCCTGAACGAAAGCGGCGCACAGGACATCGCGTATATGCGCGAGGCCATCGCCCGGCACCGCAATTCCGACACCAAACGCGCTGTGAACGCGATCAACAACGCCATCGCCCTGCGGCCGCAGGACCCGTTCTACTACGATCTCAAGGGCCAGATCCTGATGGAATCGCGCCAGTTCAACGCCGCCGTGAACGCCCACGCACAAGCGGTCCGACTGCGCCCGCGCGACGGTCTGTTGCAGGCCAGCTATGGCCGCGCCTTGCTGGCCACCGACAACACCCGTGCCGCGTTGCAGGCGCTCGAACGCGCGCGCCGGGTCGATTTCCGCGACGGTTCCATGCTGCGCGACCTGAGCGTCGCCTATGCCCGCACCGGGCAACGCGGCATGGCGTCGGTCGTGACTGCGGAACGCTTTGCGCTCCGCGGGCGGCTCGAAGACGCCGCCATTCACGCAAAACGGGCCACCGGGCTGCTGCCCGAAGGATCCGGGCCTTGGCAACGTGCGCAGGATGTGCTCCTTGCCTCCGAACGTGCCGCCAGAAAACGGAGATAAAGATGTTGCGCAACACCCTGTTCGCGATTTTGACCTTGGGCCTTGCCCTGCCCGCGTCTGCGCTCGACCTGACCCAGATGACCAACGAAGAACGCGCGATCTTCCGCGAAGAGGTCCGGGCCTATCTTCTGGCGAACCCGGAAGTGATCATGGAAGCCGTCGGCGTGCTCGAACAGCGCGAAGCGGCAGCACAGGCACAGGCCGACCTGAGCCTCGTGTCCGACAACGCGGCAGACATCTTTGAGGACGGCTACAGCTGGGTGGGCGGCAACCCTGACGGCGATATCACCCTCGTTGAATTCCTCGACTACCGCTGCGGGTTTTGCAAACGCGCCCACAGCGAGGTCGCCAAACTGCTCGAAACGGATGGCAATATCCGCCTGATCGTCAAGGAATTCCCGATCCTCGGGGAACAGTCTCTGCTGGCCTCGCGCTTTGCCGTCGCAACCAAACAGATTGCCGGTGACGCTGCCTACAAAGGCGTGAATGATGCGTTGATGGCCATGAACAGCGATGTGAACATGCGCACCCTGCGGCGTATGGCATCGACCTTCGGGCTCGACGCGGACGCAATCGAAGCGCACATGGACAGCGAGGCCGTCACCGAAGAAATCCGCCGCACCCGCGCGCTGGCGCAACGGTTGCAGATCACCGGCACGCCGACCTTCGTGCTGCAGGACGAATTGCTCCGCGGCTTCCTGCCCTTTGACGAGATGCAGGCGCTGGTCGACGAAAAACGCGGATGAGCACATTTCGCGACCTGCATGTCCCCGGTACACCGTTTGTGATGCCGAACCCTTGGGACGTGGGCAGCGCAGTGATGTTTCAATCCTTGGGCGCAAAGGCGCTTGGCTCCACCTCCGCTGGCGCGGCGTTTTCGCGCGGTCAGACAGACGGCGCGCTGTCGCTTGACCAAATGCTCGCCACAGCGTCCGATATCAACGTGGCCACGCATGTGCCCGTGTCCGCCGATCTGGAAAACGGCGGCGGCGACAGTCCCGAGGCCGCGGCCAAGGCCGTTGCACAGGCCGCACAGGCAGGGTTGGCCGGCGTCTCCATCGAGGATCTGGGCGATGCGCCCGGCGATCCAATCTACCCCTTCGACCACGCCGTGGCGCGCGTTGAGGCCGCCGTGCAGGCGGCGCGCACCCATGGCATTGTTCTGACCGCCCGTTCCGAAGGTCTGTTGACGGGCACCCTCACGCTGGAGGCGGTCTGCACACGCATCACGGCTTTTGCCAGGGCGGGTGCCGATGTCGTCTTTGCCCCTGGCCTGAAGGATGCAGACGACGTGCGCACCATCATGCAGGCCGCACAGGACACCCCGGTCAGTGTGCTGGTGGGCGCCGCCCACCCCGATTTGACGGTGCCGCATCTGGCATCGCTGGGCGTTGCGCGGATCAGCGTGGGCTCCGCGCTGGCGCGCGCAGCCTATGGCGCCGCCCTGTCGGTCCTGCGCGGCGCACTCACACAGGGCACGTTCGATTACGCGGACACCATGGCCCCGTTTTCCGAAATCGAAACGCTGCTGTCCAAAACCTGACGTCAAATTCAGGTGCGTGTGGGACGGTGGGCGGGGCGCCTTTGGCGCAGCCAAACAGCGCCGTCCGACCGTCTACTCGGCCGCCTGCGCCGCTGCTGCCGCCGCATCAAGCTCGGCGGCCTTTTTCTCGACCTGCTCCACGATGTGTTCGACCATCTTGTCGTTGTCCATCGCGTGGCTCTTGGCGCCGCCAAGATACACCATGCCACGGCCCGACCCGCCCCCGGTCCAGCCCACATCCGTCATCAGCGCCTCACCGGGCCCGTTCACGACGCAACCGATGATGCTCAGGCTCATCGGCGTCTTGATATGCGCCAGCCGGTCTTCCAGCGTCTCGACCGTCTTGATCACGTCGAACCCCTGCCGCGCGCAGGACGGGCACGAGATGATGTTGACCCCCCGGTGCCGCAGCCCCAGCGATTTCAGGATCTCATAGCCGACCTTCACCTCTTCCACAGGATCGGCCGACAGCGACACGCGGATCGTGTCGCCAATGCCCATCCACAACAGGTTGCCCAAGCCGATGGCCGACTTGATCGTGCCGGATGTCAGCCCGCCCGCCTCGGTAATCCCGAGGTGAATGGGCGCATCGGTCGCCTCGGCCAGCTGTTGATAGGCGGCGGCGGCCATGAACACGTCCGACGCCTTGCAGCTGATCTTGAACTCGTGAAAGTCGTTGTCTTGCAGGATCTTGATGTGGTCGAGCCCGCTTTCCACCATCGCGTCCGGCGTCGGCTCACCGTATTTCTCCAGCAGATGCTTTTCCAGCGAGCCTGCGTTCACACCAATCCGGATCGAACAATTGTGGTCGCGGGCGGCCTTGATGACCTCCTTGACCCGGTCCTCGGACCCGATATTGCCCGGATTGATCCGCAAGCAGGCCGCCCCGGCCTCTGCCGCCTCGATCCCGCGTTTGTAGTGAAAGTGGATGTCCGCCACGATCGGCACCGGGCATTCCGGTACAATCTCCTTCAACGCCGCCGATGACGCCTCGTCCGGAACGGACACGCGCACGATGTCCGCCCCCGCCTCTGCCGCCGCCTGTACCTGTGCGATGGTGGCCGCGACATCGGTGGTCAGCGTGTTGGTCATCGTCTGGACCGTGATGGGCGCATCGCCCCCCACGGGCACGTTGCCGACCATGATTTGGCGGCTTTCCCGGCGATAAATATTGCGCCATGGACGAATGTGGTTGAGCGACATGGGAACCCCGTCAAAGCCAATCAGCAGTTGTCAGGCAAAATAGACACACCCCGCCGATCCGGCAATGGGGTGCGGCGCTTATTCGCTGTCTTGTGTGACCGCCGCGCGGGCCTCGGCATAGCGGATCAGACCTTCGTCTGTGGACACATCCACCGGCAGATAGGTTTCCTTCAGGCCCGCAATCTCCAGCGGCAGGTTCGACGTCACCTGACCGGTATCGCCGACAGGGCCATAGAACTTGTCGTTCATGGCAAAGTAAATCGCGCCGCTTTCGCCGGTGCGCAGTGTCGGCGGCTCTTCGGTGAGCGGTGCATTCCAGGTGTCCCCGGCCTGCATCGTCGCCTCGAAAATCACGGTGCCATCCGCTGACCGCACCCGCACCCACGACGGACGCACGGCAACCATGGTCAGACCGGGCGACACTGTTTCGACCACCTGTGGCACGCCGGGCTGGCCAAGCGCTTCCTGCAAGGCGCGATCCACGCCCGCCACTGTCGTGTCGCGCTCTGGTGCGGCGAATGTGCCGCTTTCGCGCGGATCAAGCGTGGCAATCGGCGCATCCCGCGCCACCAGCACCGGCACATCCAGCGCCTGCGGGCGATAGAGCCGGTCCAGCGCATCTGCACGCGGTGTCTCGAGCGTCGGGCTGTCGGGCAGCGCCGCAGGCGCCACACCGTTCAACGGATCAAGGTCGGACAGCACAACCGGCGTTTGCTCAACCGGCGCAACCTGCACGCGCTGCACCTCTTGCAGAACCGCATACCCACCCCAGCCGATACCGCCAATCAGCGCCAGCAGCACCAAAGACGATCCGATGGCGCGCGGTTCGATCTGCGACCACACGGCTTCAGCCGCCGGCACAAACGGCGTTGCGGGGGCAGAAAAGATGTCTGCACCGGGCCCTTTGCTGCGGCGATCCTCGCGCGACGGCTTCTTGATCACCGACGCTTCGGCGGACATGCCATGCGCAACCTCAAACCCGCTTTCAGCGCAGAACGCGGCGAACGCACGGTCAGGATCCATGTTCAGATAGCGCGCATAGGACCGCACATACCCGGCAATAAAGCCGGGCGTATCGAACGCATTGGGATCACATGCCTCGATCGCAGCGATATAGCTCGCCTTGATCCGCAGTTCCCGCTGTACGTCCAGAAGAGATTTTCCGAGGGTCGCGCGTTCGCCGCGCATCACGTCCCCAAGGCGCAGTTCAAAGTCGTCAAAGCCCTTTGGCTCTGCGACCTCAATCTTGTCGGTTTTGTCGGTTTTACGCCCGATCATTCCCGCTGCCTCGTTCCGTCCCTGGTGACTACTATCGCACGCCACGCGATTCGCTTCACCGTGTTTGTTAGCGACTGCTTAACACATCGCAAGGCGATTTGCACATTTTGACGGTTCAGCCAGCGCTTTCGGCGCGGTTCAGCGCACAATGCGACCACAACTGGTCCATTGCCCGGACCAATGCGTCAATCTCGCCCGGACCGTGGACCGGCGATGGCGTGAACCGCAACCGCTCGGTGCCGCGCGGCACCGTGGGAAAGTTGATCGGCTGCACGTAGATACCGTGATCCTGCAACAGCATATCGCTCAACATCTTGGTATGGACCGGATTGCCCACCATGACCGGCACGATGTGGCTGCCATGATCGATGATCGGCAGGCCAAGGCCCTTGAGCCGCAGTTTCAACGCCTTGGCTTGCGCCTGATGATCCGCCCGCAGGTTTTCCGCCGTCTTCAGGAACGCAACAGAAGCCGCAGCTCCGGCAGCCACCGCAGGCGGCAAGGAGGTGGTAAAGATGAAGCCCGGCGCATAAGACCTTACAGCGTCACACATTTTTGCGGATGCCGCGATATAGCCACCCATCACGCCATACGCCTTGGCCAGCGTGCCGTTGATGATGTCGATCCGGTGCATCAGCCCGTCACGTTCCGCCACACCGGCCCCGCGTGGGCCGTACATACCCACGGCGTGCACCTCGTCGATATAGGTCAGCGCGCCGAACTCATCCGCCAGATCGCAAATCGCCTCGATCGGGCCGAAATCCCCGTCCATGGAATAGATCGATTCGAAGGCAATCAACTTCGGCGCGTCGGGGTCATCGGCGGCCAGCAGTTCGCGCAGATGCGCAACGTCGTTGTGCCGGAAAATCCGCTTGGCCCCGCCGTTCCGCCGCACCCCTTCGATCATCGAGGCATGGTTCAGAGCATCCGAGTAAATAATGAGGCCAGGGAACAGTTTGGGCAGCGTACTTAATGTTGCGTCATTGGCGATGTAGGCGCTGGTGAACAGCAGCGCCGCTTCCTTGCCATGCAGATCCGAGAGCTCCGCCTCAAGGCGTTTGTGATACACGGTCGTGCCCGAAATGTTGCGCGTGCCGCCCGACCCCGCACCGGTGGCGTCAATCGCCTCGTGCATGGCTTGCAGCACAATCGGGTTCTGCCCCATGCCCAGATAGTCATTGCCGCACCACACGGTGATAGGCTTTTGCGTGCCGTCCGGTTGGGTCCAGGTGGCGTGCGGGAACTGTCCCTTCTGACGCTCGATGTCGATGAACGTGCGATACCGTCCCTCATCGTGCAAGCGTTGCAGCGCGTGATCCAGTTGGTCTTCGTAGTTCACGTGACGATCCCCTTGATCCGTACCCGCAATAACCGCCACACGGCATCGCGAAACTCTTTAGAACGAATATAGACTGCCTGAGCACCGTTCAATGCAAATGACATGCGCGTCATGTCGCAGGCAGGCGCAGCAAAAGCACACATATCGCCCCCTCTGCCACATCCTTGCCCGCGCGCCCCGCCGCCTGCGTTGATCCAGATCAATTGCACCTCTGGACACTGCCCCGCACTCTGCGCACTCTGCCCGCAAACGACCCCCGAAGGAGCCCCCATGACCCTCGACGCCGTCCTGTCCCGCATCGACGCAGACATGCCCCAAGCCACGGAAAGGCTGCTGGAATTGCTGCGGATCCCGTCGATCTCGACCGACCCTGCCTTTGCCGAACATTGCCAGACGGCTGCGGATTGGCTGGTGGCGGATCTGGCCAGCATCGGTATTGCGGCCGAAAAACGGGACACGCCGGGCCATCCGATGGTGGTGGGTCATGTGGACGGCGATGGCCCGCACCTGCTGTTCTACGGCCACTACGATGTGCAGCCCGTGGACCCGCTGGACCTGTGGGACCGTGATCCGTTCGACCCGGAGGTGCAGGACACCGCAAACGGCCAGGTGATCCGCGCCCGCGGCGCATCGGATGACAAGGGCCAGTTGATGACCTTTGTCGAGGCCTGCCGCGCGTGGAAGGCGGAACACGGCACCCTGCCCTGCAAACTGACCTTTTTCTTTGAAGGCGAAGAAGAAAGCGGCTCCCCCTCGCTGGTACCGTTCATGCAGCACAACGCGGACGAGCTTCGCGCCGATCTCGCGCTGATCTGTGACACTGGCCTCTTCGAATCCCGTGTGCCGGCCATCGTGACGATGCTGCGCGGCCTGCTGGGCGAAGAACTCACCATCACCGCCCCCGACCGCGACCTGCATTCCGGCATGTATGGCGGCGTGGCGATGAACCCGATCCGCGTGCTGAGCCGTATCCTCGCATCCCTGCACGATGATACCGGGCGCATCACTGTCCCCGGCTTTTATGACGGCGTGCCCGAATTGCCCGACACCATCCGCAGCCAGTGGCAAGGGCTCGCCTTTGACCACGCGACCTTCCTTGGGGATGTGGGCCTGTCCGAACCTGCGGGCGAACAGGACCGCACCCCGGTCGAGATGATCTGGTCCCGCCCCACCTGCGAAATCAACGGGATCTGGGGCGGCTATACGGGCGAGGGGTTCAAGACGGTGCTGCCGTCCAAAGCCTCCGCCAAGGTCAGCTTCCGCCTTGTGGGCGATCAGGACCCGCACGCCATCCGCGAGAACTTCCGCAAGATGGTGCAGGACGCCCTGCCCGCCGATTGCACCGTTGAATTCCACGGGCATGGCGCAGGCCAGGCCTCCATCACCGAAACCGATGACCCCGCGTTCGAGGCTGCGCGCAAGGCGCTCAGTGATGAATGGGGTGTGCCCGCGGCCTATGTGGGATGCGGCGGATCCATTCCGATTGCCGGTCATTTCCAGAACATCCTCGACACCACCCCGATGCTGATCGGTTTCGGCAAGGACGATGACCAGATCCACTCGCCCAACGAAAAATACGACGTCGAAAGCTTTCACAAGGGCATCCGCAGCTGGGCCCGCGTGCTCGCAGCACTCACATGAAACGCAGCCCGATCAGACCCGAATGACGCCCATGTCTTCTTCTGGCGAAAAATACCACGGGGGTGCGGGGGCTGGCCCCCGCTCCGACGCGCACCACATCGCGCACGATATCTTCGGCAGCGGCCCTCCTGTCCTGCTGCTGCACGGTTTTCCGCAGACACGCGCGATGTGGCACGCCATTGCGCCGGCGCTGGCGCCATCCTTCACCGTGGTGACGGCGGATCTGCGCGGCTATGGCGCAAGCCACAAACCCGCTCGAATGACCGACATGAGCTTTCGCGAGATGGCCTCGGACCAGGTCGCATTGATGCGGTCGCTGGGCTTTGACCGCTTTCACGTGGTGGGCCATGACCGTGGGGCGCGCACCGCGCACCGTATGGCGCTCGACCATCCATCGGCGCTCTTGTCGCTGACGGTCATGGACATCATACCGACGCAACACCTTCTCGCCGATATGACGCACGAGATCGCGCGCGCCTATTACCACTGGCTCTTTCTTGCCCAGCCGTACCCCGTGCCCGAGACCCTGATCAACCACGACCCCGTCGCCTATTTCGAAGGCATCCTGACCGGCATTGGCGGCGATGCGGCGACGTTTTCACCGGACGCAATGGCCGCTTATCGGGCGGCGTGGCGCGACCCAGACGTCGTGCGCTGCATGTGCGATGACTACCGCGCCGCGATTGACGTGGACCTGGCGCTGGATACTGCGGACCTCGACCGGGCGGTCGATGTGCCGTCCCTCGTGCTCTATGGTGCCGACGGGATCATGGCGCAGCATTTCGACGTGCCCGCCACCTGGGCCCCCCGGCTCAACACGATGCAAAGCGCCAGCCTGCCGGGCGGTCACTTCTTTCCCGACACGCACCCTGCGGAAACGGCACAGGCGCTTGCGGATTTTCTCGGGACCGTCTGATCAGATCGCGCCGTTGAACCGTTCGGGCAGGAGGTATTGCAGGTCGTAATCCGGGCGGTCGAACTGGTAAAATCCGGTCTCCCCCCGCGGTTTGAAACTGCGCTGCATCCGCTTGCGCAGGAAACGCACGTCAAAATCCTCCTGCATCCGCAGCGCCTCGAACTCCTCGAACACGGCGCGGTCCTCGCCGCGCGCTTCGGCAAACCAGTGCCGGCCCACGGCCGCGTCCTTGATCGTGGAATTGAACGAATCCGTCACCGCATTGCGCTGATCCATGACGCCGGTGTAGACGCCGAAATCGCAGAATTTCAGGTGGAACAGGAACAGCGGCTCGGGTGTCAGCAATTTGTCGAACTGCGTGAAATGTCCGCCCCGCGCGATCTTGACCGCTGCCGACACGATACAGGGCTTTGAATAATGCGGGGCCGGACGGACATGGCGGCGTGGTCCGATGATGTGATCCTTGATCGGGGCATCCTCGACATCGACCCGGTGGATCACCTCCATCCCCAATGGCGTGAACACCTTGCCCTTGGGCGACTGGCGCAGAAACTCAGGCAGTGAGCCGTCAAAGCCCGGGTCCCACACCACAAGCTCATCAACATCGCCCACGATCACGTGCTTGTAATACTTGCGCAGCCCTTCCACGAGGTTGTTCAGCAGCTGCCAGCGCTTGACGTCGAAATTCTTGTGCGGATCGCCCGGTATGCCGATGATGTTGCACCCTTCGGCCAGCTTCGCGACCTCGTCCCCGCGCCCGTGATTGACCACATAGCAGTTTTCGCGGCCAAACATCTCACCGTAGTGGCGCAGCCACGCCTTGAGGAAAAACGCGTCATCGCGCACCATGGTGACAACGGCCACTGTTTGCATCTGTTAGGGTCCTGCTCGGGATCGTTGCACGCCACATTAGCCGATGATGCCACCGCTGAGAACGACAAAAGAGACCGCATGACCCTGCCTGCCGCCTTTGCCGAGACCGGATTTTTTGCCACCCGCGCCGGAGAGACCCCCGTCACACGGTTTCAGGTGCTGGGCGAGCGGTCGTCGGGCACGAATTTTGTCAAACGCCTGATCGGTCGCAACACGCCGCTGACGCCAACCGAAGGCCTGGGGTGGAAACACGGGTTTCCCCACATGATGGCAGTGCCGCGCGACATGGCGGTGATCTGCGTGGTGCGCCGCGCCGACAGCTGGGCACGCTCAATGTTCGACAAACCCTGGCACACAACGCCCGAGATGCAGACGCTCGGCTTTTCCGACTTTATCCGCGCGCGGTGGGACACGATCATCGACCGGCCCCGCTATTTCCGCGGGCTTGTGCCAGAGGGCAGCGTCGGCGCGCCCCTGCAACATGACCGCGATCCGGTGACGGGCCTGCCCTTTGACAACCTCTTTGCCCTGCGTCGGGCGAAACTTGCCCGCCTGCTGACGCTGCCTGCGCGCGGCTGTACCTGTGCGGTGTTGCGGATGGAGGACGCGCAGGCCGCGCCCGAGGCCACATTGGCGCAGCTGACATCCGCGCTTGGCGTCACCCGCAATGACACGTTCCGCCCGGTGGTCAAACGCCTCGGCTCCAAGTTCAAGCCGTCCGTCACCGACCGCCCCGACGCGCCCGCCGCATGGCCCGACGCAGACCGCCGCTTTTTGTCAGCCGCAGTCGATCCGGATCAGGAAGCGGTGCTGGGCTACAGCTATGTCACATGAGATTGGAAGAAAGTGGCGCGGTTGACGGGGCTCGAACCCGCGACCCCCGGCGTGACAGGCCGGTACTCTAACCAACTGAGCTACAACCGCGCATCGTGATCCTGTATCCCCAGAACCCAAGGTAAGCAGTGGCGCGGTTGACGGGGCTCGAACCCGCGACCCCCGGCGTGACAGGCCGGTACTCTAACCAACTGAGCTACAACCGCCCGCTGCGTTTCGCGGGTTTATGACCAGCCCCCGGACGGGTCAAGCGTCTTTTCCCACCCGTCCTCATAATTCTTGCGACAATGCGGTGAAATCGCCCCCGGAAAAGCGGACCGGGACCATGCGCACGGGATGCCCGAGCAACGTGTCGTCCACAGGCGCCGCTTCGACCCCGCCCAACTTGCGATAAAAGGCGCGGGCGCGCGGGTTGGCCGCGATCACGATCAGCCGCAGCGCTTCGGCCCCCTCTTTCGCCAGTGCCGCGCAGATCGCCCGCAGCAGGCTGGCCCCGACGCCACCGCTGCGCGCGTCCGGGTGAACATGCAAATTGTCGAGCAGCGGCACAGCCCCCCGTTCCACTGCACCAAACCCCAGCATCGCACCGTCTCGTTCCGCCACACGGATCAGCCGATCCGCCGGCCACGTGCCCCACCGGGCCTGCATCGTCGCATCAAGCGGTGCACCAAGGGCGTCCGCGGGCACAAACGGGCCATATGACGCGCGCCAACTGGCGGTATGCAACGCCCTGAGCGCCTGTGCATCGCCCGGAACGGCGGCGCGAACGGAATATGTCATTTGTCGGGGAGCGGGATGAATTCGTCCTCATCACCGGGCGGCAACTGGAACCGGCCATGGGCCCAGTCGCCTGCGCGCCACGCCTCCTTGGCGGCGTCAATGCGGTCCTGCGATGAGGCCACGAAGTTCCACCAGATATAGCGCGACCCTTCCAGCGTCGCCCCGCCCAGCAGCATCAGCCGCGCGCCTTGCGCCCCCGCCGTCAGGCCAAGCTGATCTCCGGGACGAAACACCATCATCTGACCTGCAGCAAATGTCTCGCCGCCCACGCTCACCTCGCCCTCAACCACATAGACGCCGCGGTCTTCGTGATTGTCGGGCAGCGGAATGCGCGCCCCCGCCTCGAGCACGGCATCGGCATAAAACATCTCGGAAAACGTCTGGACGGGCGCGCGCTCCCCCCAGGCATCGCCGAGGATCAGGCGCACTTCCTTGCCCTCGCCTTGCAGGAACGGCAGCGTGTCGCGCGGTGCGTGCTGGAAATCGGCCGGGTCGTCCTCGGCATCCTTGGGCAGCGCGACCCAAGTCTGAATGCCAAACAGGTTGTGCGGCTTGGCCCTGATCTCACCATCGGTGCGTTCAGAATGCGTAATGCCATGCCCCGCCACCATCCAGTTCACGGCGCCCGGTTCGATCCACTGATCGGTGCCGAGGCTGTCGCGGTGATGGATCTTGCCCTTGTAGAGATAGGTGACCGTCGCGAGACCGATATGCGGGTGCGGGCGGACATCGATCCCCTTGCCCGTGACAAACTCTGCCGGTCCCATCTGATCGAAAAAGATGAACGGCCCCACCATCTGCCGCTTGGGCGCGGGCAAGGCGCGGCGCACCTCGAACCCGCCAAGGTCACGCGCCCGAGGCACTATCACCGTTTCAATCGCATCAACGGCGTCGCCAATCGGACAATCGGGATCAAGGGCGGGGTTCCAGCTCATCTGCGTCTCCTGTGCGGTGTTACTGCGAAGATAACGGCAACCCGTGCACAGACAACCTCCACGGGCGGACAGACCCTGTGCGCGGATCAGGACATACGGTCTGCGGTCCCATCGGCGGCGCGCATCGATTGCACAACCCGGTCCAGATCCGCCGCAAACAGGATCAACTGTGCGACACGTTTGGCCTCGGTTGATTGCGCCAGCTCATAGGCCGCGTATTCCACCGCCGCCGCCGCAAAGGCCAGCGCCTCGGTCGCGCGTGTATCCTGCTGCAAATTGTCCAACGTGCTGAACATGGATTTTATGCGCTCCTCGCGCGTCAGTCCCTGGAACACGGCGTCCCTCCATCGCTACCTCGCGCGCACTGTGGCGAGAGGCGCAGGCGGCGTCATGTCACGTAACTGCGTGACACCGAGCCTATGGCACGATCAGACCCGCGCCAACGCCCTGAACCGCCGCCGTTGTCCGATCAGCGACGCCGAGTTTGCCAAAAATCCGACGCACTAGCGTGTCTACAGTGTGGGGAGACAGGCTCAGGATATCCGCAATGGTGCTGTTGGATTTGCCGCGCGCGATCCAGCGCAGGATCTGGCGTTCGCGCGGTGACAGGTCCCCCTGCTCGAGGCCAACCGGGTTCAGTTCGCAATAGCGCAGATGCGCGGCCTGCGCGACCATCTGAAACTCGATCACCTGTGCCGCGTCCGGAAAATGCTGCGGATCATCCACGCCCAGCCCGACATACCCGTTGCGCACACCCGGCCCGAACACCTGAAACGCCAACCCGTCACCGACCCCGGCCGCATCCATGTCCAGCAGGTATTTCTGCTGCTCTGCTGACAGGCGCGCCAGCGTGTTGATCTGTGACCAGCGGAACGCCTGGGTTGAGCTTTGCGCCAGTTCGGTGATCGGATCGACAAGGTAGAGCTTGCGCCGGATGTAATGGCAGGTCCACGCGTTGGAAAACCCGCTTGCCTGCACGGTCACGCTCTTGCCCGTCTGCATATCAGGTGACAGGTGGTGATAGCTGATTTTTTCAATGTGATGCGATCGGAAATAGTCGGACACCGTCTGCCACAGATGCTGTGTGTCCACCCGAGACCGGATCACATCAAAAAGCCCGTCCGCCATGTGTTTCACCCCAAGCGCGCCCCTGTCGTGACACGTCCCGGTAGAACCGTACAGCATCACCGGCGCAAAGCAACATGGCCAGCGTGCCGGGTACGGGCACGCAGCCGGTTCGCAGCGAAAAGCGGCGGTCATGCAAACAGGTGACGGCAACGGCGCGTGCACGGGGATGCCGCGATTGCCGCGCCCGCGCGTGGCCACATGAACGGGCGCGTTGGTCGAGCCCCATTCTGGACGCGCCATACCAAGCCAAAACAACTGGAGCGGATGGTGGGTCGTGAGAGGCTCGAACTCCCGACATCTTCGGTGTAAACGAAGCGCTCTACCAACTGAGCTAACGACCCGTTGCGACGCTTTTATGCCAACCCGCCCCGGCTTCGCAACCCTTCAGTTACAGCTGGCGGTGGGTGCCGTTTTCCACAACGTAAACAATGCCTTGCCCGCCCGGCAACGCACCAAGTGTCGGCGTCGGTTGGTCCAGAGCCACCGTCCGCAACATGCGCGAGGTGATGCCGTGGGTCACGCACAGCGTGGGCGCCGTCAAACTGTTCAGGAAATCGACACAGCGCGCGCGCAGTTTGGCGAACCCCTCGCCCCCCGGCGCATGTTCATAAAGCGCAAGCGGGCCATCAGGCGTATCCTCAAGAACCATGCCTTGCGGTGTCACCTCGGATCGCATACATCCCGACCACGCGCCCACCTCGATCTCGCGCAGACGGTCGTCGGTGCGCAGGAACGGCACCTGACGTGCCAGCGCAATGGCCGCAGTCTCGAACGCGCGGCCCTGCGGGCTGACCCGCACGTCAAAACCGCTGAGATCCAGAGGGGCCAACGCTTCCGCCAATTGCTGCGCCTGCGCCCTGCCCTTGGCCGTCAATGGCGAATTCAACGCCCCCTGAAACCGCCCTTCGGCGTTCCACTCGGTCTCGCCGTGGCGCATGACGTAAATCGGCTGCATGTGCTGCGTCCCTGTCCCGAAATTCCGTGCCCCAGAACCACGAAAGCGCACCCGGTTAGGGGTGCGCTTGCGATGGTGGGTGATAAGAGATTTGAACTCCTGACATCTTCGATGTGAACGAAGCGCTCTACCACTGAGCTAATCACCCAAAGCCCGCGCGTCTTACAAAAGCGCGCGGGTGCATGCAAGGGGCGTCTGCGAAAAACCGCGCCTATTCCGCGGCGGTTTTTGCGTCCGCTTCAAATTCCGGTGCGGTGTCTGGCGCGCCTGTGTCATCGTCGGACAGATCACGTGCCTGACGGATACGGGCAACGACCACTTTGCCTTCCGGCAATTTGCGTTCGCGGTTGATCTTGACCGTGCCAAAGGGTTGCAGGTTCAGGTCGCGGCTTTCCTGAAGTGCGAGGCCCATGGTGGACAGCGCCGCCTCCACCACCTTCTTCACCTCAGCCCGTTTCATGCCGGTTTTCTGCGCGACCGTGTCAAGCAGCTCCTTTTTCCGCAAGGCGGGTCCGGCAACGACCGGCTCCAGCTTGGTCACGGTGGCTTGCGCGGCGGGCGCGGCTGCTGCGGTGGCCGCTTTGGCCGCCTCCGTCACGCTGGTCGGTGCGGCCGGTTTCGTCGTCTTGGCGGTTGTCTTGGCCGGCGTCTTCGTCGCTGCGGTTTTCGCAGTGGATGTCTTGGCCTTGGTCGTCTTTGCCGTTGTGGTTTTCTTTGTGCTCGATCGGGCTGGCATCAATGGCCTCCTCATTGTTATCGCTGCAACTCTAAGACGTAGGCACAACAAAATCCAGTACTTAAGCCGGTCAGATGCCGCATCATGTTGAAAACTTGACCGAATATCCGGGCATTGACGACTGGTTCAGGCACCAAATGGGAACATCACACGATTGCAGGCCTCGCCTGCGCAAGCATCTTGGCCGCATCTGCGGCCATTGCAAAGACGGCGCGTCATCCTGCGGACCGGCGGGTCTGCTGACTTCCGGTGGCTCGGCTGCGGCATCCGCGCACGTGGTGAACAGCGATGCGCGCCTCAAAACGGATATCGACCGGATGGGCACGTCAGGCCCCGGAATTCCGATCTTCAGCGACCGATACGGCAATGCGCAGGATCTGTTCGACCTCGCGCAAAAAGCGCTGGCGCCGCTCAAAGGCGGGTACACCCCGTGGACGACAGCAACACCGACGTGGAATCACCGTTACGCCGTAACGGAGCGCGCGGCTGCCGCGCCGCAACACCGCGACCTGCGTCCGTATCCAGAAACGACAAGGGGCGCGCCGGTTAAGCGCGCCCCTTCTCATACCTTTGACCGGATCAGTGCGCCGTTGCCCCTGTGCCCGTATCCTTGGCCGCCGCAGCGGCTGCCGCCGCCGCCTCTTCCGCGGCCTCGTCCCATTCGATTGCGTCCGGGGTCGCGGTCAGCGCGTGCTTCAACACTTCCGTCACGTGCGTGACCGGGATGATCTTCAACCCTTCCTTCACGTTGTCCGGAATGTCGGCCAGATCCTTTTCATTCTCTTCGGGAATGAGAACCGTCTTGATCCCGCCGCGCAGGGCGGCCAGCAGCTTCTCCTTGAGACCGCCAATCGGCATCGCATTGCCGCGCAGAGACACTTCGCCGGTCATGGCGATGTCCTTGCGCACCGGAATGCCGGTCAGAACCGACACAATGGACGTGACCATCGCGAGACCCGCGCTTGGACCATCCTTGGGCGTGGCACCGTCGGGCACGTGCACGTGGATGTCGAGCGTGTCGAACTTGGGCGGCTTCACCCCGATCTCGGGACTGATGGAGCGCACATAACTCGACGCGGCATCAATGCTTTCCTTCATCACATCGCCCAGCTTACCGGTGGTTTTCATCCGACCTTTGCCCGGCAACTTGAGCGCCTCGATGTGCAACAGGTCGCCGCCAACGGATGTCCAGGCCAGCCCGGTCACAACGCCGATCTGGTCGTCCTGTTCAGCAAGACCATAGCGATGCTTGCGCACACCGAGGAAATCATCGAGATTTTCGGGGGTTACGACAACCTCTTCAACTTCTTTCTTGATGATCTTGGTCAGCGATTTCCGCGCCACCTTGGCAATCTCGCGCTCCAGGTTCCGCACGCCCGCCTCACGGGTGTAGTATCGGATGATGTCCGACAGCGCATCGTCGGTCAGCTCAAACTCCTTGGCCTTCAGACCATGGTTCTTGATCTGCTTTTCGATCAGGTGCTGCTTTGCAATCTCGCGCTTTTCATCTTCGGTGTAACCGGCCAGCGGGATGATCTCCATCCGGTCCAGAAGCGGTCCTGGCATGTTGTAGGAGTTCGACGTGGTCAGGAACATCACGTTGCTGAGGTCGTATTCGACCTCAAGGTAGTGGTCCACGAATGTGCCATTCTGTTCCGGGTCCAGCACCTCAAGCATGGCCGACGCCGGGTCGCCCCGGAAATCCTGCCCCATCTTGTCGATTTCATCGAGCAGGATCAAAGGGTTGGTCGTCTTGGCCTTTTTCAACGCCTGGATGATTTTGCCGGGCATGGAGCCGATATAGGTCCGGCGGTGACCGCGGATTTCACTTTCATCCCGCACGCCGCCAAGGCTGATGCGGATGAACTCGCGCCCCGTGGCCTTGGCCACCGATTTGCCCAGTGACGTCTTGCCCACGCCCGGAGGACCGACGAGGCACATGATCGGCCCCTTCATCTTCTTCGAGCGCTGCTGCACCGCAAGGTATTCGACGATGCGTTCTTTCACCTTTTCAAGACCATAGTGGTCGTTGTCGAGGATCTTTTCCGCGCGGCCCAGATCCTTTTTCACGCGGGATTTCACGCCCCACGGGATCGACAGCATCCAGTCGAGATAGTTGCGCACGACCGTGGCCTCGGCGCTCATCGGCGACATGTTTTTGAGCTTTTTCAGCTCGGCTTCGGCCTTTTCCTTGGCCTCTTTGGACAGCTTGGTTTCTTCGATCTTGGCCTCAAGCTCGGCCACCTCGTTCTTGCCGTCCTCGCCATCACCCAGCTCTTGCTGGATCGCCTTCATCTGTTCGTTGAGGTAATATTCGCGCTGCGTCCGCTCCATCTGCGATTTCACGCGCGTCTTGATCTTTTTCTCGACCTGCAGGACGGACAATTCGCCCTGCATCAGGCCGTAAACCTTTTCCAGCCGCTCGGACACGCTGAGCGTTTCCAGCAGGTCCTGCTTCTGATCCACCTCGATGCCCAGATGTCCCGCCACAAGGTCGGCCAGTTTCGCAGGTTCGGTCGTTTCCCCAACGGCGGCCAGCGCCTCTTCGGGGATGTTCTTCTTGACCTTGGCGTAACGCTCAAACTCTTCGCCCACCGACCGCAGCAGCGCCTCGGTCGTGGCCATATCACCCGGCATTTCGGTCAGATATTCGGCGCGCGCCTCGAAAAACACATCGTTTTCAAGGTATTCGGTGATGCGCACCCGCGCCTGACCTTCGACCAGCACCTTGACGGTGCCATCGGGCAGCTTCAGAAGTTGCAACACATTGGCCAGCACGCCGGCCTTGAAGATGCCGGATGCTTCGGGATCGTCCTCTGCGGGGTCAATCTGGCTCGACAGCAGGATCTGCTTGTCGTCGGCCATCACCTCTTCGAGCGCTTTGACGGATTTATCGCGACCCACGAACAGCGGCACGATCATGTGGGGGAAGACCACGATATCGCGCAGCGGCAACACGGGGTAAGAGGCGTTGAGGGGCTCTTGCATGCTCATTTCCTTATCATTGGCAAGACAGCGCGGCCCCGACATGCGGCGACCATTGGCTCTCTCCTTGCTTCGGACGTCTATACCTGTGGTGTGCGCCCGTATGTTTCAACCCACACCATGACCCTGTGCCGCGGGAGGCGCAATGGGATGCAACAAACTGTCCCCAGATTTTTTGACGCATGCACGCCCTGTGGGCAGCGGTCCGTTTGACGGCCCACACCGTCTCAAACCATGCTGCGGCTCTGCACTCTCGTGCAAAAAGATCAACGATTTCGGGTACATCTCGACAGGCCCCTTTCCCGCCACGGTCAACATCTGCTACACGAAGGGCAAGTCACCTGGGGAGGTGTGTTGTGTCTGAGTTGCTTTTGTTGCTGTTTGCGTTGTTTTTGACGGCCGGTGTGACGGTTGACAGCGATGGTCCCGTTGACGGGCCGGACCCCGAAGATGATCCAACCGATGCGCCCGATCCCGCGGACAACCCTGTGCTACCAACTGGACCAGCGGACGATGGCGAACCGGGTGCCGAGCCGGTAAGCCTCTAGCCCCGCCAGAGGCACATCCGTGCTCAGCCTCATTGTCACCTTCTATGACGAGACCGCGTTCCTGCGCACGGCGCTGCGATCCGTGCGCAATCAGGGCATCGATGCGCTGGAGCTGATTGTCGTGAACGACAATCCCGCGGCGTTCTCGCGCGATGCGATGACTGAACTCACGGCAGGATTCGGCGCCCGCGTCATTCACCACACGGAAAACCGGGGGCTGTCGGCGGCGCGCAACACCGGGATTACGGCGGCAAATGGTGATCTGATCGGGTTTCTGGATGCGGACGATTATTTTACCCCCGGCGGGCTGGCCGCACAGTACCGCTATGCCCGAGAGACGGGGGCCGACATCACCCACGCGGCCTGCTATCTGAACAGTCCGGGCTCCGTGGCAACGCGCGTCCTGCACCGTGACGCGCGCCTTCATATGGCGCGGCGTGTGGTTTCGGGCCGCATGGCCGCGCAGGAGGCACAGTTCATCGTATCATCCTGGTCGAGCCTCTACCGGGCCGATTTCCTCGACCGCGCGCAGCTTTGGTTCGATCCCGCGCAACGCAAATTCGAAGATCGGCTGTTTGTCCTCAACACCGTGACGGCGGCGCAGAAAATCGCGTTTCTAGGTCAGGCCGTTCGGGTGTGGCGGCGGCGCGTGGGGTCGATCTCTTCAGCACAGACAACGCCCGAGACCCATCTGTTGCAGGTGCAACTGCTGGAAAAATGCCTTGCGCATATGCGTGCGGCCAATCTGCCCCCACGCTTTGAAAAGCGCGAGCTGTTCAACACCGTGTCACGGCTGATCTGGGACATGGACATCCTTGCGCCGCTGGCGGCGGGCGATCCGGCCTATGCGGATATGGCAGACCGGATCGTCGCACTGCTCGGCACGGACAGGTTTGGCCAGGACATATTCAACGATCCGATGGTCGAGGCGACGAGCCGCGTGGGCATGGCAACGCGCCATGGGCGGGTATCGCGGGCGGACTTTTTTGCACTGCACAAGGCGATGCGTGACGGCGCCTTCGGGACCGCTCATGCAATGCTGCAAGCACGCAAACCTGTGCCCGCCCCCCGGCGTGGCCGGGATCACCCGCAAAAGCGGCTCGTGCTGCATGTTGGCCTGCACAAGACGGGCACGACCTTTGTGCAGCATCATCTGCTGCATCACCGCGCGGCCCTGTCGAAACAGGGTGTCCTGATCCCCGAGACCGGGTTTGAGCGGGTGCGCACGGGGCGTCCGGGGGCGCTGTCGGGGCATCAGGGGCTCGCACGGGCGCTGCGTGACGACGACGATGCCACGTGGGCCGCCTTTCACGACGAGGTGGCCGCAGCGTCGGCGCGCACGGTGCTGGTCTCTGCCGAAAACCTGTCCTTCCCGACAGAGCCGGACCGGGCCAGCCGCATTGCGCATCTGTTTGAGCGGTTGGGCCACTGGGCCAGCATCGACGTCATCGCCATGGTGCGCGCACCGCACGCCTATATCGAAGCGTTTCACGCCGAATGGGTCGCGTCTGCACATCCGGGCGGCGCGCGGCGGCTGTCAGAGATGCTGGTGGATCATCAGGACACGCTGACCGACCTGCCCGCACTCTTTGCGCCGTTTGAGGCTGCGACCGGACAGCCTGTGCGACTGCTCGGGTTTGACACCGCGCGCGAGACGGACGGCCTGTGGCCCGCGTTCTGTACCCTGGCAGAGCTGCCCGGCGCGCTGCCCGGCATTGATGCGCCCCGCTATGCCACTCCGGACCGGGACAGCGTGCGCCTGTTGCAGGTGATAAATGCCATTGTCGCCAACCGGGCCCGCCGACAGGTGATCTTTGACACGTATTTTGCCTGCCCGCCGCCGCGCGGCGCGGGTCAGAGCCTGCTGTCACCTGCGGACAGGCGCATGATCCTCGATGCATTTGAGGAAAAGAGCGCAGATTTTGCGGCCGCGCGGGGCGCAGTGTTGCCCATCGACGCGTGGCGCGATGCGCTTGACGCCGAAGACTGGACGCCGCCCGCGGAGGTGCCAGCGGAGCATCTCGAAACTCTACTCGATGTAAGTGCGCAAGTTGCGGGTGACACGCATAGCGACGCAGCCGCAGGCAACGCCTTGGCAAAACCGCGGACGCGCGCACGGGCTGCGCCCAAACGACATCCTTACAGCTTTGTCATTCGCCCGCGCCCATGGCTGGTGCGACTGCTCGACATTGTGTTGATGAAAAAGTAACGGGGAGGGATGCCGCGCATCCCCTTTCGCGAGATGCCCGAGTTCAGACGAGCGTCACCGCCGCCAAAATCGAAACGGCAAACCAGCTGACTGCGACGATTGTGAATTGCATGGATCCCTCCCCAGGGTGTGTGACTGACACTGATATAGGCGCTTTCGACGCAACCGCGCATGGGGGAATTCCTGACCAATGGTCCCCACGCTCACGCACGATGGTCCAGCACCCCTGCCCGCACCTCGCGCCGCATCGCCGCCAGATCGGCCACGGCCTGCATCCGCAGCGCATCGGCAAAAGCCGCAACCTGACGGTCCGCGCTGGAGGGCTCCGCCGGGGCGAGTGCGGCGGCTTTGACCACCTCCATCTTGAGAATGGTGGCTTCTGGGTCGCCGTCGACGGGGGCCGTGTCAATCTGCACTTCGCCGCCCACCGCATATCGCTTGCCGTCCGGGCCAACCTCATAGGTATAGCTTGGCGCCGACGCATAACGCCCGCCCACCGCGGCGTGGGCCTGTTCGTGCCGGCGCACCTCGCCATCGCGCGCTGCCAATTCGCGCACCACCCGTTGTTGCGCCTCCGTCAGGTCCGTGGCTTTGACTGGTGGCGGCGCCGCGACGGCATCGGTTCGTTGGGTGTCGGGTTTCGTATCCGCGACAGACCGGTCACCGGCCTGCGCTTTCAACCGGCCGTGGATCAGGTGCGCGACCTGAGCCCACGCGGCCCCCTGGTCCAGAGGTGCGGTATCGATCATGGCGTATCCCACTCTGCGCCGTTGCACGTTGGGTCCGCACGCTACGCCGACAGACCTTAACAGGGCGTTACACCATGTGCGGGTCAGAGCGGGTCGATGTCACCCTGCGCCCGGTCCGCGTGAAACGCGGCCTCGAACGCCGTGAAACTGCCATCCGCGATCGCCGCACGCATACCTGCCATAAGCTCTTGATAGTAATGCAGGTTATGCCAGGTCAGCAGCATGCCCGAGATCATCTCTTGCGCGCGGAACACGTGGTGCAGATAGGCCCGTGAATACCCCCGGCAGGCCGGACAGGTGCAGTCTTCGTCCAGCGGGCGCGGGTCATCGGCGTGGCGCGCGTTCTTGATGTTGACGACACCGCGGCGGGTGAACACCTGACCCGTGCGCCCCGACCGGGATGGCAACACGCAGTCCATCATATCGATGCCGCGCGCCACAGCACCCACGATGTCATCCGGCTTGCCCACCCCCATCAGGTAGCGCGGCTTATCACGCGGCAGCTGTTCCGGCGCAAAATCAAGGCAGCCGAACATCGCCTCCTGCCCCTCGCCCACGGCCAGCCCGCCCACAGCGTAGCCATCAAAGCCGATGCGCGTCAGCGCCTCGGCGCTTTCGGCGCGCAAGTCCTGTTCCAGCCCGCCCTGCTGAATGCCAAAGAGCGCATGACCCGGCCGGTCGCCAAAGGCGTCGCGCGACCGCTGCGCCCACCGCATGGACAGCGCCATGCTTTCGGCGATGCGCGCCTTGTCCGCAGGCAGCGCCGGGCATTCGTCGAAACACATCACGATGTCAGAGCCGAGCAGGCGCTGGATCTCCATCGAGCGTTCGGGGCTGAGTTCGTGTTTGGAGCCGTCGATATGGGATTTGAAGGTCACGCCCGCTTCGGTGAGCTTGCGCAGGCCGGCAAGGCTCATCACCTGAAAGCCGCCTGAATCCGTCAGGATCGGCTTGTCCCAGTTCATGAACTTGTGCAACCCGCCGAGGCGGTCGATGCGCTCGGCGGTGGGTCGCAGCATCAGGTGGTAGGTGTTGCCCAGAAGGATGTCAGCCCCGGTGGCCGCGACACTTTCGGGCAGCATTGCCTTGACGGTGGCGGCTGTACCCACGGGCATGAAGGCGGGCGTGCAGATGTCACCGCGCGGGGTGGAGATCACGCCCGTGCGCGCGCGCCCGTCCGTCACTTTTAGATCAAAGGAAAACTGGCTCATCTGTGCCCTTGTCGCCTGCTGCGGCGTTTGTCATATCGTCCAGGATGTCCAGTGCCAAGGGGAGGCGGGTGCTTGGTGGTTGTTGGGTCGGTTCGAGCGGGTCAGATCGCGTTCGGGTGGCACCTGCGGGAGCCTCCGGCGGGGATTTTTTGGAACAGAGACGGAGATTGGTGCGGGCATATGTTGAAGCAGATGGGGCGTGAATTGCCCGGTCAAATTTGAGCTTTGCTATGATGTTCTCCGTCGCCCAAATGAGTGTCGGTTTGGGAAGGGGCAATAAGTTTTTTCAGGTTGAACGATCCGCGGTGTTGGAATGTGGTGCCATTGGGGACCGCTGCTATCTCGTTTTGGAGAATGCGTTACGTGAAATTGGTGTCTCTGTAACTGGTACTTTGTAACCGGTACTTTCGTTGCCGTGTGGCCTCTGGGAGCGGATGCACACGTCCCAATAGCCCCCTAAAATCAAACATCGGTTGAATTATGGAATTGAAGCTGTGACTTTCCCGTAAAAAGATTGGATGCGTGCCAGTGGAAAAAATTTACTTCGATTCAACGAATATCAAAAACATCAATGCGGGTGTGCTGCGTGCGAAATACAGCGCCGCGGGAGATCGTATTTTACGCTACTACATTGACGTCCAGCACACCGTTCTAGACCTTCACAAAGAACTGAGTGCGCCGGAAATATCGATCCTGCAAAACAAGGTCGATACGTTGATGGCGCAATGGGACAAGCAATTTGAGGCCCATCAAAAGAAGCAAAACAATGCCGCCGGCAAGGAGTTGGCGGAGGAGATGACACAGGAAGCAGAGAATAGACGGGAACAAATCCAACAGACGCTTGCGCGGACTTTGTCTATCGATGACGCCGTCGATTGGAGCGTATTGAAAGACAAATCCGACTTCAAACCCAAGCCATTTGCACGACCAAGACCCGTTCGCCAAAAGCATACTGACCCCGAACCAAAATTCAGGATTTTATTCTGGCAAACGCTTTTGGGCAGACGCACGCAGGTGGAACGTGCACATGATGCCGCCCTGGCGGCCCATCTGCGCGCCAGGCAAAAGATCGACGAAGACAATGCAACTGCGTTGAAATCCTGGGAGGCTGCCAAGGCGGACCATGCAGAGGCGCAAAAGAGCGCCGAGCGCGCGTTTGTAGCAGCAAGGGACGTAGAAAACGCCAAGGTCGACGCGCTCGAGGCAAGCTGGCGGGAGGGCGTTCCCGAGGCGATTGAGGAGCACGCCTCTATCGTGCTCGAAGCATCGCAACATGATGACGTTGTGCCCAAGCGATGGGAGGTCCGATACGAAGCTGCGTCGAAAATGCTGTTGGTTTTGCATCAACTGCCTGTGCCGGCTGATCTGCCGACCACGAAATCCGTTCGTTTCGTCGCGTCCACGGGCGAGTTGAAGGAGACGGACATCAGTGAGCGTGACAAGAAAGCGCTGTTTGACGACCTCTGTTATCAACTGTGTTTGCGCACAATCCACGAGCTGTTCGAAGCCGACACGCAGATGCACATAGATGCCATCGCATTCAATGGTTGGACGCGGCAAGTGGACCCCGCAGTGGGACAGGAAGTAGAGGCCACGATCCTGTCAGTTGTCGCACAACGGGAGGAATTTCTTGGGATCAACCTGTCGCGGGTCGAACCTAAGGCTTGCTTCAAGTCCCTGAAGGGCGTCTCTGCTGCAACACTGGTCGGGCTGACCCCTGTTGCGCCGGTTATCGCATTTGAAAAATCTGACAAACGGTTCATCGAAGGTCGCGCCGTGGACCTGCAGGAAGACGGAACAACCAATCTTGCCGCCATGGACTGGGAAGATTTTGAGCACCTCGTGCGCGATATCTTTGAGCGGGAGTTCGCGTCACGGGGCGGCGAAGTGCGTGTTACACAATCCAGTAGCGATGGTGGCGTGGACGCCGTCGCCTTTGACCCTGATCCGATCAGTGGTGGCAAGATCATCATTCCGGCGAAACGCTATACGCGCACGGTTGGTGTGGCGGCCGTGCGCGACCTCTATGGTACGACCATGAACGAAGGCGCGATCAAGGGCATATTGGTCACCACGGCGGATTACGGTCCCGACGCCCACAAATTCGCCTCTGACAAGCCTTTGACACTGATGTCGGGCGCGCATCTTCTACACTTGCTGGAAAAGCACGGTGTCGAGGCCAAGATCGACTTCAAGGAAGCTCGTAGCACCTTGGGGCTGACACCCTGACAGCAGGGCACCCTCTGCGTAACTGCACGTCCTCTTGCTGGCACCTGCGCCCCACGCGTGCTACCCCACCTGCCTGATGATAGAAGGAGGCTGCGCATGGACACGTTGAATTTCGGGTGGGAAGAGTGGATCAGCTTGCCGGAACTGGGTCTGCCTGCGCTCAAGGCCAAGGTGGATACCGGGGCGCGGACGTCTGCCCTGCATGCCCATGACATCGAGGTGTTCGGATCTGACAAGGCACCCAAGGTGCGCTTCAACGTGCATCCCGTGCCGGGCAAGGATCATGTGTCGATCACCTGTTCTGCCCCTATTCTCGACCGGCGCGAGGTCACGTCGTCCAATGGCGAAAGCGAACTGCGCTATGTGATCGAGACCAAGCTGGAGGTGGCCGGGCAGTCTTGGCCCATCGAGGTCACTCTGACCGACCGGTCGTCCATGACCTCACGCATGCTGCTGGGGCGGCAGGCGCTGCAGGACCATATCAGCATCACAGCCAGTGAAAAGCGGCTGCAACCGGAGCTGAGCTTTGACGTCTACCACTCGTCGGCGATGCGCAAGACGGCGCCGTCGCGGTCCCTGCGGATTGCGGTGCTGAGCCGGGAGAACAACTATTCCACGCGGCGGCTGGTGTCGGTGGGCGAAGCGCGCGGGCACACGGTCGAGGTGATCAACACCACGCGGTGCTACATGGCGATCAACGCCAAGGCGCCAGAGGTGCATTACGATGGCAAACGCCTGCCCCGCTATGACGCGGTGATCCCGCGCATCGGGGCGTCTGTGACCGCCTATGGCACCGCTGTGATCCGCCAGTTTGAGACCATCGGCACCTATTGCGTGAACGGGGCGGACGGGATCACGGCGAGCCGGGACAAGCTGCACGCCCATCAGATCCTCGCGGCCAAGCGCATCGGGATGCCCACGACCGCCTTTGCCGCCTCACCGCTGGATACGGCCAACATCATGAGCCTTGTGGGCACCGCTCCCGTGATCGTCAAACTGCTGGAAAGCACGCAAGGCAAGGGCGTGGTGCTGGCCGAAACCAAGAAGGCCGCCGAATCCGTGATTGATGCGTTCCGGGGCCTCAAGGCCAACTTTCTGGTGCAGGACTTCGTCAAGGAAGCGGCAGGCGAGGATATCCGCTGCCTTGTGGTGGATGGCAAGGTCGTGGCGTCGATGAAACGGACCGGGGCCGACGGCGATTTCCGGTCGAACCTGCACCGGGGCGGGTCGGCGAAATCCGTGCGCATCAGCAAGGAAGAGCGGGAAACAGCAGTGCGGGCGGCACGGGCCTTTGGCCTGGGCAAGGCGGGAGTGGATCTGCTGCGCTCGGACACAGGCCCCAAGGTGCTTGAGGTCAATTCCAGCCCCGGCTTCGAGGGGATCGAAAACGCGACCGGCAAGGACATCGTCGGACGCGTCTATGACATGATCGAAGCCCGCGTCAAACCCCGCCCCGCACGCCGGCGCAGTTAATCAAAGCGGGCGCCACGGGCAGCGCGTATGTCCGCCTTGACCGCGATCAGGTCGGCGGCGAGCGTCCGGCAATCCGCTTCGAGCGGCGAGGCGCGCCGCCACAAAAGCGCTATGTCGTGCACCGCATCCGGATGATCGATGCGGCGGATCACGAATTCAGGGTCGCGCACCGCCTCGGCCAGCGCATAGAGCGAGGGCAGCACCGCCACCCCTGCCCCCATCACCGCCATCTGCCGCACCGCATCAAGGCTGCCGCCCTGATAATCACGTGCCACATGCGCGCCCGCCAACTCGGCCAGGCGCTCCACGATTGTGGCCAGACGGAACTCTGCGCTCAGCGAGAGCAGCGGTTTGCCCGCCAGCGCCTCAATGGCAATCGGGCCGGTTTCGGCGGAAAGCGGATCATCGGCGGCGGCACAGGCCCAAAGCGTCTCTTCGAAAAGCGGGTGGCTGACGATATCCGGGTCGCGCCCGGGCGAGCCGATGACCACATCCAGCTGCCCGGCGCGCAGCCGGTCGAGCAGTTCGACCGTGGCCCCTTCCTGCACGGCGAGGCGCAGTTGCGGGTATTGCCGGTGGAGACGACGGTTCGCGATCGGCATGAAGTAAGCGCCGACTGACGGCAGCACACCAATCGACAGACGGTCGCCAAAGGGGCCGCGCGCGCCGCGTGCCACCGCTCGGAATTCACGCACCTCCTGCAGGATCGCCCGCGCCCGCGGCAACAGTGCGGCCCCCATCGCCGTCAGGTGCACCCGGCGCGACGTCCGCTCAAACAGTACGACATCCAGCATCTCTTCCATCGTGGCAAGCTGCTTGGACAGGCTCGGTTGGCTCACGGCAAGCGCCTTGGCGGCAAGGCCGAAGGCCCCGTGTTCGGCCACGGCCACGAAATACTGCAACTGTCGCAAAGTGGGGCGGGCGGGCATCAGATCATCCATGCCCAAAAGCTATCGCTGCTTACGTTTCTTTCAATTGGTTATATCAAACACCGGTCCCCATCTCCTCCTCAGATGCAACACACCATGAGGAATTTCACGATGATCAAGACAGTCACCGCCGCAGCCGCCATCGCCCTTGCCGCCTCCGCCGGGATCGCAAGTGCCGCGCAGGATCCAACCCTGACCCCCGACCGCGTGAGCGCCTTCAAGACTGCTTGGGGCGAAGGCATCGTGAACATCGGCAAGATCCACACCGACGGCGGCGATTACGAGGCCGCAGCCCGCCAGCACATCCTGGACTTCTACGCCTACGGAAAGGACATCGTTCTGTTCAAACCGACGCTGGCCAGCGAGGACCAGTTCCGCGGCACTTTTGATGAGGCGCTTTCGTATTTCGTAGGTGGCAGCATCGCCGAGGATGGCGGATTTGCCATCGCGCCCTACACCGATGTCCGCTGGGAAAACGAGGGCACGAGCATCACCGGCGACATCGCGCTGGCCATGGGCAACTACTTTTTCACCACGACAAGCGGTGAAGAGGTGAAGGTCGAATACACCTTCGGCATTCAGGAGATGGAGGACGGCGAGCTGAAGATCGTGTTGCATCATTCGTCGCTGCCCTTCACCGCGGGCTGATCTGCCCCGGACCCCGCCGCGCCGCCTGTCCCCCGACTTGTGGCGCGGCACCAAATTGGGTGATGCGGCCACCCTTTACCGCCCCGGCGAGGTTCCCTATATAAACAGTCAGAAAATGCCGGAGCCGCACCCAATGGATCAAAGCAACGAGATGCTCGAAGGCACGCCGCTGATTGCGCCGTCCTCGACCGACCACCCGCTGCACGAGGCGATCGTAGAGGCGTGCCGGACGGTCTATGATCCTGAAATCCCTGTGAATATCTTCGAACTAGGGCTGATCTACACGATCGATATCAATGCCGAGAACGAAGTGAACATCATCATGACCCTGACCGCGCCCGGCTGTCCCGTGGCGGGTGAGATGCCGGGATGGGTCGCCGATGCGGTGGAACCTGTCGCAGGCGTCAAGCAGGTCGACGTGCACCTGACGTGGGAGCCGCCCTGGGGCATGGAGATGATGTCGGACGAGGCGCGGTTGGAACTGGGCTTTATGTAGGCCCGGCAGACCGGCGCACGTCCACCAGAATGAAACGCGGCACAGGATCAACCTGCGCCGCGTTTTTCGTTTCGCTCACAAGCGTCGCAAGATCCACATCAACGCCCGCCGCCTGCGTTTGCGGCGTTTGCGCATCTGCTCCTGCCCTTGCATTTCTGCAAATACAGCTTGCTCCTGGGCGTAAAGGGTCTGTGTTTCCAACGATGTATAAGGATGTTTCATGCGTCACCTCCTTTCATGACCCCAAGATGGCGCGCCCCGATAGCGATTGTCAGACCTGATTTCCGCACCTAGATTTGCAAACATGCAAATCACCGATTGGACAGATTTCGGGCTCTTCGCCGCCGTGGCGCGCAACGGGGCCTTGTCAGGGGCCGCCCGCGAAACCGGGCTGAGCCAGGCCACGTTGTCGCGGCGCATGACGGCGCTGGAGCAACGGCTGGGCCGCCGTCTCTTTGTGCATGGCGCGTCCGGCTATACCCCAACGGCCGAGGGGCGCGACCTGCTGGAACGCGCCAAGAAGATGGAAGCCGCCGCGCGTGATATCGCGCAGTGGAACGCAGGACGCGCGGGACCGCCGCGTGTGCGGGTGTCCGCCGGCACATGGACCACCGATTACCTTGCGCGCAATGTAACGGCGTTTTGGTCAGCACAAGATCCGTGGCAGCCGGAATTCGTCAATTGCAACCTCGACATGGATATCGAACGGCGCGAGGTTGATATCGGCGTCCGCAACCGCCGCCCCACACACCCGTGGCTGGCCGGTCGGCGCACAGGCGTGGTGGAACATGCGGTCTTTGCCCTGAACGACGACATCACGGGCTGGATCGGGCCAAGCGATGACACCTCCACCCTACCCTCCGAGGCCTGGACGCTGACGCATCATGGCGCTGATATCGTTGCCTTTTCCAATGATCCGCAAGTGCGTGGCGCATTGGCCTGCGCCGGTGTCGGGCGCGTTGTCCTGCCGACCTTTGCCGGTCACGCCCTGCCGGGCCTGCAACAGGTCTCCGGTATCATCGAGGCGCTGACCTCCGAAGAGTGGCTGGTTTGTCATCAGGACACGCGCCACGACCCGCCAATCCGCGCCGCCCTCGATGCGCTGGCCGGTATGCTGTCACAACGGCGCGTGCGCCCCTTGCAGGAGGGCGCCGAAAGCCCTACCTTTCAAGTCGGATAAACGAGGCACACCATGTTCGCGATCCCCGGAAAACAAGCCGTCACCATCACCCCCCGCGCTGCCACGCAGATTGTGAAGCTGATGGACAAGGAAGGCCACGCAGGCCTGCGCATCGGCGTCAAAAAGGGCGGGTGTGCGGGTATGGAATATACGATGGAATACGTGGATCAGGCCGACCCGAACGACGAAGCCGTCGAACAGGACGGCGCGCGGGTCATGATTGCGCCCATGGCGCAGATGTTCCTGTTCGGCACAGAGATCGACTATGAAACGTCGCTGCTGGAATCCGGGTTCAAGTTCAATAACCCCAATGTCTCCGACGCCTGCGGTTGTGGCGAAAGCATCTCGTTCAAGGACGTCGAAGCGCTGGCCGCGGAACGCAACGCGGGCTGATCCCATGGCCGTGTCGGATGAAGAGATCGCGCACGCGCTGGATCTCTTTTCCGGGTTGGGGCCGCTCACCACACGCAAGATGTTTGGCGGCCTGTCGATCTACTGCGACGGGGTGATCTTTGGCATCCTGATGTCGGACGGCCGCATCCTGATCAAGGGCGCAGGCCCGATGCAGGCGCGGTTTGACGATATGGGTCTCGAACGCTGGGCCTATACCCGCAAGGACGGCAGCGCGACGCACATGCCATACTGGCACCTGCCGGACAGCGCGTTGGACGATGCCGACGAAGCGACGGACCTCGCCCGCGCGGCGCTAGAGCACCTCTGAGGCCAGTTGCGCCTGAAACGTGCGCATGAACGCGACCCGGTCGGCGGCCATGGCCCGCGCAGGCGCAGTGTGCAGGGTATCGGCAATTGCAAACAGCTTCACCTGAAAATGGTCCAGCGCATAGGTTTTGTCATCCAGCGCCCGCGTCTGCGCCAACGGGTCATCCCCGTGCACAATCCCCGCCCCCATTTGCCCCGACACGGTGAAACAGCGCGCAATGCCAATGGCACCCAACGCCTCCAACCGGTCCGCATCCTGAAGGATCTGCGCCTCCAAAGTCTCGCACGGAGCGCCCGCGGAAAAGCTGTGGCCGCGGATCGCATGGGCCACCGCCTCCGCCCCCGGCAGACCGCGCGCATGCATCCACGCCACCGCATGCTCTGCCGACAGGCGGGCCGCATCGCGACGGCACGGATCATCTTTGGGCAGATTGACGATGTCATGCAGATACGCCGCGATCATCAGCACCTGACGGTCTACAGGTGCGTCCAACGCATCCGCGATCCGCTGGCAGTTGCCCCACACCCGCCGCAGGTGCCAGATGTCATGCGCCCCGTCCGCCTGATCCGCCCATACCGCGGCAACCTCCGCTTCAAGATCGCCCTGCAGGCTCATGATTTTGCTTGCAGATGCACATAAGTCTCGCGGAACCGCGCACTCAGGTGATCGCCTGCAAGGATCACGTCGTCACTGCCCTCAGGGGCCACATTCGTATCAAAGGTCGGGTTGAAGAACAGTGGCACCGAAATGCGCTCGGCCAGCCCGCCCACAACCCGGTGCGGCGTCGCCTTGACCCGTCCGGCGGTCCAGAATTCCAGCATCTCGCCAAAGTTGATGACAAATTCCCCCGGCGGCGCGGACACCGGGATCCACCCGCCGCCCCGCTTGCGCACCTCCAGCCCCGGTGAGCCGTCCGTCGCCAGCAGCGTCAAACAGCCGTAGTCTGTATGCGTCGCGATCCCGAAATCCTTGGCCCCGGCCCAATCGGGCCGCGCCGGGTAAAAATTGCCCCGCAACAACGCCATCGGCGTGTCAAACGCCCCGTCAAAGTGATCCGCATCCGCTCCAATGCTGCGCGCAATCGCCCGCAGCAGGTCCAGCGCGACCGCCCGCGCATCATCGTAATAGGCGGCAATGACCCGGTGAAACGCCGGGTCCTCGGGCCACTGGTTCGGCGCGTAAAACGTCTCTTCCGCCAGCGGATGCCCGGCCTCAACCTGAAACCCCACATCAAAGAACTGTTTGTAATCCGGGTTGGCGTCCGGATCGACCTGTTCCGATCCGGGCGCGCCCCAGCCGCGATTGGACCCGGTGCGCGCCATGTCCAACCCGCGCTTGGCCGCTTCCGGCAGGTGGAAAAACGCACGATACGTCTCGATGACCTCTTCAACCCGCGCAGCATTCAGCCCGGTGTTGTAGACGGTGGCAAATCCCACCCCGGTCGCCGCCTCCCCCAATGCGGCAAGGCTCGCCGCCTCGCCCGTTGCCAACGCCTGTGCGTCCAGTCTGGGGATCATGCCCTGCCCTCCGGTCTCTGTCCGGCGCAGCCCTAGCGCAGGGGCACGCCGGATGCTAGGAGGCTTGAGGCACGACAGCATCGGAGAAAACGACATGCGGCGCAAACTGGCGGCAGGCAATTGGAAAATGAACGGCGACGCCGCGATGCTGGGGGAACTGGCGGATCTGGCTGGCGCACAGGGCGCACAGGGCGACGATGCCCCTGAAATCCTGATCTGCCCGCCACACACGCTTCTGGCGCATGCCGTGGCTGTCACCGATGGCAGCCCCGTGGGTATCGGTGGACAGGACTGTCATCCGGCGGAAAAAGGCGCGCATACCGGCGACGTCTCGGCCCAGATGATTGCCGCCACCGGCGCGGGCGCCGTCATCGTCGGCCACTCCGAACGCCGCGCCGATCATCACGAGGACAACGATACCGTCCGCGCCAAGGTCGAGGCCGCATGGGCCGCGGGCCTCACCGCCATCCTGTGCATCGGCGAAAGCGAAGAGGAACGCATGGGCGACGACACCCTGCAAATCATCGCCGATCAACTGCACGCCTCCGCCCCCGACGGCACCACCGGCGACAATACCGTGATCGCCTATGAACCGATCTGGGCCATCGGCACGGGCCGCGTCCCCACGATGGAACAGATCGTGGAAACCCATGACATGCTGCGCGATGAACTGGTGGGCCGCTTCGGCATGGATGCCATGACGATCCGCCTGCTCTATGGCGGCTCCGTCAAACCCGCCAACGCCGCAGAGATCTTTACGGCCGACAATGTGGACGGTGCCCTTGTGGGTGGAGCCTCTCTAAAAGCCGCAGACTTCCAACCCATCATCAACGCCCTCGCCGCGTCCTGATCCCTTTCATCTCGCCAGACAAACTCCGGGGGTTTGGGGGCAGAGCCCCCATTCCCAAAACAAATCGCGCCGCGCGCCAGCGCGCCCTTTGGATCACTGAATGATCGTCTCGGGTCCCATCATGAGGGTCGGCAGCCAGGTTGATATGGCCGGAATATACGTGACCATGATCAGGAAGACGAAGAGCACGGCCAGGAACGGCAGGGCCGCCCGCACAACCCGCATCATCGGCATGCCCGCCACGCCGGACGTCACGAACAGGTTCAACCCCACAGGCGGCGTGATCATCCCGATTTCCATGTTCACCACCATGATGATGCCAAGGTGAATGGGATCAATCCCAAGCTCGATGGCGATGGGAAACACCAGCGGCGCCACAATCACTAGCAACCCTGACGGCTCCATGAACTGCCCACCAATCAGCAGGATCACGTTCACGATGATCAGGAACACGACAGGCCCAAAGCCCGCATCCAGCATCGCCGCCGCAATCTGCTGCGGGATCTGCTCATCGGTCAGAACATGCTTCAGGATCAACGCATTCGCGATGATGAACATCAGCGTCACGGTCAGCTTGCCCGCCTCAAAGAGCGCGTTCTTGGTGTCCCGGTGCACAAGGGCCGTCACAATCGCCCAGGGTTTCGACAAAAGCGAATGGTTCCGCTCCCCTTCCGGCGTGGCCAGCGGCCCCATGTCCCGGTAGACAAAAACCGCAATCAGGAAGGCATAGACCGCCGCCACCGCCGCCGCTTCCGTGGGCGTAAAGATCCCGCCATAAATCCCGCCCAGAATGATCACGATCAGGAACAGACCACCGGATGCATGCAGGCCCGATTGCCAGACCTCGCCCCAGCCCATCCATTCGCCCTTGGGCAGGTTCTTGACCTTCGCCATGACATAGATGGTGATCATCAGCATCGACCCGGCCATCAGGCCCGGGATCACGCCCGCAAGGAACATCCGCCCCACCGACACGTCCGTTGCCGCCGCATAGACGACCATAACGATCGACGGCGGGATCAGGATGCCCAGCGTGCCAGCATTCGCGATCACACCGGCGGCAAAATCTTTGGTGTAGCCCACCTGCCGCATGCCTGCGATCACGATGGAGCCGATGGCCACAACGGTCGCGGGTGACGACCCGGACAAGGCCGCAAACAGCATACAAGCAAACACACCCGCAATCGCCAGACCGCCGGGGAAATGCCCCACAATGGCGATGGAAAACCGGATGATCCGCTTGGCCACCCCACCCGTCGACATGAATGTCGAGGCGAGAATAAAGAACGGGATCGCCAGCAGCGTGTAGTGCCCCGCCATCGCCTGAAACAGCGTCTGCGCAATAGAGGCCAGCGACGTATCGCTCAGCACCAGCAGGAACAGGATGGACGAAATGCCCAGGGAAACAGCGATCGGCACGCCGATCAGCATCAGCCCGATGACGAGCGCGAAAAGGATTGCGACTTCCATGGGATCAGTCTCCGGCGTTCATGTGGCGGACGTCTTCGATGGCGTCCTCGGCCTCGTGGCTGACAATCAACGAGGTGCTCTCACCCGTCCACACCCGCACAAAGGCCTGAATGAACCGGAACAGCAGCAGCGCCATGCCAAAGGGCAGAATGAAATAGGGGATGAAGCGCGGGATTTTCTCATACTCCTCGCCCTCATTCATGATCGGCTCGATCCAGCGCAGCATCTCGGGCATCGGGATATCCACCACCTCGTACCAGCCGCGGAACGACGTGCGCTTCATCTCTTCAAAGCCCGTCGGGAACCAGCGCCCCGTGGTCTGCGGCAGGTTGGCGAAATTCGCCCAGTAATCCCACGCGCCCTTGAGCAGCAAAAACGCATAGACCACGCAAATCGCCCCCGCAATCAGCGCCAGAACACGCCGTACAGGCGGGGAAAACAGGTTCGTGACCGCATCCACGCCCAGATTGGCCGTGATCTTGACCGCGTAGGACACCCCAAACAGGATCAGCCATGAAAACAGGAACGTCACCATCTCAAGGCCCCAAATCAGGCCGGTGTTGAACCCATAGCGCAGCACCACATTGATAAAGGTGACGATGGTCATGCCCGCCAGCAGCAAGGCAATCATCGTCTCCTCAAGTTCATGGACAAAGCGGCCCACAGGCCCCTTGGCGACATATGCCCCGGACATCGGCTGTTCCTTGCATTGTGTGAGGATGCGGTGGCGCGCGCCCCGGTCACATCCCGGGGCGCGCGAGTGTTCAGGCGTGGTGCCTTAGTTCACAGCGGCGTTGATCGCCTGCGCTGCGTCGATGTTTTCCTGGCCCACATCGTCCTTGAACTGGTCCCAGACGGGCTTCATCACGGCGACCCATTCGGCGCGCTGCTCATCCGTCAGGCTGCGCACTTCGCCACCCGCTTCGATGATCAGCGCCTTGGCGTCTTCGTTCACCTTGGTGGATTCGCCATTCCGCATCGCGGTCACTTCGGCCAGGATCGTCGACAGCTGATCGCGCACGTCATCATCCAGGCTGTCCCAGAAATCAGTGCCCGTCACGACGAGATAGTCGATGATGCCGTGGTTGGTTTCGGTGATACCGTCCTGCACCTCAAAGAACTTCTGGCCATAGATGTTGGACCATGTGTTCTCCTGCCCGTCCACAACGCCGGTTTGCAGCGCGCCGTAGACCTCTTTGAACGCCATCGGCTGGGGCGACCCGCCCAGGGCCGCCATCTGCGCCTTGAGCACGTCGGAGTTCTGCACGCGGAATTTCAGACCGTTTGCATCAGCGGGCGAGTTCAGCGGCACGTTGGCCGACATCTGCTTCATCCCGTTATGCCAGAACGCGAGGCCCAAGAGGCCGCGACGCGTCATCGATTCCTTCATCGCCTGACCGGTTTCGGACGCCTGGAACGCGTCAACCGCGTTGATGTCCTTGAACATGAACGGCAGGTCAAAGATGCGGAACTGCTTGGTGAACTGCTCGAACTTGGACAGCGACGGGGCCGCCATCTGCACGTCACCCTGCAACAGCGCCTCAAGCACCTGGTCGTCGTTGTAAAGTGTTGAGTTCGGGAACACTTCCATGCACGCCTTGCCGTTCATCTCTTCGTTCACGCGGTCTTGCAGCAGCGTGGCGGCGATGCCTTTGGGGTGCTTGTCGGTGTTGGTCACGTGGCTGAACTTGATGACGATCTCGCCGTCATCACATGCAGCGGCGACGGCACCCGCGCTTACGGTCAGGGCCAATGCGGCCGCAGTCAAAAATTTCATGGTGTCTCCTCCCAGAGCAATGTTGTTGCCTGACCATTGGGCATGGACGGCATAAAGGTTAACAGACAGGGGATGATTGCGCAGGGAAAGGCTGATCCGCCCAGCCGCTCAAAAGTCTCTTATTTGGTTTATTTACTTATACTTATGTAAGGTTTCTCATCCGCCAAAATATTGCGACGTGCGGATAACCGCCCACTCACAAAGCCGTGTGTGCGAAAATCCGCACAGTGTTAGCGCCGATAATCTTCGGCCCGAATCCCATAGCGTTTCAGCTTGTCGTAGAACGTCTTGCGCGGCAGTTGCAGCGCCTGTGCCGCAGCGCTTGCATGCCCGTTCTGCCGACCCAGTGCGGCAATCAGCAACGACCGCTCGACCCGCGCCATCTGCTCGGCCAGCCCCAGATCGGCCACTTCGGCCACCTCCTCCGGCATACCCAGCACAAAGCGCATCGCGGCACTCATGAGGGAGCGCGCATTGCCCGGCCAGTCCTGCGCCATCAGCGCCGCCATGTGATCCGGCGCAATTTCCGGCACAGCCAACCCGGCCTGCTCGGCCGCCTGCTCCACATAGTGCCGGAACAGCACCGGAATATCTTCGGGCCGCTCGGCCAGACCGGGCACACGGACCGGCATCACCTCAAGGCGGTAGTAAAGATCCGCGCTCAGCGTGCCGGCCTCCACGGCGGCGGACAGGTTATGCGTGCTGCCCGCAATGAGCCGCGTGGACGCCCCCGCCTCCATAACCTCAAACAGCGCAAGCTGGCTTGATGCGGGCAAGCGCGTGATCTCGTCAACGAACAGACTGCCCCCGATGCCAGCCTCCAGCGCCGCCGCCAAGGCGTCGGGATGAAGGTCAGACGCCGCCCGTTTCACAAACGCGGCCTTCGAGCGCAGCGAGCTGAGGTGGATCACCTCCGCCACCTTCGAAATCCCCGTGCCCGGCGCACCGGTCACCAGCACCTCCGTCTCAAGCGGCGCCACGAGGCGCACCCGTGCGCGCAACCCCTCGGCCTGCGCGCTTGTGCCAAACAGCATCCGCGACGCCGGATCGCCGCTTTCCACCAGCGCCCGCAGGCGGCGGTTTTCCAGAACCAGCGCGCGCGCCTTCAAGGCGCGTTCAAGAACGGCCATCAAGTCACTGGGCGCACAGGGTTTTTCCAAAAACCCGAACGCCCCGTCCCGCATCGCCTGCACGGCCATGGGTATGTCACCCTCGCCGGTCAGCAGCACCACGGGCAGGTCCGCATCGACCTTCTGCGCATGAGCCAGCAGGTGAAACCCGTCCCGCCCCGGCATCCGGATATCCGACAGGATCACCCCCTCGAAACCCCGCGCGATGTGATCCTTGGCCACCACAAAGGACCCGGCCGGCACCGGCTCCATATCCGCCAGTTCCAGCGTCTGGCACAGCGCGTCACGCACGGCGGCATCATCATCCACCAATAGCACCCGGTTGATCACTCTGCCGCCTCCGCCATGCTGTCCCACCGCTGCAATTCGACCGTGAACATCGCGCCCCCCTCGACATTGCGCCCTTTGATCTCCCCGCCAAAGCTCTGCACGATCCCGTAGGAAATGGACAGGCCCAGCCCCATGCCTTCGGTCTCACCCACATCCTTGGTGGAATAGAACGGGTCAAACACCTTGTCCGGGCTGTCGATGCCGGGGCCAGTGTCGCGAAAGGTCACCGTGATGCCGTCCTGCACATCCAGCGCAACGGACAGCTGCCGCGTGGCCTGCCCGCCCATCGCATCCACCGCGTTCGAGATCAGATTGACAAACACCTGCCCCAACCGCACCTCGCCTGCGCGGGCAAAAACCGGGGCGGCGGGTGGCGTGTAGTCGAGCGTCACCTCCGCCTGTCGCAAGCGCGGCTGGGTCAGCTCGATCGCGCTGGCCAGCACCGCGCCCACATCCACGCGCACCGCCGGTTCGCTTTCCTGCCGGGCAAAGGCGCGCAGGTTCTTGATGATGCGCCCCATACGCCGCGCGAGATCCGAGATGCGGCTGAGGTTCTCCCCGGCCCGCTCCGCCTTGTTGCGGTCCAGAAACTGCACCCCGTTTTCGGCATAGTTCTGGATTGCCATCAACGGCTGGTTCAACTCGTGGCTCAGGCCCGCGCTCATCTGGCCAAGCGCGCTCAGCTTGCCTGCCTGCACGAGGTCCGCCTGCGCCTGCGCCAGCGCGCGCTGCGCCTCTTCGCGTTCCTCGGCCTCACGGCGCAGCTCGGCATTCGCATCCGTCAGCGCGACGGTCCGCTCGGCCACGCGCGCCTCAAGCTGCGCATTGGCCTCGGCCAGCGTCCGCCGCCGTTCCGTGGCCAGAAACAACAGCGCCCCAAACGCAAGGCACAGCCCCGCCACCGCCGCCGCCTGCAACGTTGCCAGACGGCGCGCCGGGGCCACATCCACCAACGCCTCCCCCGTCATGCCAATGACCGGCAGTGGCCGCACCAGATGCAGCGCGTTTTGCGGCAAATACGGCCCCCACCCCATCTGCCAGACCTCGTGACGGCCCAGCTGATAGCTGTCAAACGGCAACGGATCGCCATTGGCAGGTGTAAGCCCCGGCCCGTCCTCGCGCCGTTGCCAGAACACGATCTCGGACCGGTTGGTGATGAACACGCGGTCCTGCGCATCCGTGAAAAACACCGCCGGGTTGGAGCCGACCCAGTCCCATTCGATCCCGGCAAGGTCTGCTGTCACCACAATGGCCCCACTGATGACGGCGTCCGCGTCGAACACGGGTGCTGCAAAGGCAAAAATGCGCGTGCCCACCGCCGTGCGCCCGTTGCCCCAGCCAAGCGCCCCTTGCGCGGCACGCTCAATCAGCGGTGCGATGTCGATGGGCGCAACACCCGCCCGCGCCTGCCCCAGAATGCCGCCATTAGGCGTGGTCAGCAGGATATCTTGCGCCGCCGTCTTGTCCGCGATCTCCAGAAACAGCGCCTCGGCCGCCGCCATGTCCCCCCCGGCCAGCGCGCCCTGCACATGCGGGTGATCCGCCACCAGCACCGCCAGCTCGCGGTAGCGTTGCAACTGGCCGGTGAGCCGGTCACTGGCCAGCGCCAGATCCGACGCCCCCTGCCGCGCCATCTGGTCCAGCGCCTGGAAATAGCCATAGCGCCACACACCCGCCGCCGCTGCCGCAACCACGAGCACAAAGCCCAGCACAACGCTGATCCGTCTGAGAACACCTCCGCCCATGATCCCACGCTAAGCCTCCGCCCGAGGCTTGCCAAGCGGATCGCGCCGGGGCAGGAACAGGGCATGTTGCAGCTCTCGCCTCACGACCCCGCCTTCATCCAGAACCCCTACCCGGCCTATGACGCGGTGCGTGGGCGCGGGCTGGTGTTCTGGGAAGACTATGGGATGCACGCCGCCTTTGATCACGCCACGGTGCACGCGCTCTTGCGCGACCGCAGACTGGGCCGAGCCGTGCCCGGACGCGGCGCACCACAGCCGCATCTGGCCGCCTTTGACGCGGTGGAACGCCACTCGCTGCTCGAACTGGAACCGCCCGCCCATACCCGACTGCGCCGCCTCGTGCTGCACGCCTTCACCTCGCGCCGGATTGCGGCGCTGGATAGGGACATCCGCGCCATCTGCGCCGATCTGATCGCAACGCTGCCCCGCGGCCCGTTCGATCTGATCCCGACCTATTGCCAACTGGTGCCGGTCCGCGTGATCGCCCGCCTTCTCGGTGTGCCCGAGGATATGGGCCCCGACCTGCTGCGCTGGTCCGCCGCCATGGTTGCGATGTACCAAGCCGGGCGTACCCGCGATATCGAGGACGCCGCAAACACCGCCGCCGCCGAATTCACCACCTTCCTGCGCAGCTATATCAAAGAGCGCCGCAATGATCCGCGAGATGACCTCATCACCGAGTTGATCGCCGCCGAGGAAGACGGCGAAACCCTCACCCATGATGAGATGATCGGCACCTGCGTGCTGCTGCTCAATGCCGGGCACGAGGCAACGGTCCACAGCCTCGGCAACGCTGTCAAAACCCTGATCGAAACGGACCAGACCGCCGCCCTCAGCCCCGACCGCGTCGCAGGTACGGTCGAGGAACTGCTGCGCTACGACCCGCCGCTCCACATGTTCACCCGCCATGTCTACGAGGATGTCACCGTGGGCGATGTCACCCTGACCAAAGGGGATGAGGTCGCGCTGATGCTGGGGGCGGCGGGGCGCGATCCGGCCGTGTTCGACACCCCCGACCGGTTCGATCCCGCGCGCAGCAAAAACGTGCACGTGGCCTTTGGCGGCGGGCTGCATTTCTGCGTCGGCGCCCCCCTGGCGCGGCTCGAGATGCAGATCGCCCTGCCGATGCTGTTCGACGCCATGCCGGACCTCAGGATCACCGAAACCCCGAACTATGCCGACAGCTACCATTTCCACAAACTCGACCGGCTGATCGTCTCAGCCACGTGAGTCGGGAGCGGGTCAAGGATGGCCAAAGGCCACCGCCAAAGGCGGCGTGTCCTTGACGCGGGCACGACTCACCTCACCATCAAACAGGTCTGTTTAAGACGATGTTTTTTGATGCGCGCATCAATGCGCGACGCGCCGGAAACGACCTCTCAGCAAAATACCCAAACCCATCAACCAGACCAGCGCCCATAACATAGCGTCGCCTCACCACTGGCTGAATATGAAATGCGCGGTAGCGCGCAATTTGGTCACGTCCCCAGCGGCAACATCGTCGTCGACTTGATCTCCTCCATCGACAACAGCGCCGTGACATTGTGCACCCGCACCTCTGAAATCAGCGCCTGATAAAATGCATCATAGGCCCGCGCATTCTGCACCCGCACTTTCAGGATGTAATCGATATCCCCCGCCAGCCGGTGCGCCTCCTGCACCTCGGGGCGATCCCGCAGCGCCTGCAAGAACTTCGCCTGCCAATCCGCCTCATGCTCTGACGTGCGGATCAGCACAAAGAAACAGGCCTCAAACCCCAACGCCTCGGCATCCAGAACAACCGTCTGCTGCCCCACCACCCCGGCCTCGCGCAGTTTGCGGATCCGGTTCCACACCGGCGTCTTCGACGACCCCACTGCGCGGGCAATATCGTCCAGCGACTGGCTCGCATCCCGCTGCAGCTCGGCCAGAATTTTCCGATCCACCTCATCTATCCGAACAGACATTCCAAACCCTTCCTTTTCGGGAAACAGGCGTTCTGAACCTGCACCCAAACAGAACAATCATCCTTATCTGCGCCACTGTCTAGCGCCAAACCGGGAAAATTTCCTATATTGAGCATCAGATTTCACGGATCGAGGCGCAGATGAACCATTTTCCCATCTTCCTGAACACTGCGGGACGTCGGATTGTGCTGTCGGGCGGCGGCGACGCCGCACTGGCCAAGCTGCGCCTGCTGATGAAGACCACGGCCCATATCTCCGTCTTTGCCCCCAACCCGGATGAGCAGATCAGGACCTGGGCCCAGGCGGGCAAACTGCGCCTGATCGAACGCGCGATGGAACCCGGTGACACGCTCTGCGCGGCTCTGTTCTATGCCGCCGATGAGGACGCCGCCGAAGACAAGCGCACCGCCGCCATCGCCCACGCCGACGGCGCTCTGGTCAATATCGTCGACAACCTTGAAGACAGCCAGTTCATCACCCCCGCTATTGTCGACCGCGATCCCGTCACCGTCGCCATCGGCACCGAAGGCGCCGCGCCCGTGCTGGCCCGCGCGATCAAGGCCGACCTCGAAGAACGCCTGCCCCAATCGCTCGGCACTCTGGCCCGCATCGGCAAGGCGTTCCGGAAGGCCGCTGACGCCCTGCCCTTTGGTCGTGCGCGCCGTGACTTCTGGCGCGACTATTATTTCAACGCAGGCCCCAAAGCGCATGCCGCAGGCGTGGACGCCATTCAACCGGCACTGGATGACCTCTTGGCCGATCACCTCATGCGCGACGCCCGCAAGGGCCATATCGCCTTTGTCGGCGCAGGCCCCGGTGATCCCGAACTCCTGACCCTCAAGGCGCGCAAGGCGCTCGATGAGGCGGATGTTGTGATCTACGACCGCCTGATCAGCCCCGAAATCCTCGAACTGGCCCGCCGCGAGGCGACCATGATCGACGTGGGCAAAGAGGCGTTCGGCCCCTCCACACCCCAAGAAACGATCAACGCCCTGCTGGTCGAACACGGGGCCACGGGCGCGCAGGTCGTGCGCCTTAAATCCGGTGACGCCACCGTCTTTGGCCGTCTCGACGAAGAGCTGGACGCCGTCACCGCCGCAGGCATTGACTGGCACATCGTCCCGGGCATCACCGCCGCCTCCGCCGCCGTGGCCTCCATCGGCCAGTCGCTGACGCAGCGCGGGCGCAACTCCTCCATCCGCTTCCTCACCGGTCACGACACCAAGGGCTTTGCCGATCACGACTGGAAGGCGCTCGCCGCCCCCGGTGAGGTCGCGGCCATCTACATGGGCAAGAAATCCGCGCGCTTCATTCAGGGGCGCCTGATGATGCACGGCATCGACCCCGACACGCCCGTGACCTTCATCGAAAACGCCTCGCGGCCCGATCAACAGATCCTCGCCACAACCGTGGCCGAGATGGAGCCGACCCTGACCCAGGCCGGCCTGGGCGGTCCCGCCCTCACCTTCATCGGCCTCACACCCCGCGCGGCGGTGTCCATGCTGCCCGATCTTCCCGCCGCTGACACACCATCCGGTGCACAGCCTGTGCACAGCCTGCGCACACATGGTGTATCGCAAAATTCCGAACAAAAGGTGCTCTGATGCCCAAAGCCTTCACCCCCAAAGTCGTCACCGCCAATCACCTCCTGCAAGGCGATGTGATGTACCAGACCACCACCGGCTGGACCCGCCGCCTGGCGGAGGCCGAAGTGCTCACCGATGAGGCCGACGCCGATCTGCGCCTCATTGATGCCAGCCAGCAGGTGGACGTCGTCGTGGGCGCGTATCTCATGGATGTGAACGCCGACGAGGGCGCACCAAAACCCACCCATTTCCGCGAAACCTTCCGCGCCACAGGGCCCAGCAACTATGCCCATGGCAAGCAAGTGGAGCTGCACTGATGTATAGCTATTCCGAGTTCGACACCGCCTTTCTGGCCGAGCGCAACGCCCAGTTCCGCGCCCAGGTGGAACGCCGCATCGCCGGTAATCTGACCGAGGATGAATTCAAGCCCCTGCGCTTGATGAACGGCCTCTATCTGCAGCTGCACGCCTACATGTTGCGGGTCGCGATCCCCTACGGCACACTGGATAGCGCCAAGATGCGCCAGCTCGCCTATATCGCGGAACGCTGGGATAAGGGCTATGGCCACTTCACCACGCGCCAGAACATCCAGTACAACTGGCCCGAACTCGGTGATGTGCCCGACATGCTCGACGCGCTGGCCGAGGTGGGCATGCACGCGATCCAGACCTCCGGCAACACGATCCGCAACGTGACCGCAGACCACTTTGCAGGCGCCGCCGCGGATGAAATCGCGGACCCGCGCCCGGTGGCCGAACTGCTGCGCCAGTGGTCCACGGATCATCCCGAATTCCAGTTCATGCCCCGCAAGTTCAAGATCGCCGTGACCGGCTCGCCCAATGACCGCGCGGTAACCAAGGCCCACGATATCGGCATCCGCATGCTGGAGCGTGATGGCACCCGTGGCTACGAAATCATCGTGGGCGGCGGCCTGGGTCGCACACCCATGATCGGCAAGGTTATCAATAACTTCCTGCCCGAAGCTGATCTGCTGCCTTACCTCGAGGCGGTCGTGTCGGTCTGGAACCAGATCGGGCGGCGCGACAACAAGTACAAGGCCCGGATCAAGATCACCGTGCACGAACACGGCATCGACGAAATCCGCCGTCTGGTCGAGGAGCGGTTCGCCGAAACCCGCAAGACGTTCTCCGGCGTGGACCAGCAGATGCTGCGCGAGATCGAAGCGCATTTCGCAGCACCCGCCTTCGTCACCAAATCCGAAGCACCGTTCAAGGACGCCTATCACACCGATCCGGTCTTTCGCGCCTGGGCCGACACCAACCTCACGGCACATCGCGCCGATGGCTACAAGATCGTCTCCATCTCCCTGAAAAAGCACGGAGAAACACCGGGCGACGCCAGCGCGGATCAGATGCGCCTGATGGCAGACCTGGCGCAAGAGTTCGCCCATGACGAACTGCGCATCAGCCACGAGCAGAACGTGATCCTGCCGCATGTGCATGTGTCCGACCTGCCCGCGATCCATGCGCGCCTTAAGGACGCAGGGCTCGCGACCGCGAATATCGGCCTGATCAGCGACATCATCGCCTGCCCCGGCATGGACTATTGCGCGCTGGCCACCGCCCGCTCGATCCCCATCGCCCAGGAAATCGCAGCCCGCTTTGACGACCTCAAACGCGAACACGACATCGGTCAGCTCAAGATCAAGATTTCCGGCTGCATCAACGCCTGTGGTCACCACCATGTGGGCCATATCGGGATCCTGGGCCTCGACCGCGCAGGTGTCGAAAACTACCAGATCACCCTGGGCGGCGATCACACCGAAACCGCCAAGGTTGGCGACCGTGTGGGGCCAGGCTTCTCGGCTGATGAAATCGTTCCGGCCGTGGAACGCATCGTCGACACCTATCTCGACCTGCGCACCACCCCGGATGAGGCCTTCATCGACACGTACAAACGCACCGGCATCACCCCGTTCAAGGCCGCGCTTTATCCCGAAACCAAGGTGGCAGCGGAGTAGGATCCCATGCTTCATCTCGCCAAGAAAACTCCCCCCGGAGGGCCGGTCAGCCCCGAGGCCGCCGTGATGGTCAGCGCGCTGAACGCAAAGCTGACCCATCACGGCGCGTGGGACGTGCTGAACACCGCCTTCGACACCATCCCCGATCTGGCGCTGGTCTCGAGCTTTGGCGCGGAATCGGTGGTGCTCTTGCACCTTGCGGCGATGATCAAACGGGACGTTCCGGTGATCTTCATCGACACTGAAATGCTCTTCACCGAAACGCTGGTCTACCAACAGGACGTGGCAGAGCGTTTGCGGCTCAGCAATGTGCAAATCATCCGCGCCGATGATGCCGATGCGCGCGACCCAAGCCGCAGCCTGCACCGCCGCAACCCGGACGCCTGCTGTGCGCTGCGCAAGATCGCCCCGCTGCGGCGCGCACTGGATGGGCACAGCGGCTGGATCACCGGGCGCAAACGCTACCAATCCGGCACCCGGCAAGCGCTCGAATTCTTCGAAGCCGAAGCCGGCACAGGCCGGATCAAGGTCAACCCGCTGGCCCGCTGGTCGCGCGACGACATCGCCGAATACATGGCCGAAAACCGCCTGCCCAGACACCCTCTGGTGGCCCAGGGCTATCCCAGCATCGGCTGCGCGCCCTGCACCTCTCCGGTTGCAGCCGGCGAAGACCCCCGCGCCGGACGCTGGCGCGATCAGAACAAGGACGAATGTGGCATCCACTTCGTCGACGGAAAACTCGTAAGAGCAGGACAAGAGACATGACAATCGTAGTGACCGATCAGGGCTTTGGCCCCGACACCTGGGACCGCGGCTACACCCCGCTGGGCGAGGCCGCCAATGACGCCGTGGCGCTTGACGTGCCCAGCGATGCAGACCCCGCGGGCATTCCGCTCAACGCCGATATCATCCGCGTGGATTTCCCCAGCTTTGCCGACGGTCGCGGATTTACCATCGCGCGGATGCTGCGCCTGCGCGGCTATCAGGGACGGCTGCGCGCGCGCGGCCACGTGATTTCGGATCAATACGCCATGGCGCGCCGCGCCGGTTTTGACGAGGTCGAGATCAGCCAGGCCCTCGCCGCCCGCCAGCCCGAAGGCGAATGGCAGGCCCGCGCCGATTGGCAGGCCCATGATTACCAATCCCGCCTGCGCGGCGCATCCAACCGCTGATCCAGATCAAGGCGCGCGACCATTCGCGCGCTTACAAACCACGAAAATCCTTCCCAAAGTGAGAGGCGCAGGTGTAAACCTGCGTTGACATATTCATGACCGAGCAAACACCCGTGAACGAGACCACAGCCGTCAAGGCCACCCCCACCCTGCCCGACGCCCAAACGGTGACGGAGATCGAGCATTACACCGACCGCCTGTTCCGGTTCCGCTGCACGCGGCCTGCGTCCTTGCGCTTTCGGTCGGGCGAGTTTGTGATGATCGGCCTGATGGGCGATCCACACCCAGAAACGGGCAAGCAGAAGCCGCTCTTGCGCGCGTACTCCATCGCCTCCCCCAGCTGGGATGAGGAGCTGGAGTTTTACTCGATCAAGGTGCAGGACGGTCCGCTGACCTCGAAATTGCAGCATATCCAGCCAGGTGATGAGATCATCCTGCGCCCCAAACCCGTCGGCACGCTGGTGCATGACGCGCTGCTGCCGGGCAAACGCATCTGGTTCTTTGCCACCGGCACCGGCTTTGCCCCCTTTGCGTCGCTCCTGCGCGAGCCGCAGACATATGAGGATTATGACGAGGTCATCATCACCCATACCTGCCGCGAGGTGGGCGAGCTGACCTATGGCCGTGACCTGATCGAGAGCCTGAAATCCGATGAATTGCTGAACGAGGTGATCGGCGAAGGTTTCTGGAAGAAGATCAAGTACTACCCCACCACCACACGTGAAGAGAGCCCCAAGATGGGCCGCATCACCGATCTGATGAAATCCGGTGAGGCCTTTGCCGATCTGGGGGTGGAACCGCTTAACCCCGACACCGACCGGGCGATGATTTGCGGCAACCTCGCCTTCAACCTCGAACTCAAGGAGATGTTCGAAGGCTACGGGCTGGAAGAAGGCGCCAATTCGAAACCTGCGCAATACGTCGTGGAAAAAGCGTTCCTCGACTGACCCTCATCGCCTGTCTCCACGAAAAAACGCCCTGCCTCAGGCCGGGCGTTCCTTGTTTCGATCGGATCACAAGGCTCCGCGACGCCGGACAAAGCCGACCTTGTTCAAAGGTCGGCTTTTTGATCTTGGGTCATCCTTCAACGCGGATCATCGGCTGCTGCAACCCCACCGTCGGACGGTTCTCCGGGTAGTAGAAACCTGTGCCATCCACATGCTTGCCCCCCATAAACAGCATGTTCGGCGTATCTTCGCGCACGTATAAGAAGTCGTGGTCGGTGACAAAGGCACTGCCCTCGACAAAGCGAAGAAGCGCGCAGGGTTGTCCGAGGATGTCGCGCGTCTCGCCCACCACGAACTCACCTTTTCCGCAGGCCCCGTCCGGAAGCTGGTTCAGCTGCTCTGCCATGGGTGGCGCCAGAACGGTCAACTCAAGCTGGCGATTAAGGAGATAATCCTGCGACCAGGCGCCTTCTACTGCGGGATTTGCGTCATGCCACACGACTTCTCCGGCGAAGTCGTATGATACCGCTGGAATGGTGCAGGCACTGTCTGCGTAGACGGTGATGTTGGCCTCAAACCCGCCTTCTGCGTCGTAGGTGAAGTCGCGGGTCAGATATGATGGCGTCGGCGCAAGGTCAGGATTTTCAGCGTTCTGCTGCGGACGCATCTCGCAAGTGATCGAGGTCCATGTCCCGACGATACGCTCCTGGAGGCCCGCGAGCGAGGTGTCCTGCGCGACGGCGGTTTTGGCAAGTGCAACGAACATGACGAACGAAAGGGCTGGGATCTTCATGACAATCTCCATCTGTTGACGATGGAGACACAAACTGCGCATATTAATGTATTCCGCAACTAGTCAACATAAAGTGAGGTAGTCACGGAAATGGAACCATTGGCGCCTGATCCCGATGTCAAAGGCTGCCCGGTGACGCGTTGTCTTTCGGTCATTGGCGGTAAATGGAAGCCCGTCATCCTGTTTTGCATAGCGAACGGCGTTGATCGGTTTGGTGCGATGCAGCGTTCGGTGCCCGGCATCACAAAGCAGATGTTGACCAAGCAACTCCGCGAACTCGAAGGTGATGGTTTGATCTCCCGCAAGGTCTTTGCCCAGGTGCCGCCCCGCGTCGACTATTCGTTGACTGATGTCGGGCGCACGGTTCTGCCGATCATCGAACAGATGGAAGCTTGGGGAAAAGCCAACATGAAATAGCAGCCATTCGCTGCTGTGCATCAATCATTTGGTGTGGGCTCTGACCGGTCATCCGCGCAGTAGACGCAGAACAAAAAACGCCCCCGGAAAACCGGGGGCGTTTTGGCATTTCAACGGGCCGGATGGGTCAGAGACCCATCGCCTCTTTCACCTGATCCAGAACGCCCTGCAGGAGTTCGGGATTGTCACGCGCCTGCTCCAGGCCGGTTTTCAGAGCGCCCTTTTGCAGCGTGCCCATTTCAGAACCGTCGATCATTTCGATCACGCGGTCAAAATCGAAACCGTCCGTGGTGAGCAGATCCGCAAGACCGGCGTCAGCAGCGGCCTCAGTCCCCTCCGCGGCTGTTTCGGCAGCCGTGTCAACGGCCTCTTCCGCAGCGGTTTCAGTCGCTTCGGTTGTTGCGTCTGTTGCGGCCTCTGTGGTCGCTTCCGCCGCGTCTGTCGCCGCATCGGTCGTGGCCTCTGCCGCATCTGTTGCGGCTTCGGTGGTTGCCTCAGCTGCGTCCGTTGCTGCTTCGGTGGTCGCTTCGACCGCATCTGTTGCGGCTTCGGTGGTCGCCTCGACCGCATCGCTTGCCGCGTCAGTTGTCGCTTCTGCGGCATCTGTTGCTGCATCGGTGGTTGCATCCACAGCTTCGGACGCTGTGTCTGTCGCCGCCTCGGCTGCATCGCTTGCCGCATCCGTGGTCGCATCAACCGCGTCGCCAGCGGCGTCTGTGGTCGCGTCCACTGCATCGCTTGCAGCGTCCGCCGCGTCTGTCGCGGTCTCGGTCGCCGCATCCGTGGCCTCTTCGGCACCGGTCGTCACAGAGTCCACAGCGTCCGACGCCGCATCGACCGCATCGCTTGCGGTTTCGGTCGCGGCATCCACGGCATCAGAGGCAGCATCCGCCACACCTTCCGCGGCATCCGTGGCTGCGTCCACAGCGCTTTCGGCTGTGTCGGCGACCGCGTTGGCGGCATCTTCGGCAACCTCTGCCGCGGCTTCGGCCGCGTCACTTGCCGCATCTGTCGCCGCGTCCACCGCTTCCGTGGCCCCTTCGACAACTGCGTCAGCCGCATCGCTGGCCGCATCCACGGCCCCTTCGACCGCACCTTCGGCAGCTTCAACGGCATCACCCACCGCGTCGCTCGCGCTGTCCAGCGCTTCGGGCGCGTTCACGGCATCCGCCGCCTCGGTCAGTGCCTCTTGCGGGGTCTGGCCGGAGTAAAGCAGGTATGCCCCCCCGGCAATCACCACGGCAACCACAATCCAAATAAGGTTCTTCATATCCCAGTCCTCGTTCTACGATCCCCAAAGCGCAAAAACGCGCGCCCCCGGTTCTGGCGTCCCAGATGCGCCCGCCGAAGGCAAGGTGCAAGGGGGAAAATCGCACTTTTGGGCACAGTATAGCCGATTTGCGGGGTTGAAGAGCCGGGACGCAATGGGTACTTTTTGGCCTCAATTTTGTGAAACGACTTAAGGACGACCACCATCGCTCGCAGACCACACAACGCGCCGCCGCAAAGAGACACCGGACCGCGCGTCAATGACAAGATCCGTGCCCCTGAAATCCGCCTGATCGGCGCCGACGGCGAGAATGTCGGGGTTGTCAGCCCGTCCCGTGCCATGGGCATGGCCGAAGATGCCGGGCTCGACCTCGTTGAAATTTCGCCCAACGCCAACCCGCCCGTGTGCAAGATCATGGATTTCGGCAAGTTCAAATACGAGACGCAAAAGCGCGAAGCCGAAGCGCGCAAAAAGCAGAAGATCATCGAAGTCAAAGAGGTCAAGTTCCGCCCGAACACGGACACCAATGACTACGACGTCAAGATGCGCAACGTGTTCAAGTTTCTTGAAAATGGCGACAAGGTGAAGGTGACATTGCGGTTCCGCGGGCGTGAGATGGCGCACCAGAACCTCGGACGCGAGCTGCTCGAACGCGTGGCCGAGGACACCAAGGAAATCGGCAAGATCGAGAACTTTCCAAAGATGGAAGGCCGCCAGATGGTTATGATGATCGGGCCGCTGCCAACCAAGGGCTGACGGGCGCGACAATCGAAACGATGACAGGGCGTTGCAGGAGCGGCGCCCTTTCTTTTTTGCCCCCAGTCAGCCGCTGCGGCGGGGCCTTCCACTGCACCCAGTGCCGGCGCTGGATGTCCGGCATCTGGGTGGGGCCGAGGTCAAGGGCACGGCCACGTTCGATGGCCCCCTTGCCACTGCCCCCAGGTCCCTCAGGGCCGAGCGCCGCCGGTGCAGCGCTTGTGGCAGTCCGATCCTCTATCGGTTGCGTCTGATCGGGCACACACTCCTGTCCCAAGGGGCCTTTGACGATCAGACCGGCTGGACTCGCGTGCGCAAGAACCATGCAGAGGACAAGCCCGATCACTATGCCTTTTCCCCCGTGCGCCCGTGATGACAGGCTGGGGCGTGTTCCGGGCCGCCGTCATGGGCAGCCTGCCCCGCTGATCCGCAGGACAAGCAAAAGCCCGCCCCAATACGGGCGGGCTTTCTCAGACGTTTCGGACGACCTCAGGACGCCGCGGCAACCGCCCGCTTGGTCATGACGGCACACAGATGCGCACGGTACGCTCCGGTGCCATGCAGGTCACTGATCATGTCATCCCCGCTCAGCGACACCCCATCCAGCGCATCTGCACTGAAATTCGACGACAGTGCGGCCTCGGCCTCCGCCCAGCGGAAAACACCATCATTGCTGGCGCCTGTGATGGCCACACGCACACCGTCCGAAAATTTGGCGACGTAAACCCCAACCAAGGCAAAGCGCGACGCGGGCTGCACGAATTTCTCATAATGCGCCGCCTCCGGCACCGGGAACCGCACTTCGGTTATGATCTCACCTTCGTCGAGCGCGGTGGTAAACATACCCTGGAAATACTCATCTGCGGCAATCTCGCGGGCATTGGTAACGATCGTGGCACCCGACCCAAGGGCCGCCGCCGGATAACAGGCCGACGGATCGTTGTTGGCCAGCGACCCACCAATTGTGCCGCGGTTGCGGACCGCAGGATCCCCGATATGGGCCGCCGTCGCCGCCAGCGCGGGATACGCGCCCGCCTCCGCCGCCACAGTCGCATGGGTCGTCGCCCCACCAATGCAAAGCGCCCCGTCATCGCCGGTACACACACCCTGCATCTCGGAAATACCTGACAGGCTCACCAATGTCGTCGGGCTCGCCAGACGCTGCTTGAGCGTCGGGATCAGTGTCTGCCCCCCGCCAAGCGCCTGCGCCTCATCCCCGGCCAAGGCCGCCACGGCATCCGCAACGGTCCCCGGCTTTTCAAACTCAAAATTATACATTCTCTGTTCCTTCCATCTGAAACAAACGCGGGGCCCTGCCCGTCTCTGTTCCAAAAAATCCCGGGGGTCCGGGGGCTGGCCCCCGGTCCTGCCCTCTCCGTTCAGCCCTGCATTGCCGCCCAGACGCGGTCCGGTGTCGCCGGCATGTCGATGTGATCGACATCATGCCCTCCGGATTGCAACGCATCGACAATCGCATTGATCACGGTGGGGGGTGAGCCGATCGCCCCCGCCTCGCCACAGCCCTTCACCCCAAGCGGGTTGTGCGTGCACGGCGTCTGGCACGAATGGTCGACCGTATAATGCTCCATCGCAGGCAGGTTATCGGCGCGCGGCATGGTGTAATCCATGTAGGATGCCGACAAAAGCTGCCCCTCATCGTCATAGGAACAGTTTTCGAGCAGCGCCTGACCGATGCCTTGCGCGATCCCGCCATGCACCTGTCCTTCGACGATCATCGGGTTGATCACGTTGCCGAAATCATCCGCCGACACGAACTTCTCGATTGTGACCACCCCCGTTTCGGGATCCACCTCAACCTCACAGGCATACGCCCCCGCCGGATAGGTAAAGTTCGACGGATCGTAAAACGCCGTCTCCTCCAGCCCCGGCTCGATGTCCTCCAGCGGGTAGTTGTGCGGCACATAAGCGGCCAGCGTCACCTCACCCCAGGCCACCGACTTGTCCGTGCCCGCAACCGAGAATGTGCCGTCCTTCAGCTCGATATCCGCCTCGGCGGCTTCGAGCAGATGGGCGGCAATCTTCTTGGTCTTGTTGATGATCTTCTCGGTCGCGCGCACCATGGCCGATCCACCAACCGCGATCGAGCGCGATCCATAGGTGCCCATGCCCATCGGCGTCTTCGAGGTGTCGCCATGCACGATCTCGACCTGATCCGCCGGGATACCGATCATCTCGGCCACCACCTGCGGGAACGTCGTCTCATGCCCCTGCCCGTGGCTGTGGCTGCCAGTCATCACAACCAGCCCCCCGGTGGCATTCACCCGCACGGTGGCGCTCTCATACAGGCCCGCACGTGCGCCCAGCTGCCCCACGAGGTTCGACGGCGCAATGCCGCACGCCTCGATAAAGCAGTTCACGCCAAACCCGCGCAGCTTGCCGCGCGCTTCGCTGTCCTTGCGCCGTGCCGCGAACCCGTCGCGGTCGGCCAGTTCCAGCATCTTGTCCATCGTGGCATTGTAATCCCCGGTGTCGTACTCGACCGCCACAGGCGTGGCATAGGGGAACTCGGTGATGAAATTCTGCCGCCGCAGGTCCACCGGATCCACGCCCCGCTCGCGCGCGGCTTTGTCGATCACCCGCTCCAGCTGGAATGTCGCCTCGGGACGCCCCGCACCGCGATAGGCATCCACTGGCACGGTGTTGGTGAACACCGCCTTGACGTTGGTATAGATCAACGGCGTCTTGTAGTTCCCCGCCAACAGCGTGCCATGCAGCCATGTGGGGATGCTCGGCGCAAAGGTCGACAGATACGCCCCCATATTTGCATGGGTCAGACAGCGCAGCGCGGTAAAATTGTTGTCCGCATCCATCGCCAATTCGATCTTGGTCACGTGATCGCGCCCATGCGCGTCCGAAATGAACGCCTCCGACCGGCTCGATGTCCATTTCACTGGACGGTTGCACGCCTTGGCCGCAAAGGTGCAGAACGCCTCTTCGGCATAGTGGAAGATCTTGGTGCCGAACCCACCGCCCACATCCGGGGCCACAACCCGCAACTTGTGCTCAGGAATACCCAGAACAAACGCGCCCATCAAAAGCCGGATCACATGCGGGTTCTGCGACGTGGTATACAGCGTGCTTTCATCCGAATGACGGGCATAGTCACCCACGGCCACGCGCGGCTCCATCGGGTTGGCCACAAGCCGGTTGTTCACCAGCTCCAGCGACGTCACATGCGCGGCCTCCGCAATGGCCTTGTCCACCGCCTCACGGTTCTCCTCGACAAAGCCCCAATCGTAACACAGGTTGTCGTTGAGATCGTCGTGCACCTTGGTGGCCCCGTCGGCAAGAGCCGCCTTCATGTCCACCATCGCGGGCAATTCGTCGATCTCCAGCACGATGGCTTCCGCAGCGTCGCGCGCCTGCTCCACGCTGTCGGCCACCACCGCCGCAATGATCTCGCCCACATGGCGCACCTTGCCTTGCGCGATCACCGGATGGGGCGGTTCCTGCATGACGTTGCCGTCCTTGCTGGTCACCTGCCAGCCGCAAGGGATGCCGCCCACCCCTTCGAAATCCGTCCCGGTAAAGATCCGCACCACGCCCGGCATCGCCGCCGCCGCGCTGGTGTCCACCGAGGTCAACGTTCCATGTGCCACGTCAGAGCGCAGAAAATGCACATAGGCCTGACCGTTCAGGTTGATGTCGTCCGTATAGTTTCCGGCCCCTGTCAGAAACCGCAGATCCTCGCGCCGTTTGTCGCTGGCGCCAATACCACTATCCTTTGGCATGAACTTCCTCCCTAAATCTGTTGCGGGACCATACCCGCTGCGGCCTGATCCCCTGCTTCATCTCGCTGGATAAACTCCGGGGGTGAGGCCAAAGGCCGAGGGGGCTGGCCCCCTCCTGCGCTGGTCTTTATTCCGCCGCCATCGCCGGAACGTCCTGCCCGGACGCGGCCAGGATCGCCTTGACGATATTGTGGTAGCCGGTGCAGCGGCAGATATTGCCTTCGAGGTAATCGCGCACCTCTTGTTCAGACGGCTTGGGGTTCTCCTTGAGCAGAGCCGCCGCCGACATCACCATGCCCGGCGTGCAGAAACCGCATTGCAGCCCGTGGTGGTCCTGAAATGCCTGCTGGATCACGTTCAGCGACCCGTCCGCGTTGGCCTGCCCTTCGATCGTGGCAACCTCCGCCCCGTCCGCTTCCGCCGCCAGCATCGTGCAGGATTTCACGGCCTGCCCGTTCACATGCACCACGCACGCGCCACATTGCGACGTGTCACAGCCCACATGTGTCCCGGTCAGCTGCAGCGTTTCCCGCAAGAATGTGGACAGGAGCGTGCGCCCCTCAACCGTGCCGGACGCAGCGTTTCCATTCACGGTCATTTTGACCTGTGTCATGGCCTTCCTCCCTTATGACGTGTTCTTTTCCCGAGTTAAGCACGCAGCGAACCACTTGAGAACCTGAAAAATTCCGCGCATCGCGCAGACGCAGGATCGTGCATGTTGGCCGGGTTCAGCCTTCGCGCGGACGCGGCCGCGTCGGAATTTCCTTGAGCAGACCCCCCACACCCATCGCGGCGATATCGCCCTGATCCAACGCCACGCCGCAGATCAGACGCTCCATCACCCAATCCGCACCATTGAGCGCGGGCGACCGCGCACAGCCCGGCAGCCCGATGACGGGTCGGTCATCCAGATCGCCGAAAAAGAGCAGGTTGCCGGGATCAACCGGCAGGCCATAGGCCGCAACCCGCCCCCCCGCCGCGCGCAGTGCTGCGGGGGCCACATCATTGACGTCGGACGTGGCCGAGGCTGTCAGGATGAAAACCACCTCCCCCGTGGCCTGTCGCAACGCGTCCGCAATCGCGTTCGTATCATGCGCAACCATGACCCGCGGCCCGAGGCTGAGGCCCAATCGGTCGAGCCGCCCGGTCAGCGCCGCACGCCCCTTGCCCGTGGGCGCGGTCTGTCCGACCCGCGTCTCGATCAGCGTGGCCGTCGCAAACCGGGGCGGCAGTACCAACAAGGCCTCCGCCGCCGCCGCACTTGCGGTCTCTACCGCCTGTCCGGGCACGGCATAGGCAATGATCTTGATCGTGGCGACCATCGTGCCCGCATCCACCCGGTGCAGGGGCGGCACGGTGGCCACTGTGATCATTGGATCCACGGCGTTGATCGCATCGATCTTCGCCCGGTCCACCGACACGACACCGGGGCCGGTGGCATAGAGGTTGACGCGCCCCGCGCCCGCGCCGCTGATCCGCAGGCCCTGTGTCGCCTCATCCGTCACGATGGCGGCGGCCAGCGCCGCGGCGGCTTGATCCTCCGCGACGTCCCCTGCCTCGAGCCGTGCCACGACCAGCGTCTCGTGCCCCGCACCGGCTAGCGCATCCAGATGCGCTGCCGTCAGCACGGTGCCCTTGGCGATCTTTCCACGCGCGCCCTGCATCCCGTGGGCCAAAACGGCCCCTGCGGCGTCCGCGACGGGAACTGCGCCGAAAATCACGGCTGTTTCCGCAAGGTCTGCACCATCTCGGCCAGGATGGACACGGCGATTTCCGCGGGACCTGCCGCTCCGATATCAAGGCCGATGGGGCCGTGGATGCGCGCGATGTCCTGCGCGGTGAACCCCGCCTCATTCAGGCGTTCGGCGCGTTTGGCGTGCGTGCGGGTCGATCCAAGCGCGCCGATATAGAACGCCCCGGACCGCAGCCCGAGATGCAGCGCGGGATCGTCCAGTTTCGGGTCATGTGTCAGCAGAACAAGGGCCGTCCGCCTGTCCAGACCCACCTCTGCCAGCGCCTCATCGGGCCAATCGTTGATCACCCGTTCGCCGGGAAACCGCGCGGCCGAGCCAAACGCCTCGCGCGGGTCGATGATATACGGGTCGTAACCGGCCAGCCGCGCCATGGGCACAAGCGCCTGCGCGATATGCACGCCGCCCACGATGGCAAGACGCAAGGGCGGATTGTGGATCGCGACAAAGGTGCGCCCGTCCTCTTCGACGCCGGTGCGGTCGCGGGCAAAGCGGGGCGCATGCCCGTCATGATCCAGCCGCCGGTCCCATGTTTCGAGATCGACCACGTACGCGGAAGGCTGGCGTGCGGCCCGCGCCGCCACGAGGGATTTGAGAAGCTCAACCGGCATGGCTGCGCCGACGGGTTCGACGAGCACGCGGATCGTCCCCCCACAGGCCAGCCCCACCGCAAAAGCGTCGCCATCGCTGACGCCGTATTCAAGGACCCGCGGCACGCCGTCCTCCAGCGCCTCCAACGCTTCGACCACCACTGCCCCCTCGACACAGCCGCCCGAAACGGAGCCCATCATCTCGCCCGTGCCCGACACCACCATCTGCGACCCCGCGCGGCGCGGCGCGCTGCCCCAGGTCTCGATCACAGTCGCCAATGCAGCGCCCTGCCCGGCCTCTGCCCACGCCAGCGCCTGTTCCGGTGCGGTCTCGGTTTCTTTCATGTGACCCTCATTGCCTTGTTGCAGCGCAGGTTTGCAGCATGGCGGACCGGTGGCAACCCGTTGCAACGGTAAGCGATCCTTCCAAGGATCGCCCTCGCCCCGTCTCTGCCCAGACGCACAGCCGCTTGTGCTTGCGTGCATGCGCCTTGCGTCCTACATCTTGGGGCAACACGATTTGGAGACGCCCCATGCCCATGCAAGCCCACGAGATCGAAGAGCTGATCCGCGCGGAGTTTCCGCAGGCGCAGATTACGATCACCGATCTGGCGGGCGACGGGAACCACTATTCCGCCGAAGTTATCGACGCGTCCTTTGCCGGGATGAACCGGGTGCAACAGCACCGCGCGGTGACGAAGGCGCTCAAGGGCAAGATGGACGGCAGCCACGGGGAATTGCATGCGCTGGCCCTGACGACAAAGGCGCCCTGACATGGGGCTTTGGCACCTAATCTCGGCACCGTTCCGGCGCAGCCCGCGCCGCCCGCTGGCCGCGCGGCGGCCCAGCCGGGACGAGATGGGGCAGACCCGCAAGGTGCCCTTGGGCATGGAGGGCCTCGATCTGTCCGTGGTGGACCGGGCCGCCCGCGCCAATGACACGGCAGACCGGTTGCCCACCCTTGCGGGCGGGGCTGGGTTTTTCACCCGCTCCAGCACCCACGTGGACGCGATGCCCGAAGACGAAACATATGCCGCGCGGTATCACCGCGCCTTCAGCAAGAAAGGCAGCAAGACATGAGTGATGCAAACGCACGGATCACCGAAACCATCGAGGCCAACGCCGTTGTCCTGTTCATGAAAGGCACCAAGTCGATGCCGCAATGCGGCTTTTCCAGCCGTGTGGCGGGGGTGCTGAACTACATGGGCGTTGAGTATTCGGATGTGAATGTGCTGGCGGATGAGGACATCCGGCAGGGCATCAAGGATTTTTCCGACTGGCCCACGATCCCGCAGCTCTATGTGAAGGGCGAATTTGTCGGAGGGTGTGACATCATCACCGAGATGACGTTGTCGGGTGAGCTGGACACATTGTTCGAGGAAAACGGCGTCACCTATGACAAGGACGCCGCCGACAAGATCCGCGAAGCCAACGGCTGATCCAATTGCCGCCTGGCGGCGACGACATGGTTAAAGGGGGCTCTGCCCCCGGCGCTGTGCGCCGCCCCCGTGGTATTTTCGGCCAGAAGAAGTTTGGTCACAAGAAGTTTGGAAAGGGCGGGGTTTGACCCGCCCTTTTGCATTTCAGAGCAGGTCTTTGACCTTTTGGGCAACGGCCTCGGCTGTGATGCCGAATTTTTCGAACAAGACGCCTGCGGGGGCCGACGCGCCGAAATCATCCATGCCGACAAAGCCCGCCTTGTTGGACTTGCCACGCTCACCGGTGAGCCAGCGGTCCCAGCCCTGCTGGACAGCTGCCTCGACGCCCACGCGGACGGGGCCCGGCGGCAGGATGCGGCGGCGGTAGGTTTCGTCCTGCTGCGCAAAGAGCTCCATGCAGGGCATGGAGACGACGCGCGTGCCGATGCCGTCGGCCTGAAGCGCGTCGCGGGCAGCGAGCGCCACGGACACTTCGGAGCCGGTTGCGATAAGGATCGCCTGACGCTTGCCCTCCGCTTCGGCCAGAACATAGGCGCCTTGCGCGCTGAGGTTCTTTGTCTTGTGCTCGGTGCGCACCGTGAGCAGCCCCTGGCGGGTGAGCGACAGGACGGACGGAGTGTCGGTGGCGGAGAAGGCCAGTTCCCACGCCTCGGCGGTTTCGACGGCGTCCGCGGGACGGAACACCATCGTGTTCGGTGTCGCGCGGCTGATGGCGAGGTGTTCGACGGGTTGGTGCGTGGGGCCGTCTTCGCCCAGGCCGATGCTGTCATGGGTCATAACAAACACCGTGGGGATTTTCATCAGGGCCGCAAGGCGCATCGCCGGGCGAGCATAGTCGGTGAAGCACATGAACGTGCCGCCATAGGGGCGGATGCCGCCGTGCAGCGCCATGCCGTTCATCGCCGCGGCCATGCCGTGTTCGCGGATGCCCCAGTAGACATACCGCCCGCCACGATTGTCGGTGTCGAACACGCCCAGATCGGCCGTTTTCGTGTTGTTGGACCCGGTGAGGTCCGCCGATCCGCCCACGGTTTCGGGCAGCACGGGGTTCAGCACCTCGAGCGCCTTTTCGGACGCGGCACGTGTGGCCAGTTTCGGGGCGCTGTCGGTCATCTGTTTCTTGAACGCGCGGACGGTCGAGGCGAGTTTCTTGGGCACCTCGCGGGCAAAAACGCGGTCTATTTCCTTTTGCTTGGACCCCGACAGGGTCGCCACGCGCGCCTCCCACTCGGCACGGGCGGCAGCACCGCGCGATCCGATGGCCTCCCACTGGCCTTTGACATCTGCCGGCACCTCGAACGGGCCGTATTTCCAGCCATAGGCTTCCTTGGCCGCCTGCAACTGGCCCGCATCCGTCAGGGCACCGTGACCCTTGGAGGTGTCCTGAGCCGCGTGACCGAGGGCGATATGCGTCTTGCAGGCGATCATCGTGGGTTTGCCTTGCGACTTGGCCTTGGTCAGGGCGGCGTCGATGGCGTCGGGATCGTGGCCATCAATCTCGATCACGGCCCAGCCCGCCGCCTTGAAGCGCATCGGCTGATCGGTGGTATCGGCCAATGTCACGGGGCCATCGATGGTGATGTTGTTGTTGTCCCAGAGCACGATCAGGTTCGACAGCTGGTGACGGCCCGCAAGCGTGATCGCTTCCTGGCTGACGCCTTCCATCAGGCAGCCGTCGCCCGCGATGCAATAAGTGTGGTGGTGCATGACCTTTTTGCCAAAACGCGCGCGCAGGATCTCTTCGGCCATGGCAAATCCGACCGCGTTGGAGATGCCTTGGCCCAGCGGCCCGGTGGTCGTCTCGATCCCGCCTGCGTGACCGTATTCCGGATGGCCCGCCGTTATCGCGCCCCACTGGCGGAAGTTCTTGATCTGCTCCAGCGTCATGTCCGCGTACCCGGTCAGGTGCAGCAGGGAATAGAGCAGCATGGACCCGTGCCCCGCCGACAGGATGAACCGGTCCCGGTCGGGCCAGTTTGGCGCAGAGGCGTCGAATTTCAGGTGCTTTTCAAACAGCACCGTGGCCACGTCGGCCATGCCCATCGGCATGCCGGAATGCCCGGAATTGGCGGCGGCAACGGCGTCCAGCGTCAGCGCGCGGATGGCAGTGGCCTTGGCCCAGTGATCGGGGTTGGCGGTGCGCAAATCGGTCAGGTCCACGGGGCAATCATCCTTTGAAAAGCGAAATCTCAGGCGCTGCATATCAGCCAAGGGCCAAAGATCAAGGCAGCGCGCCGTTTGGCGACAGGAATGGTCATTGCCCGGGTGCAGGCAGCACTTCAATGCCGCCGCCTAAGGGGTTGATCGCAAAGGGGGCGCAATTCCTGCGCGCATTGTTTAGACTTGGGGTTGCAATGCGCCGCCTTGATTCGGTGGCGCGGCGCAGGATGGGACCGACAGACGCGGGCAAAGCCGAACGGCCGGCCCGAGAGCCGAGGGGACAGGCAAGACATGAGCGATATCGACGCGCTACAGGGGCGGCTGACGGCCGCGATGGACCGCATCGCCGCAGCGGCAAGCGGGCTGGAGGCGGCAGGCGCCGACGACACAGCAGCATTGCAGGCCGCACTGGAAGACGAAAAGCTGGCCAATGCGCAACTGACCGAACGGGTGCGCAAATTGTCCGAAAAGCATGACAGCGCCATAGCGGAGGCCAAGGCCGCCGCACAGGCCGCCGAAGCGCGCACGGCGGCGCTGGATCTTGAGTTGCAGCGCCTGCGCCAATCGAACGAGCAATTGCGCCAGTCGAACGAGGACCTGCGCGCCGCCAACGAAGAAGGCGTCGGAGAGCCGCACCTGATCAACAAGGCGATGCTGACGGAACTGGAGGCGTTGCGCGCCGCGCGCGCGGCGGACATCGCCGAAGCCTCCAGCATTATCGGCGCGCTCACACCTCTGCTCGAGGCAGAGCCTTCAGAGGAGAGCACTGATGCCTGAGGTCACAATCACCATCGGCGGTCGCCAATTTGCCGTCGCCTGCCAGGATGGCGAAGAGCACTATCTCCAGACGGCCGCCAAGATGCTCGATGACGAGGCACAGGTGCTGGCCGATCAGGTGGGGCGCCTGCCCGAAGCGCGCATGCTGCTGATGGCGGGCCTGATGCTCGCGGACAAGACGGCGAGCGTCGAGGACCGCGTGACGGCGGTCGAGGCCAAACTCGCCGAGCGGGACGCCGAGCTCGAAGGGCTGCGCAACATGGGCGCGCCAGAGCCGGAGCGGATCGAAGTGCCTGTCGTGCCCGACAGCGTGACCGAGACCCTGGCCGAGCTGGCCGCCCGCGCCGAAGCCGTGGCCGCCGAGATCGAGGAAAAGGCGGGCTAGACGCCTGCCGCATCCGTCAGCCAATCCGGCTCATCATCCCAATCCTTGCGCCAGTCTCCAAGGCCAAGGACATCCACATCCTGCGCCCCCGGTGTCAGCCCACCGGGCAGCGTGTGCTTGACGCCACCAGCAAGGCGCAGCTTGACCGGCTGCGACAGCGCTTCGACCGCATCGGGCACGGGCACCAACGTGCCATCCCACCCGCCCAGAACCTTGCCAAGATCGTGCGCGTCGTATTCGAAAACCGGCCGTTCGAACACACGGTCCACGCGGCGACCCGACACCTTGTCCGGGGGGTAGTCCTTGGGAAAGGTGCCGTCATCGCTCACCATGCCCTGAATGGACACTTTCGTATTCCAGTCAAACTTGGAAAAGGCCGCGCGCGGTTCGCCGGGTGCCTCTGGATGCTCCGCTGCGTAGAGACCCAGCAGCGTATAACGGTCATCCCACTGCGCGGTCGTCGATTTCTTGGCATAGCTGGTGCGCGTCTGCACTGAATTATATAGCGACCAAAGCCCCTTGCGCGGCGCGGGATCCGCATCGGATGAGCGCACAAACTTGAAAATGCGCCCACCCTGCCCGGCTTGCGCCTCGGTCGATCCGTTGAGCAGCCCGGCGCGGTGGTCGTTCAGGATCACGTTGCCCACGACCAGAAAATCCCGCGTCGTCACCAGATCCAGCGAAAACGCAGCATGTACCGCGTAGAACCGATTGTTGAACACGCGCCAGTTCTGTGCGCCTTTCTCCGGCTCAATCGCATTGTCGCGAATGAATGAGAACGTGTTGTCGTAAATCGCCACGTCCCGGTTGCGCGCCATGTTGGGGCCGCGACCGATGCAGGAGCGACGCATATCCATGCGGATCGCGTTGAACGCATGGCTGATCGCACAGCGACGGATGATGACCTTGCCCGCGATGTCGAAACAGCCAAAGAACGCGCCGTTGAAGTAGCTTGCGTTGAACTCCACGCGCCTCTTGCTGTCCAGACTGCTGAACCGGTTGGCCTTGACCTCGTCCCAATCGAACTGGCCCGTCCACATCAGGTGATCGGGATCCTGCACCCACGTGCAATCCTCAAAGGTCAGATGGTGGGTCAGCCGGTCTGGCGCCTGCTGCCGCGCATAAGCGAAAAAGCGGCTCTTCTGTCCGCTGCACTTGCGCACGGTGATGTGCCGCGCCGCGCGCATGTAGATCGCCGTGGGCCAGCAGTTTTCGAACCGCAGCCCCTCCAGCACAATGTGGTCCGCGAAAAAGATGCGTAGCATCGCGAAATCGCCATCAAGCGGCGTCAGATCACCCTGCCGCCCCGCATCCGCACGCTCTCCGCCATCAAACACCGCCTGCCCCGGCACCTGCGCTTTCAGCGTGATGGGGCGTTTACGTGTGCCCGATTGCGCAATGGTCGCGGGCAAATAATACCGTCCAGGCAACAGGACAACTGTATCACCGGGCCGCGCCTTGTTGATGGCCGTTTGCAGATCATAGGCCCAATCGCCGCCCGCATGAGACCGGTTGTGATGGCGCATCTCGGGCGCTGCATAAATCTCCGCCACGTGTTCTCCCCTCGCTTGGGCAACAGCCTAGCACTGCAATCGGGAAAAAACACGCCAAACGGGTGGTGCGGCGCCCAAGGGACGGTGGGCGGGGCGTCGTTGGGGCGCAGCCCCCAACGCGCGTCGTCCGCCGGAGCACGGTAGGGCTACCGCGCAAACACACCTGTCACACTGCGCCAGACCGGGGTGACGACCTTCTCGCCCACGGGGATCAGCAGCATCCCCAGACCAAGGCCCAGCACGCCATCAATCCCCGCCTTCGTCAGCCATTCGGCAAAGCCCGAATTCAACGCCCCGCCCACGGCTTTGCCCACACCGTAGATGATATCTTCCGGCCCGTGCCAGCCCATCTCGGCCAGCGCGTGCACGATGATCGACCCACCGACCCACAGCATCGCCGCCGTGCCCACCACGGTGAGAACAGTCATGAAATGCGGCATCACCTTCACGATGCCGCGCCCCACCGCACGGGTCGCGCTCAACCGCCCGCGCGCCGCCATGGCGAGGCCGACATCATCCGCCTTCACGATAATCGCCACCGCACCATAGACCGCCGCCGTGATCATCACCGCCACCGCGGCCAGCGTCGCCGCCTCGAACCAGAAATTGCTTTCGGGGATCGCGGCCAGCGCGATGGTCATGATCTCTGCCGACAGGATGAAATCCGTCTTGATCGCCCCTTGGGCCTTTTGCTCTTCCAGTTGTGCGGGGTCCTCGATCACCTCTTCCTTGCCCGGGTAATCCTCGTGCCCGTGCCCGCCCCAGCCCATCACATGAGCCACCTTCTCGGCCCCCTCGAAACACAAATATGCCCCGCCCAGCATCAAGAGCGGCGGGATCATCCACGGCGCAAAGGCGGACAATGCTAGACCCACGGGCAACAGGAACAGCAGCTTGTTGCGCAGCGATCCCTTGGCAATCCGCCAGATCACCGGCAATTCACGCTCGGCGGCAAAACCCTGCAGGTATTTCGGCGTCACGGCGGCATCATCAATCACCGCGCCCGCCGCCTTGGCCCCCGACTTGGCCGCCTGCCCGATCACGTCATCGACCGACGCCGCCGCCACTTTGGCGATTCCCGCCACGTCGTCCAACAGTGCCAATAATCCGCTCATGCCGCCCGCTCCTGCTGCGTGTGTCTTACGTTAGCGTATGACACAGACCAAAGTTCCGCGAAACCGTTAGCGCCAACGGCATACAAATGCACACATTTATCGCTAACATTCTGAATATGCGCCTTTTTTACCCTATGCCCACACGACCACGATAGATAGACACGGCCCCAAAGGTAAACCGCTCGGGTGCAAAGGACAGGCCATGACGATCAAGGTGGGTATCAACGGGTTCGGTCGTATCGGGCGCTGCACGCTCAATCACATCGCGACCTCCATGCGCAACGACATTCAGGTCGTGGCCGTCAACGCCACGGGACCGCTGGAAACCACCGCGCACCTGCTGAAATACGACAGCGTGCATGGCCGGTTCCCGAACGAGGTGCGGATTTCCAACGACACGATGGATATCGGGCGCGGGCCGATGCGGATGATGTCCACCTATGACCTGAACGCGCTCGACTGGTCCGATTGCGACGTGGTGCTGGAATGCACGGGCAAGTTCAATGACGGCCATAAGGCCAAGGCCCATCTTGAGCGTGGCGCGCAAAAGGTGCTGCTGTCCGCGCCAGGCAAGAATGTCGACAAGACCATCGTGTTCGGCGTGAATGATGATCTGCTGGCGGCCAATGACCGGATGATTTCCAACGGGTCCTGCACCACCAACTGCCTTGCTCCGCTGGCCAAGGCGCTGGACGACGCGTTCGGGATCGAGCGTGGGGTGATGACCACCATCCACAGCTATACCGGCGACCAGCCAACGCTGGACCGCCGCCACGATGACCTCTACCGCGCGCGGGCCGCTGCGATGGCGATGATCCCGACCTCGACCGGGGCGGCCAAAGCATTGGGTGAGGTGCTGCCGAACCTCGCAGGCAAGCTCGACGGGACCGCCATGCGCGTCCCCACCCCGAATGTCAGCGCGGTTGACCTGACCTTTGAAGCGGGCCGCGACGTGACCGTCGAAGAGGTCAACGCCGCCATGGCAGAGGCCGCCCGCGGTCCCATGGGCCGCGTTTTGGCCTATGACGACGAACAGAAGGTGTCGGTGGATTTCAACCACACCGAACATTCGTCGATCTTTGCCCCCGACCAGACCAAGGTTGTGGGCAACCGCATGGTCCGCGTGCTGGCGTGGTACGACAACGAATGGGCCTTTTCCGTGCGCATGGCGGATGTCGCCGTGGCGATGGGCCAGCTGCGCTAGGCCCAGATGCTTGCCAGAACCGGGCCGTGCTGTCACAACAGCGCGGCACACATCCGGCACTGGCGACATGACCAACACCCTGTCCATCATCCTCGGCACGATCATCGTGGTGGCCATCGCCTTCGATGCGATTGCAAACGGCGGCGCGAACCTGCTGTTTCTCGGCAAGAAGCTGGCCGAGCTGATCGAATGGCTCGCCTTCTGGCGCTGACCCCCTCCGCCTGAATTCTGCGCACGGCCCGGTTGACAAATCGGCTTGCATGCCTTTGTTAGCGGTAACGGTGCGGCAATGACCTTTGCCGCCCACATCCTTTGCCACACATGGGGGATACCATGGCCATCAAAGTCGCAATCAATGGGTTTGGCCGCATCGGCCGCAACGTGCTGCGTGCCATCGTCGAAAGCGGGCGCACCGATATCGAGGTGATCGCGATCAACGATCTCGGCCCGGTGGAAACCAACGCACACCTGCTGCAATATGACAGCGTGCATGGCCGGTTCCCGGTGAACGTCAAAACCGGCGCGGACAGCATCGATGTGGGCACCGGCCCGATCAAGGTCACGGCGGAACGCAACCCCGCCGACCTGCCTTGGAGCGACGTCGATGTGGTGATGGAATGCACCGGCATCTTTACCTCCAAGGACGCGTGTCAGGCGCATCTGGAAAACGGGTCGTCCCGCGTGCTGATCTCTGCCCCCGGCAAAGACGCGGACAAGACGATTGTGTACGGTGTGAACCACGACACGCTCACGGGCGATGATGTGGTTGTGTCGAACGCGTCCTGCACCACGAACTGCCTGACGCCCGTGGCCAAGGTTTTGCACGACCAGTTCGGGATCAACCGCGGCTTTATGACCACCATCCACAGCTATACCGGCGATCAGCCAACGCTGGACACGATGCACAAGGATCTCTACCGCGCCCGTGCTGCCGCGCTGAACATGATCCCCACATCGACCGGTGCGGCCAAGGCCGTGGGTCTGGTGATGCCGGAACTGAACGGCAAGCTCGACGGTGTGGCGATCCGCGTGCCCACGCCCAACGTGTCCTGCGTCGACCTGACGGTCGAGACATCGCGCGATGTCACTGCCGAAGAGGTCAACGCCGCCATGACCGCCGCCGCAGCCTCCGGCCCTCTGAAAGGTGTGCTGGGCGTGACGGATGCCAAGCTGGTCAGCATGGATTTCAACCACGACCCGCATTCGTCGATCTTTGCCACCGACCAGACCAAGGTAATGGATGGCAACATGCTGCGCATCCTCAGCTGGTACGACAACGAATGGGGCTTTTCCAACCGGATGGGCGACACGGCGGTGGCGATGGGCAAATTCCTCTGACCTGCGCGTCATAGCGACAGACCAAGGCGCCTGCGGGCGCCTTTTTCTTTGCCTGTTTTCTTCGCCCGTGCGACCGATGTCGGTTTTGTCAAAGCAGCCATGGCGCATCCGGTGTCGGCTCGTCCCCACGGGCCGGCACGGGATCACGACATGGCACAGCAGTTCATCGATTTTCTCCACGCGGCGGACACAGACACTATTCCGGACGAGGTTCTGGATCTGGGCAGGAAATGGCTGCTGGATCTGCTGGGCGTGGCGGCGGGGGCGATGGATACGACCTTGTCCCGGATCATCCGCGATCATGCGACCGACCATTTTGCGGCGGGACGCCTTGGTGCGCCGATGCTCTTTGACGGGCGGCGGGTCAGTCCGGCGGGGGCCGCCCTTGCGGGCGGTATGACCATTGACGCGCTCGACGCCCATGACGGGCACAAGCTGACCAAGGGCCATGTGGGATGCGGTGTGCTGCCTGCCCTTCTGACTTATACGGAGGCGCAGGGGCTGGATGATGATCGCGCATTCCTGGCCGCACTGGTGGTGGGGTATGAGATCGGGACACGTGCGGGCATCGCGCTGCACCGCACCGCGTGTGACTATCACACGTCTGGCGCATGGATCGCGGTGGCGGTCGCAGCCCTTGGCGCGCGGGTGCTGGGGCTGAACCATGCGCAAACGCGTCACGCCATCGGCATCGCCGAATATCACGGACCGCGCAGTCAGATGATGCGGGTAATCGACGCGCCGACCATGCTCAAGGACGGCTCCGGCTGGGGCGCGATGACGGGTGTGTCCGCCGCCTATCTCGCGGCGGACGGGTTCACGGGCGCACCTGCGGTGACGGTCGAAGGGGCGGATGTGGCCGACCTGTGGGACGATTTGGGGCGGAATTGGCGCATCGCAGAGCAGTATTTCAAGCACTTCCCCATCTGTCGCTGGGCGCAGCCGCCAGTGCAGGCGGTGCTGGACCTGCGCCGGGACCATAAGCTGACCTCAGATCAGGTGGAGCGGATCGAGATCACGACATTCCACCATTCCAAACGCCTCGCCATATCCGCGCCGCGCACCACCGAAGAGGCGCAGTATTCCACAACCTACCCCGCGGCCGTGGCCATGGTACGCGGTGACGTGACCCCGACCGACATCACGGAACAGAGCTTTGACGACCCGGAAATCAGGCGCCTCGCCTGCAGCATGATCGTCACCGAAAGCGATGTGTTCACGGACGCATTCCCCGCCCGCCGCATCGCACGGGTGGCCCTGACCCTCACCTCCGGCGAAACGGTCACGTCACAGGACACCGAGGCGCTTGGCGATCCCGAACACCCCGCCAGCCATGACGCGGTGCGCGCCAAATTCCACGCCTATGCCGCGCCCGTTCTTGGCCAGACGCGTACAAGTGCGCTGGAACAGGCGGTCGACGGGCTGGGCCATGGCGGCGGTCTTGGTGAATTGCGCCGCCTGATCTTTGCACCCGCGCGACCACATAATGAGCACTAATGCGCGGCCCGTGCGCCCGACCCGGCGCAACAATTGCCAAGTGTCATGCGGGTGTTAAACTGCGACCATAACGAGAATTCGTAATCTGACCCAACCGAAGGATCCCCCCATGCCATTCACCCTCAATCGCCGTGGCTTTCTGGCGGGCACCGCCGGTTTCATCGCCCTACACCCGTTTTCGGCCAACGCCGCCACCAATCAGGCGCATCTGCGCATCATGGAAACCACGGACCTGCACGTGCACGTGTTTCCCTATGATTACTATGCGGACCGGCCACGGGACACGGTGGGTCTGTCGCGCACGGCGCGCCTCATTCAGGCGGTGCGGGACGAGGCGTCTAATTCCCTGCTGATCGACAATGGCGACTTCCTTCAGGGCAACCCGATGGGCGACTACATCGCCTATGAGCGCGGCATGAAGGATGGCGACACCCACCCGGTGATCGACGCCATGAACACGCTTGGCTTTGATGCCTCGACCTTGGGCAACCACGAATTCAACTACGGGCTCGATTTCCTGATGAAGGCGCTGGCGGGTGCGGATTTCCCGGTGGTGTCTGCGAATGTCGCGCTGGAGACGGGCAGCGATCCGACGAAGGACAAGACGCTGGTCCCGCCCTACACGATCCTAGACCATACGGTAACCGATGGCGGCGGCACGGATCATCCGATCAAGGTGGGGCTGATCGGTTTTGTCCCGCCCCAGATCATGAACTGGGACCGCCGCCACCTTGAGGGCAAGGTGCAGGCGCGCGATATTATGGAAACCGCACGCGCCTATATCCCGCAGATGAAGGAACAAGGTGCTGATATCATTGTGGTTCTGTCGCATTCCGGCATCGGATCAGCCAATGAAACCGACGGGATGGAGAACGCCGCCGTGCCGCTGGCGGGGCTGGACGGGGTCGATGCGATCCTGACCGGGCACAGCCATCTGGTCTTCCCCTCGCCCGGCTATGCCGAGTTCGCAGGTGCGGATGTGGATGCGGGCACGCTGATGGGCACGCCCGCCACGATGGGCGGGTTCTGGGGCAGTCATATGGGCCTGATTGACCTGCTGATCGAACGTGACGGCTCTGAATGGCGCGTTGTCTCCGCCACGTCTGAGGCGCGGCCCATCGCGCAGCGCAATGAGGATCGGTCGGTCACAGCACTGGTCGAGGATGACCCGGCGGTGCTGGCCTCCGTGCAAGCGGAACATGACGCGACGCTGGCTTATGTGCGCCGCGCGGTTGGCAAGACGGATGCGCCGCTGCATTCCTATTTCGCGCTCGTGGCGGATGATCCATCGGTGCAGATCGTGTCGATCGCGCAGCTTTGGTACATCGAACAGATGCTCAAGGGCACCGACCATGAGGGCCTGCCGATCCTGTCGGCGGCGGCCCCGTTCAAGGCCGGGGGCCGGGGTGGGCCGGAATACTTTACGGATGTGCCGGTGGGGGATGTGGCGATCAAGAATGTCTCCGACCTCTACCTCTATCCCAACACGGCGCGCGCCGTGCGGGTCACGGGGCAGCAGGTCAAGGACTGGCTTGAACGCTCTGCGGGCATGTTCAACCAAGTGGAGCCGGGCGCGCAGGACGTGGTCCTGTTGAACCCGTCCTTCCCCAGCTACAATTTCGACGTGATCGACGGGGTCGAATACCAGATCGACCTGTCGCAACCGTCCAAATACGACCCCAAGGGCGAGATGCTGAACGCGGATGCCAACCGCATCGTCAACCTGACCTATAACGGCGCGCCGCTGGATATGGAGGCGGAGTTCATCATCGCCACCAACAACTACCGCGCGGGCGGCGGCGGCAATTTCCCCGGCGCCAGCACCGACACCACCGTGTTCGAAGGGCCGGATACGAACCGCGACGTGATCGTGCGCTACATCGTGGAAAAGGGCACGATCAGCCCGCGCGCCGACAACAACTGGTCCTTTGCGCCGATGGAGGGCACCACGGTGCTCTTTGACACGGGACCGGCGGCGCGGGCGTACCTGGATCAGCTGGATATGGCGATTGAGGATGCGGGCGAAGGACCGGACGGTTTCGCCCGGTTCCGGATCGCACTCTAGGCGTATAGTATTTGGGTGGGCAGATTGCCCACCCTACCCTTTGTCAAAGCGGGCGCGCAGCGCGCCATTGACCAGCGGTGTGACGAACTTGGACACGTCGCCGCCCAGACGGGCGATTTCCTTGACCAGTTTCGAGGCAATGGCCTGATGTTCGGCCTCTGCCATCAGGAACACGGTCTCGATGCTGTTGTCCAGCTGGCGGTTCATGCCAACCATCTGAAATTCATACTCAAAATCGGCTACCGCACGCAGGCCACGCACGATCACCTGCGCCCCTACATCGCGGGCGCAATCAATGAGCAGGTTTTCAAACGGGTGCACCACGATCTCGGTGCCGGTCTGCGCGCTCAGCTTGGCGCATTCCGCCTCGATCATGGCGACACGTTCCTCGAGCGGGAAGAGCGGGCCCTTGTCCCGGTTGATCGCAACCCCGATGACAAGGCGGTCCACCATGGGGCTGGCCCGCCGGATGATGTCGATATGACCCAATGTGATGGGGTCGAATGTGCCGGGGTAAAGGCCGATGCGCATGGGGCGGCTCCGTCGTTCTGTCGTCACTGCAATGCACCACCAACCCCTTGCAATTGCAAGCGGACGTGTGGGGTCAGTGCCCCATGATCATCCCCTGAAGCGCGTCCTTTTCCATCGATAGCTCCTTGAGCCGCGCCTTGACCACGTCACCCAGCGTTATCAGCCCGACAAGTTCGCCGTTTTCGAGAACGGGCATGTGGCGGAACCGGCCGTCGGTCATCTTTTGCAGAACCTCGTCCGCCTTGTCGTCGCGCCCGCAGGTCACCAGTTTCGCCGTCATGAATTTTTCCACCGGCTCGTTCAGGATTGCGCCACCGCGTTTGGACAATTCCCGCACGATGTCCCGTTCGGACAGGATGCCTTGCGCCGTATGCCCGTCGGGCGACACGACCACGGTCCCGATACGGCGTTCGGCCAGGGTCTTGGCCGCGGATGAGATCGGCGTTCCGGGCGCGACGGTGACCACCGCGTCATCGGATTTCGATTTGAGGATTTGGTGTACCAGCATGATCGCGCCCTCCTCGGCGTGGCTTGGGGTGCCCAAGCGTCAACTTTTTGTGAGCGTCCTGTCAAGCATGGGGTCGCGATTTTTCCACTCAGGCGGGAGGCCGCGGATGGGCCACCTGTGCCTCGAGGGCTGCCACCTCCGCCCGCATCCGCGTGGTGAGTTCGGCTGCAATCCGGTTCAGGACGGGTTGATCGCGGTCCGCGGCATGGCGGATCAGGTAGAAACTGCGCCTGAGGGACATCGCGTTTTGCAACACCGGACGCAGGCCGGGCGCGGCGGGTAAGGCGAAATCATGCACGACCCCGACGCCGCCCCCCTGCCGCAGCATGTTGAGCTGCACCGCAACGGAATTCGACGCCAGCGCCACCCGGCGCACCCCTGCCCCCGCAAGGTAATCCAGTTCCTTGTCAAAGATCATGTCCTGCACATAGCCGACGATCCGGTGCGCCTTGAGATCGTCCAGCACACGCAGCGGCGGCGCCTGCCGCAGATAGCTGTCCGCGGCGGCGAAATGCAGTTGGTAATCAGTGATCCGCTGCACCGTGAGCCGCCCGGCCGTGGGCGCGCTGACGGCGATGGCCATGTCGGCCTCGCGTTGCGACAGGTTAAAAACCCGAGGCAGCGCCACGATTTGCAGTTCCAACCGGGGATGTTCTGCCGTCAAAGCCGCGCAAATCTGCGGCAAGAGGTAATTGGCACAGCCATCGGGCGCACCGATCCGCACCTGACCCATAAGCCCTTCGCCCGGGTCGGACACGATCCCCTCGGTCGCGGCCCGCATCGCGGCTTCGGCCTCGAGCGCGCGGTCCATCAGGTCCTGGCCCGCAGGAGTCAGCGCGTAACCTTGGGGGGATTTCACAAATAGCGCGGTGCCAAGATCCTGTTCCAGACGCGCGACCCGGCGACCAAGTGTGGCGGGGTCAAGCCGCGCATCCGCACCGGCGCGCGTCAGGGTCCGCGCCCGCGCCACGCTCAGAAACAGGCGGACATCGTCCCAGTTGCCTTTCATCGCACCCTCGCGCCCTGCAAATTTGCAAAATGGTTTTGCCCAACTGCGCCTTTTAGGCTGCATTTTGCAAGACTATACTGCGCGCAAACCACCCCTTTGGCCGCAGTCAGGAGACGGACATGCAAGAGCTCAGCCACTATATCAACGGCGCCCACACCGCCGGTACATCCGGCCGCTTTGCCGATGTGATGAACCCCGCCACGGGCGAGGTGCAGGCCCGCGTGCCGCTGGCCTCTGAGGCCGAAGTGGCACACGCGGTTGAGATCGCCGCCGCAGCCCAGCCCGCATGGGCCGCCGTGAACCCGCAGCGGCGCGCACGCGTCATGATGAAATTCGTCGACCTGCTGAACCGCGACATGGACAAGCTGGCCGAAGCGCTGAGCCGCGAGCACGGCAAAACCCTGCCCGATGCGGCAGGCGACGTGCAGCGCGGCCTTGAGGTCGTGGAATACTGCATCGGCGCGCCGCACCTGCTCAAGGGCGAATACACCGACAGCGCCGGTCCCGGCATCGACATGTATTCCATGCGCCAGCCCTTGGGTGTGACGGCGGGCATCACGCCCTTCAACTTCCCGGCGATGATCCCGATGTGGATGTTTGCGCCCGCGATTGCCTGTGGCAACGCCTTCATCCTGAAACCCTCCGAACGCGACCCGTCGGTGCCGTTGATGCTGGCAGAACTGATGGAAGAGGCGGGGCTGCCAAAGGGCATTCTGCAGGTGGTGAACGGCGACAAGGAAGCGGTGGATGCGATCCTGCATCACGACGTGATCCAGTCGATCGGCTTTGTCGGATCCACACCTATTGCGGAATACATCTATGCCACCGGCTGTGCCAACGGCAAACGCGTGCAGTGTTTTGGCGGCGCTAAGAACCACATGATCGTCATGCCTGATGCCGACATGGATCAGGCGGCCGACGCGCTGGTTGGGGCCGGTTACGGTGCAGCGGGCGAACGGTGCATGGCGATTTCGGTGGCGGTGCCCGTGGGAGACGAGACTGCAGACCGTCTGATCGAAAAACTCGTACCGCGCATCGAAAAGCTGAAGGTCGGCCCCTACACTTCTGGCAATGACGTGGATTACGGCCCCGTCGTGACCGCCGCCGCTAAGGCCAATATCGAACGCTTGGTGCAGACGGGCGTCGATCAGGGGGCCACTCTTGTCGTCGATGGGCGTGATTTCAAATTGCAGGGCTATGAGGACGGTTTTTTCGTCGGCCCGCACCTGTTTGATCACGCGACCAAGGACATGGACATCTACAGGCATGAGATCTTTGGGCCCGTTCTGACCACCGTGCGCGCGCAAAGCTATGAAGAGGCGATTGGCCTCGCGATGGATCATGAATACGGCAACGGCACCGCGATCTTTACCCGTGACGGTGACACGGCGCGCGATTTTGCCAACCGGGTCAACGTTGGCATGGTGGGCATCAACGTGCCGATCCCGGTGCCGCTGGCCTATCACACCTTTGGCGGCTGGAAGAAATCGGTGTTCGGGGATCTGAATCAGCACGGCCCGGATGCCTTCAAGTTCTATACCCGGACCAAGACAGTGACGGCACGCTGGCCTTCTGGCATCAAGGAAGGTGGCGAGTTTTCCATCCCGGTGATGGAATAGGCCACCCGGCCCTCCGGGGGGGATTTTTTGGAACAGAGACGGGGCACCCGCGGCGGCAGGGGTCTCATCCGATGAGTGCGGGAGGACTGGCGCGTGGATTTTGCGTTGAATGAGGAACAGACAGCCATTTTCGACATGGCCCATGGGTTCGGGCAGGCGGAAATTGCACCATTTGCCCGTGACTGGGAGGCGGCTGGCACCATTCCCAAAGACCTGTGGCCCAAAGTCGGCGCGCTTGGGTTTGCGTCGCTCTATGTGTCCGAGGACGCAGGCGGCGCGGGTCTGAGCCGTCTTGATGCAACGCTGGTGTTCGAAGCGCTGTCGATGGCGTGTCCGTCTGTTGCGGCGTTTTTGTCGATCCACAACATGTGCGCCAAGATGCTCGACAGCTTTGGCTCGGATGACCTGAAGGCGCGGGTGATGCCTGGCGTGCTGAGTATGGAAACCGTTCTGAGCTATTGCCTGACGGAGCCGGGGTCCGGGTCCGATGCAGCGGCCTTGCGCACACGGGCCGAGCGGACCAACGAGGGCTATGTGCTCAACGGGACCAAGGCGTTCATTTCGGGTGGCGGATATTCGGATGCGTATGTGTGCATGGTGCGCACCGGCGAAGACGGTCCACGCGGTGTCTCAACCGTGTATGTGGAAGACGGCACCGAGGGGCTGAGTTTCGGGGGGCTCGAGGACAAAATGGGCTGGCGCAGCCAACCGACAGCGCAAGTTCAGTTCGACAATTGCAACATTTCCAGTGGGAACCTGGTGGGTGAAGAAGGTCAGGGTTTCAAATATGCGATGATGGGGCTGGATGGTGGCCGTTTGAACATCGCGGCCTGCTCTCTTGGGGCCGCGCAGACAGCCCTCAATGCCACCCTGGACTATATGGGGGAGCGCAAGGCCTTCGGGCAGAGCATCGACCAGTTCCAGGGCCTGCAGTTCCGCCTTGCGGATATGGAGATCGAGCTGCAGGCGGCGCGCACCTTTTTGCGGCAAGCGGCATGGAAGCTGGATACGGGCGCACCGGACGCCACCAAGTTCTGCGCCATGGCCAAGAAATTCGTGACCGAAGCCGGGTCGAAGGTCGTGGACCAGTGCCTGCAACTGCATGGCGGCTACGGCTATCTGGCGGATTATGGTATCGAAAAACTGGTCCGGGATTTGCGCGTGCACCAGATCCTCGAAGGCACAAACGAAATCATGCGCGTGATCGTGGCCCGCGATATGTTGAAGACCCGTTGATATCCACGAAATTGCTGAGAACGGCCTTATTGAGAGCAGAACACTGGGTGATCAAACCTGCATCCCTTGGCTACGCGTCGTTATCAGTGACAAGAGCGACAACTTTGTACTCTTTATGCGCATTGGCCCTATTTTTTGGAATGATCACATTGGATGAACGCGTCTTGAGTTCTACAAGCCCATTGGTGCGCGGACCTGTTTGGGGAATTTTTGCGCTTTTCTCTTTAACCATGTTTTCTCGTCTATTTCTAACCATATCGAAGTTTTTCGGTGCATCGGGAAGAACAAAGATGGCCTTGCGTGTGGCTGATCTCGAAGAAAAACTAGGGTTACCATGACTGACATCTCCATTCGCATCACCGGCGACGCAGGTCGCATCACACTTCGACGCCCCGCTGCGCTCAACGCCATGACCTATGACATGTGCCGCGCTATCGAGGCGGCCATGGACAAATGGACCCAGGACGATACCGTCAAACTCGTCGTGCTGGATGCCGAAGGCGACCGCGCCTTCTGTTCCGGCGGTGACATCGCGGAACTCTACGACACGGGCACGAAGGGGGATTACGCCTATGGCCAGAAATTCTGGGCGGACGAATACCGCCTGAACCACAAGATCTTTCACTACCCCAAACCTGTCGTCAGCTTTCTGCAAGGCTTTACCATGGGCGGGGGCGTAGGCATCGGCTGCCACGGCTCGCACCGAGTTGTCGGCGACACCAGCCAGATCGCCATGCCCGAATGCGGCATCGGCCTTGTCCCGGATGTGGGCGGCACGCTCATGCTTGCGCTCGCACCGGGGCGGTTGGGCGAATATCTGGGCACAACAGCGGCCCGGATGAATGCCTCAGACGCGATTTTCGCGGGCTTCGCCGATCATTATATCCCCGAAGATGCGTGGCCCACCCTGATCGCAGAGCTCGAAGCGACGGGTGATCCGACCCGGGTGGAACACGCGGCACAGCCCCCCGCCCCCGGCCCGCTGGAAACCGCGATGCCCAACATCGACCGGCATTTCCATGGTGCGAGCCTTGGCGACATCCTGACCACCCTGCGCGCCGAAGACAGCGATTTTGCTAGCGACACGCTGAAGAAACTGGCGCGCAACAGCCCCCTGTCCATGGCTTGCGCCATCGAAACGCTGCACCGGCTGCGTGGCCCGTCCATCAGCCTGGAAAGAGCGCTGGACCTCGAATACCGGTTTACGTCGCGCAGCATGGAGCATGGCGATTTCCTCGAAGGCATCCGGGCTGCGATCATCGACAAGGACCGCACGCCAAACTGGCAATATGCCGACATGAATGTGCCACCTGTTGCAGTCAGCAAGATGTTGATGCCGCTGGGGAATATGGCACTCAAACTGGGAGGAACGGGGATGAAGATCGGGTTTATCGGCCTCGGCAATATGGGGGCGCCCATGGCGGCCAACCTGGCAAAAGCCGGGCACAATGTGACAGGGTTCGACGTGGCGGGCACCACCGCGCAAGGCGTGGCACAAGCCAGCAGCGCAGAGGAGGCCGCGCGCGATCAGGACGTGGTGATCACTATGTTGCCCAACGGCGACATCCTGCGCGGCGTCGCACAGACGGTCCTTCCGGCCATGCGAGCGGGCGCCACCCTCATCGACTGCTCCACCGTGGATGTTGACAGCGCCCGCGCCGTCGCGTCCCGGGCGCAGGACGCAGGTATCCTGAGCGTCGATGCCCCGGTCTCGGGCGGGATCGGTGGCGCCGCCGCAGGCACGCTCACCTTCATGGCCGGCGGCAGTGCGGAGGCCTTTGCCAGGGCCGAGCCGCTCTTTGACATCATGGGGCAAAAGGCCGTGCATTGCGGCGAGGCCGGTGCGGGCCAAGCGGCCAAGATTTGCAACAACATGATCCTCGGCGTGACCATGATCGCCACCTGCGAAGCCTTCGCGCTGGCCGACAAACTGGGCCTCGATCGGCAAAAAATGTTCGACGTCGTCAGCACATCATCAGGCTACAGCTGGACCATGAACGCCTACTGCCCGGCCCCCGGTGTCGGCCCCAACAGCCCTGCAGACAACGACTACCAACCGGGGTTTGCCGCCGAATTGATGCTCAAGGATCTCGGGCTCAGCCAACAGGCCGCAGAGGCCGCAAATGCCGACACCCCCATGGGCCAGGCCGCGCTTGCCCTCTACAAAACCTTTGTCGAGGACGAAGACGGCGAGGGCCGCGATTTCTCCGCCATGCTCCCAAGGTTCGAAAACCGCACCCGCACCTGATCTTCTTCTGGCCAGAAATACCACGGGGGGAGGCCGCAGGCCGGGGGGCAGCGCCCCCTCCCCCGCATGTCACAGGCACCGCGCGTCCGATCAAAGCGTCGCGCCTGCCCTCCCGCTATAAATCTAACGCGCGGTAGCGCTCATTTAGGTCACGCCTACTCGGCGGCCACCTTGCGCGGCGCCAGCATCGGTTTGAGGTAATGACCGGTGTGGCTGCCCTCGACCTCCGCCACTTCCTCGGGCGTGCCCGTGGCCACAACCTGACCACCACCATCGCCGCCCTCAGGGCCGATATCGATGATGTGGTCGGCCGTCTTCACCACGTCCAGATTGTGTTCAATCACCACAACCGTATTGCCCTGATCGACCAATTCATGCAGCACCTCCAACAACTTGCGCACATCTTCGAAATGCAGCCCCGTCGTCGGCTCATCCAGGATATAGAGCGTCCGACCGGTGGACCGTTTCGACAGCTCCTTGGACAGCTTCACCCGCTGCGCCTCACCGCCCGACAGGGTCGTCGCCTGCTGGCCCACCTTGATGTAGCCAAGGCCCACCCGCATCAGCGCGTCCATCTTTTCCCGGATGCTCGGCACCGCCTGAAAGAACGCCTGTGCGTCCTCCACGGTCATATCCAGCACGTCGGCGATGGACTTGCCCTTGAACTTGATCTCCAGCGTCTCGCGATTGTAGCGCGCGCCTTTACAGGTCTCGCATTCCACATAGACGTCCGGCAGAAAGTGCATCTCGATCTTGATCACGCCATCGCCCTGACACGCCTCGCATCGCCCGCCCTTGACGTTGAACGAAAACCGCCCCGGTTTGTATCCGCGCGCCTTCGCCTCAGGCAGGCCCGCGAACCAGTCGCGGATGGGCGTGAACGCGCCAGTATAGGTCGCCGGGTTCGACCGCGGGGTCCGCCCGATGGGCCGCTGGTCGATGTCGATCACCTTGTCCAGATGTTCGAGCCCCTTGATCGTCTCGCACGGTGCCGGCGTCTGGCGCGCACCGTTCAGCTTCATCGACGCGGTCTTGAACAGCGTCTCGATGGTGAGCGTCGACTTGCCCCCGCCCGACACGCCCGTCACACAGACAAACTTGCCCAGCGGGAAATCGACGGTGACGTTTTGCAGGTTGTTGCCTGTGGCCTTCACCACCGACACTTTCTTTTTGCCCTTCTTGCCCTTGCGGCGCTCGGTTGGCACCGCAATCTCACGCTTGCCGCTGAGGTAGTCGCCGGTGACCGATCCGCTCGCCGCCAGTTCGGGCGGCGTCCCGTGGGCCACCACCTGCCCGCCGTGCACACCGGCGCCGGGGCCAATGTCGAACACGTAATCCGCCTCGCGGATCGCCTCTTCGTCATGCTCCACGACGATCACGGTGTTGCCCTGATCGCGCAAATTCTTGAGCGTGCCGAGGAGCCGGTCATTGTCGCGCTGGTGCAGGCCAATCGACGGCTCGTCCAGCACATACAGCACCCCGGTCAGGCCCGAGCCGATCTGGGACGCCAACCGAATGCGCTGGCTCTCGCCCCCCGACAGCGTGCCACTTGAACGTGAAAGCGTAAGGTATTCAAGTCCCACGTTATTCAGGAAGCCAAGTCGCTCGCGGATCTCCTTCAGGATCGCCCGCGCAATCTCGTTCTTCTGCGCGCTCAGGCTCTCGGGCACGCGTTCGGTCCAGGCATAGGCCTCGCGGATCGACATCTGCACCACGTGCCCGACATGCAACAGCTGATCGGGCGGGCCGATGCGCACGGCCAACGCCTCGGGACGCAGGCGGAACCCTTCGCAATCGCCACAAGGCCGGTTGTTCTGATAGCGTTCGAATTCCTCGCGGATCCAGTTCGAATCCGTCTCGCGATAGCGGCGTTCCATGTTGGGGATCACCCCTTCGAACACGCGCGTCACCTGATAGACACGGCCCCCTTCGTCATAGCGGAACGGGATTTCCTCATCGCCAGAGCCATAAAGGAACACCTGTTTCACATGCGCGGGCAGGTCTTTCCACTTGGTCTGCGGATCGAACTCGTAATGCTTTGCGATGGCTTCGATGGTTTGCAGGAAATACGGCGACTTCCCCTTGCGCCATGGGGCCAGCGCCCCGTCATAGACCTTGAGGTTCTGATCCGGCACCACCAACCGTTCGTCAAAAAACAGCTCATGCCCCAACCCGTCACAGGACGGGCACGCCCCGAACGGTGCGTTGAACGAAAACAGGCGCGGTTCGATCTCGGGGATCGTAAACCCGCTTTCGGGGCAGGCGAAATTCTCGCTGAAGGTGATGCGTTCCGGCTCGTCCGTCGCGGTTTCAAGGATCGCAATACCGTCCGCCAGATCCAGCGCCGTGCGCAACGAATCCGCCAGCCGTGTCTCCAGCCCTTCGCGCACAACGAGCCGGTCCACGACCACGTCGATGTCATGGCGGAACTTCTTGTCCAGTGTCGGCGGTTCGTCCAGTTCATAGAACGCGCCATCGACCTTTACCCGCTGGAATCCCTGCTTGCGCAGTTCCAGAAACTCCTTGCGGTACTCGCCCTTGCGGTCACGGATGATGGGCGCGAGCAGATAGGCGCGCGTGCCCTCCTCCATCGCCATGATCCGGTCCACCATGTCCTGCACCTGCTGCGCCTCGATGGGCTTGCCGGTGGCGGGGGAATAAGGCGTGCCCGCACGGGCATAGAGCAGACGCATGTAGTCATAGATTTCCGTCACCGTCCCCACGGTCGAGCGCGGGTTTTTCGATGTCGTCTTCTGCTCAATGGAAATCGCGGGTGACAGGCCGCTGATATGGTCCACATCCGGCTTTTGCATCATGTCGAGGAACTGCCGCGCATAAGCGCTCAGCGATTCCACGTACCGCCGCTGCCCCTCGGCATAGATCGTGTCGAAGGCAAGGGACGATTTGCCCGACCCGGACAGCCCGGTGATCACCACCAGCTGATCGCGCGGAATGTCTACGTCGATGGATTTGAGGTTGTGTTCGCGCGCGCCGCGCACCTCGATGTTCTTTTGCTCGGCCATGATCGCCCCCGTTAACGTTTGGGATATAGATCAGCGCGGCCGCAACGCCAATGAAAAAGACGGAACGTTACAAGAACATCACGTCCGCCGCGCCAATGCCCACGCACAGATGGGCATTTCGGGATCATCGTCCAGCGGATCGGTGTCTGCGTCATATTCGGGGGGCCAGACCGGTTCCATATTCCTCAGGGCCGTTTGTCTGTTGCCCCACTGCCAAGACGTGACAGCATCCGCCTCAAAACCCGCCTCGATCAACAAATTCTTCAGCCCGCGTGCCGACCAGCGCGAACAATCGTTCGGGGCGGCATGGAACGGGATAAAGAACGGCACGGCGACCCAGAAATGCCCGCCCTTCTTCAGCATCTGACGCACGTGGCGCGTGGCGGCGTATGGGCGGTCGAGATGTTCCCAGACCTGATTGGCCATCACCAGATCGTATTTCTTGGGCTTGCCCGCGTCGTCGCGGATCGGGCCGTCGCAAATATCGTATTCCGGATAGCGGTACTGGTCATAGACGGCGAAATCGAACTGTTCGCCCCACTTGCCGCTGATCTCGGCCACGCGCAAGTTGGGCGGATCCAGATCCATGATCATCCGGCGGCTGCGGCGGTGCATGATGATGCGGTTGAGGCTGGGCATGCGCGCACCCTGCCCCATCTGTCCGTCTCAGGCCAGCGCCTTGCGCCGCGCCGCCATCCATCCATGCACCAGCGCCCCGCCGCCCAGCACGGCCATCGACGTCCACACAAGCCCCGGATAGCCCGCCACCCCCAGCACCACGAGCAGCGCTGGCGTGCCCAGCGTGTTGCCCAGATTGCCCGTCTGGGCCAGCGCGCCATAGGCCTTGGCCTGCGTGTCGGCGGTGGCGTTCAACTGCGGCACCGCGGCAAAACTGGCCCCCTGCACCAGCCCCAACGCACCGGCCAGCGCCAGACAGGCCAGCGGCAGCCCCGGCGCAATCAGCAGCCAGGCAAGAGCGGCAACACAGGCGGCAAAGCCGATCTGAATCAGGGCAATCGCACTGATGAACCGCAGCGCAACCACACCGAGCGTCAGCGACACCGCAATGGACACCAGTGGCATCGCCCCCATCACCCACGCACGCCACGCCGCCTCGATATAGGGTGGCAGAACAGTGAGGATCGCGAGGAAACAGAAGGTGTAAAACAGCCAACCCGCCGCAGGCGCGGAGATAAAGGGCGAGCGGTAGATGGTGAGGTGGTCGGCGATCATCCCCTGCAGGGTCAGCGCACCCGGCGGCGGCGTTTCAATCGGGCGCAGGAACAGGGTGAGGACAACTGCAAACACGGTCAGCCAGATGGCGTGCGCCAGAAACAGCGCCGGAATGCCGAACGCGTCAACCAGCGGCAGGCCCGCCACCACCAGCAACGTGAACGCCACACTGAAAAACGTGCTCCACAGGGTGAGCGTGAACCCGCGGTGTCGCTCAAGGCTAAGCCCCGCGATCAGGGTCGGAGCGGCCACCACGATGGCAAGGTGGGACATCCCCTCGACCACCCGCGACAGCAGCATCAAAGGCAGGCCCGGCAGCGTCGCCTGAAACGCCGACACCAGCGCCCCGGCCCACAGCGCCCACAGCATCGCGCGCCGGTACCGGATGCGCGCCACGACAAGCCCCGCCACAACACCCAGCACGATGCCGACGAACCCGACAAGCGATACGATGAACCCGAGCGCCGCGCCCGCGTCCGGGTAGACACCCGGCAACTGGTCAAAGATCACCGAAATCTTGGCATATTGCCCCGCCGCACCAAGGCCCGCGCCCCAAAGGGCAAAGACAAGCGGGAAGTGGGTGCGGTCGGTCATACACGCTTCATTTCACGGCGCGGAGCGGCTCACAAGTGCGCGCTACCCTGCGGCTTCTGACACCTGTACCCGCGTCACCGTCGTACCGTCGCCAAACACCCGCACCAGAACGAAGCCGATGGTCTGAGACCGTATGCGGTTCACGGTATGGTGGTTGCGATCATAGGTGCAGCGCCCGCTGATCATCGCGCGGCGTGCTGGTGTAGTAAAAAACGTGTCTACTGTATCACCGGAGTCCCGTTTTCCGAATTTGTGCACATTCGCGCGATCCTGCTGCACGATCGCGCAGACATCGTTCAAAGGCGCGCCACTCGAGTTATACGTGTCACCGGCGCTGAGCATGGTGAAATATTCGAACATCAACTGTTGCGCCGTAGAGACCTGCGCCGACATCCACAACGCAAGGGTGGCGCTTGAAAGCAATACTGTGAGTTTCGTCATTCATCTTTTTCCAAAACAAAAAACCGGTGGCCGCAGGGTAACGGCCACCGGTTCAATGTCACGAGGGAAAACGGGTCACATGTGGATGACGCGGTCATAGGCGTCGAGCACGCTTTCATGCATCATCTCGGACAGGGTCGGATGCGGGAAGACCGTGTGCATCAGGTCTTCTTCGGTGGTCTCAAGCGCCTGCCCCACGACATAGCCCTGGATCAACTCCGTCACTTCGGCCCCGACCATGTGCGCACCAAGGAGTTCACCAGTTTTCTTGTCAAAGATCGTCTTAATCATCCCCTCGGGCTCACCCAAGGCAATCGCCTTGCCGTTGCCGATGAAGGGGAAGCGGCCGACCTTGATCTCGTACCCGGCCTCCTTGGCCTTGGCCTCCGTCAGGCCAACGGATGCGACCTGCGGGTGGCAATAGGTGCAGCCCGCGATGGAGTTCGGTTTGATCGGGTGCACGTCGTTTTTGCCCGCGATCAGTTCGGCGACCATTGTGCCTTCGTGGGATGCCTTGTGCGCCAGCCACGGCGCGCCCGCGATGTCGCCGATGGCATAGAGGCCTTCGACGCCGGTGCGGCAGAATTCATCCGTGACAACATGAGTCCGGTCGATCTTGACGCCCAGCCCTTCGAGCCCGAGGTTTTCGACATTGCCGACGATGCCCACGGCGCTGATCACCGTGTCAAACTCGTGCTTCTCGACCTTGCCGCCCACTTCGATATGGGCTGTGACCTTGCCTTTGGCGCGGTCAAGCTGTTTGACCATCGCCTTTTGCATGATCTTCATGCCTTGTTTTTCGAACGACTTCTTGGCGAATGCGCTGATCTCTTCGTCCTCGACGGGCAGCACGCGGTCCATGACCTCGACCACGGTCGTGTCGGCGCCGAGCGTGTTGTAGAAGCTGGCAAATTCGATCCCGATGGCACCCGATCCGATCACCAGCAGCTTTTTCGGCATCCGTTTGGGCGTGAGCGCGGCCTTGTACGTCCAGACCAACTCGCCATCCGCCTCAAGACCGGGCAATTCGCGGGCCCGTGCGCCAGTGGCGAGGATGATGTTTTTGGCGGTGAGCTCTTCCGTGCCTTTGTCGGTCTTCACCGACACTTTGCCTTTGGCGGGGATCGTGCCCTCACCCATGATCACGGTGATCTTGTTCTTCTTCATCAGGTGGCCGATGCCGCCCGACAACTGGCCCGCAACCTGACGCGAGCGTTTGACCACCGCATCGAGATCATAATCAATGCCATCTGCTTTGAGGCCAAACTCCTTGGCGCGGTGCATCAGGTGGAACACTTCGGACGACCGCAGCATCGCCTTGGTCGGGATGCAACCCCAGTTCAGGCAGATACCGCCCAGATGCTCGCGTTCCACGACGCAGGTGCTCAGCCCCAGCTGTGCCGCACGAATGGCGGCCACGTATCCGCCGGGGCCCGACCCGATCACCACAACATCAAAGGATTTCGTCGCCATGTGCATGCCCTCGCCGGTGTCATCTCAAAAACTAGTTTAGTGTTAAACTATTTTCGAAACGGCCTCAACGCAAGGCGGGCGCGACAAATCGACTGACGCAGGGGCAAGGGGTTCAGGCGGCTTTGTCCTGCTGCATGGACCGGACCACCGCCCCATATCCACCGGCTTCAAGATGCGCGGCTTCGGCAGGGGACGTGCGCCGACCCAGGGCCGCGTTGCGGTGCGGAAAGCGGCCGAACTGGCGGATCACCTCGCGGTGCGCGCGGGCGTGGAGCAGTTTGACCGGATCCTCCACCCGCTCACAGATCAGGCGCACGGCGCGGTCCTGATCACAGGCGTTTTCGGAATGCTCCAGCGGCATGTAGAAGAACTGGCGCGCCGGTTCATCAATCCGCATGTCCCACCCTTTGTTGATGGCGGATTTCGCGGCGGCCAGCGCCGCGCTGTCCAGCGCAAAGGCGCGCGGGTCGTCGCGGAACATGTTGCGCGGGAACTGATCCGTCAGGATGATATAGGCCAGCGCCCCGTTGGGATAGGTGAGCCACATGGAAAAGCTGCCTTCGGCGGCGGCCTGCCACGCAGCCCCGAAACGCTCCCGTATGGTCGTATCCAGCGCCTCGTCCTGCTTGTACCACATATCCGGCGAACATTCGTCCAGCCAGAATGCCAAAATCTCGTCCGGTCCCACCACAACTGCTCTCCTCACCCAAGACCCGTTACACCAGCGTTACACACCGCCTGCGTGCCACGCTAATCACGAAATACAACACCACCGACACAATCCTTCAACGGCGTCGGGACGAAACGTCGCGGGCTTATGCGGCATCTGATGGATTTTCAGACTCAAGTTCGACGTCGATGGCGTATTCTTGGGCGATTTCCATCGCAACCGGGGTCATGGAGGCTTGGGCCATTGCAACATACGCACCCGTATCTTCAACAGCGATGGTGGCCCGCTGTGTCATCCGGTAGGCGGCATACCCGACCAGCACCACAAAGAGCACGCCGGTGAACATGTAAAACCCGCCGGGGCCCACGCGATCCATCAGCGCCCCCACGATCAGCGGACCTGCAACAGCGCCCAGCCCGTTGATAAACACCAACCCGCCCGAGGCCGCCGCCATGTCGTCGTGATCCAGAAAGTCATTCGTGTGCGCCAATAGCAGCGAATAGAGAGGGTTCGACATGCCGCCCACCACAAAAGCCGACACCAAAAGAAGCGTGAAGCTGCCCCCGAGCGCGAGGCCAAGCAGCGATCCAACCGCGCCCAACACGGCAACCGACAGGATGAGCAAGCGCCGGTCAAACCGGTCCGACAACCACCCGATCGGATATTGCAGCAGCACCGCGCCGATAAAGAACGTGGACACGAAGGTGGAGATTTCCGCAACGCTCAACCCCGCCTGCGTGCCATAGACCGGCGCCATCCCGAACTGCGCCGCAAACACCCCGCCCAGCAGGAACATGCCGACGCACCCAAGAGGCGACACGTTGAACAATTCGCGCAAGGTCATCGGTTTCGTGGTGTCAAAGGCTGGCACCGGGCTGATTGACAGCAGGATCGGCGTGATCGCAATCGACACCAATACCGACGGGATCACGAACAGGACAAAGCCAGACGGATCCGCCGTCAGCAGCAAATACTGGCTGACCACGATGCCCACCGTCATCGTCACCATGTAAAGCGACAGCGCCTTGCCCCGGTTCGAGTTGTCCGCCGCATCGTTCAGCCAGCTTTCCGCCGTCACGTACACGGCGGAGAAGCAGAACCCGATCAGCACCCGCCCCAGCGTCCAGATCCACGGATCGGCAAAGGTCGGGTACAGGATCATCACCGCCGAAATCAGCGATGCCAGGGCCGCAAACACCCGCACATGGCCCACACGCCGGATCATGCCCGGTGCCATGCGGCTCCCGCCCAGAAAGCCGAGGAAATAGGCCGACATCACAATCGACATCTCAAGCGTTGAAAAGCCCTCGATCTCGCCTCGAATGCCCAGCAACGTACCCTGCATCCCGTTGCCGATCATCAGCAGGAACATACCCATCAACAGCGCCCAGGCGCTGGTCAGAACTTGGAACATGGCGCGGGCCTCCTGCGCTGAAATCCTCGGTTGGGCGTTGCACAGATCGGGCGCTGAGTCGCAAGGGAATGCGACGCGGCTTATGTCGATTTCGAAGCGCGGGTTTGCGGCAACAAAAGCGACGCGTCGCCGTATGAGAAAAACCGGTAGCGTTCTGCAATCGCGTGGTCATAGATGCGCGCGATGCGGTCCTGCCCCATCAGGGCGGCCACGAGCATCATCAGCGTGGATTTGGGCAAGTGAAAATTCGTCATCAACCCGTCGGCCACGCGGAACGTGAACCCCGGGTAAATGAAGATGTCCGTGTCGCCCTCCCACGGGGCAAGGCCCACATCCCGCCCCATCGTCTCGATCAGGCGCAGCGCGGTGGTGCCCACGGGGATGACCCGGCCACCGGCGGCCTTGGTGTGCGCAATGGCGGATGCGGTTTCCTCGCTGACCCGGCCCCATTCGGCGTGCATCTTGTGGTCGGTTACATCATCCACCTTGACCGGCAGAAACGTCCCCGCCCCCACGTGCAGTGTCACAAATGCGCGCCGCACCCCGCGCGCCTCCAGCGCAGCGAGCAGCGCATCGTCGAAATGCAGCGACGCGGTGGGGGCTGCGACCGCACCGCTGTTGCGCGCCCAGACGGTTTGATAGTCGGTCTTGTCGCGCGCATCCGCCGCCCGCTTGGCCGCGATGTAGGGTGGCAAGGGCATGGCCCCCGCTTCGGCCAGTGCCGCGTCAAAATCGTCGCCTGAGAGGTTGAACCGCAGCTGCGCCTGCCCGTCTACCACACCCTCGAGCGTGGCGCTGAGCCGGTCGGAGAACACAATCTCTTCGCCCGGTTTTACCTTTTTCAACGGCTTCAGCAGCGCCCCCCATGTGCCGTCCGCCCGCGGTTCAAGCAGCGTCGCCTCGATCCGGGCGGATGTGCGCCCCTGCGCGCTGTCGCGTGTGCGCGTGCCGGACAGGCGCGCCGGGATCACGCGCGTGTCGTTCAGCACCAGAAGATCACCGGGCGCGAGCCAGCTCACGAGGTCGGTGACCACCTGATCCACAATCGCATCACCATCCGCCACCAGCAGCCGCGCAGACGACCGCGGCACCGCCGGACGGGTCGCAATCAGATCATCAGGCAGATCGAAATCGAAATCACTGAGCTTCATGGCTGGCCTTCTAGAGCGAAATGCAAATGGCCTGCAATATCGCCGACCGTCTAACCTGTTGAAATCTATGAGGCGACGCGGACCTGGACGCACAGCTGTCCTGCGCGGTTGCGCCCGCGCACGGTTCAGCGCTCCTCACGCTCGGCTTCGCGTTCCAACCGGCGCCGTGTTGCCGCGTCTTCCCGGCTCTCGTCCTGTTCGATGAACGCCTCGGGCGCGCCGGGCGTGTCCCCCTCGACCTCGGGCAGTTTCGGCGCCGGGGCGCGGAAAATCTCGCGGAACATACCGGGCGTGAAGGCGGAGAGTGGGTTCACGCTCACCTGCGGATCTGCGACCGGTCCACGCAGACGGTAATTGAACCCGATCAACCCTTCGCCCTTGCGGGTCAATAGGCTGCCGATGCCATTGATCAGAAAGATCGGAGAGACAACGCCCTGCATGTCCAGCACCGAATTGGTGACATCATATGTGCCGTCCATCGACAGCCCCATGGACGGGCCAACGGCGCTGGCACGGGTCAGGGCCATGGTCGACGGGGTCAGGCGGAACTCGGCCTCGACCTCCTGAAAGTGGATGCCGCTGCCGCCCATCTGTTCGAGCAGGCCCACGATGCTCAGCGTGTTGAGCAGTTCGGCAATGGCCGGGGCGTCCTGCACGCGGGTGCCCTTGACCTCGAGCGTGCCATCAAAACTTGCCGCCCCCACCGGAAGCAGGGTCAGCGACATGTCCCCGCCGCGCGCCTGTTTTAGCAGCCCGGCAGAGGCGAACACCGCACCTGCGTCTTCGGCCCGCACGCGCACCGCACTGCGCCCGTTCTGCGGCAGGATCTGCCCGGTTACGGGCGCGCCGCCATTCACGCGGGCGGTGAACCGCCCATCGATGCCCCGCGCCATGCTGAAATCGCCGCGCATGTTGTCGAGTGCGATGGAATCCGTGATCTGCAACCGGTCGAGCGCCAGCGTCATCGGCCCGCCGCCCTGCGCACCGCCGCTGCTGGAGCCGCCGAAATCGGCCTCGCGCAGGTCCAGCGTGCCGCCGCGCACTGTGACCGCGGGGGCCTGTCCCCGGCCGCGACCAACCAGATCAACAGGCGCGCGCAGCCAATTGCCGATGCGCACCTCGGAGAACCGCGCACGCTCAAGCCCCCCGTTCGCGGTCAGTGAAATGGCCCCTTCCGCCCGCAGCCCCGGCGCATCCAGCACCAGTTCATCCACATTGGGCGTCGGCCCCAGGGCACCGGAGAGGCGCAGGCTGCCCCCCGTGCCCGCCGGTTTGCGCCACCCCAGGGGCGGCGAAGACAGGCCAATGCCGCGCAGGTCCGTTGCAATGCTGAATTGCGGGACACCGCCCACCGGCAGGTCCACCACAAGATCGCCCGACCCGCGCCCCGTTACCATGCCCGGCGGCAGGCCGATGTCGAACGCATCAACCGCCGCCGCCGACAGCTCGATCCGGCCGCGCACCTCACTGGGTTGCGGCCCATCACCGAGGGGCTGCGACCACACCACGTCAAAGGGCACACCATCCAGCGTGCCCGGCCCCGACACCGCCACGCCCGTCTGATCCGCGCTGACCCGCAACGTGTCCGCCGCAACGACCCGGTCCGCAATCAGCGTGCCGCTGCGCACGTTGCGGGCCGTGGCGGTGGCCGAATAGGTGACATCCCGGACGGTCAGCCCCCGGCTCAGCGGCAGCGCAAGGGTGCCCGACGCCTGCAACTGGCCTTCGGCGAAGTCGGGGGCAAGCCCGGCCCGTTGCATCACGTTGAGCGGCGGTTGATCCAGCAACGACAACGCCGACGTCACCGCCCCGCGCGCCTCGAGCCGCACAACCGCCGGTGCACCGCCCCTGACCGCGACATCGGGAATGATGAAGGACGATCCCGCCACGTCCACCGGCCCGCCTTGCGGCGGCGTCACCGTGCCTGCGTCCACCGACACAACCAGCCTGTTGTCGAGCAGGCTGAAGGTGCCCCGCGCGTCCGTCACCGGCGGCAGGGTTTTGACATAGCGGACCTGCGCGTCCTCGTAATCAAAGCTGACGTAAAGATCGGGCGCGCTTTGCGGTCCGTCGCGCAACACGAGATCGAGGTTGCGCATGACCCCGCCCGACAGATTGGCCGCGAGCCAATCCCGCACCGGCGTCAAGGCCGCTTCGGGCCACAGCTCGAACATCCGTTCCGGCAACAGCCCGTCCATCTGACCATCGAGGCTGTAGCGCCACCCGGCCTCTTCGGCCGTGAGCGCGCCGCGCGCGACCAATGCCTGTCCCTTGTCCTGAAACACCGCCTGCCCGACATCGAGCCGGAATGGCGCGAGCGTCAGGCGGAAATCCATTTCTGCCGCGTCCATTTCAACAGGCGCGTCATACAGACCGAACGGATTGGCCATCAGCGTGCTGGAACTGAACTGGCCCACAAGATCCTGCAACCGGCCGTCTTCGGTGCGGTTCAGCACCGACTGGCCTTCGATCCGGGCCGTGATCCAGTCGCTTTGCACCGACAGCTCATCAAACTGCATCGCGCCGGTGGCGGGATCAAAGTTGAAGTAGGTGCGCGCACTGCTGAACGGCACCGGGCGCGTGGCCTCGTTCGGCTGGATCACGCCCTCTCCGATGGAGAACGTGACAAACAGCGGCATCAACGCACCATCTGCGGCAACGCCACCGCGCATCGCGCCGGAAATCGGCGCACGCAGCACATCCAGCCATTCAAACGGCGTGGCGACGGCGGCAATGTCGGCGGCAGCCACATCCGCAAGCGTCGCGCCGAACTGTGCCTCGGTCGACCCGATCAGGCTTTCGTAATTGGCCTCCAGCGTCGCGACGCCCTGCCCGCCGCTCAGGAGTGCGAGGTCCGAAGTCAGGCGCAATGTGTCACCGGTCCGGGTCGCGCGCAGCCGGCCCCCGTCGATGGTCCACGCGCGGCCCGTCCGCTCATCCTCGAGCCGCAGGGTCAGGGCCTGTATCTCCGCGCTGGTCAATGCCGCCAGCTGGGGCCGCGCCACCAGCGTGTCCACCCGTTCGATCAACGCACCCAGGCTGGCCGCCTGTTCTGCGGGCGCCGAGAGGTCATAGCCACCCGAGAGCACCACCGATCCGTCCGCGAGGCGTCGCAGGTTGGCAAACACCCCGCTGATGTCGATGTCGGTGATCAGAACCCGGCCCGACAAAAGCGCAGGCACCGACAGGCCCGCGCGCAATTCGGCAAACCCCACGACATCCGCGCCGCTGCGCGATTGCACCTGCACATTGGTCATGCGCAACCGGGGATAGCGCCCCTCTTCGACCACAAAGTTCAGCGTGTCGAATTGCAGGGTCGCGTTTTCGATCCCTTGCGCCACCTGCGCCTCGATCCGGTCGCGCAGCCATTCCGGCGCCGACACGGGCCGCCCCATCATCACATAGAGAAACGCGCCGATCAGTGTGGCAAAAAACAGTGAAAACAACAGGCTGGGCAGACCATGGCGTCGCCACAGCCGCTTGCGGTGCCTCCGTGGGGCGTCGGGGATGGGATCCGCGCTGCTCATGCCTTTATTCTTGTCCCTCCAGCCCTATCATGCCAGTCACAACTTTCACAGCGTCTCATAAAGGCCTTAACATGCTCGATATCGCCACGCCTGCACCGGATTTCACCCTGCCACAGGGCGACGGAACCGAAATCACCCTCTCTGCGCTCAAGGGCGGGCCGGTTGTGCTCTATTTCTATCCGCGCGACGACACGCCGGGCTGCACGAAGGAGGCGATTGCGTTCTCCGAACATCTCGACGCCTTTGCCGCTGCCGGGGCCAAAGTGTTTGGCGTGTCCAAGGACAGCGTGGCCAGCCATGCCAAGTTCTCCGCGAAAAAGGATCTGTCGGTGCCGCTTCTGTCCGACGAAAACGGGACGGTGTGCGAGGAGTACGAGGTGTGGAAGGAAAAGAACATGTATGGCAAGAAATACATGGGCATTGAACGCACCACATATCTGATCGACGCCAATGGCGACGTGGCCATGGTCTGGCCCAAGGTCAAGGTGCCGGGCCACGCCGAGGCGGTGCTGGCGGCGGTACAGGCGCTCTAGATGCAGCCATTGGCACAGATGGCCGAAGCGGTGCTGCGCACCGCAGACGGTCGGGAAAAAACGGCACTGTCGCGCGCGCACGCGGCGGCCTGGCAAGCGGCACGTGCCGCCGGTGAGACGCCCGAGATCGGCACGGCGACGCCGCCCGATCACCCGGCCCGGCCTGCCGCGCCCGAACTGCTCAGCCCCCGTGACGTGCCGCGACGGCGTCCCGGATCGCCGCAGGGGCGCATCGCGCTGCTGCACGCTGTGGCGCATATCGAACTCAACGCGGTGGATTTGCATTGGGACATCATCGCGCGGTTTGCCAATGTGCCGATGCCGATGGGTTTCTATGACGACTGGGTCAAGGCGGCGGACGAAGAATCCAAGCATTTCAACCTCATGTGCGACTGTCTTGACGCGATGGACAGCCATTACGGCGCCCTTCCCGCCCATGCGGGCATGTGGCGCGCCGCCGAAGACACCGCGACGGATTTCATGGGGCGGCTGGCCGTCGTGCCCATGGTGCTCGAGGCGCGCGGCCTCGATGTGACGCCCGGCATGATCGAGATCTTTCGCAAGGCCGGCGCAGATGGCGCGGTGGCCGCGCTCGAGACGATCTATGCCGAAGAAGTCGCCCACGTGGCCTATGGGTCAAAGTGGTTCCACTTCCTCTGTGGACGCGAGAACCGTGATCCAAAGGAGGCGTTTCACAGCCTGGTGCAAACCTATTTCCACAGCCCGCTCAAACCGCCCTTCAACGAGGAAAAGCGGGCCGAGGCAGGCCTGCCACCGGATTTTTACTGGCCGCTTGCTGTCGCAGATTAACGCCATCCGCTGCCGTATTGATTCATGGGCGAAAATCCGCCGAAGTGAGTCCTTTCTGCACCGTATTCGCAACGTTATCCCCAGAACACTTGCCCCGACGTGGCGGGCAGATTAGAGACGTGCGGAGCGGTGCGCTGTTGGGGGACGCGCGGACCAAGACTGGGACGATACAGGGGACAGAGCTGTTGCGTACACGCCTCGGCATCAAAATCCACGCGTTGCTGGAAACGTATTTTCCGGAACGCCGTGTGTTTCTCAAATCCGACAATGACACGCGTTTCATCCGGCTGCGTCCTGCGACACAGCTGATCGCGTTTGCGGGCAGTTCGTTTGTGGTTGCCTGGGCAATCGTGGCGACGGCCATCCTGCTGATGGACAGCATCGGCGCAGGCAATTTCCGCGAACAGGCCAAACGGGATCAACGCACCTATCAGGCGCGGCTGAACGATCTGGCCGGTCAACGTGATGCCCGCGCCGAAGAGGCGCTGGCCGCGCAGGAACGGTTCAACGCCGCGCTGGAGCAGATTTCAGTGATGCAGTCCGAACTGCTCGCGTCCGAGACCCGCCGCCGTGAGCTTGAGACCGGCATCGAAGTGATCCAGACGACCCTGCGCGACACGATGCAGGAACGCGAAGCGGCCCGCACCCAAGTGGCCGCACTGGAAGAGCAAGGCGAAGGTGCCACAGCCATCGCCAACGCAGGTGGCGGCGCACCGATGGATTTCGTGGCCGAAGCGCTGGCCAAGACCGCCGCCGAACGCGATCAGGTCGTCGAAGACGCGCAGACCGCCCTGCTTGCCGCCGACGAAATGGCCAGCCGCATCGAGATCATGCAGGAGCAGAACGACCAGATCTTTCGCCAGCTGGAAGAAGCGATGACCGTATCCGTGGCCCCGCTGGACAAGATGTTCCGCGCCGCAGGCATGCCCACCGACCGCATCATCGAACAGGTGCGGCGCGGCTATTCCGGTCAGGGCGGCCCGCTCACGCCGCTGAGCTTTTCTACCCGCGGCGAAGAGCCCAGCCCCGACACGCAGCGTGCCAACCGCATCCTGAACCAGATGGACAAGCTGAACCTCTACCGGATCGCCGCGCAAAAAGCGCCCTTTGCGACGCCGGTCAAAAACAGCTTCCGCTTCACCTCCGCCTTTGGCTTCCGCCGCGACCCCAAAACGGGCGGTCGCCGCATGCACAATGGCGTCGATTTCGCCGCCAGCCTCGGCACCCCGCTTTATGCCACCGCCGACGGGGTCGTGACCCACGCAGGCTGGCAATCCGGCTATGGCCGTCTCGTCAAGATCCAGCACGAATTCGGCATCGAAACCCGCTATGCGCATCTGTCGAGATTGCGCGTCAAAGTTGGGCAAAAGGTCTCGCGCGGGGATCGGATTGGTGATATGGGAGCGTCCGGACGGGTGACCGGCGTGCATCTGCACTACGAAGTCCGTGTCGGTGGAAAAGCCGTCAACCCGATGATCTATATCAAGGCAGCAAACGATGTTTTCTAAGAGCAAAATCAACGAACCCGGGCCCGCGACCGAAGGTGGCAAACCTGCGGCACCCGCCGCTTCGGCCCCTGCCCCCTCCGCCAAGCCTGCACCGCAGAGCGAATTCAAGGCCAGCGCGCCCAAGGCAAAACCGCCCGCCTCCATCCTGTCGGCAGACCTGCACATCACCGGCAACATGAAGACAACCGGCGACATTCAGGTCGAAGGCACGGTAGAAGGCGACATTCGCGCCCACCTGCTGACCATCGGCGAAAGTGCGACGATCAAGGGCGAAGTGATCGCCGATGACGTTGTGATCAACGGTCGGATCGTGGGCCGTGTGCGCGGCCTCAAGGTGCGTCTGACCTCGACCGCGCGGGTCGAAGGCGACATCATCCACAAGACCATCGCGATTGAGAGCGGTGCCCATTTCGAAGGCTCCGTGCAGCGTCAGGACGACCCGCTGAATTCCGGCAGCAAGGGCGCGCCCGGTGCGGCACCCGCCGCCAAGGCCGACTGATCTCTCCCTTCACAGGGTATCGAATAAAAAGGCGCCGCAGTCCCCTGCGGCGCCTTTTTTCTGTTTCCTTTGCCCGGTGAAAGGGCCGTCAGTCCGTGACCGTCACCGACACCATGCGATCCGGCGCGCCGGTGATTGCACCGGATTGCGGATGGCCGCGCTTGATGCTGTTGACGACGTCCTGACCCGAGGTTACGCGCCCGACAACCGTGTATTGGTTGTTCAGGAAATATCCCGGCGCAAACATGATGAAGAACTGGCTGTTGGCACTGTCCACAGAGGAGGACCGCGCCATGCCCACGACACCGCCGTCAAAGGGGATGTCCGAAAATTCCTGTCGCAGGTCCGGCATATCTGATCCCCCCGTCCCCGCACGGCGCGCGTTGTAGCCGTCGCCGACGACGGCATGTTCGACATCGCCCGTCTGCGCCATGAACCCGTTGATGACCCGGTGAAAGGCCACGTTGTCATAGGCACCGGATGCGGCCAGCGTTGTGATCCGCTTTGCATGGCCGGGGGCCACGTCCTCAAAGAGGTCAATGGTGATCACACCATTGGCCTCTCCTGCGACCGTGATCTCGATACCGGTCGCCGCGGCAGGACCTGCCGCGACCACGCATGCAGCCAGCAGTTTACGCAACATCGGCCGCCACCTTGACGCTGATCATGCGGTCCGGTTCGGCGGGCGGCTCGCCGCGCGTGATGGCATCCACATGTTCCATTCCCGAGATCACGCGGCCATAGACCGTGTATTGGCCATTCAGGAAATGGTTGTCGGAAAAGTTGATGAAGAACTGGCTGTTGGCGCTGTCGGGATTGGCCGACCGGGCCGCGCCCAGTGTGCCGCGATCATGCGGCAGCTTGGAGAATTCAGCAGGCAGATCGGGCATCGACGACCCGCCCGTACCGGCCATGCGGATGTTGAACCCGTCTTCCATGTCGCCGTGCTGTACGTCGCCTGTCTGCGCCATAAAGCCGTCGATGACCCGGTGGAACGCCACGTTGTCATATTCGCCACCCCGTGCGAGCTCTTTCATGCGCGCGGCGTGTTGCGGAGCGACGTCGGGCAACAGCTCGATCGTCACGGTCCCGCCCTTCAGCTCTACGAGGATCGTGTTTTCGGGGTCTTTGATATCGGCCATTCTCGCTATCCTTGTCATTCACTTTGGCCCCTTTCCTATGCTGATGGCACGCATGGGACAAGTCACACGTTGACGAGGGCGCGGATTGGCGCAATGCAAGGCGCACACGGAACAGAGGAGCACGGGATATGAGCTGGAAAACACTCGATGACATGGAGCTGGCGGGCAAACGCGTGCTGACCCGCGTCGACATCAACGTGCCCATGGACGGCGATACCGTGACCGACGCCACCCGGATCGAACGGATCGTGCCCACCATCCGCGATATTCGCGCCGCAGGGGGCAGCCCCGTGTTGCTGGCGCATTTCGGACGGCCCAAGGGGCAGCCGAACCCGGAGATGTCGCTCAGCCGCCTTGTCCCGGCCCTCGAGGCTGCCTTTGACGCGCTAGTCACCTTTGTCGAACGGCCCAGCCGGGACTGGATCGACGCGCAGGCGGCGGATGCGATCATTCTGGTGGAAAACACCCGCTTTACCGCGATGGAAGAGGCGAATGACCCGCAAATGGCGCAGTTTCTGGCGAGCCTTGGCGACATCTATTGCAACGACGCATTTTCCGCCGCACACCGCGCCCATGCCTCCACTGCGGGTGTCGCGCACCTGTTGCCCGCCTGTGCCGGGCGCCTGATGCAGGCGGAACTGAGCGCGCTGGAGGCGGCGCTGTCCAACCCGAAACGCCCCGTGGGTGCGGTTGTGGGCGGGGCCAAAGTGTCGACCAAGCTCGACCTGCTGCAGAACCTTGTCCAGAAACTCGATGTGCTGATCATCGGGGGTGGCATGGCCAACACCTTCCTCGCAGCACAAGGCGCGCGGCTTGGCGCATCACTGCAAGAGGCCGACCTGCACGACACCGCCCGCGATATCCTGGATGCGGCCAAGGCTGCCGGGTGTACCGTGATCCTGCCCACCGACGGGCGCGTGGCGCGGGAGTTTGCGGCCCAGGCGCCGCATGAGGTCCTGCCGCTCGGGCCGGAGACACAGCTGGAGGCGGATCAGATGGTGCTCGATGCGGGCGACGACACGGCCAAGGCAGTCGAGGATGCCATTGCGGGCCTTGCCACGCTGATCTGGAACGGCCCCCTCGGCGCGTTCGAAATCCCGCCCTTCGACACGGCCACGGTTGCTGCCGCCAAATCCGCCGCCGCGCAGACCACGTCTGGCAACCTGATCACGGTTGCCGGTGGCGGCGATACGGTCGCAGCACTCAACCAGGCCGGTGTGGCGGACGACTTCACCTATATCTCCACCGCGGGGGGCGCGTTCCTCGAATGGATGGAGGGCAAGGACTTGCCCGGGGTTGCCGCCCTGATGCAGTAAAGCGGCCATTGTCTGCGCTTGCGGAGTGCCCATATGGAGCCAAAGCCAAAAGCGCAAGGAGACACGAACATGGCCGCCTACACCCTCATCACCGGAGCCTCCGAAGGGCTGGGCGTCGAGTTTGCGAAACTGGCGGCGGGCGAAGGCCGCAACCTGATCCTCGCCGCGCGGTCCGTGGACAAGCTTGAGGCGCTCGCAACATCGCTCCGATCGGATAGTGTGGACGTGGTCGTGATCCCCGCTGATCTGTCGGACATGGCCGAGGTGGACCGCCTCTGGACCGAGGCAACCGATGGGCGCGACGTGGATGTGCTCGTGAACAATGCGGGCCTCGGTTATAACGGTGCGTTTTCCGCCGGTCAGGGATGGGACCGCGAGCTTAACTCGATCAACGTGAACATGCTGGCGCTCACGCGGCTGATGAAACTGGCCATCCCGCATATGGAGACGTTGCCCAAGGGGCGTATCCTCAACGTGGCCTCCGTGGCCGGGTTCACGCCCGGTCCGCACATGGCCGTGTATCACGCGACCAAGGCCTATGTCCTGTCGCTGTCCGAAGCGGTGGCCGAGGAATTGCGCGGCTCTTCCGTCACGGTCACAGCGCTTTGCCCCGGTGCGACGGCCACCAACTTCTTTGAGGATGCGGATATGCACGGCGTGCGCCTGCTGAAACTGTCCAAACCCATGAAGGCGTCCGAAGTGGCGGAACTGGGCTGGCTTCAGGCGCGTATCGGGCAGCGGATCGTGGTGCCCGGCCTGATGAACAAAGTGTTCGCGTTCCTGCCCCGCATCTCGCCGCGTTCCGTCACCACACGGATCGCCGCACAGGTCATGGGCAAAGGCTGATCCTGCCAAATAATTGAACGAAAAGGGATTCACAGCGCGAATCACCTGTGGCATACTCTGGTCAAAGCCGCCCCACAGAGAGGCGGCACGAGGCAGAGCAGATGACACGTACCCCCCGCGCGCCGGTTGGCACCTTTGTTTTCTTCGCGATTGCATTCGCGCTTGGCATCTATTTCACCTTTGCCGCCGTGCAGGGGGATTTCGGGTTGTTCCACCGGGCCGAGATCGTGGCCGAAGGGCGCGACCTGACCGTACAGCTGGCCGAGGTACAGGCAGAGGTGGCGGAGATGGAAAATCTCACCCGTCGTTTGTCGGACGAATATCTCGACCTCGATCTGCTGGACGAACAAGCACGCTCCGTGCTGGGCATGTTGCGCAGCGATGAGATTGTCATTCGCTAACGCAGCGGCCGCGCCCCAAACGCTTGCGTATTGAAAGCGGCTGATCCGGGTAAAACACGCTCCTTTCCCCGGCCCATATGTTGAAAACACGCATCCGCCTGCCCATATCCATGATGTTGAAACTGCGCGGTTTTTGCGCAGAACGCGGCATGTCCGGGCCGATTTTCGCGCCCAGGCTGACCTTGCGGCAGAATGCCACTCGCAAGCAAACGCAGAATCCTGTAACAGATAGTTTAACGCTAAACTATTTACTCAGGAGGAGGCGCCGACATGGCCGCGCGCAAGACCACCAAAAAACCCAACGTGTCCGCAGAAGAGCTTATGGGCTACTACCGCGACATGCTTTTGATCCGCCGTTTCGAGGAAAAGGCGGGCCAACTTTACGGGATGGGTCTGATCGGGGGGTTCTGCCACCTCTATATCGGTCAGGAAGCGGTGGTTGTCGGCCTTGAGGCCGCCGCTGAAGAGGGTGACAAACGCATCACCTCCTACCGCGATCACGGCCATATGCTGGCCTGTGGCATGGACCCCAACGGTGTGATGGCCGAACTGACGGGTCGCGAAGGCGGCTACTCCAAGGGCAAGGGTGGCTCCATGCACATGTTCTCCAAGGAGAAGCATTTTTATGGCGGCCACGGCATCGTCGCAGCCCAGGTGCCGCTGGGTGCGGGCCTTGCGTTTTCCGACATGTACAAGGGCAATGACCGCGTGACCTTCACCTATTTCGGGGACGGTGCCGCGAACCAGGGCCAGGTCTATGAGGCCTACAACATGGCCGAGCTGTGGATGCTGCCCTGTATTTTTGTCATTGAAAACAACCAGTACGCCATGGGCACCTCGACCCAGCGGTCGACAAAATCGCCCTCTTATTGGGAACGCGGTGCCGCCTATGGCATTCCGGGTGAGGAAGTGGACGGCATGGACGTGCTTGCGGTCAAAGAAGCCGGGGCCAAGGCCGTCGCCCACTGCCGCGCGGGCAAGGGTCCGTATATTCTCGAGATCAAGACCTACCGCTACCGCGGCCACTCCATGTCGGACCCGGCCAAATATCGCACCCGCGAAGAAGTCCAGAAGATGCGCGACGAACGCGACCCGATCGAGGCGGTGCGCTCCATGCTGCTGACCGGCAAGCACGCGAGCGAAGATGACCTCAAGGCCATCGACAAAGAGATCAAGGAAATCGTCAACGCCTCTGCCGAGTTCTCGAAGGAAAGCCCGGAACCGGCGCTCGACGAGCTCTGGACAGATATCTACGCGTAAGGGGAAACAGACTTATGGCAACCGAAATTCTCATGCCCGCCCTCTCGCCCACGATGGAAGAAGGCACACTTGCAAAATGGCTCGTCAAGGAAGGCGATACGGTCGCGTCCGGTGACATCATGGCCGAGATCGAAACCGACAAGGCCACGATGGAATTCGAGGCCGTCGACGAAGGGATCGTCGGCAAGATCCTCGTCGAGGAAGGCACCGAAGGCGTCAAGGTGAACACGCCCATCGCCGTTCTGATCGAAGAGGGCGAAAGCGCCGACGACATCCAGGCGTCGAGCGCCCCTGCTCCCGCCGCCCTGTCCGGCGAAGAGGGCAAGGCGTCTTCGCCCGCGACGGCGTCCACACCTGACACGCCGCCCACACCGTCCGTCGATCTCAGCCCCGACTACCCTGAAGGCACGGCCATGAAGCAACAGACCGTGCGCGAAGCGCTGCGCGATGCCATGGCCGAAGAGATGCGCAACGACGACACCGTATTCCTGATGGGCGAAGAAGTTGCCGAATATCAGGGTGCGTACAAAGTCTCACAGGGGCTTCTGGATGAATTCGGCTCCAAGCGGATCATCGACACGCCCATCACCGAACACGGCTTTGCCGGGATCGGTGTCGGTGCGGCCTTTGGTGGTCTGCGCCCAATTGTGGAGTTCATGACGTGGAACTTTGCCATGCAGGCGATCGACCACATCATCAACTCGGCGGCCAAGACGCTCTATATGTCCGGCGGTCAGATGGGTGCGCCCATGGTGTTCCGTGGCCCCAACGGGGCGGCGGCGCGCGTCGGCGCGCAGCACAGCCAGGATTACGCCGCGTGGTACATGCAGGTGCCGGGCCTCAAGGTCGTGATGCCCTACTCGGCTGCGGACGCCAAAGGTCTGATGAAAACCGCCATTCGCGACAACAACCCGGTCTGCTTCCTGGAAAACGAAATTCTCTATGGTCGCAGCTTTGACGTGCCGGACATGGACGATTTCACCATTCCCTTCGGCAAGGCGCGCATCTGGCGCGAAGGGTCGGATGTGACCATCGTGTCGTTCGGCATCGGCATGCAATACGCGCTCGAGGCTGCGGACAAGCTGGCCGAGGACGGCATATCGGCGGAAGTGCTCGACCTGCGCACGATCCGGCCCATGGACACCGGCGCGATCATCAATTCGGTGATGAAAACCAACCGCTGCGTGACTGTGGAAGAAGGCTGGCCGCAAGGGTCTGTCGGCAGCTATATCAGCTCGGTCCTGATGCAGGAGGCCTTCGATTACCTCGACGCACCTGTGATCAACTGCACCGGTAAGGATGTGCCGATGCCCTATGCCGCCAACCTCGAGAAACACGCGCTGATCACAACCGACGAAGTGATCGAAGCCGTGAAGCAAGTCACTTACCGCTAAGGAGCCCGAGACATGCCCATTGAAATTCTCATGCCCGCGCTCTCTCCCACCATGGAAGAAGGCACGCTGGCCAAATGGCTGGTCAAGGAAGGCGACACCGTGTCCTCCGGTGACCTGATTGCAGAGATCGAAACCGACAAGGCAACGATGGAATTCGAAGCCGTGGACGAAGGTGTTGTCGGCAAGATCCTCGTTGCGGAAGGCTCCGAAGGGGTCAAGGTCAACTCGCTGATCGCCGTGCTCCTGGAAGACGGGGAAAGCGCGGATGACATCGGCAGCGCACCGTCAGCCCCTGCGCCGGAGGCCGCAAGCGCCGACGCGGGCAACGAGGTGTCGGCGCCAGCCGCCGCCGAGGCGCCCGCACCCGCACCCGCTCCGGCGGCCCCGGCCAAGGACGGCCAACGCATCTTTGCCTCGCCGCTTGCCCGCCGCATCGCGGCCCAAAAGGGCCTCGACCTCAGCGCGATCAAGGGTTCCGGCCCGCATGGCCGCATCGTCAAGGCAGATGTGGAAAAGGCCGAGGCAGCACCGGCGGAAAAACCCGCCGCCGCCAAAGCGGGCGACGCGCCCAAAGCGGCCCCACTGGCCTCTGGCCCCTCTGGCGATACCGTTGCCAAAATGTACGAAGGTCGCGACTTCGAAGAAGTCAGCCTCGATGGCATGCGCAAAACCATCGCCGCGCGCCTCACCGAAGCCAAGCAATCCGTGCCGCATTTCTACTTGCGCAAGGACATCCAGCTTGACGCGCTCTTGGCTTTCCGCAGCCAGCTGAACAAGACGCTCGAAGCGCGGAACGTGAAACTGTCGGTGAATGATTTCATCATCAAGGCCTGCGCGCTGGCACTCCAGCAAGTGCCGGATGCCAACGCCGTCTGGGCGGGTGACCGCATGCTGTCGATGAAAGCCTCGGACGTGGCCGTCGCCGTCGCCATCGAAGGCGGGCTCTTTACCCCGGTACTGAAAGACGCAGAGATGAAATCACTCTCCGCCCTTTCCACCGAGATGAAGGACCTCGCCGCCCGTGCGCGTGACCGCAAACTTGCGCCGCATGAATATCAGGGGGGCAGCTTTGCCATCTCGAACCTCGGCATGTTCGGCATCGACAACTTCGACGCCATCATCAACCCGCCACACGCCGCGATCCTCGCGGTCGGTGCCGGGGTGAAAAAGCCGGTGGTTGGCGATGATGGAGAGGTCACAGTGGCCACGGTGATGTCGACAACGCTGTCCGTTGATCACCGCGTCATTGATGGCGCGCTTGGCGCCAATCTGCTCAACGCGATCAAGGACAATCTGGAAAATCCGATGTCGATGCTGGCCTAATCGACATTCTTGCGAACACCAAAGAAAACCCGCGGTCCATGGCCGCGGGTTTTTCACGCGCCTCTCAAGCGGCAGCACTGCCAAATTCTGTGATGTGCCGTGAACAGGCCAGCCCTTGAGATCGCGCCGTCACCACCTCACGTCTATGGCATCTGACTGCACTCAGCGAGGTGATACCTCATGACACGTCTTATGACTTATGCAACCGCCGCCGCCCTGGGTATCACTTTCATGCTCAGCCCCCTGCCCGCTGTCGCAAAACCAAACATCCTGCCGGGCAGCAGCGCGGCCCATCTGCCGACACTCAGCCCGGAAACCATTGAGCGGCGCAAACTACGCAAAGAGCAACGCGCAAAAGCACGAGAGGAACGGCGTTTGAAACGGCTGAATAAAGGGGCGGACAAACCCGATTGATGGCAGGTCAGACGTCCTTGCCCAGCATGTGGTTCATCGACACCGACGGTTGATCGCACCCGGCCTCGCCCACGATCCGCGCCGGAATACCGGCGACCGTCTTGCAGGGCGGCACCTCCTCCAGCACCACGGACCCCGCGGCGATGCGGCTGCAATTGCCGATCTTGATATTGCCCAGCACCTTCGCTCCGGCACCGATCAGTACACCATCACCAATCTTCGGATGCCGATCCTCGTCCTCTTTACCCGTTCCGCCCAGCGTCACGGAATGCAGCATGGACACGTTGTCCCCCACAACAGCCGTTTCACCGATCACGATCGAATGCGCGTGATCGATCATGATTCCCTTGCCGATCCTGGCAGCGGGATGAATGTCGATGCCAAAGATTTCGGACGCACGCATCTGGAAGAAATAGGCAAGATCCGTATGCCCGTTCGACCACAGGTAATGCGCAACGCGGTAGGCCTGCATCGCCTGATATCCCTTGAAATACAGGATCGGCTGCAACAACCGGTGGCAGGCCGGATCGCGTTCATAGACGGCCACCAAATCGGCGCGCGCCGCCGCAATCAGGTTCGGATCAGAGGCATAGGCCTCTTCCACAATCTCACGCACAACCACCATCGACATCTCGTTCGACGCCAGCTTTGCCGACACACGATAAGACAGCGCTTTGTCCAGCGACTTGTGATGCAGGATACAAGCGTGCACGAAACCGCCAACAAGGGGTTCGTCCAGCACGGCCTGCCGCGCTTCGTCTGAAATCTGATCCCAAACGGGATCGACAGACGTGATGTTGGTTCTGAGATCAGCCATAGCGGGTCCTTTTCACGCTCTCTTACCTCAGATAGGAAGCTTTCGCCAAACGCAAACCCGTGATGCACATCATTCCGGTCCGCGATTGGTCGCGAACCGGCCCTACAGCGCGACGGAAATGGACCGAAACGGACCAGACCCATAGCGCGCCGAATTCTGTGCCACCGCCACATCAAAGCTGGTGCCAACGCCATCGGATAGACGGTCGGCGTCTTCATACCGCCAGACGGGGGTGCTCACGACGTCTTCGCGCACGACTGCTGCCCCCTGCAGGACACGCACCGTATACTGCTCCGTTTCTTCGCCCAGCGGCACATCCGGCAAATCCCAGCTGTCACCGTCAATCCGCGTGCGGCGCACCCACGTCACCTGCGTCCCTGTCCCGTCTGGTGCATAGCGCAAGTGCACGGGTGAGTACGGGCGTAACCCATTGCCATCAAAGGCACACGTCACCTGATCATAGCTCGGATCATCCAGCGAGCGCCGCGCAGAACCGATCCGGAAGGTCTGTGCTATCCGACGCAAGCTGGACAGGAATTCAATCTGCTGTGGCGCCCCGTTCAGCACAACCACCCATGATCCCGCGGGCCAGACGTCCGGCATGAATGCGTCCGTCCCCAATTGCCCACGCAACCGATGGCTCAGCAGGTAACGCCCCGGCGCCAAAAGATCAGCGTCCCGGAACTGCACCAGTTCCCACGCGTCAGGCGATCCGTCGCCAATGGCAATCAAATTGGCACCAGTGAGCAAAGCCGCATCCGAAACCGAGGCAAGCGTGCCGTGCATCATCTGCACTTCAAGTTGGGCACCGCGATCCACAACGCCCGGGCATGCACGCAGCAACGGCGACTGCGTAAACCCGATCGACGCGCGGGCACCCAGGATGGAATTCAGCGTGAAATCGGAGTCGGTGCTGGATTGATACACTGCCACACTGCCCGGCCACGGCGTGCCCGTCACCGCCAGATGCGGGGCATGGGGTACCTCGTCACCGGTCAACAGCGGCAGGTCCAGAAACGCGGACGTCAACGGCACCGGCGGCACAAACGCGTTCACCGATGCCAGCTCATCCGACAGCTCTGACGGCGTATAGACCTCCGGCTCGATCCTTACCCCTTCCAGCAGCTGCATTTCGCCCTGCTCGACCCGGTCCACTCGATAAAGGCCCGTCCCTTCGAACTGGTCCGCGGGCACCTCGATGATATCGCCAGCGCCGATACCGATTTGCGACGGCGGCAAGGCAAGCCGCACGGTATCGCGCGCCACCCGTGCCTCGGTCAGCCAGCGTTCAACAACTTGCCGCCCCTCGGGTCGCGTCATCGCGAGCGGCAATTCGGACGCACTGACTGCGTGTGTGGCCTCATCCGGCAGCACAGCCTCTTCAGACAGAACATCGAAATTCCCATCCGTCTCGACAAATCGCAGGCGCACACGTCCGGCTAAATCGGCTTCGGATTCCCGGGCCTGCTCCATCCGACCGTCAAGGTCGGCGCTGATCGCCACAGTCTCGGCGGAAATCGAAACGGCATCCCGCCCGGACCGCATCACGAACCGCAATACGCCGTCCCGCTCAATCGCGTCAAAGCCATAGCGCAGCATCAAAGGCTGCAACGCACTGCGCGCATCGTTCACGTCATCAATGACGTACCCGCGCACCAGACCATAAAGCTGGGACACATCGACATTGACCAAACCGGCACGGTGGCAAATCTCGGTCACAACGGACGCCAACGACCGCGAAGAGGTCCGACCGTTGACCCAGTGTCCGCGCGGATAGTTTTCACCATCAGACCACGTGGCAACCGCATTCGGAAAGAACGGGTATGGTCGCGCGTCCCACGCCCACACAAACGCACGCGACATGTCGACCATCGGCCCGTCATAAATGTTCGACACCGGGTTGTTGTCTTCTGCCGTCCAATACGTGTTCATCGCGCGCAGGTATTGCCGCTGGATCAGATCATCGCGCGCCCCATTAGAATAGCGCGGCAAGCTGCTTTCCGACGACTTCTGGTCGAGGAACTTGTTGGGCTCATTGGTGCCCTTGTCGACCGCCGCACACCCGTATTCATCGACCCAGGCCGCATCGAATTGCGGCCCCCGCAGACCCTCTGGATCAAACGCCGTATGCACCGTCGCCACGGCCCCGTTGGGCCATTCTAGCCGCTTGCGCCCCGCCTGCCACTCCGGGCAGCGGTCCAAAGGCGAACAGGCCAGAATGCCGCTTTCGCCAAAAACCATCACTTCGCGGACCTGCTCGATGGTCTCCCCGACCAGCGCCACACGCCGCGCCCGGCCGGGATCAAGCGGCATCGACCCCTCGACCATCGACCGCACCCATTCCGCTCCGGCGCGCGTCTTGCCCGCACCACGCCCGCCCATGATCACCCATGTCCGCCACGCCCCCTCGGGTGGCAACTGGTGCTCCATGACCCAGAACTCGAACAGAAAAGGGAGGGCGCTCAGCGCGCCCTCACCCAACTCATCCAGAAACCGCTCCTGCGCCGCAACAGGCGCGCAAGCGACCAAGCGCGCACCGAATTTCAGCTCGGACCGCGTCGTGATCAATGGCATATCCGTTTTGGACAATGCCGGTGCGTGCTTTTCGAATTTCTCCAAGCTGCACCTCCGCTTTGTTCAAGCTTATGACCGCCTTCGTCACTGACGTCAGGTGGCCATTCACTTCGGTTTCCTTGATTTCCTCCCCGGCCTCGGCCCTTTCTGTGAGGGCTTGGAAGTACCGACGCATCTCTGCAAGCGATGCCTGAACCGACAGCAAAAGCTCTTCGGTGCGGGCCTCTTCGGCGTCCGGGGTGATAAGTGTCATATGTGCTGTGACCTCTCATGCGTTGGGATGATCTCCGCACGAGAAAAATGAAAAAGCGACCGTCGGATCACTCCGAGGCCGCTTGCCCACTTCTTCTAGCTTGTCACAAGTTATACGTGTGACCGTTCGATCTGTCAAGCCAATTCGCGCAGGCTTGCGCACGCACACCGTACGCTAACCTTAATAAAACATTACTTAAATCCGCAACGCCTTGAAAAGGCTAGCACAACCGTAGGATGGGCAATATGCCCATCACCCACCGTCGCTTTCTTCCTGCCGTTGCGCCTCGATCTCGCGCCAGCGGGCCACATTGCGATTGTGCTCGTCCAGCGTCTCGGCAAAGGCATGGCCACCGGTCCCGTCCGCGACAAAGAAGATATACGGCGTCTCGTCCGGCTGCCCCGCCGCCATCAGCGCCGCGCGACCCGGGTTCGCAATCGGCGTCGGCGGCAATCCTTGGATCACATAAGTGTTCCACGGCGTTGCCTCGCGCAGTTCCGAACGGCGCAGACCACGGCCCAAAACACCCTGCCCCCGCGTGACGCCATAGATCACCGTGGGGTCCGTCTGCAGACGCATGCCGCGGTTCAACCGGTTCACAAACACCGACGACACCTGCCGCCGCTCGTCCGCAACGGCCGTTTCCTTCTCGATGATCGACGCAAGGATCAACAACTCTTCGGGGCTCTCCAGCGGCAGGTCCTCATCGCGCGCCTCCCACGCGGCGGACACCAGCAACTCCTGCTGCTCGCGCATCAGGCTGAGGATCTCGCCCCGGTCCTGACCCCGCGCCACCTCATAGCTGTCGGGTGCCAGCGCACCTTCGGGCGGCACCTCGGCCACCTCGCCATCCAGAATGTCGATGTTCTTCAACGCATCCACGATCTGCCAGCTGGTCACACCCTCGGCCAGCGCCACGCGGAACCGTGTGTCCTGCGCCGCCTTGACCTCCGTATAAGCGGCGGGCGCCTCTTCGGTCGCGGGCTGGAACTCGGCCTTTTCCACAAACCGGTTCGTTGCGGGATCCAACTCGCGCACCTGCGCGCTCAGCCGGTTCACGCCGATGCGGTACACAACTTCGGTGCCACAGGTGCTGGCCCCGCCGCGCGTGACGATATCAACGATCTCTTCCATCGACGCGCCCGGCTCCACAAGGAAACTGCCCGCCTTCAGCTCAGAGGTCTTGCCCGCATAATCCGCGCCCATCCGGAAAATCGCGGCGCTGCTCACAGCCCCCTCGTTTTCCAGATCACGGCTCACGCGGCGAAAGTTTGACCCGCGATCCACCTGCAGGCACATCGCCTGCGCCAGCGGACCGGGATCAGAATATTGCCCGCGCCCCCACAGGATCACGCCGCCCAGCACAAACAGGGCGACAATCAGAAAGGTGATCGCGTTGGACGCAACCCCGCGCCACATCAGCTGACCTTTCCGAAGATCACGCTGGCATTGGTGCCGCCAAAGCCAAAACTGTTGGACAAGGCGTAATCCACCTTGCGCTCGCGTTTCGCGTTCGGCGCCAGATCAATCGGCGTCTCGACCGCCGGGTTATCGAGGTTGATGGTCGGCGGGCAGACCTGATCCCGGATCGCCAGGATCGAGAAGATCGCCTCGATCGCGCCCGCTGCCCCCAACAGATGCCCCGTCGCGGATTTGGTCGACGACATAGTGACGTTGCCCGCGTGATCGCCCAGCAAACGCTCCACCGCGCCCAGCTCGATCGTGTCCGCCATGGTCGAGGTGCCATGCGCGTTGATATAGTCGATATCCGAAGGCTCCAGCCCCGCATTGCGCAACGCCGCCCGCATCGATCGCTCACCACCCTCGCCGTCCTCGGACGGGGCCGTGATGTGATAGGCGTCGCCCGACAGGCCGTACCCCTTGACCTCGGCGTAAATCTTCGCGCCCCGCGCCACGGCGTGTTCGTATTCCTCGAGCACCACGATGCCCGCGCCCTCACCCATGACAAACCCGTCGCGGTCCGCGTCATAGGGGCGGCTGGCTACGGCAGGATCGTCCGCACGCTTGGTGCTGAGCGCCTTGCACGCGTTGAAACCCGCGATGCCGATCTTGCAGATCGCGGCCTCAGCCCCGCCTGCGACCATCACATCCGCATCGCCATGCTGGATCAACCGGCTCGCATCGCCGATCGCATGCGCGCCCGTCGAACAGGCCGTCACCACCGAATGGTTCGGCCCGCGGAAACCGTACTTGATCGACACCTGACCGGAGATCAGGTTGATCAGCGCGCCGGGCACAAAGAACGGCGACACGCGGCGCGGTCCCTTCTCTTCCATCATGACAGCGGTGTTCGCGATGGAATTCAGACCACCGATCCCCGACCCGATCAGAACGCCCGTGCGCTCCAGATCTTCGCGGTCCTCGGGCATCCAGCCCGCATCCTCAACGGCCTGCTGCGCGGCGGCCATGCCGAACATGATGAACGTGTCGACCTTGCGCTGTTCCTTGGGGGCCATGTAGGCATCCGCGTCAAAGGAGCCATCGCTGCCATCGCCACGCGGCACTTCGCAGGCATAGGTCGTGGCCAGCCCTTCGGTGTCAAACTGCGTGATCGGGCCCGCGCCCGACTGTCCGTCAAGAATACGGGACCAGCTTGCGTCAACCCCATCGGCCAACGGCGTCACCAACCCCAATCCGGTCACAACCACTCTGCGCATCTGCTCTTTGTCCCCATATCCTGTCTGGCCTGCCTCATACCGCGCGAAACCGCGCCTGTTCAAGCCCATCGCAACGCCTAGCCCTGCGGCACCGACTTGCGCAGCATCAACCGCGCCGGTCCGTCCGCGTCCTCGATATCCCGCATCGGCACATAGCCAAGCCGCTCTGCAAGCCGCAGCGACGCGTCATGTCGGGGATGGATCATGCACACAAGCGGTCCGGTCACCACGCGGTCGAACCAGTCATGGGCCGCATGCACCGCCTCACGCGCCAGACCCTGCCCCTGCATCTCGGGCACCAGCACCCAACCAGCCTCCGGCACGGAATCGAAATCCTGACCCAGCCCCCGCGCGCCGTAGAAAAAGCCCGCCTGTCCCACCATCGCCTTGGTCACATGCTCTTCGATGGCCCATTGACCAAACCCGGTCATCTGCCAGTGGCCCGCATTGGTCAGGAACGATTTCCAGGACACGTCCCGATTACGCGGCACGCCGCTGATATAGCGCACCACATCCGGCGTCGCCCAGATTTCGGCAAAGCGGTCAAAATCTCCCGGACGCATCGCGCGCAGCGTGATGCGTGCCGTGTTTATCGTCGGCACATTGCGATTCATGGTGGTGTCCTGCCCGATCACCGTTTTCTTTTTTCAAAGACTGCGCGCAGCGTCGCGAAAACACAAGCGCAAGCCGGGCCGGAAATGAAAAACGGCGCTTCTTTGCAAACCAAAGAAGCGCCGTTCAGGTCAGGCCGTGGCCAGACGAAAATCAGGAGGCTTTCGTGATGAAGCTTACCGCGTCGCCAAACGTCTGGATCGTTTCGGCAGCGTCGTCCGGGATTTCAATGCCGAACTCTTCTTCGAACGCCATGACCAGCTCAACAGTGTCCAGGCTGTCTGCGCCCAGATCGTCGATGAAGGATGCGCCCTCGGCCACTTTGTCTTCGTCCACACCCAGGTGCTCAACAACGATCTTTTTCACGCGATCCGCGATTTCGCTCATATGACTGTCCTCATTCTGCCGGGGCAAATGTCGCGCCCCCAAGTGGTGTCCCCGGTCTTGCGGGGCTCTGGTCTTGCCCCCTTGGGGCGGTGAAGCGTCGGGCCCGTGACGGGGCCCAATGCCGGAATCTGCGCCGCCTATAGCATATCTTTGCATGATGGCAAGGCTTGGCGGCAAGCCCCCTACAACATGGCCATGCCGCCGTTGACGTGCAAGGTGGTGCCCGTCAGGTAGGCAGCTTCCGGGCTTGCCAGATACAGCGTGGCGGCAGCGATTTCATGCGCCTCACCCATGCGGCCTGCAGGAATTTGTCCCATGATTCCAGACTTTTGGTCGTCGGTCAGCTTGTCCGTCATGGCCGTCGCGATGAACCCCGGCGCAATCGCGTTCACGGTGATCCCGCGGCTCGCCACCTCATAGGCAAGGCTCTTTGACATGCCGACCATGCCCGCCTTGGACGCGGCATAGTTGGCCTGCCCGGGATTGCCGGTGGCCCCCACGATGGACGAAATGTTCACGATGCGGCCCCAGCGGGCTTTCATCATGCCGCGCATCACGCCTTTGCACAATTTGAACGTCGCGGTGAGGTTCACATCCAGCACCGACTGCCATTCGTCATCCGACATGCGCATGAACAGGTTGTCGCGCGTGATGCCTGCGTTGTTCACAAGGATATCGAGGCTGCCCATTGCTTCTGTCGCCTGTTTCGGCAGCGCTTCGACCGCCTCCATGTCGCTGAGGTTGCATGGCAGCACATGCGCCCGTTCGCCCAGCTCACCGGCCAATGTTTCCAGCGGTTCGGTCCGCGTCCCGCTCAGCCCGACCGTCGCACCCGCGCCGTGCAGAACACGCGCAATCTCTGCGCCGATCCCGCCTGATGCTCCTGTCACGAGCGCCGATTTCCCCGTAAGATCAAACATATAAGCCCCTCTGCTCAATTCATTCCACGTCTTATTCCACGTCGAGATATACGTCGCACACGTTGTGCGCGTCGTTCTCGGCAATGATCCTGTAGGCCTCGCGTGCGATCCCCGTCGGTGTCAGACCTTGCGCGTCCGCCTCCGCGTGCAGCATCTGATAGACCTGCGGCAGCCCCGCAAGCGGCCCCCTGTGGCGGTGCCACAGCGCACGTGCGCGCGCAATCTCGAACCTCTCGAACCCGGGCAGCATCTCGTCCATAGGCACACCTACCGTGACCTCTATGTCGTCACCCATTATCTGGTACAGCGCCGTTTCCGGCCCGGAGACCAGAATGCCCGCACGGCGCTGCAAAACGCTCAACGCGTCAAATGCCGACGGAATCAGCGCCAGACGCTCGACGACCGGGAACCGGCGGCGCACACCACCCAGCACCAGCGCATCAAGCGTCACAACCTCAGCCATCCAGCGCCGCCGCCACGTCCGCCGGTGTGCCGATGGCCCGCGTCGCGATGGACCGGTCGATCCGGCGTACCATACCCGACAGGGCCTTGCCCGCGCCAATCTCCCAGATCTCGGTGACGCCCTGCCCGGCCATCCACGCCACACTTTCGCGCCAACGCACGGACCCCGTGACCTGCGTCACCAGATGATCGCGCAACGCATTCGGGTCGTCACAGCCGGTCGCCAGCACATTGGGCACAACTGTTGCCGATGGCGCGGCGAATTCCACGCCCGCCAGCGCCTCTGCCATGACCTCCGCCGCGGGTGCCATGAGGCTGCAATGGAACGGTGCCGACACCGGCAGCATCACCGCCCGCTTGGCCCCGCGCCCCTTGGCAATCTCCACCGCGCGCTCCACCGCACCTTTGTGGCCGGACACCACCACCTGACCGGGATCGTTGTCATTGGCCGCCTGGCACACCTCACCCTGTGCCGCTTCCGCAGCCACGGCATTGGCCGTCTCGAAATCCAGCCCCAACAGGGCCGCCATCGCCCCCACGCCCACGGGCACAGCCTCCTGCATCGCCTTCCCGCGCGTCCGCAAAAGCCGTGCGGCATCCGCCACGCTCACCGTGCCCGCCGCACAAAGCGCGGAATATTCGCCCAGCGAATGGCCCGCGACAAAGGCCGCGCGCTCCATCGTGATCCCTTCAGCTTCCAACGCCCGCAGCGCCGCTACGGACGTCGCCATCAACGCCGGCTGCGCGTTCTGCGTGAGGGTCAGCGTGTCCTGCTCCCCCTCCCAGATCAGCGTGCTTAGCGCCTCGCCCAACGCATCGTCCACCTCGTCAAACACCGCACGTGCCGCCGGATACGCCTCGGCCAGATCCCGCCCCATCCCGATGGTCTGTGCGCCCTGCCCGGGGAAAACGAATGCGATACTCATGCGGCGATCTCTCTTTGCTGCGTCCTGATCCTCGCCCGGGTGTAATGGCCACAGCCCCCCGAGACAAGACAACCCCGCACGACACCTGTGCAGCGATTTGCGGTTGTCAGCGTGCTGCGGCGCATAACATTAAGGGCACAGGTGTTGTCCCTTCACCCCATTGTCGGAGAATGAACATGTCCCTCGCCAACACGCCGTCCCGCTACGGCTCTGTCGCCAAGACGTTCCACTGGCTCACCGCCCTGCTGATCCTCACCCTCATGCCGCTGGGCCTCGTTGCCAACAACATGGCCTACGAGATCAAGAATGCCTCCGACGCGCTTCTGGCCGATCCGGGACAATATGATGCGCTGGTGGCGCGCACCGCATGGCTCTTTTCGCTGCACAAGACCATGGGCGTCGCCGTGTTCTTCGTTGCCCTCGCCCGCATCGCCTGGGCGCTGGCGCAACCGAAACCGGGCCTGCTGCACCCCGACCGCAAACTCGAAAGCTTTGCCGCCGAAACCGTGCACTGGCTCCTCTACGGCAGCCTGGTGCTGGTGCCCCTGTCCGGCTGGATCCACCACGCCGCGGCCAGCGGCTTTGCGCCTATCTGGTGGCCCTTGGGGCAAAACCTGCCCCTCGTGCCGAAATCCGAGGCGGTCGCCTCGGCCATGGGGGGCGCGCACTGGGTGCTGACCAAGGTGCTGGGCCTCGCCATCGTGCTGCATATTGCGGGTGCCGTGAAACACCATGTGATCGACCGCGACATGACCCTGCGCCGCATGTGGTTCGGCACCGCCGATGTGCCCGATACGGCGCATACGCACAAACACGCAACCCCCATCATCGCAGCACTTGCGTTCTGGGCGCTGGCCCTGTCGGGCGGTGCGGCGATGGGCGTCTATGCTCCCCACGGCGCGCAACCCGCGGGCGCAGCCCTCGAGGCCGTTGCCTCTGACTGGCAGGTGCAGGAGGGATCGCTGGAGATCACCGTCACGCAACTGGGCTCCGAAGTCACCGGCAGCTTCGCCGACTGGACCGCCGCCATCACCTTTGATGAAACGATCGAAAACGGCACCGCCGGCACGGTCGAGGTCACAATTGCCATCGGCTCGCTCACCCTGGGCAGCGTCACGGGTCAGGCCATGGGCCCCGACTATTTCGACGCTGCCACCTTCCCCACGGCCACTTTCGCGGCAGACATCGTGCCTGTCGTTGACGGCTACGAGGCGCAAGGCACGCTGACCATCCGTGACCAGACCGTCCCGGTCACCCTGCCCTTCGGCCTATCGGTGAACGGCGACACCGCGTCGATGACCGGCGGCCTGACCCTCGACCGCCGCGACTTCAACGTGGGCGCCAACATGGCCGATGAAGGATCGCTGAAATTCGCCGTGGACGTCGACGTCTCGCTCGAAGCCACACGGGGTGGCGCGGATACCAACGGCTGACACCCGCCAACCTCAGGGCAGTCTGAAAAGGCTGCCCTGAATAAAATCATGTCGCGCGGCAGCGCGTCTATTTGGCAAATGCCTACGAAAAAGGGCCGCGCAGATCGCTCTGCGCGGCCCTGTTCGTCACCGTCTCGGTGATCAGCCGGCTTTTTGCGCCTCGACCGAAATCATCACCTCAACCTCATCGCTGACGGCCGGTGCAAAAGCGCCCAGGCCAAAGTCAGACCGTTTCAGCGTTGTGGTCGCGTCAAATCCGGCCCAGGGCGTGCCCTGGTTTTCACCGAACGGGAACTCGCCCGCCTGGTTCAGTGTCGCATCCAGAACGACGGACTGCGTTGTGTCGTTCATGGTCAGATCGCCGGTGATCTTGGCCGTGTTGTCGCCCGTCACCTCGATCGAGGTCGATGTGAACGTGATCAGGTCCGCATCATCCGCGCCAAAGAAATCTGCCGACATGAAATGCCCGTCCCGTGCTTCCCATCCGGTGAACATGGATTTGGTCGGCATCGACACGTTCACGCTCGAATTTGCGGGGTTTTCCTGATCGAACATGATCTCGCCTTCAAAGCCGGAGAACATGCCGAAGGTGGTCGAGTATCCAAGGTGGTTGTACGAAAACACCACTTGGCTGTGGCTGGAATCCAGCGTGTAACGGTCGGCGGCAAAGGCAACGCTGGCCGAGGCGGCGGTCAGGGCGGTGGCCAAGAGAAGGGATTTCATATCAGTGCTCCGTAGGGTTGGTTGCACCGCTTAAAGTGACGCGAAATCCCTTGAAAACAACTGCGCACGGATCAACAGACCGTGCGCAGGAACGAACACCTGCTCCGGATCAGAGCTTTCCATGCGCGCGCAACGCGGTCAGCAATACCGACCGCGACGCTGGATCCGAAAGCGGCACCTCGGCGAGCAGACCGCTGTCCGCATCCCACAGACGCACCATCTGACCGGCAAGCTCCACATGCCCCAAATCGGCAAAGGCGCAGCGATGCACCACCTGGGACGCAGCATCAGCGTGGCGCCGCACCAGCCGCAGCTCACCGCGGCGCGTGTCCAGTTCCACCTCAACCGTGCGTTCGGGGCGCCCGCCGATCAGCAGGGCCAGACCGCCCATGCCCATCACCACCGACAAGACCAGTTTGATCAGTGCGATGTCCTGATCGAACGTCGCGCCGGGATGCAGCCACAGGCCCGCCACCGCCAGCATCAAGGCCGTCCCCAAAAACCGCTGCGCCCCGCGCACCAGCCACCGCGCACCGCTCACCGTGCGTGCAGGCAACTGCATCGCCCGTGGTGTTGCGGTATCCGCAATCATCGCATCTGAAATCGCAACCATCGTCCCCGACCCTTCACAAAGGATTTTCACAAAACTTAGCTAAATGTGTCGGCGTCAATCGTGACCACATTGCGGCAGCCCCAAGGAATTGCCGTGCCGACCCGTATGGTGCCTTGCCTGGACACTTTTCCCTTGCACGCAGGCCTTCGGGGTGTATACGGGCGCATCCCTGCAGCACCTTTTGCCGCGCAGTCTCTCGTGACCGATCCGCAGGGGATATCTGGATCCGGTCTTTGAAATGCGCCTTGATAGAAGTGGAGATACGTCCATGCCTCTTTATGAGCATGTGATGATTGCCCGTCAGGACCTGAGCAACACTCAGGCCGAGGGTCTCATCGAACATTTTGGCACCGTCCTCGCCGACAATGGCGGCACCCTCGTGGATAACGAGTACTGGGGTGTGAAGACGATGGCCTACAAGATCAACAAGAACCGCAAGGGCCACTATGCCTACCTGCGCACCGACGCCCCCGCGGGCGCCGTGCAGGAGATGGAGCGCCTGATGCGCCTGCACGAAGACGTCATGCGCGTGCTGACCATCAAAGTGGACGAACACGCCGAAGGCCCCTCGATCCAGATGCAGAAACGTGACGAACGCGACAACCGTCGCGAACGCCGCTGATAAAGGAGACCTGAACAATGGCTGCAAAACCGTTTTTCCGCCGTCGCAAGGTCTGCCCGTTCTCCGGTGAGAACGCGCCCAAGATCGATTACAAGGACACGCGCCTGCTGCAACGCTACGTGTCCGAGCGTGGCAAGATCGTGCCATCGCGCATCACCGCCGTTTCGGCCAAGAAGCAACGCGAGCTGGCCCGCGCCATCAAGCGCGCCCGCTTCCTCGCCCTGCTGCCTTACGCCGTGAAATAAGGAGACAAGCACATGCAAGTGATCCTTCTCGAACGTGTGGCCAAGCTGGGCCAGATGGGCGACGTCGTCGACGTCAAACCCGGCTATGCCCGCAACTACCTGCTGCTGCAGAAAAAAGCGCTGGTGGCCTCGGATGCCAACATCGCCGATTTCGAAGCGCAAAAAGCACAGCTTGAAGCCCGCAACCTTGAGACCCGCAAAGAAGCGCAGGCGCTTGGCGACAAGCTGGATGGACAGCAGTTCGTCGTGATCCGCCAGGCCTCTGACGGCGGCAACCTCTACGGCTCGGTCACACCGCGTGACGCCGCAGACGTGGCCACCGCCGAAGGGTTCTCAGTCGACCGCAAACAGGTCGTGATCCCCACCCCGATCAAGGAGCTGGGCCTGCACGACGTGCACATCACCCTGCACCCCGAGGTCGACGTTGTGGTTCAGCTGAACGTGGCCCGTTCGCCCGAAGAGGCGGAACTGCAGGCGTCCGGCAAATCGATCCAGGAGCTGGCCGCCGAAGAAGAGGCTGCCGCCGAGTTCGAAATCCAGGAACTGTTCGACGACATCGGTGCCGCGGCATCCGACGACGACGATCTGGCCGAAGCGGCAGGCATCGCCTCCGACGACGCACCGTCCGACGACGAAGAACAGCCAACCTGAGCCAGCCGCTCTGACCAAGAATTTGAAGCCGCGCCGGTCCTCCGGCGCGGCTTTTTTGTGCGCCCCTCGGGCCGCGCCCTTACGGCGTGACTTCGCTTGGCGGTTGGCTGCCTTCGCCTTCCTTGGGGCCTGCGCCGGGTTTGCCTTCTTCGATCGGCGTGAGGCCCTCTTCGGGATCGGGCACCTCGCCGGGACCGACATTGGGCGGCTGATAATTGGGATCATTCACACCTGCGGAGGGTGGGTAATTGGCCATCTCAAATTTCCTTCAAAAATAAATGCAATAAAGTGCACTCAACCCAACCACATATCCGTTGATCTGTCAAAATCTGTGCGCTGGAACGGTGACGCGCGCACGGGGATCAATGCCTGGCCTTTGGCGTTGTGCTTTGCCCGCACGCTGCCTAGCCTTTCCATCACAGCAACAAAAAGGCAGCAGCATGTACATCGAGGTGAACGGGATCGACATGTTCTTTGACGTGGTCGGGCCGCAGCTTGCGCCCGACGGCGACAGGCTGGCCCAGCGGCGCACGTTGCTCGTGCTGCATGGTGGGCCGGGATATGACCACCTGACGCTGCGGCCCTATTTCGACCGTTTCGCGGACCAGTATCAGGTGGTCTATGTCGATCACCGCGGCTGCGGCCGGACCCACGCGCCGCGGGACACGTGGCGGCTGGATCAATGGGCGGACGACATTGATGCGTTCTGCACCGCCCTCAGGATCGAACGCCCCATCGTTCTGGGACAGTCCTTTGGGGGCATGGTCGCGATGCATTATGCCGCGCGCCATCCCCAGGGGCCGGAACGTCTGGTCCTGTCGTCGACAGCGGCTCGGTTCCTGCTGGATGAAACGGTGGCCTTTGCCACGCGGCTGGGCGGCGCACATGCGGGTCAGGTGGCGCGCGACTTCTTCTCGACCCCGACGGTCGACGGGTACAAGACCTATGCCGAGGTGGTCCTGCCGCTCTACAATCGCAACCCCGGCGCGCCGGACGCATCCTTTCGCGATTGGGCGATTGAACGGCCCGAGGTGTCCGCCCATTTTTTCGCGCATGAGATGATGGGCATGGACCTGCGCCCCGGTCTCGCGGCGATCACCTGCCCCACGCTGGTCCTTGGCGGGGCCGAAGACCCCGTGACGCCGCCGCAATGCTCAACCGACATTGCAGACGCGATTGGCGGGAATGCAACGCTGACCATTGTCCCCGACGCCGGGCACGGCGTGTTCCGCGACGACCCGGACGGCGCGGAAGACATGCTGCGCGCATTCTTCGCGGGCGCGGCTTCGGCATGAACCGCCGCAGGCCACGCGTTGAGGGTGGACAGCGTCGCGCCGGACCGGCACGGTGCGCGGCATGAAACGTCTCCTTGTCCTGATCACTGTGCTGGCCCTGAGCGGGTGTATCACACCCGATCCCGCCAGCATCACGATGGAACCGCGCGCCCTGCCGCAAAACCAACGTGAGATCGCGTTTATGTCAAACCTTTTCAACGACATACAGCCGCGCTCCATCGCCGACGGGCGGGAATATTGCGGCCTGATCGGTGTGGATGCGAACGGCAGCTATGTCGCAACGGAACCGGTGCGCGGACGGCAGGCGTCCTGCCTGCCCCCCGATCCGCGCTTTGTCGATTTCACGGTGCTGGCCTCCTACCACACGCACGGGGCGTGGCATCCCGATTTCCTGAGCGAGGTGCCGTCCTTTGACGACATGCGCACCGATATCGAAGACGGTACAGACGGGTATATCGCAACGCCCGGCGGGCGGTTCTGGTACGTGAATGCGCGCCGTCAGGTGGCGCGGCAAATCTGTGGACGCAGTTGTCTTGTGGATGATCCCGGCTATCAACCGGACCCGGATTTCGACATCCGCCAGACCTATACGCTGAACGATCTGCGCGCGTATTGAGCCGTAAAAAAAGGGCCGCACCGGGAGAGAGGCGCGACCCTTCCGTTTGCCCGCGCCTACTGGGACACGAGCGGTTCGAGTTCGGAATAGATATGCGACAACTGGAACGCGCCAAAGCTGTTGGGCGCCTTGTCGTTCAACTGGTGACAGACAAAGCAGTTGTTGGCGAAGGACTGCGAATAGGTCTCCATCGTCGCATTATAGAGGTCGAGCGATCCGCGCATCTGGGCCGTCTGATCGCCGTTCTGGTTCGGGATCGGTGCGTCACCCCCGCCCGAAGGTGTCGTGGTCCAGATCCCGCCCGTCTGCACGTAGTTGGCGCGCGGGTCATCCGATGACAGCTGGGACAGGACATCGGTATTGAGCGACACCAGTTCGGTGTTGTTGGTGATGGCCTTGTCGTACACGTCCTGGGTCACCGTGCCGTTGGTCACGTCATCCGGCGTGTAGGCAATGCTGCCCCAGGGGCGCAGGCGCACCGTGTCGGATGGGACAATGCCGCCCTCACATACCGATGCGCCGTCCTTTGTTTCGGCCACGATTTCGACCTGGTTCGTGGTCGTGTTCGTTTTCGTGGTCATGCATTCCACGTTGGCGCCGTCCACCGTTCCGCCGGTCGCGAGGAAGGTATAGCTGCCGCTGGAGTCAAAGGGCCACGCCACGGTGTCACCGCCCGTGTTGGTATAGTAGTAGGTGGCGTCCGGCGCATTGTTGAGATGTTCAAACGTGGCCCAGACGAATTCCGGATGGTCCTGCACCGTGCCGACGACATGCATGCCGACCAGCGCGAGGGTGATGTCCTGGGTCCCGTTCGGGGTCCAGACCGTGTTGTCGCTGTTGGCGGTGTATGCGGGCACGACCGCCGGCATGGTGATATACGCACCCGCATCCGGCAGCGTTGCGGCATCCACCCAGGATGTCTTCAGCTCGAGTGCGAGGGTTTCGGGCGCTACGGGCGCGTCAAGTCCGACGGACGCAACATATTTCTCGATTATCTCAAGCTCTGTCGCGGAGATTGGGAAATTCACCATATCCGCGGGTTGTTCGTTTTTCTGGAGCGTCAGGAAATCCGCATAGATGTCATTGGTATGCACGCCGTAGTACACGAGCGATTTTGCCTGCGACATGAGCGTGCCACCGCCCGCCTGCGTGATCTCGCCCACTTCGTCCACCGACTTTTCCGACCGCAGCGCGACGTTGAGCGTGGGCGTCGTGGCAGCATTCTGGAACTGGCGCACGCCATTGACCGACGGCAGCACATTGTAGATCGCATCGCCATCCAGAACCAGCCCGTCCCCTTCGGGCGATGTCAGCCACAGGAACATCTGTGCGCCCCATTGGTAGAAATTGCAGATTTGCGGTCCCTCGCCGCCATTGGGGTTGTCTTCGGTAAAGGTGACGGAGCTGGGCGCGTTGACCGCGCCCCCGGCGCTGACCGTTCCGCCGAACCATGGTGCGATGTCGGCGGTGCATGTCTGTTGCGCATCGTCCGGCATCGTCATCTGCGCCCAGGCAGAGGTCGACGCGAGCAACGCGGCGCACGCAGATAGAGTGAGTGTTCTGTAGTACATTTGAGCCCTCCAAATTGCGCCGAAGCGCGCTCGGTAAATCACGGGGACCCGTTGAAAATGACCTTAAAAAACTATGGCGTAGAAAATACGTCCCCGCGCGGCAACGGTCGGCCAGATTGACGTGCGTGTCAACCACCTACGGTAGAAATGTGCTTGCCGCGTCTCTGTGTTCAAAATGAAAAAGGCCGCCCCAAAGGCGGCCTTGATCCGATTGTGATGTGGGTGCCGGGTTACTCGGTTTCGAGCGCCTCAACAGCCTTTTGCAGGTCGTCCTTGCTGACCTCTTTGTCGGTGACGGTGGCGTTTTCCACGATGTGATCGACCACTTTGTCTTCGAACAGGGGCGCGCGCAGTTGCTGCTGCATCTGCGGGTTTTGCTGAACGAATTCAAAGAACTGGCGTTCCTGACCCGGGTACTGGCGCGCCTGCGCCATCACCGCCTGGCTCATCTCGGCATCGGTCACTTCGACCTCTGCCTTCTGGCCGATCTCGGCCAGCAGCAGGCCCAGACGCACGCGGCGTTCGGCCAACGTCGTGTGCTCGTCCGTGGTTTCGATCTCGGGGTGATCGTGGCCTTCGACCTCGGGGTTTTCCTCGTGCCACAGTTGGTGTGCGATTTGCTTGGCTTCGGCCTCAACGAGGCTCGGCGGCAGCTCAAAGCTGACCACATCGTCCAGCGCGTCGAGCAGAGCCCGCTTCATCACCTGGCGTGCGGCACCGGAATATTCGCCTTCCAGCTGCTCACCGATGCGCGCCTTGAGCGCGTCGAGATCGTCGGCCCCGTATTTCTGCGCCAGATCGTCGTTGATCTCGGCGGCGACGGGTTCCTTGACCTCTTTGATCTTGCACTCAAAGACGGCTTCCTTGCCCTTGAGGTTTTCGGCTTGGTAATCCTCGGGGAAGGTGACGGTGACGTCTTTTTCCTCACCGGCCTTGGAACCGACAAGCTGTTCTTCGAAACCGGGGATGAACTGACCGGAGCCCAGCACCAGCGGGAAGTCTTCGGCAGCACCGCCATCGAATGCTTCGCCATCGACGCGGCCCAGGAAGTCGAACACAACCTGATCGCCGTCCTTGGCCTTGGAGCCTTTCTTGCGCGCCTTGAAGTCCTGCGCGTTTTCGGCTAGCGAACCCAGCGTCTCTTCGATCGCGGCGTCGTCGGCCTTGACCACCAGACGCTCCAGCTTGATCGCGGACATGTCGACCTCGGGGATTTCGGGCAGCGCCTCATAGGACATCTCGACATTGACGTCGTCGCCCTCTTTCCAGTCCTCGTTCGTCATCTTTACGTCAGGCTGCATCGCGGGGCGGTCACCGGAGGCTTCAAAATGCTCCGCCATCGCGCCATCGACGCTTTCCTGCATCGCTTCGCCCAGCAGACGCTGGCCAAACTGCTTTTTCAGGAGCGCCATGGGCACCTTGCCCTTGCGAAAGCCCTTCATTTCCACTTCGGGCTGGGCTTCGGCCAGCTTTTCATTGACCTTTGCGTCCAGCTCGGCCGCCGTCACGGTGATGGCATAGCCGCGTTTCAGCCCTTCGTTCAGCGTCTCGGTGACCTGCATGTGTGCTCCCATACGTCAAAGCCCCCGGAACCGACCGGGGGCGCATCTGAAATTCGCGCCCTTCTAGGCATGCGGGGCCTCGGGTGCAAGGGGCTTGGCGGTGATACCAAAATGTATTTGGTTCCGGGTGCGCTTTGATTATCATGCGCGGCGACGGAATGTGCGCCCGTTAAAGAATGAGCAACCCTGAAGGTCGCAATATGATTTCAGTTTGGCCGGTGCGACGCGTGTGTCGCCGGGATGGGTTGGCAGACGGGAGAGCCAGAGAATGCGTATGTGCAGCTTGTGGGCAGTGATACTGTCGGTTTCAGCGTGGATTGGCACGGCAGCGGCACAGGATGCACCGCTGGTCGCGGTTGCGGATGAATCGCCTCCGTTCTCGGGGGCCGCCCTGCCCGGGCAGGGCATGTCGCTGGATGTGATCAGAACCGTTCTGACAGAGGCCGGGCACCCGGTGGAGACGCGGGTCGTGCCATGGGCCCGCATCATGGGAGACATCAAGATCGGGCGGTTCCAGATCATCGGATCGCTGTTTCGGGATCCCGAGCTGGAAGACGCGCTGCTTTATGCCGATCCGTTTTACGTCACCGACATCCAGCTGGTGCAGCGTAGAGGCGCGGGCCACAGTTTTACGACGGTCGAGGCCTTGCGCCCGTTTGCCATCGCCGTCGGCGACGGCTTTCTCTACGAGGATGAGTTTGACCACGCGGATTACCTGAAGAAAATTGTCGTCACCACGACGCTCCAGGCCATTCGGATGGTGGCCGTGGGACGTGCGGACCTGACACTCGACAGTGTGGATGTAATCCGGCACGCCATCACGCATCAGGACCCCAGCTTGCGCACGCAGGTGTCGTTTGCACCGGGTGTGTTGCAGCAGCAAAGCATTCACATGGCGATACGTCGGGATGTGGAAGGCGCGGCACAGATCGTTGCCGATTTCAACGCCACACTGGCCGCGATGCGGGCGGACGGGCGGCTGGACAGGTTGCTGGAGCGGCATGTATTGCAATGACGCTCTGGCCCACATTTGACGGCATGCTTGATCGTCTGGGCGTCCGATTGGTCGTGGCCTCTCTGATCGTTGGATCGGTTCTTTCGGTGTTTTCCACCGGGCTCCAGCTCGGAACCAGTTTCCTGCGCCAACGCTCGGATGCGACGGCGGTTCTGACCCGCATCGAAGACGCGCTGACCACGTCGCTGGAACAGGCGGTGTGGACGTTCAACTTTGCGCAGGTTGATATCATCCTCGACGGTCTCGCAACGGACCCCAACCTTTCATATATACAGCTGTCGACCCCGACCGGGCAGCTGTGGACCCGGGGCGCGCAGGACCAGGCAGATGAAACCATTGATGCCATGCAGACCTATGACCTGATCCACCAATTTGAGAATGATCGCAGCGAAGTCGTGGGCACGCTGCTGGTGCATCTGTCGCTGGATGCTGTGCGGGCGCGGCTCTGGGCCGAATTTCTGACCACGTTCCTGACCAACCTCGCCAAGGCGTATCTGGCCGCGCTTGCGCTTTTGATCATCGTCGAGCGGATGATCATCCGGCACCTGAGGCGGATTTCCGAGCATGTGGATGCCGCTGACGCCAAAGCGGCCGGGCCGCTGATGCTCGATCGTCCGCCGCGCGGTGTCCCCGACAGCCTCGACAAGATCACGGGCGCTCTTTTGGGGTACGAACGCAGGACGCTCACGCAGATCGACGCGCTCCACCGCGAGGTGACAGAGCGCGAAAAGGCCGAGACAGAGGCGAAACGGGCGCTGTCGATCCGGTCAAATTTCCTTGCCACGATGAGCCATGAAATCCGCACGCCGCTCAACGCGATCATGGGCTTTTTGCACCTGATTGCGAATTACCGGGACATCTCGGACAAACCCAAGCTCTATGCCGAGACGGCAACACGTGCGTCGCATCAGCTGATGGGGTTGATGAACAACACGCTCGACATGTCCCGAATCGAAGCGAATGCGGTCGATATACATGTCAGTCCAACGGATCTGCGGGTTCTGGCCAACCAGTGGCTGACCAACGCCGACGCCACCCGCCACATGCGCGACAAGCAGATCGACATTTCCGTTGTCCTGGATGATGACCTGCCGGAACAGGCCGAAATCGACGCGCCACACGTCACGCAAGTGGTCGCCAACCTTGTCGACAACGCGATCAAGTTCACCGACCACGGCAAGGTGCAAATCCGGCTTTCGATGCAGGAAACCGCGGCAGGCAGGGCGCTGGACATCATTGTGAGCGACACCGGCACCGGGATTGATGACGAAGCGCGCAGCCGCATCTTTGACCGGTTCACGCAAGCGGACACGGGGATTCGCCGCGGCCATGGCGGTTCGGGCCTTGGTCTCGCGATCAGCCGGGAGCTGGCGCGGCTGATGAACGGCGACCTTCGCCTATTGGAAAGCGAGAGGGATGGTTTTAAGACCAGTTTCTTGCTACGATTGAATAACCTGACCTGGGTGGATCAAGTGACATGACGTATCATCACAAGGTGCTCCTCATCGAGGATGACGCGTTCACGCGATTCATGATGCATGAAATCATTTCCGGCCTCGGCGTGGAGGTGGAGAGTGCAAGCAACGGCGAGGAAGGGTTTCGCACCCTGTCGGACCGTCCCGGGGAATTTGGCCTCGTGCTGATGGACCTGCACATGCCGATCATGTCCGGGCTCGATGCCACCTTGAAAATCCGCAATGAAATCAGTGACCCACCCCGCCGCGTTCCCATCATCGCGGTCACGGCGGACGTCACCTATCACGACGACAAGCGCGTCGAGAAACTTGGAATGAATGGATATGCCAGCAAACCTGTATCGCCGGGAAAACTCATGTCGTTGATCGATCAATATTGCCCGGCCGCTTGACAGGTATTGCACACACATGACCAACGACATGCCATCGCCCCCGCCTGCTGAGCCGGAAGACGACCTGGAATCCGTGCCGACGACGCCCCCTGCCCCGCCGATTGTCGGTGTGGCGGCCTCTGCCGGTGGGCTCGAGGCGGTGTCGCTGCTGGTGCAGAACCTGCCCGCCGACGCTCCGGCGGTTTATGTCATCGCGCAGCATATGTCGCCCACACACAAAAGCGTGCTGTCGACACTGATTTCGCGCGAGACCAAGCTGCCGGTGCACGAGCTGGGTGTGGAAACCGTACCCGAGCCGAATTCGATCTATGTCACGCCGCCGAACACGGATGTGGTGTACGAAAACGGGATGCTGCGGTTGCGCAATCCGTCGGGCCATCCTGCCACGCCGACCCCGTCGGCGGACCGGCTGTTCAAGAGCATTGCGGAGCAATGTGGCGAAAACTGCGTCGGGATCGTCCTGTCTGGGACTGGTTCGGACGGCAGCTATGGTGTGCAGGCGATCCGCGAAGTGGGCGGGATCACCATCGCGCAGGAGCCATCGACCGCGAAATATGATGGCATGCCGACATCCGCGATTGAAACGGGGTGCATCGACCTCACCCTGTCGCCAGAGCAGATTGGCACCCATCTCGAAAAGATCCTGGCCCGCCCGCGCAATTTCGATGGCCTGCGCGAGTTCATGGACACGCCCAGCCCGCTGAACGACCTGTTCGCGATCCTGCTGTCGCGGACGCAGGTCGATTTCCGCGACTACAAGGAAAACACGCTGAGCCGTCGCGTGTCGCGCCGGATGACCGCGCTTGGGGTCGACAGCTATGACGCCTATGTCGACTATTGCCGGACCAACACGGATGAGGTGGACGCGCTGCACCGCGATCTGCTGATTTCAGTCACACGGTTTTTCCGCGATCCGCTGCAATTCGACCATCTCAAATCCGAACTGTCCGAGACCCTGAACAACCGCCCCAACGGACCGATCCGCTTGTGGATCGTCGGCTGTGCCACCGGGGAAGAGGCGTATACGATTGCAATCATCGTTGCCGAATTGCTGGGCGGGATCAGCGCCCTGTCAAAACGCAACGTGCAGATCTTTGCCACCGATATCGACCAGAACGCCATTGAGGTCGCGCGGCGCGGCATTTATCCGATCACCGCGGCGCAGGATATTCCGCCCGAGTTGCTGGCCGACTATTTCCTGGTGAGCGGCACGAACATCACCGTGCGCCCGGACCTGCGCGCGGTCACCTTGTTTTCGCACCACAATATCTTTCAGGACCCGCCATTCATCAATGTCGACCTGGTGAGCATCCGCAACCTTCTGATTTATTTCAACCTTTCGCTGCAGGAACGGGTGCTGAGCCGGTTGCACTATGCCCTGAACTCGACCGGTTTGCTGTTCCTTGGCACGTCGGAAACTGTGGGCGAAATGAGCGTGTTTTTCGAGGCGCGCCAGGGGGCGGAAAAGGTGTTTGGCAAACGGCGGGGCATCTCTGGCGAATTGTCCATTGAACCCGGCGCGGGCATGTTCCATCGCAACCGGCGCAGGGGCGGCATGGTCAAGAACCTCGCAGCCCCCAATGATCCCAATGTGCAGGCGGACCTGTCGCTGGCCCGTGTGGTGGCACCGAATGGATTTATCACAACCCGCAACGGCACCATCATCGAAGTGCTCGGCGATCTGAGCCCGTTTCTCGAGATCCGCGCAGGAGCGTCCACATCGCTCAACATCAAGATGTTGATCGAACCGCTCCTGTCCGAGGTGACCAGCCTGATCGCTGTGTCGATCCGCAATGAGGCGCGACGCGTTGGCCGCTGGCACAGCGTGTCCCTGCCCGTCGGCAACCGCATCCAGATGAGTGTGTTTCCGTTCCACAATTACAAGGGCGGTGAGATGCACTGCCTTGTGGCGATTGATACCAAGTTCGAAGAGCAGCTCGAAACCGATCTCGAAGACATCACCGACAAGGAACAGCGCGCCTATGTCGAGCGGATGGAGATGGAGGTGCGCTCCACCCAGGAGGCCCTGCAACAGACCATCGAGGAATTGCAGACCGCCAACGAAGAACTGCAATCGGCAAACGAAGAGCTGCAGTCCACAAACGAAGAGTTCCAGGCCACCAACGAGGAGTTGGAAACCTCCAACGAAGAGTTGCAGTCCACCAACGAAGAGCTGCTGACCGTCAACGAGGAATTGCAGATCAGTTCGGCCGAACGGCAGGCGCTCGCATCCGAGTTGGAGGCGACGCTGGCGTCGGCACCCTACGCCATCGCATTGGCGGATCAGGCCTTGACCTTGCGCCGCATGTCGCGCGTGTCGCTGGAGTTGTTCGGGTTGCGGGAATTGCCGCCAACCGGCGTGCATCTGAGCCAGTGCAGCCTGCCCGCGGGCTTCCCCGCGCTTGCGCCCCTGGCCAATACGGTGCTGCGCCTGCAAGAGGTCCGGCGCGTGCCGATCCTGTCGGAGGGCAAGCATTACACCATGCTGTTGTCGCCGGTCCACGATCAGCACCAGAAGCTGATCGGGCTGTCGATCACGGTCACGCAATATGACAACGAACCCCTCGCGCAACTGGTGTCGATGATCAGCAAGCTGAGCCATGTGGCGCACTGGACCTACAATCTGGATACCAAGGAACTGGTCTGGTCACCCGAGATGTATGCGCTTCACGGCGTCGATATCTCTGGCAAACAGCCCACATGGGACGAGGCCCATACCAAGCTGCACCCCGAGGACCGCGACACGCATCTTGATCGGATGCAGCGTCTGATCGACGGTGGCGGCACCATGGAATACGAGGTGCGCGCCTTTGGCCCGGATGGCAAGATCATCAGGATCAAGGGCATCATCACCATCGTGCGGGACAGCCTCAATGAGCCGATCCAGATGATCGGCGTGGTCTGGGACATGGCCAGCAAGGCGCACAGCCCGCATTACCGTGAAAGCCTCGAGGCGTTGCAGGATGACATGGGCATCGGCGTGTATTCCGTGGATGTCGAAAACTACGACCCAAGCTGGAATGCGGCGATGTATGACCTGCTGGGCCACAAGACGACCGAAGTTGTGCCGTCGATCGAACTGCTGCTGCAGCATATCGTCGAAGCGGACCGCGCGCGCATGCAGGATCTTCTGCAACGGACGCTGGAACATGGTGAATCCTTTGTCACCAAAACAGAGATCCAGCGCATCGACGGCGACGTGGTTGCGGTTGAATGCCGTGGGCAGGCGCGGCGCGGCGCGCAAGGCCGCGTTACGCACGTGTTTGGCAGCCTGCGCGCCTTCGATGACGCGCGCCTCCGTGACGGCTGAGGTGGAGGGCGCGGACGCCGCGCGCCCCGATCCTGGCATCGCCACCGATCCCAGGGTCGCGCGCGCGGCCTTTTCCGCCTTGCCCATCGCGGCCTTCGTTCTGGACCACGCGGGCACGATCGTGCTGCACACCCGCCGCGCCAGCCGGATGTACAGCAGCCCGATTGAGGCCGGTCATGATGGTCTGAATGGCATGGCGTTCGCCCTGCTTACCGATCTGGATGAACGTGCGGTCAGCACCGCCTTTCGCGAATCTGTTGCGAGCGGTGGCATCAGCTTGCCCATGCGCGATGCGCGGCGCATCGGCGTCACCAGGACAATCGATTTCCACCTGTCCCTGATGCGCATCGAAGGTGTGCAGGAACAGCTGTACCTGCTGTCGCAGGATCACATGCGCGCCAGCGCCGAGGCTTTGCAAACGGCAAACGTCATACGCCAGCGCGAGACCGAGCGCAGCGGGCACCTGGAAACCCACATCACCGAGTTGCAGCGCACGGTCCTGTCGATGGAGACGTTTGCCCACGCGGCCAGCCATGATCTCAAGACACCGATTGGCGCGATTGCGGGTCTGCTTGAACTGTTCCAGAACCGGTTTGGCGATGATCTGCCGGACGAGGCCGCGCCGTTTCTGGGGCACATGCAGGATGCCATCGACAAGATGGAAACGCTCACCACCAGTCTTCTGGCCCACGCCAAATCCTCTGCGGCGCCTCTGGATCTGAACCGCGTAAGCGTGCACGAGATGATCGACCAGTGCATCACGATGCTCGAGACCGAATTGCGCGACGCGGTGACGGAGGTTCAGGTCGAAGGACCAGATGTGCATTTGATGGCCGAAGCCAGCATGTTGCAGATCCTGCTGATCAATATCCTGTCCAATGCGATCAAGAACAAGAATGCGGACCGGGCGCTCAACGTCACGATTGCCACGCGCCGCACCGGGGACGGTGCGCATCTGACAATTTCGGACACGGGCGGCGGGTTCGATCCCAATCAGGCGCGCGCCATTTTCCTGCCGTTCCTGCGGCTCAAGGCCGAGGTCAAAGGCACTGGAATCGGTCTGGCCACATGTGCAGAGATCTGCCGCCGCCATGGTTGGGACATCTCTGCACGTTCGGACGGTCAGTCAGGGGCGTCGTTCACGATTGTTTTCCCGGTGGTCGTCACCTGAGAATCGTGGGTACTGTAAATGATTGGTAACCAAATCGTGCGTAACCGGGTGCTTTTAGGATACGGTTAATCTATGCATCCTAAAAACGGAGGTGAAGTTGATGAGGTCCGAAATGGCGCTTGTTTTGATCCTTGAAGACGACCCCAGTCTTCGCTTTGTATTTGCCGAAGCACTGCAAGAGGCCGGACATACCGTGCTTGAGGCAGGCGATGCCGAAGGGGCGATTGCGCTTTTGAAACGCAACAAGCCGCAGGTTCTTTTGCTGGATTTGATGATCGCGGACACGTACTCGACTGATGTGGCGAACTATGCCGCCTTCGCAGCGCCAGAGGCGCCGGTCATCTTCATCACGGGCAGCGGCCTTTTTCCCAAGGGCGAGCTGTTTGACATGTCGCGCAATGCACGGCTGATTTTGCGCAAGCCTGTGCAATTGAGTGAATTGACGGACATGGTGTCCCACATCGCGCCGCGTGATGCACGCCATGCAATGGCACCGGCCGAGGTGCCTTGAGCTAAAACGCTCACGACCCGTGGAATTTTTAAAACTTGCCTCAAAACCGCTGGCAGTCGCACCCTACGACACTCTGCTAGTCCACGGACGGCAATCGCGCTGTGTCTGCCGCGTGACCGGTGCGTCAATACTGTCCAGATCAACGGAGCCTGCATTAAGCGCTAAACCGGTGACTGCCGTCTGTTGGCACGAAAGGCCGGGTATCGTCCGAACTAGGGCACCTTTCGACGTCAGGGCAGTGGTGCGGGCGGGGAGACTCGAACTCCCACACCTTGCGGCGCCAGAACCTAAATCTGGTGCGTCTACCAATTCCGCCACGCCCGCATCTGCTGCCCCTCTAGCAAGTCACGCCGCGCGAGGCGAGACCCATTTGCACCCGCAGGGTGCAGAAATTGCACGACATTAAGAGAAAGTTCAGCTAACTTGCGTTTACCTGAGGCAGGTGAACAAGAGAGAAACGCCATGAAACCGAAAACGGTCGGGCGTGCATCGGGCGGGTTTTCCCCGCAACAACGCACGTGTATTTCCCATGTGGGCCTTGTGGCCGGCACCATCGTTCTGACCAGTGATGGTGAGATCCCGGTGGAATTCCTGTCGCCCGGCGACAGGATCATCACGCGCAATGCGGGCATGGTTCCACTGGCTGCGGTCGAGACGGAAAAGGTCAAGGTCGAGGCGGTGCGGATCAACGCAGGCGCATTGGGGCACATCAAACCACCCCACACCGTGATGCTGCCCGCCGCGCAGACAGTGCTGGTGCGCGACTGGCGCGCCAAGGCGCTTGGCGGCGCGTCGCAAGCGGTCATGCCCGCAGGGTGTCTGGTGGATGACGAGCACATCACGTCGCTTGGTCCGCGCCAGATGGTCCTCGTCAAACTGGGCTTTGAAGCGCCTTACGTGATCTATGCCGACGGGCTGGAATTGTCGGTTCCCGCGATGATCGCAGAAGAGGCTGTGGTCGCCGCCTAAGCGTCGAGCCCCCTCAAGACGGCTGGCAACATCTCGGGCAGGTCCTCTGCGATCAACCCGGGGCCAAAGGCACGCGCGCATTCCACGTGCAGCCAGGTGGCGGCCTGCGCGGCCTGCATCGGATCGAACCCGCGCGCCATCAGCCCAGCAATAAACCCGGCCAGCACGTCCCCCGCCCCCGCGGTGGCGAGCCACGGTGCCGCCCGGTCATCCGTTGCGCGGTGAAGGGCGCAGCGTCCGTCCGGTGCCGCGATGACCGTCTCCTGACCCTTGAGCAGGACAATGGCGCCCGATCGCCGCGCGGCAGCGCGCGCGGCGTTGCACTTTGACAGCGTCTCCTCCGTATCCGGCTCAGCCGCGCGGCGCTCCGCGATGTCGGGAAAGAGGCGCGCAAACTCTCCGTCATGGGGCGTCAGCACACAACCCGCGTGGAGCAATGCAAAAAGCGCTGGCGCGGAGGCGATCAGCGTCAGCGCGTCTGCGTCCAAAACAGTGGGTCGGCCGCTTTGCAGCGCTGCTTCGATCAATGGTGCCCTGTCATCGCTCAAACCAAGACCTGGTCCAAGGCAGAGCGCATTGATGCGGGTGTCAGTGAGCCGCGCGCGCAAGGCGTCCGCGTCGGCCACGCGGTGCAGCATCACGGCAGTGATGTGGGATGCCACCTCCATCTGCGCCGCGGGCGGCGTGCCCAGCGTCACCAGCCCCGCCCCGATCCGCAACGCCCCACGCGCGGCAAGCCGCGCCGCCCCGGTACGTCCCGGACCACCGGTCATGATGAAGGCGTGACCGTGGTTGAACTTGTGGCCTTGGCGCTTGGCAAGACGGGGCAACGTTTCGCGGGTGATGATGGCAGGATCAGAGATTTTATGCCTCCGGCGGGGATTTTTCTGGAACAGAGACGGGTAGACCGATGTCTTTGACATGGACCGGAATGCCGTCGTGGCGCAGGCGGTGATGCACCGGCTTTGGCGCGTGGAAGGTCACGACCAGATTCGGGATGATGGCTGGAAACGGGTTCTGTGACACGGATTTGGACCACAGCACGTTGCCTGTGTCCGTGTGAAAACCGGTTGGCACATCCACGGCGACGATACGGGCCGCATTTAGGTCAGGAAAGTGTATCAGATAATCCATGTGCGCCATAAGCGCGTTCAACCCCTCGACCGGTCGCGTGAGGCCGATGCCGAAGAGTGCGTCGATCACGACAAAAGGGCGTTTGTCTTCGGTGTGATCCTTCGCGTGGCTTGCCGCGTCTTCCAGCGCCTCGAGCGCATCGGCGCTGGCGACGGGATGTCCGAGGGGGTGGACCGGGTCGGTCTGTGCGTACCGATCGTGATTTGCCCGGGCATCCGGTGGCAGACTGTCCGCATTGCCGTAGAAAAACGCCGAGACCGCCCACCCCCGCGCGCGCAGCAGGCGCGCCACCACGAACCCGTCGCCGCCATTGTTGCCCGGTCCGCAGAGCACCACGGCCCGGTGCGCGCCGTCAGCCAGATCGGGCCATTCCTCGAACACGGCCTCGACGACGCCCTGCCCCGCACGCTCCATCAGCTCAAGCCCGGTCACGGCACCCGACTCGATGGCCGCCCGTTCTATGGCCCGCATCCGGGCTGCAGTCAGTGGTTCGGTCACATCAAATCCCCGACGTTTTCAAGATGCCCATTTTTTGTGCGCATTGCATATTTTTAAACCACGCCCTATCAAATCACCGGGTGAAACACCCATTCTCCGCCACCTGCGATGGACGACCCAAGGCGCAGATGGTCCACCCCTTACCGAGAAATGCCAACGGGAGGCACTCCATGAAAAAGATCGAAGCCATCATCAAGCCCTTCAAGCTTGATGAAGTCAAAGAGGCCTTGCAAGAGGTTGGCGTTCAGGGGTTGTCGGTGATCGAGGTCAAAGGCTTCGGCCGCCAGAAAGGTCACACGGAACTGTACCGCGGCGCGGAATATGTCGTGGATTTCCTGCCCAAGGTGAAGGTCGAGGTTATCCTTGACGACGATCAGGTGGACGGCGCGATCCAGGCGATCGTGGACGCGGCCAAGACCGAGAAAATCGGTGACGGCAAGATTTTCGTTTCCACCGTTGAACAAACCATCCGTATCCGCACCGGCGAGACCGGTTCGGACGCGCTGTAACTCTGTAACTGACTCAGGAAGGACCCATAGGAAATGGCCAATCCCGTTCTCGACATGATCAAGGAAGAAGGCGCCGAGTACGTCGACATCCGTTTCACAGACCCGCGTGGCAAGCTGCAGCACGTGACCGTCATGGCCGACCAGGTCGACGAAGACTTCCTCGAGGAAGGCTTTATGTTCGACGGCTCCTCCATCGCGGGCTGGAAATCGATCGAAGCCTCCGACATGAAACTGATGCCGGATCAGAGCAGCGCTTATGTTGATCCGTTCTATGCCGAGAAAACAATCTGCGTGCATTGCTCCATCGTGGAGCCGGACACCGGCGAAGCCTATGACCGCGACCCGCGCGGCACGGCGGAAAAGGCCGAAGCGTACCTGAAGTCGACTGGCATCGGCGACGTTGCCTATATGGGCCCCGAGGCGGAATTCTTCCTGTTTGATGACGTGCGTTTCTCCAACAGCATCAACAAGGTATCGTACGAAGTTGATGCGACGGATGCATCGTGGAACACCGACACCGAGTACGAGATGGGCAACATGGGCCACCGTCCGGGCGTCAAGGGCGGCTATTTCCCCGTGAACCCGATCGACGAGAGCCAGGACCTGCGGTCCGAGATGCTGAGCACAATGAAGCGTCTGGGCATGAAGGTCGACAAGCACCACCACGAGGTGGCGTCGTGCCAGCATGAGCTGGGCCTGATCTTTGACAGCCTGACCAAGCAGGCCGACGAGCTTCAGAAGTACAAGTATGTCATCCACAACGTCGCCGCTGCCTATGGCAAGTCGGCCACGTTCATGCCCAAGCCCATCGCGGGCGACAACGGCACCGGCATGCACGTGAACATGTCGATCTGGAAGGACGGCAAGCCGCTCTTTGCAGGCGACAAATACGCGGACCTCAGCGACGAAGCGCTGTTCTTCATCGGTGGTGTTCTGAAGCACGCCAAGGCGCTCAACGCTTTCACCAACCCATCGACCAACAGCTACAAGCGTCTGATCCCCGGCTTTGAGGCCCCTGTGCTGCGCGCCTATTCGGCCCGCAACCGCTCGGGCTGCGTCCGGATCCCATGGACGGAATCGCCCAAGGCCAAGCGGGTCGAGGCACGCTTCCCCGATCCGTCGGCAAACCCCTACCTGTGCTTTGCCGCCCTGCTGATGGCGGGCCTCGACGGGATCAAGAACAAGATCCACCCCGGCGAGCCGTCGGACAAGGACCTTTACGATCTGCCGCCAGAAGAGCTGGCCGGTATCCCGACCGTCTGCGGCAGCTTGCGCGAAGCGATGGAAGAGCTGGAGGCCGACATGGACTTCCTGCTGGCCGGTGACGTGTTCACCAAGGACCAGATCGAAGGCTACATCGCTCTGAAGATGGAAGAAATCGAAACATACGAACACACGCCGCACCCGGTTGAGTTCGGCATGTACTACAGCTGCTAACTCCTCCCTTTAAGCAGCTGAACCTATGGGCGCGCCTTAGGGCGCGCCTTTTTTCTATTTGCACGCGAAATACCGCAGGTGTGCCAAATTTCGGTCACCGTTCACCGCTACGCCATATCAGGCACAGCGAAGGATGAGGCCATGTCCGGTACACAAAAGAGTTTTGCGGAACGGATTGCGCAGATCGAAAAGACCAAGGCGCCGGCCCAGGATCTGTCTGACATCACCACGACGCGCAAGAGCTTTCCCAAACCGCCGGCGGGCGGCGGGCAGGCCGTGTCCGGCATGGTCAACCTGCTGGCCGCAGCCGTTTTGATCCCGACCGTGCTCGGCATGGTGCTGCTCTTTGGTGGCGAAGGCGTGCGCGGAGCCTTTGCATCGGTCTTCGTATCCGATTTTGGCGAGGTCAAGACCGCTGATGCCTCTGCCGACACACGCTATGAATGGGACACCAAGGTCACGCCGTTCAATGCCGCGCGGCTTGGGATGAAGCGTATGAATGCCTTTGCCCAAGATGAGGCGGAATGGGAAATGCAGGCGCTCATCCGCCGCGCAAATGACCTCGGACAGCCATTCCTGGCCAAGGAGATCAAACGCGAGATGGCAGCCTGTGGCACGCTGAAATGCCGTGCGCAGCTGCAATCCGACTACGAGGCCAAACTGGCGCAACTGCGCCGCGCCACCCCCAACTGGTAGCGCGCCGCATTTGTCTTTGCCTACCGGCGGCGCAATCCGCTACGCTCGTCCCAATGTAATGCAGTGGAGCACGGGTATGCTGAGGAATTTTGCAACGGGTCTGGTCATGTCACTGGCGCTGGCGGGGGCCGCGCAGGCGTCATGCGGCAACACGGGCGCCGGTTTCGACGCCTGGAAGGCCGGGTTCGCCAAGGAGGCCAAGCGCGCAGGCGTCAAGAGCTCCGGGCTGCAAGCGCTGCAAAACGCAACCTACGCCACCCGCACCATCGCCGCCGACCGCAACCAGAAGAGCTTTCGCTATTCGCTGGACAAGTTCATGCAGGTGCGCGGCGCAGACACGATCGTGGCGCAGGGCCGCAAGCGCAAGGCGCGGAACCCCGACTACTTCGCAGCGCTCGAGCGGCAATACGGCGTGCCCGCGGGGGTTTTGATTGCGATCCACGGTATGGAAACGGCGTTCGGCAACTTCATGGGCGACAGCGCCGTGGTCTCGGCCATCGTCACGCTGACCTATGATTGCCGCCGCTCGGACTTCTTCAAGCCACACGCCATCGGCGCGCTGAAACTGGTGGATCAGGGTTCGATCACCGGATCGACCAAGGGCGCCAAACATGGCGAGCTGGGCCATACCCAGTTCTTGCCGGGCAACGCGTTGACCTACGGTGTGGATGGCAATGGCGATGGGCGCGTGGATCTCTACAACCAGACGGATGCGCTGGCCTCCACGGCCAATTTCCTGCGCAAGAAGGGCTGGAAACCGGGCAAGGGCTATCAGGAAGGTCAGCCCAATTTCCAGGTGATCAAACAGTGGAATGCAGCGACCGTCTATCAGCAATCCATCGCCATCATGGGCGCGCGCATCGACGGCTAGGATGTTCCGCCCCTGACATCAAACAGGACCCGCTGCGCCGCCGGGCCCTGCCGGACCGGCTCTGCCCTGCCCGGATGCCGCGCCGAGCGTATCGTTCCGCGCGGCACTTCTGGCAACAACATCCACCTGACCAAAGGTACGCTCTGCTTTGAGAATCGCTGCGACACGCACCGCGACCGCCTTCTCGGCTGGTACGCCAACCAAATCACACGGCAACATCAAGACTGGCGCGGCACGATCAAAGTGGTCCAACCTCCGCGACACCCACGCCCTCAACGCCCCATACAGGCGCGGCCCGGACCAGTACCTGCACACCCCGCACCTTCATCAACGCAAAACGCATCCCCGTCTCTGTTCCAGAAAATCCCCCCCGGAGGGCCGGGTTGCCATAGCGCAAAACTCCGCCTAAAAGGCGCGCAGGGTTCAGGCCCCTGCCCTCCGCACCTTTGGTGAAGTCCTGAGACATATCCTTCCTTTTCAAGGTCGCCCCTCAAGGCAATGCGGAGCCCTCAAGAGATCATCGCGACCGATGATACGGAGACGGATATGGATATCCCCCTTCCTTCCCGCGATGCGCTCAAGGCACAGGCCAGGCGCATGCGCACATCACTTCTGGCGGCCGGGCGGCCCTGCACCCATGCGCAGGCGCTCGAGGCCGTGGCGCACCAATGGGGTGCGCGCGACTGGAACACGCTCAGCGCCCGCGCGCGCGATCATGGCCAACCGGCATACCGCCCCGGCCAACGGGTCGCCGGGCGCTATCTCGGGCACCGCTTTGCGGGCCGCATCAAGGCCGCGCGCACAATGGCTCAGGGCTACTACGCGCTGACCTTGCGGTTTGATCATCCCGTGGACGTGGTCACATCCACGCACTTCTCTTGCCTGCGTCAGCAGGTCAATTGCGTGGTCAGCCCAGCGGGGCGTAGCCCGCGGGCCACGTCCAACGGGCAGCCCCATGTGGTGATCTTCGATGCGTGGTCCGGCGGCTAAGCCAGCGGCGGCACGTCCCCACGCGCCAACACAAGCGTGTGGATGGCAAACACCACCGCACGGCTCTGCGGCAGGCGCACCAGCGTCTGCCGCTCGGTCCGGTAAAAGGGGCCGTCCCGCGACCCCGCGCCCACCCGGCGCGGTTCGGTGCGAGAACGGGGCTGGTACAATTCCGGATCCTGATACCAAAGCTGATTGAACCGCCAGAGCGGTCGCCCGACCTGGATCCCGTCAAAGAGCCGCTGCACCCGTCGCGCGACATCGTCGTCATACTCGTCCACCGGCACGTGGATACCCGTCAAAGGCCGCCCCGCCTTTTCCAACAGCCGCCACGAGGCGGGAAAACACAGCACCGCACCCGTCAGCACATGTTCGGCCCTACGCTGCTCCATCAGCACAAAATCGTTCTGACACAGCCGGCCCAATGTGGCCATCGGCGCATCGGGGTCCAAATCCACCCCGCGCCCGTCAGGGCACTGCACGCGGTCCCCGGCCACCTCAAACCCAAGCGACGGCAGCAGCGCCACCACATGCTCCAGCAGTTCCAGTGCCGCAGGCCGCGCCTCCGGCTCAAGATAGAGGACCTCCCCCGCGTGATCGCGCATCACCTCCAGCCGCCGCTGCATCTGCGCGGCATAGGCTTCGTCGACGCGCAACCACGGCCCGCGCTCCGGCTGAATACCCGGCAAAGAACGGGCCGCGCGCATGTCATCCGGCAGATGGGTGTGCAGCACAGCGGTCATGGCATGGATGTGCCACAGCGCACGCACCACCGCCAGATCATCCCAGAACCCACGCCCGCGCAGCCGCGCCGTCGTCACAGGGCGATATGTTCAGCGGACCCGTCGCCACCATATGCTGTCGGATCTCGGGCGGGGTGGTGTCGTCTGGCTGGCCGGTTTCCCAGTCATGCCACGCGCTCGACCAGCGTAGATGCGCGCCGGTGTCGGGCAAAAGCGCCGTATCGCCCTCGGCCCAGAACCGCAGCCCGTCGCCCATCTCTTCCCCGAACAGACGCGCGCCAAGGTGATGTTGCAACAGCACCGCCGCCACGATGGCGGCCGAAAAGGTGAACCGATCCACAAGGACCGCACAGCGCCCGCCGCGCCACCCGGCCTTGAGCGCATCCATCAGGGGCAGAATGCGGGTAAAATCCCCGCCCGTATTGCCCCGCAGATCGAACAGCAGAGGCGCATCGGTGCGCGTCATGACCGTCTCGAGCACGTCATCGGGCCAGGGGATATCGAAGCGCGCCGCGCGGATACTCCAGATCGGATCGTCCCACGTGGCCGTCACCGGGTCCATCGCCGCCCCCGCTGCCGGATCCGCCATGCCGGTGTCGGACGACGGATAAAGCGGGGGCGCAGGCACGGTGTCATCCGGCCCAAACGCCCATATGCCGGCCTCTGTCTCATACCGCACCCGGTCGGCGCCAAGTGCGGCGGGCCAGGCCAGAAGGATCGCGCCAATCACGGATTGGCGCCCCGCCGTACCCCCCAGAAACGGGCGAAACCGGTCCAGCCAATCGGCAACCGGCACATCATTCACCTTGTGCAGCGGGATCACCTGATCGCCCTGAACGATGCCAAAACCGGCCCCCCGCGCAACGATGCGCACCGGCCAGACCTTGATGGCGGCGTTCGGGATCACCCGGCTGTGCCCATTGCCCGCCTGCGCCACACAGCGCATCATCGACAACAGGAAATCATCAGCCGTCTGCGCCTCGCCCGGCGCCTCCGGCAGGTGCAACCCGGCACAGGCCGGATCTCTGAGCAATGCGGCCTGCACCACGTCTCGGTCCGTCTCAAACGCCATGACCCCTCCAGAAAACGACGCGCTCCGAGGTCGCATTTCGGCAACACCGCGCGTCGCTGCCTTGCCAGTCTACGTCCAAGGGAGGCCAACATGAACCAGCATTACCGCGACACCCGCAAGATTGATCCCAACCGGGGCACCACGTTGCCCGACGGCACCCCCAATGATTGCGACCGGATCGAGATTGGCCCGCCGCTGGAAACCCAGCGGGCGTGGCAGGCGGCGGGGCTGACCTTGCCCAATCTCGCGGCGATGCGTGAACACCGGTGGCGGCGGCTGACGCAGCATATCGTAGACCGCGACTATGCCGGGCTTTTGGTGTTTGACCCGCTCAACATCCGCTACGCCACCGACAGCACGAATATGCAGCTGTGGAACACGCACAACCCGTTTCGCGCCGTGCTGGTCTGTGCGGATGGGCACATGGTGATCTGGGATTACAAGAACGCGCCGTTTCTCAGCTCCTTCAACCCGCTGGTGCGCGAGGTCCGCTCGGGCGCGGACCTGTTCTATTTCGACCGGGGCGACAAGGTGGACGTGGCGGCGGATGTCTTTGCCAACGAGGTCCGCGTGCTGCTCGAGGAACACGCGCCGGGGTTGAAACGCCTGGCCGTCGACAAGCCGATGGTGCACGGATTGCGCGCGCTTGAGGCGCAGGGGCTGACGGTCATGGACGGTGAGGAAGTCACCGAAAAGTCCCGCTCTGTCAAAGGACCGGATGAGATCCTGGCCATGCGCTGCGCCGTGCATGCTTGTGAGGCGGCGGTGCAGGGCATGGAGGATTTCGCCCGTGCCAATGTCGGCGACGGCACCACGTGCGAGGATGACGTCTGGGCCGTGCTGCACGCCGAAAACATCAGGCGCGGCGGAGAATGGATCGAAACCCGCCTGCTCAGCTCCGGCCCCCGCACCAACCCGTGGTTTCAGGAATGCGGCCCCCGCGTGTGCCAGCGCAACGAGATCATCTCTTTCGACACCGACCTTGTGGGCAGCTATGGCATCTGTGTCGATATCTCGCGCAGCTGGTGGATCGGCGATGAAAAGCCGCGCCCCGACATGGTTTATGCGATGCAACACGCGCATGAGCACATCATGCAGAACATGGAGATGATCAAACCCGGTGTGACCATCCCGGAACTGACCGCAAACACCCATGTTCTGGACGACAGGTTTCAGGCGCAGAAATACGGCTGCCTGATGCACGGGGTGGGTTTGTGTGATGAATGGCCGCTTGTGGCCTACCCGGACAAGGCAGTGCCGGGCGCGTTCGACTATGCGCTGGAGCCGGGCATGGTCCTGTGTGTCGAGGCGGCCGTGGGTGAGGTCGGCGGCGATTTCACCATCAAGCTGGAGGATCAGGTGCTGGTGACAGAAGACGGGTTTGAAAACCTGATCACCTACCCGTTCGATCCCGCATTGATGGGGCAGGCCTGAGCGCGGAAAAGTCTGCGGTATTTGTGTAAAACCCGAAACCTAAACCATTCATTTTCCGTCTCGCCGTAGCGTTCAACCCATCTTTCGGAGGGTGCCCATGGACGCGCGAATCGCGATTTACATAGTGCTGGCGTCGGCCGTGGCCGGGCTTCTGGCCTATGCGCTGCGCCAGATCCACAATTACCAGCGCGCGGCCCGCACCTTTCGGGCCATTTCCGAAAACGCGAGCGATGGGCTTGTGTTGATGAGCGAAGACGGGACCGTGGTGTGGGTCAACGATGCCTATTGCACGAATATGCGGCGCGCCCCGGAAGAGATGATTGGCCGGTCCGCATTCGAATTCGCATTGCCCCCGGAAGAGGCGATGCCGCCCGAAGAGATTGCCGCATTCCGCTTTGATCCCTCCGATGCGCGGTTCAGCACATTGACGCAGCGGATCAACATGCGCGGGGACGGCACCCGGTTCATGCATGAATTCAGCCATGCCGTGGTCCAGGACGGCGCCAACACACGCTACCTGCTTGCCGGGCGCGACATCAGCGACCGGTTGAAGCGCGAAAACGCGCTGCTTGCGGCGCAAGAGAACCTCGAAAAACTGGCCAATGAGGACGCGTTGACGGGGCTTGAGAACCGCGCCAGCCTCTGGGCCGCGCTTGAGGCGTTGATGGCGCGCGGCGAACCCTTTGCCGTGTTGCAGATCGACATGAACGATTTCAAGGCGATCAACGACACCTATGGGCATGCCGCGGGCGATCACATCCTGATCCATTTCGCCGATGTGCTGCGCAAGATGGCGGGTGATGACTGGACACTGGCGCGGGTCGGCGGGGATGAATTCACCTTGTTGATCCCGGGCATCGCCGATCTGGACAAGGCTCTGGCCATCGGCAAATGCCTGCGCGCCGAGGCGCGCGAGCCCATGACCTGGCAATCCGGGGAAATCCAGACTTCGATTTCCGTGGGCGCGGTCCTCGCCCCCGCAGGCGTGTCCGAGGCGGACGAGATCCTGAACCGCGGAGACGTGGCGCTTTATTCCGCGAAACAGAAGAAACCGGAGCGGATTGCCGGCTATGACACTGCGCTGCACCGCGCCTTTGTCGAACAGCAGCAGATGCAGCGCGAGGTGGCGCGGGCTATCGAACGTTCGGAATTCACGTTTCATTTTCAACCCATCGTGGACACCTATGCGCATCAGGTCGTGCGTCTTGAGATGCTTGCGCGGTGGGAACATGCGTCCATGGGCATGATCTCTCCGGCGGTGTTTCTGCCGCATGTGGAGCGGCTGGGTCTGATTTCGGAACTGGACTTCCTCGTGATCGAACACGCGGTGCAATCGCTGAGCGTGCTTGATGACGCAGGGCTGAGCGATGTGGGCATTTCGATCAACCTGTCGACCTCCGCCCTGCGCAATGCCACCATCCCGGATGAGCTGATCACCCGCACCGCCGAGGCATCGTTCATGCCATCGCGCCTGTCGATCGAGGTGCTGGAAACCACGGTCGTTACACTTGCCTCCAACGACGCCGTCGCGCGCCAGCTTGAGCGCTTGCGCGAGGCGGGCTTTACCATGCTGCTGGATGATTTCGGGATCGGGCATGCGGGGCTGGCCCATCTGGCGTCGCTTGCGGTGCACGGGATCAAGATTGACCGCCAGCTGACATCCGCCGTGGACCGGGACGAAAAGGCGCATCACGTGGTGATGGCCACAATCGATCTGGCCAGCAAGCTGGGGGTGGATGTGATCGCCGAAGGGGCCGAAACCCATGAACAGATTGAAACGATCATGGCCGCGGGCGGGCGCTGCTTTCAGGGCTACGGTATTGCCCGGCCCATGCCGCTGAAGGACGCGATTGGCTGGATAAATGGCACATGGGACAGCTGGCAGGTCACGGGGCCGAACAGCAAAATGGCCGGGTAAGCGCTTGCTGCAAACAACACCTCCGCGTGAGGGCACATTACATCCCCTTCCCTAGGCGCGGCGAAACCCCCATCCTGTAGCGCAACAGGAGACCAGACAATGCCGACTGAACGTATCACCTTTCCCGGCCATGCAGGCACGCTTGATGCACGCCTCGACCTGCCCGAGGGCCCGCACCTCGCCACTGCGGTGTTTGCCCACTGCTTTACCTGTGGCAAGGATATCCCGGCGGCCCGCCGGATCGCTGCCCGTCTGACGACGATGGGCATCGCGGTGCTGCGGTTCGACTTTACCGGGCTGGGCCACAGCGCCGGCGAGTTCTCCAACACCAGCTTCACCTCCAATGTGCAGGACCTCGAACAGGCGGTTGCCTATCTCAACAGCCGCGACATGGCGCCCAGCCTGCTGATCGGCCATTCGCTCGGCGGGGCCGCCGTTCTCAAGGCCACCGCTGGCCTCGACCAGATCAAGGCGGTTGCCACGCTCGGCGCGCCTTTTGATCCCGGCCACGTCACCCACAACTTTGCCGACGCCCTGCCCGAAATCGCGGAAAAGGGCGAAGCAGAGGTGTCTCTGGGCGGGCGTCCCTTCCGGATCGGCAAAACCTTTGTCGATGACGTCGCCGAAGAGCACCTGCAACCCGCCATCGCCCGGCTGAATGCGGCCCTGCTGGTCCTGCACGCCCCGCGCGACAGCATCGTCAGCATCGACAACGCCAGCAACATCTTCCTGGCCGCCAAACACCCCAAGAGCTTTGTCACCCTCGACGACGCCGACCACCTGATCACCAGCGGCGAACACGCGGAATATGCCGCGGACATCGTCGCCACATGGGCCAAGAAATACCTCTCGCTCAAGCCGCCCGCCCCGCCCATCGGTGCCCCCGAAGGCATCGTGCGCAGCGCCGAAGCGGACCCCAAAGGCTTTCTGCAGGATATCACCCACGGCACCCGCCACCACATCCTCGCGGATGAACCGCGCGCCTATGGCGGCACGAACAAGGGCCTGTCGCCCTACGGTCTGGTCAGTGCCGGCCTCGCCGCCTGCACCTCCATGACCATCCGGATGTATGCCCGTCGCAAGGACTGGCCGCTGGATCACGTATCGGTGGACGTGAACCACAACAAGGTGCACGCGCAGGACGCGGATGCCGGCATCGGCGACAAGGTCGACGAATGGAAACGCAAGATCACGCTGACCGGCGCGCTTGATGACGCGCAACGGGCACGGCTGTTGGAAATTGCGGACAAATGCCCCGTGCACCGCACGCTGGAACGCAGCGCGACGGTCATCACCGAACTGGCACCGGCGCACACGTCCGAGCTTGAAACCACCTGACCCCCGAAGGGCTCAGATCGCAACCCGTCCCCAGAATGAAGTAAGGCGCGGGCCCCGCCAGGGGTCCGCGCCTTTCCGTTGGATCAGGATGTCGGATCAGCCGCGCGCGCGGCCCACCAGTGCCCAGGCTGCAGGCAGCACAATCGCCGCCAGCGCCAGCTTGATCGCATCGCCCACAAGGAACGGCGTCAGACCCCATTCAAGGATCGGCTTGTCCCAACCATAAAGCTGACCCAGCCACAGAAGGCCCGGCACATAAATCAGCACGTTGCCGATCAGCATCGCCAGCGCCATCCACAGCACCGACCGGTCCCAGCCGCGCTGCGCCAGCGCACCAAGCGCCACAGTGGCCAGCACATAGCCCACAAGGTAACCGCCCGTGCCGCCCATCATGTAGGTGAGGCCAAATTTCTCCGCCGACGACCCGGCAAACACGTCAAACCCGAGGGCGCCCACGATCATGTAACCGAGGATCGTCACCAGGCCCAGACGGGCGCCATAGGCCGCCCCGATGGTCAGCACCGCAAAGGTGCCCATGGTGATCGGCACGGGCCACATCGGCACTTTGATTTTCGCCGCAATCGCCAGCGCAACCACGCCCAGCGCCACCAGCGCCACTTGCTTGACGCGCAGCGCGGTCCCCGCATCTGAGCCAAAGACATCGCTCAGCACTTTGTTATTCCACGTGTTTTCCATGATTGGCCCTCACCGATCTGTCGTTTTCTTGCGCGTCTTGTGCCAAGCTGCCTGCATTTCTGCAAGTGCGAAAGGCCCTTGATGCATGTCAAGGACACCCACGATGCGCCGCATTACACCAACCAGATCGCTAAATCAGGAGCCCCCTATGTGCCCCACACGCCGCTTGGGCCAGGCCGCCGCCCGCGTCTCCGGGATGATGACGCGGCTCAACAAGACATCTCCTGGCCCACAGGCCACCGCACCCCACGCCTTGCGTCTGCGCGCCATGATCCTGCGCTGTGCCGCCTGTCCGGGCCGGGACGCGTGCGCGGCGTTGCAGGCCCTGTCTGTCACCTGCCCCGCCGCTCCGGCGTTCTGCCCCAATCGCCGCGCGTTTCAGGCACTGCCCGACCGGTCATAGCGGGACACCATGCGGTAATCCTTGCGCGGTCCCCGCACCCGCCATTCCACCGAAAATCCGGGCCACTCGCCAAAATCATACCGCCCGTCGTACTGATCCGGATCGCACCAATGCGCCGTCACCCCCCCTTGCGCCGGCACATGGTGGAAAAACCGCCCGTCGTCGAAGTACACAGCCAGATCCGCGTCCCAGCGATACCGCCGCTCGGCGCTCATTCCCGACCCCGCCCCCAGACGCAACAGGCCCCGCTCCACATAGGCCAACCCGCCCGCGTCCGGGACAAACTGCGCCGTGCCGTCAAACCGCCCCACCGTGCCATCCGCATGGAAAATGTCCCGGCGCAGCGTCCAATCGCCCTCAAAATCCGCAAGGCTGCGCTCACTCGGCATAGACACCTTCCGTGATGTCATCGCCGGTCCCGATGAACCGCACCCGGTTGCCCGAGACTGCAACCCCGTAACAGGCCCACAGGTCCGAGGGCGGCCATTGGCTGCAATACTGGTCGCCCTCGACCCGCCAATATCCCCAGCTGTCCCGCCCGCCAAAGACATAAAGCGTGCGCCCCGATGCGCGAAAATCCTGCCGCGCGTTTTCATAGATGATGTCCCGCCCTTCCAGCGCCGCACGGATCTCCGCACCTTCCAACGTCACCCATGTCCCGGCCTGCGCAGGCGCACACAGGGCAACCATCATCAGGGCAAAGCGTCTCATCCACCGGCCTTCATCTTGTCGTTCGTCAGCCCGCAGTCTATGGCAGCGCAGCAACGTCCGACAGTCACAAAAAGGTGCCCCATGATCCCCCGCTATTCTCGCCCCGACATGGTCGCCATCTGGGAACCTGCCACGAAATTCCGCATCTGGTTCGAGATCGAGGCACATGCCTGCGACGCCATGGCGGATCTGGGCGTGATCCCCCGCGAAAACGCCGACGCCGTGTGGAAGGCTAGGGATGTGGAATTCGACGTGGCCCGCATCGACGAGATCGAGGCCGTGACCAAACACGACGTGATCGCCTTTCTCACCCACCTCGCCGAACATGTCGGCAGCGAAGAGGCGCGTTTCGTTCATCAGGGCATGACCAGCTCGGATGTGCTCGACACCTGTTTCAACGTCCAGCTCACCCGCGCCGCCGATCTGCTGATTGCCGATCTCGAAGGCCTGCTTGCCGCGCTCAAGAAACGCGCGCTGGAACACAAGGATACCCTGCGCGTTGGCCGCTCCCACGGCATCCACGCCGAACCCACCACCATGGGCCTGACCTTTGCGCGCTTTTTCGCGGAAATGGACCGCAACCTCACCCGCATGCGCGACGCCCGGGCCGAGATTGCGACCGGTGCAATCTCCGGCGCGGTGGGCACATTCGCCAATATTGATCCGGCGGTCGAAGACCATGTCTGCGACAAGCTGGGTCTGGTGCCCGAACCGATCAGCACGCAAGTCATCCCCCGCGACCGCCACGCCGCCTTCTTTGCAACCCTTGGCGTGATCGCCAGCAGCATCGAAAACATCGCCGTGGAAATCCGCCACATGCAGCGCACCGAAGTGCTGGAAGGGGCCGAATTCTTCTCGATGGGGCAAAAAGGCTCGTCGGCCATGCCGCACAAGAAAAACCCGGTGCTTACGGAAAACCTGACCGGGCTCGCCCGAATGGTCCGCTCCGCCGTGATCCCCGCCATGGAAAACGTGGCCCTCTGGCACGAACGTGATATCTCGCATTCCTCCGTGGAACGCATGATCGGCCCCGATGCCACGATCACGCTCGACTTCGCGCTCGCGCGCCTGACGGGTGTGATCGACAAGATGCTGATTTTCCCCGACAACATGCTCGACAACATGAACAAATTCCCGGGCCTCGTGATGTCACAACGGGTGCTCCTGGCCCTGACCCAGGCCGGTGTCAGCCGCGAAGACGCCTATGCCATGGTCCAGCGCAACGCGCTCAAGGTCTGGGAAGAGCGCACCGATTTCAAAGCCGAATTGCTGGCGGATGCGGATGTGGTCGCAGCCCTCGGCACCGACGCGATCGAGGAAAAATTCGACATGGGCTATCACACCAAACACGTGGACACGATCTTTGCCCGCGTCTTTGGCGACACCTGATCGTTTCTTCTGGCTGAAAATACCACGGGGGGGGCGCGGCACGCGCGGGGGCAGCGCCCCCTCCTGCGCCCGCAAACCGCGCAGATCGGTCCACACTCTGCGCGCAGCCCTTGTTTTCCTTTGGTCGCGGGCGGGTTTTGCCCTACCCTTACGTCACCTGAACACGAAGGAGACGAAAGATGAAGACCAAGACCCTCGCCGTCGCGCTGGCCCTCACCCTCGCCCCCACGCTCGGCTTTGCTGCGGGCTGCAATTACGGCAAGCACGAACAGCAGGCGATGTCCTGCGCGCCCGGCACAACCTTTGATGCCGCCACAAACACATGCGTTGCCACAACCGGCTGATCGGCCCTGTAACAATTGTGGTGGTTTCGTGATCGCATAAAGCACCTGCGTTTGGGGTTACCAACGTACATATCCCAAACGCATCCCAATTCGGAGTTTCAAAATGCTGCGTGCCCTGATCCTGACCACCGCCCTGGCGCTGCCCACTCTTGCCCCGACCATCACGTTGGCCAAGGATGATGACAAACCGCCGGCCAAGACCGAAACCACCAAGAACTGCTTTCAGGCCCGCCAGTGGGATCCCGACATCGGCAAGTGGGTGAAATTCTCGCAGCCTGTGAATGGCGTGTATGATGCCAGTATCAAGAAATGCGTCCGCCCCGACCGCACCGGCTATATGGACAGCGACACGCTCTACAAGGCCGTGCGCGAACTGGCCTATGCGGGCCGCTATCAGGATGCGATCAAGGTCCTCGATGAGATGCCGGAACAGCTCAGCGACCGCGTGCTGACCTATCGCGGCTTTACCGCGCGCAAACTTGGTCGTGCGGAACTGGCCAACGCCTATTACACCCAGGCGATCGAGATCAATCCCGACAACATTCTGGCGCGCTCCTATATGGGCCAGGGGTTTGTGACCGCGGGTGACAAGGTCGCGGCCCTCGAACAGCTGCGCGAAATCCAGAACCGCGGCGGTGCAGGCACCTGGTCCGAAGTGTCCCTGCGCAACGCGATCCAGACCGGCACAACCTACAACTACTGAATGCGGTAAAATGCGAAGGTGAGAGGCACGCAATTGAGTGTTTCTCAACCTTTGCCTGCCAGAACCGGACCAAAGAGGTTCGAGGCAGCGCATGACAAACCTACTCCCCGCTCCCGCCGCCCAAGCATCCCTGCTTCCGGGCGGTGGTCCTTTGATCCGCAATGGCAAGCTCAGCCGCAAGGCCAAGGCGGCCATCGTGGTGCGCCTGTTGATCAACGAGGGCGCCGATATCCCGCTTGAGGATCTGCCCGAGGAATTGCAGGCCCAATTGACCAAGGCGATGGGCCAGATGCGGACCGTCGACCGCGAAACGTTGCAGGACGTCGTGGCCGAATTCGCCGAAGAGGTGGAGCGGATCGGCCTGACCTTTTCCAACGGCATGGCGGGCGCGCTCGATGCGCTGGATGGTAAGATCAGCCCGCAAACCGCCGCGCGCCTGCGCAAGGAGGCGGGCGTGCGCGAGGCGGGCGATCCCTGGAAACGCCTGCGCGACATGGACAACGACCTTCTGGTGACCGTCCTCGAAGAGGAAAGCATCGAGGTCGCCGCCGTGATGCTGTCGAAACTCGACGTGAAAAAGGCCGCCGAACTCCTGGGCATGTTGCCCGGACCCCGCGCGCGCCAGATCACCTATGCCGTGTCGCAGACCGGGGCCGTGACCCCGGATGCGGTGGACCGGATCGGGCTGTCCCTCGCAAGCCAGCTGGGCGCGCGCCCCATCCGTGCCTTTGACGACGGGCCGGTGGAACGGGTGGGTGCGATCCTGAATTCATCCAAGGCCACGACGCGGGACGACGTGCTCGCCGGGCTTGATGAAAAGGACGAAGGGTTCGCCAACGCGGTGCGCAAGGCCATCTTTACCTTTGCCAACATCCCCGCCCGCATCGCGGCCCGCGACATCCCCCGCATCCTGCGCGACATTGATCAGGAGGCGCTGGTCACGGCGCTCGCCGGTGCACCCTCGCTCGAGATGGACGCGGCTGCGGAATATATTCTCGCCAATATGTCCGCGCGCATGGCCGATCAGCTGCGCGAAGAAGTGGCCGAAGCTGGCACACCCAAGGCCAAGGACATCGAAGAGGCGATGGGCGCCGTTGTCGCCACCATCCGCGACATGGAAGCGCGCGGCGAGCTGATGCTGGTTGTCGAGGAAGAAGAAGAGGACGCCTGACCCCGCGCCATGCTTGATGGCGCCGGGCTGCAACGTTGCGGCACGGATCCTGCGCGGCCCCCGCCCTCTGACTTGTGCCGCCGCAAACGGGCATTTATGTCTGGACCACGCCGGGATCCTGCCCGTCCGAAGCCCGAGCCTCCAGATGCGCCGAGATCCTGCCGAACTGCCCTTTGCCACACGACTGATGTACCGGGTCACCAATGCTGTGGCCACGGGGCTCATCACGCTGGGCCTTGCGTTGCCTTACGCGATGCGTGTGCGGTTCATGGGCTGGGCCATGGCGCGGCTTGTGGCACCCGTGGCGGGATATGTACGGCGCGCCCGCGCACATGTCGATTACGTGCTGCCCCACCTGCCCGAGGCGGAAAAGGACCGCATCGCCCGCGCCAGCCTCAACAATGCCGGGCGCACGCTGATCGAAAACTACTCGACCCGCGCCTTTCTCGCCCGTTTGGCAAAAACCGACATCACTGGCCCCGGCTTTGACGCCATGCAACAGGCCGCAGGCGAAGGCCGCCCCGTCATCCTCGTCACCGGCCATTTCGGCAATTACGAAGCGGTGCGGGCGGCGCTGGTGTCACGCGGGTTCGCCGTTGGCGGCCTCTACCGCGAGATGAAGAACCCGTATTTCAACGACCATTACGTGCGCACGATGCAGTCCTTCGGCGGCCCCGTCTTTCCGCAGGGTCGTCGCGGCACCGCCGGGTTCGTGCGGCATCTCAAGGGCGGCGGTCAGCTGGTTTTGCTGTTTGATCAGCACGCCCAAGGGCAACCCGCGCTCCAGTTTTTGGGGCATGATGCCCAAACCGCGATCTCTGCCGCTGAACTGGCCTTGCGCTACGACGCGCTTCTGATCCCGTTTTACGGAACCCGCGCGCCCGACGGGCTCAGCTTTGACTGCGAGATGGAGGCACCGATTCCGCACAGCGATCCGCTGGCGATGACGCAGGCGATGAATGACAGTTTGTCGGCCCGCATCCGGGCCAATCCTGAACAATGGTTCTGGGTTGCGCGACGCTGGCGGTCGGACGCCGACCTGCGCTAGAGCAAACCGCAAACATCCTGCAACATCATGTATCACGTAACCCGTTGAAATCTTTGATTTTGGGCAGGATTGCGCGATTCAGGTCTTTGTATTTCTGCTTTGGGCCGCGTCAACGCAGCTGCGCCGCCGCCTCGATCGGCCCATGCGGACCCATCTGGATCAGCACCACAACCGGCTTGTCGCCCGGCGCATCCGCCGTAAGATCCAGGGCCACGGTGCCGTCCCACTGGGTCAGGATTTTCCAGCCTTCGGACACGTTGGCATAGGTCAGCGTGTGCCCCGCATTCTCGCCCCGCGTGATCCGCGCCTCGCGCGCGGGTGTGTAGCGGACCATTTGGACGATATAGGGTGCGCTCGCATCTGTAGCGGTGGCCTGGATTCGGACACGGTCCCCGTCGCGCGTGACATTCAGGTCAACCGGTGACGGCTGTTTGAGGTGATCCGCGATGACCTTGGACAGCTCCATGGGCCGCGCACCGACAATATCCGTTTCGCCGTTGATGATCATCTGGGGCGTGTAGACGGACCGCCGCCCCGCCTCGATCGCATAGCCCCGCTGCCGCTTGGCATAGGCGGGATCCGCGAATTCGTCTTTCCAGCCGATATAGTCCCAGTAATCCACATGCAGCGCCAGCGCGATCACGTCGTCCCGCTCTGCCAGATCATGCAATAGCGCATCCGCCGGTGGGCAGGACGAACAGCCTTGCGACGTGAACAGCTCCACGACAACGGGGGACTGCGCAACGGCAACAGTCGACGTCAGTGCCGTCACGGCGGCAAAGGCCAAAGGGATCAGGTTTTTCATCTCAGGGCACATATCATTTTTGGGGACGCCATCTTTGTGACGCTCTCCTCACCTAAGAGACGTCAGTGCGTTTGACCAATCAAGGTTTGTTGAGCATTTGTGTCAGCCGCATCACGTTCCTGCGCATTTGCTGAAAAAATGGTATGCTATGGTATACAAAATCGTCGCACTCCCCCAATTGCAGTTGATCGAATGCCGGACTTGGGGCAAGACGCCCCCAAGTCGATGACCCATCCGCCCGAGGAAAGGAATTCCCATGCCCATCACTGTCGGACACGACACGGCCAAAACGCGCAAGACGCTCACCGTTGGCGACCAATCCATTGCCTATTACTCTATCCCTGCCGCAACCGAGGCGGGTCTGGGGGATTTTTCCAACCTGCCTGCGGCGCTCAAGGTCGTGCTGGAAAACATGCTGCGGTTCGAGGATGACAAGACCGTGACCGTGGACGACATCAAGGCGTTTGCGGAATGGGGGGCCAATGGCGGCAAGAACCCGCGCGAGATCGCCTATCGCCCGGCCCGCGTGCTGATGCAGGATTTCACCGGTGTGCCTGCGGTTGTGGACCTTGCCGCGATGCGCGACGGCCTCGTGGCTCTGGGTGGGGATCCGGAAAAGATTAACCCGCTGAACCCCGTTGATCTGGTGATCGACCACTCTGTCATGATCGACGAGTTTGGCAATCCGCGCGCGTTCCAGATGAACGTGGACCGCGAGTATGAGCGCAACATGGAGCGCTACACCTTCCTCAAATGGGGCCAGTCGGCGTTCAACAACTTCCGCGTGGTCCCGCCCGGCACCGGCATCTGCCACCAGGTGAACCTGGAATATCTGGCGCAGACCGTCTGGACCGATGCGGACCAGAACGGGGAACAGGTCGCCTACCCCGACACCCTTGTGGGCACCGACAGCCACACCACCATGGTCAACGGCGCCGCCGTCCTAGGCTGGGGCGTGGGCGGCATCGAGGCCGAAGCCGCGATGCTGGGCCAGCCCATTTCCATGCTGATCCCCGAAGTGATCGGGTTCGAGCTGACCGGCTCCATGGTTGAAGGTACCACCGGCACCGACCTCGTGCTGAAAGTCGTGGAAATGCTGCGTGCCAAGGGCGTTGTGGGCAAGTTTGTCGAATTCTACGGCGAAGGTCTGGACCGTCTGCCGCTTGCGGACCGTGCCACCATCGCCAACATGGCGCCTGAATACGGCGCCACCTGCGGCTTCTTCCCGATCGACAATGAGACCCTGCGCTACCTGCGCAACACCGGCCGGGACGAGGACCGCATCGCGCTGGTCGAAGCCTATGCCAAGGAAAACGGGTTCTGGCGCGGTGCGGACTATGCGCCCGTCTACACCGACACGCTGCATCTCGACATGGGCACCATCGTGCCCGCCATCTCGGGCCCCAAACGCCCGCAGGATTTCGTGGCCCTCACCGACGGTCAGAAAGCCTTCCGCAAGGAAATGGAAGAGACGTTCAAGCGCCCCATGGGCAAGGAAGTCGCTGTTGAAGGCGAAGATTACACCATGGAATCGGGCAAGGTCGTGATCGCCTCGATCACATCATGCACCAACACCTCGAACCCTTACGTGATGATTGGTGCTGGCCTCGTGGCACGCAAGGCGCGCGCTCTGGGTCTGAACCGTAAACCGTGGGTCAAGACGTCGCTCGCGCCGGGGTCTCAGGTCGTGTCCGCCTATCTTGAGGCGGCGGAACTGCAGGACGATCTGGATGCCATCGGCTTCAACCTCGTGGGCTACGGCTGCACCACCTGCATCGGCAACTCCGGCCCGATCCAGGAAGAGATCAGCAAGGCCATCGCAGACGGTGATCTGGTCGCCACGTCCGTCCTGTCCGGTAACCGCAACTTTGAGGGTCGGATCTCGCCAGACGTGCGCGCCAACTACCTCGCCTCGCCGCCCCTTGTGGTGGCCTACGCGCTGGCCGGCACGCTCGACATCAACCTCGCAGAGGATGCGATTGGCACGGACAAGGACGGCAACGACGTCTTCCTGAAAGACATCTGGCCCACCAGCCAGGAAGTCGCCGAACTGGTCGAAGCAACCGTGACGCGCGAGGCGTTCCAGACCAAATATGCCGACGTCTTCAAAGGCGACGAGAAATGGCAGAGCGTGGAAACCACGGACCAGAAGACCTATGACTGGCCGCCCACCTCCACGTACGTGCAAAACCCGCCCTATTTCCAGGGCATGTCGCCGGAACCGGGTGTGATCACCAATATCGAAGGGGCCAAGGTGCTGGCCCTGCTCGGTGACATGATCACGACCGACCACATCTCTCCCGCCGGTGCCTTCAAGGAGAGCACACCGGCCGGTCGCTACCTGACCGAACGCCAGGTCGCCCCGCGCGAGTTCAACTCCTACGGCAGCCGTCGTGGCAACCACGAGATCATGATGCGCGGCACCTTCGCCAATATCCGCATCAAGAACGAGATGCTGGACGGCGTGGAAGGCGGCTACACCAAAGGGCCCGATGGCGAACAGACGTCGATCTTTGACGCCGCCATGGCGCATCAGGAAAACGGCACACCGCTCGTCATCTTCGGTGGTGAACAATACGGTGCCGGATCGTCCCGCGACTGGGCGGCCAAAGGCACGGCGCTGCTCGGCGTCAAGGCAGTCATCGCCGAAAGCTTTGAGCGTATCCACCGCTCGAACCTCGTCGGCATGGGCGTGATCCCGTTTGAATTCACGGGTGGCGACACGCGCAAATCGCTGGGCCTGACCGGCGACGAAACGGTGAGCATTTCCGGCCTCGACACGATCCAACCCCTGCAAGAGGTGCCCTGCACCATCACCAAGGGCGACGGCACAGTGCACGAGATCATGCTGAAATGCCGGATCGATACCGCGATCGAGATCGAATACATCGAACATGGCGGCGTGCTGCACTACGTACTGCGCAACCTCGCCTCCGCGGCCTGAACCAAATCGGGATCGCGCAGTAAAAGCGCTGCGCGATCCACCGTCTCTGTTCCAAAAAAATCCCCGCCGGAGGCTCCCGCCATCAACCGCAGAAGCCTAACCTCTCGGCGGGGAAACCCGCCTGCCGGGCAGCGGGCAGTGGTATTTTCAGCCAGAAGAAACAGGGCGGATAAAAATGTAATGCGCCGTCAGGCGCTCAATTTGATAGCGCTTTTTCCAGCTCTGGCAGAAACCGCTGTTCATAATCCGACCCGACCAGCGGCCCCTGAAACCGGTACAGAACGGTGCCGTCGCCATCCAGAATAAACGTCTCCGGCGGGGCTGTGACCCCCCAGTCGATGGCCGACCGTGCTGCGGGATCAAAGGCAACCGCAACAAATGGATTGCCATCGTCTTCCAGATAGCTTGACGCAGGCCCCTCGGTGTCGCGGAAATTCACCCCGATGATCGGCATTCCGCCTGCCGCCATCTCCAACAGCTTAGGATGCTCCGCCCGGCATGGCGGACACCAAGACGCCCAGAAATTCACCAGGGTCACTTCCCCGCGCGCCAGATCGCCCGCACCCACCGCCGGAAAATCCGCCAGCTGCGCATCCGTCAGCGCAGGCGCCGGACCGCCCACGCGGGTCGACGGCAACTCATTGGGGTTGTCGCGGAACATGCCCACTGCGGCCATCGCGACGAAAGCCGCAAAAATGCCGATCGGCGCCAGCATCAAAGGCGAAACCTTAGCCATCCTGCCGCCGCTCCACATCTTCCATCTCGGCCCGCACCCGGCGTCCGCGCCACAGGCTCAGCACAACGATGCCCACCAGCAGCACAATCGACACTGCATAGGCCGACAGCACCGCGTCTGCGTATTTGCCAAGATCAGGCATGCCGCGCCTCCCGTGCAATCAGTGCGCGCGTGCGCCGCACGCGGATCTCCGTCCCCGTCCGGTACAGCACCAACGCAAAAAACAGCAGGACAAACCCGCCAATGCACACCAGCAGCGGAAAGTAGAACACGTCCGCCACGTTCTCTTCCTTGTCCAGCGACAAGGACGCCCCCTGATGCAGCCCCTGGTTCCAGAAATTCACCGCATAGCGGCTCAGCACAGCGAAAACCGTCCCCACCAGGCACAGGATCGATGTCAGATCCGCCGCCGTGTCCGGGTCTTCCACGGCCTCCCACAGCGCCACATAACCGAGGTAAAACAGAAACAGGATCAGGAACGAGGTCAGCCGCGGATCCCATGCCCACCAAGTTCCCCACATCGGCTGGCCCCAGATCGCACCGGTCACCAGCGCGATCAGCGTCATGACAATGCCCACAGGTGCGGCTGCCTTGGCCGCGAGCGCCGACACGTGATGCCGCCGAACAATCCATATGAGCGACGCCACCAGCATCATGAACCACGCATTGATTGCCATCAGCGCCGACGGCACATGCAGGTAGATGATCTTGACCGTGGAGCCCTGCCGAAAGTCGTCCGGCGTAAAGAAAAAGCCCCAAACCAGGCCCACCACAAGGCACAGCGCAGCCCCGGCCCAACACCACGGCATAACCCGTTCGCTGAGGCCCAAGAACTTGACCGGATTGGCATATTCCCACACTGACATGGCGTCGTATCTAAGCTCCCTGCGCGGCACGCTCAATGTAAATTCACGTTACCGCAAATTCACCCGTAAAACCGCCCCTGCGGCAAATGGCATGCAGGCCAGCACGGCCCCACTCACACCGGCCAGCAACATCAAAGCGGTACTGGCGTCCATCCCGTCCGCCGCCCGCCGCGCCGCCTCCGCACCGAAAATCAATGTGGGCACATAAAGCGGCAGCACCAGCAGCGACAGCAGCAATCCCCCCCGCTTGATCCCCACGGTCAACGCTGCCCCAAACGCACCGATCATCGACAGCGCAGGCGTGCCAAGCAACAGGCTCGCCACCAACACCGTATAGCCCTGAGTGGGCAGGTTGAGCAAAACGCCGAACACCGGCGCCGCCAGCACAAGCGGCAGGCCGGTCGTCACCCAATGCGCCCCCGCCTTGACCGCGACAATCCCCTCAAGCGGCAAGGGCGACGTCGCCAGCAGATCCAGAGCGCCGTCCTCGAAATCCACCGCCAACAGCCGGTCCAGCGACAACAGGCAGGCCAGCAGCGCACCCAGCCACAATACCCCCGGCGCGATCCGCGACAACAACCCCGTGTCGGACCCGACACTGAACGGAACCAGCACCACGACGATCAGGAAAAACGCCAACCCCAGGCCAAAACCGCCCCCCGCCCGCAACGCAAGCCGCAAGTCACGCAGGAACAGCGCCCTCACAAAAAAACCTCATCGGTGTGCGCCAGCGCGGACGCGCGTGCCTGAAATGCCGTTACGTCCAGCACCTCCGCCTCAAGTCCCAGATCGATATGAGTCGCCATCAGCGCCATGCCGCCCTCCGCCAGATGCAGGCGCACTGCATCCGCAAAAAGCGCAACAGACGCTGCATCGAGCGACACCGTAGGCTCATCCAGAACCCAGACAGGCCGCCCGGTGACCATCAACCGCGCCAGCCCCAACCGCCGCTTCTGCCCGGCCGACAACTGCCCGGCACGGCGCGTCGCCAGCCCCTTAAGATCGAACGCCGCAAGGGCTGCCGCGATGTCCGACTGCCCAAACACCGCCGCCCAGAAGGCAAGGTTTTCAGCCACCGTCAGCGCCGATTTCAATCCGTCCGCGTGGGCGGCATAGGCAATCCGCTCCTCGGCACCATCAATCTGGCCCGCGAGGCTGGGCTGCAACCCCGCCACGCACCGCAACAGCGTCGTCTTACCCGATCCGTTTGGACCGCGCAGCACCAGTGCCCCTCCCGGACGCAGCACAAAGGACACCCCCGCCAAAAGCGGAACGCCACCCCGCCCCACGGCCAGATCGGTCACTGTCACATTCATGAAGACAGCCCTAACCCATTGCGCGCACCCGCAAAAGCCCGCGATCCCCGTCTCTGTTCCAAAAAATCCCGGGGGGAGAGGCGCAGCCTCGGGGGGCTGGCCCCCGCAAATTTTGCAAAATTTGCCCGCCCCGTCAGACCGGCAGTACGGCCAATGCGATGCGGCGCCCTTCGCTGAGCAACACATTGTAGGTCCGTGCCGCCGATGGCGACGACATCACTTCGACCCCAATCGCCGCCTCATCCAACGCCGCCCGCAGATCCGCCGGTATATGCGCAATATCCGCTCCAGTGCCGAGAAATAGCACGTCAATCTGACCGGCAAGCGCCAGAAGCGCGCCGTGATCATCATATCCGCCCCACGCCACCGGACCCGCGGGTCCGGTCAGCATCGGGCCTTCGATCACCGTGCCACCGATGCGAAAGAACCCCGGCCCGTACCCTTCGACCGGCTTTGCATCTGTAAACTCGATCTCATTCAAACGCATGTTTCACTCCCACAGCGGCAGGCCCAGAATAGCGGATGCGGCAATGACGAGGTAGGCCACCACGCGGAAAAGTCGCTCGGCGCCCGGATCAAAAACCCACGCCCCCACCACATTGGACAACATGTACAGCGGCACCAGAAGCACGCCAACCATCACCGCCACCAAATCTACCAACCCCGCGCCCAGAAGGACCGTTATCATCAACAGGTCAATGCCCAGCAGGTACAGCAGGAAATTCGCCCGGATCGTCGCAATGGGCAGCGCACTCGCCATGTAGAGCATGATCACAGGCGGCCCTGGCACCCCCGCCACACCGCCCAGAAACCCGCCCACACTGCCCACCGCCACAACCGCACGGGGCGGCAGCGCACCGCGGTAGCGCCAGCCGCTCATGACCAGCACCAGCAACACCAGCACCACGCCAGACACCAGACACCCGAACACGTCTCCACGGAGGTAGGACAGCGCCCACAGCCCCATCGGCAGGCCCACAACCGCCCCCAGCAACAGGCGCAGCGTCTCAGCCTTCTGCCCGGTGCGCAGCGCCGCCGGCAGGTTCGGCAGCGGGCCCCAGAATTCCACAACGGTCAGAAACACAAGCGCTGCAAACGGGTCCAGAACGGACGCCGCCGCAGGCATGATGATCATCGCAGACCCGAACCCGGTAAACCCGCGCACCAGACCTGCTGCGACAATGGCACCAACCAACCACCACAGCCCCGGCAGCGCCAGGGCCGTGGCATAGGCATCAAGCATCCACGTTCGCGAATTGATTGCCGGTGGTGTTGGGGTCGGACTTGTCCCAGTTCCGCTTGACCCCCAGCCACAGCAAGATCGTCGACGCCACAAAGACCGACGAATACGTCCCCACGATCACGCCCCAGATCATCGCAAACACGAACCCGCGGATCACATCTCCGCCCAGCACATAAAGCGAGATCAGCGCCAGCAACGTCGTGACCGAGGTCATGACCGTCCGGCTCAGCGTCTCGTTGATCGAGATGTTCAGCACCTCGGCCAGCGGCTTTTTCTTGTACTTCCGAAGGTTCTCACGCACCCGGTCAAACACCACCACCGTGTCGTTCAAACTGTACCCGACGATGGTCAGAAGAGCCGCAATAATGGCAAGGTCGAACTTGATCTGCAGTTCCGAAAATATGCCGATGGTCAGGATCACGTCATGGACCAGCGCCGCCACAGCGCCGAGCGCAAACTGCCATTCGAACCGCAGCCAGATATAGATCAGCACCGCGCCGATGGCCAAAACCACCGCAATGGCGGCGGTGGTGATCAGCTCGCCCGACACTTTCGGACCAACGGATTCCACCGACAGGAATTTCATGTCCGGCACCGCCGCACTCAGAGCGCCCTGCACCTCGCGGATGGTCTCTGGCGTCACCGCCTCCTGCCCTTCCTGCGCCTGAATGCGGATCATCGCCACGTTCTGATCGGCGGCAAAGGTCGGGTCGAACACCTCCGTGATCGAGATATCGCCAAGGCTCAGCGGCGTCAGCGCATCGCGATAAAGCGCGATGTCCACCGGCTGCGTGCTTTCGGTTCGCACCGTGGTGCCGCCCCGAAAGTCGATGCCAAAGTTCAGCCCCTGCAGCGCAAAACTGGCAAAGCCAATCACCATCATCAGCGCCGAAATGCCCAACCACAGCTTCCAGCGGCTGAAGAAGTCGAATGTCGTGCCTTGCTTGACCAGCTTCAGTCGCATCATCAGACCTCAATCGTTTTCGGGCGTTTGCGCTCGAACCACATCACCACCAACAGGCGCGTGACAAAGATCGCCGTGAACACAGATGTCAGGATGCCAAGGCCCAGCGTGATCGCAAAGCCGCGCACAGGTCCCGAGCCCATGGCAAACAGGATGACAGCCGTAATGAACGTCGTGATGTTGGCGTCCAGAATGGCCGACAACGCCTTTTCATAGCCAAGCTCGATCGCCCGCGCAGGACCGCGCGCCGACTTCAGCTCTTCGCGGATCCGTTCAAAGATCAGCACGTTGGCGTCCACCGCCATCCCCACGGTCAGAACGATGCCCGCAATTCCCGGCAGGGTCAGCGTGGCGCCGATCATGCTCAGCAGACCGAAGATCAGCCCCACATTCACGATCAGCGCGATATTCGCAAAGAGGCCAAACAGACCATAGCTCAGCGCCATGAACACCAGCACCGCGACAAAGGCGACGATGGTCGCGACCTTGCCCGCGTCAATGCTGTCTTGTCCCAGTTCCGGCCCAATGGTCCGCTCCTCAAGGAATGTCAGCTCCGCCGGCAACGCGCCAGCGCGCAACAGCACCGCCAGATTGGTCGATTCCTCGACATTGAAGTTGCCGGTGATGATCCCTGACCCGCCCGGAATATGGCTCTGGATCACGGGCGCGCTCACGACCTCGTCATCCAGCACGATGGCAAAAGGCGACCCGATATTGTCCGCCGTATAATCGCCAAACCGGCGCGCCCCGGACGTATTGAACCGGAAGTTCACCGCCGGGCTGCCGTTCTGGTCAAAGGCGGGCTGCGCATCCACAAGGTCCTCGCCCGTCACCACGGGCGCGCTCTCGATCACGTAAAACGTGCCCGGCTCGTCAATCGACGGCACCAGCTTGTTGCCGATCCCGGCACTCGCATTCGCGTCCGTCGTGCGGTTCACCACCGGGTTGAACGTCAGCTGCGCCGTGGTGCCGATAATCTCTTTCAGCTCCGCCGCCGATCCGATGCCCGGCACCTGGATCAGGATCCGCTGCGTGCCCTGCCGCTGGATCGTCGGCTCTCGCGTGCCCACCTCGTCAATCCGGCGCCGCACGATTTCCAGCGATTGCTGCACCGTGCGCTCGTCACTGGCCAGCTTTTCCTCGTCGCTTAGCTGCACGATGATCGTATCGCCGCCGGTGGAGCTGACAACGATGTCATTCGCGCCCACACCGGTCAGCGTCTGCACGGGCCGCGCGAGCGACCGCACCTGCGTCAACGCGCGCTGCAGGCCCGCAGGCTCACCAATGCGGATGCGCAGCTCATCGGGGGGCGATTGCTGCAACCGGATCGTGCCGATCGTCGCCCGCTCCTGGCGCAGCAGATCCCGGATCTCGGGCCAGCTGGCCTCCATCCGGGACGCATACACATCCTCCACCTGCACCTCGGCCAGCAGATGCGCACCACCGCGCAGATCCAGCCCGAGGTTCACAAGGCTCGACGGCATCCAATCGGGCCACTGCGCCCGCGCCGCTTGATTTTCGGCCGTATCCGCGCCCAGCTCAATCGCCTGCACCGCGTCATTGTGCTGTTCCACGCGGGTGTAGAACCCGTTGGGCAGCGCCAGCACCAGCCCAAACGCCACCAGCGCCCAGATCAGTACCCGTTTCCAGCCTTCAATCTGGAGCATTATTTCGCAGGCTCGGTCTTGGTCAGCACCTGGGCGATGGTCGACTTGACCACGCGCACCTTCACGCCTTCGGCCAGCTCAACCTCAACCTCGTTGTCTTCCTTGACCTTGGACACCTTGCCGATCAGGCCACCTTGCGTGACCACCTGATCGCCGCGCCGCAGCGCTTCGACCATGGCGGCGTGCTCCTTGACCTTCTTTTGCTGGGGCCGGATCAGCAGGAAATACATGATCGCAAAGATCAGGATCAGGGGGATAAACTGGCCAAAGGCTTCCATGGAGATGTCCTGTATTTGAGGCGGATATGCGCGCCGGATTCTGGCCCGCAACAGAATTTCGCAGAACCTATGGGCGGGGGGCCAGCGGCGCAAGGCGCAAAAGGCGGTTTTCGCAAGGCGCATCCCTTCCCAATGACGCCCCTTCGCGTCAAAGTGGTGGGTATGGACGAAACCTTCACCTACACCCTCACCCTGCCCCGCCCGCTGGCCATGGGTCTGATCACGCTGGTGGGGGTGACGCTGGCCTCCGGCCTCGTCTACCTGACCCTGCCCGAGGCGAAAGGGGAAAAGGGCACGCTCCATCGTCTGCGCGCCGCCATGGGCCTCAGCCGCCTGCACCCGTTGGTGATGCTGGTGGGTTTGGTGCTTTACGCTGCCCTTGTCGGCATCCTGATCCTCGGGCTCTTCGGCTTGATCATCGACACGCTGATGGCGTCGGGTCGCACGAACGACTACCTCTTCTACGTCCTGCGCATCGGCGGTCTGACAGCGGTTTTGGGTGCGGTGGTCGCCTTTCCGTTTACGCTGATCCGGCTAAGGTTAACCGAAGCGCAGACTAAAACGGCTCAGGAAAGTCTATTCAACGACAAGATCAACGAAGCGACCAAAGGGCTGTACGCTCGCCGACAGGTTACTGAGGCCCGCAGTGATGAAGCACCGACTTCTTTGTGGCAAGACGACATAGTGCACCGCTGTGCGTCAATTGACAGACTGTATCGCTTAGCATCAACTGAACGTCCTCAAGAAGCCCTATCGGTTTGTGAATTGCTAGCCAACTATGTTCGCGTCAACTTTCCTATTCTAAGCGAGACCGCCACTGATTTACCGTTCGAACGTCGACAGCCACGGGCAGATTTACAGGTAGCGATAACGGCAATTGGTCAACTGAATTCACTCGCTAGACCTACGGCACCAAGTAACTGGCGCCTAAATCTGAAGTTTACCGATCTGGACGGAGTTGATTTCACGAGTTTAGATTTCGCTTGGTCCAACTTTAGCAACTCCCGGTTCGAAGGGGCACGCCTAGGGCAAGCTAATTTTGATGGCGCTTTGTTCAACTACAGCCTACTCAATTGCGTTGAGTGCTATGGAACAGACTTTACAGGCGCGCAGTTTAATCACGCCAAAATTCCGGCACAACCGGGCGGTTGGTTCGCGGGATTTGAAATGGCTGCTTCTTTGCGTGGAGCAAATTTCACAGCGTCTGATTTGAGTGGCATCCGCCATTTGAGCAAAGTCGTTTTGGCAGAGACCTTCGGAACTCAGGATACTGTGCTTCCGCAAGGTCTGCAGTTTAATCGTGAGAAGGTTAACTTGTACGATTATCACCTTTATCGCGATACTGAGGACGTAGATCAGGACGACTTTGAGTACTCTGATCTCGAGGAAGCTGTACGGAACAGCGGATTTCAAAATTGGTCGCCCTACGCAAGCAACGACGGGACGACAGGTCAGTTTTACAAGGACCTACTAAAGTCATTGGATATGTTAAATTGGCCTTACTGGACAGAATAGAGCTCTAAACAGTGATCCGTGTCAGCAAACGTCACTAAACCACAACGGTGCACACATTGCGCACCCCCTGCTCCCCCCTTTTCCCCGGCCCGCCAATCGGGCATATGACCCCCACCGCAACCCGTCCAAAGGACCAGACCCATGCACGACATTCGCGCCATTCGCGCCAATCCCGCCGCCTTCGATGCCGCCCTTGCGCGCCGTGGGGACGCGGGGATGTCGTCTGCGCTTCTGGAGCTTGATGAAAAGCGCCGCGCCTGCATTCTGGCGGCGGAAACGGCGCAGGCAGAACAGAACAAGGCCTCCAAGGAGGTCGGTGCCGCCAAGGGCCGTGGGGACGAGGATGAATTTCAGCGCCTGCGCGCCCTCGTCGCCGAAAAGAAAAACGAAATCAGCAGGATGCAGGACGAAGCGAAGGCTCTGGATGCAGAGCTGACCGATGCGCTGGCCCGTATCCCGAACCTGCCCGCCGAGGACGTGCCCGACGGCGCGGATGAGGCGGACAATGTCGAGGTGAACCGCTGGGGCACGCCGCAACCCTTTGATTTCACGCCTAAAGAACATTTTGAGATCCCGAGCGTCGCCGCCTCCATGGACTTTGAGACGGCGGCCAAGACATCCGGCAGCCGCTTTGTCATGCTCACCGGTGCCGTGGCCCGCATCCACCGAGCACTGGCGCAATTCATGATCGACACACATGTGGACCAGAACGGTCTGCAAGAGGTCAACGCGCCCGTCCTCGTGCGTGACGACGCCATGTATGGCACTGATAAACTTCCGAAATTCGGCGAAGACAGCTATCGCACTGAAGAGGGCATGTGGCTTGTCCCGACGTCCGAAGTGCCGCTGACCTACACCGTGGCGGGCGATGTGCTGGACGAGGCGGCGCTGCCCATCCGCTATACCGCGCACACGCTGTGCTTCCGCTCCGAGGCCGGCAGCGCGGGGCGCGACACGTCCGGCATGCTGCGCCAGCACCAGTTCGAGAAGGTCGAGATGGTGTCCATCACCCATCCCGACGCGTCCGAGGACGAACAGAAACGCATGCTGAAATGCGCCGAAGGCATCCTCGAAGCGCTTGAAATCCCTTACAGAACCGTCGTGCTCTGCACCGGCGACATGGGGTTCGGCGCGCGCCGCACCTTTGACATCGAGGCGTGGTTGCCCGGGCAGGACGCCTACCGCGAGATCAGCTCGGTCTCCACCACCGGCGACTTTCAGGCGCGGCGCATGAATGCGCGGTTCAAACCGGCGGGCGGCGGCAAGCCGGAATTTGTCCATACGCTGAACGGCTCGGGCCTTGCGGTGGGGCGTTGCCTGATCGCGGTGCTGGAAAATGGCCAGCAGGCGGATGGTTCGGTCAAACTGCCAGCAGCGCTTGCCCCTTATCTCGGCGGCAAAACCACCCTCACGACGGACGGCACGCTGGCCTAAAAAAACCGGCGCAGGCTTTCTGGCCGGTAGGCGGCAAGGTCGCGCAAACGCGCGGCCGTGCTGTCGTTGAGGCTGGTCATCTTGCGCGGGTCCTTGCGCCAATCCAGCAGGTTGCGCGCGAGCCTGTAGACACCGCCGGGATCACTTAACCTGTTGGTTTCCAACAGATGATTGGCCCCGTCGCGCGATGGCTTCATCCGCGCACGCCACGTGAGGTTCGGCGCGCCCTCCAGCACCCACAGCTTGGGAAAGACCGACAGCGCGTCGGTCATGGCACTGCCCCCAAGGATCGCGTGATCGCCCACAAACCACTGTTGCTGATAGGGCGCCGATGGTGATGTGTCGCCACCGTTGATTGCTGCGATATTCTCCCATAGGGCCGGTTCGTAAAACCGGCGCCGTTCATCCGCGGCCACCGCGTGGCGTGCGGACACAACCGAACGGGACAGCATCATGTCGTGAAACCGGTACTGCCGGTTCCACAGCCGCGCGACCGCGCCGAAGATCGCGGTTGGTATCCCGCGTGCGCCCACAGTGTCCCACACACCGAGATAAGCGATGCGCACAATGGGCACGGGGTCGGGACGCGCGGCGCGGTCCCGTTCGGATGTTGCAAACCGGGGCGACATCGCCGCGCGCATGGCCTGTATGCCCGGCGCATCAGGCGCATTGCCCGCCCCCGCCCGCCGGTAGAGCCGAAACGCCCGGCGGATACCGCGCGGTGACAGGTCGTCAATGATCCCGCATTTGCGGATCATCCCCGCCACCGACCGCGCCGTAAATGCCCCCCGCGAAAACCCGAAGAGGTAAATTTCGTCGCCATCCTCATAGGTTTGGGCAATCGCGGTGTAGGCGGCCTTGACCTTGGCCCCGAGGCCAAGCCCGGTCGCACCGCCCAGGATCCGGTTCACGCCACGGCCCAGCAATGTCTCGAACCGCGGGTCATCATTCACACCAACGCCGGAGAAATACTTGACCACCTGTTGGTCGGAAATATCCAGCGAAATGGCCATCTCCGGCAGGTGCGTTGTGTCCGCGATATCCGGCGAATTCCAGGTTCCGTCACACAGCACCACAATGCGTTTCATCCGAAAAACCTTTTGCAAGAACGGGTTGCGCCGCTACGTCGTTGCCAGTCTAAGCATGTGGCATATCGCGGTAAAGGGAGCGGCAGGATGCGCGGAATATGGGCGGGTGTGGTTCTGGTTCTGACCATTGCGTTTGCGATCTCACCAATCTGGGTCCCGGATTTTGGCGGGTTCGATCCGGATGCGTTCCCGGTGCGGCAAGAGGATCCGCCGGCGCAGCCTGCGGGCTATGCGTTTGCCATTTGGGGGGTGATTTACCTGTGGTTGATCGTGGGGGCGGGCTTTGGCCTGTGGCGGCGCGCACGAGATACGGCGTGGGATGCCATGCGGGTTCCGCTTGCGATCTCACTGGCGGTCGGTGCCGTATGGCTGCCTGTTGCGGTGCTCAGCCCGATCTGGGCGACCATCCTGATCTGGGCGATGCTGATCCCGGCGCTGGCCGCACTTTACCGGGCACCGCAGGATGACAGCTGGGCGGCGGCATGGCCCGTGGGTCTCTATGCCGGGTGGCTGAGCGGGGCGTCCTGCGTGTCGATTGGCCTGCTGCTTGGCGGGTATGGCGTGATGTCCAATACGGCGGCAGCGCTGGTCATGATCCCGGTCGCCGCGGTGCTGGCCTTTGCCGTGCAATGGACGCTGGGCCGCGCGCCGACATATGGGGTCGCCGCCATCTGGGCCCTGCTCGCGATCGTGGTGCAGAACGGGACAACGACAGCCGTGGGCGCGCTGGCACTGGCCGGTGCGGCCTTCCTGGTTACACCGACGGTGCGGGCGGCCCTGCGCGGGGCCTAGCTGCGCCGCCCTTCGGTGTGCTTGCGCAGCTTTGACGGCCCGGCCTTCTTGCGCCCCTTGTAGGGGTTCGCCGCCCCCTGCCCGCGCATGAACACGCGGATCGGCGTGCCCGGCATGTCGAAATCCACACGCAGCGCGTTGACCAGATAGCGGTTGTAGCTTTCGGGCACTTTGTCGGGGTGACTGCACATCACCACAAAGGCGGGTGGGCGCGTCTTGGCCTGGGTCATGTAGCGCAGCTTGATCCGCTTGCCCTGCGGCGCGGGGGGCGGATGCGCCTCGATCATGCCTGCCAGCCAACGGTTCAGCGCCGCCGTGGGCACGCGGCGGTTCCACACTTCGTGCGCGCGCAGAATGGCCCCGTTCAGCCGGTCAAGACCGCGCCCCGTCTTGGCTGACACCGTGATGAGCGGCGCGCCCTTGAGCTGCGGCAGCAGCCGCTCAAAGCTCTCCTTGAGGTCGCGCAGCTTGCCCTGCTTGTCGTCCTCGACGTCCCACTTATTCACGGCCACCACAACCGCGCGCCCCTCGCGCTCGGCAAGGTCTGCGATACGCAGGTCCTGTTGTTCAAACGGGATCGCCGCGTCGAGCAGGACCACCACAACTTCGGCAAATTTCACCGCGCGCAGGCCATCGCTGACGCTCAGTTTTTCCAGCTTTTCCTGCACCTTGGCGCGTTTGCGCATGCCTGCGGTGTCAAAGATGCGCATGGGCGTGCCGTCCCATGTGGTGCGCAGCGAAATGGCGTCACGGGTGATCCCCGCCTCTGGTCCGGTCAGCAACCGGTCCTCACCCACGATGCGGTTGATCAGGGTGGATTTACCCGCATTGGGCCGCCCGACAACCGCGACTTGCAGGGGGCGGGATTGCGTGGGCGTGCGCGGGCCGTCCTCGTCGTCCTCATCCACATCAACATCCACCTCGGGCGCATCATCCGCCGCCCGTTCGGCAAAGCCATCGGCCAGGGGTTGCAGCTGTGCGTAAAGGTCGGTCAGCCCCTCGCCATGTTCCGCCGACAGCCGGATCGGCTCCCCCAACCCGAGCGCATAGGCCTCGAGCACGCCGCCATCCGTCGCCGTGCCTTCGGCCTTGTTCGCCGCGAGCAGCACATGGTCCGCCCGCTTGCGCAGAATGTCGGCAAAAACCTCGTCCGTGGGGGTGACGCCGGTGCGTGCATCCACCATGAACAGGCACACATCAGCCATGTCCACGGCCCGTTCCGTCAACCGGCGCATACGGCCTTGCAAGCTGTCATCCTCGGCCTCTTCGAGGCCCGCGGTGTCGATGACCGTGAACCGCAGGTCCGCCAACCGCCCCTCGCCTTCGCGCAGGTCGCGCGTCACACCCGGCTGGTCATCGACCAGCGCAAGGCGCTTGCCCACCAGACGGTTGAACAGGGTCGACTTGCCCACATTGGGCCGACCGACAATGGCGAGAGTAAAGCTCATGGGTGATCCCCAACGCGAGAAAAACAGACGCAGCCCTTAGACCATTCCGTGCCCGCGCGAAAGGGGGCTCAGCGGTAGGCGATCAACGTGCCCTTGCGGTTCACGACATACAGCGTCTGGCCTGCGACCACAGGTGCCGTCGTGGCCCCGGACGGGATGTCGGTAACGCCGGTCAGCCCACCGGTCGCCGGATCATAGCTGCGCAAGCTGCCGTCCGAGGAGGCCACCAGCAGCCGACCACCGGCCAGAACCGGGCCGTGATGCGTGAACACTTCGGACCGGCGCAGAGGGCGGTCGTTGACGAAATTGGGCAGCTCAGCGCTCCAGATACGAGTGCCGTCAGCGGCACTCAGGCGCAGAAGTTCATTGCGGTCACTCACGAGGAACACGCTGTCCGCCACGGGAAGCACGGTACCAAAGGCCCCCTCCGGCGCGGTCCAGAGCCGCGCACCGCTGCCTGCATTGATCGCGACCGTCCGCCCGGCCTGGTTCGCGGCATAGATCACGCCATCGGCCACAATCGGACGCCCGGTCACATCGTCGATCCGGGCCAGCGCACGGCCCGTGCGCCCGCCAAGCACCGACGCATCCCAGCGACGCAAGCCGCCCTGGCTGAACACGGCCTGCATCTCGCCCGAGCCAAAGGCGAAAACCGTCAGCCCGTCGGCAATCACGGGCGCAGGCGCGCCCAGGATGTTCGTGCGGCTTTCGGACGAGCCGATCTGCCATGCGATGCGGCCCGTGTCCTTGTTCAGGGCCCAGCCGGTGTCATCCCCGGCCACCACATAGACGAGGTCGCCGAACACGGTCGGGCGCCCGGTTGCGGGCGCATCCAGGTCCTGCGTCCAAACGACCGCGCCGGTTTCCACATCCAGCGCAGTGAGCGCGCCGAACCCCGACGAAACGTAAAGCCGGTTGCCGTCCACCGCGAGACCGCCACCGGTGCCGTCGCCGTCATTGGCCCCTGCCGGCAGCACATCGCGTTGCCAAAGCAACTGGCCGCTGGTCGACACGGCGGACACCGTGCTGAGACTGTCGAGCGTAAAGACGCGGCCACCGGCCACAACCGGATCGGCCACGATGCGGTACTTGCGGCTGTCGCCTGCGCCGATCCCGACGCTCCACACAGGGGTCAGCGTGCTGCCCAGCTGTGGGTGATCTGTTCGGAAGGATTGCGTGCCAAGGCCTTGCGGCGCGTCCGCGTTGACCACGGGTGCGGGCAGCGTGATGCCGCGGGCCGCTGCCGTGACGGCGGCGGCTTCTGTCTCTGCGGTCACGGCACCGGTCAAAACCGCGTCAATCGGTTCGCGTTCTCCGGGCAGGATCACCTCGCGCTCGCCGCAGGCGCTCAACAACAGCGCCGCGACGCCCATGGCCAGCGGTGCCAGACCCGCTTTGCGGATCGAACCGGCGTGTGCTTCACGGGTGATGCTCATGTCCCGCCCCTCAATTATCTGTCGCTGCGTCCGTATCTTCGTCGGCGAGCGTTCCACCTAGGGCCACAATCGCCTGTAGGGCGCGCCGTTGCAAGCCCGCGCTGGCCTCGGCGTCATCCAGCATGGGGCGCAGCATGTCGATGGCCGCATCAGTATTGCCCGTTTCAATCTCGATCAGCGCCAATTGCTCTTCGGCCAGCAGGCGGAACGGCACCCCCGGAACGGCAAGGCTTTGGAAGCCTGCGCGCCGCGCCTCGACGTCAAGCGTGTCCGATTGCAGCAACAGCGCGCGGAAGGTCGCGATCTGCCGGTAGATCAACGGCGCATCCGCCGCGTTCTGCACCGCTGTCAGAGCGGCGATGGCGCCGTCCGTATCCCCGGCATCGGCAAAGGCACCCGCCTGCAACAGCGACAGAACGGCGGTGCCTTCGGGTGTTTCGGCATCGATCCCGGCCAGGGCGCCGGCCCTGCTGGTTGCGTTATCCTCTGACAGCGCGGCCAGCATCGCATCACCAAGCGCCTGCGCCCGCGCCTCTTCCTGCGCCTTGCGGTATTCATTGAACGCCGCACCCCCGACGATCACGAGGATGGCCAGCACCGCGATCCAGCCGTACCGACGCAGCAGACCATAAAGCCGGTCGCGGCGGACCTCTTCGTTGACCTCGTCGATGAAACTGTCGGTGTTGCTCACGCCTTGATCCTCGCCCCGCCACGGCCCGTGCGGGCCTGTTTTCGCGCCCCTCTTATCGCGCCCCGCCCCCCAAGCCAAGAGCGCGCGCGCACCCGCGCGCCTGCGGCAATCCGCACACATTGCGCATCCGCAGCAAAAAAAGTAATCTGAACTGGTTAGTTTAGTCGTAAGCCTCACTATATAGCAGGCACTAGGTGCCGCACGTGATGCGGAACGAACAGGGAAAACGAAAATGCGGTTTGTGTCATTGATCCTGGCGGTTGTGGTGGCCGTGGTCCTGTATTTGTGGGTGATTGAGCGCGACGCCACGTTGGCCTTTATCGCGGAACAGACCGGCGGCGCGCAGGATGACGCGGTCGCAGTGGCAGAAGACACCGCGGAACAGAGCGCTGTGCAAGACAGTGAAACCGCGCCAGCTGAAAATCTGATAAAGGTTGTGGCCCGCCGGTCCGTGGCGCGCGAAATCGACAGTGCCGTGATCCTGCGCGGCCAGACGGAGGCCGCGCGCGAGGTCGAGGTGCGGGCCGAAACCACCTCTACGGTGATTTCCCCGCCCCTGCGCAAGGGGGCGTTCATCGACGAAGGGGCGTTGTTGTGCCGTCTCGATCCGGGCACCCGCGCCTCTGCGCTGGCCGAAACCCGCGCCCGCGTGTCCGAGGCCACATCGCGCAAGTCCGAGGCCGAGGCGCGCGTTCCCGAAGCAGAATCGCGCGTGATCGAAGCACAGGCGCGCCTGGACGAAGCGCTGGTCAATCAGAACGCGGCCCAACGCCTGAGCGAGGGCGGGTTTGCCGCTGAAACGCGGGTCAAGAATGCGGATGCCGGTGTGGCCGCGGCCGAGGCAGCGCTGGAAGCGGCGCGCGCTGGCGTGACGGCCGCGCGTGCGGGACTGGAATCAGCAGACGCAACCATCGAAAGCGCGCTGGCCGCCGTGGCATCGGCGGAAAAAGAAATGGCGCGGCTGGATATCCATGCGCCTTTTGCCGGACTGCTCGAAAGTGACACGGCAGAGCTGGGCACATTGCTGCAACCCGGTGCGCTCTGCGCGACGGTGATCCAGCTGGACCCGATCAAGCTGGTGGGTTTTGTGCCGGAAACCGAGGTGAACCGGGTCAAGGTTGGCGCCAGTGCCGGCGCACGGCTGGCCGCGGGCAGCCAGGAGGTCATTGGCACCGTGACGTTCCTCAGCCGCGCCGCGGACGAGACAACCCGCACCTTCCGCGTAGAAATCGAAGTTCCGAACCCTGACCTTGAAATCCGCGACGGACAGACCGCCGACATCGCCATTTCTGCGGCCGGGGCCAAGGCGCATCTGTTGCCGCCCTCTGCCCTGACGCTGAACACCGAAGGGGATATCGGCCTACGCACGGTGGATGACGCAGGCCTTGTCGCGTTTCAGCCCGTGACCGTGCTGCGTGACACGGCGCAGGGCGTGTGGCTGACCGGTCTGCCCGAGACGCTGAACGTCATTGTCGTCGGACAGGAATTCGTGACCGCAGGCGTGACCGTCGCGCCCACATATCAGGAGCAGACCCAATGACCGGTGTTGTCGACTGGGCCGCGTCACGCGCGCGAATGGTGATCGCCTTTATCATCCTGTCTATCGTCGTAGGGGCCGTTGCCTATATCAGCCTGCCCAAGGAGGGTGAGCCGGATATCGAAATCCCGACCCTCGTGATCTCGGTCCCCTTCCCCGGCATTTCCGCCGCCGACGCCGAAGACCTGTTGATCCAGCCGATGGAGACGGAATTGTCCGACCTCGACGGGCTGGACAAGATGACGTCCACCGCCGCCGAAGGCTATGCCAACGTGGTGCTGGAATTCGAATTCGGCTGGAACAAGACCCAAGTCATGGCCGACGTGCGCGACGCCATGAACACTGCGGAGGCCGAGTTTCCGAGCGGGTTTGAGCAGTACACGCTGGACGAATTCAACTTTTCCGAATTCCCGATCATCATCGTGAACCTGACCGGCCCCGTGCCGGAACGCACCATTGCGCGGGTGGCAAAGGACCTGCAGGACGATCTCGAAGGGCTGGATGCCGTGCTCGAGGCAAGTCTGGTGGGCAGCCGGGACGAGATGGTCGAGGTCGTGATCGATCCCCTGCGGCTCGAGGCCTACAATGTCACCGCCGGAGAGCTGATCACCGTGGTGCAGAACAACAACCAGCTCATTGCCGCGGGCGAGGTCGAGACGGAACAGGGTTCCTTCGCGGTCAAGATCCCGTCGTCTTTCGACAATGTGCGCGATGTCTATGACCTGCCGGTGAAAACCAATGGCGACCGCGTGGTCACCTTGGGCGATCTGGCGCGCATCAACCTGACATTCGAGGACCGCACATCCACGGCCCGCTTTAACGGTGAGGACACGGTGGCCTTGCAGGTGGTCAAGCGCAAGGGCTTCAACCTGATCGACACCGCAACACTGGTCAAGGAGGTCGTGGCCGAGAAATCGGGCGAATGGCCCGAGGGTCTGCAAGCCGCCGTCGAAGTGGGCACGTCCAATGACACCAGCCGCGAGGTTGCGTCGATGGTGGGCCAGCTTGAAGGCTCCGTCCTCACAGCGATTGCGCTGGTGATGATCGTGTCGCTTGCGTTCCTCGGGCCGCGTGCGTCGATCCTTGTGGGCTTTGCAATTCCAACCTCGTTCCTGCTGTGCTTTGTGCTGCTGGCGATCATGGGCATTTCGGTGTCGAACATCGTGATGTTCGGCCTGATCCTATCGGTGGGGATGCTCGTCGACGGTGCCATCGTGGTGGTCGAATACGCGGACAAGCGGCAACAGGCCGGTGTCGGGCCCATGCGATCCTATGTCGAGGCCGCGCAGCGCATGTTCTGGCCCGTGGTGTCGTCCACGGCCACGACGCTCTGTGCCTTCTTGCCGATGCTGTTCTGGCCCGGTGTACCTGGCGAATTCATGGGTATGTTGCCGGTTACCCTGATCTTTGTCCTGTCGGCATCGCTGATCGTCGCGCTGATTTACCTGCCTGTCATGGGCGGCGTGCTGGGCCGCCTGATAGCATGGTGCGGCATGCAGATGCACCGCATCGCCGCCTTGCCGATCCTCGCACATATCGGCGTTGCGGTCGTTGCCCTTGTCATGATGGGTGGCGTACTGGCAATCGGCCCGCTTTACGCGCAGGTCGGTGTGGCCTTTGCCGCAATGGACGGCCAGAATATCTGGGGCTCCGTGCTGCCAACCTTCTTTGACGTGTTCCTGATTGGCGTTACGCTGGTTGCCATCGTGGGCTTGATCCTTGTCGGCGTCCTGACCGCAATGCTCTGCCTTGGGGCGGTGTTCATAAGAGTTGGCGGCGCGGCATTGTGGATCGCCCGCGCGATCTTTGGTGAGCGCAAGCGCAAGGTGCGGTCGGGCTATCGCCGCTCGGGCTTTGGCTATGTGATCCAGGGGATCGTCGGCAACGCGGTCATGCCGCTTGTGATGGTGGGCGTGGTCTTTGTGTTTGTCGGCACAACGCTCATCTACTTCATCAACAACAACAAGGGCGTGGAATTCTTTGTCGAGACCGAAACCGAGCAGGCCATCGTGTACGTTCTGGCCCGCGGCAACCTCAGCCTTGAGGAAAAAGACGTCCTGCTGCGCCAGGTGGAAGACGTGGTTGTGCGCCATCCCGGCATCCGCAGTGCGTTTTCCTTTGCCGGTGCGGGCGGTCTGAACGCCAACACGGGCGGTGCACAGAACCCGCGCGACACCATCGGTCAGATCCAGCTGGAGGCGATCCCGTGGGACGAACGCCCCGACGCGACAGAGCCGTGGTTTACCGTGCCCTTCACCGATTACGTCGTGATGCGCGAGGTCAAAGCGCCTGATTTCGACGGCGACTATGTGCTTGAGGAGTTGACTGCGGAACTGAACCAGATCCCCGGCATTCGCACCGAAGTCCTGCCGCTGGCCCAAGGGCCCGCCTCGGCCAAGCCGGTGCACCTGCGGATCAAGGGCGACGACTGGCAAGAGCTGCTGACCGCCGCCGGTGCCGCACGCGCACAGTTCGAGGCGACGCCGGGTCTGACCCGGATCGAGGACACCCGCCCCCTGCCCGGCATCGACTGGCAGATCGACGTGGATGTGCAAAAGGCCGGGCGCTACGGCGCGGACGTGGCCACCGTGGGCGCGATGGTCCAGTTGGTGACCCGCGGCCTGCTGCTGGACACGATGCGGGTCGACAGCTCGGACGAGGAAATCGAGATCCGCGTGCGCCTGCCGGAACAGGACCGTGTCCTGTCCACGCTTGATACGCTGAAGGTGCGTACCGCAGACGGGCTGGTGCCGTTGGCCAACTTCATCTCCCGCACCCCCGTGGCCGAACTGGCCCAGATCAACCGCGTGAACCAAAAACGCTATTTCGACGTGAAGGCGGACGTGCTGGATGGTCTGCAAAAGCTGGTTGAGACGACGGATGTGGACGGCACAGAGGTGCAGCAGACGGTTGCAACCTTGCGCCCGTCGGCATCGGGCACGATCACCGGTGATGACGGCGCCACCTTTGCCGTCATGGCCGTGAATGACACGGGCGCGGGCCGCGATCTGGCGGCGGAACTGGCCGCAGGTGATCTGCGCATGGTTCCGGTGAACGCGAACGAGCGGGTGGCCGAGCTGACCAAATGGCTGGAGACGGACCCGTTTGGCACCGGGCTGGAACACGAATGGACCGGCGATCAGCAGGATCAGGAAGAATCCGGTGCCTTCCTCGGTCAGGCGTTCCTGGGCGCGCTGTTCTTGATGTTCATCATCCTGCTGGCGCAGTTCAACAGCTTCTACAACGCGATCCTCGTGCTGCTGGCCGTGGTTTTGTCCACCACGGGCGTGCTTTGGGGGATGCTGATCATGGATCAGACGTTCTCGATCATCATGACCGGGACGGGCATCGTGGCCCTGGCAGGTATCGTCGTGAACAACAACATCGTGCTCATTGACACCTATCAGGAATACGAACGCTACATGCCCCGGATCGAGGCGATCATTCGCACGGCACAGGACCGTATCCGCCCCGTTCTGCTGACCACGATCACCACGATGGCAGGGCTTGCACCGATGATGTTCGGCCTCAGCCTCGATTTCGGCGGCGGCGGCTATACCGTCGACAGCCCCACCGCGCTGTGGTGGAAACAACTGGCGACCGCGGTCGTGTTTGGTCTGGGCATTGCAACCGTCCTGACCCTGATGGTGACGCCGTCCATGTTGGCCATGCGGGTGTGGGTCGTGACCTATGCGCTGTGGTTCAGCCAGCTGCTGGCCAAGCTGTCGCTCGGCCGTGCCAGCGCCTCGGCGCGCGACTGGGCCTTGTCGCGACAGGCCGAACGCATGCCGAGCCAGGAACTGGTGTGGGATTTCGACGACATGGATGCAAAAGGTTCGGACCAGGGGGAGCTGCCTTTCGCCAATCCATCCCCTCTCAAAGCGGCAGAATAGAGCGCTTTGCACGGTATGGCACGAAGGTGCCATGCCGCCCAATCCAGTACCGTAAGCGGCTCGCCGGTTATAATGCCCACAGATGTCGGCAATCGTCCGATCACGAGGCAATGCCGCGCCGCACCAATTGTCTTGTGCCCGCGCGGCTCCCGTCTTCTGCATTCCAGAACGCGCGAAATGCGGCGCGTGCCAACACAAAAGCGCAGCACAGCCAAACAAATAACCACCTGCTTCGACGTGCAGCACCAATGGGACGGCGGGCGGGGCGTCTTTGGCGCAGCCAAACAGCGTCCGTCCCCGTCCCCTACACCTCTTCCGAAAGCTGCCGCTGCCACAGCTGGGCATAGCGCCCTTCCTGTTCGACGAGTGCCTCATGGGTGCCGGATTCGACAATCTCGCCCTGTTCCAGCACCACGATACGGTCCGCTTCCGCAATCGTGCTGAGCCGGTGCGCGATGGTCAGAACGGTGCGCCCCTGCCCCGCGGCCCGCAGCGCATCCTTGATCTCTTGCTCCGTGTCCGTGTCCAGCGCGCTCGTCGCCTCATCCAGCAACAGGATCGGCGGGTTTTTCAGCAACGTCCGCGCAATGCCCACCCGCTGTTTTTCCCCACCAGACAGCTTCAACCCACGCTCACCCACAGCCGTGTCATACCCGTCCGGCAGCCCTTCGATAAAGTCGTGGATTTGCGCGGCCTTTGCGGCGGCAATGATGTCATCCTGCGTCGCCTCATCGCGCCCATAAGCGATGTTGTAACGAATCGTGTCGTTGAACAGCACCGTATCCTGCGGCACCACACCAATGGCCGCATGCAGGCTCTCCTGCGTGACGTCACGCACATCCTGTCCGTCGATGCGGAGCGCGCCCGCGCCCACATCGTAGAACCGAAACAGCAGCCGCCCGATGGTCGATTTGCCCGACCCGGTCGACCCGACAATGGCCACCGTTTGTCCGGGCTCGGCGACCACACTGATACCCTTGAGGATGGGACGCGCCGGGTCATATCCAAAGTGCACATTGTCCAGTTCAACCCGCCCTTTCCGCACGTCCAGAGCAGACGCACCGGGGGCATCGACCACCTCCGCCGGCTGCTCCAGCAGGTCAAACATCTCGCCCATGTCCACAAGCGCCTGCCGGATCTCGCGGTAGACCGTGCCAAGAAAATTCAAAGGCATGGTGATCTGGATCATGTAGGCGTTGACCATGACGAAATCACCAACCGTCAGCGTGCCGTTCTGCACCCCGACCGCGGCCATCACCATCACGCCCACAAGACCGGAGGTGATGATCACCGACTGTCCAAAGTTGAGAAAGGCCAGCGAATAGGAGGTCTTGAGCGCTGCGGCCTCGTACCCTGCCATGGCACGGTCATAGCGTGCGGCCTCACGCCCTTCAGCTCCGAAATACTTGACCGTCTCATAATTCAGGAGGCTGTCGATCGCCTTTTGATTGGCGTCGGTGTCCTGATCGTTCATCACGCGGCGCAATTTGACCCGCCATTCGGTCACCGCGAAGGTGAACCACACGTACAACCCGATCGTTCCTGCGACGACCAGAAGGTACCACGCATCAAACAGGATCGCCAAAACGACGCCGATCATCAGCAGTTCCAGCACCAGTGGCCCGATGGAGAACAGCAGGAACCGCAGGAGGAATTCGACCCCCTTGACCCCCCGCTCGATGATCCGGCTCAGCCCGCCGGTTTTGCGCGTGATGTGATAGCGCATCGACAGGCGGTGGATGTGCTGGAACGTCTCCAGCGCCAGCATCCGCAGCGCCCGCTGCGCCACACGCGCAAAGATTGCATCGCGCAGCTGCTGAAACCCCACATTCATAAGGCGCGCCACGCCATAGGCCACGGTCAACCCAATGGCACCAAGCGCCAGATCGGACACGCCCTCGCCCGCCAGCACGTCGACCGCATCGCGGTACAGGATGGGGGTATAGACGGACACCACCTTGGATAGGATCAACGCCAGCATCGCCAGCACCACCCGCTGCTTCACCCACAGTTTGTCCGCAGGCCAAAGATACGGCGCCACCTTGCGAATGGTGCGCAGTCCAGAACGACGCTCCGCGCTTTCGATATTCTCGTTGGGGTCCGGGTCCGGCGCGGCGGAATGGCCGCGGGCCGTCCCTTGGGGCGCGGCAGTGTCAGTGGGCATGCAGGATTGGTCTCTCTTCGTCGGAAACCAGAACATAGGGCGAAGGCGCTCGGGTGACCAGCATCCGCATGCATCGCATGCGCGCCCGCCAATTATTCAGGCAGTTCAAACACCTGCCCCGGAAAAATCAGGTCGGGGTTGCGGATGGCGCTGCGGTTGGCCTCGAACACCTGCACGAACAAACGCCCGTCGCCATAGCGTTCGCGCGAAATGCCCCACAGGGTGTTGCCGGTCTGAACCGTGATCCGCTTGACCGGTTGGTCGGCGTTGTCCACCTCGGCCAGCGCTTCGGGGTCTTCGCGCTTGAACGGCGTTTCCACCCGACTTGTCACATTGCCCGCCTCGTTGAGTTCATCCACACGCAAGGTGTAGACGCCCGTGTCAATCTGCGGAAGCGCGCCGCGCCACCGGCCCGAATCGTCCACCTCGATATCCGCGATGGGGCGATTGTCGACATAGACCCGGACCACGTCCGCTTCGCTTTGGGCGCGACCGGCCAGTTCCACCTCACCCTCCAGGGAATAACTGATCGTGTCGATTTCGATATTCTCGAGCACTTCGGGCGGCGCGCTCGACAGAACCTCGACACCTTCTTCGGTGTTTTTCAGGATCGTGGGTGCGGCAACCTGAACGTCTTTCGGTGCCTCCGTTTCGACCTCTGCCGTGGCTTGAGGTGCGGGCGTTTCTGTTTGCCCGGGGGCGTCAGTTTCTTCTGGCGTATCGGGCGCGTTCGCCACGACCTGCGTGTCCGCCTCGTCCGTCGCCGCGGGCGCTTCCGCGACGACAGGGGAATCCGTGTCCGCAGCCTCGGGCGTTGCCTCGGCCACTTGCGGCGCATCCGCTTCTGCGTTCGGCGCCTCTGGTGCGGCGGGCGCCTCTGCGGTGTCGGCAGTCTCCTGCACAGGTTCCGGTGCAGGAGATGCCTCTGCGACGTCAACTGTCTCTGCGGCAGGCTGCGGCGTGTCCACAGTCTCCGGTTCGGACGCGGGCGCTTCGGCCACCTGCACCTCGGGGACTGCGATGGGGGCAATGATCACCTCATCGAGCGATGCAAGATCAGTGCCATCCACCCGTTCAATCACCGTCAGAACCTGCGGTTCCGGGTTGGGTGCGATCATCGTCACCGCCGCAAACCCGCCGCGCGCATCCGCAACGGTCTGCGTGTTTTCCACCCCGTCGAGCAGGATGATGACCGTGCTGCCAGCCGCAGCACGTCCCGCGATGACGGTCAGCCCATCTGCTTCGACACGCACTTCGTCAATGCTGGGCGCGGTGGGCGCGGCTTCGACCTCTGCGGTTTCCGGTGCGGCGGGTTCGGGCTCTGGGGCGGCTTCGGTGCTGTCCGGCACCGCGTCCGGCGCCGGATCAACCGGAGCGGCCTCGGGCAAGACTGCGGCCTGTTGCACCGATTCCGGCGCGGGCTCCGGCGCATTCAGACTGTTGACGTACACACCCGCGCCCACGGCCGCGACCGCCACCACAGCGGCCCCGGCGACAAGCCCGCCGTTTGATCCCATCAATGCCACCAGTTTGGACATTGTCACCCTTTCCCCGGCGCCGGTCCCAGTCTGGCGCGTTGCGCTTGCATAACAGGCAAGGATAGAAGGGTCAAAACACAGGTCCGTCCGGGCGTCGTGTGTATGGGCAGGAGATGTTGCGATGTCACAGGTATCGGTCTGCGTGTATTGCGGGTCGCGCGACGGAAAGGACCCTGCATACGGGGCCGCAGCCGAAGCGCTTGGCCAGGGTTTGGCCGCGCGGGGTTGGCGTTTGGTTTATGGCGCGGGCGATGTGGGCCTGATGGGCCGGGTTGCGCGTGCCGCGCAAGCTGCGGGGGGCGAGACGTTTGGCGTGATCCCCACGCACCTCGTTGACCTTGAGGTCGGCAAGACCGACCTGACCCGCTTTGTGATCACCGAAACGATGCATGAGCGCAAGAAGGTCATGTTGATGAACGCCGACGCCGTTGTCCTGTTGCCCGGCGGGGCCGGGTCGCTGGACGAGTTTTTCGAAGCGGTCACCTGGCGGCAGCTTGGCCTGCATAACAAACCCATCCTTGCGATCAATACGGGCGGGTATTGGGACCCCCTGATGGATCTCATGCGGCACGTGGTCGACCAGGGATTTGCAGACATGTCGACCGTCGAGATGGTCACGCTGGTGCCGGATGCAGACGCTGCGTTTTCCGCGCTCGAAGGTCTATTGAACGGATCCTGATGCCAAAAACGCAAAAAGCCCCGCATCCGCGGGATGCAAGGCCTTTGATTTTCTCATGTCCGTCGGCGCCATGTGCACGGCATCGGTGTCTCCCAATTCACCCAGCGCAGAGGCAAAGCCGATGCGCGTAGGTGATTGGGAGAGCAACGTTTCCAATCACATCCGGGAGGCGACGTTTTCCCAATTCACCCAGCGTAGCGGCGCAGCCGATGCGCATAGGTGACTGGGAGAGCAACGTTTCCAATCACATCCGGGAGGCGACGTTTTCCCAATTCACCCAGCGTAGCGGCGCAGCCGATGCGCGTAGGTGACTGGGAGAGCAACGTTTCCAATCACATCCGGGAGGCGACGTTTTCCCAATTCACCCAGCGTAGCGGCGCAGCCGATGCGCGTAGGTGACTGGGAGAGCAACGTTTCCAATCACATCCGGGAGGCGACGTTTTCCCAGTTCACAAGGTTGTCCAGGAAGTTCGTCAGATATGCCGGCCGCTTGTTGCGGAAGTCGATATAGTAGGAATGCTCCCACACGTCACAGCCCAGCAGCGCCGTCTGGCCGAAACACAGCGGGTTCACGCCGTTTTCGGTCTTGGTCACCTTGAGGCTGCCATTGCTGTCCTTGACCAGCCACGCCCAACCGGAGCCGAACTGACCCGCGCCCGCGGCAGAAAACGCGTCCTTGAACGCATCCACGGACCCAAAGCTTTCGATCAGCGCCTTTTCCAGCTCGCCCGGCATGGACGATGCCCCCGGACCCATCATTTCCCAGAACTGGTTGTGGTTCCACAACTGGCTGATGTTGTTGAAGATACCGTTCTGCGCTACCGCGTTCGCATCATAGGTGCCAACGATGATCTCTTCGAGCGACTTGCCCGCCCATTCGGTGCCTTCGATGGCCTTGTTGCCGTTCACCACATAGGCGTTGTGGTGCAGGTCGTGGTGGTATTCCAGCGTCTCTTTCGACATGCCTTTGTCCGCAAGTGCGTCGTGGGCATAGGGAAGATCGGGAAGTTCAAAAGCCATTGTGGGCCCCCATTGTTCATCGTCAGGTGTGTAGCTGACAGATTGGGCGCGCACGCGCAAGTTCAAGCGAATTGAACGACAAAATTGTCAGGGCTCACCCCCGTTAACGCGAACGGCACGCTCCATTGCCTCTGACATCTTCGTTGAAGTTTGCAACGGAGCCGAACACGCTCACTGTCATGGCAACGGGGTCAAGATCCGCGCGATAGCTGATCGTAGCCAACCCTGGAGACGTACGAAAATTTACAACGCGCCATCGATAGCGCAAGATATCTTCCTGCCTTGCCTTGACGCGTGCAGACACCGGAGCGCCATATGTGCTTTCGATGATCGCGTCGAATACAGTTGCCCCGCCTTGTTGCGACGGCAGGTCAAACACCATTGTTTCAGCCACAAACTTTGCCGAACGGCTGGTCAATGTGCACTCAATCTGCTGAGCCGATACCGTCACCGGCATCAGCACGGCGACCACGACCGCAAGAGGCGTACAGACACATTGCTCGAGCCAAAAAAACAGTTGACCAAGCAAAACGCGCATGACGATCACCCTGACACCCAATCCTCGGCGACACACGCGCCACGGCCCGACACGTCGTTGTCGGCATTGCGCAAGGTCGCATTCAGCGTCATCTGCTTGGTGTCCTGATTGAACACCACGCGGTAGCGGGCGTGCGAGCGGAAGGGTTTGGACGGCAATGTCATGGACCAGCGCACTTCGATCTGGCCATCGCTCTGCTTGCGCACCTTTGCCTTCATCGGGCCGCCCTTGGCCCATTGGATGACCGGTCCGAAGACCGTTGCAGTTTTCCCATCCGCATCAAAATCCATGGCAAGGACTTCCGGAGCAAAACTGCTGCCGTTTGTCTTGAGTGTGCAGACATAGCCCTGGGCCTGCGCCACGCCCGCGCTGAACAGGCCGATCGCCGCAGCACACAAAATTTTCGAAGCCATAAAATTTTTCCTTTCCGAATCCGCTGACGCCAACCTGCAACAGTTCGCGTCAGAGGTGAACCGCATCCGGCTCTATTCGGAGAAGAACCCCACCGCGCTGCCCGGTTGGGCCGCCGTTTTCAGCAGGTCAAACACATATTGCGCGTGGCTGCGGAAACAGACGATCTGGAACGTCTCTGCGTCGCGCATCCAGAACGCAGCCGGGGCCTGTGCCAGGCGGGAGCGGCGGAACATACCCGGTGCGAACGCGTCCGGGGCAAAGTTGACGGGCGCCAGCTTGGCCATCACCTCACGTGCGGCGGCACCGCCGACATGGAACGCGGCGCGGGCGTCTGACACATCGACGGCCAGTGCATGCGTGTCGCCCAACGCTTTGTGCATCTGCGCTAGGCTCTGGTCCACCGCATCATAGGCACACAGCACCAGCAGTTCGTCCGGCGACATGCAGCAGATGCCACGGTCGCCGTCGCAATTGGCCTGCCCCGGTCCGGGCATGTCGACACCCGCAACGCCGGTTGCAGCCTTCTTGACGGCACGCGCCGACAGATCGCCGCGCAGGGTGATCATGCCTTGCAAGGGCGCTTCGGTGATCGTGGCGATCCCACTCGCGGACGCGCCGCCCAGTGCAGTCACAGGCTCAGACATCCTGCTTCTCCCCTGCTGCGTCATAGAAGACCGGGTCCACGATCCGCGCGGCATAGGTCTTGCCGTCCGTACCCGGGAACTCGATCACCTCGCCCATCCGGTCCGGTCCGTGCAGCACCAGACCCATCGCGATCCCCTTGTTCAGGTTCGGCGAGTGGTAGCTGGAGGTGACACGCCCCTGAACGTTGCGCTGGCCATTGGCGTTGGTGCCATCGGCCACCGCATAGGCCCCGTCGGGCAAGGTCGATCCATCGACCGTTTCAAGCCCCACCAGCTTCCACCGTTCGGGATCCGCCATGTGGCTGCGCGAATGCGCACGCTTGCCCAGATAGTCTTCCTTTTTCTTCGACAGCGCCCAGTGCAGGCCGAGATCCTGCGGGATCACGGTCCCGTCGGTCTCGTCCCCGATCATGATGAACCCTTTTTCGGCACGCAGGATGTGCAGTGCTTCGGTGCCGTAGGGCATCACCCCCAGATCGGCGCCCACCGCCATCAACGCCTCCCAAAACGCGCGGCCCTGGCTGGCCTTCACCGCAATCTCATAGCTCAGTTCGCCCGAGAAGGAGATGCGATAGACCCGCACGTCAAACCCGCCAAGCGTCCCGTCGGCCCATTCCATGAACCCAAGCGCATCCCTGGACACGTCCATACCGCCAAGCGCCTCAAGGGCCTTGCGCGCATTCGGGCCGACAACGGCGATCTGCGCGTATTGCTCGGTCAGGTTGGCGACATGCACCTTCCAGTCCCACCACTCGGTCTGGAGCCATTCCTCCATATGCTGGTGGATGCTGTCCGCGCCGCCCGTGGTGGTGTGGCAGAGCCACGTGTCCTCATCGATGCGCGCCACAACGCCGTCATCAATCAGGAACCCGTTTTCGCTGCACATCAGGCCGTAGCGGCATTTGCCCGGCTTCAGCGTGCTCATCATGTTGGTGTAGAGCATGTCGAGGAAACGGCCCGCGTCTGGGCCTTTGACCAACAGCTTGCCCAGCGTCGACGCATCCAGCAACCCGAGGTTTTCGCGGGTGTTCTTCGTCTCGCGCATCACGGCGTCATGCACGCTCTCGCCCGCCCGGACAAAGGCGTATGGTCTGCGCCATGCGCCGACCGGCTCCCAGTCTGCGCCGTTGGCGTCGTGCCAGTCATGGAGCGGCGTGCGGCGGATCGGCTGGAACACCGCGCCGCGCGCCTCACCGGCAATCGCGCCCATGGAAATAGGCGTGTACGGCGGGCGGAACGTGGTGGTTCCCGTCTGTGGGATGGGTTGATCCAGCGCATCAGAAAGGATTGCGAGACCGTTGATGTTGCTCAGTTTTCCCTGATCGGTCGCCATACCCAGCGTGGTGTAGCGCTTGGCATGCTCGACGCTCTCGAAACCCTCCTGCGCAGCAAGCTGCACATCCGACACTTTAACGTCGTTCTGATAATCCAGCCATGCCTTGGCACGCAGCGTCTTGCTGGCGCCCTGCGGCATGATCCAGACATGGGCCAGCGGTGCCTCTTCGACGCTGATACCTTCGGGGCTTGGGTCCTTGTCCGGCGCATGGCCCGTTGCCTTGGCGGCACTGCGCCCTGCGGCATGGGCATCGGCCACCACCTCTTGCAGACCGAAATGGCCATTGGCCGAACCGGTCGCGCTCACAAAGGCTTCGCCGTCGGCGCCTTGCGGTGATCTGTCCACATCGGGGCGGAACATCGCAAAATCATTGTCCCAGATCAGCTTGCCACCGCAATGGGACCACAGGTGCACCACCGGTGACCAACCGCCAGACATCGCAACGACGTCGCAGGCGATCTCTTCCAGCACGGCGCCTTCGCCTGCCTGCGCGCAGACCTTGATGCCAGTCACGCGTTTGCCACCTTGGACAGCGGCCACACCGTGGCTCATCAGGACACGGATGCCTGCGGCCTTGGCCTCGGCCACCAGCGGGCTGTCCTCGGGCAACACGCGCGCATCGAGGATGACGGGGACGTCAAGACCCGCGTTTTTCACAGCGATTGCAGTGCGGTAGGCGTCGTCGTTGTTCGTGACAACGGCCACGCGGTCGCCGGGACTGACCCCGAAATTGACGATATAGTCGCGCACGGCGGAGGCGAGCATGACACCGGGAATGTCGTTGCCCGCAAAGCTGAGCGGGCGTTCGATGGCGCCGGTCGCGGTGATCACCTGCCCGGCCTTGATCCGCCACAGGCGGTGGCGTGGGCCGGGTTGCGCGGGCGCGTGGTCGGTCAGCCGTTCATAGCCCAGCACGTAGCCGTGGTCATAGACCCCCGCCCCCATCGTCCGCAGACGCACCGTGACATTGGGCATGGCCCGAAGCGCGGCGAGCGTTTCGTCCACGACCTTATCCACAGGCAGGCCGTCCACAGTACCGCCATCGACGGGCGCGCGCCCGCCGACATGTGCGTTCTGTTCTAAAACGAGCACCTTGGCCCCGGTTTTGGCCGCCGATTTGGCCGCCATGAGGCCCGCGATCCCGGCACCCACCACAAGCACGTCGCAGAAGGCATAGAAATGCTCGTACTGGTCAGCGTCCCGGCCCTTTGGGGCCTGACCCAGACCCGCGGCCTGACGGATGAACGGCTCATAGAGGTGTTTCCACAGCGGGCGTGGATGGATGAACGTCTTGTAGTAGAACCCCGCCGGCATGAAGCGCGACAGCTTGGCGTTGACCGCACCGACGTCGAATTCGAGGCTGGGCCAGTGGTTCTGGCTGGTGGCGAGCAGACCGTCGAACAGTTCCGTCGTGGTGGCGCGCTGGTTCGGCTCGAATTTGCCCTCCACCCCGAGGTTCACAAGCGCGTTGGGTTCTTCGACGCCGGAGGCGACGATGCCGCGCGGGCGGTGGTACTTGAACGACCGGCCCACCAGCATCTGGTCATTGGCCATGAGGGCCGAGGCAAGGGTATCGCCCTCATAGCCTTTCATCACCTTGCCGTTGAAGGTGAAGCGCACCGGCTTGTCCGTGTTGATCAGGCGGCCGCCTATGGCCAGTCGCGTGCTCATATGCGCACCTCGTCACGTTGCGGAGCGTGGGAGCCTCCGGCGGTGGTATTTTGGGCCAGAAGAAACATCATGCGAATTGCCTCCACGTCCAGCCGGGCCGTTTGGCGGTGATGGTGTCGCAAAGGTCCTTTGGCGGCTCCAGCGTCTGGGCCGGATACGTGCCAAAGATTTCGAGCGTCATGGTGCAGCGCGCCGCGTGGAACCACTTGCCACAGCCATAGACATGCCGCCAGCGTTCGAAATGCACGCCCTTGGGGTTTTCGCGCATGAACAGGTAGCTTTCGAAATCGTCATCACTGGAGCCGGGGCCGAAGCGTTTGAGATGCGCCTCGCCACCGGCGTGGAATTCGGTTTCTTCGGCTGTGACGCCGCAGCAGGGGCAAGTGAGGGTCAACATGGGCGGGCTCCTGAAGTGGTGCGCACACGCAAAAAGGCGGGTGCCGCAAAGCACCCGCCTGAGGCGGTTCCGGAAAGAACGGGGAGGTTATTCTGTTGGCACGGTCGTGCTTTGGGCTGCGGGCGCGATGGCGTCCTGAGTCGGTGCGCCTTCGCTGCCGCCCGATCCCATTGCGCCAACGATGGCGAGCAGCAGGATGATGGCCGCCACGATGGCAAACGCGACAAGCACGCCGCGCGCGCTGACACCGTCACCGCGGTGAATGTTCGGATTTGGATAGTCTGACATGGGTCGTCCTCCATCTTTGGTGACGGTATCAGACCCGATTGGTCCCGCAGCTCAACCGCGGCCTTGCGCAACGCGGGATTCGAGCCGGGGCCAGCCAGTTTTGCGGCCTGCCATGCGCCGCGTCCCGCCGGTTTGGCGATTTTGCGTGACGTGGTGGCCGACTTCGCGGTAGTGTCAACCAAAGTTGACAGGAGGATGCGATGAGCAAGGAGATGGGTGCCGTTCTGGTGTTTGGTGCACTGGCTTTGGCCGCTGTGGTCATGTTCGCAATGGAGCGGCGCGCCGCGGCCAAGCGCAAGGAGGCCCGGGGCGGGCGCGAGGTTGACGTGGCCAACCTGATCGCTTTCGGCTCTGCCGCCGGTGAGGGCAAGAAGACGCACGACTGATGCTGTGGCGCGGGGGGTCGCGATCCTCATGATTGCGCTCCGCCGTGCACATGCTGGCCGCGCGCCAGAAGCCACGCGCCGACAGTGCAGATGGCCAGGTAAAACGCTTCGACACTCCACGCGAACAGTGTAAAGCCCGGACCGCCAATCTCGGTCGTGTGTTTGGAGGTGTAGTAGCGCACCTCGGTCGACAGGTCGGTGACGGTGTGTGACCACGTGCCGGGACCGGCGAGGACCCGGGTCATGGCGACATCCGCCGACCAGACATGTGTCATGAGCCCGACCACATATGCTGCAATTCCCGCGACCAGCAGCGCGCATGCAAACAGGAACGACAGCAAGAACGCAAACCCCGTGCGGTCGCCACGGCAGATATAAAACGTCAGGGTAAACAACAGTCCGCACATGACCATGCGGAACCCAATCTCGGCAATGAACCACCGTTTTTCCGGCCCTGCCGGACCGCCAATCCGGGCCTCGGGATCCACAAAGCCAAAGAGACCACAGATGCAGACCGTCACCAGAAGCGTGACGAGGAACCGCACAGTCTTTGGCCCGATCGCAGCGCCGCGGTGCGCGGCCTCTGTATGGCGCAGCGCATCGAACCGATGATACGACGTCTTGAGCCGTTCCATATGCCCGCCCGCAAGACCTGACTTGTTCGGTGTCGCGGCTGCCATCAGTGGGCGACCCCTGCGGCGACGCTTTCATCGATGAACCGGCCTTCGCGGAACCGTTCCATGCCGAACGCGTCCGTCAGCGGTGCGTGCCCCTTGGCCATCAGTTCGGCCATGGCCCAGCCCGAACCGGGGATGGCCTTGAACCCACCGGTGCCCCAGCCGCAGTTGATGAACACATTGTCCACCGGCGTTTTCGACAGGATGGGGGAGCGATCGCCCGTCACGTCTACGATCCCGCCCCATTGCCGCAACATCTTGAGCCGGGAGATCATCGGGAAGGTTTCGACCAGCGCCCGCACTGTTTCTTCGATATGATGAAATGCGCCGCGTTGGGTGTAGTTGTTGTAGCCGTCCGTGCCGCCACCAATCACCATTTCGCCCTTGTCGGACTGGCTCATATAGCCGTGCACAGTGTTGGCCATCACGACCACATCCATGCACGGTTTGATCGGTTCCGACACCAGCGCCTGAAGCGCCACGGATTCGATGGGCAGCCGGAAGCCCGCCATGGCCGCCACGTCACCGGAATGACCCGCGACCACGATCCCCAGCTTGTCGCAGTCAATCGCGCCCTTGGAGGTGTCGACGCCCACGACCTTGCCACCCTCGCGGCGGATAGCGGTCACTTCGCATTTCTGAATGACGTCCATGCCCATGTCCGAGCACGCCCGCGCATAGCCCCAGGCCACCGCATCGTGCCGCGCCGTGCCGCCGCGCGCCTGCCACAGCCCGCCCAGCACCGGATAGCGTGGCCCGTCGATATTGATGATCGGCACCAGCTCCTTGACCCGCTCCGGCCCAATGAATTCGGTTGTTACGCCTTGCAGCGCGTTGGCGTGTGCCGTCCGCTGATAGCCGCGCACCTCGTGATGGGTCTGGGCCAGCATGATGACGCCGCGCGGGCTGAACATCACGTTGTAGTTCAGATCCTGGCTCATCGTCTCGTAGAGGCTGCGCGCCTTTTCATAGAGCGCGGCGGATGGGTCCTGCAGATAGTTCGACCGGATGATCGTTGTATTGCGGCCCGTGTTGCCCCCGCCAAGCCAGCCCTTTTCAAGGATGGCCACGTTTTTGATCCCGAAATTCTTGCCCAGGTAATAGGCCGTGGCGAGGCCATGACCGCCCGCGCCGATGATGATCACATCGTATTTTTTCTTGGGCTCGGCGGCACGCCACGCACGCTCCCACCCGGTATGATAACGGGCGGCCTCACGGGCAATTGCAAAGGCGGAATATCGTTTCATGCGCGCGGGGTCCACAAAGCCAAGAATCAAACCGGTTCGGTGTCGTTACGATATGGCCTTGCCGAGGTCAAAACCCGGCATCCCGCGCGGCGTTTTTTGGCAGTTTTGCGACACGGCTCACGCGGCAGTGACCTCTGCGGTGTCCTGTCCCCTTTTGCATGGCGCGCACAGCGGTTACATGGCGTGGAGCGGAGTGAGGACGCACGGGTGACATTGTTCTGGATCGTTTCTGTCGGATTGGCGCTTTTTGTGGCGGCAACGCTGGCCCTGGCCTTGGTGCGCAGCCGTGCGGATGCGCGGCCTCCGGCGGCCTATGATCTGGATGTGTACCGTGATCAGCTGCGCGAGATTGACCGCGACGTGGCGCGCAACGTTCTGTCGGAAACCGACGCCGAACGTGTGCGGACCGAGGTGTCGCGCCGCATCCTTGCGGCGGATGCTGCGTTGAACACGGCGGCGGGTGGCGCACAGTCGCGCGGCGGCATGGTGATGGCGGCGGCCGTGGTTGCGGTGATGATCGGGGGCAGCTTTGGCCTCTACATGCAGCTGGGCGCCCCGGGCTATGGCGATCTGGCGCTGGCCGACCGGATGGCGCTCGCAGAGGTGTTGCACGAAGAACGCCCCAGCCAGGCCGAGGCCGAAGCCAGCCTGGACAGCCGCCCGCCCCCTGCCGATGTGCCGCCTGATGACGTCGCCCTTGTGGCGCAGCTGCGTGAGGCCGTGGCGCAACGGCCCGGCGATCTGCAAGGTCGCGTGCTGCTGGCGCATTTCGAGGCGCGGCTTGGCAATTTTGACGCGGCACATGCGGCCAAGGCGGAAGTCATCGCCCTCAAGGGCGAAGAGGCGACAGCGCAGGATTTCTCCGAATATGCGGACCTGCTGGTGCTGGCGGCGGGTGGCTATGTCTCGCCAGAGGCCGAGCGCGCGCTTGAACAGACGCTGGCGCTTGATCCCGGCGACGGCACGGCGCGCTACTACTTTGGCCTGATGATGGTGCAGACCGGGCGGCCCGACACGGCCTTGCAGGTATGGGACCAGCTTCTCCGCGAGGGGCCCGCCGATGCACCGTGGATCAGTGCAATCACCTCGCAGATCGAGAATACGGCGATGCGCGCGGGCGTGAACTATGCCCTGCCCGCAATCGGAACGGGTCGCGGCCCGACCCAGGGCCAGATCGACGCGGCACAGGACCTCAGCCCCGCGGAACGTATGGAGATGATCCAGGGGATGGTCTCGGGCCTTGGCGAACGGCTCGCAACCGAGGGCGGCCCGGTCGAAGACTGGGCGCAGCTGATTTCGGCGCTTGGCGTGCTGGGCCGGATGAACGAGGCGGCGGCCATTCTGGCCAATGCGCGCGAGGCGTTTGGCGATGATCCAACGGCCGTCGACATTCTGGCCCGCACGGCGGACCGGATTGGCCTCGAATGATCTGCGACACGCCCGAGGATTTCGTCGCACGCTTGCCGCGCACGGGCGCGCTCATGGGGCTTGACCTGGGCGACAAGACCATCGGCGTCGCCCTGTCGGACGTCATGCGCAATGTTGCCACACCGATCGAGACGGTGCGGCGCAAGAAATTCGGGCTGGATGCCGCGCGGTTGCAAACGATCATTGCGGACCGCACGGTGTGCGGCATTGTCCTTGGCCTGCCGCGCAACATGGACGGGACCGAGGGGCCGCGCTGCCAATCCACCCGCGCTTTTGCCCGCAACTTCGAACGGCTCTGGGACGGGCCGATTACGTTCTGGGACGAACGGCTGTCGACGGTGGCGGCGGAAAAGGCGCTGCTTGAGGCGGATACGACACGCAAACGTCGCGCCGAGGTGATTGATCATGTCGCGGCGAGCTATATCCTTCAGGGACTGCTGGACCGGCTGGCAGCAATGACGAGGCAGGCATGACTGACACTCCCCCCCTGTGGACCCGCAACGAGATCGAAAGCCCCTGCGTGCAGATTTGCGTGATCCACCCGGAAACGCGTCTGTGCACGGGCTGCGCGCGCTCCATCGACGAGATTGGCGGGTGGAGCCGGATGACGCCCGAGGCCCGTCGCCAGATCATGGACGATCTGCCCAACCGCGAGGCCGCCCCCAAGACGCGGCGCGGCGGACGTGCGGCGCGTCTCGCGCGCTAGGCCAGCCAATCGGCAGGCACCTCAAATTCAGGACGAAAGAACGCGATCATGCGGGCTGGTCCCACCGGGCCGTCCCATGATGCCGCGCCATGCAGCGCAAAGCGGTGCAGCAGGAACGCGCCCCCCGGTTTCGCACGCACGGCAATCGGTTCAATCTGGGCAAAGACGTCTTTGCGCGCGGCGTGGTAGGCCTCGGTCACGTCCACTGTGGCAGGATCATTCTGCCCGATTGCCGCCCGCAGCGCGGCCTGCATGATCCGGTGACTGCCCGGCCACACCACGGTGGGTGCGGCATCGCTCGCGTTCAGCGGCAGACCAAGGATATAGGCGTGGAATTCCTGTGCAAACCGGCGCCGGTCCGGTCCCACGGGCAAAAGCCCGTCCACATGGGCGGCGTGGCGGATATCGCGGAACCGGTGTGCCCCCTGCCCTTCGCCCGCGTCCCGGCCCGGATAGCCGGGATAGACAATCGACACCTGCGCAGGATGAAATGGCAGTGGCGGCACCATCGCCGCCCAATCGCCCCCGAGCGGCACGCCGTCGATGGACCCGTCTGGCGCGTTGTTCAGGACATCGACACCAACAAACCACGTCTCACCGTGCCGCAGGTTGCGTGCGCGCACGTCCGGTTGCGCGCTGATCCGTGCGGCCCTGCGGTGCGCCGCGATTGACCAGCGCCGTCCCTGGTCCGTGGGCGCGAAAACGGCAAAGCCGTCGTCGGTCAGCCCCACAGCGCCCGCCGCAACATGTTGAGCGCCACGAGGATCAGAAACACCGCGAACACCCGTTTGAGCGGTTTGGGATCCATCGCATGCGCCAGTTTGACCCCATATGGCGTCGTGATCAGCGTCATCGCGATGATGATCCCGAACGCGGGCAGGTTCACCGCCCCAATGGTCAAGGGCGGCACCGGCCCGTCAATGGGGGTCAGCAGGAACCCGATCACCGCAGGCACGGCAATGACCACGCCAAACCCTGCCGCCGTGGCCACGGCCCGGTGGATCGGCACTGCATAAAGGCTCATCAGGGGCACGCCAAAGCTGCCGCCCCCGATGCCCATCAGCACCGACAGGAACCCCATGAGCGGCGACAAGACAAGCCGCCTTACCCCCGTCGGCATCGCAGGACCAAGCCGCCAGCTCGCCTGCCCGAACCCCATGTAAAGACCCACGATCAGCGCCAGAATGCCAAAGATTGCCTGCAACGTGGTGGACCGTAGGCCGGCAACCACCGCCGTACCCAGAACGGCCCCAACGACAATGCCCGGCGCCCAGCCGCGCAGGATGTCCCAATCCACCGCGCCCTTCTTGTTGTGGCTCATCACCGAGCGCACCGACGTGACGATGATGGTGGCGAGCGACGTGGCCAAACACATCTGCATCAGGTCCGGGCCATCATAGCCAAGCGTCTGAAACGCATAGAAAAACGCAGGCACCAGCACGATGCCGCCCCCCACGCCCAGCAGACCCGCCAGCACGCCCGCAAACGCGCCGATCACAGCCAGCAAGGCCAGCATCGGCAACAACAGGGACAGATCAGGCATTTTCCGGCGCTCCGCGTGGTGAGGTGGCGCGGTGCTACACCGCTTTGCGGTCAGGGGCCAGAGCGGTGACCTGCGCCAGTGCCGCTTGCACCAGTTCCGGCCCTGCCCCGTCCACCACGGCACCCTCGCTCAGCATCCGCCGCCAGGCGCGCGCGCCCGGTCGGCCCGCAAAGAGGCCCAGCATGTGGCGCGTCACCTGATGCAAACGCCCCCCCGCCGACAGATGCGCCTCGATATAGGGCAACATCGCCAGCACCGCGTCCTCGGCACTGCGCTCCGGGTCGCTCTTGCCGAAAATCCGCGTGTCCGCGGCGCTCAGAATATCCGCGGGCTGATGATAGGCAGCGCGCCCGATCATGACACCGTCCAACCCGCTGTCGAGCAGCCGCGCCGCCTCATCCAAGGTCGCAACACCGCCATTGATCGAGATGTGGAGGTTCGGAAACAGCCCCTTCATGCGCATCACAAGATCATAGTCGAGCGGCGGGATGTCCCGGTTCTCCTTAGGGCTCAGGCCCTGCAACCACGCCTTGCGGGCATGGATCGTAACCCGTTCGCACCCTGCCGCGACGATGCGCGCCAGAAACTCCGGTAGCACGTGTTCAGGGTCCTGCTCATCCACACCGATCCGGCATTTCACCGTGACCGGCACGCCCACCGCCGCGCGCATCGCCGCAACGCAGTCGGCCACAAGGCCCGCATTGCGCATCAGGACTGCGCCAAACGTGCCCGATTGCACCCGGTCGGACGGGCAACCGCAGTTGAGGTTGATCTCGTCATAGCCCGCGGCGGCCCCAAGCCGCGCTGCGGCCGCAAGCTCTGCCGGGTCCGACCCGCCCAGCTGCAGGGCGACGGGATGTTCCGCCGGATCATAGTCCAGCAAATGAAGAGCACCGCCCCGGACCAGGGCCGGGGCCGTCACCATTTCGGTATAGAGCAACGCATGACGGCTCAGCTGCCGGTGCAGATACCGGCAGTGCCTGTCGGTCCAGTCCATCATCGGGGCGACGGATAGCGTCGCGTTCTGTTCCAGTCTCATGGGCCGTGGATCTGTGTCAGCTTGGGTTTGGGCGGCTATAGCGGATCCTGCGCGCAAGGAAAACCGCAGCGACGGGCTTTGATGCGTTGCCATTGCGCCGCCATGCGGTACGCTGAACCCCGCGGAGGGACAGCGCCATGGGCATTCAACGGCTGGATCATGTGAACGTCGTCACGCGGCAGTTGCCACAGATGATCGCGTGGTACGAAACGGTGCTGGGCCTGCGATCCGGGCACCGTCCGGATTTCCCCTTTCCCGGTGCGTGGCTCTATGCGGGGGATGTGGCGGTGGTCCACCTCGTTGCGGAGGATGCTGACAGGGTCGGCGCCGAAGCGCCACTGCGTCTGGAACATTTTGCCTTTTCCGCCAGCGATGCCGCCACGTTCGAGGCAACGCTGACCCGACAGGGACAGCCGTTTGACAAGACCGAAGTCACAGGGGCGGGCCTTGTGCAGTTCCACGTGGCCGATCCCGATGGCAACCACATCCACGTGGATTTCGACCTGTCCAACTAGGATCAGCGCATCACGAACGGGTTTGCCATCGGATCGGACGACGTGTTGATCCACGTGGTCTTGGTCCGGGTATAGTCCAGCACAGCCTCGACCCCCGCCTCGCGCCCGTAGCCTGATTGATTGAACCCGCCAAAGGGCGCGATGGGGGAAATCACGCGGTACGTGTTGACCCATGTGATGCCCGCCCGGATCCGCTTTGACACGCGGTGCGCGCGGGCCACGTCGCGTGTGAACACGCCGGAGCCGAGGCCAAAGTCACTGTCATTGGCCAGCGCGATGGCCTCCTCTTCGGTGTCAAACGGCAAAAGCGACATGACCGGGCCAAACATCTCGACCTTCAGGGTTTCAGTGTCAGGGCCTGCACACTCCACGAGGGTCGGCGCCATGTAGTTTCCTGCACGGTCCACAGGGGTCCCGCCAAAACGGATGCGCGCGCCCTGCCCTTGCGCCTTGTCCAGCGTGTCGATGATGCGCGTCACTTGTGCTCCGGTGCACAGCGGACCCACATGCGTGCCCGCGTCGAGCGGATCGCCCACCACGATCCCTGTCGATTTCGCCTCGATCAGCGCGGCCAATTTTTCAAAAATTGGCCGGTGCACCAAGCCCCGCGTGCCTGCGACACAAGACTGACCCGATGCGCCAAAGTTGCCCGCAATCAACCCGTTTGCCGCACTTTCGAGGTCAGCGTCATCAAACACAAGGATGGGCGACTTGCCCCCCAGTTCCAGCGAGGTCACCGCAAAATTCTCGGCCGAATTGCGCACCACATGGCGCGCTGTCTCCGGCCCGCCGGTAAAGGCGATGCGGTCCACGCGCGGGTGCCGGGTCAGCGGGATGGCACAGCCCGCCGCATCCCCTGTGATCACCGAAACCACGCCGGACGGAAAACCGGCCGCTTCGATCAGCCGCGCAAACTCCAGCATCGGTGCTGGCGCAATCTCCGATGCCTTGATGACCACCGTGCACCCCGCGGCCAGCGCGGGGCCCAGTTTGGTCGCGGTCAGGAACATCTGTGCATTCCATGGCACAACGGCCGCTACAACTCCGATGGGCATCCGTGTGGTAAAGGCATGCATATCGGGCTTGTCGATGGGCAGCACCGCCCCCTCGACCTTGTCCGCGAGCCCCGCAAAATAGCGATAGTAATCCGCGACATAGCCGGTCTGGCTCGCGGTTTCGGCCAGCAGCTTGCCGCTGTCTGTTGTCTCGATACGGCCAAGTTCGGCGGCATGCGCCTCAACCAGATCCGCCAGCCGGTAGAGCAGCTTGCCCCGCGCCGTCGCCGTCATGTCCCGCCACGCCGGATCGTCCAGCGCGCGCGCCGCTGCCGCCACCGCCCGGTCCACATCCTGCGGTGCTGCACAGGCAAACGTGGCCCAGGGCGCACCCGTCGCCGGGTTTTCGGAGGTCATCACCTGCCCCTCGGCCCCGTCCGTCCACGTCCCGTCGATAAAAAGCTGATAGTGCTGCATGGCGCGGCCCCTCACTGAAACCTTGGCATCACGTCATCGATGAACCGCGACAGCGATGCGCGTTTGCGGTCCGCACTCATGCCAGAATCGATCCAGAATGAGAATTCGTCATATCCCAGATCTTCGTACCGCTTGATCAGGTCCACAACCTCATCCGCCGTGCCCATGGTCAGATCGCGGCGCATATTGGCAGGCGCCATCATCGCGTTGCCCGCCATCTCATCCTCACTGAGTTTTTCGATCAAACCCTGCCGCACGGGACGCTTGTTCTGAAACCATGCGCCGAAATAATTGTAAAAGCGGCTGAATTCATGCGCGGCGTGATCCACATCATCAGCATCCGCGCCCACATAGGTGTGGTGCAACAGCATGCATTTGGGGCGCGGGCCGTCATAATCGGCACAGGCCGCATCGAAGCGGCCGGCCAGCGTCTCGACCTCTTCCATCCCTTGCCAGAGAGGCGTGACCTGCACGTGAAAGCCGTTCTGCACGGCAAATTCAAAGCTGTTGGGATCGCGCGCGGCAATCCAGATGGGCGGGCCGCCGTCCTGCTTGGGCTTGGGCGCCGCGGTCGTGGCCGGGAAATTGAAGAACGCGCCTTCGTGGGCGCAATCCCCCTCCCACAAGGGCCGTAAGAGCGGCGCGGTTTCCCGCATCCGCTGCCCCGCCTCCCACGCGTCCATACCCGGCATCAGACGTTCGTATTCATAGGAATAGGCCCCCCGCGCAATCCCCATTTCGAGCCGACCGCCGGTCATCAAATCCGTCGCCGCCGCCTCTCCGGCCAGCTTGATCGGGTGCCAGAACGGGGCGACCACGGTGCCTGTGCCCAGCTTTACATGTCGCGTGTGATGGGCCAGATCGACGATGGACAGGAACGGGTTGGGCGCAATCGTGAATTCCATCCCGTGATGCTCACCGGTCCAGATCGCGCGCATCCCGCCTTGATCCGCCAACTGGCACAGGCCGATGAATTCATCATAAAGCACATCGTGGGGCTGATCCGGGGTCAGCCGTTCCATATGGGCAAAAAGGGAAAACTCCATTCTCTGGCTCCTGTAATCAGCCGCACGCCGCCACAAAGGCGCGCAACGTGTCGTTGACGGTTTCGGGGTGGGTCATAGGCAGCATATGCGCGGCCCCCGGTACGATTTCGGCGCGCCCCTGTGGGGCGGTGCGCGCCATGGACTGCGACATGGCGGGGGTGGAATTCGGATCATCTGCGCCGGTGAGGAACAGCGCAGGCACCTCCAGCCTGCGCAAATCGCCGGGTGCGGGTCCATCCGCATGGGCAAAAACCGCGTAGGCATCCCGGTAGCCCGCCGGATCCACCGCGCGCAGCCACTGCGCACAGGCCTCCGCCTCGGGCGACGGATCGGTGCCGAACCACCGGGCAATGGGTCCGGACGGATCCGCATGCGTCACACCATCCAGTTCGGCCGCGCGACGCCTGACCGCCAGCGCAGCCTCCGGTTCCCGCTGAAAAATCGCGTTCATCGCAACGACACCACGTACGCAGTGCGGATAACGGATCGCCAGATCGAGCGCGATCATCGCCCCCATGGAATGTCCCACCACAACACCCGGAAAGGGCAGGTTTTCCGCCAGCGCGTCCGTATAGGCCGCAAGGCTCACATCCCCCACCAGGCGCGGCGCATGCCCGTGTCCCGGCATGTCATAGGCTTCGATTGAATGGCGGTCGGCCAGCGCGTCGATCTGCGCCCCCCACGCCTCGGCCCGCAGGCCCACACCGTGCAGGAACACGATGCGCGGCCCGTGCCCTGCATGGATCACGGGCAGGCCCGTGCCCTCAGACCGCCGCCGGGTTGTCCACGTCATGGCCAAGGTCCTTGAGGTCTTGATAACGGTCGCCGATGCGGTGATGCGGTCGCCCGCTGGTGGCGCCGCCCAGCACGACGACAATCTCATCGGCGCGCGGCGCATCGGGGATCGCGAATTGAATGGTCAGGTAATGCGACCGGCGGCCCGCGTCGTTCTTGTCCATCAGCGGCACCATGATCGGCGCGTTCGGCCCGCCGCGTGTGTTCGTAAACGCAAGATACGATTTGGCCCCGACGGCCTCACGGTAATGATTTCCAAACCGCAACGTATGGATCAGACCGGAGGCATGTTCGACCTCGCCATCTGTGCCCACGACCGCCGCCTTGCCATAGGCTTCGATGGCCTCCCCTGATCCGGCAAGCGCAATCATCCGCTCTGTCAATAGCGCGCCGAGCGGCGGGCCAAAGGCCTGAATCTCGGGCTTCAGATTCTCAACAAAACGCCCGGCCCACGGGTTCGTCACCACCGCCGCGACGGCAAACATGCGCCACGGCGGGTCGGCGGGTTTGAACCCTTCGATCAGCACCTCTTCGTCATAGGTCACGATCTTGCGGATCTGTGGTGTCATGCGCGCGTCCTCCGGCTCGCAGGATCGTTGGCGCAGCCGACGTTGACAAACGACCAATTTGCGCACACAGCCATTAGTGACAGTAATGGCTGAGTTGACCCATGGCGCGCGCGCTCCCCCCTCTGACATGGTTCCGGTCCTTTGAGGCCGCCGCCCGGCACCTCAATTTCACGGCCGCGGCACAGGAAATCGGGCTGACGCAATCCGCGGTGAGCCAACAGGTCAGGTTGCTGGAACAGCGTCTGGGCGTGAGCCTTTTTGCCCGCAAGGCGCGCGGCCTTGCGCTGACCGATGACGGGCGCAAATTGCTGCCCAAGGTCGGGGCCTCGTTGAGCCAGCTGGCCGAGGCCACGATGGCCTTTGACACAGGTGCCGCGGCGGATGTGCTGACCGTGGCCACCTCTGTCAGTGTGGCGCGCTGGATCATTGCACCGCGCCTCTCTGCGTTTCTGGCGGCGCATCCGGATGTCTGCGTGCGCATCCTGAGCACGATCTGGCCGGATGATTTCCGCACGCCCCTCGCAGATGTGGAAATCCGGTTCGGATCAGAGACCCAAGTGGGGCATGGTGCCACGCGACTGGGCCCGGACGGGTTGATCGCCGTGGCGGTGCCCGGTGCTGCGACGCGGATCATTGAAACGGTGGGCACGTCGCAAGGCTGGCCCGACTGGATGCGTGCGGCGGGGCGCGGCGATCTGCCCGCGCCGTCGCTTTTTGTCGATTCCTACGGGGCGGCGCTGGATCTGGCGGCCAGCGGTGCGGGCATGGCGTTGACCAGCGCGTGGCTGGCACGGGATGCGGTGGCCTCCGGTCAGCTGGAACAGATCGACCCGGCGGAAATCGCAGGCACCGAAGGGTACTTCCTGGCCAGGAACGCAGATACGGCTGCGGCGCGGGGTTTTGCCGACTGGATCACGTCGCTGGCCTAGGCGGCCGCACCCGTGTGATCGCTTTACAGATCAAGAAAAACCGTCTCACCCGCGCCCTGCAGGCGGATGTCGAAACGGTAAGCGCCGGGACCGGTCCTTTGCGCCAGCAACGTCTCAACCCGCGCGCGCTGCTCGATCCGGGCCAAAAGCGGGTCACCGCTGTTGTCCTCGTCAGCGAAATAGATGCGGGTGGAGAGGCCAAGGTTGATGCCCCGCGCGACGATCCACACCGAGATATGCGGCGCGAACGTGCCAGCGCGCCCCTGCGTCGGCCCCGGTTTGATCGTGCGCAAGGTGAATGCGCCGCTGTCCTTGTCCGCCGCGAACCGGCAGAATCCCGATACCGCAGGATCGGCCCCGTCCTGCCCGGCAAAGCAGCCCGCCGCATCCGCCTGCCAGCTTTCCAACATCGCGTCGCGCAGCGGCCAGCCGGTGCCGTCATAAACGGCGCCAGTGATCGTGATCACCTCGCCCTTCGCACCCTCTGCAATTGGCGATTTGCCAAGGTCCCCCGGGTAGACACCATCCACGCCGGCAAAGCTGGGGATGCAGCCGATATGCACAAAGGGCCCTGCCGTCTGACTGGGCGTTTCCACAAGGTTATCAATGGGTTGTGCCATGACCTACATCCCCTCGGATCGGTTTTCGAACATGGTCTGCCGCCGCCCGCGCAGCACGATGTCAAAGCGATAGGCGAGGTAATCCATCGCCTTTGCCTGCTGCATGTCGAGCGGCGCGACCAGCCGGTCCAGCTGGCTGCGGTCCTGCACGGTCGCCACGATCGGACAGCGATCAATGAGCGGATCGCCTTCGAAATACATCTGGGTGATCAGGCGCTGGCCAAAGGCATGGCCAAAGACAGAAAAATGCACATGCGCGGGTCGCCAGTCATTGGCGCGGTTGGGCCACGGGTATGCACCGGGTTTGATCGTCATGAAGTCATAGCGACCCTCGGCATCGGTCAACGTCCGGCCACACCCGCCGAAATTTTCGTCCAGAGGCGCAAAATACGTGTCCTTCACATGCCGGTATCGCCCGCCCGCATTGGCCTGCCAGATCTCGACCAGCGTATGCGGCACGCCACGCCCGGTTTCATCCAAGACACGCCCATGGATGCGGATACGCTCCCCCATGGCCAGCGCGCTGCCTTGGGCGTAATTCGTAATCAGGTCGTTGTCGCGCGGCCCGATCTGCCCGTGACCGAACCGCGGGCCGGTCTCTTCGCTGGGTGTGCTATCCATCGACAGGAGCGGCAGGTTGGGCGACCGGGTGACGGAGGTCTTGTAGTCCGGCCAGTACGGTACGGGGTGCACCTCGTGACGGCGTGGCATCAGGGGGCCGTCGTCACGCATCCCCGGCCTCCATCGCGGCAAAGGTCTCTTTAGCCAGCTTGATCGCGTGGTTGGCACGCGGCACCCCGGCATAGATGGCGACGTGCTGGAACGCCTCCATCACGTCACGCTGGCTGGCACCGGTGCGGGCGGTGGCGCGGATATGCATGGGGATTTCATCGAAATTCCCGGTCGCGGCCAGCAGCGCGAGGGTCAGCATGGACCGCTCCCGCAGCGAGATCGCATCAGAGGCCCACACCGTGCCCCACGCCCCTTCGGTGATCAGCGTCTGAAACGGTGCATCGAAGTCCGTTTTCGCGGCGTCGGCCCGGTCCACATGGGCGTCGCCCAGAACCGCGCGCCGCACGCGCATCCCATCGTCAAACCGATCTGGCATCGTCATCTCTCCCTTGATCCGCACCCTGCCACAGGGTCCGCCCGCACGCTAGAACGGCAAGCCCACATAGTTCTCGGCCAACTCGCGCCGCGCGGTCTCGGATTGCGACAGGTGTTTGAGCGTGGCCTTGCGCATTTGCGCGGCAAAGCTGTCCTCGCCCTCGAACTGGTGCAGCATCGTGGTCATCTGCCAACTGAACCGCATCGCCTTCCAGATTCGGGTGAGCGCGCGGTCGGAATAGGTGTCGATGCCCGCCGTGTCGCCGCGCGTCAGCGCGTCGATCAGCGCAGAGTGCAGGTAGTGGACGTCCGATACGGCAAGGTTCAGCCCCTTGGCCCCCGTGGGCGGCACGATATGCGCCGCATCGCCGACCAGAAACAGCCGCCCCCACCGCAGCGGTGCGCTGACAAAGGACCGCAAGGGGGCGATGGATTTCTCGATGGACGGGCCGGTTTCCATGGTCTCCGCCACCTCACCCGGCAGGCAGGAGCGCAGCTTGGTCCAGAACCGCGCATCGCTCCACGCCTCGACCCGGTCGGTCAGCGGCACCTGCACGTAATACCGGCTTAGGCTGTCATTGCGCATGGACGCCAGCGCAAAGCCGTTCGACGAATTGGCATAGATCAGTTCCTCATGCGCGGGGCGGGTGCGGGACAGGATGCCCAGCCAGCCAAAGGGATAGACCCGTTCGAATGCCTCGCGCTTGTGCGCCGGGATGGTCTGGCGGCTGACGCCGTGGAACCCGTCACAACCCGCCACATAGGCACAGTCGAGCCGATGCGCGCGACCGTCATGGGTGAAGGTGACATACGGGGTCGCACTGTCAGCGTCGTGGATGACGACATCCGACACCTCATGCAGAACCGTCGTGCCCATCGCGTCCTGCGCGGCATAAAGATCGGCGGTCACTTCGGTCTGGCCGTAGACCATGACCGCCTTGCCGGTCAGCTCTTCGAAATTGATACGCACCATCAATGCGTCATCGGTCAGGTAGCAGCCGCCATGGGGCTTGCCCTCTGCCTCCATGCGGTCGGCCACACCGGCGGCGCGCAGCATCTGCACCGTGCCCGCCTCCAGCACACCGGCGCGAATCCGGCCCAACACGTGGGTCCGGCTCGCGCGTTCGAGGATTACGGTGTCGATGCCCGCCCTGTTCAGCAATTGCGACAGCAGCAGGCCCGACGGGCCGCCGCCAATGATGGCCACCTGGGTCTTCACGTGACCTCTCCCAAAAGCCGCAGCGCGTTTTCCTTGAGGATCAGCGGGCGCACCTCGTCCTTGAAGGGGGCCACCTCGAAATCCGCAAGCCAGCGGTCGGGCGTGATCGCGGGCCAATCCGAGCCGAACAGCATCTTTTTCTTCAGCAGGGAGTTGGCGTAGCGCACGAAAATTTCAGGGAAATATTTGGGCGACCAGCCGGACATGTCGTAGTAAACATTGGGCTTGTGCTGCGCCACGGCCAGCCCCTCTTCGGTCCAGGGAAAGCTGGGATGCGCCATCACGATCTTCAGATCGGGAAAGTCCACCGCCACATCATCCAGATGCATCGGGTTGGAGTATTTGAGCCGCATGCCCATCCCGCCCCGCATGCCCGACCCCACGCCCGTCTGCCCGGTGTGAAAGAGTGTGATCACCCCCTCTTCGGCGCAGGCCTCGAGCACGGTGTAACACGCCTCGCGGTCATTGGGGAAAAACCCCTGCATCGTGGGGTGAAACTTGAACCCGCGCACGCCAAAGTCGCGGACCAGCCTGCGCACCTCGCGCGCACCGGCGCAGCCCTTGTGCGGGTCGACGCTGGCAAACGGGATCAGGATATCGTCATTCTCGGCACAAAGCTGCGCGACCTCTTCGTTGGAATAGCGGCGAAAGCCCGTTTCGCGTTCGGCATCCACGGGAAAGATCACGGCGGCGATGTTCCGTTCGCGGTAGTAACGGGCGGTGTCGGTGACGGTGGGCAACATACCCTCCACCCCGGCGGGGTTCTTGAAATAGGCGGCCATGCCGGCCTGAAATTCGTTGTAGCCATCGTCGCGGCAGGTGTTGCACGGCTCTTCGGCGTGCGTGTGAAAGTCGATGGCTTTCACCTTTGAAAAATCAACCACCTGGCATCCCTCCCCCGGACCGGCCCAAATCCCGCTATACTTAAAAACCGATTGTTCCTACAACTTTTCTGCGGCGCAGGCGGCACGAAGGAGCATCATATGACCGAACAAACGCTGCTGCGGACCCAAGTGGATGGCGATATCGCCACGTTGACCATGGACCGCCCCGACAAACGCAATGCGGTGAACGATGCGCTGATCGACGCGCTGGATGCGTTCTTTGCCCGCCCGCCCGACGGTGTGAACGCAGTGATCCTGTGCGGTGCGGGGGATCATTTCTGTGCCGGGCTTGATCTGGCCGAACATGAGCACCGCGCGCCGATCGAAGGGGTGCACCATTCGCGCAACTGGCACCGGGTGACGGAGTTGATCGAATTTGGCGGTCTGCCGGTGGTGTCGGTGCTGCACGGTGCGGTGATTGGTGGCGGGCTGGAGATTGCGACCGCGACCCATGTGCGTGTTGCCGAGGCGGGCGTGCGGTTCCAGTTGCCCGAGGGGCGGCGCGGGATCTTCGTGGGCGGTGGTGCAACAGTGCGCGTGGGGCGCATCCTCGGGCCCGACCGCATGCGCGAGATGATGTTGACCGGGCGCAGCTACGGCGCGGATGAAGGGCTGGCCCTTGGGCTGGCGCATTACAGCGTGGGTGCGGGCGAAGGCATGGCGCTGGCGCGCGATCTGGCGCGCAAGATCGCGGACAATGCGCCCTTCTCGAACTACCTCATGATCAACGCCCTGCCCCGCGTGGCGGACATGTCGCGCGGCGACGGTCTGTTCACCGAAAGCCTCGCGACGGCTATGGCACAAACTTCAGACGGCGCACGCGAGGGGCTGCGCGCGTTTTTGGAAAAACGCCCGCCCAGGTTCCGCTAGCGGGGCGCCATGCGGATCGCGCCGTCAAGGCGGATCACCTCACCGTTCAGCATCGGGTTCTGCGTGATGTGCAGCGCCATTTCCGCAAACTCCGCCGGATTGCCAAGGCGCGAGGGAAACGGCACCTGCGCGCCCAGAGACGCCTGCACATCCTCGGGCAACCCTTCGAGCATGGGGGTCAGGAACAGCCCCGGCGCGATGGCGCAGACGCGCACACCCTTGTCCGCAAGATCGCGCGCCATCGGCAGGGTCATGCCCGCCACGCCCGCCTTGGACGCGGCATAGGCCAGCTGTCCCACCTGTCCGTCAAAGGCCGCTACGGAGGCTGTGTTGACGATCACGCCGCGCGCGCCATCCGGCGCAACAGGGTCGGCAGCCACCATCTGCGCCGCCACTTGCGTCGCACAGTTGAACGTGCCGATCAGGTTCACGGCAATGGTCTTGTTGAACAGTGCCGCCTCGTGCGCCTCGCCCCGCGACACGGTCTTGGCCGCGCCCGCAATCCCTGCGCAGTTCACCAGAACGCGCGGTGCGCCATGGGCCGCGACCGCAGCGGCCACACCGGCGGCAACCGACGCGGCATCGGTTACGTCCACCTGTGCAAACAGCCCGCCGATGGCGTCCGCCTGCGCGGTGCCTGCGTCGGCGTCCTTGTCGAACACGGTCACCTTCATGCCCGCCTCTGCCAGGCGCGCCGCCGTCGCCGCCCCAAGGCCCGAGGCCGCACCGGTCACAATCGCGCCCTGCCCGCTCCAATCCAGCATACTGTCTTCTCTCCTTACGCGCTGCTGCGGATCACCAATTGCCCGGACAGCCGGTCAAATTGTGACGGCTCCGCACCGCTTTGCAAGGTCTGCACCACCGCCTTGGACAAAATATCATTGGGCTGCTGATAGGTGGTGAGGTCATAATTGCCGTTGCGGGCAAATGTGCTGTCGTCAAAACCGGTGACGGCCACGTCCTCCGGCACGCGCAGCCCCAGCCCATAGCGCAGCCCGTCCATGACCCCCATGGCCAGCGAATCCGTCTCGCATACGATCACGTCCGGCAATTCTGCCTTGGGGACGTCTGTGAAATGCCTGGTGATGAGGGTCTGTGTGTCTTCGGGGTTGAACGTGTCGGACACAAAGACGTCCGGCACGTTGCCCGTCTGGGCCTGCCAATGGTCGCAGAACGCGCCCTTGCGCAGCAGGCGGACGGACACCGTCGCAGGGCCCGCGACAAACAGCGGGCGGGTGTATCCGCGCGACAGGACGTAATCCGTGATCTCCGTCATGGCCTGCACATCATCGCAGCAGACCGACACAGTGGAAGGATTGTTGGATTTCCGGCCAAAGATGATCAATCGGCGCACCCGCTGCGCACCAAGCGCATCGGCCAGCCGCGCATCATCAAACCGCGCGCCCACCATGACGGCAGCATCTACCCGGTGCTGGCTGGCCTGCAGCAATCCGGCATAGGCGTCGTCTTCGTCCCGCGTGTTGATCACGATCGTCTGCCATCCGGCATCGCGCAACACGGTGGTCAGGTTGTTGATATTGATGATCTGCTGCGGGTTGGAAAAGTCATCGACCAGCAGCGCCACAAGGCCACTGCGGTCCGACGCGAGGCTCACTGCCAGCAGGTCGGGCACATAGCCAAGCGTTTTTGCGGCCTCCATGACCTTGCCCCGGCTCTTGGCCGAAATCGACGCATCCTTCTTGAACGCGCGGTGCACGGTCCAGCGTGACACGCCCGCCATCTGCGCCACGTCATCCGCCGTGATCGTTTCATAGACCTTGTCAGATGCCATCCTGACACCTCCCCCTGTCCGAACCATAAGTCGGAGAAAGTGGCCTTGTCACTAATTTTGCACGCGGGTGCAAATTTTTCTTGCACGCGGGTGCAAAAGCGCCTCTGTTAGCGGTCACGAGGTGGGGGAGGAATCACTTTGTTGAAGGTTGGGTTGCTTGGCGCGGGCCGCATTGGGGCCGTGCACGCACGTGCGATCACTGCGCATCGCGGCAGCATGCTGGCCGCGGTATCGGATGTTGTGGCGGACAATGCCGCGCAACTGGCCGATGCCTATGGCGCCACCGCGCGCAGCAGCGAAGAGATCATCGCAGACCCCACCATCGACGCCGTGTTGATTGCCACGTCCACCGACACCCATTGCGATTTCATCGAGGCGGCGACCGCCGCGGGCAAGGCTGTTCTGTGCGAAAAGCCGGTTGACCTGAGCCTGTCGCGCGCCCGCGCCTGTCAGGACAAAGTGGCGGCCACGGGGCAGCCTGTGATGATCGGGTTCAACCGCCGCTTTGACCCCAGCTTCAACGCGCTCAAGACCGCGCTCAATGCGGGCGAGATCGGCAAGGAGGAGCTGTTGTCGGTGACATCGTTCGACCCCGCGCCGCCGCCGGTCAGCTATGTCAAAGTGTCGGGGGGATTGTTCCGCGACATGATGATCCATGATTTCGACATGGCCAATTTCATCATGGGGGATGCGCCGGAATCGGTGATGGCGGTCGGAAGTTCGATCGTAGACCCCGAGATCGGTGCCGCCGGAGATGTGGACACGGCCGCCGTCACGCTCAGCTATGCGGACGGGCGCATCGCCGTGATCAAGAATTCACGCCGCGCCGCCTATGGCTATGACCAGCGAATCGAAATCCTCGGGTCGGACGGGCTCTTGCAGGCGCAGAACATGCTGGAAAACACCGTGGTCAAATCCACGAATGCGGGCGTCACCGGCGCCAAGCCCACCTACTTTTTCCTCGAACGCTACATGCCCGCATATGAGGCCGAATGGGCCGCGTTCGTGGCGGCGGTCGAGAACGGGACACCCATGCCCATCACCCTGGACGACGGGGTGCAGGCACTGGCCATGGCAGAGGCCGCCACGCGGTCCGTCAAGGACAAAAAGCCCGTAAAACTTGTTGATGTTGCGTGAAAATGGCTGTGAGATACGCGCAAACAAAGAACATGGTCGGAGCCAATTCGACCCAAAGGAATTCGGCACAAGCCGGATAAACAAGGGGCCACAGAGGCCCCGAAACGAAACTGAATGTTCACAGGGAGGAACATCGATGAAAAAGACGGTTTTCGCAGCACTCGCAGCTGCAACCGCACTGGCCGCACCGGCATTCGCCGACGGTCACAGCGAACGCTACGTGATGATCACGCACACGCAAGGTACCGATCCGTTCTGGCCCGTCGTTGAAAAAGGTGGCCGCGACGCCGCCGAAGCCATCGGCGCAACGCTCGAGTACAACTTTGACGCCTCCGGCGACATGGCCGGCATGGCCGCTCTGATCGAAGCTGCCGCGGCCTCCGAGCCCGACGGCATCATCGTGTCGCTGCCCGACGCCGCGGCCCTCGGCCCGGCCATCAAGGCCGCCGTTGCAGACGGTATCCCGGTTGTGACCATGAACTCCGGTCTGGAATCCTCGGCAGAGCTGGGCGCGCTGATGCACGTTGGCCAGCCCGAGCGTGACGCCGGTTTCGCGGCCGGTACACGTGCCAAGGCAGAAGGCGTGACCAAAGGTCTGTGCCTCAACCAGGAAGCGTTCAACACCGCACTTGTCGACCGTTGCACAGGCTACTTTGACGCCATGGGCGCCGATTTGAACCAGATCGACGTGTCGAACGACCCTGCACAGATCGAAACACGGACCGCCGCCGCTCTGGAAGCGGATGAAAGCATCGACGGCGTTCTGGCTGTTGGTCCCCACGTCTGTGAAGCGGCTACCAAGGCGATCGAAGCGGTTGGCGCTGACGTGCACCTGGCGTGCTTTGACCTGTCGCCCGGCGTGATGGACATGATCGAAGACGGCCGCGCGTCCTTCACCATCGACCAGCAGCAGCGCCTGCAGGGCTACATGCCCGTCATCGTCCTGCACCTCTACAACAACCACGCAGGTCTGCTGCCCGGCAACAACATCGCTTCGGGCCCCGGCTTTGTGGACAAGTCGAACGCGGCAGCTGTGAAAGAACTGGCAGGCATCGACCGCTAAGCGCGGACGTCACCTGACGGACTTGGCGCAGGCGGGATCACTCCCGCCTGCTGCCAGACAAGAATGCACCAAGACATTTTGAGGGGGGAACCATGGCCGACCGAAGTGAATCCGACCGGTTAGAGCAAGAGACGTGGCTGCAACGCACCATTCGCAGACCGGAAATCGGCGCGTTCATCGTGATGATCGTGATCATCGTGGCGCTGACATGGGCATCGGATGGCAAGGCCTTCAACGCCCTGGGCCTGAAAAACAACATTCAGATCATCGCGCAGTATGGGATCATCGCCATTGGCGCGGCCCTGTTGATGATCGCGGGCGAATTTGACCTGTCCATCGGGTCGATGATCGGCTTTGCCGGTATGTCGATGGCCATCATGCTGAAATGGGGCCTCCCCTTTGGCTTGGGCGAGGCGACACCGCTGACCGCGCTGCTGATCACGATGGCCATGACCCTGACGCTGGGCTGGATCATCGGCAACATCGTGGTCCGGTCCGGGCTGTCCTCCTTTATCGTCACGCTGGCCTTCCTCTTTTTCATGCGCGGTGTGACCGAAGTGTCCTTTCGCCTGATCAACCAATCCACGCAGGTGTCCGGCCTGCCCGACTACAAGGAAGAAAGCTGGGTCGCCTGGGTCTTTGGCGGCGAGGTGTTCGGTTGGTTCTATGATGCGTGGTTCTGGATCGGCATGCGCTTTGTCGACATGGGGTTCGAGCGCACGGACCAGTGGTTCACCCTTGGCGGCAACATCAACCGCCGCGGCACGCAATGGGTCGAAGGGTTCGACGCGCGGTTCCTGTGGTTCATCCTGATCGCTCTGGTCGCCTATTACGTGCTCAGCCGCACGCAGCTCGGCAACTGGATCTACGCCACCGGCGACAACAAGGAAGCGGCGCGCGCCAACGGTGTGCCCACGAACAAGGTGAAGATCGGCCTGTTCATGTTCACCGCCTTCTGCGCCACCATCTTCGCCGCCTGTCAGGTGTTCGAGAACAACACGTCGGACGCGGCCAAAGGCAACCTGATGGAGCTTTTTGCCATCGCCATCGCGGTTGTGGGCGGCACGCTCATGACCGGCGGGTTCGGCACCGTGCTGGGCGTTGTGTTCGGGGCAATCACCGTGGGCCTTGTGGCCAATGCGGTGTTCTTCATCCCCGCCATTGACGGTGCATGGTTCCGCGTCTTCCTCGGCGCGATCCTGCTGGCCGCCGTCTTCGCCAACGAACGCATCCGCAAACGCATCACGGGAGGGATATAACAATGGAACCGTATCTCCGCGTTGAAAAACTGGTCAAACGGTTCGGGCCCTTCACGGCTCTGGGCGGTGTCGACCTCGAGGTCTATCCCGGCGAAGTGCACGCGCTTCTGGGCGACAACGGTGCGGGCAAATCGACCCTCATCAAGACGCTGGCCGGGGTGCACCAACCCACCGAAGGGCAGATCTATATCGAGGGCAAGCCGGTGCAGTTCCGCAGCCCCCGCGATGCGTCTGCCGCCGGGATCGGGACGGTGTATCAGGACCTCGCCCTGAACCAGCTGATGTCGGTCACGCGCAACTTCTTCATGGGGCGCGAGCTGAAAAAAGGCTTTGGCCAGCTCGACCTCGACAAGATGAACCAGATCGCGCATGACGAAATGCTGAAAATCGGGATCGACTTTTCCGACCCGACGCAGGCCGTGGGCACCATGTCGGGCGGGCAACGTCAGACATTGGCCATCGCGCGCGCCATCCACTTTGGCGCCAAGGTGCTGATCCTGGACGAGCCGACATCGGCCCTTGGTCAGAAGCAGCAGATGGGCGTTCTGAAAACGATCAAGCGGGTGCGCAAACGCGGTGACATCGCGATCATCTTCATCACCCACAACGAAATCCATTCGCGCCTTGTGGGCGACCGGTTCAGCTTCCTTGCCCTTGGCAAGGTGATTGGTCACGGCACGTCCGAAGAGATTTCGGACACCGAAATGCGCCGCCTCATGTCGGGCGGTGCCGAAATGGGCGATCTCGAACAGGAACTGGCCGAGATCGGTTAAAAGACCGAAGGGTGCCCCACCAAGGGGCGCCCGTCACATCCCGCGGCATCCGGGTCCGACCGCATCAGGTCATCCGGGCCGCACCCTGAAAAACCCCGGAGGACGCGCCATGCAAACCCCTCCACTCCCTCAGCTGTCAGGCCGTGCACGCACGGTTGTCCCTGCTTGTCCTATGGAAAGGAAGCACACATGAGCACTATCCGACTGACCGCGGCTCAGGCCCTTGTGCGGTATCTCGAAGCGCAGATGAACGAAGACGGGGACCGATTCCTCGCCGGGATCTGGGCGATTTTCGGTCATGGCAACGTGGCCGGTCTGGGGGAGGCGCTGCATGGCGCGAAGGACCGGTTTCCCACGTGGCGCGGTCATAATGAACAGACGATGGCACATGCCGCGATTGCCTATGCCAAGCAATCGGGCCGCCGCCGCGCGATGGCGGTGACGTCGTCCATCGGGCCGGGGGCCACCAACATGGTGACGGCTGCGGCGCTGGCCCATGCCAACCGCCTGCCTGTGCTGATCATCCCCGGTGACGTGTTTGCCACCCGTGGCCCCGACCCGGTGCTGCAACAGATCGAGGATTTTTCCGACGGCACCGTGTCGGCCAATGACTGTTTCCGGCCCGTGTCGCGCTATTTCGACCGGATCAGCCGCCCCGAACACCTGCTGACCGCCCTGCCCCGCGCGCTACGCACGATGACGGACCCCGCGATGTGCGGCCCCGTGACGCTGGCGTTCTGTCAGGACACGCAAGCGATGGCCTATGATTACCCCGAGAGCTTCTTTGAACCGACTGTCTGGTATCAACGCCGCGTGCGCCCCGACGCGGGCGAGCTGGCGCGCGCCGTTGCGACACTTCGGGCGGCGAAGAAACCAGTGATCGTCGCGGGCGGCGGCGTGCATTATTCGGGCGCAACGGATGCGCTTCAAGCCTTTGCATCCGCCCACAACATCCCCGTGGCCGAAACACAAGCGGGCAAATCCGCCCTGCCTTGGGATCACCCGCTGAACCTCGGACCCATCGGCGTCACGGGCGGTGAGCCTGCCAATGACCGCTGTGCCGAGGCGGACGTGATCCTGGCCGTGGGCACGCGGCTTCAGGACTTTACCACCGGTTCCTGGGGGCTGTTTGCCAACCCCGAACGCAGCACCATTGGCCTCAACGTGCAGGCCTATGACGCCGACAAGCATGGGCAAATGCCGCTGATGGCTGACGCGCGTGTGGGGCTTGAGGAATTGACCGCGGCGCTTGGTGACTATGCCGCCGATGCGCCCGCAGCCTCCGTCAAAGCGGACTGGTTCGCCAAGGTCGACGCGCTCACCAACGCTCCTGACGGCAACGCACTGCCCACTGATATGCAGGTGGTCGGCGCGGTCCAGCGCTGCGCAAACGACAACACAGCCGTCATGTGCGCCGCAGGCACCATGCCGGGCGAGCTGCACAAGCTGTGGAAGGCGGGCAAGCCCATGTCCTACCACATGGAATACGGGTTCTCCTGCATGGGTTACGAGATCGCGGGCGCCATCGGGATCAAGATGGCGGACCCCGACCGGGACGTGATCTGCTTTACCGGCGACGGCACGTACATGATGGCGAATTCCGAAATGGCGACGGCGGCCATGATGGGCATCGATTTCACCGTCGTGATCACCGACAACCGCGGCTTTGGCTGCATCAACCGGCTGCAAATGGGCACAGGGGGGGAACAGTTCAACAACCTGCTCGACCACGCCGTGCACGAAACGCCATCGGCCATCGACTTTGCCAAACACGCCGAAGCCATGGGGGCCACGTCAATCAAGGTGTCGAGCATAGCGGAACTGGAAGAGGCGCTGGCCAAACGTCACGATGTGCGCGGGCCTTATGTTGTGGTCATCGACACCGACCCCTACCCCTCCACCGAATATGGTGGCACATGGTGGGAAGTGGCGGTGCCAGAGGTCAGCGTACGCCCCACCGTTCAGGAAAAACGCGTGGCTTACGAGGCCGCGATCAAGGAAAGAAACGAACAATGAGCGTCCGTATCGGGATTTCTCCCATTGCCTGGCAGAACGACGACCTGCCCGACCTGACCAAGGGCTACACCATGGAACAGGCGCTGAAGGAATCGCGCGAGATCGGGTATACCGGTGTCGAACGCGGCCAGCGGATGCCCGGCGATACCGACGGTCTGCGCGCCTATCTGGATGCGGCGGGTCTCAGCTTGTGCGGGGGGTGGTGTTCGGGCAACCTGCTCAACAATTCCGTGAAAGAGGAATGCGAGGCCATCGCCGGTCAGGTCAAACAGTTCGTGGACCTGGGTGCCCCCTGCATCGTCTATGCCGAATGCTCCAACACCATTCAGGGCGAGATTGGCATTCCGGTGAACAAGCGCCCCACCCTGTCCCGCGACGACATGAAAGCCTATGGCAAGAAGCTGACCGAAGTGGCCAAGTGGTCCGCCGATCAGGGCATGCCGATGGCCTACCACCACCACATGGGCTCCATCGTGGAGGCCGAAGCGGACGTGGACGCGCTGATGGAAGGGTCCGGTGACGCGCTGCATTTGTGCTTTGACACCGGCCACCTGCTCTTTGGTGGCGGGGACGTGATGGCCACGATGGAACGCTGGGCCGACCGCATCCACCACGTGCATTACAAGGACATCCGCCCCGAGATCGTGAAGGACGTGCGCGCGAATGACCGCTCTTTCCTCGATGCGGTGATTGCGGGCGCGTTCACCGTGCCGGGTGATGGCTGCATCGACTTTGGCGCGGTCAGCAAGCTCTTGAAATCCATGGACTATGACGGCTGGATCGTGGTCGAGGCCGAACAGGACCCCGCCAAGGCACCGCCCTTTGAATACTCGAAAAAAGGGTTCGAGACGATCATCGGTCACTGTCAGGAAGTCGGCCTGACGGTGGCATGACACTTTCCGAAAATCATGCGCCCCGAAAACCCTGCCAGGCTGCGCCTTCTCTGGACTTTCGGGGCACGCGTTCTGACTTGATTCCGGAGAAGTGACGCCATGTTCAAGAAACTCGGTCTCCAGCATCCGTTCTTCCTGCCGCTCTGGCGGCGGGTGGGTACGGTGCTGGTGATCGCGCTCTGGGGCGGGTTCGAGATGTGGCTGGGCAATCCGGGCTGGGCCACATTCTTTGCCATTCTCGCCGCGATATGCATTCTGGAATTCTTCATCCTGTTTGATCCCGAAAATTATGGAGGCGACGATGCCTGACCTGCTGAAAAAACCCTTTGGCACCCGGGGCAAGGTCCACAACATCACACCGCAAAGTGCGGGCTGGCGCTATGTGGGCTTCGACGTCTGGCACCTGAGGGCGGGCGACACCGCAGCCGAAGCCACAGGGGATCGCGAGGTCATTCTGGTCATGGTCGAGGGCAAGGCGCAGATCACCGGCGCGGATCAGGATTGGGGCGTGCTAGGCGAACGCATGAATGTGTTCGAGAAAACCCCGCCCCACTGCCTCTACCTGCCAAACGGCACCGACTGGAAAGCTGTGGCGGAGACCGATTGCGTCATCGCCGTCTGTTCCGCCCCCGGTCACGGCGGGCACCCCGCGCGCAAGATCGGCCCCGATGGCATCACGCTCACACCACGCGGCACCGGCACCAACACGCGCCACATCAACAACATCGCCATGGAGGGCGAGGATTACTGCGACAGCCTGCTGGTGACCGAAGTGTTCACGCCCGCAGGCAACTGGTCCTCCTTCCCAAGCCACCGCCATGACGAGGATGACTTTCCGCGCATCACCTACCTCGAAGAGACGTATTACCACCGCATCGACCCCGCCGACGGGTTTAGCATTCAGCGCGTCTATACCGATGACCGCCAATTGGACGAGACGATGGCCGTGTCGGATGGCGAGGTTGTCTGCGTGCCCCGCGGCCACCACCCCTGCGGCGCGCCGTACGGGTTCGACCTCTACTATCTCAACGTGATGGCAGGCCCCCGCCGCAACTGGCGCTTTGTCCCCGCGCCCGAGGTCGAATGGATCATGGAACGCGACGGCTGACGCCCGCAACATATCGGAGAGACCAGATGAATTTTGCCACCTACCCGTCCCTTGCCGGAAAGACCGTCCTTGTGACCGGCGGCGCATCAGGTATTGGCGCGGACACCGTGCGCGCCTTTGCCGCCCAGGGGGCCAAGGTCGGGTTCCTCGACTTCAACGCCGACGCAAGTGCTGCGATGCAAGCCGACACCGAAGGCACCGTGGATTATGAGGTCTGCGACCTGCGCGACATCAGCGCCCTGCAAAAGGCGGTTGCGGCGCTGAAATCCCGGCTGGGTCCGGCAGAGGTGCTGGTGAACAATGCCGCGCGCGACGACCGCCACGACTGGCGCGACGTGACGCCGGAATACTGGGACGAACGGATGCAGACGAACCTGCGCCACATGTTCTTTGCCATTCAGGCCACAGCACCGGACATGATCGAAGCCGGGTCCGGGTCGATCATCAACGTGGGCTCCAATTCATGGTGGGAAGCGGGGGGCGGTTTCCCCGCCTACGCCACCGCGAAATCCGCCGTGCACGGCCTGACGCGCACCATGGCGCGCGATCTGGGTGATCACCGCATCCGCGTGAACACCGTCGTGCCCGGCTGGATCATGACGGAGCGGCAAAAAGACCTGTGGGCCACGCCCGAAGCGCTGGAAAAGCACCGCGACCGGCAGTGCTTGCCGGACCTGATCGACCCGATCTATGTGGTGCGCATGGTGGTGTTCCTCGCCTCTGACGATGCGGCGATGTGCACCGCGTCGAACTTTATGGTCGACGCAGGGTCGATCTGATGGACCGGCGTCCCATCGGCGACACCGGGCTCAGCCTGACCCCGCTCAGCTTTGGCGGCTCGGGCCTTGGCGACATGCCCGACACCTACGGCTATTCCGTCAGCGCCGAACGCGCTCATGCGACTGTCAACGCGGTGCTGGATGGTCCGGCCAACATGCTGGACACGTCGAACAATTACGGCTTTGGCCGGTCCGAGGCGCGCATTGGCGAGGCGTTGCGCGACCGCGCGCTGCCGGACGGCTTTGTGCTGGCCACCAAACTCGACCGTGACATGGACACGGGCCGTTTTGATGCCGCTCGCGTGCGTGCATCGCTGGAGGAAAGCCTTGACCGGTTGGGCGTGGACAGCGTGCCGCTCTTGCACCTGCACGATCCGGAACACGCGCGCGATCTGGACGAAATCACAAGCAAAAACGGTGCGATAGACGAACTCTTTAAGCTCAAGGATGAAGGTCTGTGCCAGGCTGTTGGCCTCGCCATGGGACGGCTCGACATCATGGAGCCGATCCTGGCCGCGCACCCGTTCGACGCGCTGATCAGCCACAACCGGTACACCCTGCTGAACCGCTCCGCCGATGCAATGTTCGACGCCGCCCATGCGCGCGGGATCGCGATCATCAACGCGGCTCCTTATGCGGGCGGCGTGCTTGCCAAGGGCAGCGCCGAGATGCCGCGCATCACCTATCAGGACGCCACCAACGCGGCCCTCGCCCCTGTGCGCGCCATTGAAGCGATCTGTGCCGAACATGATGTGGCGCCGGGGGCCGTCGCGCTGCAATTTTCGATGCGCGATCCGCGCATCACCTCGACCCTTGTGGGCGTCAGCAAGCCCGAGCGCGTGGCGCAGACCATCGCATGGGCCGAAATGGAGATCCCGCAAGAGGTCTGGGACGCGCTTTCCGCCCTGCCATTCGAGGCGACCGACCCGGAGGCCAACCGCGTCTACAAACCCGGCTGAACCAGATCGAGGGTGACGGGCCGCTCTGGCCCCACATCCAGCCGCCATGCAAACGGCACGCTCTCATGCACCGGGAACATGGACGTGACCAACGGGTCGTGCCCCGGGATTACGCGGCTCGCGCCCTGCCCCAGACGCTGGATCGTATCGAACCCGTCCAGCATGGGTTGCATATCCACGACAATCGGAAACGGTTTGGCCGCCAGAAAATTCTCATAGTAATGCGCGGCGTCCGAGGCGAGGCACAAAGGCCCATGGGCCGTGTCCACCTCAACCACTTGCAACCCGCGCGAATGCCCGCCGACGCAATGCACCCGCACGCCGGGCGCGACCTGACCACTGCCATCATGAAACACAACCCGGCCCGAATAGACATGCCGCACCATTTCGCAGACGTGGTCGGCCGTGAACGGCATCTGCAACACCCCGTGGCACATGCAGGGGCCGGTGGCATAGGCCATTTCCGCCGCCTGCACGTGGAACGTCGCCGTGGGATAGCGATCAAGCCCGCCCGCGTGATCGTAATGCAAATGCGTGATGATGACCGTATCAACCGTCTCTGCCGCCACGCCAAGCGCGCTCAGCGCGTCGACCGGGTCGCGCAGAATGGGCCGGTCGCGCCGCGCCGCCTCGCCCGCGTCATAGCCGGTGTCGACCACGATCCGCCGCCCCTCGCATTCCAAGAGCCAGACGAAATAGTCCATCCCGTGGGGCGCTGCGGCATGATCATCAAAGACGAAACTGTCGCCCCGGTTTCGCGCATTGCGTTCGGCATATTTCACCGCATGGACGGTCCACTGCATCATCCACCCTCCCTTTTTGCCAAGGCTACCGCAAAAAATTGATATTTGGCAAAAAATCGTGCATCCATCGAAGTATCGATTTCATTGGGAGGTGATATGGGCAAGGACGTGGACGTCGCGCTGATCAAGGGCGACGGGATAGGGGTGGACGTCGCAGAGGCTGCGATGGCCGTTGCGCACGCCGCCTGCGCGGCGCAGGGCTGCGGGTTTTCGGTGACCGAAATCGCCGCCGGAGCGGGGTATTTTGCCGAAACCGGCGCCGATATCGAACCGGGCGGTGAAGAGCGGGCGGGTCAGTCCGATGCGATCTTTCTTGGCGCGATTGGCCTGCCGTCGGTGCGCCACCCGGACGGCACCGAGATCAGCCCGCATCTGCGCCTGCGCGACCGCTACGGCCTCTACGCCGGGGTGCGCCCGGTCAAGGCCTACCCCAATGCGCCGCAACGGCTGGCGGATCCGCGGGCCGCGGGTATCGACATGGTGATCCTGCGCGAATCGACCGAAGGGCTGTTTTACTCTGCGGCTGTGCATGGACGCGCCAAGATCATTGGCGACACAGAGGTGCAGGACACGCTGCGCATCACGCGGTCTACGACCGAAAAACTGCACAGCTTTGCCTTTCGCCTTGCCGAACGCCGCCGAGCGCGCGGGCATTCGGGACGCGTGACTTGCGTGGACAAGGCCAATGTCTTTGCCTCGATGGCGTTTTTCCGCAAGATCTTTGACGAGGTGGCGGCGGACCATCCCGGCGCGCAGCATGATTATGCGTATGTAGACGCGCAGGCGCTGAACCTGATCCGCGCGCCTTGGGATTACGATGTCATGGTGATGGAAAACATGTTCGGCGACATCCTGAGCGATCTTGCCGGCGGTCTGGTCGGCGGGATGGGCATGGCGGCCTGTGCCGAAATCGGCGACGACATTGGCCTGTTTCAACCGGCGCACGGGTCCGCGCCGGACATCATGGGGCAGGACAAGGCCAATCCGCTGGCTGCGATCCTGTCGGCGGCGTTGATGCTGGATTACCTCAGCGACAAGGCCGATGATCCACGGTTCGAGCGCGCGGCCCTCGCGATTGAGGAGGCCGTGGCGCGCGGGTTTGAGGCCAACGCGTTGCGGCCCATGGAGTTTGGCGGGGATATGGGGACGCAAGCCGTGACGGCTGCGGTTCTGGCCCATATGACCTGACGGTGCGTTTTGTTTGTGTTGGCGGGGGCCAGCCCCCCGACCCCCGGGATTTTTTGGAACAGAGACAGTCAGGCGAGGCTCGGCAGCCACAGCACGATCGCGGGGAAGGCCACCAGCAGGGCTATGGTGATGCCGTCTGCGATGAAGAACGGGGTCACGCCCTTGAACACGTCCTGCACGCTCAGGTCATCGCGCACGCCTGCCACCACAAAGCAGTTGAGGCCGATGGGGGGCGTGATCAGGCAGAACTCGGCCATTTTGACCACCAGGATGCCGAACCAGATCGCGCACATCGGTCCCGACATGCCGAAAGTGCTGTCGGCGGCGGACACGAACTCGCCCCCGTTCAGCGCCATGACGGCGGGGTAGACGACCGGCAGGGTCAGGAGCAGCATGCCGATGGCGTCCATGAACATGCCGAGCACGGCGTAGGCCAGCAGGATGCAGATCAGGATCAGCATGGGCGACACGGTGAGTGACGTGATCCAGTCGGAGAACGCGCCCGGCAGGTCGGCAAAGCCCAGGAACCGGACATAGATCAGCACGCCCCAGATGATGGTGAAGATCATGACCGTGAGCTTGGCGGTCTCAATGAGCGCGTCCTTGAGTGCGGGCCAGCGCATGCCGCGGTAGAGCGCCATGCAGAAGACGATGAAGGCCCCCACCGCGCCGCCTTCGGTGGGTGTGCCCCAGGCGTCGCCAAAGGGATTGTAGACGAAGAAGATGATGATCACGACCACTGCGACGATGGGCAGTGCGGGCAGCAGGGCAGTGATGCGTTCGCCCCAGGTAAAGCCACCCACGGGCGGGCCGATATTCTTGAAGGTGAGCGCGAGGCCGATGATCAGCGCGGCATAGACCAGTGCCGAGAACATGCCAGGGATGAACCCTGCGAGCAGCAGCTTGCCCACGTCCTGTTCCACGATGATGGCATAGATCACGAGGATTGCGGAGGGTGGGATGAGCGAGGCGAGTGTTCCACCGGCGGCCACCACGCCTGCTGCGAACTGCTTGTTATAGCCGATCTTGAGCATTTCGGGGATGGCGATGCGGGCGAATACGGCCGCCGTGGCCACCGACGCGCCCGAGACGGCCGCAAAGCCGGCGGTGGCGAATACGGTCGACACGGCAAGACCGCCGGGCACCCATGCGATCCACTTCTTGGCTGCCTCAAAGAGCGCGGTGGTCAGTTTGGCATAATAGGCGAGGTATCCGATCAGGATGAAGGTCGGGATCAGTGACAGCGCCTGCGCCGACACTTTGGAATGCGGCACCTGGCCTGCGACCTTGGCACTGATCTCGACCGCCTTGCCGAGGCGCGCGGGATCATAGTCGAACCCGTTCCAGCGCAGCCACACGAGGCCCACAAAGCCTGCAAGCCCCGCCGCGAAGGCCACGCGCATGCCCAGAAACACCAGAACCAGCATGCCGCCTGTGGTCCACAGGCCAATCGTGATCGGCTCCATCAGTCTGCTCCGTCCAGCGCTTCGGCTTCGGCGCGGGCCTGTTCGGCCACGCTCTGGATCATGGGCACGGCGACCGGGTTTTCGAGCCCCAGCCAGAAGGCGCGGGCATAGCCTACCGCCTGCAAAACGAGACGTGCGGCCAGCACGGCAAAGGCCACCGGCACGATCAGTTTCGAGGGCCAGATGGGCAGTGAGATGTCGATGGAACTGTCACGGGAACACAAGGGCCGCGCACAGTCAAAGGAGCGGTCGAAATGCGCCCATGCCCCCCACACCAGAAAGGTGATGAGGAACAGGATGAGCAACACCATGATCAGCTCGACCAGCCACAACAGACGCCCGCGCATGGCGCCCACGATGATGTCCATGCGGATATGCCCGCCGTTGCGCTGGACAAAGGAGACGCCCATGATCGCGATGAGCGGCATCAGCATCTCGATCAGATCGACATAGCCCAGCAGCGGAGATTCGAAGAACTCGCGCCCGCCCACCGAATAGACCGCCAGGAACATGAGCGAAAAGGCGGCAATGCCGCTGAGCAGTGCCATGACCCGTTCAATGGGCAAAAGCCCGCGATCAAGCCTGCTGAGAAGGCTGGAATCCTCCAGCACCAAAGCTGCACCTGCCATGGCCGTTCCTTGTGTTGTCCGTAAGGTCAGGTGGGCAGATTGCCCACCCTACGCGCGGCATGTGGGTGTGTAGGGTGGGCAATCTGCCCACCCCACGTCACGGGCTCAGCTGCCGCCCTTGGCGTCGGCCAGCGTCTTGACCACCAGGTCATAAAGCTCCTGGCCGGGCAGGCCTTGCGCTTCCATGTCTGCAATCCACGCGTCGCGGATCGGGTCTGCAGCTGCGGACCGGAACTCGGCGATCACCGCGTCGTCGATCTCGACCTTCTGCACGCCCTTCTCTTCGAGCACACTGTCCCACCGCTCCAGCAGCTCGGCATAGTTGGCGAGGTAATGGTCGATGGCTTCGGACACCGAGCTGTCGAGCGCGGCCTTGTGCTCATCCGACAGCGCATCATAGGCGTCGATGTTGACCACGACGGGGCAGTTCACCGTGCCGGGGTTGAGGTTCGCGGTCCACCATTCGGCCTGGTTGATCGTGCCAAAGGACAGGTGCGCGTGCTGGGCAAAGGCCACGGTGTCCACAACGCCCGATTCCATCGCCTGATAGGCTTCGGTCGCGGTCACGGATGTGGGCACGCCCCCCACGGCGGCAAAGGCGTTGCCGATACCGCCCGTGGCGCGCACGCGCATCCCGTCGAAATCGGCCAGCGACGTTTTGGGATCACCGGTGCCGACGAGGTTGTATTGCGGCATGGGCGAGGTCATCAGCAGCTTGGCATTCCACTGCGCCATCTCTTCGGCGGCGGCGGGGTGCGCATAGACGGCCGCCGAAACGGCGACTTCCTGTTCGAGGTTTTCAACCCCAAGGAAGGGCAGTTCCAGCACGGTGATCACGCGGTTCTTGTCGCGGTGATAGCCTGCGCAGAATTGCGCCATCTCGAACGCGCCGATGGAAATCCCATCGAGGTTCTCGCGGTTCTTGGACAGGCCGCCATAGCTGATGTTCATGGTAAATTCGCCATTGGTCTTTTCAGAGACCAACTCAGCCAGCTTTTCCACGTGCTCGGTAAATGCGCGACGCTTGCCCCAGACAGAGACATTCCATTCCGTGGCCGCAGCCTCCAGCGCAAAGGTGCACGATATGGCGCCAACAACGGCACCGACAGCGTATTTGTTCATTGATGTTTCTCCCTAATTGCGGGCGTTTCCCACCCGCTTGTGTGACACGTTAGCGCGGGGGGCGGCACCTGCCAAGTGGTCGGGATGCTGCCTGTCACGGGGTCACGACAATGTTGCCCACGTGGCGCTTGTCTATGAACACCTGTTGTGCGGTCCGCAGGTCCGACAGGGGGTATGTCGCGGCCAGCAGCGGGCGCACCTGCCCGGCTTCGATATAGCGCACAAGATCACCGAAGACGTGCGGCGGCACCACAGTGGATCCGGTAAATGTCAGGTCCCGCAGATAGAACGTGCGCAGGTCCAGTTCGACAATCGGCCCGGCAATTGCGCCCGAACAGGTATAGCGTCCGCCGCGCGCCAGCACGTCGATCACCGTGCCGAAATATGGCCCCCCGACGATATCCGCGACAACGGTGACGGTGTCCCGGCCCACCGCCGCCTTCAGTGCTGCACCCAGATTGTCCGGCGCACGGCCCAGCAATGCGTCCGCCCCGAGGGCGGCCATCTCTCCATGTTTGGCCTCAGATGCGAGCCCCACCACCGTGGCACCGCGCCGCTTGGCCAGCTGGATCAGGGCCGATCCCACGCCACCCGATGCACCGGTCACCAGAACGGTGTCGGTCTCGCCAACGTCAGCCCGGTTCAACATCCCTTCGGCGGTGGTGTAGGAACAGGAGAACGTCGCCAATTCCGCATCCGTCAGCGTGCTGTTGACCGCCGCCACATTGCGCCGGTCGGCCGTGGTGTATTGGGCGAAGCCGCCATCGCGTTCACTGCCGAAATACCCCGTGCTGTTGCGGTTCATCGGATCGTCCCAATCGCGCAGCCAGCAATCCGCCATGACCCGCTGCCCCACCAGTGCCGCGTCCCCATTGGCCCCGACGGCTGCAACCTCGCCCACCACATCCGCGCCCTGAATGCGCGGAAAGGTGATGGGCGCGCCGCCCCATGACGGGTCGTCCGCGTCCACCGCGGTGTGGCCGTCACTTGTCGTGGCGTCGGTGACCGCCTTCGAATACCAGCCCGCGCGTGTGTTCACGTCCGTGTTGTTAAGCCCGCACGCGCCCACCCGGATCAACACGTCGTCTGGCCCGACCTCGGGCATGGGCCAATCGGTGTGAAACCGCATCGCGTCCATGTCGCCGTGGCGGTGCAGAACAAAGGCGTTCATGTGGGTGGGCAATGACATGGTGCGGTCTCCAACTGCCGGTGAGCGCCCCGCGGCCCGGGGCCTGTTCGTCCGCACCGTGCGCTGCGTTTTTCGCCGTGGCAAGAGCGGATCGCAGGACGGCCCGACGCGCCGGTTGATTCTGGCGGGCGACCTGACACGGGACCACCGCCGAAACATAATGTCGCATGAACGGCCCAGGCTTTGCACTTACTGCCCGGCCCCCAGGGCCGCGCGTCGGCGATGCACCTGTCACGCAACATTGACAGGCAACGCGCAGAAAACACGAAGAAATTTACCGACCGCCACCCGAGATTTACAAACCTATCGGAATTCGGGAAACTGATTTACACCAAAACCCATATAATCCAACGTCTTATTTCTTTCTTTTCAGCATTGCGTATGATCACGCCACCGGGAGGAGGACCCGGTGCAGTCCGGACGCAGGAGGAGCATCCGGTGCCGCATCGCCTCCGGAACACGAACGCGCCAGACCGACAAGCGGAGGAACCCATGTCCGATATCAAAACCCATGCGCCCAGCGACACATTCGCAGGCAACGCACATGTGGACGCGGCGAAATATGACGCCATGTATGCCGCCTCGATCAACGACCCGGATGCGTTCTGGAATGAACACGGGCAGCGCGTCGACTGGATCAAACCCTATTCCACGGTCAAGGACGTGTCCTATGCCTTTGGCGACGTGTCGATCAACTGGTATGCCGATGGCACGCTGAACGTCGCCGCGAACTGCATCGACCGCCATCTCGAAACCCGCGGTGATCAAACCGCGATCATCTGGGAACCGGATGATCCGAGCGACGACGCCCAGCATATCACCTACAAGCAACTGCACGCCGAGACGTGCAAAATGGCCAATGTTCTCAAGGGGATGGGCGTTGGCAAAGGGGATCGGGTGGTCATCTACCTGCCCATGATCCCCGAGGCCGCCTATGCCATGCTCGCCTGTGCGCGCATCGGGGCCATTCATTCCATCGTGTTCGCAGGCTTCTCCCCCGATGCGCTCGCGGCCCGTGTATCGGGCTGCGACGCAAAGGTGGTGATCACCGCAGACGGCGCGCCGCGCGGTGGCCGCGTCACCAACCTCAAGGACAACGTGAACCAGGCGCTGATCAACGTGATCGACCCCACCAAATGCCTTGTGGTCAAGCGCACCGGTCAGCAGATCGCATGGCGCGAGGGCCTGGATTTCTGGTTGCACGAAGAGGGCGCGAGTGCCGCCGCCGATTGCCCGCCCGAAGAGATGGGTGCCGAAGACCCTCTGTTCATCCTCTACACCTCTGGCTCCACAGGGCAGCCCAAGGGCGTGGTGCACACCACCGGCGGCTATCTGGTCTATGCCGCGCTCACGCACGAGATCACGTTCGATTATCACGATGGCGACGTCTACTGGTGCACGGCGGATGTCGGCTGGGTCACGGGCCACAGCTATATCGTCTATGGCCCGCTGGCCAACGGCGCGACCACGCTGATGTTCGAGGGTGTGCCCACCTATCCGGACGCCTCGCGGTTCTGGCAGGTCTGCGAAAAACACAAAGTGGCGCAGTTCTACACCGCGCCCACCGCCATCCGCGCGTTGATGGCCCATGGCAATGACCCGGTGGCCAAGGCCGATCTGTCCTCGCTCAAGCTGCTCGGCACCGTGGGCGAGCCGATCAATCCCGAGGCGTGGAACTGGTACAATGACGTGGTGGGCGGCGGACGTTGCCCCATCGTGGACACGTGGTGGCAGACCGAAACCGGCGGTCACCTGATGACCCCCCTGCCCGGCGCGCATCCCACCAAGCCCGGCGCTGCGATGAAGCCGTTCTTTGGCGTTCAGCCGTTGGTTCTGGAACCGGCCTCCGGTGAGATCATCGACGGCAACGGGGTCGAGGGTGTTCTGGTCATCGCCGACAGCTGGCCCGGCCAGATGCGCACCGTCTGGGGCGATCATGAGCGGTTCGAAAAGACGTATTTCAGCGATTACAAAGGCTACTACTTCACCGGGGACGGATGTCGCCGGGACGAGGATGGCGATTACTGGATCACCGGCCGCGTCGACGACGTGATCAACGTGTCGGGCCACCGCATGGGCACCGCCGAGGTGGAAAGCGCACTGGTCGCACATGGCAAGGTCGCCGAAGCCGCCGTGGTGGGCTATCCCCATGATATCAAAGGACAAGGCATCTATTGCTATGTCACATTGATGAACGGCGAAGAGCCCTCCGAAGAGCTGCGCAAGGAGCTGCGCACATGGGTGCGGACGGAAATCGGCCCCATCGCCTCGCCCGACCTGATCCAGTGGGCCCCCGGCCTGCCCAAGACCCGCTCGGGCAAGATCATGCGCCGCATCCTTCGCAAGATCGCCGAGGATGATTTTGGCGCGTTGGGCGACACCTCGACGCTTGCCGATCCGTCCGTGGTCGATGACCTGATCGAAAACCGCATGAACCGGCAGGACGCGTGATGATGGACGGTGCACGCACCCCCGCCACGTGTCCCGTACTGATCCTTCTGGGCCCTCCGGGGGCCGGCAAGGGCACGCAGGCCCGGATGCTCGAAGAACGCTTTGGCTATGTGCAGCTGTCCACCGGCGATCTGCTGCGCGCCGCTGTGGCTGCGGGGACCGAGGCGGGCCAGGCCGCGGATGCGGTCATGAAATCCGGCGGGCTGGTGAGCGACGACATCGTCATCGCGATCCTGCGCGACCGGCTGGCCCAGCCTGACTGCACCGGCGGCGTGATCCTTGACGGGTTTCCACGCACCACGGTGCAGGCCGAAGCGCTGGACGCGATGCTGCAAGAGACGGGCCAGCGCATCAATGCCGCCATCAGCCTCGAGGTGGACGATGCCGCCATGGTGCACCGCATCGCGGGCCGCTACACCTGTGGCAATTGCGGCGAGGGCTACCACGACCGCTTCAAACGACCCACCGTCGAAGGCGTCTGTGACAAATGCGGCGGCACCGAGATGAAGCGGCGCGCCGATGACACCGTTGAGGCGGTGTCCACCCGGCTCGAAGCCTATCACGCGCAGACCGCGCCGCTGATCACGTATTACGCCGGGCAGGATGTGCTGGAACGGGTGGGCGCGATGGGATCCATCGATGAAATCGCCACGACCCTGGGCAATGTGGTGAAGGCCGCCGCCGCGCGCTGACTTGCAGATCACGCCATGTGATTAACAGATCGCGCCACCCCACTGGTGCATCCTGCGCCGTCTCTGCACAGTGACGACATGGGCAAAGATCAGAACATCCGCTACAAGGTGGCCCGCACATTTGAACAATTGTGCGGGCTTCTGAACATCGACACGGGCGCGGTGCTGCGCCGGATGGGGCGACCTGCGGACTTTTTCGAAGCGGACACGCGTGGCGTCACACCGGCGGATTACTTTGCCGGATGGGACGCGATGATGGCAGAGGTGAACCGCCCGGACATCCCCCTGATGATCGGGCAGGCCTATGCCCGCGGGCCCTTCAACCCCGCCTTTTTCGCCTTTACCTGCAGCCCCACGGTGGTGGTCGGACTCGAGCGGCTCGCGCTTTTCAAACCCCTCACCGGCCCATTGCGGCTGGCGCTGCACCGGACGGGCGCGGGGGATCTTGTGGTGACCAAGACGTCGAACGTGGCGGACATCCCCCTGCCCGCCAGTTTTGCCGCCACCGAACTGGTCTTCTTGATGGAGGCGATCCGCATCTGCACCGGCCAGGCCGCGCAGGCGCGCGCAGCAACGCTTGTACACCCCGTCGCGTGCCTGAGCGAGGTGTCCGAATTCATCGGATGTCCGATCACCCTTGGGCCGGTCACGACCCTGACCCTGCCTGCCGCGGTCGCAGACCGGCCGCTCCTGTCATCCAATGCGGATTACTGGGCGCAGCTTGAACCCGGATTTCGGCGCCAGATCAGCCAGCAGAAAACCGAAACAACCGTCACCGCACGCCTGCGTGTCGCCCTGACAGAGATGCTGCCCGCCGGGCAATCCAATGTCGGCGATGCCGCGCAACGGCTGGCAATCAGCGCGCGCAGCCTGCAACGCCACCTCAAACAGGACGGCACCACCTATCAGCTGGAATTGAACAGCGCCCGCGAAGCGCTTGCCCGGCAATACCTCAGTGCCAGCGACCTCAACATCGACGAAATCAGTTTTCTGCTCGCCTACCGCGACCCGAACTCATTCTACCGCGCATTTCAGGCATGGACGGGCCAGACCCCCGGCGCCTTCCGCGCCGCAGTCACGCCGACGGATGTGGCGGCACCATCTGCGTGATGTCATAGCCATAGACCCAGTCTTGCCGCCGGTGGATCAGCTCTGGCACCCACCGCGCCCCGATCCCCATCGGTCCATACACGACATGCTGCCCCAGGGCGGAGGCGTGGTGGAACATCCGCGCATTCGCGGCGGACCCGCGTTGCACCCGCGCCGTGCGCGCGATGCGCATGTCAAAATATTTGGGCAATGCCTGTTCGACGGGGTCTGTGGCCAAAAGTGCAGCCAGACACCACGCATCCTCCAACGCCTGCACAGCACCTTGCGCCATCGACGGCAGCATCGGATGCGCCGCATCGCCCAACAGGACAATCCGGTTCTGATGCCAGCGGGGCAGTGGCGCGCGGTCAAAAAGCGCCCAGCGATGGATTACCGGGGCCGCAGCGATCAGATCGGAGATTGCGGGATCCCAGCCTGCGAAATCCGCCGCAACCTGCGCGCTGTCGCCGGTGCTGCGCCAGTCTTCGGGCGCGGGTTCGGCCTGTTCCACCATGCCCACGAAATTGGCCAGCGTGCCGCCGCGCAGGCGTGTTGTGACCGCGTGCCGTTTGTCCCCGACCCATACGCAGGCGGTGGGCGGTGGCGCGGTGTTGCCAAGCGCTGCAATCGGCACCACGGCGCGCCATGCGACATTGCCGGTATAGCGTGGCGCATCCGGGCCCAGCATCTGGCGCCGGATCACCGAATGCAGACCGTCCGCGCCGATCACAACGTCGCCTGCGATCTCTGTCCCGTCCTGCAACCGCACGGCAGGACCGTCCGCGACGTATCCTTCGACGCTTTGCCCCGTGCGCACCGCACCCGGCGACAGCGCGCCGAGCCGCGCGACCAAAGCCTCCGCCAGATCGGCGCGGTGCACATGCATGAACGGCGCGCCCCACCGCGTTGTCGCATAGCCGCGCATGGGCAGGCGAAACACACTGCGCCCCGTCTGCCCGATCCGCATCTCGATGGCCTCGGGCTCAAACACCGTATCGCGCAGGAGCGGCGCCACCCCCATCGCCTCGAGCACGCGCCACCCGTTGGGCGAAATCTGCAACCCGGCCCCCACTTCGCCAAGCTCCGGCGCCTGCTCTAGAACCGTCACCTCCAGCCCGCGCAACGCACAGGCCACCGCAGCGGCCAGACCGCCAATCCCGCCGCCAACGATGACCACCTTCATGTCAGCGCTCCGCTGGCCTGCAAATTGACGATGGAGGCGTCGTCATGGCCCAGCGCTTTGAGAATCGCGTGCGTGTGTGCGCCGGGTGCCTGTGGCGCGGTTGGCGTCGGGGCCGGGCCGCCGGAAAAACGCGGCGCAGGTGCGGATTGCAGCACGCCGTCCTGCCGGACATAACTCGCGCGCGCGGCCATATGCGGATGTTGCGCCGCCTCCGCCACGCTCAGGACCGGCGCGACACACGCATCCGTCTGCTCAAAGTGCGCGGCCCAAGCGTCGCGCGTCCGCGTGGCAAACGCGGCCTCAAACCGGGCGTGCATTTCAGGCCAATGCGCCTGATCGTTCTGATCCGGCAACGCAGCGGCATCCAGGTCCAGCCCCTCCAGAAGCGCGGCATAGAATTGCGGCTCCAACGCGCCCACGGCCACATAGAGCCCGTCGCTGCAGGTATAACAGCGATAAAACGGGGCCCCGCCATCGAGCCAGTTTGTCCCGCGCGCGGTGCTCCAGCGCCCTTGCGCCATCATGCCGTGCAGCAACCCCATCATCGCGGGCACACCGTCGACCATCGCGGCATCCACGACCTGCCCCTTGCCGGTGTGCCCCCGCTCCGCAAGCGCGGCCAGCAGGCCAAAGATCAGGAACATCGTACCGCCACCGTAATCCGCGACAAGGTTCAAGGGCGGCACAGGGGGACAATCCGGCGCGCCCATCATCCCGAGCGCACCAGAGACTGCAAGATAGGTGAGGTCATGCCCCGCACGCGACGCCAGCGGACCAGTCTGTCCCCACCCTGTGATCCGCCCGTAAATGAGTGTCTCCGGGCATGCGTCCGGCCCAAGGCCGAGCCGTTCCATGACGCCCGGCCGAAATCCTTCGATCACCATGTCCGCCTGCGCGATCAGCGCGCGCGCCACAGCAAGGCCGCCGTCGGTTTTGAGATTGAGCGCAATGGATCGCTTGCCCCGGCGGTTCACATCCGCCCGGTCACATGGTGCGCTGGCGCGGTCGATTACCGTGACCGATGCCCCCAGATCCGCCAGCAATTGCCCCGCCAGCGGCGCAGGTCCCAGCCCTGCGAATTCCACCACCCGCAGCGCAGAAAGCGGTCCCGCCATATTGGTTTCCTTTGCCTGTGTTCGCACAATTGGACACCACCGCCCCGCCTTGCGCAAGGGCAGGCCACGCAACGCCGCGAGCGCCACGGCTCACTCACGCATTCAAAGCAATTTTGGTAAGGTGGTGCCCCCACACGGACTCGAACCGCGGACCTACTGATTACAAATCAGTTGCTCTACCAGCTGAGCTATAGGGGCGTTGCGGCGTACGTCTAATTGCTGATTCATCCGGACGCAAGATCGTTTTGACACCTGTTCAGAGGTTTTATCTCGTGAATTTTCAGCTATACCTGCACGCCGGAAACATGACGGCGAGGCCCCTCTTCCGCGATGCAACTGGTTTTACATGCTGGCGCACATTTCACCGAGGAAGATCGGTTGCTGCGCTGTCTGCTCAACAACAAGGGAACCTTCTCCAAACGCGGCGTCGCGGTGCCGGGTCCGGGGAAGTATCGTGGCCTGCTCAGGGACACGACTTTGGCGATGCTCGACGCTCCGCCCGCGCCCGACGCGCGCGAGGTGTTGCTGGATGCGATCCTCGATGACGAAGACGCCGACCGTATCCTGATGAGCCATGTGTTCCTGTTTGGCGCGCCACGCTCCGTTGTGCGGGACGGTATGATGTACTGTCTCGCCCCCGAACGGATGGCGCAGATTGCCACGCTGTTCCCAACGGACGAGGTTGAGCTCTTTTTCGCCATGCGCAACCCGGCCACCCTGTTGCCCGCCCTGTTCGAGCAAGCGCCGCAAGAGGATATGAACACGTTCCTGCGCGCGCGCGATCCGTATGCCATTCGGTGGTCCGACACGTTTACCGCCATCCGTGAGGCCGCGCCCGAGATCCCGATCACCACATGGTGCTTTGAAGACATGCCCCTGATCTGGGCCCAGATCATCCGCGAGATGGGCGGGCTGGAGCATGGCGAAAAGATCGCGGGCGGGTTCGATCTGTTGTCGGACATCATGACCCAGGAAGGCATGCAGCGGTTCCGCAGCTATCTCGCCTCTCATACCGGCATGAGCGAGGTGCAAAAGCGGCGTGTGATCGCGGCTTTCCTCGACAAGTTCGCCATCGAGGACGAGATCGAAGAGGAATTGAACGCGCCGGGCTGGACCGAAGAGACGATCGAGGCGATGACCGACATCTATGAGGAAGACGTGCTGTCTGTTGCGCGCATCCCCGGGGTCACGGTGATTTCCCCGTAACGCCGGTGCGGCGCGTGCAGTGACGGATACTGGTGGTTTTGCGCGGCGTCTTGATCTAGGTTCGGTCTACAGACCGACATATGCGTGGACCCCAGATCACATGACACCACCCGACACGTCCCGTCAGAGCCCTGTTCCCCTAGAGCATTGCGGCGTTGCACGCGCGCTGGAGGTGGTGCCGGACCGGTGGACATGGCTGATCCTGCGACAGCTGATGTACGGCGTTGGACGGTTTGCGGACATTCAGGCCGAAATCGGCATTCCCAAATCGGTCCTGTCGGCGCGGCTGGCGCGCATGCTCGAAAATGAACTGGCGTCCAAACAACCCTATCGCGATGGATTCGCGCGCACGCGGCACGCCTATGTGCTGACACGCAAGGGGCGTGCGCTGATGCCTGTGCTTCTGGCGCTCATGCATTGGGGTGATGCCCATATGCGGGAGGGCGAACCGGCGCTTTCGGTCACGGACCGGCGGGATGGAACACCCTTGCGCGTGGCCCTCACCCGCGAGGAAAATGCATTGCCGATCCGTCGCCTGCGCTATGCGCCGGCGGGCGGTGACTAGGACATGCCCAACGCTTCCTTGTAGAGTTCCAACACCGCTTCTTCTTCGGCGATATCGTCGCTGTCGCGTTTGCGCAGGGCGATGACCTTGCGGATCACCTTGGTGTCATAGCCGCGGGCCTTTGCCTCAGCCATCACTTCCTTTTGCTGGTCCGCGATGTCTTTCTTTTCGGCCTCCAAACGCTCGAACCGTTCGACGAACTGACGCAGTTCGTCTGCGGTCACGCGGTAGCTTTCAGCATTGGTTGCGGTATCGGTCATGGGGGCCTCACATCTCACCTGAAGCGCTTGGATAGCGGGGGCGCACAGGCCGCGCAAGGGGGAGCCTTGTGTCCCGTCGTCCCGTGCGCTAGCCCTGCGGCATGGAACAATCGACACGTGCGCCTCTGTTTGAATTGCTGGTCTGGGCCGGGGCGGGTTTCGCCCTTTTGGGGCTGGCGGGTCTCGTGTGGTGCATCGTCACCGTCTACCGCGCACGCCGCGCAAAATTGCCCGACGAAGAGATGCGCGCCGTGATGGCCCGTGTGCTGCCGCGCAATCTTGGCGCGCTGTTCATTTCGGTAATCGGGCTGATGCTGGTCGTTCTGGGTGTCTTTCTGGGATAGGAGCGCACGATGGATGTGGCGTGGGTCTACGGGCTGCTGGGCGGGCTGATGATTGGCTGTGCCGGGGCGGTTTTGCTGCTGGGCACGGGCCGGATCATGGGGGCTAGCGGCATTGTCGGTGGCCTGATTGACGGAACCGGGCGCGACCGTGGCACCACGCTGGCCTTTCTTGTGGGGCTGATCGGGACGCCTGCGCTGATCTCCGTCGCGGGATGGCAGGTGGACACCCGGGCCACATCCAATGCCGCATTGCTGATTGCGGGTGGCCTCGCGGTGGGACTGGGCACGCGTTTCGCCAATGGATGCACCTCGGGGCATGGGGTGTGCGGGTTGTCGCGGCTGTCGCTGCGCGGGTTGGTGGCCACGATTGCCTATATCGGAGCGGGTGCGGTGACCGTCACCGCGCTGCGCATCGGGTTGGGTCTGTGATGCGGGCGCTCTTTGCACTGATCAGCGGCGCGCTCTTTGGCGCGGGGCTGCACGTGTCCGGTATGACGGACACCGCGCGGGTGCGCGGGTTTCTGGATGTCGCCGGAGCATGGGACCCGACGCTCGCCTTTGTGATGGGCGGTGCGATCCTGCCGATGGTGATTGCGTGGCGCGTGGCGCGGCGTGGCAGGCCGGTCGCGGGCGCGGCATACCCCGCACCGCCCGGCGACGCGATCACCCGTCCGTTGATCATCGGATCTGTCCTCTTTGGGGTCGGATGGGGTCTTGTGGGGCTGTGCCCCGGTCCTGCGCTGGCATCGCTGAGCTATGGTGGCTGGCCCGGCGTTCTGTTTCTGGCGGCGATGTGTGTGGGCATGTGGGCCACACCGCCTGTGCGCCGGGCGCTGGACAGCCGCGCACGCGGCGCCTAAATTCCGGCGCTATGGATATTCGACAGATCACACCCGCCTATTTCGTTTCGCCTCAAATGGATCCGGCGGATATGCCGGACCTCGCAGCGGCGGGGATCACGACCGTGATCTGCAACCGCCCCGACCCGGAGGTGCCACCGGCCTTTCAGGCGGATGCGCTGGAGGCGGCGGCACTGGCTGCGGGGCTGACCTTTCACCGGTTGCCGCTGACCCATCAAAGCATGACACCGCAGATCGCGCAGGAACAGGCGGCCTTGATCGCGAACGCATCCGGGCCGGTCGTTGCCTATTGCGCGTCCGGCACCCGCTCCACCGTTGTGTGGACCTTGGGGCATGCGCAGAGCCTCGGGGTGGACGCCGTTCTGGAGGCCGCGCGGTCTGGGGGCTATGACCTCGAAAACATCAGGCCCACGCTCGAAGTCATCGCCAGGACAGAGTGATCCGGGGCCGTCAACCGACGGCCTTGATCGGCGCGATGTCCGGCAAATCCGCAAGATCCGGCAGGTCTGCCAGATCGGGCAGGTCATCAAGGCTGGGCAGATCGGCATCCACAGGGCCATCCGGCGCGGGCAAGGCCGCAAGGTCGGGTAAATCGGCAAGATCCGGCAGATCATCGAGATCTGGCAAGGTGTCCATGTCCGGCACTTCTGGCGCGGCTTCTTCCACGGCTGGCAGTTTTTCAGGCTCCGGTGCCGCGCGGCGCCGGTCCTTGGCATCGGGCAGTTCGACCTCCGGCAAATCCAGCTCATCTGCATCGCTGGCCCGTCGCATCGGACGATCGGCATAGTTGGGTTTACGCAGAGGCTTGACCGCCCGCACACCGTCCACATGGCCCACCGTGCCGCGCCCGACAATGCGGCCCGTCCGGGTCGTCAACTGCACCTGCGGGAAATGACCGGGTGGAACCTTCAGCACGTGGCCGACCTCCAACCCCCGCACCGATGCGAGCGACATCGGGATCTGACACACCACCATTTCGAGCTCGGCCGGGACCAGCATGATCGTATCGGCCAATTGCGGCGCGGTCTGCCCCGCATCCGCGGCCTCATCCTCGCCATCAACGGGCAACTCGCTGACCGGACGATGTGGCAGGATCAACACCATCTCGCCCTGCCGGGTGCCCTGCGCCACATCCACTGTCAATCGCACCACACCAAAATCCGTGGCCTCCAAAGCCAGCAGCATGGTGCGCACATCTGTGGCGCGCGACCCAAAGCTGAACCCTTCGATCAACGCGCAATCGGCCGGATCATCCAGCATCGGCGTCACCGCCGCGATCAGATGATCGATCAGGGGCGCACACATCGCCGCATCCGTGCGCGTCATGCGCCGGGGCGATCCGTCATCCTCGCGCACGGTGCCCAGGGTCTGTTGCTGGATAATGCCGCCGACCAGAACCGGGTCCATCATCGCGGCCCCACGCGCGCCACCCGGCCCATCGAGCAGCATCAGCAGCCCGTCATCAGACAGGTGCGCCTCGAGCGTGTCGGCGGACGCCTCCTGTACCACCGCGCCGATCATCGCCATCGGCAGGTTCAGCACCGCATCGGACACCCGCGCAAGCGCCAGACGCATCGCCTTTTGCAAGGTGACGGCACGCGCCTCATGATGGGCACGCCCCGCGCTTGCGATACGTCGCAGCGCGTTGGAAGATGCTTTGTCGTCCATACACTCTCAAACCAAAGGTCCGGCAGGTCCGTCCTTACGTAGTGAGGATTGGTTACCAAGGGCTTTAAAGCTCCGTCACACCGCACATTATTGCGCGGCAAGCGCCGCCTGCCCCGGCAGGATGACGACAAACCGATTGCCGGCCGCACTGCGTTCCAGCACGATATCACCGCCCAGCCGCGTCATGATCTCGCGACAGATGGCAAGGCCCAGTCCCGCCCCCGAACCGGGCGTTCCATCGATGCGGGCGAATTTTTCGAAAATCAGCGCCCGCTCCGATGCGGCAATCGGCGTTCCATTGTCATGAAACACCACGCACAGCGCGCCGTCGCGTGTCTCGACGGTGATATCCAGCTGTGGTTCGGGGGCGTCGCAATATTTGTCCGCATTGGTGATCAGGTTGATGAACACCTGTGCCAGCCGGTCGAGATCCGTGCTCAGCTCAATCATTTCATCAAGCCGCCGCCGCTTGAGCCGCAACGCACCGTCGCCGCTGGCCTGCGCGGTGATGACCGCCTTTTCCAGCACGTCCACCAGGCGGCCATCTTCGATGTTCAAATTCACCTGACCGTTTTCCAGAACACTCAGGTCCAGCAGGTCATCCAGCAATCGCGTGAGGCGAATCGCCTCGCCATGGATGATCGAGGCGTATTTGGTCTTTTCGATCTGGCCCAAACCTTCGGTATCGCGGAGAATTTCCGAAAAGGACCGGATCGAGGTCATGGGCGTGCGCAATTCGTGGCTGATCTGGCTGAGGAAGGCGTCCTTTTGCACCGACAGCGCCGTCAGCTTGTCATTGGCATCGCGCAGCTGTCGCGCGGTCAGGGCCAGTTCGGCGCTCTTGGCCTCAAGCTGGTTCGAGTATTCGAGGATTTGCGCGGATTCGTCGGCCACCGCCATCAGGTCTTCGACCGAAACGGACGTGCCACCGACCAGTTGCGCAATCATCGCATGGGCGGTGGCCGACCCGACGGACCCCGCCAATTCGCGTTCCAGCCGCAGCAGGAACGCCTGATTGGGCTCCGGCAAATGTCCCGCAAGACCCTGCCGCTGCGCCTCTGCGCGGAACAGCATCTGTGCGTCTTCAGGGCCCAGGATACGCTGCGCCATGATCATGAGGTCTTCGGACGTGGCCATGGCGGCGTGCCATTCCTGTGGCTGGGCCGAATGTTCAAACACATTGACGAATTGCGCGCCCTGCAACCGCTCGAGAGGCGTCGGGAAAGTCACGAGCGAGGCGACGATGAACACGGTTGTGTTCAGGGTCAGCGACCAGACCACCGCGTGCACGGTGGGATCCAACCCTTCGATCCCGAAAAGCGCCTGCGGCCTGAGCCAGCCGATGCCCCACGGCCCCTCGGCCAGCACCCGCGCCGACAAGGCGCCATCCGGGCCAAAGCTGGGCAGAAGCGACGCATAGACCCAGACCACAAAGCCAACTGACAGGCCCAGCAGCGCGCCCCATCGCGACCCGCCACGCCAGAATATCCCCCCCAGCAGCGCCGGCAGGAATTGCGCCACGCCGACAAATGAAATCAGGCCAATCGCCGCCAGCGCCGCACCGCCCCCTGACAGCCGGTAATAGAGATAGCCGAGCCCGAGGATCATCAGGATCGACGCACGCCGCGCCACAAGCACCACGTTGCGCACGTCACCGGACACAAGCGCCCCCTCGCCCCCCTGCACCTTGAGCCACACAGGCATCACCACATGGTTCGACACCATCGTGGCCAGCGCCAGCGTGGCCACGATCACCATGGACGTGGCCGACGAAAACCCGCCCAGAAAGCTGAGCCCGGCAAGGCCCGACCGGCCTTCGGCCAGCGGAATGGTCAGCACAAACAGGTCCGGGTTCGACCCCGGCGGCATCAGGTCGAGCCCCACCACAGCGATGGGCACGACAAACAGGCTCATCAACATCAGGTAGACGGGAAAGGCCCAGGCTGCGATCTGCAGGTGGCGTTCGTCTTCGTTCTCGACCACCAGCACCTGAAACATGCGCGGCAGGCACAGAAACGCGGCCGCAGACAGCGCCGTGAGCGCAGCCCAGCGGGAGCCGTCCATTTGCCACGCGCCGATGGGCGAGGCGTCGATGCGGGCCAGCATGGGCTGAAACCCTCCCGCAATGCCCCACACGACGAACACGCCCACGGCGATCAGCGCCACCAGCTTGACCACCGCTTCGACGGCGATGGCCATGACCACGCCGCTGTGCCGTTCATTGGCGTCGAGTTTGCGGGTGCCGAAAAGCACGGTGAAGATCGCGAGCCCGAAGGCGACCCAAAATGCCGCCGATGCGTTGTTGAGCGCGCTATCGGGGGACGGTTCGGCAAAGGCTTCGAGCGACAGGGTCACCGATTGCAATTGCAGCGCGATATACGGTGTCACCCCGACCACGGCCATGATGGTCACGACAATGGCCAACAGGTTGGACTTCCCATAGCGCGCGGAAATCAGGTCCGCGATGGATGTGGCCCGCTGCGCGCGCCCGATGCGCACCAGCTTGCGCAGGACCCACCACCAGCCCAGCATCACGAGCGTCGGACCGAGGTAGATGGTGACGAACTCCATCCCCGAGCGCGCCGCATATCCAACCGCACCGTAAAAGGTCCATGCCGTGCAGTAGATCGACAGCGACAGCGTGTAGACCAGCGGTGAGCGCAACCATGCGCCCTGCCCGCGCGCCGCCGACCGTTCCGCGAAAAAGGCGATGGCAAAGAGGAACGCCACATAGGCGATGCTGACCCCAACCAACTGGTTGACGGAAATCATGGGGCGTCCGCGCCGTCGGGCGCCTCCGTGTTGTCCTGCCCCTGCCCCCGCCACAGCCCGCGCCACAGGATGAACGACGCGCAGATCAGCAGGAACCACACCAGGAAGACGTATATAACCGCCGTCGACATGCTGACGGCCTGCGCGCCCGTGTCCGAAACCGCGGGCCAGAACAGCGGCAGCATCAGCAGCATCACACCGAGGATCGGCAAAAGGCGCAGCGCATCCATCATCCGCCGCCGCCGGTAACTGCGGCGTTCAAGAAAGACGGCGGATGGGCTTGGCGGTTTCATTGCGCCAGTTGCACCAGGTCGCGCACCGCCGTCATGACTTCGAGATTGGAAAACGGTTTGGTCATGAAGCGGCTGACACCTGCGCGTTCGGCTTCGTCGCGGTCGCGCGACTGGCCGCGGGCGGTCAGCATCAGGATCGGCAGGCTCGCAAATTCCGGATCCGCGCGCAGTTCCTTGAGAATGTCCATGCCGCTTTTGCCCGGCAGCATATAGTCGAGCACCAGCAGGTCCGGGCGCAAATCGCGCACTGTATCGACCGCCGTCGCCCCATCGCCATGCGTATCCACCTGCCAACCCTCCCGGCTCAACAAAAAGCGGATGGCCTCGATGATATTGATCTCGTCTTCGACCAGCAGAACATGCTTGCCCATGTCTGCACCTCCTCCCCGATATGCGCGCCCGGGCGTTGTGCCTCTGTTGACGCGCGGAAACTATGTGACCATTTGCGGCCCCTGTCAAAATGGATCGCTCAAAATTCCTCGCTCAGGATGGACGGCTCCCGGCGGCCGGGGCATTTGCGCCGGGGGCAGATGCGGCATGTGGGTCCAAGCGGCAGCGGGTCGGGCCCCGCATCGCGGTCGGTGGCCGGAACGGGAACGATCAGCATCGTCGCTTCGGTCAATGGCATCATGTTGGGTTCTGCGGGGGTCATGACCTGCGCCGTCGCATAGCAGTCGAACAGCGCGGATTCCCGCCCGCGCATCTCCGCCCGCCGGTAAAGCGCGCTGCCCGGCATGGCCAGCGCTTCGAAGAGCGGCCACAGGGGACAGGATGCGCCGTGACGCGCGATGGCAAACCCCGACGCCGCCTTGCGAAAGACCAGACTGCCCGCCCGGTCCGCAACCACAAGCCCGAGGCCAAGATCCGGCAAGAGCGCCAGCCGCCGCATGACTTGCGGCAATGGCACGTTCAAGTGGTTGGCGATGGCGATCGGGTTGGCGCCGTGTTCCGCATGGGCATCGGCAAGCACGGCATCCGGCACCGCCGCACGGTCCGCCCCGATGCGTTGCAGCACCGCCGCGGCCAGGCGGCGTGCGGCATGGGTCGTCAGCTCCTTCGCCTGCGTGATGCGGTCCGCATCCGTGTCCCGTGCGGTGAAGGCATAGTCATTCGCGGTCAGAAACGCCTCGACCTCTTCCTGTGCGGACAAGCCTGATGCGGCCTCGCCCGTTTCGGCATCGAGAAATCCCACCAGCGCCTTGGAGCTGTCGGCAAGCCGTTGGCTGTCGCTGTCGAGGTTGCCGTGAAAGCGCGCGCGCCAGTCGGGGCTGAGGTCCGGGTCCTCGGCAAGGATGGAAGCGGTGGCGCGGATGGACGCCGCAGTGGACAAGACTTCGTGCACCGATGCCGCCAGCTTCGGATCATATGCCAGCCGGTCGCTCAGCGTTTCGACCGTGCGTTCCAGCCGGTTGATCTGGCGATGCGCGGCGGCCAGTGCCTCCGCCCAGCCGGGGAAACGCCCGGCAAATTCGTCGGCGCGCTCTGTCTCTGGCGCGGCGACCCCTTGGGCGGCCGCCGCCTCGCGCAGTGTCGCGATCAACGCAGCCTCTGCCCCTTCGGTCAGCATCGACGGATCGACCCCCAGCGTGCCCGCGATATCCAGAAGCAGTTTGCCGCCGATTCTGCGCCGATTGTGTTCGATCAGGTTGAGATAAGAGGCCGAAATGCCCAGCTGCCGCGCCAGATCGGCCTGCTTGAACCCTCCCATGATCCGCCTTTCACGGATGCGTGTGCCTGCCAATGCTTCGCGTGCCATATGCGACCCTCTCGCAACAGTGGAATTTCCCGTTCGTTTTCAGTGCCTTTCTGCACTGCAACGTAAGAAACTTTACACTGTATACCGCCGTATTGTGCAGATGTTTACAAAATAATCATTCTAAACAAAGGGTTTATTGCGCAGTTTTCTGACTTCGCGCCATAACGTATTTGCACCTTTGGGTGCCGTGCGTCCGGGTGGAGGAGCCCGCGCCGCACATCTCAAATGAAACGGGAGGATTTTCATGTCCAAGATGACTCTGTCGCGTCGCGGCGTGCTGCAAACCGGTGCAATCGCCGGTGCAAGCTTTGCTGCTCCGACAATCTTTACGGCCCAGTCGGCCGCAGCGTTTACAAACGAACCCACCGGTTCGAGCGTCACGCTGGGCTTCAACGTGCCCCAGACCGGCCCCTATGCCGACGAAGGTGCGGACGAACTGCGCGCCTATGAGCTGGCGGTCGAGCACCTGAACGGTGGCGGCGACGGCGGCCTGATGAACACGTTCTCGTCCAAAGCCCTGCAGGGCAACGGCATCCTCGGCAAGAAAGTCGAGTACGTCACAGGCGACACGCAAACCAAATCCGACGCCGCGCGCGCATCCGCACGCTCGATGATCGAAAAAGACGGCGCCGTGATGATCACGGGTGGCTCGTCCTCGGGTGTGGCCGTGGCCGTGCAAGCGCTCTGCCAAGAGGCGGGCATCATCTTCATGGCGGGTCTGACCCACTCCAACGACACCACCGGCAAGGACAAGAAAGCAAATGGCTTCCGCCACTTCTTCAACTCCTACATGTCCGGTGCGGCGCTTGCTCCGATCCTCGGTGCGAACTACGGCAACGACCGTAAAGCCTACCACCTGACCGCCGACTACAACTGGGGTTACACCACAGAAGAAGCGGTGCGGACCTCGACCGAAGCGATCGGCTGGGAAACTGTCGCAGCTGTGAAAACACCGCTGACACAGACCGACTTCAGCTCCTACATCGCGCCGGTTCTGCAATCGGGTGCGGACGTGCTGGTTCTGAACCACTACGGCGGGAACATGGTGAACTCGCTGACCAACGCGGTTCAGTTCGGCCTGCGCGACAAGCTGGTGAACAACAAGAACTTCGAGATCGTTGTTCCGCTCTACTCGCGCCTGATGGCGAAGGGTGCGGGCGCCAACGTGAAGGGTATCTTTGGCTCCACCAACTGGCACTGGTCGCTGCAGGACGAAGGCTCCAAGGCGTTCGTGCAATCCTTCGGCAACAAATACGGCTTCCCGCCGTCCCAGGCCGCGCACACCTGCTATGTGCAGGCGATGCTCTATGCCGATGCCGTGGAACGCGCCGGTTCGTTCAACCCCTGTGCGGTTGGCGAAGCGCTCAAGGACTTCGAATTCGACGGCATGGGCAACGGCCCGACCCTCTATCGTGGCGAAGACCACCAGTGCTTCAAGGACGTGCTGGTCGTGAAAGGGAAAGAGAACCCGACATCGGAGTTCGACCTTCTCGAGATCGTGGAAGTCACACCGGTCAGCCAGGTTACCTACGACGCCTCCATCTTTGGCGGCGAGCTGGGCACCTGCAACCCGGGCGCCTAAGCGGCACGCACAAAACAAGGGTGGGCAAATTGCCCACCCTACTCCGGCCCGCCAGCGGGCCCGCTCTCTCTCACTTCAACCAAAGGTCCGACCGATGGAAGCCATCATCCTGCAAGTCCTGAACGGGCTCGACAAAGGCTCGGCCTATGCGCTGATTGCGCTTGGGCTGACGCTGATCTTCGGTACGCTGGGCGTTGTGAACTTTGCCCACGGGGCGCTGTTCATGATCGGTGCGTTCTGTGCCGTCACCCTGAGCCGTATCATCTCCCTGAGCCACACCGTTATCGACGAAACGCAGAAGGATTTCCTCGGAAACCCGCTCAAGGTTGAGGTGCCCTATGTCTACGACTGGTTCGGAGAGGCGGCGGGCAATACCATAATCGACTGGGCCGTGCCGCTGTCGATCCTGTTTGCCATTCCCGTCATGATCGCCATCGGCGTTGCGATGGAACGCGGGCTGATCAAGCACTTTTACAAGCGCCCCCACGCGGACCAGATCCTCGTGACGTTCGGCCTTGCCATCGTGCTGCAGGAGATCATCAAGTATTACTACGGTGCCAACCCGATCCCGACACCTGCGCCATCGGCCTTTGTCGGATCGTTCGATTTTGGCGCCATGATGGGCTTTGAGGCCAATCAGATCATCTATCCCTACTGGCGGATCATCTACTTTGCCTTTGCTGCGATCATCATCGGTGCCGTCTTTGCCTTTCTCCAGTTCACCACCTTCGGGATGGTTGTCCGGGCCGGCATGGCCGACCGCGAGACGGTGCAGCTTTTGGGGATCAACATCGACAAGCGGTTCACGCTGATGTTCGGGATTGCGGCGGCTGTCGCGGGGCTGGCCGGGGTGATGTACACGCCGATCAACTCGCCCAACTATCACATGGGCATGGATTTCCTCGTGCTGTCCTTTGTGGTGGTGGTTGTGGGCGGCATGGGGTCGCTGCCCGGTGCCGTGCTCGCAGGCTTCCTGCTGGGCATTCTGGAAAGCTTTGCGTCGATGCGCGAAGTGCTGGCGATCCTGCCGGGCCTGAACCAGATCATCATCTACCTTGTTGCAATCATCATTCTGCTGACCCGTCCTCGGGGCCTTATGGGCCGCAAGGGCGTGATGGAGGACTAAGCCATGTTCGGACTGGACGCCAAAGACACCCGCCTGCTGATCCTCGTCGCGATCCTGACGATGGCAGCACCGTTTATCCTCAACCCCTTCCCCGAAGGCTCCGGCATGGCGCAATTCAACGCCGGATATCCCGACCTGATGCAACGCTTTGTCATCTTTGGGATCTTTGCCATCGGGTTCAACATCCTGTTCGGCCTCACCGGCTACCTCTCCTTTGGTCACGCGGCCTTTCTGGGGGTCGGCTCCTATGCCGGGATCTGGATGATGAAGCTGCTGACCATGAACGTGATCCCGGCCATCATGGTGTCGATTGTCGTGGCGGGCCTGTTCTCGCTGGCGGTGGGCTGGATCTCGCTCCGGCGCTCGGGCATCTACTTCTCGATCCTGACGCTGGCCTTTGCGCAGATGTCCTACAGCCTTGCCTATTCGGTGCTGACACCGATCACGGGCGGTGAAACGGGCCTGCAACCCAAGATCACGGACGCACGCATCCTCGACGGCGCGCTGGCCGAGGGTGAGACTCCGCGCGCCAACCTCTTTGGCCTCGAAATGGGATCCAGTTTCGAGCTGAACGTCGGCAACTGGCTCTTTACCTTCAACGCGGGCTACTACGTGGCGGCCATCGTGATGCTGCTGGCCTTCTACCTGTCGATCCGCATCTTCCGGTCGCCGTTTGGCATGATGCTGCGGGCGGTCAAATCGAACCAGCAGCGGCTGAACTACACCGGCCTCAACGCCAAACCCTACACATTGGCCGCTTTCGTCATCTCGGGCATGTATGCCGGTCTGGCCGGTGGTCTGATGGTGGCGATGGACACACAGGTGGGCGCGGAACGCATGTTCTGGACCGCATCGGGCGAGGTTGTTCTGATGAGCATCCTGGGCGGTGTCGGCACGCTGATCGGGCCCGTGCTGGGCGCCGGTGCGATCAAGTACATGGAAAACATCCTGTCCAAGATCAACAGCGACATCCTGCACACGTGGTTCGCGTTCCTGCCCGACGGGCTTGAGGATTTCGTGGTCACGCTGATCTATCCCTTCATCGGCAAGGGCTGGCACCTGACACTTGGCCTGATCTTCATGGCTGTGGTGATCTTCCTGCCCGGCGGTCTGGTTGAAGGTGGACAGCGAATTGCGCGCCTCTTTGGTCGCAAGAAGAAGCCCACCGACACGCCTGACGGCAAAACCACGCCTGCGGAATAAGGAGAAAACACATGGGTATCCTTGAAGTCAAAAACGTGGGCAAGCGGTTCGGTGGTCTGCAAGCGCTTGGGGACGTGAACCTGAGCGTGGCAGAAAACACCGTGCATGCCATCATCGGGCCAAACGGCGCGGGAAAGTCCACTCTGCTGAACTGTCTGGTGGGCAAGCTGATCCCCGACACCGGGTCGGTGATGTTCGACGGGCAATCCGTGCTGGGCCGCAAGCCCTACGAGATCAACCAGATGGGCATTTCGCGCGTGTTCCAGACGCCAGAGATCTTTGGCGAGCTGAGCGTGCTGGAAAACATGATGATCCCCTGTTTTGCCAAGCGGGACGGGTCGTTTACCGCCAATGCCATCATCAACATGATGAAGGACCGTGAAATCGTCGAACGCGCGGAACACATGCTCGAAGAGATGAACATGGCCGACGCGCGGAGTGACAACGCGGCGACCATGTCGCGGGGCAACAAGCGGCGTCTGGAGATCGGGATGTGCCTGGCACAGGAGCCGCGGCTGCTGCTTCTGGACGAACCGACGGCCGGTATGGCGCGCGCCGACACCAACAACACGATCGACCTGCTCAAACAGATCAAGGACGAGCGTGACATCACCATCTCGATCATCGAACACGACATGCATGTGGTGTTCAGCCTCGCCGAGCGGATCACCGTTCTGGCGCAAGGCACACCACTGGTCGAAGACACACCTGACAATATCAAAGGCCACCCGAAAGTGCGCGAAGCCTATCTCGGCGAAACCCAGGACGCGGCCTGACCCGGAGCGCGGACGAATTTTGCAAAATTCGTCGCCCCGCTCAAAACGGAGACTGACAGATGAACGTAAAACCCGACTTTTCCAAAGGCGTGAACCACGCGCAGACCGCGCCCGCCTTTCTCAGCGTATGGGACGTGCACGCCTATTACGGCGAAAGCTATATCGTGCAGGGCATCAGCTTTAACGTGCACGAAGGCGAGATCCTTGCGCTTTTGGGCCGCAACGGCGCGGGCAAGACCTCGGCCCTGCGCTCCATCGCCCGGATCGGCGATCCGGAGGTGCGGCACGGGGAAATCTGGCTGGACCACCAGCCGCTCCACAACATGTCCTCGCATGAGGCGTCTCAGGCAGGTCTGGGTCTCGTGCCCGAAGATCGCCGGATCATCCCCGGCCTCACGGTGGAAGAGAACCTGAAGCTTGCGCAGATCGCCCCCCCCATCGGCTGGTCCATCGAACGGCTCTACGACCTCTTTCCCCGCCTCGGGGAACGCCGCAACCAGGAAGGCGTGACCCTGTCGGGCGGTGAACAGCAGATGCTGTCGATTGCCCGCGCGCTGGCCCGCGACATCAAGGTCCTGCTGCTGGACGAACCCTACGAAGGGCTGGCCCCCGTGATCGTGGACGAGATCGAAAAGACCCTCGCCATCATCAAGGAACAGGGGATCACCACCATCCTCGTGGAGCAGAACGCCGTGCGCGCCCTGCAACTGGCCGACCGGGCCATCATCCTCGACACCGGTGGCATCGTCTTCGACGGCACCGCCGCCGAGGTTCTCGAAAACGAAGAGCTGCGCTCGGAATATCTCGCGATCTGAGACCGCCCGCTCTTTCGACAAAACCGCCCCGCCCTCCCGTTTGCGGGGCGTTTTTGCGTCGCCCGCCTGCCCCAACGTCAAAGGCGGTGCTTTCCACCGCGCCAATGCCCCGCTATAAGCGGCCCCGAGCAAGTGGGGCGCGCAGTGACCGCCCGTGGTGTTGAGGACGTAGATGACAAACAAATCCCATGATGCAGACGTGGCCTTTATCAAGGCACTGGCGGAACTGCTGCGTGAGAACGACCTGACGGAATTGCAGGTCAAACGTGAATACGGCGAAGACGACAGCCTGAACGTCCGCGTGTCACGTCAGATGATGCAGGCCGCTGCAGCGGCCGCGCCGACGCAAGTGGCCGTTGCGGCCCCGTCTGCCGCGCCTGCGCCTGCCGCCCCTGCTGCGGCAGAACCTGCCGCTGATCCGGCCAATGATCCCGGCGCCGTGACGTCGCCCATGGTCGGCACAGTGTACCTGCAGGCCGAACCGGGCGCGCCCGCCTTTGTCAGCGTCGGTGCCAAAGTGGCCGAAGGCGACACGTTGATGATCGTTGAGGCGATGAAGACCATGAACCACATCCCCGCCCCGCGCGCGGGCACCGTCAAGCGCATCCTCGTCGACGATGGCGCCGCGGTCGAGTTTGGTGCCCCGCTCGTGATCCTCGAATAAGGGGCGCGCGCCATGTTCAATAAAATCCTAGTGGCCAACCGGGGCGAGATTGCCCTGCGCGTGATCCGTGCCGCCCGTGAGATGGGTGTGGCGACGGTGGCGGTGCACTCGACCGCAGATGCCGACGCCATGCATGTGCGTATGGCGGACGAATCCGTCTGCATTGGCCCTCCCGCCTCGCCGCAATCCTACCTCAGCTTTCCCGCGATCATCTCTGCTTGCGAGATCACGGGGGCCGAAGCGATCCACCCCGGCTACGGCTTTCTGTCGGAAAACGCGCAATTTGTGCAGATCGTCGAGGATCACGGCCTGACATTTATCGGCCCTACGGCAGAACATATCCGGGTCATGGGCGACAAGATCACGGCCAAGGACACGATGAAGGCGCTTGGCGTGCCCTGCGTGCCCGGCTCTGACGGCGGGGTGGCGACGCTGGAGGAAGCGAAGGCCTTGGGCGAAGAGATGGGCTATCCCGTCATCATCAAGGCCACGGCAGGTGGCGGCGGGCGCGGTATGAAAGTGGCGCAAACCGCCGCTGACATGGAAAGCGCGTTCATGACCGCGCGGGCCGAAGGCAAGGCCGCCTTTGGCAATGACGAAGTCTATATCGAGAAATACCTGACCACACCGCGCCATATCGAGATCCAGGTGTTCGGCGATGGCAAGGGCCGCGCGGTCCATCTGGGCGAACGGGATTGTTCGCTGCAACGCCGCCACCAAAAGGTATTCGAAGAGGCCCCCGGCCCTGCGATTTCCGCCGAAGAACGCGCGGCCATCGGCAAGGTCTGTGCCGATGCGGTGGCCAAGATCAACTATATCGGCGCTGGCACGATCGAGTTCCTGTACGAAAAGGGCGAGTTCTATTTCATCGAGATGAACACCCGCCTGCAGGTCGAACATCCCGTGACCGAGGCGATCTTTGGCGTGGACCTCGTGCGCGAACAGATCCGCGTGGCCTCCGGTCTGGACATGTCGTTGCAGCAGGACGACCTGACCATCAACGGCCACTCGATCGAGGTGCGGCTCAACGCGGAAAAACTGCCCAGTTTTTCGCCCTCCCCCGGCACGATCACGCAGTATCATGCGCCGGGCGGTCTTGGCGTGCGGATGGACAGCGCGCTTTATGACGGCTACCGCATCCCGCCCTATTACGACAGCCTGATCGGCAAGTTGATCGTGCACGGGCGCGACCGGGCCGAGGCGCTGGCGCGCCTGAACCGGGCCCTGGGCGAGTTGATCATTGACGGCATCGACACCACAGTGCCCCTGTTCCACGCCCTGCTGGCCGAAGACGACATCCACACCGGGGATTACAACATTCACTGGCTGGAAAAGTGGCTGGAGGCGCAGGAGGGCTGAGCGCCGCCCGCCCTCACCGCGGGAGAGACCGGCCATGACCGAACCGATCCTGACGCCATCCCTGCTGCTCAGGGGTTATGCCAACGGGATATTCCCGATGGCGGAGTCGCGGGACGACCCGGAGGTGTTCTGGGTCGATCCCAAACGCCGGGGCGTGTTGCCGCTGGATGGGTTCCACATGTCACGGTCGCTGGCCCGTGCGATGCGTCGCTGTCCGTGGAAGGTGCGGCTTGATCATGACTTTGAGGCCGTGGTGGACGGGTGCGCCGACCGGGTCGACACCTGGATCAATCCGGAAATCCGCCGTCTTTACATGGCGTTGCACATGCGGGCGCAGGCGCATTCCTTTGAGCTGTGGGATGGCCCGGACCTTGTTGGCGGGGTCTATGGCGTTGTGCTGGGTGGTGCATTTTTCGGGGAAAGTATGTTTTCGCGGCGCACCAACGCCTCGAAAATCGCGCTGGCTGTGGCGGTTGATCACCTGCGCCGCTGCGGATTTGTCCTTTTTGATACGCAGTTCCTGACGGAACATCTGGCCAGCCTTGGTGCGATTGAAATCAGCCGGTCCGAGTACCGCCACCAACTGGCCCACGCGCTGGATGTTCCGGCACGTCTCAAACGGACGTTGTCACCGCTTCAGGATGTGGTGCAGCGCATGACCCAGACGTCATAACGCGCATGTTCCATCGGGTTCAGACCCGGCGCCGACGCCACCATCCAACCGGAAAACACCACACCTTCGCGGCCCAGTTCGGTGATTTGCAGCCCGGCATAGGCGTTACCCGACGGGTTGCCCACCGGATAGCGGCATTCAGTCAATGTGATGTTGAGGCGTTCGAACTGCACCGTCCGGCCCGCAGGCAGTTCAATGTCGACCACCTCGCCGCTGAACTTGTCGAGACCGCGTAGCACCGCGCCACTGGCATTTTCGGTCTGTACCTGCGCCGCCGCACAGGTGGCACTCGCGACCAGAACGGCAAGGAGCGTCCGTATCACTCGCCCTCTCCGCCAGAGACAAAGCGCAATAGCAGCGAAATCAGGCTGACCGACCCTTGGGTGTCCGTGATCTCATCCCCCGACGCGAAGTAAAACGGCGATCCGCCCGGCACGATTTCCACGAAGTTGCCGCCAAGCAGCCCTTCGGAGCTGATCACGATGGCGCTGTCATCTGGCACCTGGGTCGCGGCGGACAAGGTCACGGTTGTATCCGCCCGGTAGGTTTCGGGGTTCAGCGCAACATCCGTCACCGTGCCCACCTTGACCCCGGCCAGCCGCACATCGGTGCCGACATTCACGCCCTCGACACTGCGAAAACTCGCCGTCAGCGGATAGCTGTCGCCGCCGCCACTGCCCACGCCCGCAACTTGCGCGCCATAGACGCCAAATGCGATGGCTGCCGCCAGAACGGCACCGCCCACCAGAACTTCGGTTGTGTTCTCTGCCATGTCAGCGCCCCCTATTCAGGGCTCCACGCTTCGTAATCGGAGCGGTCGGCGGGTTCCGCACGACGGATTGACCCCGCAGGCGCATAGGCCATGGCCGTTCCGGTCAGGTTCGGCTGATGCGGCTTTTCCCATGTCTTGTGCACAAGCGGCTTGTCGCTGGGCAATTCGTCCCATGTCCGGTGCAGCCACCCGTGCCAGTCCGGGTCCACCCGGCTCGCCTCGGCCTCACCGTTATAGATCACCCAACGCTTGGCATCATCACGGGTGCGGTAGAACACGTTGCCCTGGCTGTCTTCGCCCACGCGCTCGCCCTTGCGCCAGGTAAAGACCTGCGTGCCGATTGTCTGGCTGTTCCACCACGTGACCGCCCGCAACAGTGTATTGAGAATGCCCATCGGCGCCTCCTTGCTCTTGTCTCCGTATATGGAGAACTCCGCGCCAGCCGTCCAGTGGTTGGGGTGCCGCAGGCGCGGCTCTGTGCCGATCTTGTCCAGTTTTTGTTAGCTCCGTGGCGCTACACCGCGTAATAAGAGAAAAAACATATAAAGTTGAGACGCAGTCCCATGGCGAAAAAGACCCCGGAACACGCCGCTTTGTGCCATGGCGTGATGGTGCCCGCATCCCCGTTCCTGAACGATGCGCGGGTGCGTCGCATGAACGAGGGCACCTATGAGGGGCAAGAAATCAAGGGCGCGCTGGAGCTGATCCGCAAGGGCGACCGCGTGATGGAAATGGGGGCTGGCCTCGGCGTTGTGGGGGCTGTGATTGCCAAGAACGCAAAGCCCGAAGCGGTTCTGTCGTTCGAGGCCAACCCGAACCTGCTGCCGCATATCCGCGGGCTCTACGAGGTCAACGGGTTGCAGGACCGGATCGAGGTTCGGCACAATGTTGTGGTCGCAGCACCAAAGCCGCCCGAACATGTCACGTTCCATCTGCGGACCTCGTTTCTCGGGTCTTCGCTGGTCGAGCAGGACAAGCGGCGCACAACCCCCGTCGATGTGCCCACCGTCGCCTATGACGCCGTTGTTGACGAATTTCGCCCCGACGTGCTGGTCATGGACATCGAAGGCGGCGAACAGGATTTTCTGCGCCACGCCGATTTGCGCGGCATCCGCGCGATCATCATCGAATTTCACCCCAAGGTGTACGGCCGTTCCGGCGCCCATGACTGCAAGACGATCCTGCAAAACGCCGGCTTTGAGAAGTGCAAGGATATCTCGACCCGGTTCGTGTGGGCCTGCACCCGCCCCGAGTGGCAGGCGCATCCCGACGCCTCATGGCCGCGCGCCTCCTTTGGCTGGTCCCAGACAATCGAGACGGTGAAGAAAGCGACCGTCATGCCGCCCGAAGGCGATTTGTTGATCGGGCCGTCCGGCGTGCAGACGGCGAAAGGCGACGACGTGCCCGCCAGCGCCCATTGGCGCAACACCCGGCGGCTGACCCTGCCGTTTGACCGGCCTGCAACGCGGAAGAAAGTGGCGGGACGCTGGCTCTGGGGCGGGATGCTCTACTGGAACTTTGCGCATTTTGTCGCCGAATCCCTAGGCCGTCTCTGGGCGCTGGAGGCAGAGGAAAAACCCTTTGACGGCATCGTTTTCGTGCCCCGTCGCGGTGGCACGCGCACGGGCCTGTTGTCGTTCCAGAAAGGGGTCTTTGACGCGTTGGGCATCGACGTGCCGATCATGGTCGCTGACGCAGCGCTCGAGGTCGAAGAACTGGTTGTGCCGGGTCAGGGATTTGGCCTTGGTGCGATATCCGCGGGCACACCGGCCTACCGCGATTTCGCGCGCGCCCGGTTTGGTGCGGATATCGAGGCGGATGGGCCCGACCGGCTCTATATCTCACGCAGCAAGCTGCCCGCCGGGCGTGGTGGTCTGCTGGGTGAAAGCGTGCTCGAAGCGCATCTGGCCGACGAGGGATACACCGTCTTTTGCCCGGAAGAGCATGATATCGCGACACAAATCGCCCACTATAAGGCGGCGAAACAGATCATCTCCTGCGACGGCTCGGCGCTGCACCTCTTTGCCATGTGCGGGCGCGCGGATCAGGAACTCGCCATGATCATCCGGCGCAAATCGGCGGCGACCCAGTTGATCACGCGGCACTTGACGGCCTTCACCGGGCGCGCCCCGCTTGAGGTCAACTGCCTGCGCGCCGAATGGCAGCATCCGAATTCGAAACGAGCCCGCACAGCAGTGGGTGAGCCGGATATGGCCGCCCTGCAAGAGGCCCTGCGCACGGGCGGTTTTGTGTCGGGCGACGCCACTTGGGACCCCCTAAGCGAAGATTACATCCGCACGGCGCTCGGCCCCCGCTACAAAGTCGCAGCCTAGGCCGCAGGGCGATAGGCGGTCACCTCAATCTCGATCCGGTATTTCGGATCAATGAGGCCGCATTCGATCATCGTCGCCGCAGGTGGGTTGGCCCCAAAGGTCTCTGACAACAGCGGCCAGCACGGTTCAAACTCGTGCCGGTCGGGCAGCATATAGGTGACCCGCACCACATCGGCCCAGTCCGCGCCCGCCTCACGCAGTGCCCCGTGAATGATCCGCAGCGCATCGCGACACTGATCCACGACCGTATCGCCCTGCCCCACCGTGCCCGCCACGTGGACCCAATCGCCCGCGACCACAGCACGGCAATAGCCGATCTTTGGTTCAAACGCGCCGCCGGAATGAATGCGTGTGATGCTCATGTCGCTCTCCTGTGCTTGACCGCATAGAGAGGTGCGCAGGCGCTCAGGTCAAGTGACGGTCAAGCGCATCCATGGCGTGGGTCCAACCGCCTTCGATCTCGCCCATCATCTCTGCACCGGCAAAGTTCGCAATATGGACCGTGGCGCGCAACCGCGTGCCTGTGTCCGCCGCATCCAACTCAAAGGTTGCAAAGCTCGTGGCGAGCAATGCGCCCTCGGCGCTGAGCGTTTCGGCGTAGATCAGGCGCGCGGGCGCTTCCATCACGATCCAGTCGGTCGCCACATCCACATACGGATTGTCGCGCGGCCCGACGCGGGACATCTCGCGACGCCCCGCTACGGGCATATCCGTGCTGGCAATCTCAACCACAAACCCGGTATCGGGCGGGCCCCAGGCCATGCGCTCGGCCGGTGATGTCAGCGCGGTGAACACCCGCTCCGGTGCGGCCGCCATCGTCCGGTCAAACTGCAATTGTCCAAATTCGGTGCTCATTGTTTGCGCTCCTGTGTTGTCGCATCGAGATGGGCGGCCAATCGATCCAGCTTGCCCGCCCAGCGGCCGCGCGCCTGCGCCAGCCAGGTTTCCGCCGGACCAAGCGCATCCGCGCACAATGTGCAGACCCGCACGCGCCCGTCCTTGCGGCTGGTCATCAGCCCGGCGGCCTCTAACCGGTCGAGATGCTTGAGAAAGCTGGGCAGCGCCATGTCATGTGACGCGGCGAGGGTTGAGACCGGCAGCGGCCCGGAGATCAGCGCGTCGATGACCGCCCGCCGCGTCGGATCAGACAGGGCGGCGAACAGCGGTGACAGGGTATCGGGATGATTGTTAGCCATATGGCTTAATAACCGGAGCATGACGGCTCTGCAATGAAAAGTTAGCCAAAAAGCTAAGTTTAAGGTCAAAAAAAGAGCGAGCCGTGGCCCGCTCCTTTAAAATCAACAGCTTATAGGGATCACCCTGCGCTGGCCGGTTCCTTTTCCGCATCGGCATAGATCATGAGAGGTGCGGCATCGGAATTCACCGCCTCTTCGTTCACAACCACTTCGGTCACCTGTTCCAGCCCGGGCAGGTCGAACATCGTATCGAGCAGAATGTCCTCCAGGATCGAGCGCAGACCCCGCGCACCGGTTTTGCGTTCGATCGCCCGTTTGGCAATCGCCTGCAGCGCATCGTCGGTAAAGGTGAGGTCGGTGTCTTCGAGCTCGAAGAGGCGCTGATACTGCTTGACCAGCGCGTTCTTGGGCGCCGTCAGGATCGTCACCAACGCATCCTCGTCCAGATCCTCGAGCGTCGCCAAAACCGGCAGACGACCGACGAATTCCGGGATCAGGCCGAATTTCAGCAGGTCTTCGGGTTCCAGATCGGTAAAGATTTCGCCCACGCCGCGCGCATCATTGTCCCGCACGTCGGCGCCAAAGCCCATGGCGGACCCCTTGCCGCGCTGTGCGATGATCTTGTCGAGGCCCGCGAACGCGCCGCCGCAGATGAACAGGATGTTGGTCGTGTCCACTTGGAGGAATTCCTGTTGCGGATGCTTGCGCCCACCCTGCGGCGGAACGGAGGCCACGGTGCCTTCCATCAGCTTCAGAAGCGCCTGTTGCACGCCCTCGCCCGACACGTCGCGTGTGATCGACGGGTTCTCGGACTTGCGCGTGATCTTGTCGACCTCGTCGATATAGACGATGCCGCGCTGTGCGCGCTCCACATTGTATTCGGACGCCTGCAACAGCTTGAGAATGATGTTCTCGACGTCTTCACCGACATAGCCCGCTTCGGTCAGTGTCGTGGCATCCGCCATGGTGAACGGCACATCCAGGATGCGCGCCAGCGTCTGGGCCAGCAACGTCTTGCCGCAGCCGGTTGGACCGATCAGCAGGATGTTGGATTTCGCAAGCTCGATATCCCCGCCCTTCTGGGCGTGGTTGAGCCGTTTGTAGTGATTGTGCACCGCAACCGACAACACCCGCTTCGCGGTTGCCTGTCCGATCACGTAATCATCCAGAACGCCACAGATATCCTTGGGCGTCGGCACGCCGTCTGTTGCCTTTAGGCCGCTGGCCTTTGTCTCTTCGCGGATGATGTCCATGCACAGCTCGACGCATTCATCGCAGATGAAAACCGTCGGCCCTGCGATCAGCTTGCGCACCTCATGCTGGCTCTTGCCGCAAAAGCTGCAATAGAGGGTATTTTTGCTGTCGCCGCCAGAATTCGTGGCCATGTCGCGTCCTTTCCGGCCAAAGCCGTAGTCTTGGTGCCGGTCAAACCGGCGCGCGCCCCGCGTGTTCCGTCCAGCTTAGGACAGGCCCGCGGGGTCCACAATCGTCTTTTTGCGCTTCCTTCGGGTCGCGCGGGGCACACGTTTGCGTGTGCCCAAATCATCACGCGTCTTCGTCGTCACCCTTGACCCGGTTTTCCACGATTTCGTCGAGATGGCCCCAGTCTTTGGCCTCTTCCGGTGTCATCCACGTGTCGCGGTCCAGCGCGTTTTGCACGGTCTCGTAATCCTGCCCGGCATGTTTGACATAAAGCTGGTAAATCCGCTCGCGCGTCCGTTCGATGTGACGGGCCGAGATCAGCATATCCGCCGCCATCCCCTGCGCACCGCCAGAGGGCTGGTGCACCATCACCTCCGAATTGGGCAGGGCAAAGCGCATACCCGGCTCACCACCGATGGCAATGACCGACCCCATGGACGCCGCCATGCCACAGATCAGCGTGGACACCTTGGGTTTGATGTACTGCATCGTGTCGTAGATCGAAAACCCGGCTGTCACCTCGCCACCCGGCGAATTGACATACATGCTGATTTCCTTGGTCGGGTTTTCCGCCTCGAGATGCAGCAGCTGCGCCACGACAAGGTGGCTCATCCCCGAATGAATGGGCCCGTTGATGAAAACAATCCGCTCCTTCAGCAGGCGCGAAAAAATGTCATAGGCCCGTTCGCCCCGGCTGGTCTGTTCGACCACCATGGGCACCAGATTGTTGGTAAAATTCGCGTATTGATCAATGGGGTCACGCATGTTCGTCCTGCCTCGTCAGATCTGTCGCGGGACCATACCCGCAAAAGAGTTACGTGAGTCTTAGTGTCGGCCCGAGGGGGCTGCAAGGGCACGCGAACGCTTGAAGCGCCGCACGCGCCCGCTAACTCGCGCTGCATGACCGAAGCCCTGACCCGTTTTCCGCCCAACCGAACCGCCGCGCTGGAGCGATTGCACAGCTTTCTGCCCCATGCCGGACGCGACTATGCCGCGCGTCGCAACTATGACCTGGGCCGTGACCGCCACACCGGCGTGTCCTGCCTGTCGCCTTACCTGCGCGCGCGGCTTCTGACCGAAGCCGAGGTGCTAGAGGCCACGCTTGCGCGCCATAGCCCGCAAGCGGCGGAGAAATTCATTCAGGAAGTCTATTGGCGGACCTATTGGAAAGGCTGGCTGCAAATGCGGCCAAGTGTCTGGAGCCGCTATCAAAACGACCTCGCACGCGCGGTCGATGACATTCAGACGCAATCGGGCCTGCGCGACCGCTGGACCGCGGCCTGCAAGGGCGAAACGGAGATCGACTGTTTCAACGCGTGGGCGCAGGAGCTTGTCGAAACCGGGTATCTGCACAACCACGCCCGGATGTGGTTTGCCTCGATCTGGATCTTTACGCTGCAATTGCCGTGGGAGCTGGGCGCGGATTTCTTTCTGCGGCACCTGCTCGACGGGGATCCTGCGTCCAACACGCTGGGCTGGCGATGGGTGGCGGGGCAACAGACACCGGGCAAGACCTATCTTGCCCGCACCTCCAACATCTCCAAATACACCGAAGGGCGGTTTGCACCGAAATGGCAGTTGGCCGGAGAGGCGCCCGCCGTGCCCGGTGCGCCCAATCCCGAGCGCCAGCCCTTGCGCCCGCCGCAGCCCCTGCAATCGGGCGCACGCAGCGGCCTTTTGTTGCATGATGATGACCTGAGCCCCGGCTTTGTCCTGGACCGCGGGCTGGAGCCGGTGGCAACCGCATGGATCAACACCCGTCCCCACCTGTCGCCACTCATGCAGACGCCCCATGTGGCGGCGTTCGCAGACGCCGCAGCGGATGACGTGATCGCGCGTTTTGGCGCGCGGCTTGGCCCTGTCACCCGGCTGGAGCCTTCGGCAGAGGCGATCGCGGCCTGGGCTGCGGAAAACCATGTTGAACAGATCGTGACACCCGAAGCCCCCATTGGACCAGCGGCGACGCTGCTGGATGCCTGTGATCGGCTGGCGGACAGCCCGGACGTGACCCGCCTGCGCCGCGCCTATGACGACACGGCATGGCCCCATGCCACGCATGGTTTTTTCCGGTTCAAGGACAAGATACCGGCGCTGCTCGGCCAATTGCGCGGCTTGCAAAGCACGTAACGCTCGCCCTGTTGCTTATGGGACGGCGGGCGGGGCGCCTTTGCGCATTGCGCAAACAGCGTCCGACCGTCGGCATCAAGTCACACTCAGGTCACGGCGGCGCGTGTCTTGTACACCGGATCATCCCACAGCCGGTCCCGCATCACGACCTCGATATGATCCACCGCCGCCCGCACATCATCCGCATCCAGATACAGCGGCGTGAACCCGAACCGCATGATGTCGGGACTGCGGAAATCTCCGATCACACCGCGCGCGATCAACGCCTGCATCGCCGCATACCCTTCGTCAAAAGCAAAGGACACCTGGCTGCCACGCATATTCGGATCCCGCGGGCTGGCCAGCCTCAATTCCGGCGCGCGCGCCTCAACCTCAGAGATGAACAATTCCTGCAAAGCCACTGAAGCGGCACGCAATTCCGAGATATCCACAGCGTCCCAAACATCCAGTGCCGCCTCCAGCGCGGCCATCTGGATCACCGGCGGCGTCCCCACGCGCATCCGTCCTATTCCGGGTGCTGGCCGATAATCGAGGTCAAAGGCAAAGGGCGCATCATGGCCCAACCAGCCCGCCAACACAGGCTCCACGCGCTCTGCCAAATCCGCGCGCGCATAGATAAAGGCCGGCGCACCGGGGCCACCGTTGAGGTATTTATACGTGCATCCAACCGCAAATGCGCATCCGCACGCTGCCACGTCTACCGGCACCGCGCCCGCCGAATGGGCCAGATCCCACACCATCACGGCCCCCGCTGCATGGGCGCGCTCCGTGATCTGGCGCATGTCATGCATGCGGCCCGTGCGGTAATCCACCTGCGTCAGCAAAACCACCGCCACCTGGTCGTCCATCGCCTCCGCAACCTCCTCCGGTGCCACAAGCCGCAGCTCGTATCCCCGGTCCAGCGCATCAATCAGCCCCTGCACCATATAGAGATCCGTCGGGAAATTGCCGGTATCGCTCAGGATCACCCGCCGGTCGGGCACCATGTTCAACGCCGCAGCCACCGCCTGATAGACTTTTACCGACAGCGTATCGCCCATCACGACCGTGCCCGCAGGCGCGCCGATCAAACGGCCCACACGGTCGCCGACGCGGTCCGGCTGATCCATCCATCCCGCCGCGTTCCAGCCGCGGATCAACATCTGACCCCACTCGTCCTGCATCATCGCCGCCACCCGCGCAGACGCGGCCTTGGGCAACGGTCCAAGAGAGTTGCCGTCGAGGTAAATCACCCCTGTGGGTAACTCGAAAAACTCTTTCTTAAGAACCACGTGACCGCCCTTCCTCATGCATCGCACAAACTTTTTCAGTCGAGCTCGAAATCCGGCAGACTGTCGAGCGCCTGGCGCAACGCTTCGCCCCAGCCTTGTGATATCTCCATGAAATAGGCGTTGTCCTGTTCGATGCGACCCGTGTGACCCTTGGTCAGACTGCCTTCGTCATAGACGTGGTAATCAAACGGCATGCCCACCGTCAGGTTTGCCTTGAGCGTCGAATCGAAACTCACCAGCAACAGCTTAATCGCCTCTTCGAACCCCATGGCAGGATCATAGGCGCGCACGAGGATGGGTCGGCCGTACTTCATCTCGCCGATCTGAAAGAACGGCGTGTCCTCTCCGGCCTCGATGAAATTGCCTTCGGGATAGATCAGAAACATACGCGGCGGCCCGCCCGCGATCTGCCCACCAAGGATGATCGTCGCCCCGAACGCATCTGCCGATTGACCCTCTCCGGCCTGGTCCGAAATCACCTCGCGCAACGTCTCTGCAATCAGGCGCGCCGCCTGAAACATCGACGGCACCGACAAGAGCGCGGGCGCACGGTCATCCGGCGCCTTTGAGCGTTCTTCCAGCAGGCTGATCACCGCCTGCGTCGTGGCCAGATTGCCGGCCGTCATCACGGTCAGCATCCGTTCGCCCGGCACTTCCCAATGAAACATCTTCTGAAAGGTGGAAATATTGTCGAGCCCCGCATTGGTGCGCGTGTCCGACATAAAGACGAGGCCCCGGTCCAGAACCATCCCAACGCAATAGGTCATGCGGTGCCCTTACTGCTGTGCCACTTCGATATCGACGCGCAGGGTCTCGCCCGCGCCGCCAATCCGTGTCCCCGTTACAGGAGCAGCCTCAAGATAGTCCAGCCCCGTCGCAACCCGCACATACCGCGTGTCCGGTGAAATGCTGTTCGAGACGTCAAACCCGACCCAGCCCAGACCGTCCACATGCGCCTCGGCCCAGGCGTGCATCGCATCCTGCGCCTCGCGATCATTCAGCATCAGGTAACCGGACACGTAGCGCGCAGGAAAACCCATTTCGCGGGCCGCGGCGACAAAGATATGCGTGTGGTCCTGACATACGCCCCGCCCCGCCTCCAGCGCCTGCTCGGCGGTCCAGTCCGGGTCAGATGCACCAATCTCATACGCAACGGCCGTCCGTACGTCGGCCATCAACTGGTGCAACCGGTCGACGTCGCTGCCCCCGTCCTCCACCGCGCGGACAAGGGCGCGCACGCCCGGCCCGGCCTGGGTCAGCGGTGTCGCGCGGCGGTAGAGCCACAGGGGCGACGGTCCCTTGTGCTTGCCCATGACACCCGCAGTGTCGTCAATGTCGACCACACCGGTCGAGGTCACAACCACCTCGGTCACGTCGCGATCGAAACTGATCAGTTCGACCACATTGTTGTGGTGATCCTCGAACCCCACCTCGCGCGCGCCACCGGAAATCTCGGTCTGCCACGCGGACACGTTCTGTCCCCATGTGGATTTCGGCGTCTTGCGCAGCTGTTGCAGCCCGTATGCCACGGGGTCAGCAAAGCTGTAGGTGGTGATATGGCGAATGGACAGGCGCATCGCTTACTCCGTGAACCGGTAGTCGATTTCGATCTGCCGTCCCAACAGGTTCAGCCGCAACAGCACATCCTGAAGGAATTCGTGCAATCCCTGGTCAAACACCGCATCGATATCGGTGCTGACGCAGCATTCCGCGAGCGCTTCGGCATGTTCGATCGCCTCACCGCGAAAGCCATAATCGGCAATCAGATAGCCGAGGTTGTCGAGGATTTTGCCCACGCAGAACGCGAGGCTGCGCGGCATCCGGCGGTCCAGGATCAGGAATTCCGCGATGTCGCGCGCGCCGCCCGCATTGCCAAACGCCATGCGGAACCCGCCCCGCGCCGACACTGACGACAGGATCGAATCCCATTGGACATTGTCGATGGACGACCCGACGGACATGGCCGACGGCAGAAGCACATAGTATTTCACATCGAGGATACGCGCCGTGTTGTCACAGCGTTCCAGAAACGTCCCCAGCCGCGAGAAATCATAGATATCGTTGCGCATCATCGTGCCGTGGGTCGCCCCGCGCACCAGTGCGGTGTGCTGGCGGATGGTGCCCAGCACCTCCGGCAAATCGCGGTCGCTGACCTTGCGGGCCAGCAGACGCTTTACGGTCATGTAGGCGCCGTTGGTGGCCTCCCACACCTCTTCGGTGAGGGCGGTGCGCACCTCGCGGGCGATTTGCCGGGCCGACGCCATGGAGGACATGACCGACGACGCATTGTCGGGCGACCGCAGCATCCAGTCGATGGCGGTGTCCCGCGTGATTGCGTCGTGGCTGGCATCATATGCGGGTGCGACGCCCGCCGATTGCAGCACCGGGCGCCATTCATCATCCGACGCGCCGGACCGCGTCAGGGCGATCCGCTGGCCCGTTTCCACAAGGCGCGACGTATTCTCCGCCCGCTCCAGCTGGCGATACATCCAGAAAAGCCCATTTGCCGTCCGTCCGAGCATCAGTCCTCCAGCACCCAGGTGTCCTTGGTGCCGCCACCCTGGCTCGAGTTGACGACAAGCGACCCTTTCTTCAGCGCCACCCGGGTCAAGCCACCCGGCGTGATGTTGATGCCTGACGGGCTGACCTGCACAAAGGGACGCAGGTCCACATGCCGCGGTGTCAGTCCCGCCCGGTTGAAAATCGGCACCGTCGACAGGCTCAGCGTTGGCTGCGCGATGTAGTTGGCGGGCCTGGCTTCGAATTTCTTGCGGAAGGCCGCGATGTCCTTCTTGGTCGCTGTGGGGCCCACCAGCATACCATAGCCGCCCGACCCGTGGACCTCTTTGACCACCAGTTCGTGCAGATGCTCGCGCACGTACTTGAACGCGTCCTCTTCGGCGCAGCGCCACGTGGGCACATTTTCAAGCAAGGGCCGTTCGCCCGTGTAGAATTCAACGATGTCCGGCATATAGCTGTAGATCGCCTTGTCATCGGCAATCCCGGTGCCCGGCGCATTGGCGATCGTGATCCCGCCTGCGCGGTACACATCCATGATGCCCGGCACGCCCAACTGGCTGTCTGGACGGAAATTCAGCGGGTCAAGATAATCATCATCGACCCGGCGGTAGAGCACGTCGATCGGTTGGTAGCCACACGTCGTGCGCATCGCGACGCGCCCGTCGATGATCCGCAGGTCGTGCCCCTCGACCAATTCCACGCCCATCTGATCCGCCAAAAACGCATGCTCAAAATAGGCCGAGTTGAAAATGCCGGGGGTCAGGACGGCGACCGTAGATTTGCCCGTGGCCATGTTCGGCGCACATGCCGCAAGCGACCGGCGCAGCTCGGTGGGGTAGTTCGACACCGGCCGCACCCGGTTCTGTGCAAAAAGTTCGGGGAACATCTGCAGCATCGTCTCGCGGTTTTCGAGCATGTAGCTGACACCCGACGGCGTACGCGCGTTGTCTTCGAGCACATAAAACTGGTCTTCGCCCGTGCGGACAAGGTCGATGCCAACGATATGCGTATAGATACCGCCCGGCGGATTGACCCCGCACATCTGCGGCAGGAAAGCCGCGTTGCGTTCGATCATCTCTGCCGGGATCCGGCCCGCGCGCACGATCTCCTGCCGGTGATAGATGTCATAGAGAAACTGGTTGATGGCGCGCACACGCTGTTCGATGCCGCGGCTCAGCTTGCGCCATTCGTGGCCGGACATGATGCGCGGTATGATGTCGAACGGGATCAGCCGTTCTTCGGCCTCGTCGCGCCCATAGACGTTAAAGGTGATGCCGGTGAGCCGAAACAGGTCTTCGGCCTCACGCTGCTTGGCGCGCAACCGCGCCGATTCCTCACCTTCGAACCAATTGTTCAAACCCTGATACGGGTCGCGCACACCATCCGTGTGCCCCCACATCTCGTCAAAATACCCGGTGTCTGACATCCCCTGATCCTAACGCGCACTCACGCACCGTTACAAGGCAACAGCCAATTCGGGACGGTGCGCGCACGTAAATGCCATAAATTTCAGCAGTTTGCGCACAGGTCGCGAGGGGTGCCGCACGCAGATATCGCGAAAACTACGCCTTCCATTTCGGAAGATTTCAGAAAGATTTCGTGTCGATTTCAGGCTTAACGCTGCGTTAACCGGCACGGTGTTTCCACGGTCTCACTTATTCAGAGGGGTCGTAGGGTGGTACAAAACGGGACACACTGCCATGTACGCCAGCAATACGAACCTGCGCGAATGCGGTCATTTTCTGCGATACCGCGCTGTTTCGAGTGTACTTTTTTCGGTACGCGCAGTTGGTTTTTGGCGCTCCGCAATGCGTGGTGCGGGGTACTGTCGGAGAGGCGCGAGAGTGGCGTTCCGATCCGGAAATCTCGTACCGCAAAGGTCCTTGGACCGCTGCCCTGTCAATTCTGAGCGCCGAGCTGGGGCTGTTCGTTCAGGTCAATTGACAGGTGCATGTCCCAAGGATGGCTTCGTGACGGATGCGCACTCTCATCTGACACGACGCTGCCACCCGCTCCTCGGACTGTTTTTTATAACCAAACCATTTCTCGGACTGCTTTTTATAACCAAACCATTTCAGAGTTTTACGAGTGAGGTGGGCGGGAACATTAACGTTCCGGCCCACCAATTTATCGAACGCCAGAAGTTCGCTCGGCCTTGATGCTGGGACTATCGCGCCACGAGAATGCCTGCTACGCTGACCAAGGGTTAGGTGGGACGCCGGGTTTTGGCTTGGTACAGACTTGTTTGGGGCACGGTCGTTTTACACGCGACATCCCAGGCAGCGCGCGCTGTGTGCCAAGGCAGATCCGAACGGGAATCCCACCAACATGTTGGGAGGCGGACATTTTCGGCAGCGGGCGCGGAACATCGGAGCGTATCCGACTAGGCGAAGCCACATACGACAAGGCGACCGGTCGCCTGATTTCGGCATCGAACGAGGAAATTCTGCTGCGGTCCCAATCCGCGCAGGTTCTCGAGGCGTTGACCGACTTTCTTGGCACGCTCGCCCCCCGGGACACGCTCATCGAGCGGGTCTGGGGCGGTGTTGCGGTCACCGATGACAGCCTGACCCAATGCATCGCCGACATCCGGCGTGCCCTGGGTGATCATGACCGCGCCCTTCTCAAGACAGTGCCCAAGCGGGGCTACCAGCTGACAGGCGAAGTGATCGCCCTGCCCCCCGCGCAGAACGCGGGCACCGCCATTGCTGCCGCTGACGCGAATGGCGGGATCATCCTTGCCGATCTGGACCCGCGCGACGTTCTGCCGACGCTCGCCGTTCTGCCGATGCGCGGATCGTTCGAGACGCGACAGGACCCACTTGGCATCTTTGTCGCGGACGAAATCGCGAATGCGCTTGGCCGGTCCGAGGACATGAATGTCATCTCGCGCCTGTCCACGGCGCAGTTCTGGGGAGAGCTGGGCCAGCACAGCAACCTGCGCCAGGCCCTGAATGCCGATTTTGTCGTGTCCGGCCTCGCGCACAGTCAGAACGACATAGTGGTGCTGTCCGTCGAACTGGCCGATGCCGACAGCGGCATCGCGCTCTGGTCTGACCGCATCCGCCTGCCGCTTGGCCCGCTGATGACCGACACGGACTGGGTCGAACATGTGGTGTCACAGTTGCGCAATGCGATCATGGTGAATGAGGTGCGGCGTGTCCGCTCGCGCCCGCTTGATGATCTCAAGCTGTTCAGCGTGCTCCACGGTGCGGTGGGTCTGATGCACCGGTTGTCACCCAAGGATTTCAACGAGGCCCGGTCTTTGTTGCGGTTTGTGGCGGAAAAAGCCCCGTACAACCCCGCCCCACTGGCCTGGATGGCGCGGTGGCATGTGCTGCGCGCGATGCAGGGCTGGTCCGAGGATGTGCAGCAAGAGGCGACATCCGCCATCAAATGCGCCGAACAGGCGCTTGATATTGATCCGGAAAACACCCTGGCCCTGACCAGTCTGGGGTTCGTCATGACCAACCTGCTGCACCGGTTGGACGAAGCGCATGGCTATTATGACAACGCACTTTTGATCAATCCGAATGACGCACAGGCGCGTGCCTTGCGCGGCATGTTGCTGGCGTTCACCGATAACGGGTCCGATGGCAAACGGGACGTTGAACGCGCCCTGCACCTGACGCCACGGGATCCGCACCGGTTCTTCTATCTGGCGCTTGCCAGCGGTGTGCACTTGTCTGCGGAAAATTACGACCGCTCCGTGTTGCTGGCAAAGGAATCCCTGCGCCTCAACAAGACACATATTTCAACCCTTCGGATGCTGGCAGCCGCGCAGATGGGCGCGGGGGACGAAGACGCGTCCCGCGCAACTGTGGCCGAACTGATGCGTTTGCAGCCTGATTTGAGGGTCAGCACTTGGACACAATCCGCGCCAAGCCGCGAATATGACAACGGCAAGCGGGTCGCGACCCTGCTGAGGGCTGCGGGCGTTCCGGACTAACAAAACCTTTAAGACAACTGGGAGACATAGACATGAGTATCGGACCTGAAGGCGGGTATGGCGGCTACGGCGGTTATGGTGGCTACGGTGGCTATGGCGGGTACGGTGGCTATGGCGGCTACGGTGGATACGGTGGTTATGGCGGCTACGGTGGTTACGGCGGCTATGGCGGGTATGGCGGCGACAACCCGCTTGTCTCCGGGGCGATGATCACCAATCACGACGGCATCACCGGCGCACAGTTGCAAACGATCGGACCGGTCGCGCCCGGGGCGCCCAACAGCACCGAGAACCTGCCGCGCCTGTCCGCGGCAGTCCGCGCCGCGATCTATCAGGCAGAACTGGGCCCGACCGTAGATGTCACCTTTGAAACGTCAAACGGCCAGCCCCAGGCCGTGCTGTGGCGCCGCAGCGAAGAACGGGGCCGCAAGCGCAAGTTCAACATGGATCCCATGGTCGAATTGATCGCCCCCACGGCGGATCAATTGGGCACACAGATGGATCAGGTCTGGGGTTATGCCCAGATCCGGTCAGACCGCGCCGCCGAGATCGTCAGCCAGACGGGCATCCCGCTTCAGTTTTACCAAAGCATCGGGTTCATCGATCCGGGCCGTACGCCCTATACGCTGGAATTCCTCGGTGCGGCACTGGCCTTCACCGCGTCCGCATATCAGCGCATGAAATACACGCTCGCGGTCAAACGCCCCATCGAGTACTCGCCACAGATCCAGCCGATGATCGCGACGCCCACGCATGGCTCGCTGCCCAGCGGGCACGCGACCGAGGCGTTCCTGATGGCGCGCCTGATCTGGAAGCTGCTGCGGACAAGCAACGCGCCGCAATATTCCAACACCGCCCATTGGGGCGAAATGCTGATGCGTCTGGCCGCGCGGATTGCCACCAACCGAACCGTCGCCGGCGTGCACTACCCGGTCGACAGCGTTGCCGGTGCGATCCTCGGCGCGACGCTCGCCGAGCACGTCTTTACCGAATGCTGCGGCGGCGACTGGTGGTCGAGCTGCTTTGACGGCACGTTGTTTGATCCGCATGGCGATCTGAACTGGCACGACATCTACAAGGCCGAGGACGATACGATGAAGCCGGACGCGACATCGTCCCTCGGCACCTGGATGACCGGTCAGAACGAAACCGCCGATCCGAATTTCGAGGCGTCTCCGGTCCTGTCGTGGCTGTGGTCCAAGGCCGTCGCCGAATGGCAGGACATCGACCCGAACGTGACGTGAGGGGGCGGTCATGTTGAAATGGGAAGGTGCGGAAAAGGACGGCGGATCCAAAGTCCTCGATGCCGTCAGCGATTTCCGCCTGCAACTCAATGGCGTGCAAATGCCACGGTCGATGAAAACGTGGTGGTCGGTGCTGATCGAACTGCGCGAGACGTCGATTGATCAATTCGTCGAGGCGGTTGGCGGGTTTGGCAATGACCTGCTGGTGCCCGTGGCCTATGGGCCGCAGGATCGCGAGGCCGTACGGCCGCGCCAACCGGTGACGATTTTTGCACGCGCGCCCCTGATCTCGGAGCTGAACAGGACGGACAATCCGTACAACGTCACATCCGTGCACCTCGGGAACATCACGCCGATATCGCTGCTGGACGGTGAGGCGACGATGCCCGACCTGTTAGACATCGACGTGTCTGCCGACACGGTGGTGATCGCGGTGATCGATGACGGCATTGCCGTGGCGCATGACCTGCTGCGCAAGGGTCCTGTGTCGAGCCGTGTGGAACACGCCACTGTCTTTGCCGCCCCGCCCGTGCCGGGTGGGACCAGCACGGTGGGCCGTGCGCTCGACAAGGATGAGATTGACCGCAATCTCGTGGCTGCAACGTTCAACGATCTTCTGGATGAAGACCTGTTTTATCAACGGGTTGGCATTATTGATTGGTCCGCAGATACGGTGTCGCCCGTGGCCAGTCACACCTCGCACGGGACACATATCACGGCGCTTGCCGCGGGGCATGACATGCGCCATGGCTGCGACACACGGCCTGTGATCTGCGCGTCCCTGCCGCCCCGGATCGTTGAGGATACAACCGGCGTCGATTCCCTGCCCACCTTGTATCTGGCGTTCCACATCCTTGCGCGTCAGGCGCGGCGGTTCCGCCTGCCCTGCGGCAACCCGGCACCGGTGGTGTTCAACTTTTCCTTTGGCAATACCGGGGGGCCGCATGACGGCACCGGGCTGTTTGCGGTTCTGTTTGAACACTACTTTGGGCCGAATGGCGTGATGTGCGACGAGGATCAGACCGCATGGCTGACCCTGCCTGCGGGCAATGCCAATCTCGGACGGCTTCACGCGGTGGTAGAGAGCGGGACAACGAAAGTTGACCTCACGGTACAGCCCAATGACCGGACACCGTCCGTCATGCAGGTCTGGATGCCCAACACGCCAAGCGGTGGGGCGCCCGAGCTGGCAAAGATCACCGTGACGACGCCTTCGGGGCAGAGCGTGTCGATTGAATCGCAGCCCGGGCAAAGCGCGATGCTGGTCGATGATGACGGCAACGAGGTTGCGCGACTGGCCTGTCAGGACGCAATTGCACCGGTGGCCCGCGCGCTTGTGACCTTGTCGATTGTGCCCACGGACAGCCTGTCTCAGGATGGCCCGCTTGCGCCTGCGGGCACGTGGCGCGTGGCCGTCACGCGGGGGGCCAATACCGGGCCTGACCCCATTGACCTCTGGATCCGGCGGGACGAAACCCTGCCGGGGATGCGGTCGGGCGGCAGGCAGGCGTGGTTCAGCAATGACGACTACGTGCGCTTTGACACGTTTGGCGTACCGCTGCCCGTCGATCCGCCGGGCGTAACATCGCCTATCCGCCGCTCGGGCACGATCAGTGGTTTTGCGGGCGGCGCGTCGCCCATCGTGGTCGCGGCCTATACGGAGCGCAGCGCGGAAATGTCGCTCTACTCCGCTGCGGGTCCGCTGGCCGCGCGGACCCTGCCGCCACCGCCCGATCGCGATGGTCCCGATGTCACCGCCAAGGGCGACGACAGCTATGCGCTGCGCGGTGTGATCAGCGCAGGCTCGCGCAGCGGGTCATGGGCGCGCCTGTCCGGCACAAGCGTCGCGGCACCCCGCGTCGCACGGGCCGCGGCGGACAACATCACCGGCTGGGCGGGCACAGGCCGCGAATGGAGCCACGCGGGCGCGGCTGCGCATCCCTTCCCGTTGCGCGACGCACCCAGCCCGGAGCGCGCAGGCGTTGGTGGGATCAAGGTGCCGTTCCCTGCAGTTCGGGACTGAACACACTGTAAAACTTGGACGCGGGCTGCATGTGATCATGCGGCCCGATTTCATTCAAGCCCATGATTTCAAGTCATTTTACGAGGTTGCGCAGTAGCCGTTTGAAACGGATGCCCTGCGGGCGCATGCAACACAAATGACGAGATGAGGGGATCAGATGATACGTATTCAGCGGCCCTGACACATCAGCACGTCACCCAAAAAACTGTACCCCTGAAAATGAAAGACCCTCGGGCACATCGTAGCCAAGGGACTTCCTCTAGATCCAAGTTCTTTTTTTGACACTGCTTTTCTGCGACCAGACTATTCAGCCACCAATACATCATCCTTAAGTTTCCAAGATCAACTATAGGTTACGCTATTTTCCCTTTGAAAGCAAGGCTTCAAGCGTGTTTTCGTCCCGCAAAACAAGCGGAATTGCGCCGGTCAGTATGGTCGAAAGAAAGCCCGCCGGGTTGGTCGTTTCGGCCCGCACCTGCGCGGGGGTGCGCAGCACGATATCGACACCTATGGGCAGGGATGACAGGGCATCCCTGATCTCGTTGATCAGGCCATGCGGGGCCGTTTCGACCACCACCAGCAGGTCCGCATCCGACCGCGCGCTGCTCTGCCCCCGGGCGCGTGATCCGAACATGAGGACCGCAACCGGGGCACAGGCGCTCAGGACCGCGTCGGCAAGCCGCCGTTCCAGCCGCGTCATGACGCGTCAAACCGGACAACCATGTGGCAGCGGCCCATTTCATCCGGATCCAGTGACACGAAATCAAGCGCGCCCGCCCGCCGGATGCGTATGGTCCACGCCCCCAGCACCCGCGCCTGCGCCGTCATGCCCGCGCGGCCGTAGAATTGCTGACCTCCGAATGCCGGGCTCGGGGTTGCGGGGCCCGTGTCCGTGGGCACGCCCACGGCGGTCAATTCCACCTCGTAATCCTGCCCCTCTGCCCCGTCGAAAATCAGCTCGACACCGGTCAACGGGATATCGGGATTGCCCCGCGCCCAGAACGGCAGGTGCGCTTCGGTCAGTGTGAAGGTCAGCGCCTGGTCCTCTCCGGCGGGCGGCACGAGGAAGCGGCGCCATTCGCTGGCAAACTCCGCCTCCATCGCGAACATGCGCGTGCCACTGGGCGGGCGCATTGCGGCGATATTGTCCCGCGCCGCATCCGCAAGCGGGATCGAGCCGCTGGCCTGCGCCGTGTAATGCACATCAAAGATGATGTCGGACACCGCCTGCATGTCGAACTGATTGTTCTCCTGCGGCATTTCCAGCGACCATTCGCTGACCGCGCCCGCCCCTTCAAAGGGCAGGAACCGCTCATCCTCGAAATTCAGCATGAACATACCGCTGTCACTGCGCCCGTGGCTTGTGGCGACCATGGATTGCGGCGTCATGCTTTTGTGGAACCGCGCGTCGCCCGGTGTCAGAGGATCACCATAGCCGCCCGCCACATCCGTCGACACCCGCGTGCCGTGGTTGATCAGGGTCAGGCTGCAATTGACGTTGGAATATGGCCCGATCACCGATGGAATGTTCAGCGCCACGGCCTTGAGGCGGCGGCGATAATGCCCCGGATAATCGAGATCAAACAGCCATTCCGGGATCTGCACCGTGCACCGCCCGGTCAGCTTGAGCTCCATCAGCGCCAGCGGGAAATGCTCCGCCAGCGATACCTTCTTGGACATCTCCAGCTCGCGCTCATGCGACCGGTAGAACGACGCCTCCATCCGGCGGATATCACCGGTCAGCCGCTCACCGGCCAACAGCCCCTTGCGCAGACTGTCCCAGTGGCCGAACTGGATGAACGTCGCGCCGGGATCGCCAAGTTCCTGGCGATACGCGGTTTCCGCCTGTTTCGCCATGTCATGCGCCATCTGGTAGGCCGCGAAATAGAGGGCCGAAATCTGCGCGATGTGCCAATCGTACAGCTCTTCGTTTGTGTATTTGTTCTTCAGATACTCCTCGATCCCTTCGGCCTGCGCGTGGCGCAGCTCCTGCAGTGTGATCTCGCGGTTCATGATGGCGATGCGGACATCGGCGGTCGCGATCTGGGCATCGGTATGCTCCATCTCGAGCGCGGCCTGCGCGGCCATGTGGCTCCAGTCATCCGCGCGCCGGTTAAAGCTGCCCATCTTGTCGGCCATGCCTGCCGCCTTGTCGGTGGCGCGGGCGATGGACGACAACGTCTTGACCGCCGCCTCTGCCGCCTTGGAGAACCGAAGGCCATCCACGACTTCGCCCGTCACATGGGGCGAGCCGCCAAAGCCCGAGGCACCAGCCACGAATTTCGGCACAAAGGCCAAGCCACCGGCCAGGATATAGCCAAGCGCAATTGCCGTTTCGGCCAGTGTCGACACGCCCGACAGGGCCATCGACGTGATTTCCCAGCCGTTCATAAAGGACTTGCCCGCGTAGTACGTGTTCTTTTCCTCATGAATGCGGCGGTTGGCCTCGAACCCTTCGCGGATCGCTTCGGCCTCTTCGAGGAACTCTTTGCGCAGATCGATCAGATCCTTGGCCAGTGTCGCCTCATTGGTGGCCCGCAACAGCGCGAGCGCCTCAGCGTCCTTGCGCTCCAGTACCGTGAGCAGCTTCTCACCCAGTGCCTTGACGTCCGTCACGAATTCCACCGCCTTGGCCGCAAGCACACGGAACCGGTAAAGCGCGGGCGCTTCGGCGAGGCCAAAGGCGCCCACGCTCGACAGGTCCGCACCGGACGCGGCGGCCTTGACCAGCAATGCGGGATCAATCGGTGGCTCAAAGAGTGGCAGTTGCCGCACGACGCCCTGGATGTTCATGCAGTGGCGGATTTTGAACAGCCGATCCGCAACCGTGTCCCAGTAGCCCAGCAACTGATCATTGGTCGGAATGCCGAAATAGAACAGTTGCAGCACCGGCAACGGTTCCGCACCTGCGTCCCGGCTGGTGATCCGCATCGGCGCATCGACATAGTTCTCCATGACCACATCCACCCGGGTGTTGCCAAAGGCGTCGAGATCGCCATCCGCCGTCAGTTGGGCAAAGCTCATGTCGGCCCGGTCCACATGCGGCGATTGCGCCGGTCTGCGCCCGAGGATTTCCGCAGCGAGGACATAGAGCGTCGTGGCCTCGTTCAGCGCCTCGATCGTGTCAAACCGGAACAGCTGATCCCCCCAGGCGATCAGGTTGTCGATGTATTTCATCACAACCGCCTTTTGATACGCGACAGGGCGATAGCGCGCGATCAGGTGCGGGTTGAACGGGTTGTTCTTCCACGCGGTCAGCTGGTCGGCATTCTCGTCGATCTCAGACAGCAGGGTTTCAATGCGCTGCTTGCGATAGCCATCGCTGGTTTGTTCATAGAAGGGGCGCGTGATCCAGTAGCGTTGCGGCACCTCTTCGGTTTCGGTGTTCGTGGGATCAAAGATCGTATGGAACCACCGCATCGCCGCCTCGAACCGGCGGTTCTGCATCAGCTTGGTCGCGATCATCAGTGGGGCGTGGAAAAACACCTCCCAGTTGTAGACGGCATAGGCCCCGTAGCGTTCGAAATCGACGCGGTCGCGCACCGCGCTGGTGTCCGCACGGGCGCCGTTGCGCGGCTGGTACTGGGCAAAGTTGAAACTGTTGCCGGGCCAGTAGGTCTGGGGCGCGGTCTGGATCCTGCGGTTCAACAGCCCGTCGATACCATCGCGGTCCAGTTCGCGCAGGAACAGGTCGGTATAGGGGTGGTAGAACGGTGTGAAGCGGTATTCGCGCACCTGAATGCTGCGATTGTACCCCATCACCACCGACCGCCATTCCGGCTGCACAAAGAAGGACCGTTTGGGGTCCTGATAGACCAGCGGCACCGGCCCCCACCGCACCGTGTCAAAGGCGCTGCGGTGCTGTGACGTGACCAAGCCGAACGGCCGGATGCCCCGCGCCAAAAGCGTGCGGGTGTGCCCCGCCTGCAGGACATTGACGTCATCCGTGCTGTGGATTTGCGTGTTGTTGACCAGTTTGCCATTGCGATAGTGCATGCCCTTGGGCAGCGGCAGCGCGCTGGCCTGTTCCGCACCGCGTTGCAAGGCCTCATGCGCGCGCCCGGCCTCGTCAAAGTTGCTCTGCACATAGGTGAGCGACGTGGTGGGCACCGGGGACGCCGTCACCACCCCTGTGTCGCGCAGCAGATGATAGCTGCCGTGCAGAGGCTTGAGCTTGAGGTTTTTCACCGCGCCATCGAACACGAATGTCGATGAATGCCACGGCAGGGACGCTTCGTTAAAGGGCGTGTTCCGCGTCGCGAAATCGTGGCGCACTTTGTAGGCATCCCAGAACCGGCGACTGTTGAACTCGGGACTTTGCGAGATGAACAGGTCCACCCACATCTCGTTCGACACACTGCGGTAGCGGGGACGAATGGTGTAGGAATGGTGCGGCCGGTGCCACGGATGGATCAGCTTTTCGCGCGAGATCTGTTTCGGCTTCCACTGTCCCTGCTCCATCGTGGTCCAGCCCAGTTGAATCTCAAGCTGATTGGGCGGCTCGGGCGTGTCACTGGGCGTATCCTGCGCCATCGCGGGGGGCTGCTTGCGGACCTTCTGGGGCTTTTCCATGACCTGCAGCCAGAAGAGGTGCAGTTTGCGATTGTAGACCGTCAGGGCCAGCTGATCGGATTCGATTTCGACCTCGATCTTGCGCCAAGGCGTCCATGCCCCATCGTTGAGGTCGAAATAGCGCCAGTAGTGCAGCGCCGGGTCACTCCGCGTGCGCCCGACCACGTGGAACCGGTTGATACTGGCGGCCAGACCATCGCCGGGCGTGTCATCGTCCAGTTCGTAATGCGCGGTCACGATCTCGAGGTTGGACACATCGTCGAGCTTTTGCAGATAGGCGCGGAACGCCTTTTCCGCATGCTCTTCGGTCATGTCCGACTGCAAAAGTTGGTCTTCCAACTCTTTGAAGAACGGTGATTTATCGTCACGCAGGGCCGGATCAATCCAGTTTTCCGGGTACAGGAAGACTTTGCGATTGGCCTCCCACACCCGGTAATTCTTCATCCACCGCCACTGCCGCCAGCTGTTGTCGGAGGCCGTGTCCTCTTGGGCTGCGCGTGACACCTCGACCCGCGGTTTCTCGAGCCCCAGCAGACAGCGCTGCACGTACATCTGCACCGATCCGGTCGCCTGTTTGATCCGTGACGTCAGCGCACAGGCGCTCATCTCCACATCAATCTGGAAATAACGCAACAGGTCGTCCGGTTCGCGCCAGTAAAGCGGGTTGGGGTAGTCGCGGCCATCCACGCGGATTGTCTTGGACTGTGCCCGAATGGACCGCGACACGAGGAAGGCAAGCAAGGCGTCACGCTTGGCCTCGCGCAGCGCGTCCTCCAACGGCTCGCGGATCGTGAGCCAGACGGACGTGTCGTATTTTGCCTTGGCCGCTTGCAGCGCCTGTGCGGCGATCCGTTCGGCGGCCTGACGGTTTGGCGTCGTGCGCCACCCGGCCAGAACCGCGGGCGACAGGCCCGCGCGCGTGGACATGTCGTGACAGGTGATCATGCGGGCATAGGTACGCAGATCACGCAATGCCGTGGCCCCGTTGAGCGTCACACCGATTGTATCGGCGATCTGGGCAGTTTCACCCGCGTCCCACTGGGTGAGGGCCGTCCACGCGGCAAGGGTGGCGGCGCGGGTCGCACCGGGACCTGCCGCCGCATCCATCACCGAGATGAGCGAAGCGTCTTCCGGTGCCGGGTAGCGCGCGGCAATCTCGACCCAATGCACGGCGGATACCAACCCGTTGATCAGCGTGGTGTCACGCGGGCTGGCATCATGCGGCAGTGCCATCGGATCAAGCAATCCGAACGCGCCCGCATTGCGTGACATCCACATGGCGGTGTCCGCATCCAGCTCCAGCAGTTGCACATAGCGCACCGCCTTGCCAAAGCGCCGGAAGGCCTCGTAGGCGTTTGCAAAGTCGGCCTCAGCCGTGGCCGTCACCAGCGCGCCGTCCGCATCCGTCGCGCGCAAGTCGTTGTCCGACAAGATGTCGATCAAAGGATTGCCGCCAATCTCGATCCGGTCCAACAGATGCGTGGCCATCAAGGGCGTGACGTCAAAGGTCGAAGCCATCTGAGCAACCGTTACGTCAAGCACGCCGGTGTTGTCTACCGCCACCTGTTCCAGCCGGAGCCAGTTGAGGTCGGCCGTGATCGCATCCGTCCGCAAGCCAAGCGGGGACGCCGGGCTGGCCGTCAGGATATCTTCGAGCGCGTCGATCGACAGACCTGCGCGCTGTACCACTTCCACGTGATCCGCAAACGCCATGACGGCGGCGGGGTCCGCAAACGGGTTTCCCCCCACAAGCGTCAGGAACCGCATCAGGTCCGCAACCGGCAGGGACAGGCCAGAGGCCAGCCACGCATGGCGCGCCAGCGCCGACAGGTTCGCCACGTTCAGCGCGCCATTGGGCAGCACGGCCAGCACCGCATCCGTTTCCGCGCGGGTCAGGCCAAGCGCCGCTTCAATCAGGCTGCGCCGATCGAGGTCGGGATCCGCGTTTTCAATGGTCGCCCCCGCAGGCAGCGGCAATTGCAACGGGTTGGTTCCGGGCGGTGCCACCAGCGGATCAAGGAATGTCGCCGCATAGAGCGACGGGCGGAACTGCCCGGGTTCCAGCGTTTCCGGCTGCGCCACGATCTCAACATCCGCAAAGAGCGCCAGCGTCTGGCCCACCGACTGGTCCAGCCGGTCCGTCAGACGCGCCAGCGTCATCAACCGGCTGAGTGCGCGGGCGTCCAGCGTGCCGTTGCCCACGCTTGGGGCCAACAGCGCCTGATCAAGGTCCCACATGCTCCACCCGGTGCGCCGCCACAGGCGCAGGAACCGGTGCATTCGGTCCAGCCGCTCCAGCGTCAGGTTGACCACCTGCTGGACGTTCAGATCGCAGGTCGCGTCGGGCCGTTCAATCACGACGTTGTTTGCATCGCCCGTGGGGTTGATCCAGCGACAGGCCAGCAGATCGTAAAGCTGCCCGAGATCAAGGAAAGACATCCCAAGGAACCGCGCCACCGACACCGAGGCCGGTATGGCCCCCGCGCCAAAGCCCCATATGCGGCGTTGACGCGCGGCGGTGGCATGGGTCTGAGCGGTGATCAGCGCCGCATCCCGCGGCGACAGGCCGAAAAATTCCGCCGCCATGGCGGTTTCCGGCCCGCTCGGGGGATCTGCGGGCGGGGCCGCGCGGTAGGCGTCCATGATCTGCCATCGGGGTGCGCCCAGATGGTCGATCCAGGCCCGCGCCTGTTCCGACCAGACGTCAAATGCACCGGTGAGCGGGAAATCGGAGCTGCGCAGGGTCGCATAGCTTTCGCCGTTCACATGCTCGGGCGCGGCGCGCAGTTCGGCCGCGGTCCGCGTGGTCTGCAACGCGGGATACGCCACCGCGTCACCCGACGGCGCAACGGTATGTTCGAGCAGTTCGCACACCAGATCGATATAGGGCAGCGGGGTGTCGGTATTGGCGCAGTTCAGCTTGACCTCCGCCAGATCGGGGCGCCGTTCAAGGAGGTGATCCAGCACCGTCCGACCGGCATCCGACGACGGCTGTTCGCCCAGAAACCGCAGGATGTCCGCGAGATAGGCGGCAGGTCCATAGACCGACTGGCAATGCGAGCAGCTGCAGTAATCCAGCGATCCAAACAGCGTTTCGAGATCGGGGATTGTCCGCAAATCCTCTGGCAGATCCTCAAGCGCAAAGCCGCCGCCGATGGCGTGCGGCATCACGGTCGTCAACTCGCCCCGGAACTCACCAATGCGCGTCAGCACTTCGGCATAGCGGTGTTCAGCCAGCGCATAGACAGCATTGGCCGCCGCCACCGTCACCGCGTCACCGGCGGTCATCCGCTCGATCAACAGGGGCTTGCCCATGGCCACGATCTGCACCGCGTTGTGCAGCTTCAGCTCCAGCATGCGCACGCCCGTGGCCGGGTCAGCGGTGAGCCGGTGGATGCGCTGCATGACCATCAGTTCGGCGCGCATCTCCTTGTCGAGATTGACCCCCTGCACGGCGGCATAGGCGTCCACCCGGTCCGTGCGCAGGTTGAATTCGGTGTTCTTGTCGAGGAAATCCGCGATCTCCTTGGTCCGGGCAAACGGCACGGCCGGATTACGCTCCGCCTGTGCCACCAGCGCGGCATCGGGATAAAGCGCTTCGCTGCGGGATCGCAACGTCTCGGCCCATGCGGCGCGGCGTGTCGCGTCATCTTCGCCTTCGATGAAATCAGGCACCGCGTTTCCGGCATCCGCTATCAGGTCGCGCCATTGGTCATCGGTCATCTTGGCCAGATCGCGCGGTGAGGACAGCAGCGCCACCGCACCATCATCAAGCTTTTCCTTGAGCGTCTTGGCGACCGGTTCAAAGCTGCGGGAGACGAAGTTGATTTCCGACACCGCGCGGAAATCCGCAATCGCGCGCGCGCCGCCCACGCCGTTGCCTTCGTCCGCCAGCTTGTCCCAGAATTCGGGCGTAAAGCTGCCCTCGGCCACAAAATGATCCGCGACACGGGCATAGGCGCGCGCGGGTATCCTCGATTGATCCAACGCCGCACGCAGGGTCCCGGACCCCACAAGGATCGGCTCATCCAGAGCCGAGCGGCGGCGCAGCGCATCGAGCGCGGCCAGAACCCTGTCGCGGTCCCGGATCACGGCGATGGGCATCAGGTTGGCATCCGCGCCTGCATCAAAGGCGATGGCCGCCAGACCCGGCTCGAGAAAGGCAATGCCCTGCGCTGCGAGTTCCACCAATTCGTCGATGAGCGTCCAGCCTTCGGTCGCTTGCAGCAGGCCGCTTGGCAATGTGGATGGCAGGTTCTGCGCGATCAGTGCAAACACCACTTCGACACCCACGCCGTTCTGATCAAGGCGCGCGGTGACGCGGTGCGCCAATACAAGGCGCATCACGTCTTCGGGCGCGATATTGGCCAGTTCGGCCGCCCGCGTGATCTGCCGGTCATCGTCGGTCTCGATCAGGTTGGCGATCCGCACGCCGCGTTGCAGCACCGTCTTGAGCGCATCGGTCCACCCGGCAAAGACGGAGGTGCCCCGGTATGGCCGATCCCCGGCGGTGAAATTGGCCCACGCGATCGGGCCGGGATCAAACAAAAGGCGCGACCCCTCCGCTGCGCCACCCGCATCGGGCAGGCGCACTTCGATGTGGAATGACGCCTTGGGCGTGCCGCTGTCAGGATCAACAGGTGCGGCATAGGGAATGTCGAAGAACCCGTTGTTGCCGGTCCGCCGCTCACCCAGTTTCACATCGTTGCCACCGGGGCGCTTTTCCCACAGCTCGACCATCACACGCCGCCGCCCTTTCCACGCGGCATCGCGGACAGAGCCGCGCACGCGGTGCGTCGGCTTGGTCTTGTCGATCATCGGGTTCAGCCGGCGGACCTCGCCCTCCAGCACCTTGCGCGTGGTATCAGCCACGTGCCCGGTCTGTTCCAGCCGCTTGTCCTTCTGAAAGGCCAGAACGGCGGCGCGTGTGGATTTGCCGAATGTCGCATTGGCATGTTCGGTGCGCGCCACCTGATACCCGAGGGCCGCCAGCGCCTCTTGCGTGCGCTGCACATGACCGCCCTTCATGTTGAGCCGCACCGATTTGCCGATGGGCCGCAATTCGGAGGCTTGCGCGGGTTTCAGGCGCCGCACCGGCACGGGTTCGGTGGCGGCAATGCTGTTGATCCGCTCCAGCGTGTCGGCATCCAGCCGCCCGCTCTGCTGCATTCCGTATTTCGCCTGCAACGCACGCACCGCTGCGGCGGTGCTGTCGCCAAGGCGCTGCGATTTCAGCTCTTTTTCATCAATCCGCACGTCGCGCAGGTTGCCGATATGCAGCGCGCGCAGGATGGTTTGCTGGGTCTGGGCCACCTTGCGCTTGGACGTCAGGGACTGCGCGGTCGCGATGTCACGCAGCATGTCATAGACCTGCTCCGTCACCTGCCCTGTGGCCTCCTGCTGATTGGCCTCCTGGAACTTCTTCAGGGCGGTTTCCGTGCTCGGCCCGAATGTGCGGCGGCGAACCTCGTTGGCATCCACCTCAAATCCGACGGCCATCAGCATGGAATGTAGCTTGGCGGTGCGGTGCTTGCTGTTGGCGATGAACTCGTGGCTGTTGAGCCGGTCGATCCGGGTGACCACGTCGCGCGTCAAACGCGTGCCGCGCATCCCGAGGCGGGTCTTGATGCGCTGGAGCGCTTCGAGCGTCTCGTCGCCCACTTCCTTGCGGGCGGTTTCGCGCGTGCTGACCGGCTCACCCAGACGGCGCAAGGTGTCTTGCAACCGCCCGACGGCCTTGCCCGTTTTGCCGCGGACGTCGCCGCTGCCCAGTTCCCGAATGTCGAGCCGTGCTGGAAAAGCCAGTTTGTTCATACCTTTTCTCCAATTCTCGGGCGTGCCCCGCACGCGCTTCTTCAAATGTCATGTGCCCCGCCCTCAGGGGCGGCGCGTGATCCGTTTCACCACCAGTCGAAATACCGGCCTGCATGAAATATCCCGACGCCGATGGCCGCCACCGCGCCTGCGACGATCAACACCGGGGCCGCAGCCACGAGTGCAGGTGCCATGGCCACGCCGGCCGCGCTGGCCACGGCGATGCCACCGCCCACGGCAAGCGCACCGCCCGCCAAAACGCCCACGCCCCCGGCAACTGCGCCTGCTGTATCTCCACGCTCAATGGCGCGGGACATGCTGACACCGGATGTGACCGCCAGACCGACACCCCCCACGGCAATGCCCAGTGGCAGCGCCGCAAGGCTTGTACCCGCAACCGTGACGGTCGCCCCGCCGACGGTCGTGCCGCCCGTGCCGAACACGGTGGAGCCAAAGGCATAAAGTTCGAGCCCGCCGCCCACGGTGCCCAAGGCATCGCCAAACGCCATCGGCACATCGCCTTCGGACACCGAGTGATAGAGGCTGAAGCCCGACAGGCCGAACCCGACGCCTGTCAGCGCACCGCCGCCCCATCGCATCCCGTTGCGGAAGCCCGGTGAGTGCCAGAAGCGTGCCTCGCCCACGCGGCGGAAAACCCCGGCGATTGTGCCGTCCGGGTGACGCCGCAACAGGTTCCAGCCCCGGAAGCCATCGTTTGTGTTGGTCGCGCCATCTTCCCAGATGTAGTCGCGCCAGTGGTTCCCCATCTCGCCGGTCATGTCGTACATCATGTCGACCCGGTGCCCGCGTGCGGGGTTGGTAAAGTTGGGATCGGGCGGCACGCGCTGCGTGAATTCGTCCAGCGCATCGACCTGAACCGGCGCTGTCCGCCGCGCCCGCGTGGAATTACCCGGTCCCGCGTTGCGCCCCGCCAGTCGCTGGCGCGCGTGCTCGTTCAGCCGCCGCATTTTGGGATTGTCGACGGTCCCCGGCGTTTCGATGATCGCTCCGGGCGGATTGTGGCGCACCGTGGTCGCCCCTGCGGCGGTTGCTGCGGCACCGGCTTCGGAGGTGGGCGCTTCGGGTTCCGCCTCCGGTTCAGGTTCGGGCTCCGGTTCCGGCTCGGGTTCTGCTGCGGGGGGCGAGCGGCGTGTGGGCGGGCGTCTGCGCCGTTGCCGCGGGGCCGGTGGCGGAGGCGCCATCGGCGCATGTGACCGCAAGGTCCACGTCCCGCCCGGCAAACGGTCCCACCGCCGCATCTCAATATTGTAGGTCCGGTTCGGCTCAAATTCGATTTGAAGGTTTTCGTTGATGAACCGTGGATCAATCGGTTGTCTTGTCAGGTCTTCGAAAAATGACACGTCTGCGCGTTCGGACCCGTCAAATTCATCGCTTTGGATGGAAATCTCGATACTGTCTTCGCCCTCGGTCCCGCTGGGGTCGCGCAGCATGATGGGATTGCCGCGGCAATACGCATGCAGGTTCAACCCGTCGGCAAAGCCGCCCGGATCGCTGGATGTCCACCGTCCCAGCCACGGCGCGAAATAGCGCGCGCCCATATGATACAGGCCGCTTTCGTCATCCCGTTCCTTGCCCGCAAAACGCAGCCGCTTGAGGCTGGGGTCCGCATCCGCGCGCCCCGACCGGTAGGCCGTCGTGCCAAAGGGGTGGTATTCCTCATAGCTCATGACATTGCCCGCCTCATCCGTCTCGAGCGATGCCGAGCCGACGTGGTCGGAATGCACATAGCGGATGAGGGGTGCGTTGATCGCATTGTCGGGATCGCGGTTGTCGTCATCGCGCCGCTTGATGTCCACCTGCGCAATCTGACCGAAATCGCCAGACACATGCACCGTGTGCCGCTCAAAGCTGAGCGTGCCGTTCACGCGGCGGCGGCGGTGGATCACAACGCCGCCCAGATACAGCCATTCGAGCCGTAGCCCACCGGGGCGCTCGATCACCTTCTTGAGCCGCGTGCCGCCCAGACCATAGACGTAGAACGCGCGCCCGCCGCCCCCCAGATCGACCTCGCGGAGGCGGTCCGCGTGATCCCACACCAGCGCCTCAAGATGCGGCATCCGCACCATGTTGCCATAGGCGTCGTAATCATAGGTTCCGGACGTCACCCCCGGCCCGTCCCCCGGCACCGTTGAGGCGGCAAGGCGGTTGGTCCGGTCACCGGGTGCGTCGTCAAAGACATGGCGGAACGTCTTGGTCCATCCCTGCCCCACGACCGGCTGCGCGCCAAAGCTGTGGCGGATCTGGGTCAGGTTGCCAAAGAAGTCATGCGAATAGGCCTGCACATAGCGGCGCACCGCCTGCGCGTTGTTCTGATGCGGCAGCAATTGCCGCACAAGGTCGGCATCGGTGCGCGGTGCATCGTTGCCAAACCCGGCCAGCTCCCGCCCCGTGGCCCGCACCAGCCGGTAGAGCGCGTCATATTCAAAGGTGCGCTCGGCCCCGACCACCGCGCCTGCGAAAAAAGTGTCCTGCTGGGCCGCATCGCGGATTTCCGTGATGTTGCCAACCGGATCATAGGTATAGCTCAGCGCTTGCAGATCCCGCGTGCCGGGCGCGTCCGCATCCCGGTGCGTGACAATTGAACTCAGCCGGAAAGAGCGCGGGTCATAGGCGTAGCGCGATGTCACCCCGTTGCCCAACCGCACATGCAGGCGTTGGCCGAGCGCTGTGAAATCCTGCCCCCGCAGGAACCGGCGCACCGGCCCCACCCCGCCGATCTGGGCATCCATCGTCTGCATCACGGAGCCCACGTCATAGCCCGGCGTCAAAACGGTGCCATCGGGCAGCACCATCTGCGTCGGGCGGCCCAGGGCGTCGGATGTTGCGGTGCCGGTCCACACCTCACCCTGTTCCAGCAGCGGGGCGGCCGCCGCATCCGACGCAACCACATCCGTGATGCCCGCGATCCCGGACCAATCCGGCGCGCTTTGGTAGTCGCGGGCAAAGACCCGGTCGAGCGCTGCGGGCGCCCCCTTGAAATCCGCAGACGCGATGCGCACCACGCCCGCCTCGTCATAGATGCGGCAGGCCACACCCAGAAGGTTGCGCGCCCGCGCATCCGGCAGATCATCGCCATACACGATATGGGAAAAGGCGCGCTCGGGTCCCGCGCCTTCGCGCACAAACGATGTCACCGGGCGGCGCAGGTCGTCGAATGCGTTGCGGAACGCCCGGCCTGTGTCATCCCAGGACCGGACCACCGCCCCCGTAATGTCCGAAAAGACGCGCCGCATCCCCTTTTCCGCACTCGCCCCCCAAAGCGGCTGGCCCAGCATCGAGGTGAAGCCTTCGGAGACCAGCCGCCCGCCCGCGTCAAACACCTGCGCGCGCCGCCCTGTCAGATCCGTGACCGCCCAACCGCCCAATCGCACCCCGCCGCCCAGATCCGACACCGCCATCACGTGCCGGCCCAGACTGTCGAGGTGGTTGATCGTGGGCGTGCCGGCATGGCGCGCGGCAAGCCATGCGGCGCGGCGCTCCGGCTGTCCCAGCGGTTCGGGTTCGACGCCCGGGTCCGGCGCGCCGCGTTCGGCGTACCAGTCGCTTTCGGTGACGGTGTCATTGGCGTCCCACGTGGCGCTCGACCATTGGTCAAATTCCACGCGGCTGAGCGCGCCATTGGCCGCCCGGCTCAGCGTGACGCGCCCGACCGGATCATAGAAATGCACGGTGGAGCGGCCGATTTCCCGCACCGCGGCTTCGTCTTCGAACGCGGTGGTGGCGCTGAAATACGGCTCATATGATTTGACGGTGTTGCCCTTGTTGTTGAGCACCGTGCGCCCTTCGGAGACCCAGCGTGGATCGGCCATCACCTCCTCGACCCCGCCATCCGCCGTGGGGCGCAAGGCGGGTCCGGGGGCCGCGCGCAGCTTGGTCATCACGGTGCCGCCGCTGCCCGAGAGGTAGGCATAGCTTTCGCGCCAGACCGGGTTTGCGCCGCCATGCGTCTCGCGCGCAAAGGACCGGACCCGGTTGGGCAGGCGCAGATCGCGCCACCGGTCGAATTCGTATTCGGTGCGGGTGGTCGGGTTGTCGAGCGTGTCCCCGTCGCCGTCGCCCACCTTGCCCATCACGGCGGTGGCAATCACCCGGCCAAGGATGTCAAACCGCACCGCATTGCGGTTTCCATTGGGGTCCGTCACCTCGACCGGGCACATGCACCGGTAATCGTTGACCATGCGCGCCACGTCCCAGACCCGCGCGCCGTTGCGCACCTCTTCGGCGAGCATTCCATCCGCATCGAACGTCACATGGGTTTCAATTCCAAACGCGTCCCGCGATCCCACGGGCATGAAGAAACGGGTGGCCGGATCAGCCGCATAAAGCGCCTCACCCGACGGGACCCACCACCCCGTCTCGCCCGGGAGCGCAATGTACCCTGCGTCGGCAAACTCCGCGTCTGACACGTCCGTGCCATAGGCTTCGGCCACCGTGCCGGGGGTCAGGGCAAGCGTGTAGGACCGGTGTCCCAGCCCGAGGCGCGCGAGGCTGCCAAAGGGCAGGACCTGAAAATCACTGTCGAAATAGCTGGTCAGTTCGCGGTTCAGCAGGCGTTTTTGAACCGACGCGCCATCTGGTTCTGCCTCGAAGGGCAAGTCGGATGCGGTGGCAAGCGCGGCGCGCATCTCTGCCCGCGTGAAATATGCGCCCGTGGGCGCGACGCCCGTGACCTCGAACCCGCGACTTTCCCAGGCCACGCGCAGGCGATGATCGGTCAGGGGCACGCCGTCAAACACATCATTGGTCATCCGCGCCTCGGCGCAGGTGACGTGCAATTGCGCCTGTGCCGCCTGGACGGGCGCAGGCAGGTTCGGATCAGACGTGACGCGCGGATAGATGACCGTGGCCGATTGCAGAACGTTGCCCCTCTCGTCACGGTTCAGAACCATGGCGTGGGACACCCGCGGGTCATCCGGGTCGCGTTCATAATTGATGCCGATGGTCTCCACCGACAGGGGCAGGGTCACGGGCGGCTGGCCCCGTCCGGCAGGTTGCAGAATGCGCACCTCGAACGCGGTTTCGGTCATCTGATAGGGCAGGTCCGCTTCGGCCGTCCCGTCCGGTGCATAGACCTCTTCGCGGATCGTGGCCCCGCGTAACGAGCGGCGGCAGGCGGCGATGTCCTGCGGTGACAGCCCCTCCGGCAGGATCGGTGCGCCGAGCGCGGGTGCGCCACCGAAATACCCCGCAGCCCAGACGTCCTCCATCCCCGCCCGCACCCCGGCATCCCCAAGGTGCCGCCAGCTGCGGTGCATGACCGGGGGCTGTTGGAAACCGCGTTCCGTGTCTTGCAGCCCGTCAATGCCCGCGACGCCGATCACGTAATCCTCAAATGTCTCGGCATCATAGCGTTCGATCATGCCAAAACCGCAAAGCTCCCGTTCCTCGGGATCAAAACAGCCGTGGTGGTAGTCATAGCGGGCCGCCGCGCGCGTGCGGCTGACGTGGTCGATGTTTTCCACATGCGCAATCAGATGGACGGGAAACGGCAGTTTTCCGATCCATGGGCGACCCGCGGCACGATCAGCGGCGGCAAAGCGCGTGCTGGGGGCATATTGTACGCGCGTCTCCTGGCCCATGTTGTTGATCGTGCGGTTCAAAAGATAAGGTTTGCCGTCCGCCATCAGGTCGACGAACCGGAACGCACGGCCCGATTGCACCGGCAGTGGCGAGGACCAGACAAGGCACGCGGTGCCCGATCCCATCAGATCAAAGACGCCAATGCCGGCCGCATCATCAATCCGTGGAAACGCGCTCAGCGTACGGCCCGCAGACCACCCGCGCCCTGCACGATTGAAGAACACCGTGGCCCCGTCCCGCCCGAGATAGATCAGGTCCGTGGGTCCCGCACCGTCCACATCCGCCAGCCGGAGGCGCGCGGGGTCGAACTGGTCCGGGTGATCCATGACCGGGGCGTGGTCCATGGCGATCTTGTGGCCAAACCGCCCATGCCCCCTGTTCGGCCAATACGCGATGTCACCGTTGCGCACCCGCAGGATATCGCTCAGCCCGTCACCGGTCAGGTCGGCCAGCATCACCGCCTCGGCGCTGTTGGAAAAGACGACGCGCGGGCCGTCTTCCTCGTCCACGGCCTTGGCCACACGCTGCGCATCCTCGAACCCCGCACGGCCCCGATACGGATGCCATACGATTGCGTCTGTCTCTGTGATCAGCACATCCGCCATGCCATCACCATCCAGATCGACGAACCGCAGATCAGGATCGTTGAAGGCCCGGTTCAGCGGGCTGTCAAAGGCTTCGAATTCTTGCCACCCCTCGGCCTCGTCGTGCCGATAAAAGCCCTGCCGCGTGGGCTCCATCACGGCGAGATCGGCGCGCACCGCCCCTTCGGCATCCATGAACGCGGCCCCGTCGGCCAATCGTGCCTCTGGTCGTGCAGGCACAGGCTGCATCGGGGCAAAGGCGGCACGCCCCGTGCCCTCGCTTGGGTGCTGGCTTCGGTTGCGGGCAAAGAGCCATGCGCCCTCGACCTCGGCCAGAATGCCCGGTGCGCCCTCGCCATGCAGGTCCAGCCAGCGATGGCGCATGCCGTCGATCCCCGTGGGGATCGTGTCCAGCCCGTCTTCTTCAACCCATTCGACCGCATCCCCGATCACGGGTTGGGAATAGCTGTATTCAACCGCGGGCGTCGTGTCGGACAGATATCCCGCCCCGTCCCGGAGGAAGCCACGGCTGAGCGCGCTGGTCAGGAGCGTATAGGCCGGAGCAGCCTCCGCCGCGTCGGGGAGCGCGCCATAGGTGAATTCCGTCGATGAGATGAGGCAATCCCGCCCGATCCCGGGCCGGTCGGGAAAGTGGTGGAACATCAGGATACGGCGGCACAACCGGTCTGTGCGCAGCTCGAACCCGGGCCGCCAGGATGACATCGCATCCGCCCGCGCCGGCCACGGATAGCGCAACGCACCGCCCGGCAGTTGTGCGGTATCATCACCGGGACGCGGCACGTCGGCATCGTGATCACCATAGTCGAACACGACCTCGAACATAAAACCGCTCGCCGCGATCTCCGCGTCGATCTCACCCGGTTGCAGGAACAGGGGCCGCCGTCCGTTCGCATCCAGAAACGGGCGGCGATTGCCGTAGAGGATCCGCTTGAGATACCGGTTGGCGCGGCGCCTTGGATCATCGGCCGGACCGCGGTTCGCCTCGGACGCGCGGCTGAGGTCAATGCCGGTGCCATCCTCGGCCTTGTAGCGATAGACGATGGCCTGTCCCTTGTCGGTGCGCTGCTCACTCAGCAACCAGCTGAAGATGCGCCGTGGGTCCTCTGGATCTGCGATGCGCTCGCCCGCGTCCAATCCAAAGAGGCTGAGGGTGTTGTCCGCCGACAGCGTGCGCCAATGCACGTCCGCCGGATCGCCCACCCGGCTCCAGCGTTCGATCCGGGAAAAGCCGCCTTCGACACGGGGGCGGTACCGGCGGATGTGCCAGCCATCATCCGTCATCTCCTCGATCTCGGGCAGGCCGTCGGCCCCAGTGATCAGGTCCCCTTGCGCGTCCATGCGCAACGCCATCACCAGCTCATCCGTGCCGCCCGCCATGAAGGTGTCGCTGTCGTTGCTGTCGTCATAGAGCGGCAACCGCTTGTCCGTCCGCCGTGTGATGGCGGGCACCGGCAGGGACCAGCCCAGTCCAAACGGACCATTGCCCCCTGCCCCGTCATAGCTGAGCGCAAGTGCCGGGCCTTCGCCCCCCCGGCCTTCGGTCACGCGGATCGGCAGCGATGCGGCGGCCGTGCCCGTCGCAGGGTTCGCCGAAAACGTCTCGCCCAGACCGCGCACGGCACCGCCGCCACGCGGCAGCTCGACCGCGAACCGGGGGGCTTGCACACGCTGTCCTGCGGATGCCCCGGCATCGCCAACCGCGCCGGGAATCGAAGTGTTTGAAGGCTCAGGCGAACCCATCAATCGACACCTCCACCAATGTAATTTGCTCCGCGCGGCCCGATGAAAATGTGGGCATCCATGCAGTGCGGAATTCAAATCAACGTAGAAATTCTAGTCACAAAAAATTTACCTCGTCAGCGTGAGGCAGGTCGGCGATTCGCGTCAAGATAGTATCTTCCCGTATGACGTGAGCGCCTGAATTGGCGGCCCACTGCGGTGGAAAATGCATAAAGATCAAATCTCTAAGCGAAACTCCTCTTAGGCGATATCCCGCGCCCGACGCGCAAGGCGTGCGGTAAATCGCTCCTTGGCTCAGCGCGCGCGGGCCCTCTGACGCAGGTCCGATGTGCCAAACCGGCGCAAAGCGGCGGAGTGCGTGCAACCTTTCGTGCACTGACCGGTTATCGAATTGTGCCCGTGTGCGCGGCGTGGGACACACACAATGCAGCGCGCGCGAGTCGCGCTGACGACAATCCGGAACGGCGGAGGAACAGTTGAAACAGGCTTGGACAACGTTGCGCCGCACTGTTTGCGCGACCCTGTTTTCACTCACGGCCACGCTGACGCAGGCGCTGACAACGGTTCAAGTGGACGTTGTGGGCGGTGACGAAGCCCTGACCGACAGCCTGCGACAGTCCTCGGCGCTGGTGACCGCACAAGCCGAAGGGCGCGCAGACCCGAGCGACGTCCTCGGCGCGGCCCTGTCCGATTACCGCAACATGGTCGAGGCGCTTTATGCCCAAGGCTACTATAGCGGCGTTGTTTCGATCATGCTGGACGGGCGTGAGGTATCGAATATCGCGCTCCTTAATGCGCCACGTCAGATCAACACAGCGGCCATTCGTGTCGACCCGGGGCCCCAGTTTCGCTTTGGCACCGTCAACATCGGCCCCGTCCCCCCAAACGCAGATGTGGCCCAGCCGCAGTCCGGCACCCCTGCCCGCAGCAGCGAAATCCGAGGCGCGGTCGTGGGCACGGTCGATGCGTGGCGAGAGGCAGGCCACCCCAAAGCGCTCCCTGACGGGCAGCGCGTGGTGGCGGATCATCCCAATCAGACGCTCGATGTGGATGTGAGCGTCGCGCCGGGACCGCAGGCGCGGCTGGGCAATCTGATCCTGAAATCTGAAAATGCCGTGCGCGAAAACCGGATCCGCCGGATCGCGGCGTTCCCATCGGGCGCGGTCTTTTCACCCGATGACCTGACCCGCGTGGCGACGCGTCTGCGGCGGGTGGGCGCGTTTTCTGCGGTCAACCTGTCCGAGGCCGAGACGCTGAATGCCGATGATACGCTGGACGTGAACCTGACGCTCGTGGATGCCAAACCGCGCCGCTTTGGGTTTGGCGCGGAAATCGCGTCGTTCGAAGGGCTGAACCTGTCGGCCTTCTGGCTGCATCGCAACCTCCTGGGTGGGGCGGAAAGGCTGCGGCTGGACTTTGAGGTGTCCAATATCGGCAGTGACACCGGCGGCGTCGACTACCTCGCGCGCAGCCGCTACACCGTGCCAGCCGCACTTGGCCCCGACACCAGCGCCTTTGCCATCGCCGAGTTGGAAAGCCTTGATGAAGAGGATTTCAGTTCCGACAGCGTGACCCTGGGGATCGGTGCGTCCAAAATCTTTTCGGAAACGTTTGAGGCCGAACTGGGCATCAACATCGAATACACCGAAACCACCGACGATCTCGGCACGCGCGAATTCACGTTGCTTACCTTTCCGGGCCGCATCATCTGGGACCGGCGGGACGACGCGTTGAACGCAACATCCGGTTTCTATGTCGCGGCCAATGCGACGCCCTTCCTGGGTCTCGACGGATCTTCGTCCGGCCTGCGCACCGAGGTGGATGCACGCGCCTACCGCGCCCTTGGCGCAGGCGGTGTGGTTTTGGCGGGCCGGTTGCAATTCGGGTCTGTGGCCGGGCCATCGCTGACCGACACGCGCTCCGATTACCTGTTCTTCTCCGGGGGCGGCGGCACGGTCCGGGGCCAGCCGTTCCAATCGCTGAATGTCGATCTAGGCGGCGGTGTTGAGATCGGCGGGCGCAGTTTCGTGGGCCTTTCGGGTGAAATCCGCGGCGATGTCGCGGGCAATTTCGGTGCCGTTGCCTTTGTCGATGCTGGATATATCGGGCCAGAGGCGTTTTTCGATGGCAGCGGCGAATGGCACGCGGGCGCCGGGATCGGGCTGCGCTACAACACTGCCATCGGGCCGATCCGGTTTGACGTGGGCGCACCGATCAGCGGTGACACCGGCGACGGGGCGCAGATTTACATCGGGATCGGACAGGCGTTTTGAAACAGCTCATCGCCATATGCCTGACCCTGCTGGCGGTCACCTGGTCTACCGGTGTCGCAGAGGCGCAGGATGACGATCGCGGAATCCTTCAGGCCTTTCTCGAGGACAACCTGTCCACCGCGGGCCGCACTGTCCGCATCGAGGGGTTTTCCGGTGCGCTCAGCGGACGGGCCACCGTCGACACGCTCAGCATCGCCGACGCCGACGGCGTTTGGCTCAGCCTGAATGACGTCGTCTTTGACTGGAACCGAAGTGCCCTGTTGCGGGGTGCGCTGGATGTGACGGAACTGTCGGCGGGCAGCATATCCGTGGTGCGCCCCCCGCGCACAGAGGACAGCGCGCCCGCGCCCGAGGCCACGCCCTTTGCGCTGCCGGAACTGCCGGTGTCGATTGCCATCGACCAGCTCGACATTGCATCACTGACGCTGGGCCCTGCGTTTCTGGGCGAAGAGGTGGTGTTGCGCGTGACGGGCGCGGCCGGTTTGGCCGACAGCGCGGGCAACGCAACGCTGGAAGTCGAGCGGATTGACGACGCCACCGGCATGGTGCGTCTGGCGGGCAGCTACTCCAACGCGACCGAGGTGCTGGCGCTCGATCTTGAGGTGTCGGAAGGCCCCGCTGGCATCGTCGCCGGGCTTTTGGATCTGCCGGGAGAGCCCTCGATTGGCCTGACCGTCGCGGGCGAAGACCCCCTCAGCGCGTTTTCCGCCGACATCACACTGGCCACGGATGGCACGCCGCGCCTCACCGGCGCGGTCAGCGTTGCGCAAGAGACAGAAAACGGGGCCGCCGAAGACGCGCCGACCAACACCGTCTTTACCGCGGACATAGGTGGGGATTTGCGCCCACTGGTGACCGAAGACTACCACGCGTTCCTCGGGCAGGATCAACGCCTGAATGTCGCGGGCACGCAATTCGCCGATGGCCGGTTGCAGCTGGATGATCTGACGCTGCGCACGGATGCGCTGTCGCTGACCGGGCGGGCGGCGTTGCGCGCAGATGGCTGGCCACAGGCGCTGGCCCTGAACGGGACAATCACGCCGGACGCGTCGGGTGAAATCCTGTTGGCGATCCCCGGCGACCGGACGTGGATTGGCGGGGCGGAGATTGCGCTGACATATGATGCGGATGCGGGCGACGACTGGACGCTTGATATGGCTGTAGACGCGCTGCGCCGGTCTGACCTGCAGCTCGCGCGGGCCGAAATTACCGGGGGCGGGCAACTGTCGCGCGGGCTTGAAAGCGTGCGCGGGACCGTTGATCTGGGCCTGAGCGGTGTGGCGCTGACCGATCCCGATCTTGCCATGGCCATTGGCGAAACCCTGTCGGGGCAGTTGGGGTTTGACTGGCAACCCGGCGCGCCGCTGACCTTGCGCGATATGCGGATTGCGGGCGGGGATTATGACCTGAGCGGCGACGCGCAGATCGAAGGCGTCGATGGCGCGGTGGATCTGGCCATTTCGCTCGACACACGCCTGCGCGCGGGCAACTTGGCGCAGTTTGCGCCGCTGACCGGACAGGCCATTGATGGGGCCGCCACGCTTGAGATCGCAGGAGATATCGCACCGGTTGCCGGTGCCTTTGACCTGATTGCACGCGGCACGGGTCGGGACATCAGCACCGGGATCGCGCAGGCGGACGCCCTGATCGCGGGCGCGGTGTGGTTCACCGCCGATGCGGTGCGGGATGGCACGGGCCTCACACTGCGCGCGTTCTCCCTTGATGCGCCCCGCGCCCGCGTCACGGCCCAGGGGACGCTGGCCACTGATGCCAGCGACCTCGGCTTTGACGCACGCCTGACCGACCTTGCCGATGTCGTGCCGGGGGCGAGCGGTCCTGCGACACTCACCGGCACCGCCACACAGGCGGGCACGATCTGGACCCTGTCCACGGACCTGACGGCCCCCGGCACGACCACGGGCCGGGTCGAGGCCGCCGTGAACCTTGTGGAGGGCGCACCCGGTCCGGTCACGGGCAGCGTCACCTTGCGCAGCGCGGATCTGTCGCCCTATGCGCAGGTCTCGGGCACCAACCTGCGCGGGACGGTTGCGCTGTCGGCGGAAGGATCCGGCGATCTCGGTGACCAAAGCTTTGATATCACCCTGAGTGCGACGGGCGACAATCTTGCCATTGGACAACAGGACGCGGACCGCCTGCTGCGCGGGCGCAGCCAGATTGATGCGCAGGTGTCGGGCGATGCAGACGGCCGCCTGACCATCACCCGCTTTGATCTGCAGAACCCCGAAGTGACCGCAGACCTTACCGGTACGCTGAGCACGTCCCAAGTCGCCCTGCGCTATGATGCGGCGTTGCGCGACGTGGGCCTCTTTGCCCCCGGCCTCAACGGACGGCTGGCGAGCCAGGGGCGCGTTTCGGGTACAACCGGTCCGTTGCAAATCAACAGCGATGTGCAGGGACCGGGGGGTGCTACCGCAACCATCGCAGGCCAGATTGCGCGGGACGCGGCAACCATGAACCTCGGCATAACCGGAGCGCTGCCTCTGGCGCTTGCCAATCGTTTCACGGCGCCGAACCTCGTCACGGGCACCGCTGCGCTGGATCTGCGCATCGACGGCGCGCCGGGTGTCGGCGCGCTGTCGGGCACGGTCCGGTCCACAGGCGCGCGGGTCACGATCCCCGCGGCGCGCGTATCGCTCGACGATATCGACACCACCATCACCCTGCGCGGCGGTGCTGCGAACGTGGCGCTGCGCAGCGCGCTGTCCAGCGGGGGGCAAATCACGGTCAGCGGGCGCGCGGGCCTCTCGGCACCGTTTTCCGCCGACCTGTTGGCAGAACTGGGAGGCCTGACCGTCACCGACCCCGGCCTGTACGAGACATCGATTGACGGGCGCGTGACGCTGAACGGGCCGCTCACGGGCGGGGCGCGGATCGGCGGGGCGCTCACCTTGGGTCAGACGGAGATCCGCATTCCCAGCGGGGCTGGCGCCGCGGGCGGGTCGGTCACGGGGCTGGTTCACCTGAATGAACCGGCCTCGGTGCGGCGCACCCGCGCGCGCGCCGGGTTGGTGGAACAGGATACATCAAGCGGCGGCGGCGCGGCCTTCCCGCTCGATCTGACCATCTCGGCCCCGGCGCGCATCTTTGTCCGCGGGCGCGGGCTCGATGCGGAATTTGGCGGCGCACTTCGACTGCGCGGGACCACGGCGAACGTGGTGCCATCAGGGCGGTTCGACCTGATCCGCGGACGGCTCGACATTCTGGGCAAGCGGCTGACCCTGACCGAAGCCCTGCTGCAAATGCAGGGCCAGCTGGACCCGTTCATCCGCACCGTCGCCACAACCACCAGCGGTGACACAACGATCAACATCACCATCGAGGGACCCGTGTCCGAACCGCAGGTCCGGTTCGGCTCCACGCCCGACCTGCCCGAAGACGAAATCCTCGCCCGGCTGCTCTTTGGCCGCGATGTGACGCAGATATCGGCGCTGCAGGCCCTGCAACTTGCCAACGCGGTGCGGGTGCTGGCCGGTCAGGGCGGCGAAGGCGTGGTGGGGCAGCTGCGCCAGAACTTTGGCCTCGATGATCTGGATATCCAGACAGACGAGGACGGCGAAGTCGGCCTGCGTGCCGGGCGCTACATCAGCGACAATGCCTATACGGATGTCACCGTCGATTCCTCGGGCAAGAGCGAGATCAACCTGAACATCGACATCAGCCCCTCTGTCACCTTGCGCGGCAGTGCGGGCACGGATGGCAGCACGGGCCTCGGCATCTATTTCGAGCGCGATTACTGATTTTCGTTCTGGTCTTTTGATCCGCTCGGGTGTTCGCTGCACCCGGACGGATCGAGGGGACCAGCATGAACGTCATTGTGATCGGCGCAGGGATCGTCGGCGTGTCCTGCGCCATATGGCTTCAGCGCAGCGGCCATGACGTGACGCTGATTGACCGCAACGGACCCGGCACCGGCACCAGCCATGGCAACGCCGGTGTTCTGGCCGCAGGGGCGGTGATCCCGGTCACGACGCCCGGGTTGCTGGCCCGCGCGCCGGGGATGCTCTGGGACCGCGATGCGCCGCTGTTTCTGCGCTGGCGCTATGTGCCGCGGCTGGTGCCGTTCCTGCTGAAATATCTCCGCTTTGGCACGGATGCTCACGTGGACCATTACGGGGCTGCGATGTCATCGCTGTTGCATGACAGCTATGACCAGCACCGCGCGCTGGCCGCGGGCACGGCTGCCGAACGGTTCATTGGAGCCGAAGATTACTGCTTTGGCTACCAGACCCGCGCGGCCTTTGAGGCGGACGCCTATGGGTGGGACAAACGGGCGGCTCTGGGCTACCCGTTCGAGGTCATGACCGGCGCGGAATATGCCCAGCACGATCCCACCTTTGGCAATGCGTTTGAAACCGTTGTGGCGTGCAAGAACCATGGGCGGATCAGCGATCCGGGGGCTTATGTCCGCGCGCTCGCCGATCATTTCGTCGACCAGGGCGGTACGCTGACCCTCACCAACGTGCGCGATATCACGGTCGCAAACGGGATGATCCAAAGTCTGCAAACGGATGCGGGCGACATGACCGCGGATCACATCGTGCTGGCCACGGGCCCGTGGTCCAGGGCGATGGCCCACAAGCTGGGCGTGCGCGTGCCGTTCGAAAGCGAGCGCGGATACCACATCGAATTCGTCAACCCGTCCGTGATGCCGCGCGCACCGATGATGGTGGCCAGCGGCAAATTCGTGCTCACCCCGATGGAGGGGCGTCTGCGTGCCGCGGGGGTCATCGAATTCGGTGGGCTGGAAAACGGGCCGAGCGCGGCCCCTTTTGCCATGCTGCGCCGCGCCGTGGCGCGCGTATTGCCGGAGTTGACCTGCACGCGTGAGGTCGAATGGATGGGCCACCGCCCGGCCCCCGCAGACAGCCTGCCCCTGATCGGCGCGAATGATCCCGAGGCCCGCAGCCTGAGCGCGTTTGGCCACCAGCACGTCGGGTTGACAGGTGGCCCCAAAACGGGTCGGATCATCGCGGATCTGATTGATGGAAAGACGCCGAACATAGATTTGGCTGCGTTCGATCCGAAAAAACACATGTCACGCCGGTGACACCATGTCTGGGAGGGCATCCATGAACTTCACATTGAAAACAGCGACCGCCTGCATCGCAGGATCGGTCATGGCCACCGCAGCGTTTGCCGATGGCCATGCCCAATCCTGGGACATGCCGATGGCCTATGCCGCCACCAACTATCACTCCGAACACGGCGTGATCTTTGCCGACAAGGTGCGTGAATACACCAATGGTGCCATCGACATCACCGTGCATCCAGGCGGCTCTCTCTTTGGCGGCGGCGACATCAAGCGTGCGATCCAGACCGGTCAGGTGCCGATTGGTGAGCGGTTCATGTCCGCCCACGCGAACGAGGCACCGCTTCTGGGCTGGGACAACCTGCCCTTCATCGCGACCAGCTATGAGGACAACGCCAAACTGTGGGAAGCGGCCCGTGATACGGTCAATGCACAGCTCGCGGACCTGAACCTCGTGGCGCTCTACACCTGCCCGTGGCCCGGTCAGGGCTTTTACTTCAACAAGGAAGTCGCCTCGTCCGAGGACACCCAAGGGATCAAATTTCGTTCCTACAACTCCGCCACCGCGACCTTTGCAGAGGAACTCGGCATGATCCCGGTGCAGATCGAAGCGGCCGAGCTGTCTCAGGCGCTGGCCACCGGTGTGGCGTCGGCGTTCATCTCATCCGGTTCCACGGGCTATGACCGCAAGGTGTGGGAGCATCTAAGCCACTACTACAAGGTCAACGCGTGGCTGCCGCGCAATTACGTGATGGTCAACACGCAGGCGTGGGAGGCCCTTGATGCCGACACGCAAGCGGGTCTGCAACGTGCCGCGGATGAAACCGCGGCCTCCTGTGCTGCGAAATCGGCGGAGCTGGCCAATTTCTACTTTGATGAGCTGGCCAAGAACGGGATGACCGTGCAGGACGCAGGCCCCGATTTCCTGACCGAACTGGAAGCCATTGGCGCCAAGATGACCGAAGAGTGGCTGGAAACAGCCGGGGCCGACGGTCAGGCGATCCTCGACGCCTACAACGCCAACTGATCTGGCAACAGGGCCAGCCGGTGCACGCATCGGCTGGCCCGTTCCTTTCCCACACATCCGAGGATCATCATGCGTGATTGGTCACCCGTCATGGGCCTGCCCCTTTGGGTCTGGCTGTTTGTGTTGCCCAGTATGATTGCCGTGGCGATGCTCCTGCTTGGACCGCGTGCGGAACGTCCCCTGCGCCCGCTCTGGCGCGTGCTCGACGCGATGTACCTGGCCAGTGGCGCGATTGCGGCCTTCTTCATGGTGACGATCCTTGCGCTGATCGTGGTGGGCATGGTGGCCCGCTGGACCAGCGTGGCGGTGCCCGGCACGACGGAATTCGCGGGATATGCCATGGCCGCCACGTCCTTCTTTGCGCTCAGCCATGCGCTCACGCGGGGCGCGCATATCCGGGTGTCGATCCTGCTGAATTCCAGCCGGTTCCTGAAACGCTGGCTCGACGTGTTTGCCGTCTTTGGCGCGGCCATCATCGCCACCTATTTCGCGCGCTTTGCCATCAAGGCGAACATGTTCTCCGAAATGCTGAACGACCGCACCCAAGGCCAGGATCAGATCCCCGAATGGCTTGTGGCGCTGTTCCGGCTTGATTTCTCCGGCGCCGCGTCGGCGGGCAACGCACTGGTCTACACGCCCGTGTGGATCCCGCAACTGGCCATGTCCATCGGCACCGTCCTGCTGGCCGTGGCACTGTGGGACACGCTCTACCGAATGCTGGCGACGGGTACGAACCCGATTGTGTCGGAGACTGTGGAATGACCGAAGCCTACGCCACAGTCGTCTTTCTCTTTGTCCTGTTCACCCTGCTGGGGTCCTCCATCTGGATCGGACTGGCCCTCATGGGTGTGGCTTGGGTCGGGATGGAGCTGTTTACCGTCCGACCCGCAGGCGACGCGATGATCACCACGATCTGGACCGGCGCGTCATCTTGGACCCTGACGGCGCTGCCGCTGTTCATCTGGATGGGCGAGATCCTGTATCGCACACGGCTGTCGCAGGACATGTTTCGCGGGCTGGCCCCGTGGATGCGGTGGCTGCCCGGAGGCCTCCTGCACACCAATATCGCGGGCTGCACGATCTTTGCCGCCGTGTCGGGGTCGTCTGCGGCCACGCTCACCACGGTGGGCAAGATGTCGATCCCCGAACTGCGCAAGCGCGGATATCCCGAATACATGATCGTGGGCACTTTGGCGGGGGCGGCCACGCTTGGCCTGATGATCCCGCCCTCGCTCACGCTGATCGTCTATGGCGTGTCGATCAACGAAAGCATCATCAAGCTGTTCATGGCGGGCATCATACCGGGCCTCGTGCTGGCCGGTCTGTTCATGTCGTATATCGTCGCGTGGCACTTCTTTCGACCTGCGCAGCGGCCCGCGCCCGAACCGTCGATGCGCCTGGGCGAGATGCTCGCCGAAAGCCGGTTCCTGATCCCGGTGCTGTGTCTCGTCTTTGCGGTGATCGGGTCGATGTATTTTGGCTGGGCCACCGCGACGGAGGCGGCGGCGGTCGGCGTCATCGGCGCGCTGGTGCTGGCGGCATTCCAACGCTCGCTCACCACGCGCACATTTGTCGAGAGCCTGATGGGCGCCACGCGCACCTCTGCGATGATCGCGCTGATCCTGATGGGGGCCGCGTTCCTGTCGCTGTCCATGGGCTTTACCGGCCTGCCGCGCGCACTTGCGGCGTGGATCGACCAGATGGACCTGTCACCCATCACGCTGATCGCGGCGCTCACGCTGTTCTATGTGATCCTCGGCATGTTCCTTGATGGGATTTCGTCGGTGGTGCTGACCATGGCCATCGTCGAGCCGATGATCCGGCAGGCGGGCATCGACGTGATCTGGTTCGGGATCTTCATCGTGGTGGTGGTCGAGATGGCGCAGGTCACGCCGCCCATCGGGTTCAACCTGTTCGTGCTCCAAGGCATGACCCGGCACGAGATCGGATACATCTCGAAAACGGCAATCCCGATGGTGGGGCTGATGCTGCTGATGGTGGTGATCCTCGTGGCCTTCCCGGAACTTGCCACGTGGTTGCCCGACAACATCCAGTAGCGATGCCTGCCCCCACCGTCACTGTCCTGCAACTTGATACGCGGTTTCCGCGTGTACCCGGCGATGTGGGCTGTGCCGAGACCTTTTGCGATACAGTCGAAATCATCCGCGTGCCACAAGCGACGGTGGCACAGGTGGTCACGTCCGATCCACACAGCATTCCCATCGCCCCGTTCGAGGACGCCCTGAGGGGGGCGCGCGGCGACGTTGTCGTGACCTCCTGCGGGTTTCTGTCCCCGTGGCAGGATCATCTGGCTGCACAGAACGACAGACCGTTCATCAGCTCTGCCCTGCTGGCGCTCGACACGCTGCCTGAGCGGCCCGAAGACATCCTGACCCTGACATTCGACGCCGAGCGCCTTGGCCCGCCGCACCTGCGCGGACACGCATGCGATGTCCAAGGGTTGCCCGCCGACATGCACCTGCGCCAGACAATTGCGAATGACGCAGAGACCCTCGACACGGCCCGTGCAGAACGTGAACTGGTGGACCATGTCACGCAGGTACAGCGGCCCAACCATCGCCACCTGCTGCTCGAATGCACGAACCTGCCCCCCTACAAGGCCGCGATGGCGCGGGCGACGGGCCTGCCCGTCACAGATATCCTGACCCTCATCGAAGATGCGCGCCCCGGCACGGTGCGCCCTGCATTTCTCTGATCATCACGCTGGAATAAAGAGGTGGCGGAGCGGTTTGGACAAAGTGCGAACCCGGAGCCGCGCGCTCAAGTAGCCTGTGGCGGAAGTGCTATAAAGGGAATGGCGGAGACTGTGGGATTCGAACCCACGGGACGCTCTCACGCCCAACGGTTTTCAAGACCGCCGCATTCGACCACTCTGCCAAATCTCCGTTGCCCCCTGCTTTAGGCGCGCCCGCGCGATTCGGCAAATATGCCAACGCGTTGTGGAAAATCGCCAATTTTCTCGGCCCGTGCTTTCCAGATGCGCCGCAAACGGTTATGGTATCGCCAAATCACCCGCAAAGACGGGCAAAAAACCGTGTCCACAAGGGCACTTGGCCGAAAAACGGTCACTACAGGCAACAGCAGGCAAGGACTTGGTCCATGAGCAGAGCATTCTCCCTTTCTCCCCGTTTCGGCGGCGCAGCAGCGCTCGCAGCCCTCACAATTCTCGCGGGCTGTGACGAAAACGGGCAATTCGTGGCCATGCAGGCCCTGCAATCCAACACCAAGACCGAAGGCGCTCCGGTGCCCGGCGCAGCCACCAAATCGGTGGAACGCGACGTGGAAGCGCCCGAGGTGTTCTCCGCGACCGAAGCCGGTCTTTGGGACGGACGCCCATCGCTGGGCGGTGTGTGGGTCGCGCATCCGGATGTGAATGAACCCGAGCGGGTGATCATCCGCAATCCTGCCAACAGCAAATTCGTGGTCGGTGCGCTCTTCCGCCGCGAACGTGACATCCCCGGCCCCCGGCTCCAGATCAGCTCGGACGCGGCCGAAGCGCTTGGCATGCTGGCCGGTGCACCGGCCGAACTGAACGTCACGGCGCTGCGCAAGGAAACCGTGCCGGTCGAACAGCCAACCCCCGACATCGAACAGGTGGACGCCGTGGCCGCGCCCACGGACGTCGCAACCACGACGCTGGATCCCATCGCAGGGGCCGCCGCCGCGATTGATGCCGCCCCCGCCAGCCCCGGCATTCAGCCTGCGGCACAGGAAGACGTGGTGATCCAGACAGCGGCCACAAACCGCCCTGCGGCCTCCACCCTGTCCAAACCGTTTATCCAGATCGGTATCTTTTCTATCGAAGCCAACGCCACCCGCACCTCGAACCGGATGCGCGACGCCGGGATCGTTCCGGTCACGAAAACCTTCGAACGGGATGGCAAGACCTTCTGGCGCGTGGTTGTCGGCCCGGCAAGTTCCAGCGCAGAGCGCGGACAGCTCTTGAAAAAGGTCAAGGAAGAAGGCTTTACCGATGCCTATGCCGTGTCCAACTGACCAATAGGAGTTTCACGTGATCCGCATTCTTGCTGCCGCCTCCCTGCTGATCGCCACATCCCTGCCCGCCGCCGCCTTTGAGACACGGGCGACGGCGGCTTATGTCATCGACCAGACCACGGGCACTGTCCTGCTGAACAAGAATGCGGACAACCCGCTGCCGCCTGCGTCGATGTCCAAGCTCATGACACTTTACATGGCGTTCGAGGCGCTGGAACGCGGTCAGCTGAGCATGACCGACACCCTGCCCGTCTCGGCCCACGCCGAAAGCTTTGGCGGATCGACACTGTTCCTGCAGCAAGGCGAGCGTGTCACCGTCGAGGACCTGATCCGCGGCATCATCGTCCTGTCGGGCAATGACGCCTGCGTCGTGATCGCCGAAGCGCTGAGCCCCGACGGGACCGAAGGTGGCTTTGCCCGCCTGATGACGCGCCGGGCGCAGGAAATGGGCATGACCAACTCGACCTTTGCAAATTCCAGTGGCTGGCCCAACCCGGGACACCGCATGTCGATGCGCGATCTGGGCCTGCTGGCGTCGCGGCTGATCTCCGATTTTCCCGAATACTACCCGATGTTCGCCGAAAAGGAGTTCCTGTTCGACGCCAAGGAAAGCGCCAACCGCTTCAACCGCAACCCCCTGCTGGGCCTTGGCATCGGCGCAGACGGCCTGAAGACCGGCCATACGCAGGAGGCCGGCTTTGGCCTGACCGGATCGGCCAAACAGGGCGACCGCCGCATCGTGTTTGTGGTGTCCGGCCTTGATACGGCCGCCGCACGTGCACAGGAATCCGAGGCGATCGTGAACTGGGCCTTCCGCCAGTTTGCCCAGCGCACCATTGCCAAGGGCGGCGACCGCATCGCCACCGCATCCGTCTGGGAAGGGGCCGAGCCGCAAGTGGGACTGGTCCCGGCCGAGGACATCTCGGTGCTGCTGCCCGTGCTTACCGGTGACAAGGTCGACGCCGAAGTGGTCTATACCGGCCCGGTCCAGGCCCCCGTTGCCGCAGGCACAGTGCTGGCCGAACTGGTCTTGCAACCCGAAGGCCTGCCCGAACAACGCTTCCCCCTCGTTGCCGAGGCGGACGTGGCACATGGCGGCTTTCTCGCGAAGGTCTCGACCGCAGCCAAGGCGCTGATCACCCAGATGGGCAGCGGGGACGGCGTGTGAGCGCTGGCACGTTTGTCAGTTTTGAGGGGATCGACGGATCCGGTAAATCCACGCAGGCCCGCCTGCTGGCAGATCACCTGCGCGGTGCGGGCCACGACGTCATCCTGACCCGCGAACCCGGCGGCAGTCCCGGTGCCGAAGAAATCCGCTCGCTTGTGCTGCAAGGCGATCCCGACCGCTGGTCCGCGGAAACCGAACTCCTGCTCTTTACCGCCGCGCGCCGGGACCACATGGAACGCCTGATCCTGCCGGCAATCGACGCGGGCAAAATCGTGATCTGCGACCGTTTCGCCGACAGCACGCGCCTCTATCAGGGCCTCAGCCGCGGCAACCTGCGCGCCGCCGTGGACGCGCTGCATACCCTGATGATCGGGCGCGAACCGGATCTGACCGTGCTGATCGACATGGACCCCGACACCGGCCTCGCCCGCGCCAAGGGGCGTCAGGGCACAGAAGAACGGTTCGAGGATTTCGGCACGGAACTGCAACAGAAAATGCGCGCCGGTTTCCTGGGTCTGGCGCAGGAATTCCCGGACCGCTTCCGCACCATCGACGGTGCGCGCGACATCGACACTGTTGCAATGGACGTACGCGCCACAGTCACCGCATATCTCACTTCTTCTGGCTGAAAATACCACGGGGAGGAGGTGCAAAGGCACCTCCGGGGCGGAGCCCGTGAAAAATATAATGGGCGCAGCCCGCAATCGGATCACCTATGGCTGGCACCACGCCCGCAACCTCTGCTAGACCCGGTCCCATGGCCGACGATATCCCCGATCCAACGCACGTTCCGGGTGCTGCGCACCCGCGCGACACGACACGGCTCGTGGGACAGGACACCGCCGAAACCGCCTTTCTCGACGCGTTCACAACGGGCCGCCTGCATCACGCATGGCTGCTGACCGGACCGCGCGGCGTGGGCAAGGCGACGCTCGCCTGGCGCATCGCCCGCTTTCTGCTGTGCACCCCTGATCCGGACCCCGACGACATGTTCGGCGCACCTCTGCCCACGTCGCTCGACGTCGCGGAGGATCACCCGATTGCCCGGCGTATCGCCGCGGGCGCAGAGCCGGGGCTGAAGTCGGTGCACCGCAGCATCAACGACAAGACCAAACGCCTGCGCGACCAGATCACGGTGGACGACATCCGCGCCCTGGGCAGCTTCTTTCAGCTCTCCGCCACCGATGGCGGTCGGCGTGTCGTGATCATCGACGCTGCGGACGAAATGAACGTGAACGCCGCCAATGCGCTCCTCAAGATGCTCGAAGAGCCGCCCGCCCGCACCACGCTCCTTTTGGTGTGTCACCAACCCAGCCGCCTCCTGCCCACCATCCGCTCGCGCTGCCGCACCCTGCGCCTGCGCACGCTGACCCCGGATGAAATGGCCGAAGCCATGGTGCAAGGCGGCGTTGACATGGCCGCACACTCCGCAGCCCTCGCGGAACTCAGCGGCGGGTCCGTCGGTGCCGCCATGCGCCTCGCCCTGCAGGATGGGCTGAAACTCTATGCCGAAATCATTGCCCTGCTCGGCTCCATGCCACGCCTCGACCGCGCCCGCGCGCTGGCCATGGCCGAGGCTGCCGCCGCGCGCGGCGCTGAACAGAAACTCGACCTGTTCTATGCGCTCCTGGACATCGCACTGACCCGCCTCGCCCGGACCGGTGCCATGGGTGCGCCCCCGGCCGTCGAGGCTGCCCCAAACGAAGCAGCGGTACTCTCCCGCCTCGCCCCACACGCAAGCCAGGCCCAGGCCTGGGCCGACACGGCCCAATCCGCGTTTGACCGCGCACGCCACGGGCGGGCGGTCAATCTTGACCCCGCCGCCCTCGTCCTAGATACGCTGTTCAAGCTCTCTGCCACGGCCCCCGCGCAATGACACCACGCCTCACCGACAGCCACTGCCACCTCGACTTCCCTGATTTCGAAGGTCAGTTGCCGGACATCATCGCAAACGCCGCCCAAGCGGGCGTCGCCCGTATGGTTACCATCTGCACCAAGCTGCGGCTGGAGCCACAGGTGCGCGCCATCGCCGAAGCGCACGCGCCGGTGTTCTACGCCGCAGGCACGCACCCGATGAGCGTGGCGGACGAACCGATGGCGACGGTGGACCAACTCATTGCCCTCGCCCGGCACCCGAAATTCGTCGGTATCGGCGAAACCGGCCTCGACTATCACTACACGTCTGAAAGCGCCGCGGCACAGCAGCAGTCGCTGCGTCTCCACATCGCCGCCGCCCGAGACACCGGCCTGCCCCTGATCATCCACGCCCGCGCCGCAGATGACGACATGGCCCGCATCCTGACCGAGGAATACCGCAACGGCGCCTTCGCCTGCGTCATGCATTGCTTCTCCTCCAGCGCCGCGCTCGCCCACGCCGCCCTTGATCTGGGCTTTTACCTCAGCATGTCAGGCATCGCCGCCTTCCCCAAAAGCACGGAACTGCGCGACATCTTCGCCGCCGCCCCCGTCGACCGCATCCTTGTCGAAACCGACGCGCCTTACCTCGCGCCCCCACCACACCGGGGCAAACGCAACGAACCGGCCTATGTCGCCCACACGGCCCGCTTCGGAGCCGAGGTCTTCGGCCTCGACATCGACGCGTTCGCGGCACAGACCGAAGCCAATTTCGACCGCCTCTTCGCCAAGGCCGCGTCATACAAGGCCGCCGCATGACGGACATGCGCTTCACCATCCTCGGTTGCGGCTCATCGGGTGGCGTGCCCCGGTTGGGCGGGCACTGGGGCGCGTGCGACCCCGCAAACCCGAAAAACCGCCGACAACGCTGCTCGATGCTGGTGGAACGCGACGGGCCGGACGGCACCACAACAGTGCTGATCGACACCTCACCCGATCTGCGAAATCAATTGCTGACGGCCGGTGTCGGGCGGCTCGACGGGGTTGTCTATACCCATGCCCATGCCGACCACGTGCACGGCATCGACGATCTGCGCATGATCGTGTTCAACATGCGTGAACGGCTCCAGGTCTGGGCGGACGGCGACACGCAAGACGACCTGATCAGCCGCTTTGCCTACGCATTTGTCCAACCCAAAGGCTCGCCCTACCCGCCCATCCTCGATCTCAACACGATCAACGGGGACACCACGATCGACGGCCCCGGCGGCCCCATCACCCTGACCCCGTTCGAGGTCAATCACGGCAGCATCGACGCCTTGGGGTTCCGTATCAGCACGCTCGCCTACCTGCCGGACGTAGCCCACATTCCCGGCGCGGCCTGGGCACAGCTGGAACATCTCGACATCTGGATCGTTGACGCGCTGCGGCGCGACCCGCACCCGACCCACAGCCACCTGTCCCAGACCCTCGACTGGATTGACCGCGCCGCGCCAAAGCGCGCGATCCTGACCAACATGCATATCGATCTCGACTATGACACCGTCCGGGCCGAAACCCCCGACCATGTCGAACCTGCCTTTGACGGCATGACGTTGACCCTCCCGGTGACCTGATCCCGCTTCATCTCGCCAGATAAACTCCCGCCGGAGGCTCCCGCCCTCTGGCCCTGCGCAAAGGCCCGATCATGCAGGCGCTCCTCGACGTCATCCTGCCCGTCTTTCTGGTGATCGGCTTTGGCTATGTCGCGGTGTGGCGCGGGTTCTTCAGCCCGCAAGGCATCGATGCGCTGATGAAGTTCAGCCAGAACTTCGCGATCCCCTGCCTGTTGTTCTCGGCCATCGCGAACATGAATCTGTCGTCGAGCCTCGACAGCCGCCTGCTCATCAGCTTCTACGCCGGGGCCGCCAGCGGTTTTGCCCTGGGCACGGCGGGGGCCTACTACATCTTCAAACGCGATATCGAAGACGCCATTGCCATCGGCTTTTGCTGTCTCTTCTCGAATTCCGTCCTGCTGGGTCTGGCCATCAACGAACGGGCCTATGGCACCGACGCGCTGGCTGGTGCCTTTGCCATCATCGCGTTCCATTCGCCGTTCTGCTACGGTCTCGGGATTACCGCGATGGAGATTGCGCGCAATCGCGGCGGCTCACCGCTGAAAATGGCGCGGGGCGTCGTGCAGGCGATGTTCCGCAATGTGCTTGTCCTTGCCATCATCGCAGGCTTTGTCGTCAATATCGCCAATATTGCGGTGCCGGGTGTGTTGCAAGATGGGCTGGATCTGGTCATCCGCGCCGCCCTGCCGACCGCACTTTTTGCGCTTGGCGGCGTGCTGATCCAGTACCGCCCCGAAGGCGACGCGCGGGTCATCGCGATGGTGTGCGTGATCTCGCTGCTGGTGCACCCAGCCATCACCTTTGGGCTGGGCACTGCCCTCGCGGTCCCGACCGAAACCTTCCGCGCCGGCGTGCTGACCGCGGCCATGGCGCCGGGGGTGAACGGGTACATCTTTGCCAACATGTACGGGCGCGCGCGCCGCGTGGCGGCAACCTCCGTGCTCGTGGCAACCGCGCTTACGATCCTGACGGCGTGGATGTGGCTGATGGCTCTGGGATAGCATCCGCGCGCCGCCGCGCGCGCGCCAGTTCCGCGTTCAGCGCACCCCCGAGCAGCACCAGATACGCGCTGATGAACAACCACATCAGCATCGCGATCACTGCCCCGAGCGAACCGTAAACCTCATTGTAGGTCCCGAAATTCTGCAGATAGACGGAAAACCCGGTGGATGCCGCCAGCCATCCCACAACAGCAAACAGTGCCCCCGGTGAGATAAGCCGCGGACGCGCGCCCTGCAGGTTTGGCCCCAACCGGTACACAACCGCAAAGCCGCAGACCAGCACGGCAATGCCCACACACCACCGCACGACGTCGATACCAAGGTTCGCCCACGGCCCAAGCGGCAGAAACGCGAGGACCACCGGCACCACGACGATGCACGCCATCGCCACAAGCATCACGCCAATCAGGCTGAAGGTCAGCATGAATGCCCGCAGGTAATGCGATAGCCCGGACCGGTTCGGCGCCTCGTAAATCGCGTTCAGCCCCGACATCAACGCGGCGACGCCCGCGCGCGCCGACCAAAGCGCAAAGCCAAATGACAGGATGGACGCCCAGCCAAGCGTCAGGCCATCCGTCGTCGACAGCTTGATGAGCTGCGCCGAGAGCAGCGTGTAGACGTCGCCGGGAATCAGCGCCTGAAACTCTTCCATCTGTTGCAGCGCAAGGCCCGGATCACCCACAATCCCCCAGAGCGCAATCGTCGCGGCAATTCCGGGAAACACGGCAAGGATGGCATAGAACGCGACCCCGGCTGCAATCAGCCCCAACCGCTTTTCCTCGTTCAGCTGCATGACATGCTTCACCGCACGCCACCAAAGCGCAGGGTCTTTGGGCGGGCGGGACGTCGATTGCATGTCAGTCATGTCATATACCTAAGGAACCGAAGATCATCGCACAATGGTTGCCCGCATGATCGCAGAGCATGGCGCTTGGACCTATTCGATATTCAACGCCGAATGGCCCGTGCCGGTTCCCGATGTCATGTACGACAACGGACGCAGGTTATGTGGCTGGCTTGCGAGGACGACGGAACACGCCGCTGCCCACGGTAAAATATCACTAAAATCAGCGGCGTGAGGTGGAAAGTGAGCGCAATACATCAACGGTACTGCGTCGCGTGCAAACAGCGCCGTCATGTCAGACAGGAGAATGGTGCGGCCGGCGAGACTCGAACTCGCACGAGTGTTACCTCACAGCGACCTCAACGCTGCGCGTCTACCAATTCCGCCACGGCCGCAGACCTTGACTTGGTGCAGTGGTCTTTAGCGGCGTAATCGCGCAATGCCAAGCCTGAAAACCAAAGAAAAACCGGGGCCCTTGCAGACCCCGGTTCCAACAGGTGCCATTGATGTGGATCAGTCGCTGATCACAAGGCCAAAGCTGGGCAGGGCCGAGGCCGGTTGCACTTGCGGCTGCGTTGCCACGGCGCTCGAATTCGTGCCGAGGTTCAGCGACGCCTTGCGCAGCAGCTCGACCCGCTCCGGCTGACCCGGTGCAAAGACAGCCGGTGCACCCGCGTCCACGGCCCGCAGACCTTCGGCATACCAGACACGTGCCACATCAACCCGTTGCGAGGTGCCGAAGCCCTGCGCCAGGTGGTGCCCCATCAACTCGCCATAGACATGGTCGCCCATCGCAAACAGCATCAGCGCTGAGCCGAGCGCCACGTCAAGATTGTCGGTGCGGTACCCGACACCCATGCAGATCTGCGCGGTGCCCTTGAGCTGCGCAGGCGACATGCCCGTGGTCAGGATAAAGCCCGCCACGTCGCTCACCACCGCAGGCTGCGGTTTGAGGGCCAGGGCCGCCACATGTTGCTGCATTGCGGGGCCGAACTGTTCGCACTGCGCCGCGATCTGGTCGGGGGTGAAACCCTGCACCTTGGCGATCATGTCCTCGGACTTGGCAATGGCATAGGTCCGGGCGAGGCAGAATTGTTCGTTCAGCGCCACATTCGGATCGGTCATCGTGGCCGCCGTGGTAAACCCGCCATTGGTGTTGGTCAGCAGCGACACGGTGTTGCAATGCGAGGCCAGCGATTGCGACCCGCCCTGCCCGAGGAAATTCGGCAGCGCCGCGGCAGCGGTTGTACCCGTCGGTGCGGCGGGCGTGGCGGTGGTTGGCGCGGCGGCGACAACCGTGGTGGTCGTTGTCGTGCCCACAACCGGTGCAACAGGCTGCGGTGCGACCACGATGGTGGCCCCTGCGGGTGCCGTTGCCGTGCCGGCCATCTCCTGACGGTACACTTTGAGCAGGCCGCGCGTGCCATCGGGAGTTTGCGCGATCTGCTGCGTGACGGCATAGCCACCGGCCTGTGCGCGATTGTATGAGCTGATCAGCAGGTTTTGTTCGAACGGCGTCAGCTGGCCCGTCGCGGGATAGCCGAGATAGGACTGGTAATTCGAAATCGCCGCGCGCGACTGGCGGCCCAGCTGTCCGTCGACACCCCCGGCATTGAACCCGAAATAGTTGAGCGATGCCTGGATCTCGCGGCCTTCCTGTGTCGACGGAATGCGCGGTTTGTACGTTTTCTTGGTATAGGTGCGGGTCGCCGCCTTTTTGCGCTGGTGCTGCTTGGTGGCGGCGTGCCCCACGATGCCCCCGATGATTGCGCCGGCAACAAAGTCACCTGCGTCGGCGGAGACCTTGGTGGCGGGGATCACGGCCAGGGACAGAGCAATGGCGGATGCGGTAATCGTTTTTGAAATCATGAAATTCCCTCCGGGTTATACGTCAACCATACAAGCAACACGGGATTCGCGAAGTCACAATATCCATACCTTTCGCGGTTTACGGCTCATGCACGGGCCGCTGCCTTGGGTCTGAGCACAGGCGCGAACGCCCACACCACGACCAGCGCGATGATAACATAGCCCAGCTCCGGCACCTCCGGGATCAGGCTGCGCTGCATCGTGCGACCGGGCAGAAAGTTGAACGCACCGGCAAGTGCGACGCCGCGCACATACATGTTCTGCATCACCTGCTTATGGGTTGCCACATCACGCCGCCAGATGGCCCGCAGGCCCACCACAATCCCGGTCAGCGCATAGACCGACAGCAGGTGAATGGGGCCAAGTCCCAGGGGTGAAAAGTGGCTGGAGATCGCAAAGGACCCGATCGCCGCCCCACCCATCGCCAGAATCCAGACATATCCAACCGTCTTGTGCAGCCGGTCCCGGCGCTTGCGCCAAAGTGCTATGGGTCCCAACACAAGCGCCAGGAGCGCGAGCACCACGTGGATCTGGATGGCGGGTGACGCGGACAGAAGGGGATCAAGGGTCATCATTTTGGTCTCCGATTGCTGATGCACTGCCCGGCTTGCCTGTGCCGGGCGTCTCTGGCACCACATGGAGGCGTGCGGGGGCGGCCTCGCAACGGCAACTGCGCAAATGGTCGGTGGAATACGTGAAAGACAGTGCCCTGCAACTCGCGATGCGTGACTTGCGCCGTGATTTCGAACGTCCGGCGCTGTGGATTGCGCTGCTGGGGATCGCGGTTGTGCTTGCGGTGGCGGGGGCCTTTGGGACAGCCAACGTGCTGCGCGCGGTGCCGCGCGTTCTCTACTGGATCGTCGTCACGGTCCTGACCTACGGGGCGGGCGCGCTGACAGTGAACGTCATGCGCCGCCTTTTGTCAGAGCGCACGAGGACGGTGCGCATGGGGCTGACCGGTCTCGTTGCGGGCGGCGTCGTGAGTTGCGTCGTGGCCGGGGTGAACAGCGCGCTTTTCGGTCTGGGCTGGGTCTCGGGCACGGCGGCGCTGATTTTTGTCGCCAACACGGTCGGCGTCGCCTTTGTCGTGACCATCGTGTTCGAATACGTCATGGCCGATCAGGCCACCGCCGCAGAACCGCCAACGCCGCCTGCCCTTCTGTCCCGGCTGCCGGTCGACAAGCGCGGCGCTCTGATCTCGCTCTCGGCGGTGGATCACTATGTCGAAGTGACCACCACGCAGGGTCAGGAGCTGGTGCTGATGCGTCTTGCCGATGCGATGGGTGAGACAGGGGACACGCCGGGGCTGCAAATCCACCGCTCGCACTGGGTGGCGCGGGATCACGTTGTGTCCGTGACCCGTGGGTCCGGAAAAGCGACCGTGCATCTCAGCGACGGGCGGGACCTGCCGGTCAGCCGCGCCAACCTGCCCGCACTCAAGGCACACGGGCTTGTGCCCGGAGGCCCGCAATGACCGGTGCCGCGCCCGAGTGGATCACGACGCCGGGTCTGACCGACTACCGCGCGGCAGAGGCGTGGATGGAGGCGCGCGCCACGGCCATCGCTGCAGGAACCGCGCGCGAATGCATCTGGCTGGTGGAACACCCGCCGCTCTATACCGCTGGCACTTCAGCCAAGCCCGAGGACCTGACGCAACCCGACCGCTTTCCCGTGTTCGAAACACGGCGCGGCGGGCAGTATACCTATCACGGGCCGGGGCAACGCGTGGCCTACACCCTTCTGGATGTGGGCAAGCGCGGCCACGATGTGCGCGCCTTCGTCAAGCAGTTGGAGACGTGGGTGATCGACACGCTGGAGACGTTCAATGTGCGCGGCGAAATCCGTGAGGGGCGTGTGGGCGTGTGGGTACAGCGCCCCGAAAAGCCCCCGCAACCGGATGGCGGTCCGGCGGAGGACAAGATTGCTGCCATTGGCATCCGCCTGCGCAAATGGGTCAGCTATCACGGGCTGAGTATCAACGTCGAACCTGACCTCAGCCATTTTGACGGCATCGTGCCCTGCGGCATTGCCGAGCACGGTGTCACAAGCCTCGTGGACCTCGGCCTGCCGGTGACGATGGACGACGTGGACGTCGCACTGCGCGCCAGCTTTGACACGGTGTTCGGCAGCTAACCCAACATGCCCGCCAAGGCCCGTGCCTCGTACCCTTTCATCACCGGACGCGCGCTGCGGCTGGCGCATTGCAGCAGCTCCGGGAACAGGCGCGCGATTTCCGCGGCCACGGCCCCCTCTTCGCTGTCGCCAAACTCCACCGCCTCAACGGCTTCGCGGGTGAGGTGGAAACTCTCCGTCGCGGCTCCTTCGGCAAAAATGATCTCGTGCCGGTCCAGCAGGATGTGGAAATAGGTGACCTGCGGCATCGGCACCCGGTAGACCAAATCGCCGCGTTCGAGATTGTGCGCACTGACCAGCACCTCGTCCGCGCCAAAGAGCATCTGCGCCCGCCAATCGTCGATCAGCATCCGGTGCGCCGGTGACACCAGCAAATCGCGATCATTGCCCAGCGTGCCTGCGGCGATGCAGACAGGGGCCAGATCACCCGACCCGTCCACACTGCGCTGCAACAAGGCGCGCACGGGGCGGCTGCCGCCATCATAGGTGACGAGGCGCATGCCCGGCGTGAGATCCTGCACTGGCACCGCACCCTCCGTCGTTCGGATCAACGTATCGGCGGTGAAACAGGCGACGTTCGTGTTGTCAAAGGTCAGGTCATTCGCGTTGATCCCGGTCAGGGTCAGCGTACCGCCAAGGGCCGTGTTGTCCGACGCATCACCTGCCGACTGGTTCAACACGCCATCATCGGCAAAGTCGGCCTGCAGCTCGTGAATGTGGGTGTAGTAAGCGCTCAGGTCGATGAAATCATTGTTGCTTTGATCATCGTCGGTGATCGCGCCAGAATTGCCCGCGTTGAAATCCGTGATCGTGTCGTTGCCGTCGCCGGGATTGAACACGAACGTGTCATTGCCCGCGCCGCCGGTCAGGGTGTCGTCACCGGCACCCCCGGTCAGGGTGTCATTGGACGCGTCGATGCTTTCGACAATGAAATTGTCGATGGCAAAACTTTCGTTGGCAGTCCCGGAATTGAGCGTGCTGCCAAACCCGATGTCGAGCGTGTCCGGCGGATTGTCGATGGTGATCGTGACGCCCATGATCGTGTCGACCGAGGACGACAGCGAGTCGCCCGCCGCCGTCGACGAATAGCCAAGCTCGCCCGTTTGGCTGTTCACAAAGTCGATCGTGTATGTCGCGCCATCCGTGCCGACAAATGTCTGGCTGGCGGGCGATGTCGTGTCACCCGACAGATGCGAGAACGTGACCTGCTCGCCGTTGATCGTGATGATGAAGTCTTCGCCGTCCCAGCTGTCCAGCAGGAGCGCGTCGAAATTCACTTCGATCTGGTCTGCGTCGCCCCCGAGGTCGATGCTGGTGGATGTCGCCACCGTACCATCAGCGGCCCCAAAGCGCCCCAGCGACGTGCCAAGGTCGGGATCGGATTCGGTGGTGCCGTTGGTCCAGCCATCGGCGTTCGTTTCAAAGTCGTTCTCATAGATGACCGTGCGGTCGGACCCGTCATCCCCGACCAGAACATCATCCCCGTCCCCGCCAAAAAGCGCATCCGCGCCTTGCTCACCGTTCAGGGTGTCGTTGTCATCGCCGCCAAAGAGCGAGTCGTTGCCCGTCCCGCCATCCATGCTGTCGTTGCCGGCGTCCCCGACCAGCGTGTCATTGCCGGACCCGCCGTCAAGCGTGTCGTCGCCGCCGTCGCCATCGACCATGTCGTTGCCGCTGCCGCCCGACACGCTGTCATTGTCTGCGCCGCCAAACAGGCTGTCGTTGCCGCCATTGCCGCTGATCGTGTCGTTGCCCGCGCCACCGTCGATGACGTCATCGCCTTCGACACCGGCGGGCGTGCCGGTCACGGAGTATTCCGGCCCCGGCGGCAGACCGATCATATCCGTGGTCAACAGGTTTTCGGCGGAATTGCCCGTGTCCGGACCGCTGATCGTCGCGGCCAGCGTATCGCCGCCGCGGTTTTCCCAATACCGGATCTGGATCGTGTATGTCTCGTTCGGGTCCAGAATGACATCGCCAAAACGGGTTGTCGTGCCTTGGTGAAAGTCATTGTTGAGATAGTCGAGCGTGCCACCGGTCTGGTTCGCAAACTGAACAGGATTGCCATTGGAATCAAAGATTTGAATGGTTGACCCGTCATCAGACGAGGTTGTCAGGCGGTACGTCCCGCCCGCCGTCACGTTCAAGGTGCTGGTGTAGATGACGCCAAAGTCTTCGGGGTTGTCAGTTGTGCCCCGGACCGAATTGGTCAGCCCGCCTTCGTTGAAATCCGTGACATAGCCGGAGCCGGTGCGCGTGCCGCTTTCGATATCGAAGGCCTGGCCGTTGGCCGACGAAAAGTCCCGGTCAAAGGTTTCGAAATGCCACGCGCCCTCGACCGGTCCGTCACCGGTCAGAACGTCATTGCCGCTGCCACCGTTCAACGTGTCGGACCCAAAGGCCCCGGTCAGTGTGTCTGCACCTGTGGTGCCGGAAATTACCTGATCGCCTTCGGTGCCAGGATTTGTATTGTCGTTCGTTGCCATATCGTGCACGTGCTCCGTCGCGCTTGATGCGCGTAGAAGGCGACACTTGACCGGGCAATCGGGCGCATCCGTGGGCGAAGAACGCCATTATGCGTTCAATGTTGTGACCATTTCGCGGTTTTGCCGCGCAGCCAGAAACAATGGCACCGCTTGATGCGCATTGTTTCGCAGCCTGCCGCCGGCCGCTTGTCCCTGCGGAAGGTGCAATATGCTTCACGCGCGACAATTCATCTCGCCCAATCGGGGCACGTAGCCATTGAAGCGGTGCAGCCAAAACTTTAGAACCACTCGAGAATCCACGCGTGGACGGGAACCCCGTGCGTGGGCAAACCAACAGCCAGGAGGCACCGCATGGCAGACGCAGCCATTCACGGGCACGAGCACGAAGACGAACGGGGCTTTTTCACCCGTTGGTTCATGTCCACCAACCACAAAGACATCGGTATCCTGTACCTGATCGTCTCGGCCCTTGTCGGCTTTGTATCGGTGGCCTTCACCGTTTACATGCGCCTCGAACTGATGGATCCGGGCGTCCAGTACATGTGTATGGAAGGCGCACGCCTCACGGCGGCTGCCGCGGGCGAATGTACCCCCAACGGCCACCTTTGGAACGTGCTGATCACCGGCCACGGCATCCTGATGATGTTCTTCGTCGTGATCCCCGCCCTGTTTGGCGGTTTCGGCAACTATTTCATGCCGTTGCAGATCGGTGCGCCCGACATGGCGTTCCCGCGGATGAACAACCTGTCCTTCTGGCTCTACGTCGCTGGCACCACGCTCGCGATCTGCTCGGTCCTGGCACCCGGTGGCAATGGTCAGCTTGGCTCGGGCGTGGGCTGGGTGCTCTACCCGCCGCTCTCGACCAACGAGCAGGGCATGTCGATGGATCTCGCGATCTTTGCGGTCCACGTCTCGGGCGCGTCCTCGATCCTGGGTGCGATCAACATGATCACCACCTTCCTGAACATGCGTGCCCCCGGCATGACACTCTTCAAGGTGCCGCTGTTCTCGTGGTCGATCTTTGTCACATCGTGGCTGATCCTGCTGTCCCTGCCGGTTCTGGCGGGCGCGATCACCATGCTGCTGATGGACCGCAACTTCGGCTTCACCTTCTTTGACCCCGCAGGCGGCGGCGACCCGGTGCTGTACCAGCACATCCTGTGGTTCTTCGGCCATCCAGAGGTTTACATTATCATCCTGCCCGGCTTCGGCATCATTTCCCACGTGATCGCCACCTTCTCGCGCAAACCGGTCTTCGGCTACCTGCCGATGGTCTGGGCGATCATCGCGATTGGTGCACTGGGCTTTGTCGTGTGGGCGCACCACATGTACACGGTCGGCATGTCGCTGAACCAACAGGCCTACTTCATGCTGGCCACAATGGTCATCGCGGTGCCCACAGGGGTGAAAATCTTCAGCTGGATTGCCACGATGTGGGGCGGTTCGGTTGAGCTGAAAACACCCATGCTCTGGGCGTTCGGCTTCCTGTTCCTGTTCACCGTGGGTGGCGTGACGGGCATCGTGCTCAGCCAGGCCGCCGTGGACCGCTACTACCACGACACGTACTATGTTGTGGCGCACTTCCACTATGTGATGTCGCTCGGGGCCGTGTTCTGCATCTTTGCGGGGATCTACTTCTACTTCCCCAAAATGACGGGCCGCATGATCCCCGAATGGATGGGCAAGGTGCACTTCTGGGCGATGTTCATCGGCGCGAACCTGACCTTCTTCCCCCAGCACTTCCTGGGCCGTCAGGGCATGCCGCGCCGTTACATCGACTACCCCGAAGCGTTCGCGCTCTGGAACTGGTGGTCGTCCATCGGCGCCTTCCTCAGCTTTGCCTCGTTCCTGTTCTTCTTCGGTGTGGTGTTCTACGCACTGTTCCGCGGCGCACGCGTGACCGAGAACAACCCCTGGAACGAATATGCGGACACGCTGGAATGGACCCTGCCCAGCCCACCGCCAGAGCACACGTTCGAAATCCTGCCCAAGCAGGAAGACTGGGACAAACAGCCCTCGCACTAAGCGCGGTCTGATGTGAACAAAAGAAAGGGCTCCGGTGGCGACCGGGGCCCTTTTTGCATGGGCCGGGCGCACAACAAGGACATGCAACCCAACCCGTCTCAAGTTGCGGTATAGCAAGCCCCCCTGCCCACCCGGACGTATCAAAGTCTGCAAAACACCGGCCCCTCGCAAAACCCATCGCGCAGACCCATAAACACCCCAAGCGCCCCCAAAGCGCAGGATCCCCCTTCATCTCGCCAAATAAACTCCGGGGTTTGGGGCAGCGCCCCAAGCGGTCTGCAAAACAGCACGTGTTATGCAATATCAAACGAGGCTTTCCGGCCAATCTCAGCCGCTGATCGTGCGCGAACACGCAAACCACTGCCGACCCGCGCGCCCAATCCATGCACGCACTTCCCCCGCCACAGCAGAACGCCATATGCCCCCGGATACCGCTGCCCCGCCGCGCGCCGCATCATGCGGTCCGGCGAAAAGACAAAAGGAGCATGTCATGCTGTCCAAGACCCTGATCTCCGCCGCCATTGCGGCCTCGCTCGCCACCCTGCCAGCCACCCGCGCCGCCGCCGATGGCAAGGACTTCATTGCCGGCGCCATCATCGGTGGGATCGGTGGCGCCATCATCCAGAACGAAGTGCGCAAGAACAAGGAACGCAACGCTGCCCGCCAGCGTGCCGTGACACCGCGTACGCACGTGGCCAAACCGCGCGCGTCCTACCGCGCCCCCGCCAAGAAGACGTACCGCCCGAAAATCCCAGCCACGCAGGAGGGGCGTGAGATTCAATCCTCGCTCAATTTCTTCGGCTTTGACGCAGGTACAATCGACGGGCGCGTCGGATCGAAAACCCGCAGCGCCATCGCGGATTACCAAAGGTACATGGGCTATGACGGCACCGGCACCCTGACCGCGTTTCAGCAACATTTGCTGACCACATCCTATCTGCGGGCCGAGGCGGGCGGCAACCGAACCTATCAGGATATCGCATCCCATCCCGATGGAACACGCGGATTGCTCAAGCTGTACCGCGAAGACCTCGCGGCAGGCACGCCAAGCCCGCGTGCCCCCGCACCGGCGCCCTCCAATGCCTATGTCGATCTCTGATCACAGCAGGTCCAAAGACTGCACAATACCCCCCGCGACACCCTGTCCTTCGACATCGCACGCGGGGGGCATATACTTCGTTTATGCCGTATCGCTGGACATCAGAACCGGACGCCACAGTGCAGGAAATGCAGCTCTGGCCGCACAACTCCCTGCCGCAGGCGGGCATGGCCGCGGTTGTGCTCTTTACCTTCACGATGATCCTGATCCCGACCCTGCCGCTGTTGGGCAGCATCGTGCTCTGGGGCCTGCTGCCGTTTGTGCTCGGGGCGGTCTGGGCGCTTTACTATGCGTTGCGGCGCAACCGCCGCGCCCGCCAGATCATCGAGGTCCTCACGCTGGGGCCCGAAGACACAGTCCTCACGCGCACGGATGCCAATGGCAAGGTGCAGGAATGGGATTGCAACCGCTACTGGACGCAAGTGACCAAATACGAAAGCGAGGGCCCGGTGCCCCATTACGTCACGCTCAAGGGCAAGGGGCGCGAAGTCGAGATTGGCGCATTCCTCAGTGAGGAAGAGCGGCTGGCACTATATGACGATCTCAGCCGCGCCTTGCACAGCTGAGCACCGGATCAACCGCACAAGCGGTCCTTGACCATCGGCCCCACCGCGCCGAAATCCATCTGGCCGGTATACTTTGCCTTTAGCACACCCATCACCTTACCCATGTCGCGGATGCTGTCCGCCCCCACTTCCGAGATGGCGGCATCCACAGCTTTGGCCGCGGCGGCGTCGTCAAGTTTCTGCGGCAGGAACTCTTCGATCACGATGACTTCGGCGCTTTCCCGCTCCGCAAGGTCAAGCCGCCCGCCTTCTTCGTAGGTGCGCACGCTTTCGCGCCGCTGTTTCACCATCTTGCCAAGGATCTGCAACACCTCCGCGTCGGCCACCCCGTCATCCTGACCGGCGGCGCGTGCATCAATGTCCTTGTCCTTGATTGCGGCGTTGATCAGCCGCAGCGTCGACAGGCGGTGGGCATCCTTGTCCTTCATCGCCTGTTTCAGCGCCGCTGAGATGCGGCCTCGCAAATCTGTCATGTTCCATCCCCATGGCATCATGTCGAATTTGTGAAGATAGGGCACAATGGCGCATGTGACAAGGCCGATGCGCAAAGCTAACCCATTGATTTAAATGCAAAGAACATTTCAAGCCGCGCCTTGACCCCCCCTGTCCCACACATTAGGTTCCGCGCAATTTGCCTGTCTGCACCCTTTGATGGAAGTTGCCCGAGCCAGCCATGACCCAAAGCACATCGACACACCCGACCGCCTGCCTCGCCCTTGCCGATGGCACCTTGTTTTACGGCGCAGGCTTTGGCGCCGTGGGACAGACCACCGCGGAGCTCTGCTTTAACACCGCGATGACCGGCTATCAGGAGATTATGACCGATCCATCCTATGCCGGGCAGGTCGTGACATTCACATTCCCGCATGTGGGCAATGTGGGCGTGAACCCCGAAGACGATGAAACCGGCGACCCGGTCGCGGCAGGCATGGTGGTCAAATGGATGCCGACGGAGCCCTCGAACTGGCGCGCGGCAGAACCGCTGTCGGACTGGCTGGCCGCGCGCGGACGGATTGCGATTGGCGGCGTCGACACGCGCCGTTTGACCCGTGCGATCCGGCAGGCGGGTGCGCCGCATGTTGCGCTGGCGCATGCGCCAGACGGCGTGTTTGACACCGACGCGCTTGTGGCTGCTGCGCGCGCCTTTGCGGGTCTCGAGGGGATGGATCTGGCCAAGGATGTGACCTGTGCCCAATCCTACCGCTGGAACGAAATGCGGTGGGCCTGGCCGGACGGGTATCGCCCACAGGAAAACCCGGAATTCCGTGTTGTTGCCGTGGATTACGGTGCCAAGCGTAACATCCTGCGTTGCCTTGCCTCTGCGGGTTGCGATGTGACGGTGCTGCCCGCGACGGCAACGGCCGAAGAGGTCATGGCGCACAATCCGGATGGTGTGTTCCTGTCCAACGGTCCGGGCGATCCGGCGGCCACCGGAACCTATGCGGTGCCGATGATCCGCGACGTGCTTGCGCGGGATCTGCCGGTGTTTGGCATTTGCCTGGGTCACCAGATGCTGGCGCTGGCGCTCGGGGCGAAGACGATCAAGATGAACCACGGCCACCACGGCGCGAACCACCCGGTCAAAGATCTGGAGACCGGCAAGGTCGAGATCACCTCGATGAACCATGGCTTTGCCGTCGATGCGCAAAGCCTGCCGGACGGCGTGATCGAAACGCACACGTCGCTCTTTGACGGGTCGAACTGCGGTATCCGTATGGCGGACAAACCGGTCTACTCCGTGCAGTACCATCCGGAGGCCAGCCCCGGCCCGCAAGACAGCTATTACCTGTTTGAACGATTTGCGGACGCGATGCGGGCCCGCGCGGCCTGACGCGCATACGCGTCATGATTGCGCGCGACCCGGTCAGACCAGACTTGCGTTAACGCCACATTAACCAACAGTGCGCCACTGTTGCGGGGATCAATGATGCGGTCCCGACGATGAGCGATCCCCTTCTGCGCCTCTCTGCGCCTGAGCCCGTTGCGCGGGCGGGTCAACCGGCCCGCCCCGTCGGGCGTCAGTTGGTGGACGCTGGTGCCATTGATCAAACCGCCTTGCTCAAGGCACTGAATTTACAGCACTATATTGACGCGCCATTGGGCGAGATCCTGATTGCCTCCGGCGATGTGAGCCGGGCCGACGTCCTGTCGGCGTTGTCTCTTCAATACGATGCGGATCAGGTGGATCTGGCGATTGACCCACCAATTCCGGCCATGGCGGCGGCCTTGCCTTCGCGCCTCTGCCAACGGTTTGGCGTCGTGCCGTGGCGGTGGTTCGGGCAGACGTTGCTCGTCGCGACGGACCGTCCTGACCGCTTGCATGCGCTACGGGACGCCATGGGGGCCGACGCCCCGCGGATGCTGCCTGTGATTGCTGATCCCGAGCAGGTGGTTGCCCAGATCTCCGCATTGCACGGTCGCGAGCTGGCACACCGCGCGCTGACCCGCCTGCCTGAACATCACAGCTCGCGCACCTGGTCGCTGGCCAATACGATGGGCATTGCGTCGACCATTCTGGTGCTGGGTCTGCTGGCCATTGGACTGTTTCTGGCCACGGATGTGCTTGTTACCGTTTTTGTGCTTGTCGGCATCGCCGCGCTGCTTCTGACCACGCTTTTGAAAGCGAGCGCTCTGGCGGCACAGCTTTTTGGCGGCGTTCCGGCGCAATCCGCGCCCCTGTCGCCCGTTCCCCTGTCCCGCTTGCCGCGAATCACGATGCTGGTCCCCCTGTTTCGAGAGGAGAACATCGCCGATGCCCTCCTGACGCGGCTCAAACGACTGACCTATCCCAAAGCGCTGCTCGAAGTTGTTCTGGTGCTTGAGGCAAAGGACAACGTGACCCGTGCCACCATCGCGCGGACCGCGCTGCCCGAATGGGTGCGGGTGATCGAAGTGCCCGATGACGGCACGATCACCACCAAGCCGCGCGCCCTGAACTACGCGCTCGATTTCTGTAACGGGCAAATCGTCGGTATCTGGGACGCAGAGGATGCGCCGGAACCGGATCAACTGGAAAAGGCGGTCGCCAAATTCGCAGAAGCGGACCCCGACACTGTATGCCTGCAGGGCATTCTTGATTACTACAACAGCCGCCAGAACTGGCTCGCCCGGTGTTTTACGATCGAATATGCGGCGTGGTGGCGGTTGGTCCTGCCGGGAGTGGCCCGGTTGGGCCTGGTGCTGCCCCTGGGCGGCACAACACTGTTTTTTCGCCGCGACGCGCTTGAGGAACTGGGCGCATGGGACGCGCACAACGTGACCGAAGACGCGGATCTGGGCCTGCGGCTAGCGCGCGCCGGCTACAAGACAGAGCTGATTTCGACCGTCACCATGGAAGAGGCAAATTGCCATCCCTGGGCCTGGATCAAACAGCGGTCGCGCTGGATCAAGGGGTTTCTGATCACCTATTGCGTCCATATGCGCAATCCGGTGGCACTCCTGTCCGATCTTGGTTTCCTGCGGTTCATGGGCGTGCAGGCGATGTTTATGGGCACGGTGATCCAGTTCGCGACGCTGCCGCTGATCTGGAGTTTCTGGCTGCCCGCGTTCGGACTGCCACACCCGGTTCTGACGATGCTGGGACCGTGGGTGATGTGGCCGCTGGCCTGCCTGTTCATCTTTTCCGAAGCGGTCAGCCTCGCCATTTCGGGCCTCGCGGTATCAGGACGACAGCACCGCCACCTGCTGCCCTGGATCCTGACATTGCCGCTCTATTTTCCGCTGGCCGCACTGGCCAGTTACAAGGCGCTTTATGAACTCGTGGCTGACCCGTTTTACTGGGACAAGACGCAGCACGGGCGCATGCCCGGGCTTATACCTCGTCGCTGAAATGCTTCATCACAAGGCGGATCGGGTTCGGTGCCGCCTGCCCCAGACCGCAGATCGACGCATCACTCATCGCGGTGCAGACCTCTTCGAGCAGACCCTGATCCCACGCATCCGCCTGCATCAGCTTGACCGCCTTTTCGCAGCCCACCCGACACGGCGTGCATTGCCCACAGCTTTCATCCTCGAAAAACCGCAACATATTCAGCGCGGCATCCCGTGCGCGATCCTGATCGCTCAGCACCACAACAGCCGCCGACCCGATAAAGGTACCGTGCGGTTGCAACGTGTCGAAATCCAGCGGCACATCGTGCATCGACGCTGGCAACAGCCCCGAGGACGGCCCGCCCGGTTGATAGGCCTTGAACACGTGCCCTTCGGCCATGCCGCCCGCCGCCGCGATGATGTCCGTGATGGTCGATCCCGCAGGCAGCAGGTACACCCCCGGCTGCGCCACCCGGCCCGACACGGAATAGCTGCGCAATCCTGTGCGCCCGTTCTTTTCGGTGGTGTTCAGAACCTCCGGGCCTTCCCGGCAAATCCGCGCAATCCAGTGCAGCGTCTCCACATTGTGCACCAGCGTCGGCTGACCAAAGATCCCGACCTGCGCCACATAGGGCGGACGGTGACGCGGCATGCCGCGCTTGCCTTCGATGCTTTCGATCATCGCGCTTTCTTCGCCGCAGATATAGGCACCGGCGCCGCGCCGCAGCTCGACATAGCCCTCGGCCACCAGTCCTGCGTCTTCCAACGCCTTGATCTCGCGGCGCAAAATCTCAAGCACGGCCGGGTATTCGTCGCGCATGTAGATATAGGCGCGATCCGCCTCGACGGCCCAGGCCGCAATCAACATACCTTCGAGGAAGAGATGCGGCACACGCTCCAGATAGTAGCGATCCTTGAACGTTCCGGGCTCACCCTCATCCCCGTTCACCGCCAGATAGCGTGGCCCGGTATTGGCGCGGACAAAGCCCCACTTGGTCCCGGACGGAAAGCCCGCGCCGCCAAGTCCGCGCAGCCCGCTTGCCTTGATCTGCGCCTGTACCGCTTCCCAATCCCCACCCGACCGCAAGGCGCGCAGCGCGTCATAGCCACCTGCGGCTTGATAGGTCGCAAGAGTCTCATAATCCGGCATATGCGCATGTGTATCATCCGCGGCAATCGCCGCGCGCACCTTCTCGGGGGTCGCGAAATCAATATGGTTGTGTCCCAGCTCCAGCGTCGGCGCCGTGTCGCACCGCCCCATGCACGGCGCGCGCAACACACGCACCTCTGCCGGGTCCAACCCCTCCTCAAGCGCGGCTTTCAACGCCTGCGCACCGGCGAGCTCACAGCTCAGCGAATCGCACACCCGAATGGTCAGCGCGGGCGGCGGTGTCTCGCCTTCCTTCACCACGTCGAAATGCGCATAGAAGGTCGCCACCTCGTAGACTTCGGCCATGCTCATCCGCAGCTCTTCGGCCAAGGCGCGCAGGTGCGCGGCGCTGAGGTGGCCATAGGCATCCTGAATGAGGTGCAGGAATTCGATTAGCAGATCCGACCGCCGCGGCGCGTCGCCCAAAAGGCTGCGTACCTCGTCCCACGCCTGATCCTCAAGCGCCCGGCCCTTGGGGCGCACCCGCCCCTTGCCCCGCCCGGATTTCCAGACGCCCTTGCCTTTGGTTTCCTGATCCAGCGCCATGCGCGTCACTCCTGCCTCGTGTTGCGCCGACAGTATCAGCGGCGCATGGGCCGGATCAGCCCAAAAGCGACGCCTTGCGGATCAAACCGCGCGCCGATGGTCACCACGCCGCCGCCCATCGGTCACGTTTTGGCCGCGATGCGCTGCTATCCGCGCCCGAGCGACCCGTGTTAGGGTCGGCAGTCCCTGAACCGGAGTGATTCTGCACCCATGCCACGGCTCTTGCCCTTTGCCATCGCCACGCTGACGCCCGCCCTGCTTTTGGCGGCGGCGAGCCTGTGGGGCGGGACATGGGCGGTCGCGGCGGTGCTGGCGATCACGGTGGTCGTGTTTTTCCTCGACAAGATCACGGTTGAGATGCCCGCCGGAGACACCGACGGGCATCGGTTGTCCGAGGTGCTGGGGATTGTGCATTTTGTCCTCTTGGGGCTTGCGGTCTGGGCGATGGGCAGCGCGCTGCCGATGCTGGACAAGGTGCTGATCGTCGTCGGCTGTGGCCTTTATTTCGGACAGATCTCGAATTCGAACGCGCATGAGTTGATCCATCGGCGCGCCCGCTGGGCGTTCCGGCTGGGTGCTGCGAACTATGCCAGCGTGCTCTTTGGACATCACACCAGCGCGCACCGGCTGGTGCACCATGTCTATGCCGCGACGGCGCGTGATCCGGCGACGGCGCGGCTGGGCGAAGGGTTCTGGGCCTATCTGCCACGGACATGGATCGGCAGCTTTCGCGCCGGTCTGCGCGCCGAACGCCAGCGCCGGGACGGCGCGTTCTGGCCCACGCCCTATCGCTGGTATGTCGCCGGTGCCGCGTTGAGCCTCTGCGCTGCCGCTTTGCTTGCGGGCGGGGCCGGTATTGCCGGGCTGATCGCGATCGCGCTCTATGCGCAGATCCAGTTGATGCTGTCTGACTATGTGCAGCACTATGGTCTGATCCGTGCGATTGGGCCGGACGGGCGTCCCGAACCGATGGGCCCGCAGCATTCCTGGAACACGCCGCACTGGTATTCGTCCGCGATGATGTTGAACGCGCCGCGCCATTCGGAACATCATTTGCACCCGGGCAAACCCTTTCCCGCGCTCACGCTGGATGCAGACACCATGCCGATGCTGCCGCGCCCCTTGCCCGTGATGGCGGTGGTGGCATTGATCCCGCCGCTGTGGGGCAAGGTGATGGACCGCCGTGTTGCGGCATGGGCCGCGCGCGCGCAACAGGAGCCAAGCGACACGGCGCTTGCCGCCGAGTGACCGACTGGCGCTGCCCGGTGCGCTCTGGCAGACTGCGCGCATGAAACACCTTCTTCTTCCGCTTGCGCTTTGTGCTGGTCCGCTGTGCGCAGAACCCATGACCGCAGCCGAATTCGAGGCCTATGTTACCGGCAAGACGCTGTTTTACGGACGGTCCGGTGATGCGTATGGCGCTGAAATCTATCATGAAAATCGCCGGGTGACGTGGTCGTTCCTCGATGGGGAATGCAAGGAAGGGTATTGGTACAACGAGGGGCGCAACATCTGTTTCGTCTACGAAGACCGACCCGAGCCGCAGTGCTGGACCTTTGAACGCGGCCCCGGCGGCCTGACGGCCAGGTTTGAAAACAATCCCGAAAGCGAAGCACTCTACGAGGCACAGGATCTCGACCAGGAAATGGTGTGCCTCGGTCCCAAGATCGGGGTGTAAACGCTCAGAACAGCGATCCCTGCTCGGGTGGTTTTGCCGCCGTCTTGCGCGCCGGTTTCCCGCCGCCAAGCGACAGGCGTCCGTCGGAAAACTCGATCTCAAGGCCCGCGGCCTGTTCCGCCGCGGCCTTGCTTGTCACGATGGCGCCACCGCCACGCACCACCGCATAACCGCGGGCCAGCGTTGCCTTGTACCCCAGCGTCTCGCGCAACCGGTCCATGGCATCAATGCGTGCGCGCAGGCTGGTGACCTGAGCCGCGCCGACGCGCGCCATGCGCGCCACCAGACCGGCCAGGTGATCGGCTGCGCGCCTCTGGTCCCGTTGCAGCATCTCGGGGCCAAAGCGCGCGACGCGCGCCTCAAGCTGGTCGCGCCGTTTGGCAGCGGCGCGCTGCAACGCGGGCGCAAGCCGTTGCCCCGCAGCCTGAAGACGCGTCTTGTCGCCCTGCACTTGCCTGCGCAGTGTCGCGGGCCGCAGGCTGCCCGATATGTCGGCCAACCGCACCTTGCGCCGTTGGACACCACCGATCAACGCAGGCCCCAACCGGTCCGCCAGCATGTCGAGCCGTTGCCGCGGCCCTTCGACAAGGCTGTCGGCGCGCGGCAAAGCCCGTTCGAGATCGCGCAACCGTTGCCCGCGCCGCTGCAACCCACCGCTGAGCGCGCCGGTCATCCGCGCCGCCGCGGTGTCGAGCCAGGCCATCAACTCGTGCCGGACCGGCACGGCCAGCTCTGCCGCCGCCGTGGGTGTGGGCGCGCGTTTGTCCGACACGAAATCAATCAGCGTCGTGTCCGTTTCGTGCCCCACCGCTGAAATCAGCGGGATGTCCGAGGCTGCCGCCGCCCGCGCCACCACCTCTTCATTAAAGCCCCAGAGGTCCTCGACCGACCCGCCACCGCGCGCCACGATCAACAGATCAGGCCGCGGCATCGCGCCCCCGGGGGTCAGCGCATTGAACCCCGCGATGGCCCCCGCCACTTCCGGCGCACATGCCGCCCCCTGAACCGCAACGGGCCAGATCAGGACCTTGCGCGGGAACCGGTCCCGCAGCCGGTGCAGGATATCGCGGATCACCGCCCCCGAGGGCGATGTGACGACGCCGATCACCTCCGGCAGATATGGCAAGGGGCGCTTACGGGTGGCGTCAAACAGCCCTTCGGCCTGCAACATCGCCTTGCGCTTTTCCAAAAGCGCCATGAGCGCGCCCATACCCGCCGGTTTCAGATCCTCGATAACAACCTGATATTTCGACTGCCCGGGAAAGGTGGTCAGACGCCCTGTCGCCACGACCTCCATCCCTTCTTCGGGTTGGGTCTGCAGACGGCTTGCCACGCCTTTCCACATCACGCCCGCGATCACGGCGCGGTCGTCCTTGAGATCAAGATAGATGTGCCCAGACCGTGGGCGGCTCACCCGGCCCACTTCGCCCTTGATACGCACATGGGAAAATTCGCCCTCGATCATGCGTTTCACCGCGCCGGAAATCTCCGACACGCTGAATTCCGGTGCATTGCCTGCCTCTGTCGGATCGTCGATCAGGTCCATAACGCTTCCTTGTGCCGCCCTGCCACGCAGCTTAGAACGCGCAGCAACGAAGGCCAAGAAGGGCACGCATATGAACATTCTGATCCTCGGCAGCGGCGGACGTGAACACAGCCTCGCGTGGGCCGTGTTGCAGAACCCGAAATGCGACCGCCTCGTGGTGGCACCGGGCAATGCGGGCATTGCCTTGATTGCCGAATGCGCAGCGCTCGACATCCTCGATGCAGGCGCGGTGGTCGAATTTGTGGATGCCGAAGCGATTGATTTCGTGATCGTCGGTCCCGAAGCACCGCTGGCCGCGGGTGTGGCGGACCGGCTCCGCGATGCGGGCGTTCTGGTGTTCGGACCCAGTGCCGCCGCCGCACAGCTTGAGGCGTCCAAGGCCTTCACCAAATCCATCTGCGATGCGGCCCAGGCCCCCACTGCGGCCTATGGCCATTTCACGGATGCCGCCGCCGCCAAGGCCTATGTCGCCGCGCAAGGCGCGCCCATCGTGGTCAAAGCCGACGGGCTGGCTGCGGGCAAAGGCGTGATCATCGCAGGGACCGTAGCCGAGGCCGATGCGGCCATTGACGACATGTTCGGCGGTGCCTTTGGCGGCGCGGGCGCCGAGGTGGTGATCGAAGAGTTCATGACCGGCGAAGAAGCGTCGTTCTTTGTCCTCTGTGATGGCACAGATGTGCTGCCCATCGGCACGGCACAGGACCACAAACGCGTGGGCGCGGGCGATACCGGCCCCAACACCGGCGGCATGGGCGCTTATTCCCCGGCGCCCGTGTTGACCGACGCGATTGCTGAACGGGCGCTTGATGACATCATCCGTCCCACGATGCAGGAAATGGCTCGGCGCGGCACGCCCTATCAGGGGGTGCTCTATGCCGGCTTGATGATCGAAAACGGCGCACCACGTCTGGTGGAGTACAATGTCCGCTTTGGCGATCCGGAATGTCAGGTGCTGATGATGCGCCTTGGCGCGCAGGCGCTCGACCTGATGCAGGCCGCTGCCGAAGGGGAGCTCACGCGCGCGCGTGTGAACTGGGCCGATGACCATGCGATGACTGTTGTTCTGGCCGCAAACGGGTATCCGGGGGCGTATGACAAGGGCGCGGTGATCGGCGGGCTCGATGACCTGCCCGCCTCCAGCACGCAGATGGTGTTTCACGCTGGCACCACCGCGCGCGACGGTCGGATCACCGCCACCGGCGGGCGCGTCCTGAACGTTACCGCGCGGGGCGCATCACTCGCGGAGGCCGCAGGCCGCGCCTATGACATGGTGGATGCGATTGATTTTCCGGGCGGCTTTTGCCGCCGCGATATCGGGTGGCGGGCGCTCAAGGACTAAGAGATCGGCGGTGCTTCGCAGATCACCGGCCCGTCCACAATGGAGCTGACCCGCTGGATGCTGCGCCCGTCGGCTGTCGCCACCAACAGCCCGTCTTCATGGGTGAACGGGACCCAGCAATGGGTGATACCCGGCGGCTGGTCATCATAGTCGAAACAGACCATCCCGTCGCGCACGAACACGGTGCCATAGGCACAGGAGCCATTGGCGCGCGCCCAAATGGTGCGGTCGCGGCGCACGAACTGTTCGATGCCAATCAGATCGCCAGAGCGGAAATCGACAAATGTCGCGGTTTTGCCCGCCAAACGGTCCAGAAACTGCGCAGGCGTGATGCGCTCCTGCGCCATCGCCGGCAGGCTGCCCAACACGGCCAGCAGCAGAACGATGGACCGGATCACCGGCACGCCATCGCGTCGGCAAAGGCCGCGCGTGATGTGTCCCGGCCCAGGGGGCGCCAGGTGAACCCGGTTGCACCCCACGTCACCACGACAAGCTCGGACCAGTTCGCGGTGGCGAGGAGCATCTCGGGTTCTGCGCCGCAGGTGCGTATGCCCCCGGCAATATCCGCCTCACCGATGCGGTGATTGGTCAATCCGGGCAATGCGGCCACTTCGGTCAACGCCCCATCCGCATAGCGCCAGATCCGCAGCGTCTTGGCGAGATGTGGCCGGTCGATATAGGCCAGCTCAACCGCCCCGTCTCCATCGAGATCGGCGGCTCCCAAGGGTGCCAGCCAACGATTGCGCGTGCCGATATGCGGCGTCTCGGTGATCTTGCCGCCCGCGCCGTAAATGGCCAGCGCCGCACCGGCGGTCACGTCGGCCTCGACCACGACAACCTCGGGCGCACCATCGCCATCAACGTCATGCAAACGCGGCGCGACGTCCTCAAACACATGATCCTGCGGCAGGGTAAAGGTGACGGTCTCGCCACTGTCGAGGGTCAGTTCCAGCGCCCCCCACTCAATCGCGTCGCCCAGAACGGCATGCGCATACCGGGTCGTTGGCTCCGTATACTGCGCACTGGCAATGACGCCGCCCGCTGCCGCCGCGCTGCCTGACCACGCCAGCCACAGGCACGCGGCCTGCACCGCGCCGCGGGCGGACCCGTGCCAGAGGTGCCACAGAAGACGCGGCGCCCCGGCCAAGATCAAATCTGCTTTTCCGGCATCTGCACCACAAGCCCGTCCAGCGCATCCGTCACCTTCAACTGGCAGGTCAGACGCGACCGGGTCTCGTCCGGCTCATAGGCGAAATCGAGCATATCGGTTTCCATCGCATCCTTGCCGGGCAGTTTCTCGACCCAGTCGGGATGCACATAGACATGGCACGTGGAACAGGCGCACGCCCCGCCGCAATCGGCCTCGATGCCGGGAATGTTGTTGTCCCGCGCGCCTTCCATGACCGTCAGGCCGTTGGCAACATCCACCACATGCTCGGTGCCGCCATGTTCGATATAGGTGATCTTGGCCATCAAAAGCCCCTTCCTTACCAGTCCCGCAAAGTTCTAACCCTGCCAAATAGGGCACACCAGCCCCTTTTTCAGGGGCAGGTTTGCACTTTGCCAACGCCCCCAAATGTTCTACTTATGTTCCATGCAGATCCACTCCGCCCCCACACAGACCGCATGGCCCCGCCCGCCCGCCTGCCTGCGCGCGTCCGAACTGGACCTGCCGCCGGTCAACGCACGGGTGGCGGTTGCGGGCCTTGTCATCCTGCGCCAGCGGCCCGGCACGGCCAAGGGCGTCATCTTCCTGACGCTCGAGGATGAGACCGGCGTGGTCAACATCATCGTCTGGCGCCACATCTACGAGGCATTCCGCAGGGCAGTGATCGCGGGCCGGATGTTGCGGGTCACCGGCCGGATGCAGCGCGCGCATAACGTCACCCATGTGCTGGCCGAACAGATCGAGGATATCTCGCATCTGCTGGATCAGTTGCTGGCTGAGGACACCGGGCGCAGCATGGCCGCCGAAGCCCGCACCGAAACCTGGGAAAGCCGCAAAAGCGGCTGAGACTAGGCAGATCGCGCCACCTGCGCTACTGTGCCGCCAAAGCCCACCTCAGAGGCCCGAGCAGAATGCACAGATTTACCCCCGCTGCCGCCATCGCGGCGGCCCTCGCCCTTGGCGCCTGTACCGATATCGGCACGGCCACGCGGTCCAATATCGACCCGGTCTCGCTGGCCTCCGCCCCGCCCGGGGCGGCCCCCGGCACCTGCTGGGACAAGACGGTCAGCCCCGCCGTGGTCGAAACTCAGACCCGGCGCGTGCAATTGCAACCCGCCCAGATCAGCACCGATGGTCGCGTGCAGTCGCCCCCGATCTACAAGACCGAAGAACAGCAGATCGTAATCGAACCGCGGCGCGAAACATGGTTCGAAATCCCCTGCGCCGACGTCATGACCCCCGACTTCATCGCCTCGCTCCAGCGCGCTCTCGCGGCGCGCGGCCATTTCAAGGGACAGATCACCGGCAAACAGGACCTGCGCACCCGGCAGGCCATCCACAGTTTCCAGCGCAGCGAAGGGTTCGACAATCCGACCCTGACCGTCGCCGCCGCCCGCAAGCTCGGCCTGATCGCTGTCCCGATTGCCAACGACGCCTGATCCCAGCCACGCATACGCAAAAGGCGCCCCGCAGGGCGCCTTTTCCATAACGTAGGAGAGGGTCGCAGTTACGACAGGCTCAGCGCCACAAACCGCGGATCACCAGCACGGCGCACCAGCAACAGCAGCGACTTGCGCCCGGCTTCCTTCACCTCTTCGAGGCGCGCCTCGAAATCGGCAATCGTGCCCACCTGCTGCTGGCCCGCTTCGGTGATGACATCGCCGGCGCGCAGGCCCTTTTCAAAGGCCTCCGACGTCTCATCCACATCGGTCACAGCAAGACCAACCTGATCTTCGGCCACGCCCAGCTGCTCGCGCAGCTCGTCTGTCAATGTGCTCAGTGTCAGGCCGAGAACCTCGGCCGTTTCGGGTGCATCCGGTTCCGCCGGTGCAGGCGCTGCCGCAGGCACCGCCCCTTCGGCTTCTTCCCGGCGGCCCAGCGTCACGCGCAGCGTTACCGTTTCACCGTCGCGGAACACGACCACGCGCACCGTCTCGCCCACGGGGCTGTTGCCCACCTGACGGACCAGACCGCGAGTGTCAGCCACATCGACACCGGCAAAGCTCAGGATGACGTCACCGTCTTCCATGCCTGCATCCTTGGCCGGGCCATCCGGCACGGATGTCACCAAAGCGCCGTCCGTGTTGGCAAGTCCAATCGCCTCTGCGATGTCCTCGGTCACGTCCTGGATGCGCACGCCCAGCCAGCCCCGGCGCGTTTCACCGAATTCCTGCAACTGGTCCACGACACGCGTCACCACATTCGACGCCATGGAAAAGCCGATGCCGATGGAGCCACCATTGGGCGACAGGATCGCCGTGTTCACACCGATCACCTCACCATCCATGTTGAACAGCGGACCGCCCGAGTTGCCCCGGTTGATCGCGGCATCGGTCTGGATGAAATCATCATAGCTGCCGGACAGGGCCCGGTTGCGGGCGGACACGATCCCGGCAGACACGGAAAAGCCCTGCCCCAGCGGGTTGCCCATCGCAATGACCCAGTCGCCTACACGGGCGCTGTCACTGTCACCAAAGGGCACGAAGGGCAGCGGGCCGTCGGCCTCGACCTTCAGAAGAGCGATGTCGGTGTTCGGGTCCGTACCAACCAGTTCCGCCTTCAGCTCGTCACCGTTGAAGAATTCAATGTTGATCTCGTCCGCGCCTTCGATGACGTGGTTGTTCGTCACGATGAACCCGTCTTCGGAAATCACAAAGCCGGAACCGAGCGCGGAAGACCGGCGGGGCCGGTCACTCGGGCCATTGCGGTCCTGAAACTCGCGAAAGAAGTCTTCAAAGGGCGAACCTTCGGGCACGATGCCCTGCGGGCCCGTGCGCCCCTCGACCACGGTCGAAGTGGTGATGTTGACCACCGACGGGCTGATGCTCTCGGCCAGTGGCGCGAGGCTTTCGGGGCGGGCCAGTGCGGCCACGGCCTGTACCAGCACAAAGGCCAGCGCGAGCGCGCCCAGCCAAAGCGCGCGTATCATGTTTGGATTGGGAAGCTGTCTCGAAGCGGCGATTGCCTTGGACTGCATCAGGGTATCTCCTGCATCTTTACATTGGGCCTTGCGGCCATCTGCACACATCCTTGCGCGTCTGCGCACAGGGTGCATGTAGGGTTGCATAGGCGCAACATTAAAGATGGAACGCGCGACACATCTTTCAACAGACTGTGAACCCGTTGTGAGCCGCGCGCCTAGGACAGGCCCAGATAGAAGGCACACCAGACGCATATCAGCCCGGACACCAAGGCCAACGCCCCCACCTGCCGCCGCGCGGTTTCGGGCAAGCTGCGCAACACCTCCAGGATACGCTCGATAAGCGAAGGGGCCAGCACATAGGCCAGCCCCTCCACGATCAAAACAAGCCCCAGGGCCAGAAGGATCCACGCCATCAGTCGCCTTCGGCGCTGCGCGACCCTTGATCAGACCGCAGGTAGTTGAAGAACTCGCTGTCCGGTGACATCACCATGGTCGAGTTGCTGCCCTGCAGCGCGCGTTCATAGGCCGTCAGCGACCGGTAGAATTCAAAGAATTCCGGGTCTTCGCCAAAGGCCGAAGCAAAGATCGCGTTACGGCGGGCGTCGGCCTCACCGCGGATGATCTCCGCCTGACGTTCCGCGTCCGACGTCAGCTCCACCACGGTCCGGTCGGCTTGGGCGCGCACACGCTGCGCCGCCTCGTTACCGCGGGCGCGTTCGTCGGTGGCTTCGCGCTCACGCTCTGCGCGCATCCGTTCGAAGGTCGCGTCAAGGTTTTCCGGAGGCAGGTCGGTGCGCTTGAGGCGCACGTCCACCACTTCGATGCCCAGAGCGCGCGCTTCGGCGATCGCACCGTTGCGGATGCGCAGCATCAGCGCGGCCCGGTCCGAGCTCAGGATGTCGTTGGACGTCACAGACCCCAGCACTTCGCGCAGTTCGTTCCGCAAAATACCGTCGATGCGGCGTTCGGCAGATTGCTCGCCGCCTGTACCAACAGCCTGGCGGAACTGGTTCACGTCAACGATGCGGTAGCGTGCGAACGCGTCCACAACCAAACGACGATCATCGAGCGGTGTGACCTCAAGCGGTTCCACATCACGGCTCAGGATCCGGTCGTCATAGCGCACGACCTCCTGGATCAGCGGCACCTTGAACGCCAGCCCCGGCTCTTCCTTAATGTCGACCACGCGACCAAATTGCAGCACCAGCGCTTTTTCACGCTCGTCCACGATATAGAGCGAGCTGAGGCCAAGCGCGCCCAGCACAACAAGGATCGGGATCAGATAAGTGGAACGACGCATCAGTTCGACCCTCCTGTTGCGCCGCGGCGCAGTTCATTCAGAGGCAGGTATGGCACAACGCCCTGCCCGCCGGCACCGCCACCGTTCTCGTCCAGAATGATCTTGTCGATCCGGCCCAGAACGTTCTCCATCGTCTCAAGATAGAGACGCTTGCGCGTCACCTCGGGTGCCTTGGAATATTCCTCCAGAACGGCGGAGAAGCGGGACGCTTCACCCTCGGCCTGGTTGACCTGTTGGGCGCGGTAGGCTTCGGCCTCTTCCAGCAGCTGTGCCGCCTGACCACGGGCCTCGGCCAGCACACGGTTGGCATAGGCATCGGCCACGTTTTGAAGACGGTCACGTTCCTGTTCCGCAGCCTGCACGTCACGGAAAGCGTCGATCACTTCCTGCGGCGGGTCGGCCTTGTCAAAGTTCACGCGGATGATGTTGACGCCCGCGTCATAGCTGTCGAGCGTGCTCTGGATCAGCTCCTGCAGACGTGCGGCGATGGATCCGCGATCCCGGTTCAGGATCGGTGCCAGATCGGATTGCGCGATAATCTCACGCATGGCCGATTCCGAAACGGCGCGGATCGTCGGGCGCGCGTCGCGCAGGTTGAACAGGAACTTGTCCGGCTCGGTGATGTTCCAGACCACCTGGAAATCAATGTCGACCACGTTTTCGTCCCCGGTCAGCATCAGCCCCGCATCGCCCCCACGACCGCCTACACCGATTTCTTCGGTTTGTTCGCGGGTGACGGGGATGACCTCTGCGGTGACCACGGGCCAGGGCGCAAAGTTCAGACCGGGATTGCCGACGGACGAAAACTCGCCCAGGAACAGCTCAACCGACTGTTCTTCGGGCCGGACGGTGTAAAAGCTCGCCATGCCCCACAGGACCAGGCCGATCACGGCGGCAATGCCCACCGTGCCACGGGTCAGGAACGGACCTGCGCCGCCCCCGCCGCCTGCACCACCACCGGCGCCGCCGCCGCCACGACCGCCCATCAGGACGCGCAGCTGTTCCTGGCCTTTCTTGACCAATTCATCAATCTCGGGGATCTGCGGACCGTCGTCGCCGGGTCCACGCCCGCCGCCGCCATTGCCGCGACCGGGGCCGCGCGAACCATTGTCGCGTCCGCCGCCGTTGCCGCCGGAATTACCGCCACCCCCCCAGGGGCCGCCCGTGTTGCCAGCCATATGGTGTATGTCTCCTTTTGATCGCGCAGCATGTGCTGCGCCTTAGGCCCGTACTTGTGTGTTTCGTGCCGAAAATCAAGCAGTCCGCATCGGTGTTCTCATGGTGACGATCTCTTCGGACATGGTCGGGTGCACCGCCACGGTCCGGTCGAAATCCTCTTTGGTTGCGCCCATTTTGATTGCAACGCCCGCCAGCTGGATCATCTCGCCCGCATGTGGTGCGACGATGTGACAACCCAGAACCTTGCGGCTTTGCTTGCTGACAATCAGTTTCATGAGCACCCGGTCGGACCGGCCGGCAAAGGCGGTTTGCATCGGCCGGAACGAGGTGCAGAAGATCTCGACCTCTTCCTGATCGCGCGCCTGCTCTTCGGTCAACCCGACGGAGCCGTATTCGGGCTGCGTGAACACCGCCGAGGGGATCAGTTCGTGATCCACCTTGGTGGGGTTGTCCTTGAACACGGTTTCGACAAACGCCATGCCCTCGCGGATCGCAACAGGGGTCAGGTTCACGCGGTTGGTCACATCCCCCACCGCATAGATGCTGTCCACGTCCGTCTTGGAATAGTCGTCCACGATGACCTCACCGCGACGGCCCAGTTTGACGCCCGCATCTTCGAGCCCCATGTCATCCGTGTTTGGCGTGCGGCCCGTGGCGAAGAGCACGGTGTCGAACACCCGCTCGCGCCCGTTGGTGGCCTTGACCCAGATCGGCCCACCGCGGGACGGGTCGGCGGCATCGCGGGTCTGCTCCGTCAGAATGTTGCTTTGTTGCGCGGAAGCGCCCATGGCGGCATCGGAATCGGTGGGGCGTGCGCCATCATCCACGTCCGCCGCCAGCCGCATTTCCACGATATCGGTGCCGGTGTGCACGTCGATGCCCCGTTCGCGCATGGCTTCGGCAATCAATCCGCGCGCTTCGTCGTCAAAACCGCGCAGGATCTGCGCGCCCCGGTAATATTGCGTCACCTCGACACCCAGCCCGTGCATGATGCAGGCAAATTCGCAGGCGATATAGCCGCCGCCGATGATCAGAATGGACTTGGGCAGGCTTTCGAGGTGAAAGATGTCATCCGACACGATGCCGAGATCCGCATTGGGCAGGTCGGGCCGCACGGGCCGCCCGCCATTGGCCAGAAGGATGGTCTTGGCCGTCTTGGTCTCACCCGTCGACAGCTCGACCGTATGCGCGTCCTTGATGCGCGCGCGCGCATCGAACCGCTCCACCCCCGAATTGTCGAGCAGCGATTTGTAGACGTCTTCGAGCCGGTTCAATTCCGTATTGAGGTGGTCGCAGAAGCTGCGCCAATTGAACGTGCCGGGCTTGATGTCCCAGCCATATCCCGCAGCCAGGTCCGGCATGTGCGAGAATTCGCTGGCAAAGACCATCAGCTTTTTTGGCACACAGCCGCGGATCACGCAGGTGCCGCCATAGCGGTCCTCTTCGGCCAACGCGACCTTGGCGTCAGCCTCGCCCGCCGCGACCCGTGCCGCGCGCACACCACCCGAGCCGCCCCCGATCACAAAGAGGTCGTAGTCGTAATCTGCCATGATCAGGCTTCCTTATTCTGCGAGATCCGTAAACAGGTTATCCGTTTCGACAAAGTCGAGACGGTCCTGTTCCACAGTGCCTTCGTTGATGTCGCGTATTTCGACCCGGCCATCGCCATAGCCAATGACAACCGCGTCACAAATATCGATGAACAGGCCGTTTTCAACCACACCCGGCATCTGGTTGAGCACGAGGCTCAGCTGCCGGGGGTTGCCGATCCGTTGCAGATGCAGGTCGAGAATGTGGTTGCCCTCGTCCGTCATAAAGGGCCGGTCACCGTTCATCCGAAGGGTCGACTGACGGCCCAGAACGTCCATGGAAATAAGCGTTTCCTCGACCAGCGCCTGCGTGGTTTGCCAGCCGAAGGGGATCACCTCTATGGGCAGCGGGAACGACCCCAGATGTTCGACCTCTTTGCCGATGTCGGCGATCACCACCATTTGATCGGACGCGGTCGCCACGATCTTCTCCTGAAGGAGCGCGCCGCCCCCGCCCTTGATCAGGTTCAGGTCGCCATCGAACTCGTCCGCGCCATCAATCGTCAGGTCCAGCCACTTGGCCTCATCCAGGGATATGACGTCGATGCCCATCTCGCGGGCCAGATCCGCCGTGCGCGTGGACGTGGGCACGCCCTTGAACCGCAATCCGCCGTCACGCACCTGCTCGCCCAGGCACCGCACCAGCCATGCGGCCGTCGATCCGGTGCCAAGGCCCACGCGCATCCCGTCCTCGACATAGTCTGCGGCGCGCTTGGCGGCGACGAACTTGGCCTTGTCGATGGGCGACAGTTCTCCGGACATGGGCGGGCGACTCCTTCACGTGCTGCTGCGCTTATACGCAGCCCCGCCGCGCGTTGCGACCCCCAAGGGCGCGAATTGCGCCCGGCACCCGCGTCACATCAGACCGGCGCGCCCAGCAAGGCCATCGCCTCAAGCACCTCATCCAGCATCACGAAACCGTCACCATCAAGGTCAAAACCGATCATCGCCCGCATGACCGCCGTCGCCTCTGCGCTCATGCCCGCCCGCGCCACGGCATTCGCATGCGCGCGCAGCTCACCCCAGCTGGCCGTGCCGTCGCGGTCCACATCCGCCGCCCTGTGCCAGACCAAAAGCCGCCCGCGCATCGTCGCGGACGCCGCCGACAGCAGCACATCCAGTTCGGCCCGCGTCACCGCGAGATCATCGTTCAAATCCGCCTCCAGCAGGCGCCGCATTTCCCGCGCGCGCAGGCGGGCGCGTTCGGCGGCGATGGCGGTTTCGATATCGTCGGCGGACAACCCGCGCACCGAGCCATAGCCCAGGATCAACCCCGCCGCCTCTTGCACAAACGCCTCGGGCCGCGCGCGCATCCGGTGCAGGGTCGCACCGGGGGTCTGCGCCACAAGCGTATCGACCAGCGCCTGCCCCGCCACATCCTGCGCAAAGCCCGCGCGCCACGGCATGGCACAGGCCAGCACCGACAACAGAACCAGAATCCATCGCATGGCCAATCCTCCTGCCCCAATCCAAGCGCAGAAAAGTAAAGACCGGCTTAACCATGGCCCATTCTCCGGCCATTTGGTCGTTTTGAGACATCGCGCCAGCGCGCCGCCGCGATACACAACTGCATGAGCTATGTTTTGCACTATGCGCCTGACAACGCGTCCCTGATCATCCGCCTTGCGCTGGACAGCATCGGCGCGCCGTATCGGACGGTTCTGGTGGACCGCGCGCAAAATGCACAGCGCAGCGCAGCCTACCTGCGCCGCAACCCCAACGGTCTGATCCCGACGCTCGACACGCCGGATGGACCGATTTTCGAGACGGGTGCCATCCTGCTCTGGCTCGTGGACAGGCACGGCGCGCTTGGCCCCCGCCTGGATGATCCGGGGCGGGCCGACTTTCTCAAATGGTTGTTTTTCTGCGCCAACACCGTGCACCCGTACCTGCAACTGCTGTTCTATCCCCACAAACTGGTGGGCGATGATGCGTCGCTGCGCGCCGCTGTCACGGACGGTGCGGCGCGCGGGATATGCCGCCATCTTGATACGCTTGAGGCCGCGGCAGGCACGGCTTTCGGCACCGATACGCTGACCGTGATCGACATGTATCTGGCGGCGATGCTGCGCTGGTGTGCGATCTACGGTCCCGACGACCGCACGTGGTTTCGCCTTGCCATGTGGCCGCGCCTGCACCACATCTGCACCCGCATGGACGCGGCACAAGCCACAACCATCGCCCAGACCGCCGAAGGGCTGGGTCCGACACCGTTCACCGCGCCCACGCGCCCCAATCCACCCGAAGGATCGGCCCTCTAGAGATGTTCCTGTCCGTTTTCGAGATGTTCAAGGTCGGCATCGGCCCTTCTTCGTCCCATACGATGGGCCCGATGGTGGCTGCCGCCCGCTTCCTCCACATGATGCGCGCGTCGCCGTTCCAGTTCGCAGGCGTGCGGGCGTCCTTGCACGGCTCGCTCGCCTTTACCGGCGTGGGGCATGCCACGGACCGCGCGACGGTTCTGGGGCTGGCGGGGTTTGTGCCGGACACCTACGACCACGCACAGGCCGAAGAGACGCTTGCCCGGCTGGCCGAGACCAGAGTGATCGAGGTGGACGGCCTGCCGCCGCTGTCCTTTGACCCGAAATCGGATCTCACGTTTGACTACGACACGCCGTTGACCGGGCACGCCAACGGGATGATCCTGATGGCCACCGACGCACAGGGCGATGTCACCCTGCGGCAGGTGTTCTATTCTATCGGCGGCGGCTTTGTGATGACCGAAGAGGAGCTGGCCGCGGGCAAGGCCACGGACGAGGGCGCGCCCGTTCCCTACCCGTTCAAGACCGCCGCCGAGATGCTGGAGATGTCCGCAGCCTCCGGCAAATCCATCGCCGAGATGAAGCGTGCCAATGAAATCTCGCGCAACGGCGATCCGCATCTGAAGTCGGGGACAAAACGGCTCTGGCAGGTGATGAACGATTGCATCGACCGCGGCCTGACGACGGATGGCACACTGCCCGGTGGTCTGCACGTCAAACGGCGGGCCAAGGGGATCTATGACAAGCTGATGGAAGAGCGCGGCATGAACCTGACCGCGCCGCACACCATCAACGACTGGATGAGCGTTTATGCCATGGCCGTGAACGAGGAGAACGCCGCCGGTGGCCAGGTTGTCACCGCCCCCACCAACGGGGCCGCGGGCGTTCTGCCTGCGACCTTGCGCTACTACCTTGATCACGTGCCCGGCGCGTCCGAGGCCCATGTGGAGGATTTCCTGCTGACCGCCGCTGCGATTGGCGGGCTGGTCAAGTTCAACGCCTCCATCTCCGGGGCCGAAGCCGGGTGTCAGGCCGAGGTCGGCAGCGCCGCCGCAATGGCCGCCGCGGGCCTGTGCGCCGTGATGGGCGGCACCCCGCAGCAGATCGAGAACGCCGCTGAAATTGCGCTCGAACATCACCTCGGCATGACATGCGACCCGGTGAAGGGGCTGGTTCAGGTGCCCTGCATCGAACGCAACGGTCTGGGTGCGATCAAGGCGGTGTCGGCCGCCTCGCTCGCCCTGCGCGGTGACGGCACGCACCTTGTCCCGCTTGATGCGTGCATCGAAACCATGCGCCAGACCGGGGCCGACATGAGCGAGAAGTACAAGGAAACATCGCTGGGCGGTTTGGCGGTCAACGTGCCCAACTGTTGACCCCTTCCCACCTCATCAGCGTAATTTCGGCAAACTGACGCGAATGCGCATCAGTACGCACGTAAAGGTTTGTTGCCAAAAGACCTGCAATCAGTAGCGTGCGGTCATGTCTCAAGACAAGCCACTGCTCGGTGTGATCCTGATGCTGGGATTCTGCGTTGTTGCCCCGATGGGCGACGCGGTGGCCAAGCTGCTGGGTCAGTCGGTGGCGCTGGGGCAGCTGCTGTTCATCCGCTTTGCCGTTCAGGCCGCCGTGCTGATCCCGTTGGTGTGGGCGACCCGCCGGATGTGGCGGATGCGCGGTCGGGTTCTGCGGCTGACGATTTTGCGCACCGTGCTGCATATCTTTGGCATCGGCGCGATGTTCTCCGCCTTGCAATACCTGCCGCTCGCCGATGCGGTTGCCATCGCCTTTGTCATGCCGTTCCTGATGCTGCTTCTTGGTAAATTCGTTCTGGGGGAAGAGGTCGGATCCCGCCGCCTTTGGGCCTGTGTGGTGGGGTTCATCGGCACGTTGATGGTGGTCCAGCCCAGCTTTGCCGAGGTTGGCTGGCCCGCGCTTTTGCCGCTGGTCGTGGCGGTGAACTTTTCCGTGTTCATGCTGGTCACGCGCCAGATTGCCCGCGAAACCGACCCAGTGGGCCTGCAAGCGGTCAGCGGTGTGATGGCGGTGATCATCATGGGCCCGCTCCTGCTGCTCACACAATCGAGCGGCATTGATGCGCTGGTCCTGAAAACGCCCGACACGGTGGAATGGAGCCTGCTGCTGGCCATCGGGCTGCTGGGCACGCTGGCGCACCTGCTGATGACCTGGTCGCTGCGCTATGCGCCGTCGGCAACGCTTGCGCCGATGCAGTATCTGGAAATTCCGGTGGCCACCGTGATCGGGCTCATTGTCTTTTCGGACTTTCCCAACGGTCTGGCGCTGGTCGGTATCTGCGTCACGATCGCGGCGGGTCTTTATATTGTGCTGCGCGAGCGGGCCATCGCCCGGCTGGAGGCGCGGGCACCAGCGCCTGTATAAGGTGCGGCAACTGCGCCACCGGCAGCATGATCAGCATATGCGGTGCATCCACCGTGATCTCGACCGGGCCCGTGGCCGCATTGGACGTCCCGATTTGTGTGAGCGGGCCAAACGCCAAACCGTCAATCGGCCACTGCAACCCGGATGAGCGCCCTGTGACAGGTCCCATGGGAAAAAGCGACACGACATCCCCCGCCTGCGTCGGCAAAGTCAGATGCGGCGGGCACAGACAGGTCAGCTCATCCTCACTGATCAGGATGCAAGGTCGGTCCGGATACTTGGTCAGGACGTAGAGCACCGCCAGTTGGTGGTCGAGCCGCGCCCCCGTGAACCCAACCGCCAGCACAAGTGGCGCCGTGATGTGGCGCAGTGCCTTGTCGAAATCGGTGCTGTCCTGCTCCGCGATATGGTGGAACCGGTCCGCGGGGACTGCCTGCCGCACATCTTGCGGCAAGCTATCAAAATCCCCGATGACGGCGTCCGGCACAAGGCCCGCCTCGAGCACGAGCGCCACGCCCCCATCCGCCGCCACACAGGTCGGCGCATAGGAAATCGTGTCCAATAAAAGCGCGACAGAGGCATTGCCACCGCCGACAAGCGTAACTGCTTCAAATTTGTCAACAATGCTTGTCGTCATCGGGCATTAATGCATTCTTGGGAAACAAATCACAATGTCGCCTCGAAATGATACCTTACCCGGCACAGATTCGGGCCGCTTTGGTCCGCACTTGCGCGCTATGACCACGGTCGCAAATCGGCAGAGGACGAGCAACCGATGATGAGTAACAATAAAATTCTGACAGTTTCCTACGGTACGTTCTCGTGCACGTTGGAAGGATTTGACGACAGTTTTGGCACCATGAAGGCGATTGCGGAATATTTCCGGGATCTCGCCTCCGATGACAGGTATTTCGGGGCAGAACCGCCCGTGCCAGACGCTGAGATGTTGGCGCGCATTGCCGAACGTGAGATTTCGCGCCGGGTCGAAGCCCGCGAACAGGAAGGCCGCATCGTGCTGAGCGCGGAGCCGGACGCAGCGGCCCCCGCCGTGGCGCCCGCCGCCATCGCCGCCGCCGCACCCGTGGTGGCCCCCGCCCCTGCCCTCGCTGAAGCGGCCGCAGAGGACGCGGCACCGGTTGACGCTGAAGAACCAGCTGTCGTTGCCGAGGAGAGTGTGGCGGAGGCGCCAGAAGTCGCTGAGCCCGCGCCGGAATACGTCAGTGTTGATGAAGCGGAACCGCAAGAGGCCGTGGCAGAGGTCATCGAAGAGACCGTGGACGACGCCGACGCCAAAGCAGCGCCCGACATGGGTGACGACGCGCCAGGCGCAGACGCCGCCGAAGTGGACCTCGATGCCCTGATGGCGTCGGTTGAGGCGCAGGATGACGACGAAACGCCCGAACCCGTTGCCGAAGCAGAGACGGCAGAGGCGTTCTTTGCAGACAGCGAAGATGCCCAGCCGGAAGCGGAAGCCGAGGTCGAGGCCGAAGAGACAGGTGCCGAGGCAGATGTTGTTGAGGCAGAAGCGCCCGTGGCCGCAGACAGCATCGCCGCGAAACTGCAACGCATCCGCGCCGTTGTCAGCCAAAGCCAGGACGCTGCGGAAAAAGACGAGATGTTCGAAGACGAACATGCCGAACCTTTCACCACAAAGGCCGCAAGCGACGAGACCCCGGAAATCGCCGACATCGTCGCCCCTCAGGACGATGCGTCTGATGCGGATGTTCTGGCGGATGTCGTGGCCGACATCGAAGACATCGCAGAAGACGAAAGTGTCGAAGACACGGGTGGCGACGACATCGCCGACATCCTCGCCCGGTATGACACCGCACCAGAGGACGATGCAGCGCCGGAAGAGGACGCAGCGACGGAAGAAGACGCATCGCATGATGACGCCGAAGCACTCGAAGACGCCCCGTCACAGGATGCAGAGACCGACACCCCGGACATAATGGGTGCGGACAGCCTTGCCGATGATCTGGACGTTGACCTGCACGGTGACGACAGCGCCGACAACCTCTTTGATGAGGCCGATGCGCCTGAAACCGACGCGGCTGAGCCAGCCGCACCGCGCCGCGCCCGCATCATCAAGGTGAAGCGTGCCGATATCGACGCGGCCATTGCCCAGGGCCAGATCGAAGAAGTGGTCGAGCCCGAGGACACCCAGCCTGCGTCCAGCCTGTCCGCATCGGAAGAAGCGGAACTGCAAGCCGAGCTTGACGCCGTCGCGGCCGAACTGCCGGGCGCAGACGCTGTGGAGAGCGAGGCCGAAGAGGCGCCAGAGGCCATCACCGACGAGGCCACAGCCGAAGAGCAAGCGCCTGTGAACGACGACGACGTCTCGCGCCTGATGGCCGAGGTCGACAACCAGATGGAAGAACCCGAAGGGTCAAGCCGTCGCAACGCGTTCCAGCATCTCAAGGCTGCCGTAATGGCGAAAAAGGCGGATCAGGGTCTGGGCGACGACGCCGAAAAGGACGAAGGCGCGTTCCGCTCCGACCTCGCGTCCGTCGTCATCCCGCGCCGCCCTGCGGCCCCCACCACAGCCCGCGGTGAACGCCCAAGCGCCGAGCGGCCCGCACCGCTCAAGCTCGTTGCTGAGCAACGGGTGGACGTGGAAAGCGCCAAGCCAAGCGGCCCTGTGCGCCCGCGCCGCGTCGCGCAAGCGGATGAACCGCAGGCCGCAGACCCGATGGAAGGCGGTTTTGCCGACTATGCCAGCGAAATGGGCGCACACAGCCTGCCTGACCTGTTGGAGGCGGCCGCAAGCTATCTCAGCTTTGTGGAAGGGCATGACCAGTTCTCGCGCCCGCAGCTCATGACCAAGGTGCGTCAGGTCGAGAAAGAGGATTTCAGCCGCGAAGACGGGCTGCGCTCCTTTGGCCAGTTGCTGCGTGCCGGCAAGATCGAAAAGCGCAAAGGTGGCCGGTTCACCGTGACGGGCGACATCGGCTATCGCCCCGACGAACGCGCGGCGGGCTGATCCGCCCCACCCGAACGCAAAAAGGCGGCGCCCAAACGGTGCCGCCTTTGTCGTTCAGCCACCAAGGCATCGGGCCTCAGGACCCGTCCGGATCCGGCTGTCCGATCCCCTTGAACACGGCCTTGAGCGGAAACGCCCAGATCACGCCCAGCCCGATATAGACCAGCAGTTCCACAAGGATCGACGGGCGTTCGAACAGCGCCACAAGGTTTACCGCCACGATAATGTAAAGCGGCACCCCGACGATCAGCACCAAAAGGGCCAGCCGTTTCCGTGTCTTGTATCGCAGCGCCATGCGCCCTCCTCAGTCAGCAAATGGATCGCGGACCAGGATGGTATCCTCGCGTTCCGGCGAGGTGGAAAGTAGGGCGACCGGGCAGTCGATCAACTCCTCGACCCGGCGCACGTATTTGATGGCATTGGCGGGCAGATCAGCCCAGCTGCGCGCGCCTTCCGTGGATTCGGTCCAGCCGGGCATGTCCTCGTAAATCGGCGTGCAGCGCGCCTGGCTGTCTGCCGCCGTGGGCAGGTAATCCATACGCACCCCGTCAAGTTCGTAGCCCACGCAAATGCGCAATGTCTCGAACCCGTCCAGCACATCCAGTTTGGTCAGGGAAATGCCGTTCACGCCAGAGGTCGCGCAGGTCTGGCGCACAAGGCACGCATCGAACCAGCCGCAGCGCCGCTTGCGCCCCGTGGTGGTGCCAAATTCGTGCCCCCGCTCCCCAAGACGCTGTCCATCCGCATCTTCCAACTCTGTCGGAAATGGCCCCTCGCCGACACGGGTCGTGTACGCCTTGACGATGCCCAGCACGAAATCAATGCTGCCCGGTCCCATGCCGACGCCCGTCGCGGCCTGCCCGGCGATCACGTTGGACGAGGTCACGAACGGGTAGGTCCCGAAATCAATGTCGAGAAGCGCGCCCTGCGCCCCCTCGAACAGGATGCGCTTGCCCGCCTTGCGCGCCTCATTCATCACCTTCCAGACCGGAGCGGCGTATTCGAGAATGGCCGGTGCGATCTCCGACAGCTTGGCCAGCAAACCGGCACGGTCGACCGGCTCCAGTCCCAGCCCCCGCCGCAACGCATCGTGATGCACAAGCGCCCGGTCCACCCGAAGCTCCAGCGTGGCCTGATCGGCAAGGTCAGCGACGCGCACGACGCGGCGACCCACCTTGTCCTCGTAACACGGGCCAATGCCGCGCCCGGTGGTCCCGATCTTGGCCACTGAATTCTGCGCTTCACGCGCCCGGTCGAGCTCGCCATGGATCGGCAGGATCAGAGGTGTGTTCTCGGCAATCATCAGGGTCTCGGGCGTGATTTCGACGCCCTGCGCGCGCAATGTCTCGATCTCCGACACCAAATGCCAGGGGTCGAGCACGACCCCATTGCCAATCACCGACAGCTTGCCGCCCCGCACCACACCCGAAGGCAGCGCGTGCAACTTGTAGACCTCACCATCGATCACCAGCGTGTGCCCGGCATTGTGCCCGCCTTGAAAGCGCGCGATCACATCCGCCCGCTCGCTCAGCCAATCGACAATCTTGCCTTTGCCCTCGTCGCCCCATTGTGCGCCGACAACCACCACATTGGCCATGCTCGAGCCCTTTCGATGAAAACCCGCGCCGGTATAGCGATCCGTCCCCGAGACGCAAACCGTTAGTTTCTTCTGGCTCAAAATACCACCGCCGGAGGCTCCGACGGTTGAACCCGAACGGACGGTGGGTCATGAACAGGGCCACGAGACGACAAGGGACCGCAAACAGATGGGCTTTTTCCTGCGATGGGTGTGCGCGTTTGCGCTGCTTTCGGCGACCTACAACCCGACGCCTTACAATTACGTCATCTGGACCGCGCAGAACGGGGCGCAGAACCTGTCTGTCGCCGTCCTGCTCGGTCTGCTTCTTCTGGTCGGGTACATCATCTATCTGCGCGCGACGCTCAGGTCGATCGGCGGGTTTGGCATGGCACTGATTTTGTCGATTGTGGGCGCGATCCTGTGGGTGCTCTACGATCTGGGTTTGCTGAACATCGACAATCGGAATTTCAACACGTGGCTCGGCCTGTTGGCGTTGTCATTTGTGCTGGGGATCGGCTTGAGCTGGAGCATCGTGCGCCGCCGCCTGTCAGGCCAAACCGATGTGGACGACGTAGACGAATGACATTTGTGGTTGTTCGAAGCAGACTGCGGGCGCGCATGTAAAGGAGCGCTCGCTGGGCGCCAGCACCCAAACACAGCTTTCTTGGGGGCCAGCCCCCAAACACAGCTTTCTTGGGGGCCAGCCCCCAAACCCCGGGATTTTCTGGAACAGAGACAGGGATTACGGCAGCCGCACAGGATGCCCGTGCGGTGTGTGCAGATACGCGGCGCGCCATGCCTCTGTCAGCTGTGCAATCTCTGACGCGTCGGCAGTGCCAAGTTCGGTCAGCAAGGCCTCGAGTGTTTCGAGCCATGCGGCGAAATAGTCGTCGCCGCCATTGAGATCAGACGCCTTGCTGTGGGCGCGCAACGTCGCACCAAAGCGCGCGGCCCAGTCCGGCCAGGTGAAATGCCCCGCCTCGTTGAGGTGCACGGTCAGCGCAAAGAGTTGCGCGTGCCACGGCGCTTCGAATGCGGGCTCGGGCCTCATCGACGGCTCAAGTAGCTTTGCCAGAGGTCAGCGACCACTTCGTCCCCGGCGTGTTCGGCATGGGCCCAAAGATCGCCCGCGCGAAACGCAACCGCATAAAGCGGCTCTGGCGCTTCGCCCGCACCATGCGCGTTGCTGTCGGGCAGGACGTGGGTGCCGTGGTGGCGCACCACTGTTCCGACAGCCCCCGCGATGTATCCCGGCAGGCGGGTATGCCCGCCAGGCACATCCATGTTCTCCGCGTGGGCCCGCACTGCGACCCTGTCACCAAGGGCAAAGATGGGCGCAGGCCCGCCTGTCCGTGTCGCGGGGCCGCCGCGCGCCAGAACGCCCGCGACCGCATCCGCCGCCAGCCGTTTGTCCGCCAGTGGCGACACCCCATCCGCCTTCCCGCTTTGCAGCTCGGCGCGGGTCAATGCACCCGTCTCCACGAGAAGATCCGCCAGCGCGGCCAGCCATTTTTCGTAATATGTAAACCGCGCATAGTCCGTGGGCTTCAGCCCTTCGCGCCGGTGCCGCGAGACATCAATGTTCCACAGGCCCAAAGTGCCGCAGGCCAGCGTGATGGCCAGCGCGCGCGGATGCCAATCGGCGTGGAATTTCACCGCTTCGGCTTCGGGCACAACCGGACCATCGCCAAACCGTCCCCCCATGTCGTGCACGCGGGTCATGACAGCACACCGCAGCCGATCATGGCGTCGCGCGTCACCAGTGCCTGTAGCGCAGCTTCGTCCAATCCATCGGTGTCCGGGGGCCGTTGCGGCAGCACCAGATACCGGACCTCCGCCGTCGAATCCCACACGCGGACCGTCGTCGCCTCCGGCAGGGTCACACCGAATTCGGCCAGCACCTTGCGCGGCTCACGCACCGCGCGGGCCCGGTAGGCGTCGGATTTGTACCATCCCGGCGGAATGCCCAGGAGCGGCCAGGGATAGCAAGAGCACAGCGTGCAAACGACCATGTTGTGCACAGCATCCGTGTTTTCCACCACGACCATATGTTCGCCTTGCCGCCCGTAATATCCCATGTCGGCCAACACCGGGTCTGCATCCTCCAGAAGTGCTGCCTTGAATGCGGGATCGTGCCATGCCCGCGCCACGACATGCGCCCCATTCTTGGGGCCGATGCGATTTTCATACGTGTCTATGATTTCGTCGAGCGCTGCGGGATCGATCAACCCCTTGTCCGTCAGAAGCGTCTCGAGCGCCTTGACCCGCAGCGCGGGGTCGGACGGCAAAAGGGTGTGCGGGTGGTCATCGTGACTGTGATCATGTGGCATTTCGATACCCTGCGCATCACCGCACGCAATGTCCAGCACCTGTGCCCTTGCCCCCTCTGACAAACTTGCATAGATACCGCGCATCGCGCAGCAAAGGTGCCCAAAGCCTCCATGGAAAACGTCGTTCTGATCATCCACCTGATCCTCGCCCTCGGCCTTGTGGCCGTGGTTCTGTTGCAGCGCTCCGAAGGGGGCGGTCTGGGTATGGGTGGCGGCGGCGGTGCCGCAACGGGCCGGGCCCCCGCGACAGCGATGGGTAAGGTGACCTGGATCCTGGCCATCGCGTTTATCATCACCTCGATCACCCTGACGATCATGGCCGCACGCAACGCGTCCGGGACGTCCGTGATCGACCAACTGGGCATCACACCGCCGGCACAGAATGCACCGGCCGATGATCTGGTGCCCCCGGGCGGCGACCTGTTGCCACCCAGCACCGATGACACCGGCCCGCTGGTGCCATCGGCCGACTGATCGCGGTCAAACGACCAAAATATTGAGGTCTGCATAGATTTTGCCGCAACATCGTGTTGCGGCATCCTTGCCCCTTGAGACCGAATCCTGCTACACTGGTGTCCCGTGGGGTGCGCAATTTGCGCGGCTCATATCCGGGCGTCAGGCCTGAGAATACCACGGGAGACTGCTGAACATGGCGCGCTATATTTTCATCACCGGTGGGGTTGTCTCCTCCTTGGGCAAGGGCCTTGCCTCTGCCGCTCTGGGCGCGCTGTTGCAGGCGCGCGGATTTTCCGTCCGCTTGCGCAAGCTGGATCCGTATCTGAACGTCGATCCCGGCACGATGTCGCCCTTTGAACATGGCGAGGTTTTTGTCACCGATGATGGGGCCGAAACCGACCTCGACCTTGGTCACTATGAACGGTTCACGGGCGTTGCCGCGCGCAAGACCGATTCCGTTTCGTCGGGCCGCGTCTACTCCACCGTGCTCGAAAAGGAACGGCGCGGCGATTACCTCGGCAAAACGATTCAGGTCATTCCCCACGTCACCAACGAGATCAAGGATTTCATCGGCATCGGCGATGATGAGGTTGATTTCATGCTGTGCGAGATCGGCGGCACGGTGGGCGACATTGAGGGGCTGCCGTTCTTCGAAGCCATCCGACAGTTTTCGCAGGATCAGCCGCGCGGGCAGTGTATCTTTATGCACCTGACCCTGCTGCCCTATATCAAGGCGTCGGGCGAGCTGAAGACAAAGCCGACGCAGCACAGCGTGAAGGAACTGCGCTCCATCGGGATCGCGCCCGATATCCTTGTCTGCCGGTCCGAAGGGCCAATCCCCGTGAAAGAGCGTGAAAAGCTGGCGCTGTTCTGCAACGTGCGCCCCGAAAGCGTGATCGCGGCGCAGGACCTCAGCACGATTTACGATGCACCTCTGGCCTATCACCGCGAGGGGATGGATCAGGCGGTGCTTGATGCGTTCCAGATCTCGCCCGCCCCGAAACCCGATCTGAGCAAGTGGGAAGACGTCAGTGACCGCATCCACAACGCCGACGGCGAGGTCAAGGTCGCCATCGTCGGCAAGTACACGCAGCTGGAAGACGCCTACAAATCCATCGCCGAGGCCTTGACTCATGGCGGCATGGCCAACCGTGTCCGGGTCAAGGTCGAATGGGTCGATGCGGAATTGTTTGATCGCGAAGACCCGGCCCCGCATCTCGAAGGCTTCCACGCGATCCTCGTGCCCGGCGGTTTTGGAGAGCGCGGCACCGAAGGCAAGATCAAGGCCGCGGAATTCGCGCGCACCCGCAAGGTGCCCTATCTCGGCATCTGTCTGGGCATGCAGATGGCCGTGATCGAGGCCGCGCGCAACACTGCCAACCTCAGCGATGCCGGGTCCGAGGAGTTCGACCACGAGGCCGGGAAAAAACGCTTCACGCCGGTCGTGTATCACCTCAAGGAATGGGTGCAGGGCAATCACAAGGTTGAACGCAAGGTCGAGGATGACAAGGGTGGGACAATGCGTCTGGGCGCATACGACGCCGTATTGTCCGAAGGATCCAAGGTGGCCGAAGTCTATGGCCGCACCGCGATTGATGAGCGCCACCGCCACCGGTACGAAGTCGATATTACGTACCGCAAGCAACTCGAAGAGGCGGGGCTGCGGTTCTCGGGCATGTCACCGGACGGACGCTTGCCTGAAATTGTGGAATGGCCGGACCATCCGTGGTTCATCGGGGTTCAGTTCCACCCGGAGCTCAAGTCGAAACCCTTCGCGCCGCACCCCCTGTTCCAGGATTTTGTGCGGGCCGCACGGGATGTCTCGCGCCTGGTCTGAACCGGGTCAGGCGTGCACGGCGCGTGTGATCAGATCGGCGCCGTACACCCTGCACACCTCTGGATAAAGCCACCCCGTGCCAAACGCGGTCAGCGCATCAAACGCCTGATCGCCCTGCCCTGTGGCCATCTCAAACCCGTGCCGCATCAATGGCGCGTGGTCCGGGTGCTTGCGCAGGAACTGCGCCCGACAGACGGACAAATCGCGCGTGTAGAACCCTGCATCCTGCATCACCAGCTCAAAGCTGCTGCGGATGATCTTCTTGGCCACCCACATGCGCGCTTGATGCGCCTTGGGCGTGGATTGCAACCCCCGCGCCAGGGCGATGTCATTGGGCAAGGTCCAGCTTTCGAACATCAGGTCCAGCCCAAGCCGGCAGCGCGGCAGATCGGGCACCACGTCCTGGCCCGCGTGGCAAAATGCCTGCGTCTTGAGCAGTGCGGATAAGATGGCGGAGCGAAACAGCTCGGCCTTGGTCAACGGCATCACTTCAACCGAATGGACAAAGCGCCATTTGCGCACAATCCGGTCACTCAACGCGTCGCGCCACCGCTTGTCCAAGCCTGGCACCGGAGCGCGCGTGAGGACCACCGCATCAATGTCGGAGATATGTTCGCGCGCCTGCCCAACCGCAACGCTGCCCCGGACGTAAAGGCTGTGGAATGCAGGACCGCACACCCCACGACAGGCTTGCGCGATGTGATCCAGCGGCGCGCGCCACGGCGTCTGTAGCGCATCCGGCGCGGCGCGCGGCGTTACAAAGCCATCCGCATCGGGGATCAGGAGGACCGGGCGATGCGGCATCGGAACAACTGGCGCGACCGGGTTCCGCGCACCGCATTGTCGAAATTCAGGCCAAGCGGGGTCACAGAAGCGAACACCGGCAGGTTCAGGAACGCCTCGGTCTGCCCCTGATCCTGAATGTCGCAATGCGTCTCAACATAAACGGTTTCCGGTTGCGCCTGCGCAAGGATCGACAGCACGCCATCCAGCGTGTCGAGATGACCCAGAACGGCAAACAGGAACACCGTGTCAAACCGCCCTGTATGCGCAGGCGGCACGTTCAAATCCTGCGCCACGAACCGGCAGGGTGTGTCGAAGAACATGTTCAGGCGCTCGGCTGCGGCCACGATCTCGGGCAGATCGAAGCCAACAGCGCGGTGCGCGCCCAGATGCGCGGCGTGGACACAGTTCATGCCGATGTTGCAGCCCAGATCCAGCACCCGCTTGCCCGCGATATCAGCGAGATCAATCCGTTCGAACCGGTCATGCAGGTCCGGGCGGCGCCCCGGCACATGCTCGGTCCCGTCGAGAAAGATGCTCTGATACGGGATGCCGCCGCGCGCGGACCCAAAGAATTCACCCGGCAGGCTGGCCAGCTGTGCCAGCGCTGCACAATGGTCGAGGACATGCGCGCGCACCGGGCGCTGTGCCGTAATCGCGTTCGTGCCCGCCACGGCAAGCCAACGGCCGTCCGGTCGCCTCGTGATCGCCAGCGGCCCGTCCGGACAGGCACATGTCGCAGGCACAACCAGCCCCCGCACGTCGTCAGGGTGCAACAGCCGCGTTGCGACCAACAGCCCCAAGGCGCGAAACCGTTCGACGCCAAGATACATGTCCATCTCGGAGCCGTATTTCGACATCCGCGCGCCCTGCATCGCGTCCACCACCGTCTGTGCCGTTTGCGCCCCGGTGAACCGGTCCAGAAACGCCCGGTCATCTGCATCCAGCGCCAAGGTGCGCTGGATATTCGGGGCCCGCACCAGGGCCGCGTCCGGCCCAGGCACGATGCCCGGCAGATCTATCCGCGCCAGGTGCAGTGTCCCAGTATCGCCCAGATATCCCTGCCCGGCGCGTTGTGGTTCAAGTGCCATCGGTCGCCTCCTGATATGCGCGGGGTTTGCCGCCCGAACGCGCCAGACCGTCAATCAGACGCACCAGCGTTGCATTGATGTCCCGCGCAGGCCCGTCGCCATCCCCCTGCCCCGGATTGAACTCGACCACGTCCGCGCCGCGAATTTCGAGCTGCGCGAAAATCGCGTGCAGGAGGGTGTGCAATTCGTGCCATTCAAGGCCCGCACCGCATGGGGTGGACACCTGCCCCGCGACCGCAGCCTCGGACATGACGTCCAGATCGAGCGTGATGTAATAGGGACGCCCCCCGAGCGCTGACACGGCACGCCGCAAGGCGCGCGGCGATGCAAGCAGCTGTTTCAAGCGGGGCAGCGGCACCAGGGACACCCGGTCGCCCGCATCATCGCGGTCATAGGCCTGTTCCATGTTCTGCGTCCGCTGATCCAGCGTGGTGCGCAGCCCCATCGACACGACCTTTTCCACGCGCGTGTCCTTGAGCAGATTCGACAGGAACGCCGCGTGGTTAAAGCTGACATTCCCTTGGTAAAACAGATCGTTATGCGCGTCGAAATGCAAAAGCCCCATATGCGGCTCACGCGCGAGCATTGCCTTGACCACCGGATAGCTCACCGCGTGATCTCCGCCGATGAAAAGGGGTCTGATCGCGTGCGCGTCAAGATCGTCGAGCAGCGTGCCGAGCGCTGCGTACATGCCCGCGGGGGTCTGTTCGGCACAGCGCAGATCACCGCAATCCTGCACAACCACACCGCGCCCCATGATGTCGGGTTTGCCGTTGGTCAGAACGACATCGGAATAGGCCCCGGTTTTCTGAAAATCGAGCCATGACAGCGCGCGCGATTGCAGGCGCAATGCATCCGGGGCGGTCTGTGTGCCCGCGCTGATCGGCAAGGACGCAAAAGGCAAACCGACCATGGCAACATGGGCTGTCGATGGATCCGTATCGGCGGGCAGGTTGAAAAACCGGTTGGGCGCAAAGCAGCGTTGATGCGTTTCACGCTGGGCAAACGGCACTGGCGGCGTATCCGGGCCAAAGTGGCCTGTCAGGCGCTGCACCATCTCGTCCTGCGCCCGCTCGGTCGGTGTTTTGTGCGGGAGCACAAAGCGCGCGCTGATCCAGCGGTCCAGCATGGCCGTGTCGGCTCCGTGTTCATCAAGCGCTCTGCGCAGATCGTCGGTGGAGGCGGGGTTGAGAAACACGCCTTGCCCCTTGAGCGCGCGCAGCGTGTCATAATCCGCGGTGCTGATCCGCTGTGTCGGGAGGTCCACCATCGGCCCCTGCGCCAATGCCGCATCGTGGGCATAGAATTGCCCGCCATAAGCTGTCAGCCGCAGCCGCGGATTGAGTTGATAGGCCGTGCTGCTGTCCTGAAAAGCGCCATCCATATGCTCACCTCCGGGTGCGGTGCTGTTTTGCAGCCCGCGTGGTCATGTCCGCTCCCCCGGCGTCGCGCAGGCATCCATGGCCAAAGGTGATCCGGGCGTGATTGCATAAAGACCGGCGCAGACCAGATCGCGCGCCAGCTTCATCCGCTCTGCATCGCTGTACCAACCGGGAATGTCGCGGATACGAAACCGGGCCGTTTCGGCGAAAAACCCGAATGCCCACAGGGTCTTGTCCGTGCCATCAATCTGCCCGCCGGGGAAATGCAGGGTCGCGCCTGTTTCGTTTGCGATGCACCGCACCAGGGACCGCGCCGGGCGCGACAGCTCGGTCTCGAGCGTCATGGCATCCACGAGATCGAGCGATGCGAAGGGATCGCGCACGGGCACGGGCGCGGCCTCGATCACCTTGGCGGCCAGCAGATCCACGGCCCGGTGCAGAACATCGCGGTCCGCCAGGACCTGCGCCGCCGCGGCATAGGCCTCCGGCGCGGCGATGTCGCCCGACACCCAGCCCACCGGCAACACGCGGCGCATGTCCGTGCGCGTCTGCGCTGCCACATGCACCGCCGCCTGCATCAGGTCGCGCCACGTCACGCCAATCAGACCGATGGTCAGATGCGCCGATGTCTCGTCCGTGGCCTGCGCCACATGCGGCATCCCCCGCGGAACATAGAGCACATCCCCCGCGCGCAGCGTCAGTTCGGCCAGCGGTGGTGCGTCGGGCGTGATACCCTGGCCCGGCGCGTCCGGTGCGGGCATGTTGTCGATCATCGGATATAAGGTCCATGCCTTGGACCCGCCCACCTGCAACACCAGCACGTCATGCCCGTCCCAGTGACAGTCGAGCCCCTGCGCCCCCGCCGGCGTCACGTAAAGATTGCATTGCAGCGTCGTCACCATATCCGCCGCAAGCGCAGCACACAGATCACGCACCGGAGCCCAGCGGCGGTGTATCCCGTTGACGACAATCGTCTTTCCATCGGCATAGTCAGCAAAGTAGCCGCCCGCCGCCCCACGCCGCGCGGGGGCAGGCGATCCTGCCCGACCGCCTGTGGTCTTTACGTCGTCCAGATCCTGCATCTGGCACATCAGGTCTTCCAACGCGCTGACCTGAAACAGTGTCTCGAGCGACCGGCCCGCATGTCCGGGCGAATACAGGAAATCGCGTTCGTGATACCGATCAAAGAAGCCTTGGGCAGAGACCGGGGTGATCAATGTCTCAAGCGACCAGCCGGGTTGCTGCGGTTCGTGGTCAAACATGGCTCAGTTCCCGCCTGCGCACCATGTCGGCGGGCAGCCCGGCCAGAAACGCGGGCAACTGCCGACCGTATGCACGGCGCACGTAGAGGCCAAAGTTCACATGGTTGACGAGGTTCTGGCTGACCGTGACAGAGTTTTCTTCGGTGACGACATGGTGCCACCAGTCCGGCGGCAGGAACAACATGTCCCCCGGTTCCAGAGTGCACTGCCAGCACGTCGCCTCGCGCAGCAACGGGTATTGCGCAAAATCCGGCGCCGCCGGATCAACCGCCCCGTGATACACCGCATCCGCGTCCTCCGGCGCAAAGAGATACGCCGTCTTGCGCCCGCGCACCTGCGCCAGCCACGTGATGGTGTGATGCGAGTCGATATGCATCCGTGACGCAGCCCCTGCGGGGCTGATCAAAAGCCAGCCCTGGTCATTGGGAAAATGGGCGTCCTGAAAGCTTTGACCGATCCATGGCCACCAGTCGATGACAAAGGGCGGCAGCGCAAAGTCCGCAAGCAACTCTGGGTGAAGCGCAAAGGGCTTGAAGGACGTGCAGTAAAACGGGCGCTGCGCCCCGATTTGCGCATGTTTCTCTGCCAGCGCACATTGCACCCCAGCGGCCTGAATGTATTCGATGTACTCTGCCATGGTGGTGACAAACGCCGCCTCGTCACTCATGGAATCGGCGGCCAGCTTGACCGGATCGTCGCCATAGACATCACGGAAAAAGTCAAAATCCCATTTGTCCATCGCGGCCCAGCCATGCATCCAGCCACGAATGATCACGGGGCTCCCGCCGGGGCGGATATAGGCGTCAAAGGTGCTTGGCGACAAAAGCGTCTCAACGGGGACATCTTTTTTATGCATGGGTCATCCTTTCGTATGGCGCGTGGCGGATCACTCCGCCGGAAGGTCGATCAAGGGTGGCTGTGCGGTGGGCGTGGGCTGCGCAAAACGGCGCAACAGCGCGACCGGGGCTGTGGTGAGCGGCACGGTCTGACCATCGAGTTCAACAATCAGGTCCCGATCCCGCAGCCAATTGCGCCGCGCGGCACTCATGTCTGCGGCCGGGTTCAGCACGGCGCGCGCGGCGTCTTCGGAAATGATATCCATCGGCGTGTCACGCGCCGGATCGCGGGTGTCGACCAGCGCAAACAGATCGTCGGTCAGATGCGCCAGCGACAGCGCCGGTTTCACGCGTTTCTGCCAGCGCGCGTGCCATGTCCCGGCCAGCGCCTTGATGGCGTCAATCGTCTCGGGGCACTCAAACGCACCCGACGCATAATCCCCCGCAAAGTAGTAGGCCAGTTTATCCAGGTCCGTGCCCTTGGGAAACAGCTGGCCATAGATCTCGAGAGGGCGCACATTTTCGATGCCGAACCGGTCCGGATCCTCGTGATACGGGCTGAACCGGTCGAGCCGCAAAAAGGCGAAATCACTGGGCGGTTGCAGATGCGGGATCTTGCGCATGACCTCCAGCATCTCCGCATAGCTTTCGGCCTTGTCGCCCGGAAAGCCGACCAGCAGGTTCCATGACACGTCGATCTTGAGGCTGCGCGCCAACCGCAACAGCCGCAGGTTCAGCGCGCCGGTCGTGCCTTTGTTCATGCAGGTCAGGATGTCTGTGTTGAGCGATTCAATGCCCGGCTGGATCTCTGTTACACCCGCGTCCCGCAAGAGCAGCGCCTTGTCGAGGCTGATATTCGCCTTTTGCTCATAGAAGATCGTGGCATCGTCCGGCACCGATTTGGCCAGCCGCGGCAGCACCGACTGAAAATACCGATGCGGCATGATGTTGTCGGTCATGTTCAGTTGATTGATCGGATAGCGCGCAAAGAGCGTGTCTATCTCGGCCACGATCTTGTCCGCCGTCTTTTCGCGAAACGCCATGCCGCCGCCATTGAGGCCGCAGAACGTGCAGTGATGCTTTTCGCCCCACCAGCACCCACGGCTGCTTTCATGTGGCAGTGCAGGTTGCTGTACCGCGCCGTCACGACCGGCCATGAACCGCGTATGCTGGACAAAGAATTCATCGTATTCCGGCAGCGGCAAGGCATTCATCTTCATGCACGGTTTGCCATAGACGATCCGATCCGGCGTTGTGCCGTCGCGCAGGATTTGCGTCAGCAGGGTGACAAATGTGTCTTCGCTTTCGCCAGAGGCCACGTGATCAATGCGGGCACCGGTCGAAAGGAGCCCTTCGGCCATGTCAGCCTCGCAATTGGCCCCGCCGATCAATGTGGTGATGTCCGGGAAATCGTCCTTGCACCGGTGCAGGACGGCGATGCTCGACGTAATTTGCTCGAACGAGCAGCTTGATCCGACAATGCGCGGGGACATCCTGGCCACGATGGCCGACATCGCGTCCAACCATTCTGCCACATGGGCGCGGGCGTGCATGAAACTTTCGGATGTGGCCATGCGCGTCGCAAGCGCCGGGTCGTCTTTACCGCCAAACGCAGCCTCGCGGAAAATCGCCTCGAGCATCAGCCGTTCGTCGATCAGCGTGCGGTAGACACGCGGACCGATCATCGATGCAAACAGAAGGTTGCCATAGATGACACGGACGTTGAATCCCGCCTGTTTGGCGCAGGCCTGCAATAGGTGGCACGCCATATTGGCCTGAAATACATCTGCGAATGGTGGCACAATAAGGGCGACATCACATTGCGCATAGATATCCAAATCATCGAATTGCATAAACAGCCTCAAATGCCCGCGCGCAATTGCGCGCGGCGCCAAATTGAATTCACCAAATACGAATACCGTACGTGCCGCGCCGAAGGGTCAGCGCCGGCCTACAGGTACGATCATCCCGAGGACACGCCCCGTGGCGCGATCAGAACCGTCCGCCGATACCACCGCCCACACGGACGTCCCCGCGGCGCGGGTTGCTGTCGGCGCGGATATCCCAATCGATGCCGTTTGCAAGAAACATATCCTGATCAATCAGCTGTGCCGTCATTTGTTCATGCACGAACTTTTCGATGCCAATGCCGCGCTTTTCGGCGACGACGCTGACTTGCTTGCGCACCTCGGGCGACATGTTCTTGATCACTTGTTCAATCGGCAGGCGCATCTCGACGATGGTGTCTTTGGACGCCCGCATCTCTGTTTTGATTTCCGGCTTTTTCATATCGAAACTCCTTTTGGTCAAATGAAACCCCGATTGAAAATGCCAAAACGCAGGACGGGGTTTGAGAATAAGATGTGTTTTAATACTACCTAGGGTAATTGCGGAATCAGATTTGAGTCAACGGTGAAAATATCGTTGCCGCTGCGCAAGATACGGAAATACCCGGTTTCAAGATGGCGACACATGCACCGCAAACCAGCGGTGAAAATCGTTGCGCGCGGAACGCTTTTCGCTACACCTCGCGCATGCTCAGTTACCAACATATCTTCCATGCCGGAAACCTTGCGGATGTGCACAAACATGCGCTTCTGGCCTGGATGCTCGACTATCTCACCCGCAAGGACAAACCGGTCAGCTATATCGAAACCCATGGCGGTCGCGCGCTCTATGATCTGGACGCAGAGGCGGCGCGCAAAACCGGCGAAGCGGCCCGTGGCATCGCACAGGCGCGCGATTGGTTTGCGGCGGATGATCCCTACATGCGGTCCTTGACCGAGACGGTGGCCGCGCACGGTCCGGACGCCTATCCGGGCTCGCCTCTCATCGCGGTGCAGCGGCTGCGCGACAGTGATACGCTGACTGTGGCCGAGCTGCACCCGCAAGAACACAACGCGCTCGAGCTCGCCTTGCCCACGGTCACATGCCGCCGGATGGACGGGTTTGACATGGCGCACGGGTTGGTGCCGCCGACCCCGCGGCGGGGTCTGATGCTGATCGATCCCAGTTTCGAGGTGAAAGAGGATTACGACACCATCCCCGGTCACATCAGAAAATACGTGCGCGCATGGAATGTCGGGATCATCGCCCTGTGGTATCCGGTGCTGCGGTCCGACGCCCATACCAGCATGCTGAAAACGCTGCAAAAAGATCACCAGGTCGCGCTGCGCCACGAGGTCCGTTTTCCCCCTGCCCGTCCGGGCCACGGCATGATCGGATCGGGTCTGTTTGTGATCCGCCCGCCCTTTGGGCTTGCCGAACGGGCTGCAAATCTGAAAACTCACTTCGACAGATTGAAGTGAGACCCATGTTCGAACGCCTATTCCCGAAACGCCCCAAGGAAACGCCGCCCCTGCCGGAGCCGACGCCGCAGCTTGCGCTCGGTGCGCTCTTGGTGCGCATCGCCATGGCCGACAGCGATTACCAGGCCGCAGAAGTGGGCGCGATTGACAAGATCCTGAGCGGGACGTTCAACCTCAAACCGCTGGAGGCGGCCAAACTGCGCGCGACCTGCGAAGCGTTGGAACGGCACGCGCCGGGCACGCCGGAATACGCGGAAATCCTGCGCGATACGGTTCCTTATGCGGACCGGCTGGGCCTTGCCATGGCGATGTGGCAGGTGCTGCTCGCGGACGGGGAACACGCCGCCATCGAAGAGGCGTCGTTGCATCAGATCGAAGCGGCGCTTGGCATCACCGACGCCGACAGCGCCGACATCAAGACGCGCGCGCTTGGCTAGGCGGGTGACCCCCTCTATATGAACGGCATGTTCAAAGATCTCCTCTCCCGCCTCATCCAGCCTGAACCCGAACCGCTGCCCGATGGCGACGCCCGTCTGGCGTTGACTGCACTGCTGGTGCGGGTGGCGCGGTCCGACAACCAATACGCGCCGGATGAAAAGGCGCGGATTGATGACATTACGCAGGCTCGCTACGGGCTGTCCGCGGTAGATGCCGGTGCCCTGCGCGCCGAGGCCGAAGCACTGGAGGCCGAAGCCCCCGATACGGTCCGCTTTACCCGCGCGATCAAGGATGCGGTGGCTTATGAGGACCGGCTTGCGGTGATCCAAGCGCTGTGGACCGTCGTTCTGGCCGACGGCAAGCGGGAAAAGGAAGAAGACGCGCTGTTGCGGTTGGTGGCGAGCCTTTTGGGTGTCACCGATCAGGACAGCGCCCGCGCCCGGCAGAAGGCTGCGGGATGATCGCAGCACTGGGCATGTACGACATGCCCCATCTGCACGCCGCGCACGACCGGTACTGGACCGCGATCCGCGCGGCTTTGGGATATGGACCGGCGGCGCTGACACGGGACATGGATCCGTGGGACGCGTGGCTGTCGCCGGATCTCGTGCTGGCACAGACCTGCGGTCTGCCTTACCGCGCGCGGCTGCATGGCAAAGTGCAGCTGGTTTGCACACCGGATTACGGTCTGCCCGGATGTCCGCCAGGACACTACAACAGCGTTCTGATCCGCCGCCGCGACGATCCGCGGTCCTTGGATGCGCTTTGCACGCACGGGGTGATGGCGTTCAATGATGGGCTGTCGCAATCGGGCTGGGCCGCGCCGTTGGCCCATCTGACCGCGCACGGTGCGCGCCCCGGTCGCGTGGTCCATACCGGTGCGCATCTGGCCAGCGTTGCGGCGGTGCGGGACGGGCGCGCCGATTTCGCGGCGCTCGATGCGCTCACTCACATCCTTTGGGCCGAACATGATCCCGAGGCTGCGCAGGCGGTGGAGGTGTTCGACCACACAACGCCGACACCCGTCCTGCCCTATATCACCAGCCTCGACCGCGATCCCGAGCCCATTGCGCGCGCCATCGCTGACGCCATCGACACGCTGCCGCATCAGGACCGCGCGGCGCTGCACCTGCGCGGCGTGGTGCAGATCACGGCAGAGGACTACTTGCGGTTGCCCTTGCCACCCACCCCTGCTGAATCGCGCATCACGTGACGGAATTTCAGGCAATTCCACCGTGCACACGGTGTTTTGACCATAGACAAGCCCCCCGATTCGCCCCCTTATGACCGCTGACCAAACACAACAGCGCGTGACCCTTTGACCGACACACCCGTGATTGCGATCCGCGACCTCCACAAGGCCTATGGCGCGTTGGAGGTGCTCAAGGGTGTGGATGTGGCGGCGCAAGCCGGTCAGGTCATATCGCTCATCGGGTCGTCCGGCTCTGGCAAATCCACGCTTCTTCGGTGCTGCAACCTGCTGGAAGACAGCCAGCAGGGCACCATCCAGTTCAAGGGCGAGGATGTAAGCTGGCGCGGCTCCGGCCACGCCCGCCGCCCTTCAGATGCCAAGCAGGTGCTGCGCATCCGCACGAACCTGTCGATGGTGTTCCAGCAGTTCAACCTGTGGGCCCATATGACCATCCTGCAAAACGTGATGGAAGCGCCCGTAACCGTGCTGCGCCGTGATCCGGCAGAGGTGGAGAAAGCCGCGCGCGCCTATCTCGACAAGGTGGGGATCGGCGACAAATGCGACGTTTATCCCGCGCAACTGTCCGGCGGGCAGCAACAGCGTGCGGCCATTGCCCGCGCGCTCTGCATGGAGCCCGAGGCGCTGCTCTTTGATGAGCCGACCAGCGCGCTGGACCCGGAGCTGGAGCAGGAAGTGGTCAAGGTGATCAAGGACCTCGCCGCCGAAGGGCGCACCATGCTGATCGTCACACACGACATGAAACTTGCCGCTGATGTGAGCGACCACGTTGTGTTCCTCCATCAAGGCAGGATCGAGGAAGAAGGCCCGCCCAAAGACCTCTTTGGCGCGCCGAAATCAGAACGTCTGCGCGGGTTCCTCTCTGCAACCCACGCCACGTAAATTAAATAAAACCAAGGGAGTAAAAGATGAAAAACATCCTTCTGACCACCGTTGCCGTCACGCTGACCGCAACGCTTGCCATGGCCGATGGCCACAGTGTTGTGCGCATGGGCACCGAGGGCGCCTACCCTCCGTGGAACTTCATCAATGACGCGGGCGAAGTGGACGGGTTCGAGCGTGAGCTGGGCGACGAGCTGTGCGCGCGGGCCGAGCTGACCTGCGAATGGGTCACCAACGAATGGGACAGCATCATCCCGAACCTCGTGTCCGGCAACTATGACACGATCATCGCGGGCATGAGCATCACGGCCGAGCGTGACGAAGTCATCGACTTTACCCAAGGCTACACCCTGCCCGATCCGTCCGCCTATGCGGCGGCGGGCGAAGTGGACGTGGAAAGCGCCACAATCGCGGCACAGACCAACACCATCCAGGCGTCGTTCATCGCCGAACAGGGTTGGGACCTGCTGGAATTCGCAACGCCCGAAGAAACCATCGCCGCTGTGAAAAACGGTGAGGCGGACGCAGTTCTGGCCGACAAATCCTATCTGACGGATGTGGTTGCCCAGGACAGCGAGCTGTCCTTCCTTGAGCGCGAAGAGCTCTTGGGCGGTGGCGTCGGCATGGGCGTGCGCGAAAGCGACGGCGAGCTGAAGGCCAAGTTTGACGCAGCCATCCAATCCATGAAGGACGACGGTTCGCTCAACGCGCTGATCACCAAATGGGAAATCGGCGACACGTTCTGATCGCCCTTGCAGGCCGGGTGCACGCCCGGCCTGCGCCTTTGACACATGTTTTCCTTCTGCACCGACCCGAGCCTCCTGCCTGATTGGCAGTGGATGGCGTGTTACCTGACCACGGCAAAGCATATGTCGCTTTACTGGTCGGTGCTGACGGTGTTCCTGCTGCTGGGCGTGACCGCCCCTGCAGCACTTGCCTTTGGCTTTGCGGGCGCGTCGGCGGCCCGGTCGCGTATCGCGCCGCTATCGTGGCTGGGGCGCGGCTATATCGCGATTGTGCGCGGCGTGCCCGACATCGCGTTTTTCCTGTTTTTCGTCATCGCGCTGGATCAAGGGATTGAATACCTGCGCCACACGGTGCTCTGCCCCGACTGGTCCGAGCCAGTGCGTCAGGGCAATGATTTCGTTGTCTGTCAGGCGGCCAAGATGCCTTTAGGCACGGCCCCCCAATGGGTGCATGAGACCTATGGATTCGCGCTGGCGGTTGTGACATTTGCCATCGTCTTTGGTGCCTTTGCCGCCAACGTGCTTTTTGGAGCGATGCGTGCCGTGCCGCGTGCGCAGCTTGAAACCGCCGAGGCCTACGGGATGTCCCCGCGCCAGACCTTCTGGCGGGTGCTGGTGCCGCAAATGTGGGTTTATGCGCTGCCGGGGCTGTCGAACCTGTGGATGGTGCTGATCAAGGCCACACCTTTGCTGTTCCTGCTAGGGGTCGAGGATCTGGTGTACTGGGCGCGCGAGCTGGGCGGGATCAAGACGCCACGGTTCACCGAATACCCGCATGGCGACTGGCGCATGTGGTACTTTCTTGCGCTGTTGGTGTTTTACCTGCTGTTCACGCGCGCCTCCGAGATTGTGCTGGACCGGTTGATGGCACGGCTCAGCCATGGGCAGGCGACCACCGCCGGTGAAGCCCAGCGAAAGGCGGCGGCGTGATGGGCTGCGCAGGTTGCAAATGGGTGCCGTTCTCGGTGTTTGCCTGCAAACACCTGCCGCACACGCGACGCCTCACGCGGAGGCATCGGGCATGAGCTGTTGGGACACGGTACAGGCCTACGCCTTGCGCAGCATCGGCATCGGTGAACGCCGCCTGCCGCGCGAAGACTTCACCTTGTGCGAACAGTTCACATTGATCGGCTCCGGCATGATCTGGAACATCTATTTCGGCATTCTGGCGCTGGTTGCGGGTTTTTTTCTGGCCACGGCTGTGGCCCTGGGCAAGGCATCGCCGAACCCGTGGCTGCGCAAGCCGTCGGAATGGTTTATCTTCGTGTTCCGCGGCTCGCCGCTCTTTATCCAGTTCTTCTTTGCCTATTTCGCTTTTTTGCAGCTCAAGGCGCCGCTGCCGGTTTTCGACCTGTTCACCGCCGCATGGGCGGGCGCGCTGGTGGTTCTGTTCTTCAACACGGCGGCCTATTCGGGCGAGATCTTCTTTGGCGCGCTCAAGGCGATCCCCAAGGGCGAGGTCGAGGCGGCGGACGCCTATGGCCTCTCGGGGTGGTCGCGGTTCCGGCGGGTGGTCTGGCCAACGATGCTGCGGCTGGCCTGGCCCGCCTACACGAATGAGGCGATCTTTCTGTTTCACGCGACGACACTGGTGTTTTTCTCGGCCTTTCCGGTGCGGGGACAGCAGGGCGACGCGCTCTATTACGCGAGCTATTTCGCGGACAAGACGTTCAACCCGTTTATCCCCTATCCGATATTGGCGATGTATTTCATCATCCTGACGCTGGGGGTGATTGGCCTTTTCGGCCTGGTGAACCGACGTCTGAACCGGCACCTGCCCGCCAACACGCGCACCCGTCTCAAGATACGTCCCAATTTGATCCGCTGAGAAAGAGAGACTATGCCTCCGGCGGTGGTATTTTCAGCCAGAAGAAGACGACATGCAGGACCTTTCTGACCTTTCTCCTGATATCCGCGCGTTGCGTGTGGCGGCCTGTGACCTCAATGGGGTGGCGCGGGGCAAACGTATGCCGGTGTCGTCCAGGCAAAAGGCGCTGGAGGGTGGCGTTCGGTTTCCCAAATCCGTGCTGAACCTCGACATTCAGGGGGAGGACATCGAGGACAGCCCGCTGGTTCTGGCCTCGGGTGATCAGGATGGTGTGTTGCGGCCCACCGGGCGGGGGTTTGTGCCGCTGCCGTGGCTGGACACGCCCACGGCGCTGTTGCCATTGTGGATGTTTGGCGATGATGGCGCAGCGTTTGCAGGCGATCCGCGCCATGCGCTGGCGGATGTGGAGGCGCGGTTTGCCGCGCGCGGCCTGCGCATCGTGACAGCCGTGGAGCTGGAATTCTTTCTGGTGGATGACGGGGGCGCGGCGTTGCAGGTGCCTGCCAGCCCGCGGTCGGGCAAGCGGCGCGTGGCGGGCGAAATCCTGAGCCTGCGCCTGCTGGATCAGTTCGACGGGTTCTTTACCGATCTCTACGAGGGGTGCGCCGCGATGGGCATCCCGGCGGATGCCACCATTTCCGAAAGCGGGCTGGGGCAGTTTGAAGTGACCCTGTCGCATCAGGAAGGTGCGCTGAAGGTCGCCGACGACGCGTGGTTGTTCAAGATGCTGGCCAAGGGCGTGGCGCGCAAACACGGGTTCTGTGCGTCCTTCATGGCCAAGCCTTACGCGGATTACGCAGGCTCTGGCATGCATATGCACGCCTCCCTGCTGGATGCGGATGGGCGCAACGTGTTCGACGATGGCGGGCCTGCGGGAACGGATGTGCTGCGCCATGCGGTTGCGGGGTGTTTGGAGGCGATGGCGGGTGGCACGCTGGTCTTTGCGCCGCACGCCAATTCATATGACCGGTTGGTGCCGGGCGCGCACGCGCCAACGGGTATCGCGTGGGCCTATGAGAACCGGACGGCAGCGTTGCGTATCCCGTCGGGGCCTGCGGCTGCGCGCCGGATCGAGCACCGTATGGCAGGGGGCGATGTGAACCCCTATCTGATGATGGCGGCGGTTCTGGGCGGGATGATGAACGGGATCGAGGATGCCGCCACACCGCCCGCGCCCATCACCGGCAATGCCTATGACCAGGACATTCCGCAGGTGCCGGGCAATTGGGACGCAGCCATCGCGGCGTTTGAGGCGTCCCCGGCCATGGCCCGCATCTTTCCCCAGATGCTGCGCGACAATCTGGTGATGACCAAACGGCAAGAGGCGCGCCTGATGGGCGCACTGAGCCGCGACGAACAGGTTGAAATCTATCTCGACACGGTGTGAGCCCCGCCTTATCCTTGCGCCGTAACCCTCAGGTGATCCATGAAAATCGGCATTTTGCAAACCGGCCATGCCCCCGACGAAGTGTTGGGGCATTTGGGCGATTACGACGCCATGTTCGCGCGCCTTTTGGGCGGACATGGTTTTGACTTTGAAACGTTCAACGTGGTGGACATGGCGTTCCCCCCAGGGCCGGAGGCCTGTGACGGCTGGCTTGTCACCGGCTCCAAGCATGGGGCCTATGAGGATCATGCGTGGATCCCACCGCTCGAAGAGCTGATCCGCGCCATCTATGCCACGGGCCGCCCCATGATCGGGGTTTGTTTCGGGCACCAGATCATTGCGAAAGCGATGGGGGGACGGGTCGAAAAATTCGAAGGTGGATGGGCCGTGGGGCGTCAGGATTATACCTACAAAGGAGCGCCGGTGGCGATCAACGCGTGGCATCAGGATCAGGTGACCCAAGTGCCGGACGGGGCCGAGGTGATTGCCAGCAATGCGTTTTGCGCAAATGCGGCACTGGTCTATGGCAACCGGATCTGGACGATCCAGCCCCACCCCGAATTCGGCGCGGATATGGTCGGGGCACTGGCCACGCACCGGGGCCCCGGTGTGGTGCCGGACAGCCAGCTGGACGCAGCACGCGCCGCACTTGACACCCCCACGGACCGGCACGCCATCGCCGCCGACATGGCGGCGTTTCTGAAACAGGGGGCGCCGGCATGAGCACATGGATATCGAAACTGCCCGAGGCGGCGCAGACCTATCTGGACGGAAGGCGGCTGGATGAGGTGGAATGCATCATCGCGGATCTGCCGGGCATTGCGCGCGGCAAGGCGGTGCCTGCGTCGAAATTCGCGCGGCAGGATTATTTCCACCTGCCCGACAGCATCTTTTACCAGACCATCACAGGCGGCTGGGGCGAAGCGGCCGGTGACGACGGGTTCATCGAAAAGGACATGATCCTGCGCCCGGACATGGAGACCGCAACGGCGGCCCCCTGGACCGGCGACTGGACGCTGCAGGTGATCCACGACGCCTATGACCGCAAGGGCGCGCCCGTGCCGTTCAGCCCGCGCAATGTGCTCAAACGTGTGGTCGGGCTTTATGAGGCGCAAGGATTGACACCGGTGGTGGCGCCGGAGATGGAGTTTTTCCTGATCGCGCGCAACCTGGACCCTGCGCAGGAAATCCAGCCCATGACGGGGCGGTCGGGGCGGCCTGCGGCGGCGCGGCAGGCCTATTCCATGACAGCGGTGGATGAGTTCGGGCCGGTGATCGACGACATCTATGACTTTGCCGAGGCGCAGGGGTTCGAGATCGACGGCATCACACAGGAAGGCGGCGCAGGCCAGTTGGAGATCAATCTGCGCCACGGCGATCCGGTCAAGCTGGCGGATGAGGTGTTTTATTTCAAACGGCTGATCCGGGAGGCGGCGCTGCGGCACGACTGTTTCGCCACGTTCATGGCCAAACCGATCGAGGATGAGCCGGGATCGGCCATGCACATCCACCATTCCATTCTGGATACAAAAACCGGCAAGAACATCTTTGTCGGCCCGCAAGATGGCGACACGGACGCGTTTTTTCACTTTATCGGCGGTTTGCAGCACCACTTGCCTGCCGCACTTGCCGTGATGGCGCCGTTCGTCAATTCGTACCGTCGGTACGTCAAGGATCACGCAGCGCCCATCAACCTCGAATGGGGGCGCGACAACCGGACAACCGGTATTCGCATCCCCCTTTCGGACCCGGCGGCGCGGCGGGTCGAAAACCGGATCGCGGGCATGGATTGCAACCCGTATCTTGGGATCGCGGCGTCGCTGGCCTGCGGCTATCTGGGGTTGATGGAAGAACGCCGTCCGTCGGCGCAGTTCCGCGGCGACGCCTATGAAGGGGACGGTGATATTCCGCGCGTTCTGGGGCAGGCGCTGGACCTGTTTGACGGGGCAGATGCGCTGCACGACGTGCTTGGGCCTGACTTTGCGCGGGTCTATTCGATTGTAAAGCGCGCGGAATATGACGAGTTTCTACAGGTGATTTCACCGTGGGAGCGCGAGCATTTGCTGCTGAACGTCTGAGGATGCCGGCCGGCCCTCCGGGGGGGATTTTCTTGGAACAGAGACGGTGAACCTTCTTTTTGCAAATGACGGGCGCGGTGTGCATCCCCAAAGCTGGTATGCGGCCACGTCGGATGTCGGGGCGGCGCGTGCGGCGTTGCAGGGGGATGTGCGCGCGGATGTCTGTGTGGTGGGCGCCGGATTCACGGGCCTGTCGGCGGCGCTGCATCTGGCGCAGGCGGGCCGGCGGGTCATCGTTCTGGATGCGCAGCGGGTGGGGTTTGGTGCGTCGGGGCGCAACGGAGGTCAGCTTGGCGCGGGGCAGCGGGTCGAGCAACCCTATCTCGAAGAGATGGTCGGGCGTGATCCGGCAGGTCGGTTGTGGGAGCTGGGGCGCGACGCGGTGGCGCTGGTCAAGGCGCTGGTGGATGCGCATCAGATCGACTGTTTTCTGAAGCCGGGGCTGGCGTGGACCGCCGCGCGCCCGCGCGATGTGGACGACCTGCACCGCTATGCCGCGCATATGGGCACGCAATACGACTACCCGCTCGAGGTGTTGGGCGCGGACGGGTTTGCGGCGATCTGCCCGTCACCGGCCTATCGGGGGGGGATCGTCGACCGTGAGGCGGGACACCTGCACCCGCTGCGCTTTGCGCTTGGCCTCGCACGGGCGGCCGAGGATGCAGGCGCCGTGATCCATGAGCGCAGTGCCGTGGTGGACATCACCGAGGGCACGCCGGTGCGGATTCGCACCGGGACGGGCACGGTTGAGGCCGATCAGGTGATCCTGGCCTGCAACGGCTATCTGGGCGGGTTGTCCCGGCAGGTGGCCGCGCGGGTCATGCCGATCAACAATTTTGTCGCCGCCACCGCGCCGCTCGATGCGCCCGAGCGGGTGTTGGCGCAGGACATTGCCGTGTCGGACAGCCGGTTTGTCGTGAACTACTTTCGGCTCAGCCACGACAATCGCCTGCTGTTTGGCGGCGGCGAAAGCTATGGCTACCGGTTTCCGCGGGACATCGCGGCCAAGGTCCGACGGCCCATGTGCGAGATCTTTCCACATCTGCGGGACGTGTCCATCGACTATGCCTGGGGTGGGACCCTGGCCATCACGATGAAGCGCCTGCCCTACCTGGTGCGCCTTGCACCGAACGTGCTGAGCGCATCCGGCTATTCCGGCCACGGGGTCGGCACCGCAACCCATGCGGGGATGTTGATGGCGCACGCGTTGCAAGGTGACAGTGACGGGTTCGACATCATGGCAGCGATCCCAACCATGCCGTTTCCCGGCGGGCCTGCGATGCGCAACCCGCTCCTGGTGCTTGCCATGACGTGGTTTGCGATGCGCGACCGGCTGGGTCTTTGATCCTGCACAGGGGCTGACCTGCGGTGTGACGTACCGTCCGTCACAAAACCGTTTCCTTTTCGATGCAATAGATTTAAAAAACCAACAGTCGTACATAAGGAAACTGAAATATGGCCCTGCCCGACATGCACACCGCCGAAGCCATCCCCGAGGCCGCCCGCACCGAGATTGACCGGCTGCTGCAATCGGGGGACCTGTTTCGCTATACCGCGCCTGCGGATGCGCCGGTGTCGCTGCTGGAGGCCGAGTTTGCCGAATTGCTGGGCGCGCGGTTTGCACTGGCGGTGTCGTCCTGTTCGGCCGCCCTGTTCCTGTCGCTCAAGGCGTTGGGATTGCCGCGGGATGCGCGCGTGCTGATCCCCGGATTTACCTTTGCGGCGGTGCCGTCGTCGGTTGTGCATGCCGATTGCATCCCGGTGCTGTGCGAAGTGGGTAAGAATTACCGGATCGACATGGATGATTTCGCGGCCAAACTGCCGGGCTGCGCCGCCGTCATCGTCAGCCACATGCGCGGCCATACGTCGGACATGGATGCGATCATGGCGCTGTGTGACGCCGCAGGCATCCCGGTGATCGAAGACGCCGCCCATTCGCTTGGCACCACGTGGCACAGGCGCAAGATCGGGACGCTGGGCAAGATCGGGTGCTTTTCCTTCCAGTCCTACAAGATGATCAACGCGGGCGAAGGTGGCATTCTGATCACCGACGATGCCGACCTTGTGGCGCGGGCGATCATCATGTCGGGCGCATACGAGCATAACTGGAAAAAGCATCCGGTGCTTCAGGACGCCTTTGGCCAGCATCAGAACCAGCTGCCGCTTTACAATCTGCGCATGTCGAACCTGAGCGCGGCTGTCATCCGGCCGCAACTGCCGCATTTGTCGCGGCGGGTCACAGACGGGCGGCGCAACCATGACCACGTGGCCGCGCAGATCGGGCAAAGCCCCTATATCGACGTTCCCGCCCCGCTTGCGCCAGAGGTGCGCGCGCCAGATTCGATCCAGTTCAACCTGATCAACATGAATGATGCGCAGGTAGACGCCTTTGTCAGGGCGGCGGACGCAAACGGGGTCAAGGTGCAGGTCTTTGGCCGCAGCGCAGACAACGCGCGGGCCTTCTGGAACTGGCACTTTGTGCCGGACCTGCCGGACCTGCCGCAAACCCGTGCGATGCTGATGCGGGCCTGCGATGTGCGGTTACCGGTGCACCTGCCGACCGCGACCCTTGATGCGGTGTCGGATGCGCTCTTGTCCGCGCTGGAAACCGCCCAAGGGACAAAGGCCGCCTGACCTCTTTCCGCATGCGCGCGTGTGGCCTAGGGTCGGGCGCATGACAGAGCTTACACATGGAGCCGCCTGGATGGGCGGCCGGATCCTACCCATCGCAGATGCGGCCATTCCGGTAACGGATTGGGGCGTGACCCATTCCGACATCGCCTATGACGTGGTGCCGGTCTGGCAGGGTGCGTTTTTCCGGCTGGATGATTACGTGGCGCGGTTCATGGCGTCGGTGTCGGCCCTGCGGTTCGAGATCGGGATGGATGCGGGTGCTGTATGCGGCGCGCTGCACCAAATGGTGGCGGCGACTGGGTTGCAGGATGCCTATGTCGCCATGGTCGCCGCGCGCGGTCGCAACCCCGTCCCCGGCAGCCGCGACCCGCGCGATTGCGCAAACCATTTCTACGCGTGGTGCGTTCCTTACGTGCATATCGTCAAACCGGAGGTCGCGGCCAAGGGCACGTCGGTGTGGATCGCCAAATCCGTGCGCCGCATCCCCAGGGACAGCGTGGACCCGACGGTCAAGAACTACCACTGGGGCGATTTCACCTCGGGCCTGTTTGAGGCCAAGGACAAAGGCTTCGAGACGACGCTGCTCCTGGATCATGCGGGGCATGTGACCGAAGGCCCGGGATTCAACGTCTTTGCCGTGTTTGGCAACCGTGTGGTGACGCCGGATCACGGCGTGCTGCATGGCATCACCCGGCGCACGGTGTTGGAGATGTGTGTAGAGGCCGGGTTGGACACGCAGATCCGCCCCCTGCCCCTCGATGAATTCTGGCAAGCAGACGAAGTGTTCCTGTCATCTTCGGGCGGCGGGGTGATCCCGGTGGCGCAGGTGGACGACCGCCATTTTTCGAACGGGGCGGCGGGGCCCGTGGCGACGGGCCTCCGGCAGCGATACTTCGATTGGATCATGCGGCCTGAACACCGCACGCCGGTTTCAGGACAGCTTTGACAGCTTTTCCTGCAACTCGGCGAGCTGCTTTTTGATCGCGTCGAGGTCTTCGCCCTCTTCCTTGGTTTCGGGCGGCGTGCCGCCACCGGTCCAGCCGCCGGCCATACCGCCGGTCATCGCCTTCATGAACGCTTCTTGCTGGGCGCGCATCGCGTCGAACCCGGGCATTTTCGCCATCGGGTTCATCGCGGACATGTTCTCAACCATCCGGCTCTGCCCGTCACGCAGCATCTCGAACGAGGTTTGCAGGAACTGCGGCACCACCGACACGTTGCCGGTCATGTAGCTGCGCACCAGATCGTTCAGCACATCCACCGGCAGCACGCTTTCACCGCGGCTTTCATGTTCGGCGATGATCTGCAGCAGGTACTGGCGGGTCAGGTCGTCCCCGGTCTTGAGGTCCACGATCTGCACCTCGCGCCCGTCGCGGATGAACCCGGCAATATCCTCCAGCGTGACATAGTCGCTGGTTTCCGTGTTGTAGAGGCGGCGGCTGGCATAGCGCTTGATCAGCAAGGGCGCTGGTTTTTCGGTCACGTGGTTTCTCCCCGCATACGTGCTGCATTGCAGCTTAGGGCCGCGTTTCCGAAAAAGAAAGTGCGACGTGCGTCAATCTGTCTGGCCGCCCGGTGCCCATGCGGCAAGCGCTGCGGCAATGGCCGCATCCACCGGGGTCGGTTCGAAATCCGGCAAGGCGCGGGCCAGTTTCGTCCCGTCGATGCGGTGCGGCACCTCCCAGAGGTAGCGCATTTCGGCAACTTCGCGCATGAGCGGCGACACCAACCCCATCGCCCGCACGGCCAGCCACGGCATCCCGCGCACCCGCACCTTTTTGCCAACGGCACGTGCCACTGCATCGATCAATGCGTCCCCGGTGAGCGTATGCCCCGGGAACCCGAACTCCTCAAACGTCTGAAATTCCGTCCTTTTTTCTGCCAGACCGACCATCGCCCGCGCCATGTCCGGCAGCCACGCCCACGCGTGCGCCACGTTGCGCGGACCGGGATACATGATTTGGCCCTGCCAAGCCTTCGCGGCGATATGCGTATCAAACCAATTGCCGCTTTGCGCCGCTTCGATGAAATCACCCGCGCGCAGGACAATGGTGCGAACCCCGGCCTCGCGATAGGCGCCTTCCATACGTATGCGAATGTTGCCTTTGCGCGTGGTGGCCGCCCACGGCGTGTCTTCGCGCAACGTCTCGGGCATCGCAGCACCGTAGTTGTAAACATTGCCGGGGATCATCACCGTCGCGCCGCTTGACTGCGCCGCAGCAATAACAGCGTGGGTCAGGCGCGGCACCTCCACCGACCAGGCCGGATAGGGCGGGTTCAGCGCGTTCACGATCACATCGTGGCCCTGCACGACGGCCGAAAGCGCCGCGGCATCCGCCGGATCGACGGCGACGTGTCGCGCACTTTCCTGTGCCCAGTGGCGCGCGGTCCGGGTGACTTCCCATCCTGCCGCCTCAAATGCCGTGACCGCGGCGCGTCCAAACCGACCCGTCGCGCCCAGAACCAAAACCTTTTCCATCGTGCCCATCCTCATTGCAGTGTCAGACGGGATCTCTCTATTGAATTCATATTCGAATATCATTACGGTAAATTTGCATCTTTCCATCCAAATATGAATACACCCCATGTCCGACTGGTCGCATATCCAATCTTTCGCCGCTGTGGCGCATCACGGATCGCTGTCCGCCGCCGCCCGTGCCATGCACAGCAGCCAACCCACGCTCAGCCGTCATATCGCGCAGCTGGAGGCGGATCTTGGCGCGCGCCTCTTTGACCGCAGCCGGGGGGGCATGGTTCTGACGGCACAGGGCGCGGACCTGTTGCAGCACGCCGACACCATGGCCGATGCTGCCGCCCGGATTGGCCCGATGGGCGATGCACCGGGCCTGCACGGCACGGTCCGCATCACGGCCAGCCGCGTCGTTGCTCATTTCACCCTGCCCGCCATCATCGCAGAGCTGCGCACGGCCTATCCCGAGATCGAGATCGAAATGATCGCCTCTGACAGCAGCGAGAACCTGCTGCGCCGCGAAGCGGACATTGCCCTGCGCATGTACCGCCCGACGCAGGACGATGTGATCACGCGGCACGTGGCGGATCTGACCCTCGGCGCCTATGCCAGCCACAGCTATATCGCGCGCAAGGGCCTGCCAGAGCAGTTGAGCGATGTGCCGAACCATGATCTGATCGGATATGACCGCAGCACGATGATCGTGGACGGTCTGCGGGCGCGCGGCCTGACGGTGAACCGGCACGCCTTTGGTGTGCGCTGCGATGATCAAGTGGCGTGCTGGCAACTGGTGCTGGCGGGGTGCGGCGTCGGTTTTACGCAATGCCTTGTGGGCGACGCGGACCCGCGCGTGCGCCGGGTGTTTCAGGGAGAGGTCGTGGGCGCCCTGCCCGTCTGGCTGACGGCGCATCCCGACCTGCGCCGCGTGCCGCGCGTGCGCGCGATCTATGATGGTTTGGCCAAAGCGCTGGCGCGTCCCGGAGCCGTATCAAAGGAACCACCACATGCCTGAATTCTGGCCTGTCTTTGAACATCACGACGCAGAGATCATCGGCGACGAATACCTTGATCTTGCGATATTTATCGGCGACCCGTTCGACCACCTGCTGAGAGAGGCCGGGTTCAAACCGGTGACGGACCATGTGGGTCTTACGGCCGAGATGAATGACATCCTGAACGAAAACATGCCCGCAGACATGCACCAACCGTGGACCGAAGAGATGATGAACTGGGCCGCGCCGGAGGTGGGGCGTGCCATGTGGACCACCCTGCGCCGCGCCACCGAAGAACAGCCGGACCTCTTCCAGCTGTGGCCCGACATGATCGAACATGTCAGCGATACGCTCGAAATTGCAGATCTGGTCTTTGAACGGGCGGTGCAGCATCAGGCGCGCTGGTTCATCCCGAGCCCCGGTTTTTAGGCAAAGAAAAAGGCGGGCACCCGAAGGTACCCGCCACAGTCACCGCGCCGTTTCAGGGAGGAGTTGGCGCGATATTCTGTCAGAACGAACCGCTTACTTCGCAGTCGCTTTTTTCGCAGCGGCAGTCATCTCACCGGTTGCTTTTTTCACAGCAGCGGCGGTGTCTTCGCTCATGTCTTTGCCAGCGGCCATCATCAGCTCGACTGTGTCCATTTGGACTTTCTTGGCAACTTCAGCGAAGGCGGCCATGTGCTCGGCTGTCACTTCGGCGTAGGACGACGCGAAGTCGGTCATCGCTTTTGCGTAGTCGGCAGGCTCTGCTTTGGCTTTGGACATGTCGCCCAGTTTCGCCAGCGTCTCTTTTGTCCACTTGGAGGAGATCTCGGTGGATTTTTCAGCGGCGTCGATGGCAACGTGGCTCAGCTTTTCGTTAAGCGAAGTTGCTGTTTTGAACGCGTCTTCCATTGCAGCTGTGTCGACGGGGAACGAACCCAGGACGTCTTTGAACATTGCTGTCATATCTTGTGTGGCTTTTGCCATGGTACTGATCCTTTTCGAGTGCTCGGTGCAGGATCATTCCTGCGTTTCTGCATCTGCAAACAATATGCATGCTGCAGTGCAGAAAATCAACCCTTTTGCTGCACTGCGGCAAAATGGCATGCCCTAGCGGAAAGCGTTAACAAAATCAGCGTATTGGCGTGCGCGCCCTCAGGTTTTCGCCTTGACGGTCACGTATGTTCCCGGCGCATCACACAGGACGGGATGCGCAGAATCGCCCGGTATGCGTGCATCGACCTTGGCCCCGGCACGGTTTTTCAACCACGCGCCCCACCGTGGCCACCATGACCCTTCGTGGAACTCCGCCGTTTCCGACCACGCATCAGGATCGAGCGTCAGGTCGTCATTGGTGTAATGGCCATACTTATTCTTTGACGGCGGGTTCACGATCCCCGCGATATGGCCCGACTGCGTCTTGATAAAGGTGCGGTCCTTGGACCCGAACTGCTGCACGCCGCGGTAACAGTTCACCCATGGCGCAATGTGATCCGTCTCGCAGGCGATGGCACAGACGGGCACATCAAGATCACTCAGCGTCAGCTTGTGGCCCATCAACTCGAACCCGCCGTCCGCCAGTTCGTTGCGCTGGCACAGCCCGCGCAGATATTGCATCGCCATCTTTTCCGGCAGGTTCGCGCCGTCACCATTCCAGTAGAGCAGGTCGAAAGCGGGCGGCGTCTGTCCCATCATGTAGCTTTTGATCGCGGGCGTATAGACAAGGTCATTGGCCCGCAGGAACGTGAATGTCCGCGCCATGATCACGGATGGCAGGATGCCTTTGTCCGCGCATTCCGCCTCGATCCCGTCAATGAAATCATCTGTCAGGAAGGGCGAGAATTCGCCCTGATCCCCGAAATCCGTCAGCGCGGTAAAGAAGGTGGCGGATTTGACCGATTTGTCCTTGCGCTGCTTCAGAAGGCTCAGCGTCAGCGCCAGCGTCGTACCCGCAATACAATAGCCAATCGCATTCACCTGCTTTTCGGCGGTGATTGCCTTGGCTTCGTTGATCGCGGTCAGGTATCCGTCTTCGATATAGTCCTCGAGACCCACATCCGCATACGCGCCATCCGGGTTGACCCAGGACACGACAAACAGGGTGTAGCCCTGATCGACGATCCATTTGACCAGGCTGTTTTGCTGTTTCAGGTCGAGAATGTAGAATTTGTTGATCCATGGCGGGAACAGGACGATGGGCGTCTTGTGCACCTTGTCCGTGGTCGGCGTGTACTGGATCAGCTCCATCATCCGGTTGCGGTACACAACCTTGCCCGGCGTGGTTGCGATGTTCTGGCCCAGCTCAAACGCGGTCTCATCCGCAAGCCGCACGATCAACTCGCCATTGTTGGCCTCAAGATCGCCAATCAGGTTCTCCAGCCCGTCAATCAGGCTCTGCCCTTCGGTTTCCACCGCCTTTTCCAGCGCGTCCGGGTTGGTGGCCAGAAAATTCGTGGGCGACATCATATCGAGGATCTGCCGCGAGAAATAGCCAAGGCGCTGCTTCTCCTTGGGATCCAGATCGGTCACGTCATCCACCGCCTGCATCACCGCATCAGCGTTGATCAGATACTGCTGCTTGACGTAGTTGAAATACGGATGCGTGTCCCAGAGCGGGTTGGCAAAGCGCCGGTCCTTGGGACCGGGATCATCGGGCGCCTTCAGCTTGCCGCTGGCCAGCGCCTGCTGCGCCTCCACGAAATGGGTCACGGATTTCGACCAGAACTGCAACTGATGCTCAAGCACCTTGGCTGGATCACGCAATGCTTCGTGCCAATACGCCGACGCCGCCTTGCCAAACAGCTCCTGATTCGGGCCATCAAGCGCCGCATTATGTGTGCTGCGGTGCGTCATAACCTGGGTGAGACGTTGGGTCAGCTCTTCAACTTTACGGAGATTTGAATTCAATTTGTCGAGGTTTTCACCCGTCACCGCACCAGAAGTGGTGTCACTGGTTGTCATATTAACCTCTTCGTCCTAGTCTCGCATACGCAGCATTCGCGTTCGCCAACGCGCTGCCTATCTATGGTCGCATGTTTCAGGGGGCAAAGCGACAAACCGTCCGATGTGGCATCTCGCACGCATCGCCCCGATTGAAGGAGTTTGGTTATGCGGTACATGGTGAGCTACGATCTCATGGAGACGATGCGGAACACGAACCAATGGCTGGGCGCTACGGCGGCGGCAATCGGTGCGTATCCGGCAATGGCCATGATACCCAATCCCGCGATGCAGTGGATGCGCGCATGGGGTGAGGTGACCGAACGCACGTTTGAACGTATGGTCGTGAAACCCGACTGGGGCATCCCGTCCTTCACCGCCGAAGACGGCAAGGACCATCTGGTCAGCATTGATACGGTCGTGGCGGGTGCCTTTGGCGATCTGATCCATTTCAACGTGGTGGGCCGCAAGCCGCGCAAGCGGAAGGTGCTGCTCGTGGCCCCGATGTCGGGCCATTATGCGACACTCCTGCGCTCGACCGTGATGTCGCTGATGCCCGATTGCGAGGTTTACGTCACCGATTGGCACAACGCGCGCGACATTCCCGTCAGCGCGGGCAAGTTCGATGTGGAGGACTATACGCTCTACCTCGTGGATTACATGCGCCACCTCGGCCCGGACAGCCACGTCATCGCGGTGTGCCAACCCGCGCCACTGACACTCGCCGCGACCGCATACCTCGCCGAAGAGGACCCCGAGGCGCAGCCACGCTCGCTGACCCTGATCGGCGGGCCGATTGACCCGGACGCAAATGCCACCGACGTCACCGACTTTGGCCGCCGCGTGACCATGGGCCAGCTTGAAGAGATGATGATCCAGCGCGTGGGCTTCAAATATGCCGGCGTGGGCCGCATGGTTTATCCCGGCCTGTTGCAGCTGCAATCCTTCATGTCCATGAACGCGGAAAAGCACGCCAAGGCGTTCACCGACCAGATCGCGCGCGCCGCACGCGGTGAGGCCGGGGATCACGACAAGCACAACAAGTTCTATGACGAATACCTGGCTGTCATGGACATGACCGCCGAATTCTACCTGTCGACGGTCGAACGCATCTTTAAACGCGCCGAAATCGCCAAGAACATGTTCACCGTCGCAGGCAAGCGCGTGGATATCGGCAAGATCACAACCGTCGCGGTGAAAACCGTCGAGGGCGCGAATGACGACATCTCCGCGCCCGGCCAATGTGTCGCCGCGCTCGACCTGTGCACCGGCCTGCCCGACAGCAAAAAGGCAAGCCATGTGGAACCCGGCGCGGGGCACTACGGTATCTTTGCGGGCAAGAGCTGGCGCAACAATATCCGCCCGCTCGTCTTGGATTTCATCGACGCCAATTCGCCGAAACCCCGTGGGAAGAAGCCCGCGAACAAGAACGCGGCGGCCTGACCCGGTGGCGGGCGTGGATCTGTCCTTTGCCTGCGATTGCAAGAAACTGCGCGGCACGCTCAAGGGCGTGAGCGCGCGCAATGGCACACGGGCCGAATGCTTTTGCCACGACTGCCGCGCGGCAGAGGTGTTCGCGGGCCAACCGGATCCCGCGCCCGGGCCCGTACAACTCTATCAGACCGTGCCGTTCCGGGTGCAGATCGACGCCGGCGCGGACCAGCTTGCGCCGTTTGCCTTTGGCGAAAAGGGGCCGCTGCGGTGGCAGGCGCGTTGTTGCGGGGCGACGATGTTCCTAACCGCGCGCGCGCCCAAGCTCAGCTTTACATCCTTTCGCACCGACCGGCTGGAGGACCCCGACGCCCTTGGCCCGCCGGTCGCGCGCGCCTTTGTGCGCAAGGCCAATGGTAAGCGCGGTCACGAGGGGCTGGCGCAGTTCATCAGCGGTTTTGCGGCGCGCAGCCTGTCGGCCCGCATCACAGGCCGCTGGAAGCAAACGCCTTTCTTCAAGGACGATGGCACGCCCGTGGCCCCGATCTATCACGTGTCACAGGCAGAGCGGGACGCCCTGCCCCCATCCTAGAACGAATTGCAAATCACCTGTTCCATCAGGTATCATATAACCCGTTGAAATCTTTGATTTCAGGCAGGGCAACGTGGTTCAGGTTTTTGTATGTTGGCTTTAGCCGCGCTTGGCCGCGGCCCGGTCCAGCGCTGCGTTTACATCGTCTGCGGACATCCCTTCGGCCACCCCACGACGCAACAGCGCCTGATCGCTCTCCGGAGCCAGCCCGCCCACGGGCGGATCCGTGTCGAGGTTGGTGGGGAAGGGATAGCCTTCGGCTGCGGCCGCAATCGCGGCCTCCTGTTCCAGCCCCGACACCTGCCCCAGATGCGGATAGACGGCCTTGGCCATCGCCAGCCGGTCCAGCTTTTCCAATGACCGCCCCATCGGCGACGACACCTGCAACAGGTTCGCAAGCCGGTGAATATCCGGCGTGCGGTTCGCCCCCGCCGCATGAAACAGCGCCGGGTTGAAGAACAGCGTATCGCCCTTTTCCAACGGCACCTGCACCGCGTTTGCATCAAACGCCGCCCGGAATTCAGGTTGGCGGAAGCTCACATAACCCGCCGGGTACAGCTGCGAATAAGGCAAAAGCTGCGTCGGGCCAGACTCGACGGACATGTCGCAATGCGCAATCGCGCCCTGCAAGGTCAGCAAGGGGGACAGCAGGTGCATGTGCACCGGGAACGCCGCCGCCTCTTCCGCCGTCATGAAGCCAAGGTGATAGTCGCGATGCGCCTCCTGCGCCGCGCCACCGGGCCGTACAAGATTGACCTGCGATGTCATCTGATAGCCACGGCCCAACCACGCCTCGCTGATCGCGTCCAGCGTCGCATTCGCGAAATAGCGCACAAACAGATCCGGCGCGCGCAAACACAGCTTTTCCTGCACGTTCCAGATGCGGTCATTGGCGCCGGATGCCGCAAAGTGATCGGCGGCCTCGCCCTTGGATGCGCGTTCTTCGGCGATGATCTCGTCAAAGAGTGCTGCCGCCTCATCCAGAACGCGCGTGTCGCTATAAGCGTGCTTGAGGACGACGACCCCGGGCCCCGTGTTCAAAACTGCGGCCCACTCGGCCATCAAAGCGCGGCGGCTGTCGTGATCATTCAGATCACCGCGCAGCGCGCCCATGTCATAGATCGGCACCTTGGCCTCGATCCGCGCGGCGCGGGGGCACATGTCGGGTGACGTTTCCCGCGCGATCAGCGCGTTGAACTCTGCGATGTCGCACTGCGCCACATCGAAATATCCCGGTTGCGGTTCGATCCGATCTTTCATGGTGCAAATCCTCCCGTCCCCGAGGCTAGGAGCGAACCGCGATCAATGCCAGTCGGAATGTATACAGGCCGCCCCGAAACCGGGGCGACCTGCAGGGCGTGGCATATGCTTCTACTGGGTGGGGACCGCACATGTCATCCACGCCGCCTGCTCGTTCAGAATGCGAAACGCGCGCCAATGTTCAGCGACACGTTACTCAGATCACCACTCACCACACCGGTGGATGCACCTGTCGGAGCAAACCTGTTGGATTCGATATCGAAAAAGCGCCGGTACCGCGCATCCGCCGTCAGCGTCACGCTGTCCGACACATCCCACGCAACACCCGCAATCAGCTGCGCGCCAAAGGCGGTGTCGCTTTCGTTGACCTGCACGCCGGGGCCATAGATCAGGTCCTGCGAAAACCGGCCAACCCCGACGCCCGCGCCGACAAAAGGCGTGAACGCGCCGGAGGACGCAAAGTCGGCATAGATGTTGGCAAAGAGCGTTGTGGAGTCGATGCCGCCGCCCACGTTGATCTCGGCCGCGGGGCCGTTGCCGGAAAAGCGGATTTCGTCGGCATCCGCCTCGCCATAGCTCAGCTCGATCTCGCCGCGCACACCGATCTGATCAGTGCTCAGGCCGGAAAACGTGCGCCCGATCCCAAAGCCAAGCTGATAGCCGGTGTCATAATCGGTATCGACCGTCTGCGGCGCGCCGCCAATCAGGCCGTCTGTGTCGAGGCTGCCGTTGAACGTCGCCCCGCCAAAGACAAAGCCATAGGTGTCCTGTGCTGCGGCATCCGTGGCCAAACCGGCCCCGAGCGCCACCGCAACGGCTGCGCCTGCGGCATGTGAAGTGAAAAATCGCATCGTGTGGTGTCCTTTGTTCCATAGTGGCAAAGGACAAAGACCTCAGCAGGTCAGCTTATGCGTTCACGCCTTTTCACCGGGTCGTTACCAGCCGATGCCCGCGCCCGGATCACGCAAGCCATGCAGCCGCCGCGCAGCATGGGTGGCAAAGCCCTGGATCACCGATTTGCGCCGCGCAGGGGCCAGCTTGTCTTCGGGTGCCATGCGCACGATCTCTGCGTCATAGGCATCGGCAAGGATCAGACCGCTGTCATCGGGCAGCAATTCCACCGGAAACTCCGAATCCACGGCCCAGAAAAACCGGTCGCACCATTCCAGATATCCCTGCCATTTCTGGTCCGACATGAAATCCGCGCGGCTCGATTTGCATTCCACCACCCAGATTTCGCCCTTGGGCCCAAGCGCCATGACATCCACCCGCAACCCGCGCGCCGGCACCAATTCTTCGACCGTCGCCCATCCCAGCGACGCAAAATGGCGTGCCACGCCACGGGCAAGCAATTGGCCCGGCATCAGGCTGGGGGCTTCAATCAAATCGGTCATGTGCAAACATATGAACAAAGTGTGAACAAAAGCAAGCGCCGCGCCTGCCCCCTTGGCGCGCCCGTTCGCAGCGCATAGCTTGGGCCAGTCGGAGCAAAGGGGCACACCAAGATGACAGATGACAATCGCCTGACAGAGGCGGAAGCGCGCGGTGTGCGCTATGCCCGCGAGTTGGAAGGGCATCTGGGCTGGCTCGACACGTTTTCCGGCACGGCCCTCGGCGTGCTGGCGACGGCATCGGGTATCTACACGTATCTCGGGGTGTCCTCCCTGCTCGATGAGATTGGCGCGGTGTCGGTGCTGGCCGCAATCGCCTATTCGGTTGCGGTGTCGGTGGGGATCTTTGTGTTCTGGTCGTACATGCTGCGCCTGTTTCCAGCGGTGCGCGCCGCCGGTGACCGGATCAAGCTGATGGCCGCCATGGGCCTTGGATCGCTCGCCATTGTCGCGATGTCGTCCTGGCTGAATGCCGCGGCCCTCGCCGGATCGGCCGCGGTTGAACAACATCTGGCCAAGACCGTGCAGGATTACCAATCGAGCCTCGAACGCGCCCACGAGGTTGCCATTACCGCCCAGGCGCTCGAACGCGACGTGGCCCGCGTGCGCCAATCCTTCGAAGACCTGAGCGAACAGGAGGCCGCGGGATCGCTGTCGGGCCTCGCCGGGCGTGGTGCTGTATTCCGCGTGTTGCGCCAAAAGGCGGGCGAGCTGAGCGGGCTCGAAGGGCAGATCAGCGCGCAGACCCCGCTGGTCGAAGCCGCCTTCGCCGAAGGCAATACCATCCTCAGCCGCATGCGCGCCCTCACCGTTGAACCCGGCCCGGTCGAGGCACGGTCGGTCGAATTTTCCGAACAGGCCGTGCGCCTTGCCGGTCTGATCAGCCAGATGCGCCAGCTCTCGGTGGCCCCGCTGGTCGAACGCGCGGCACAGGATCTGGCCGCGTCCGTGGTCCTGCCGGAACTCGACGGCAGCACCGAAGAGGGCCGCAGCGATCAGGCCGCCACCATCACCTCGGTGCTCGAAGTGCTGGCGCAACGCGCCCAGACGCTGGAGCGCGCCGCACAGAACGTCATTGCCCTGCAACCGGCCAGCGATGTGACCTACACGCCGATTTCCTCGGCGGATGCCGTCATCCTCTATGCCCGCAACTTCGTGCCCTCCTGGGCCGGTGCGATCGCCATTGACCTGCTGCCTGCCGTGCTTGTGTTCATCCTCGCCATCACCCAGGGCGCCATCCGCTCGGGCCGCGAAGGGGCCGCTGTCGAGGACACGCTGACCCTGGCCGAATTGCGCGCCGCGATGGTCGCGATCCGCGACGTGGAAAAAGCGATGCAGGTCACACCCGCACCGGATGCGCCCCCCGTGCGCAAACCCAGGCCCGCTGCCGAATGAGCGTGGCCCCCAAATCCCCCGTCGCCCGCGTTCTGATGGGCGTCCTGATCTTTCAGATCGGGCTGGGCGGGCTGCTGGTTCTGGGCGACATGCGCGGCCTGCGCCTGCCCAGCTTTGGCCCCGACGCCCCACGCCTCACCGAACCCGTCCGCCCCGGCGATCAACGCCGCACGTTCCGCCCGGACCGCGACCGCCCCCGCGTGGCCCCGGCCCGGGATCCGGGACAATTGCCCGAACGGCTGGTGCTGACCCAAAGCACTGGCACAACCTACCGCCTCGAGGGCGGCATTGAGGCCGGCGACGCTGACCGCATCATCGACCAGTTGACCAGCGCTCAGCCCGCGCCGGAAACCCTGATCCTGCAATCCCCGGGCGGCTCCGTTCAGGACGCGCTGACCCTCGGTCGCCACCTGCGCTCCGCGGGCATCGCAACACAAATGCTGTCGGGCGAATATTGCTACTCCGCCTGCCCCTACGTGCTCGCCGCAGGCGCCACCCGCGACATCCACCCCGACGCCTCCGTCGGCGTGCACCAACACTATTTCGGCGAAAACACCCTGCTGCCCGCGGCCTTCGCCGTCGAGGATATCCAGCGCGGCCAGGGTGAAGTCATGACCTACCTCGACGAAATGGGCATCGACCCCCTCGTCATGACCCACGCCCTGTCAACACCGCCCGACCAGATCTACGTGTTGCTGCCCGAGGAACTCGCGCGCTACGGCTTTACCCAGACGTCAGAATAGATCGACGCCCCCGCCCCGTCTCTGTTCCAAAAAATCCCCCCCGGAGGGTCGGCCCGCCAATCGCGCCCCCTTGCCCTGCCGCACCCCGCACCCTATGTGCTGCACAGGCGGGTTCTGCCCCTCTTGTGGACGGTTGCATTCCGGTGGCCTTAAGCAATTCCGAGGGAGCTGGCTCTGTTCGGGCCCTGGTCCGTTTACCTGGCACCCACCTGTATATACAGGTCCTCGGGAATGAGAGAACCGCACGGTCCGGGTGGTCCCGCCACACCTCCTCACCTGCGCACAGATGTCGTTCGCATCCGCGAATTGCACTGCATCCATGCACGCATATCTTCAGCCCAACGCTGACAGAAAAGGAGACAGCCATGTCCCTCAGACCCACACTCGAGACCCGCAAGGCCGTGCCCACCATGGAAGGCGCAGGCGTGCACCTGCACCGCGCCTTCGGCTTTCAGGACCCCAGCGAGCTGGACCCGTTCCTGCTCTTTGACGATTTCCGCAACGATGTGCCCGCGCATTTCGAAAAGGGCTTTCCCTGGCACCCGCATCGCGGCATCGAAACGATCACCTACGTGCTCGAAGGCACCGTGGAACACAGCGATTCGCTGGGCAATTCCGGCACGCTCGGCGCAGGGTCGGTGCAATGGATGACCGCCGGGTCGGGCATCCTGCATCAGGAAATGCCCCACGGCAACGCCGCCGGGCAAATGCACGGCTTCCAGCTCTGGGGCAACCTGCCATCGGACCAAAAGATGACCGCGCCGCGCTATCAGGACATCGCAGGCAGCGATATCCCCGAGGTCATCGACGATGACGGCACCCGTGTGCGGGTGATTACCGGCGCATTCTGGGGCAAACGTGGACCCGTGGACGGCATCGCCGCCGATCCGCAATATCTCGACATTTCGGTGCCCGCCGGGCGGAAAAAGACCTTTCGGATCGACACCTACCGCCGGGCCTTTGCCTATGTGTTCGAAGGGGCAGGCGCTTTTGCCGATGCATCGGACCCGTCGGGCGTTCTGCTGGAAAAGGAGATCGCGGGCCAAGAGGTCAACATCCGCGATCTGTCCGGCGACCGCACGCTGGTCCGCTTTGGCACAGGGGACGAGGTCACCGTGCAGGCCGGCCCCGAAGGGATCCGCTTTCTGCTCATTTCGGGCGCGCCCATCGACGAACCTGTCGCCTGGCATGGTCCCATCGTGATGAACACGCAGGAAGAGCTGCAACAGGCGATGAAAGACCTGCGCAACGGCACATTCATCAAACCGGTGCATTAGGACGCGTCTGCGCAGGCAGACGCGTCCGGTGGCAAGGACACTTTCCCCCGAAAGTGTCGGCCACGCCCCCGATCATTAAACCTCAACGTCACAACCGTCTGCGCAGGCAGACGCGTCCGGTGGCAAGAACACTTTCCCCAGAAAGTGTCAGCCACACCCCAGATCAGCTGCCCCTTCTACAACCAACCGTACATGCAGTCGCACAAATCATCGGAGTATCTCCGACGAACCGTCCCATGGGTCGGTGGGCGGGCGCCTTTCGCCCCTCAGGGCGAAACAGAGCCGCCCACCGACACCATCCGCGCCACCATGTCCCAATACATGTCCTGCACATCACACAGGCTCAGCCGCCCATCCGCCCGGAACCACGTGTTGACCCCCGTCAGCATCGCAATCACGGCCATCGCGGCCACCTTCTGATCCGCAACCGCAAACACACCCTCGGCGGCGCCATCCTGCAAAATCCGTTCCAGCACCGCCTCATAGGCCCCGCGCAATCGCTCGATCTCGGCAAAGTTCTCCGGTGTCAGGTTGCGCAACTCCATATAGGCGATGAAAACCGCGTCCGGGCGCGCGTGGTGGAATTCAATGTGAAACCGCACAAACGCCTCAAGCCCCGCGCGGGCAGACCGGTGGGTCTGCGTGGACACCGCCGCCAGCAATTCGGCCATGTGATCACGCATCAACTCGAACAGCAGGGTCTGCTTGTCCGGGGTATAGTTATAGAGCGCCCCGGCCTGCACCCCCACCTCTGACGCAATCTGCCTCATCGAGACGGCCGCAAACCCGTGGCGCGCAAACAGCGTTTGCGCCACCGCCCGCACCCGCGGGCCGGTGATATCGCCATGTGATCCCTGCGTCCGCGCCATGCGGCTTACGCTAACTGAACGCCCGTTCATATCCAAGCGCCGCTTGCACCCGGCGCGGCAAATGTGCATCACAGTCACAACCATCTCACGCCGGAGCCGCGATGCGCCTTTCCCTTCGCCTTTTGCTTGTGCCCTTCGCGGTGTGCCTCGCGGCCTGCACGCAATTTCCCGAACTGGATGCAACGGTTCCGCCGGAGGCGGAGAACGCGCCGTTTCCGAAACTCGTCCCCATCGCGCCGCTGCTGGCGGCCAATGCCGCCGTGGTTACCGATCCGGAGGCCACGACACAATCGCTGGAGGCGCGCGTGTCGGCCCTGCGCGCCCGCGCAAACCGCCTGCAAAACCGTCCCGTGATCGACCGCAGCACCCGCGCCCGGCTCAGCCGCGCGATCACGACGCCCCAAGGCTGACCGCGACGCGTTGCAGCGCCCGCGCGAACCCGCTACATCGCACCCAGACGTCAACTGAAAGGACCTGCCATGACCACCCCCTTGCGCCTCGGGATTGCTGGACTTGGCACGGTCGGGATCGGCGTCATCCGCATCCTGCGCACGCAGGCCGCCCTGCTCGAGGCCCGCACCGGCAGGCCCATCGAACTCACCGCCATCAGCGCGCGCAGCCGCGACAAGGACCGCGGCGTACCGCTCACCGGCTACGCCTGGGAGGACGACCCCGTCGCCCTCGCCACCCGCGACGACATCGACGTGTATGTCGAGTTGATGGGCGGGACAGACGGCCCTGCAAAGGCATCGACCGACGCCGCAATCGCGGCCGGAAAACACGTCGTGACCGCCAACAAGGCTATGTTGGCCATTCATGGCCAGGCCCTCGCCGAAGCCGCTGAGGCCGCGGGGCGCGCCCTGCGCTATGAGGCGGCGGTGGCTGGTGGCATCCCGGTGATCAAGGCCCTGACCGAAGGGCTCGCCGGGAACCAGATCACGCGCATCGTGGGCGTCATGAACGGGTCCTGCAATTACATCCTGACCCGCATGGAAAGCTCCGGGCTCAGCTACGACGATATCTTTGCCGAGGCCGATGGGCTGGGCTATCTCGAAGCGGACCCGCAACTGGACGTGGGCGGCATTGATGCCGCGCATAAACTTGCCATCCTGTCCTCCATCGCCTTCGGCACGCAGGTCCACTTCGACGGGATCGAACTCGAAGGCATCGAACGGGTCAGCATTGATGACATCCGGCACGCCGGTGACATGGGTTACAAGATCAAGCTGCTCGGTGTGGCACAAAAGACCGGGCGCGGGCTGGAGCAGCGCATGATGCCCTGCCTCGTGCCCGACACTTCGCCCTTTGGCCAGCTTCAGGGCGGCACCAACATGGTCGCCATCGAAGGCGACGCGGTGGAACAGGTGGTCCTGCGCGGCCCCGGCGCGGGCGAAGGGCCCACCGCCTCCGCCGTCATGGGCGACATCTGCGATATCGCGCGCGGCTTCACCCTGCCCGTCTTTGGCCAACCTGCCGCATCGCTCGAGGCGGCCACACCGGCCCGCTCTGTGCTGCCCGCGCCGCACTACCTGCGCATGGCGCTGCACGACAAACCCGGCGCACTGGCCAAGATCGCGACCGTGCTGGGCGATGCAGGCGTCAGCATCGACCGCATGCGCCAGCTTGGCCACAACGATGCCACTGCACCGGTCCTGATCGTGACCCATAAATGCACCCGCACCGCACTGGACGAGGCCATCGCCGCGATGGGTCACACGGACGTTCTGGCGTCCAACCCCGTTGTCCTGCGGATCGAAGATATCTAGCCCACCAAAAGGAAGCCCCGGCCATGTCCACCCCCGAACTCTTTCAGGACCGCCTGCTGTCGCTGGGCCTTGCCCGCGTGTCAGAAGCCGCCGCCCTCGCCTCGGCCCGCCTTGTGGGGCACGGCGATGAAAAGGCTGCCGATCAGGCCGCCGTCAACGCCATGCGCGAACAGCTCAACATGCTCGACATCGCAGGCGTCGTGGTCATCGGCGAAGGTGAACGGGACGAAGCGCCCATGCTCTATATCGGCGAAGAGGTCGGCACTGGCAACGGCCCCGGCGTGGACATCGCACTCGACCCGCTCGAAGGCACCACGCTGACAGCCAAAGACATGCCAAACGCGCTGACCGTGATCGCCATGGGGCCGCGCGGCTCCATGCTGCACGCGCCGGACGTCTACATGGACAAGCTCGCCATCGGTCCCGGCTACGCGCCTGATGTCGTCTCGCTGGACATGACGCCGGACGAACGGGTGCAGGCACTGGCCACCGCCAAAGGCTGCGCGCCAAGCGATATCACCGTTTGCATCCTCGAACGCCCGCGCCATGACGCCGTGATCAAGGCCGTGCGCAGCACCGGCGCCTCCATCCGGCTGATCACCGATGGCGACGTGGCGGGCGTGATGCACTGTGCCGACCCCGACACCGGCATCGACATGTATATGGGCGAAGGCGGCGCACCCGAAGGCGTGCTGGCCGCCGCAGCGCTCAAATGCATGGGCGGCCAGATCTTTGGCCGGCTCCTGTTCCGTAACGACGACGAAAAGGGGCGCGCGGCCAAGGCCGGGATCACCGATCTGAACCGGATCTACACCCGCGACGACATGGTGACCCAAGACGTGATCTTTGCCGCCACCGGGGTGACGGATGGCTCGATCCTGTCCGCCGTGCACCGTGAACCGGGCTGGCTCACCTGTGAGACGCTGCTGATGCGGTCCAAGACGGGATCGGTGCGGCGCATCAACTACCGCACCCCCGTGGACACGGTCTGAGGCCCGTTTGGCGTTTCTGGATGTCGCACAGTCGCTGACCGGGCGCACATGGGTCGGCCCGAGCGCCGAGTTGTCCCGCGCGGCGGAGGCAATGGCGCAGCAAACCGCCCTGCCCCGCCCGCTGTGCCAGATCCTGTCCCGTCTTGGCGTCGCGCCGGACGACGCCGCGGCCTATCTCGCACCCAAGCTGCGCGACCTGCTGCCCGACCCGCGGGCGTTGCGCGACATGGAGCCCGCCGCGGCACGGCTGTTGCAGGCCGTGCAGCAGCGCCAGCGCGTCGCCGTGTTCGCCGACTATGACGTGGATGGCGGGTCCTCTGCGGCGCTCTTGCTCACTTGGCTGCGTGCGATGGGGCGTGACGCGACGCTCTATGTCCCGGACCGCATCGACGAAGGGTACGGGCCCAATGACGCGGCCATGGCGCAACTGGCCGCGGATCATGACCTGATCATCTGTGTCGATTGCGGCACCCTGTCCCACGGTCCTATCGATGCAGCGGTCGGGGCGGATGTGGTTGTGCTGGACCATCACCTTGGCGGCGAAACGCTGCCCGACGCATGCGCCATCGTGAACCCCAACCGGCAGGACGAGGACGGCGCGCTGGCCCATCTCTGTGCCGCCGCGGTGGTCTTTCTCGTGCTGGTCGAAGTGGGGCGACAGCTGCGCGAAGGCGGCGCAGGCGGTCCGGACCTCATGGCGTTGCTGGATCTGGTGGGACTGGCCACCGTTGCGGACGTGGCCCCCTTAATCGGCGTCAATCGCGCCTTTGTCCGGCAGGGCCTTGCCGTCATGGCGCGCCGGGCGCGTCCAGGTCTGGTGGCGCTCGCGGATGTGGCGGGGCTCGACACCGCGCCCACGCCTTATCACCTGGGATATCTGCTGGGGCCGCGCATCAATGCGGGCGGGCGCATCGGGCAGGCCGATCTTGGCGCGCGCCTGCTGGCGACCGCTGACCCGCATGAGGCGGCGGCCCTTGCCGAACGCCTCGACACGCTGAACGCAGAACGCCGGGACATCGAGGCCCGCGTGCGCGCCGAAGCCCTTGCGCAATGCGAAGAACGGGGCGCGGACGGGCCTCTGGCCTGGGCCGTGGGCGATGGGTGGCATCCCGGCGTGGTGGGCATCGTCGCCTCGCGCCTCAAGGAGGCCACGAACCGCCCCGCCATCGTCATCGGGGTCGAGGACGGGATCGGCAAAGGCTCGGGGCGGTCGGTCGCGGGCATCGACCTTGGCGCACCGATCCAGCGGCTCGCCGCCGAAGGACTGCTGATCAAGGGGGGCGGGCACAAAATGGCCGCCGGTCTGACGGTCGCCGCGGACAAGATCGACGCGGCCATGGCCCGTTTGGGTGAATTGCTGGCAAAACAAGGCGCTGATGCGCTTGGCCCGCGCGACCTGCGCCTCGACGGTGCCCTGATGCCCGCCGCCGCGACGCTCGAGCTGATCGAGCAGATCGACGCCGCCGGACCCTTCGGTGCAGGCGCGCCCGGACCGCGCTTTGCCTTTGCGGGGATGCGAATCCATCATGCGCGCCAGGTGGGTGAAAACCACCTCAAGGTCAGTTTCGGCGAAGCAGGCGGCGCACGGCTCGATGCAATTTCCTTTGGGGCCTATGATAGCGCGCTTGGGCCTGCGCTGGAAAACCACGGCGGGGCGTCCTTTCACCTCGCGGGACGCCTGGAAATCAACACGTTTCGCGGGCGGCAGTCGGTTCAGCTGCAACTGGAAGACGCAGCACCGGCGCAGGTTTGACGCCTTCCAAAATTGCGGCATTTTTTCCCTTGCGCGCCACAGAAGAATTCCCTATCTCACGCGTCACGATAGCTGCGTCCCGTTCGTCTATCGGTTAGGACGCCAGGTTTTCAACCTGGAAAGAGGGGTTCGATTCCCCTACGGGATGCCACTATCGGTTACATCTGATTTCCGATTTTCTTCGTACGCGCAGGCCCAACCTATGTTGTGTTTTTGACCGTATTCTCATGGCGGTTGGCCAACACCGCAGTTGGTGAATGACCATGCCAGCGCAACAGAACATGGCTGTTTCATTCGTTTGAAGTGAGTTTGAACCGAACAAGAGGTCCCGTGCTTTGCTCAGCACCGGAGCGAAACAGGTTTTGCACGACCAAGCGACAGACCGCGCATGTGCATCGGATCCAACGCTCTTTTGCGCTGACACCGACTCTTGGCGTGCTCTTAATTCACAGCCCAAGGCCGGGCGGGACCGCCATGTCGGATCGAGTGCCACACGCGCCAAAAAGAAACCGGGTCAACCAACAGCAAACTCTTGCAGCACCAAGACCGATCAGGCGCGGCGCGCGCCGACGGATGTATCTTCGGTCCGCATGGACGGTTCAAAAAAGGTAAGTTGTGCGCGCCCGGCGTTTTTCGACGCATAAAGCGCCACATCCGCGTTATCCAGAACCTCTGCCGTGTTGAACGGGCCGACGGGGTCAAATACGGCAACGCCAATGCTGGCGGACACGCGGCATTCCTGTCCCTGGAACGGGATCGGCTGGATCAGACGGTCGATGATCCGGCCACCGATACTGGCCAGCGCTGCCATCTCATCGGCCATTGGCAACAGAATGACAAACTCATCCCCGCCAATGCGCACCACAGTGTCGGTATCGCGCGTCTCATCCACCATGAACCGCGCCACCGTTTGCAGGACATGGTCGCCCGCGGCATGCCCCATCGTGTCATTCACCGCCTTGAACCAGTCGAGGTCGATCTGCATCAGGCCAAATTTCGTACCCCACATTTCGTAGCGTGCGAGGATGTGATCCATCGCACGGCGGTTTTTCAAACCGGTCAATGTATCGGTAAAGGCTTGTTCTTCCGCCGCAATCTTCGCCCCCTGAAGGCGCAAGTTCAACTTGCGCGATGCTTCCATGGCCGCGGATTTCGCCTCGACCAGGTACAGCATTTCGACCGCCAGATCCGTGGCCGCGAAATCCGCCGATGTCAGCGAAAAATCGGACACCGCATCCACAATCGAAATTCCGAAGGACAGATTGACAATGCACTGGTCCGGTTCCGGACCCGGCACCAACACCCCCTTGACCTCTGTATGCGGTGCATCACGCAGGCGCAGATGCAGCTTTGTTCCGGCCGCCGCACGCAGGTCGTCCATCGACGTAATCGCCCGCGGGCGCTTGAGGTCGAACACCTCCAGAAACCGCTTGCCCGTCAAATCCGTTTCGGGCCACAATTTCCGGACCGTGGGTCCCGCATGTTCGATATGCCCGGTTCCCGACAAGACAATGTGCATCGGGCACAGCACATCCAGCGCCGGTGTCATCACGTCCGTCATCCCGCGCGCGCCCCCAGATCGAACACCCGTCCTTCGGCGAACTCCGTTTCAATCAATGAAATGGCAATCACCTCAGTGCCCTGTCCGCCACCCTGATGTTCCAACAGGGCCAGCACGCCGTAATCATCTGCCATCGCGCGCAAAATCCCCATCATCACGTGGCCATACCCCTCCACCGGGCAATCGCACACGAGGCTGAAATGGCTGGGACCGTGTTCGCGCAATTCGATTCGGGGCAGGTTCAGGTCCGACACCGCCAGCCGTGCCCGGTCGGGCAGATCATCCAGCGATTGCAGGAACTCAACAAAGTTCACGCCACCAAAGCGCAGCAGCCTGCGCAGCGCTTCCACCGTTGGATGCGACACGAGATAGGTGCCCAGATCCTCCATCATTTCGTCGCGCGGACGGTCCAGGACCTGTGCGATGGCATCCAGTAACCGCGGCGTCACCGCATCGTCATAGATCAGCATCGCTTCGAATTCGACAAAGTCGAGTTCGGCCACGCGCGTAGCCTCAACCCATTTGTCGAGGCCATACGCATCCGTTACGAAACACTGGATCGCTCTGTTTATTAAGCCGTGCATCCTGCCGTCGTCCCATTTCCACGCGGGAACAATGCGGCACGCATCCCTAATTTTTACCTAACAAGCGCAATTGTAAGCACTTGGCGCTCAGAAATCTGTTGGCGCGCCACCTTCGGCTTTGCGACGGGCCACGAAATCCGCCAATTCATCGCGGATCGCGTCGTCCATGGGCGGCGCTTCGAACGCGCCTACGATCTCCTTGAACATGGTGTGCGCCCGCTCCGGCGTCCAAACCGATCCCGCTGCGGACCAGCCTTCGAAGTTCTTCCAATCGCTCAGAAACGGCTGGTAAAACGCGGTCGAATAGCGGTCCTGCGTGTGCTGGATACCAAAGAAATGGCCCTCGCTCCCCACCGATTTGATCGCATCAATTGCAATCGCGTCGGGGCTTGTGTCCACCACCACCGGGTCGAGATAGCGTTGAATATGCTGCAAAATCTCGCAATCCATGATGAACTTTTCGGGGCTCGCGATCAGCCCGCCCTCAAGCCATCCCGCCGCGTGATAGACCATGTTCGTGCCCGACTGCACCGCAGCCCACAGCGAATTGGACGTCTCCCACATCGCCTGCCCGTCCGGCACATTGGCCGCGCACACACCGGATGAGCGCACGGGCAGCCCGTAAAACCGCGCCAACTGCCCGGTGATTTGCGTGGCACGCATATATTCCGGCGTGCCGAACGCAGGCGCACCCGATTTCATGTCCACATTCGAGGTAAACGTGCCGATCACGCACGGCACACCCGGCGCCACGTATTGGAACAGGGCAATGGCACAGAGCGCCTCGGCAATGGACTGCGCCACAGCGCCCGCCATGGTCACGGGTGCCATGGCCCCGGCCAAGGTAAACGGTGTCACCACCACAGCCTGCCCGCGCCGGATCATCCGCAAACAGCCGTCGATCATCGGCTGGTCGTGTTTCAGCGGCGAGGTCGAATTGATGTTGGTGTACATGTGCGGGCGCGCTTCGAATTCTCCATGCGTCATGCCGCCCGCAATGCGCACCATCTCCATCACATCCTCGACCCGCTCCTTGCCCAGGGAATAGGCGTGCATGACCTTGTCCGTCAGCGTCAGCTTGTCATAGAGCACGTCGAGATGGCGCACGGAGGCGTGGATATCCACCGGCTCCACCGGATAGCCGCCCGCAAAGTGGATACAGTTGAAATATTGCGTCAGTTTCAGCAGGTTTGCGCACATGTCGCGCGTGCCGGGCACCTTGGTGCCGATCTCCATATCCCAGTAATTGGGCGGCGACGACACGTTGCCAAAGTTGATGTGACCGTCGCCAATGGTGATCTCGCGCGCCGGATTGCGCGGGGTCAGCGTGAAGGAGGACGGCGCCTTGGCCACCATCTCCATCACGAAATCGCGTCCCATGCGGACGTTGGCGCCGTTGATCGTACAGCCCGCCTCGCGCAGGATTTCGAGCGCTTCTTCGTTCAGGAATTCGATCCCGATCTCTTCGAGGATGCGCATCGCGCCATCGTGGATGGCGGCCACGCCTTCGGCGCTGACCGGCTCGACCGGCGGGTCGGTCATGCGCGGCGGGCTCCAAGGCATCTGTTCGATCACGGCGTGGCCGCGACGTGCCGCGGCCCCTGCACGGCCGCCGCCCCGGCTGCGGCGCTTGGTACGTGTATCGGTCATGCTGTCCTCCGTCGCATCGCGTGACAGGCCCAACCTGTGCCAAGCGTGGCACCGCTCACCTGTCCGTTTGCGACGGCTTTGGTCGTTTTCTCGGGCTAATGCGTCGCCAGCGCGTCGAGCCAAGCAGGGAGCGCTCCGATATCCGGCAGGACGGCCACCGCATGGGGCGCCAATGTCTCGGCCGATGCCATCCCCGTCAAAACCGCCACGGACCGCATCCCGGCGGCCTTGCCGGCAAGCAGGTCGTGCAGGCTGTCTCCGACCATCACCACTTCGGACGGATCCAGCCCCTGTTCCGCACAGAACGCCAGCAACTGCCCCGGTGCGGGTTTGCCGCCATGTCCGCTGTCAAATCCGGCGACGAAATCAAAAAGGGCGCTGACCCCGGCGCTTTCCAGATGCGCCTGTGCCGGTCTTTCGGAATCGTTCGTCGCCACGCCAAGCCGCAGGCCCCGTCCCCGCAACCCGTTGAGGAAGGGCACCAGAGGTACGGCTTCGGCCTGCGGTGCGCGGGCGGCTTCGGTGTTGAGCAGATCCAGCAGGGCCGCGTGGTCCAATTCCGGAAATTCCGGCGCCAGCGCGTCGGCGATCTCCTGCATGGTGCCCGCAATGGCCACGCTGTCCGGGGCAAAGCGCGCCGCGGCAAGATCAAAGCGCAAGGCGCGGCCTGCACGGGCCGCGCGATCCTCGTCCCCACGAGCTGCCCGGCGCAGGAACGCCGCCGCCCAGGCCTCCCACGTGGTGCGGAAATCAAACAGCGTGCCATCCTTGTCAAAGATGACGCCGCGGACGGGTGCGCTCATGTCCAATGGACCGCCTCGCCGCCCGGCAACATCGCCCGCGCGGCCATCGGCTGATCATAGGCGATCCCGGCGTGATCACACATCGCCTGCACCCACGCATCATCCATCAGGATAAAGTCCAGTACCGCGCCCAGAAACGCAGGATCCCGCGCCCCGTTGCGCAGATCATCGGACGCCGCACCGGTGGAGCCCATGAACACTGTCAACACATCTTCCTGTGACGACAGCCAGGTGAGCGCTTTCAGGCCGACGACTTCGGCGGATTCTCGCGATAACGGCACAGCTTGTCTCCTCGGCAGCGTCCTTCGAAACGCTTTGTTAACTTAATCGGTCGAAGAGGGATAACACACAGTTTTTGAAAAATTGGAATGATCCATGCACGGTAAGGTCCTCGTCGTTGATCCCATCGCCACACATCGTATCGTGTTGCGGGTCAAATTGGCTGCCAGCCAGTACGAGGTTCTCCAAGCCACGAGTATCGCCGATGCGATGCAGCAGATGGGCAAGGCGCATCCTGATCTGATCCTGTGTTCCACCAGCCTTCCCGATGGCACCCCCACGCGGTTTCTGGCGCGCCTGCGCAAGGCGGGCCTGTTGGGCAAGGTTCCGGTGATCGCGCTTGGCACCGCGACGGGCAGCGATGAGCGGGTGCGCCTGCTGACCGCCGGGTATGATGATGTCCTGTCGCGGCCCGTGGACAACGCGTTGTTGCTGGCGCGCGCGCGCAGCCTCTTGCGCAGCTATGCGTCCGCAAGTGAATGGCAATTGCGCGAGGGCACGTCGCGCGCCCTTGGATTTGCCGAACACAGCGCCGCGTTTGGACCCGCGCCGCGTGTGCGCGTCGTCACCACGCGGCCCGCGCAGGCACAGGACTGGTGCACACAGATGACACCGCTCTTGCAGGGGCGCGTGTCACTGTGCCTGCCTGTGGAGGCGGTGAATGATGACGCCGACGGCGGCACGCCGGATGCCTTTGTGCTGGTCACGCGGCCCGGCGGGGATCACGAAACACTCGGTCTTCTGGCATCCCTGCGCAGCCACGCGGCCACCCGCCACAGCGTCATCATGATCGCCCAGACGGAAGAACCTGCGCCGCTGGCGGCGCAGATGCTGGACATGGGCGCCAATGACCTTGCTCCCTTTGGCGCAACCCTCGATGAAATCGCCATCCGGTTGCGGGCGCTGTTGTCGCGCAAGCTGATGACGGACGCGCTGCGCGCAACGGTGCGCAACGGGATCGAGGCATCGGTGATCGACCCGCTTACCGGGCTGAACAACCGCCGCTATGCCATGCCGCATGTCAAACGCATTGCAGAGCGGGCGCAGCGGACGGGCAAGCCCTTTGCCCTGATGATCGCCGATCTGGACCACTTCAAACAGGTCAACGACCGCTATGGCCACGCCGCGGGCGATGCTGTCCTGATCGACGTGGCCAAGCGGTTGCGCAGCAACCTGCGCGCCGTGGACCTCGTGGCGCGGATCGGTGGAGAGGAATTCCTGATGGTGCTGCCGGGTGTGGACCTTGAGAACGCGCAAAAGGCCGCAACGCGGCTCTGTCGCAAGGTCGGGGACGTGCCGGTGACCATCCCCGGACGGGACGATCCGATCACCGCCACCATCTCCATCGGCCTGATCGTCTATGACGGGGTGCGGCGGGGCGATCTGGCTGCGGGCGCACCGCTCACGGCAGAGACGCTGTTGGACCGCGCGGACCGGGCGCTTTATGACGCAAAGGCAGAGGGGCGCAACCGCGTCACGCTGAGCCAAAGCGCCGCCTGAACCTAGTCTTTGGGCTTTTTGGGACCGCCGCGCTTCGGTCCCTTTTTCAGCACCTCTTCGACCGCATCCGCATAGGCGGCCCGTTCGGTGGCGCTCATCTGGGCCAGACGGTCGAGCCATGCGGCTTGTGCGACGGCCTGCACCTGCGACACGCCCCTCGCCTGACGCGCCAGCACAGCCCGGACCGCATCCTGATCCAGCGGGTCACTGCGCAAGGCGGCCAGCATATCGTCGAATTGCGCCCGCCGCATACGGCGATCCGGCAGATCGGGGTTGCCGCGCACCGTGCCCAGCACCGCGCGCCGGTCGGCGCGCTCTAGCGCGATGATATAGGGCATCGCATAGCTGAGCCCGGGGCCATCGCCGCGCATCACACCCGGACCGCGCAGCAGGAACCCCGCCACCAACCCCGCAATGCACAGGTTGATGCCCAAAGACACGGCCAGCAACAGCTTGACCCAAAGCGGGCTGCGCGCCCGTGTACCGGTGTCCGACATCGTCACCCCTCCTCCAGATCCCAGCCATTGGCACTCAGCCCGAGGCTGTCATCGTAATAAATTCCATATGGATCAAGCCAGTAGGCGTCCAACACGGCCCCGTCCAGCGCCCCCAGCCCAACCGCAAAGCCGACGGCGGTTGCGGCAACCAGCCCACCCAGAGACCCCCAGCCACCAAGGCCCCGCAACAGGTGCTGCAGCACCGGTTCGCGCGCAGGAGCGCCACCGGATGCGGGCATCGCGGCTTCGGCATCGGCACGCACGCGCATCAAAAGATCATTGGACACCTCGGGTGCGGGCGTGTCCCCCACATCCTGCAACAGGGTGTCAATCCAGTCGTCCTTGCGATCCGTCATCTCTGCGTCATCCTTCATAGCCAAGGGCAGAGGCCTGCCCCTTGAGCGCTGCCGCCAGCGCGCGTTTGCCCCGCGCGGTCAGACTTTCCACCGCCTCGACGCTCACGCCAAGCCGTTCCGCGATTTCCGGGTTCGTGGCCCCCTCGAAATGGCGCAGCATCACCGCAAGGCGCTGGCGTTCCGGCAAATCCGCCAGCGCCCGCGCCAATGCGTCCTGGCGCGCCTGCGCCAGCATCCCTGCCTCGGCCCCCGGTGCAGGGTCCGCAGGCTCCGCCACTTCGTCCAGCGCAACAGGCCCCCTGGGCCTGCGCCGCAACCGATCCGTGCACAGGTTCGCCACCACCCGGTAAAGCCAAGTCGTCACCTTTGCCTCGCCCGTGCGCCAGTCGGGTGCTATCTTCCACAGGCGCATCATGGCCTCCTGTGCCACGTCCTCGGCCTCTGCCCGGTCGCCCAGCATGCGAAACGCCTGGCCAAAGGCACGCGGCGTGAGCCGTGTGGTCAGCGCCCGCGCCGCCGCCGCATCACCGCGCGCATAGCGCGCCAGCAAAGCAGCCTCGTCCGGGCCATCCGTCTCTTGTGCATCCAGCGGCATATTCATCGTCACGGATCAGCTAACGCGCCCCCGCCCTGCTTCACAAGGGCGAGGGCGCGCGGGCGTCACTCGCCGCCGGTGTCTTTGCCGCGGTGTTTGCGCATCTTGTCGCGCGCCGCGTCAAATTCAGCCTGCGTGATCGTCCCGCTGTCGTCGCTGTCGATCCGGTCAAACATCCGTCCGGCATTGCGACGCTCCGTGAGTTCCTCGGACGACAGTTGCCCGTCGCCATTGCTGTCCATGCGCTCGATCATGCGCGCGGCGCGCTTTTGGGCCCGTTCGGACCCCTGCGCTTCCAACTCGGCCTGGCTCAGAAGCCCGTCACCATTGGTATCGGCCTCCTGGAACCGCGCGGCCCCCCGCGCCTGCAGCTCTTCGCGGGTCAGCTCACCATTGCCATCCGTATCGAGCGTGGCAAAATCCGGCCCTTGCCCGCGCGCCATCGCGCCAAATGTGGTGGCCCCGGTGGCGGCAAGCGCCACAGCAAGAATAAAGGCAGTCCGTTTCATCGTGTGATACTCCGTTTTTGTCGCGGCACCTGCTCTGTTCTGCGCCGCATGACCATCAAACGGCCCCCCGCGCCTTTTCCGTCGAAAAAACTTTTGCGCCCCGTTTTGCGCGACATCGGGACGCAAGGACAGTTTGCGCCATTCCGCTTTGCGCACGCAGCGCCCATGTTGAGGCGACTGAATGATCAGGCGCCAACATGCGACACGAAAACATCACACAGCGCGACACTGACCCCGTCGAGGCAGAGGCCCGGCCCCGCTGGCCTGCCCTGCGGCGCGGCTGGCGCGGCAAATGCCCCCGCTGCGGACAGGGGCGCCTGCTCAAGGGATATCTCAAGATTGCGAGCGGCTGCCCGGTCTGCAAGCTCGACTATTCGCACCACCGGGCCGATGACGGGCCCGCCTATTTGACCATTTTGCTGGTGGGTCACCTGATGGCGCCGCTTTTGCATGTGGTGTTTGTGACATGGCGGCCCGAGCCCTTGGTGCTGTTCACCATATTTGCGGTTGGCTGCGTGGGCCTGTCGCTTTACCTTTTGCCCAGACTGAAGGGCGGGATCGTCGGGTTCCAATGGGCCCGCGGCATGGGGGGCTTTGGCCCGCACGGCTGACGGACGCGGGGCAAAGGCATGACAATCGACAAAACCCAAGTACGCGATGCCGCGACCGTCATTGTCACACGGGACGAGGACACGAACCCGCGCATCCTGATGGGACAGCGCGGGGCCAAGGCAGCGTTCATGCCAAACAAATTCGTCTTTCCCGGTGGCGCTGTGGATGCGGGCGACGGCGACATACCCTTGGGCACAGCGCTGTCGGGCACCTGTATGGCGCGCCTCGATGAAGACAGCGCGGCAGGGCGCGGACCCGCCCTCGCCGCCGCCGCCATTCGCGAGCTTTACGAAGAGACCGGGCAAATCCTCGGCGTGCCCGGCACATGGGCCGATGCGCCTGCGGACTGGCAGGGTTTTGCCGCCTCCGGTCACGTCCCACACGCCGCCGCCTTGCGCTTTGCCTTTCGCGCGCTGACCCCACCGGGCCGTCCGCGCCGCTTTGACGCGCGGTTCTTTGTGGTGCAGGCCGCCGCATTGGCCAGCGATCCCGACGATTTCTCCGCCGCCTCGGATGAGCTGTCGCACCTCCAATGGGTGCCGCTGGCAGAGGCGCGCCAGTTCGACATGCCGTTCATCACCGAAGTTGTGCTGAGCGAGGTGCAGTCGCAACTGATGGGCGCCCCCGCGCCCACATCGGTGCCGTTTTTCAAGAACGATGACGAAGAAAGCCTGTTTCTGCGCCTGCGCGGCCATCCGATGACGGACTAGATCACCAGCACCAGCGACAGGATGGAGGCCAGCAGGATCGCCATGCCCGCCCATTCCCGCGCGCTCACCGCCTCGCGAAAGATCAAAACCGACACAAGCGCGCTAAAGATCAATTCCGCCTGCCCCACCGCGTTCACATAAGCCGCGTTCTGCAACGTGAACGCCGTGAACCAGCAGAACGACCCCGCCATCGACATGAGCCCAACCCAGAGGGCCACGCGCCGCGCGTCCCAGACCGCACGCACCTGCCCCGGCTCGCGCCAGCGCAGCCACAGGATCATCGCCACCGTCTGCATCGCCGTCACCGCGGCCAATGTCACACCCGCCCGTGCAAACGGGTCCGCCATCTCAAGGCTCAGTGACGCGCCGCGATAGCTGACGCCTGAAATGGCAAACAGGAGACCGGAGGCAAGGCCCAGCCCCGCCGCCCGGTTGACCATGTCGCGCCACCCGAACCGCGCGATCTCCGGCGGCGCGGACAGCAGCAGGACGCCGATCAACCCAAGTGCAATCGCGGCAAAGCCCCACCCCGACACCGTATCGCCAAGGACAACCCAACCGACCAGAACGGCCTGCATCACTTCGGTTTTCTTGAACGTGATGCCGACGGCGAAATTGCGCGCCTTGAACAGCATCACAACCGCCACCGTCGCGAGGATTTGCGCCAGCCCGCCCGCCGCACCATAAAGCCAGAACCGCGCCGGAATGTCCGGCAGCGCCTGCGCGGTGAGCGTCAGATATGCCGTGATCCCCACGGCCACCAGCGGTGCGGAGTAGAGGAACCGCGCCAGCGTCGCGCCCGCCGCACTCAGCGTGCCCAGCGACAGCTGCCGTTGCAGCATGAAGCGCGCCGTTTGAAACAGCGCCGCCGCCAGCGTGATCGGGATCCAGAGGGTCATGCCCCTCTATCGGCTATCGCCCGTCCGAGGACCAGAGCGGATGCGCGACCGGGTCCTTGGCCCGGACCGCATAGCGGGCAAACACCTCTGCATATGAGCCATAGCGGTAGCCTTCGTTGCAGCCCAGATAGCGCGCCTTGTGCGCCCGGTAGAGTGCCGGCAGCTGGTACCACGGCACCCGTGGATGCATGTGGTGCACAACGTGGAAGTTGTTGTTCAGAAACAAAAATGCCAGCGGGCCGCGGTCCTCGACAATGACGGTACGGCCCCGCGCCCGTTCATGTGCCTGATGCTCCAGAAACGTGCGGATCTTGAGGATCGACACCGCCAGATAGCAGCACAATGCAAAGTGCCAGAGCGCCATGGGCGACGCGTGTACGATGCCCAGCACCAGGGCCACCCCCGGCACATGCGCGGCCCAGCCCAGCATCACCTGCCGGTCGCCTGCGCGCATCGCGCGCCAATCTCCGGCCATGAATGTCATCTGCGCCACCACCGGCCCCACGGCCATGCGCCCCAGCAGCGTGTTGTTCCACGCCATGACCCGCCGGTGCCAGGGCCGCATCGCGTCCCACACCACCGGGTCGAGATAGTTGGTTTCCGGGTCGTCATAGGGATCGGTCAGGTTTGCATCCTGATGGTGCGCCAGATGGGTGTCGCGGAACCGGATATACGGGATCAGCAGGCCGGGGTTCACGATCACCAGCGCCTCGTTCACACCGCGCGACGGGAACGGATGGCCATGCAGCACCTCGTGGCTCAGCGACGCATGCAGAACCAGCGCCAGCACCACCACACATGTCGCCGCAACCGGCATCGCCGCAAGCGCCCAGAGACCGACCACCAACGCGCCGAAACACAGGAGAAACAGGCCAACCGTCCACCATTCGATACTGTATGGCAGGGATTTGGGCAAATGGCGGGTCTTTGCGCGGGGCGGCATCCGGGTCTTTCTCATCAAGGGTGTGAACACGCTGACCCTAGCCAGACGACGCCTGAGCTCGCAGATGGAATCTCGTTAACAAATACGGCAATCGGTGATATTTATCACCGTATGAGTGATATTCTCGACAAACGTACCCGCGCCGACCGCTTTCGCACCCGCCTCGCCCGCGCCATGGCCGATCAATCCGTCAGCCAGAGCGCGCTGGCGCGCCGCATCGGCACCGACCGTTCCACGCTCAGCCAAGCGCTGAGCGATCAGGGCGCGCGCCTGCCCGGCGCGCATGTGGTGGGGGCCTGTGCGCAGGCGCTTGGCGTCTCTGCCGATTGGCTCATGGGCCTGTCCGACCGTCCCGAAAGCGCCTCGGCCCTCACCGCCGCCGCCATGACCCTGACCGAGGCGCCCCGCGCGCTGATCGACGAACGGATCTTTGCTTGGCACCGCGAGGCTGCGGGCTACAAGATCCGACACGTCCCCGCAGGCCTGCCCGACATGCTCAAGACCGAAGACATGCTCGCCTGGGAATACGGGCCTCATCTGGGCCGGACCGCGACGCAAGCCATCAACGCCTCGCGCGACCGGCTCAACTGGATGCGCGCGTCGCTGTCGGACTACGAAATCGCCATGCCGATCTACGAAGTCGACAGCTTTGCACGCGGCACCGGCTATTACGGCGACCTGCCGCGCGACATACGCACCGCGCAGCTGGAACACCTGCAAACCCTGACAGATCAACTCTATCCCCGCCTGCGCCTCACACTGTTTGATGCGCGGCGGCTCTACTCTGCGCCGGTGACAGTGTTCGGGCCGCTGCTTGCCGTGCTCTATTCGGGCGGCCACTACCTCGCGTTCCGGGACCGCGAACGCATCGAAACGTTGACCACGCATTTCGACCGGCTGGTGCGCGAGGCATCCTATACCGCGCGCGACATGTCTGACCATTTCGCCAGCCTGCGCAGCCTGATCCGCTAGGGATAAGGCCCATCAAACCGCCAGAACCGCAGAGAGGGTTTGGCGCCAACGGCGGGACGGGCTTCCACCTCGACGGTAGCTCAGGCTATTGAAATATAACCACTTTCCCGCGCACCTGCACCCACCCAATCCAAAAACCCACCCCACCAGCGCTGCCCGATCCTAGGGTCGCTGCCCCACCGCACGGCCTGCGCCTTCGGGCCACGGCAACGCGGCATGGGCCGACGCCACCCGCGCCAACGTCTCCATGATCGCCTGCGACGGCGCGCTCGGCCTGCGTGTCTCAAGGCTCACATGCAGCAGGAAATGCTCCGCCGTGGCCAGCAACCGGTCGCCCGCGCGCATCTCGTGCCACAGGTGCATCTTCTTGCCCGCACCCTCCAGAACCTGTGTCCGGATTTCGATCCGTGTCCCCGCATGCGCCTCATCGAGGTGCCGCAAATGCGTCTCGGCAGTGAAATAACTGCCGCCCGTCGCGATATACGCCGCATCGCACCCAATCAGCGCCATGAACCGGTCCGTCGCATCACCAAACGCCTGCAAATAGCGCGCTTCGTTCATGTGCCCGTTGTAGTCGGTCCAATCGAGCGGCACGGTCCGCGCGCCGGTCAGAACGGGACGCGACACGTCCCCGAGCGTCTCAAGATCCGAGCCCGCCGCCAATTGCGCATCATGCGCGTTCAGCACGGCCCCTGCCCCAAAATCATTCGCCTTCAGCGCGCGCATCAACCCCACAAGGTTGTCGTCGCGCGCCTGCAGCATCTCGGGGATGGTCATATGGCCCGACTGTGCGTCCGACTGACCGGCGATCAGGTCCACAAGGTCGTCCGTGAACTCCGGCACATCCATCAGCTTGGTCCACGGCCACTGCAACGCGGGCCCGAACTGCGCCATGAAATGGCGCATGCCCGCGGCACCCCCGGCGGTCCGGTACGTGTCAAACAGACCCATCTGCGCCCAGCGAATGCCAAAGCCCATGCGGATCGCCTCGTCGATCTCTTCGGTGGTGGCGACCCCGTCCTTGACCAGCCACAGCGCCTCGCGCCACACCGCCTCGAGGAACCGGTCCGCGATATGCGCGTCGATTTCCTTGCGCACATGCAACGGGAACATGCCCAGCTCCGTCAGTGTCGCCTTGGCCTGCGTCACAAGGCCCGCGTCCGTGCCGGGCGACGGCACGACCTCGACCAGCGGCATCAGGTACACCGGGTTGAACGGGTGGCAGACCATGATCTGCCCGGGCCGCGCCGCACCTTGCTGCAACTCGCTCGGCTTGAACCCGGATGTCGACGACCCGATGACCGCATCCCTTGGACAGGCCGCCTGCACCTCGGCCAGTACACTGTGTTTGATCTCCAGCCGCTCCGGAACGCTCTCCTGCACCCATGCCGCACCCGTCACCGCCTCGGCCAGGTCGCTGTGAAAGCTCAGCCGCCCCTCAGGCGGCAGCGCCACATCCGTCAGCCCCGGCAAGGCGCGCCGCGCCTGATCCAGAACGGGCCCGAGTGTCGCCTGCGCATCGGGGCTCGGGTCAAACACCCGTACGTCCCACCCGTTCAGAAGGAACCGCGCGGCCCAGCCGCCCCCGATCACCCCGCCTCCAATGATTGCCGCCACTCGTGTCATCGCACCTCTCCCCGTTCCTCAGACTGTTCCACCCGGCAGGACCAACCGCCGAGGCACCGCCGCACTGCCGACATGAACCAGCGCCGTCCCCCTCGTTTCATCCGCACGGATCGCCGTCGCGATCACCGCCGCATGCCACCTCGGCCAGTCCCTCAACAGGACCTCCGCAAACGCCACGACAGCCCCCGGAATCAACAACGGGGTCACCCTGGCCTCATCTGCATGTCGCGCAAATCGAAACCGGAAAATTCCAGCACCTGACGCGCGGCCCTGATCCGGTCCGCCCCGCCCTGCGGCGCGCGGTCCAGCACCCAGGCAAAGCGGCCCTCCGCATCGCCCACCGCCGCCGTGCGAAACCCCTCATCGACCCAGACGACCACGGGCCGGCGCACCGGTCCGCCCGCGGGGTCCGCAACGACGTCCGCCCCCGGCTGATCGCCGCGCGCAGGCCACGTGGTGCGCAGGCTCTGGCACGCTCCCTGCGCGTCGCAGGCGCGCATGACAAAGGCCCAGGCCGGCCCCTCCGGCACCCGCTCCACGGTGACCAGATCCGCGTCCCGCGGATAGGCCCCGCGCACATGCCACAGCCCGGCAAACCGCGCGTCGTCATACCGGCTTGTGACGCCAATCGGCGCGGTTGGGTTGCGAACGGGGATCGTGACGTCGCCAGACACCGGTGCGTCGGCACCACATCCTGCAAGGATCAGAACCGCGCAGATGCCAAACCGGTGCACAGCCTGTGCACATTCTGTGTACGCGCGGTGCATGGCCGAAATCACGCTTTGAGGGCCCTCTTCACCAGCCCCAGTTTCTCACGCACCTCCGCCGGTCCAATGACCCGCGCGCCCATATTCTCGATGATGGTGACCGCCCGCTCAACCAGTTGCCAGTTCTCGGCCAGCACACCTTTTTCCAGCCACAGATTGTCCTCCAGCCCGACGCGCACATTGCCCCCCGCAAGCACGGAGGCCGCAACATAGGCCATCTGATTGCGCCCCAGTCCAAAGGCGGAAAAGGTCCAGTCGTCGGGGACGTTGTTCACCATGGCCATGAACGTATTGAGGTCATCCGGCGCCCCCCACGGCACGCCCATACACAGCTGTACCAGCGCGGGGGTGTCCAGAATGCCGTCCTTAACCAGTTGTTTTGCATACCAAAGATGGCCGGTGTCAAAGGCCTCTATTTCCGGCTTTACGCCCAGCGCGGTCATCATCCCGCCCATGGCCTGCAACATGCCCGGCGTGTTGGTCATCACATAATCGGCCTCGGCGAAATTCATCGTGCCGCAATCAAGCGTGCAGATCTCGGGCAGGCACGCGGCAATATGCGCAACACGCTCGGACGCGCCCACCATGTCCGTCCCCGCAACCAGCGGCAGCGGCGTCTCCGCCCCGCCAAACACCATGTCCCCGCCCATACCCGCGGTCAGGTTCAGCACCACATCCACCGCGGCATCCCGAATACGGTCCGTCACGTCCCGGTAAAGACCCAGATCCCGGCTCGGCGCTCCGGTGTCTGGATCCCGCACATGGCAATGCACCACCGCCGCCCCGGCCTTGGCTGCCGCAATCGCACTGTCTGCAATCTGCGCCGGCGACCGCGGCACATGCGGGCTACGATCCTGTGTGCCACCCGATCCCGTCACGGCACAGGTGATGAAAACCTCACGGTTCATGGTCAGCGGCATGGTCTTCTCCCTCTATCTGCCAAACGCATCGCAAATCGCACCCGCGCCAGCCCGCCAGAAAACGAAACGGCATGACGCAAACGCGCCCTCCCCTTCATCTCGCCAGGAAAACTCCCCCCGGAGGGTCGGGCCACCATACACACCGACGTCCGCATGACGGGGTCGGCCAACCCTCACGCTCCCTTCCCCCGAGGGGAAGGACAGGATGGGGGCCACCGGCCAGATCGCGCGCCGCGCCAGCGGCTCAATAGGGCATCGGGTGCGCGCGGTGGGCCGCGTCGATCTCGGCCATCACCGCGTCGCTCAACGTCACCTCCGCCGCGGCCAGCGCCAGCTCCAGCTGCGCCATATCCGTCGCACCAAAGATGACAGAACACATGAACGGACGGGTCAGACACCATGCCAACGCCATCTGCGACGGGTCCAGACCGTGGCGCCCCGCGATGTCAAGATACGCATCCACCGCGTCAAACACCCGGTCGGACTTCCGCCCGCCCATCTCCGGGCTCAGCGACATGCGCGAGCCATCGGGCACCGCACCCTCCTGATACTTGCCCGTCAGAAACCCCGCAGCCAAAGGCGAAAAGGACAAAAGCCCCACATCCTCCAGCACGCTGACCTCCGCCATGTCCGTATCGTAGAGACGGCAGAGCAGCGAATATTCGTTCTGCACCGAGGCGACGCGCGGCCCGCCCGTGCGTTCGGCCGCCGCCAACCACTGCGCCGTCCCCCACGCGCTCTCGTTCGACAGGCCAAAGGCCCGGATCGTGCCCCGTTCCACCTCACGCTGCAATGCGCCAAGGCAGTCTTCCATATTCTGGATCACCGCCGCCCGATCATTGCCCGACGGATCATAGGTCCAGTTCTGGCGGAACATGTAGCTGCCCCGATTGGGCCAGTGGAACTGATAGAGGTCGATATAGTCGGTCTTCAGCCGCCGCAGCGAGCCTTCGATGGCGATGGGGATCGTCTCCGCGGTGATGGGCGCGCCATCGCGCACATGCGCCAGCCCCGCGCCCGAATGTTTCGTAGCCAGCACCACGTTGTCACGCCGCCCGACCCGCTCGAACCACAGCCCGATGATCCGCTCTGTCCGGCCGATGGTCTCGGCACTGACGGGGTTCACGGGATACATTTCTGCCGTGTCGACGAAATCCACACCCGCATCCAGCGCCCGTTCGATCTGTGCATGCCCCTCTTCGGCCGTGTTCTGCGTGCCCCAGGTCATGGAGCCGAGGCACAAGGCGGACACCTCGATCCCGGTCCGCCCAAGCTGACGTCGCTGCATGATGGTTCCCTTTCCTCTGGCCGTTCCGCGGACCCTAGCAAGGCATGCGTGACCTGCAAGGGAATGCCCCCATTTTTTCACATATCGCCCATTGAGAACAAAATAAGAACACGCTACGTTTACCCCATGTCCATCCCTGCTGCCCTTCAAACCGCGCGCACCGCACCGGCCACCGCCTGTCTGCCGCTCCTGCCGGAGGCGGAGCGGCACGGGGCGGGCCACGGGCTGGCCCGCGGGCGGGTGCATGAGCTGTGCGGGCCTGCGCGGCATCGCATGGCCCTCTGGATCGCGGCACAGACGCGCGGGCCGATCCTCTGGATTGCCCCGGAGTGGAGCAGCGACCGGCTGAACCCTTGCGGGATCATGCCTTTTGTCGATCCCGCGCGGCTGCTCTTTGTGCACCCCAAACGGGCCGAAGACGTGCTGTGGAGCATGGAAGAAACGCTGCGCTCGGGCGCGGTGGGGCTGGCGGTGGCGGATCTGCCCGGCCTGCCCGCGCTGACACCCGTCCGGCGCATGCACCTCGCCGCCGAGGCCGGTGGCAAGGCTGGCGGTCCCGCCCCGCTGGGTCTGCTGCTCACCCCCGGCATGGGCGGCGCGCAGGGCGTGGAAAGCCGTTGGCACCTTGCCCCGGATCACCGCACCCGCCCCGGCGCCTGGCAAATGACGCGCCTGCGCGCGCGCATGGCCCCCGAACAGCGCTGGCAGGTGGCGCGCGTTCCGGGTCAGCCGTTGCCGCGCATCATCGGATCGCTTGCGCTCGCATGACATCACCCTTTGGTGTGGACCGACTAAATCCGGCGTTGCCGTGTTACCTCTTTACACACGCGACACCAAAAGGATCTCGCCATGCACCGCCGCCACGTCCTCGCCCTTGGCCTTGCCGCTCTGGCCCAACCGACACTCGCCGCCCCCACGCCCTATCGCCTTGGCCCGGGCGGGGCGACCATCACGTACCTGTTCACGCTGAACGGCGGACAGGTCAAAGGCACGGTGCCCGTGGGACGGGCCGCCCTGTCGATTGACCCCACAAACCTCGCCGCCTCGACCGCAGATGTCACCGCCGACATCCGCCGGGCACGCACCGGCCTGATCTTTGCCACCGAAGCGCTCAAGTCCAAGTCCGTCCTCGATGCCCAAGGGTTCCCGCAGGCCCGCTTTACCTCCACCCGCGTGACGTTGGGGCCCGGTGGGCGGCTGTCGGACGGGGCCACCATTGATGGCAACCTCACCTTGCGCGGCGTCACACGGCCGGTCCGGTTTGCCGCCGACCTCTTTCGCAAACGCGGCAGCGACGCGGGCGACCTCAGCGCGCTCGACGTGCGGATGCGCGGACGGATCAACCGCAGCGATTTCGGCGCAACCGGATATGCGGACATCGTGGAAAACAGCGTCGGCATCGACATTCAGGCCGACATAATCGTCGCCTGATCCCCGCACAGGTTCCAAAAACGACGCGGACCCGTCGACTATCCACTAGGCACCCCAGCACAAAAGGCGCAGTGTCGCGCGTACCATGCGCCTGCTGATCTCCTTTGCCGCCCTGTTTTTGTCCGTCGTCCTGATGCAGCTCAGTTCGGGCGCGCTCGGTCCGCTCGATGCGCTCTCGGGCCTCGCGCTCGACTTTTCGCGGCAGGAAATCGGCATCCTCGGCTCGGCGCATTTCCTGGGCTTTTTCATCGGATGCTGGTGGGCCCCGCGCCTGATGGGCAGCGTCGGACATTCGCGCGCCTTCGCCGCCTTCACCGCCGCAGGTGCCATTGGCCTTCTGGCGCATATGCTGATCGTCGATGCCTATGCTTGGGCGGTGATGCGGGTGGCGTCCGGGTTGTGCGTTGCCGGGTGCTACACCGTGATCGAGGCGTGGTTGCAGGCCAAGGTCACCAATGAGACACGCGGGCGCACCATGGGGGTCTACCGCGTTGTGGACATGGGCGCGTCCCTCGTGGCACAGCTTTTTATCGGCGTGCTCGAACCGGCCAGTTATGTCAGCTACAACCTGCTGGCCATCATCTGCTGCGCCGCCCTTCTGCCCCTGACCCTCACCACCGTGCGCCAGCCCGAAACGCCAAGCGCGCCACGCCTGCGCCCGCGCCTCGCGGCAACACGCTCGCCTCTCGCGGCGGCAGGTGTGGTGGTCGCAGCACTCTCCTCCGCCTCCTTTCGCATGGTCGGTCCGGTCTATGGTCAGGAGGTCGGTCTGAGCACCGGCCAGATTGCCTGGTTCATGGCCGCATTCGTGTTCGGCGGCGCCATTGCGCAGTATCCTGTCGGGTGGCTCGCGGACAAGATCGACCGCCGCTGGGTGCTGATCTGGCTGTCGGCTGCCGCCATGCTCAGCTGCGCCGTAACCGTCGGCGCGGCGGGCCTCGGCACAACCGGGATCATGATCTCGGCCGGGTTCTTTGGCCTGACGACCTTTCCGATTTACTCTGTCGCGGCGGCCCACGCCCATGACTTTGCCGACAGTTCGGAACGCGTCGAACTGTCGGCGGCACTCATGTTCTACTTTGCGCTCGGTGCCATCGCTGCCCCCTTTACGGCCTCGGCACTGATCGATGCCTACGGGCCGCCTGCGCTTTTCGCGATGATCGCCGTGGGCCATGGGGGACTGATCCTGTTTGGTCTTGCCCGCATGCGCGCCCGCGCCACACCGGACAAGCGCACACGCTATGTCTATGCGCCGCGCACGTCGTTCCTGATCGGCCGTCTGACCGGTCGCACCCGCGAGCGTGACTGAGGGACCTTTCCCCGCACCGCGCACGCTGCTAGATGAACCCAAATCCGAACGGGACCACACCATGCAGCGCCACCTGATCACCTCCGCCATTCCCTATATCAATGGCATCAAACATCTCGGCAATCTCGTGGGCAGTCAGCTGCCTGCCGATCTCTATGCCCGCTTTCAACGGGCCCGTGGCAATGAGGTTTTGTTCCTGTGTGCGACCGACGAACACGGCACGCCTGCGGAACTGGCTGCGGCAAAGGCGGGCAAACCGGTCGCGGAGTATTGCGCCGAAATGCATGCGGTGCAGGCCGACCTGGCCCGTGGCTTTCGGTTGTCCTTTGACCATTTTGGCCGCTCGTCTTCGCCACAGAACCATGCGCTGACGCAGCATTTTGCCGGGCGTTTGGCAGAGGCCGACCTGATCCGCGAAGTGTCGGAACGTCAGGTCTATTCCCATGCCGACGGGCGGTTCCTGCCAGACCGCTACATCGAGGGGACGTGCCCAAACTGCGGCTATGACCGTGCACGTGGCGATCAGTGCGAAAACTGCACCAAGCAGCTGGATCCGACCGACCTGATCGACCCGCGGTCTGCCATTTCAGGTTCCACCGACCTTGAGGTGCGCGAAACCAAGCACCTGTACCTTCGCCAATCCGCGCTCAAGGATGACCTCGACGCCTGGATCGACACCAAAACGGACTGGCCGGTGCTGACCACATCCATTGCCAAGAAATGGCTGCATGACGGTGACGGGTTGCAGGATCGCGGCATCACACGCGATCTGGATTGGGGCATCCCCGTACGGCGCGGTGACGCCGATTGGCCGGGGATGGAAGGCAAGGTTTTCTATGTCTGGTTCGACGCCCCCATCGAATACATCGCCTGCGCGGGCGAATGGGCGGACGCGCAGGGCGGCGCCGATTGGGAGCGCTGGTGGCGGACGGACAAGGGGGCGGATGATGTCCGCTATACCCAGTTCATGGGCAAGGACAACGTGCCCTTCCACACGCTGAGCTTTCCAGCCACCATTCTCGGCTCGGGGGAGCCGTGGAAGATGGTCGACCATTTGAAGTCCTTCAACTATCTCAACTACGACGGTGGCCAGTTCTCGACGAGCCAGGGGCGCGGCGTGTTCATGGACCAGGCGCTTGAGCTTTTGCCTGCGGATTATTGGCGTTGGTGGCTTCTGTCGAACTGCCCCGAAACCTCCGACAGCGAGTTCACTTGGACGCTTTTTCAGCAGGGCGTGAACAAGGATCTCGCCGACGTTCTGGGCAATTTCGTGAGCCGTGTGACCAAGTTCTGCCGTTCGAAATTCGGGGAAACGGTTCCGAGCGGCGGGGAATTTGGTGCCGCTGAAACCGCTCTGATCGCCGAACTCGACACCCGTATCGCCGCCTACACGAAACACATGGACAACATGGATGTGCGGAAATCAGCGCAGGAATTGCGTGCCATCTGGGTGGCGGGGAACGAATACCTGCAAACTGCGGCACCCTGGTCCACGATCAAGGAGAACGAAGCGCAGGCCGCAATGCAGATCCGCGTGGGCCTCAACCTGATCGCGCTCTACGCAACGCTTTCAGCGCCGTTCCTGCCCGACACGGCCGAGACCTTGCGCGAAACGCTCAACATCTCGGAGACGTCTTGGCCCGAAAACGCATCCGACGCATTGCAGAGCTTGGACGCCGGTCACGCGTTTGCCGTGCCCGACAATCTGTTTGATAAGATCACGGACGAGGCGCGCGCCGCTTGGGAAGTTCAATTCGCAGGCTCGCGTTGACTTTGGGCCTCCGGCGGAGTGGCAGGTGAAGTGTTCCACATCCGGGCAAATGTGGCAGCACCGAAAGCCTGTGGCCGCTCAGCTGTTCGCCTTGTTACACGCTGAGCCAGCGGATCAGCGCCACACCCGAGACTAAGCCCTGTGTCGGCGGCCAGCCATCGCACAATGTACCTCCGCGCGACGTGACCGTGTCGCATGATGGCCTGAGTAGACGCCTACGGAGTGCTTGCCGGTGTAGGTCAGTCTTCAGAACTCTTCCCAGCCGGTTGTATCGGGCTCAAACTCTTCTTCGAGCTTGAGTGCCGCGGTACCCACGACAGATTGCGCAACCGCAGCATGCGATCTGGTTTCTGCCGCCGATGGCTGCGCAGCGCTTGCGCCATGGCCAAGGTCGAACCGTTCAACCGCGGCATTCAGCGCGTCTGCTTCTGACATCAGCGCGTGGCTGGCCGCTGTGGTCTCCTCGAACATCGCGGCATTTTGCTGTGTGACGTGGTCCAACTCGTTCATGGCCACGTTGATTTCATTCAAACCGGATGACTGCTGACGCGCGGATGTCGCAATCTCCGCGACCCGAGACGAAATGTCGGAAACGGAATGCACGATCGAAGCCAACGCTGAGCCTGTGCGATCAACAAGTTCAACGCCCTGTTGCACTTGTTCAGACGAGGTTGAAATCAGCGTGTTGATCTCTCGGGCAGCTTCGGATGACCGTTGTGCCAGCGCTCGTACTTCCGTTGCGACAACCGCAAATCCGCGCCCCGCCTCCCCTGCGCGCGCCGCCTCCACGCCCGCATTCAACGCCAAGAGATTTGTCTGGAATGCGATATCGTCAATCACGGATGTGATCTTGGAAATCTCGTGGGACGAGGTTTTGATGCCGTCCATGGCCATAACCGCTTCGCGCGCGACCTCTCCGCCTTCTTCGGCGTTGAGCTGTGCATCTGCAGACATCTGGCTCGCCGCATCCGCACCTTCTGCCGCCGAACGCACCGAAGTGGTCAACTCGTCAAGCGCTGCCGCAGTTTCCTCCAGGGTTGCTGCCTGTTTTTCGGTCCGACGTGACAGGTCGTCAGCGGCGCTCGTGATCTCGCTTGTTTCATTCCGGATCGAGCCCACGTTTTGCATCACTGCGGCCACCGCGTCCTTGAGGCCGGAAATCGCGGAATTGAAGTCTTGCCGCAATGCTTCGTAGTCGCTGGGGAACGGATCACAGATTTCGACGGTCAAATCACCAGACGACAGCTGCTGCAATCCCGAACCAAGCGCATCCACCACCCGTTTCTGATCCGCCGCAGTCTGCGCCTGCAGCTCGCTTGCAGCTTGCATGCGCGCCTCTACCTCGGTGACGTCGGACGCCATCAGAATGATGCGTTCAATTTGCCCGTCTGCGGATTTCACAAAAATGAAATTCCCTTCGACGACGAGTGTCGTTCCATCTGCTGCATTAAGATCAAACTTGCCGTGCAGTGCCTCGCCTGCGCGCACTTGCGTCGCGATGTCTGCGGCAGCGCGTGCGGATGACTGTTCCGATGCAAGCACTTGCAAGATCGACCCTTTTTGTGCCTGTGCACCGAGTTTCACGTTTGCGACGTCATTCATCTCCGACACGTTGCCTGCGGCGTCAAACTCCACCCGCATTTGCGTTGCATCCATGCCATCCAGCAATGCCGCATTGCGTTGCGAGATCGTCCGGTCGCTCCACTCGACCACTGCACCAATGACACGTCCCTTGGCATCACAGGCCTGGTTGAGCTTGATCCGGATGTACCGATCGCCAAGCTGGGCCGTGATGGAGCAGGCGGTCGTCAGGTCGGCTGCGCAGGTCGCGGTCCCCACCGCACGGGCGACGTCGCGCTGTTGTGCCAGCTGCGCACCGACAAATGTGTCCGCGGGCAATCCAGGCCAGCTTTCCTGAACATGAGGCAAAATTTCCGTGAGCAGTGCCTCACACGCAGGGTTCACATATTTCACCGCAAAAGTCTCATCGACCACCATCATCGGTGCAGACGATCCTTCGAACGCGGCACTCTTGAACGCATTCTCCCGCTGCGCCTGTTTTGCCTTGGACAAAGCGCCGCGAAAATCCTCCAGCTGGACGGCCATCTGACCAACTTCGTCAGAGCGTTTTACATAAGGGATATCAACGTCATAGTTTTTCCCCGACACCTCCCGCATCGCGTCCCCAAGCGCGCCCAGCGGGCGCGACATCGCATACCACAAAAACAAGGACATCAGCGCCAGTGCGACAGACATCATGACAAGTCCCATGACCAGCTGTTCTGTCTTGCCGACCATCAGGGACGCCGCTTTGACATCGCTTGTCCACACAGTGGCCACAACACCCGCCACCGCGTTGCCTTCACCAAAGACGGCTGGCGACGCCACGATCAACCCGTCATCCGACAACGCACGTGCTCCGGTCGCAAACACCTCTTCCGCAAGAGCATCCAGCCTGTCCTGATACATTTCCACGCCATCTGACTGGAACAGAACCACGCCGCCTTCATTGACGACCCAGGCGCCAATCACATCTTCCCCAGCCGTGCCCTTGGTGCCGCCGGTGATGTCCGCAATGGCCCGTTCATTGCCGAACTTGATGGATCCCCCCATCTGCAGCGCCAGCAGGTCCGTCACATCGACCGCCCGATCCGACACCGATTGCCGCACCAGTTCACGGCTGAACCTCAGGTCCATCACCATGATCGACGCAACAACCACAATCGATGTCAACGCAGCAATCAGCGTTGTCTTCACAAGCAGACTGTTCGATTTCCTGGCAAGACGGCGAATGCCGGAGACTACGTTCATGATAACACCCTTGTTGACATACCGGACGCCAGCCGGTTCCGGCCACAGCGACAGTCCCGGTGATAGAAAACGTGTGTTACTTCGTGATTAATCGCGCCCCTGTTTTTCCGCAGACCCGTCGGAAGAACATGGAGGAAGCGCTGGTACGGGCGGTGGGACTCGAACCCACACGGGCATATGCCCTTCGGATTTTAAGTCCGATATGTCTACCATTCCATCACGCCCGCGCCGCCCCGCTATGTAAGGCAATGGGCGCGCGCGTAACAAGGTCTGTTTGCTAAAGCTCTTCGCCCACGGGGCCAAGCGGTGCGCCATCTGCCAGCAACGCACGCTCGGACAGCCACGGGTTATTGTCGATGGCGGCCAGCATCTGTGTGCGCGCAGCCGTGATTTTTCCCTGATTCATCAGGGTCAAAGCCCGCCCGGATTGCGCACCCACATGATCCGGAGACAGCGTCAGCGCGCGGTCCAGATCAATCAGCGCATCACTGTAGTTCGATGACAGAAAATGCACGAACGCGCGCTGATTGTACCCTTCGGCATAGTCCGGGCAATACGCGATCAAAGTGTCGAAACTCTCCAGCGCACCGACGAAATCAAAGCTCGCCCGCTGCGCCATTCCGCGATCCAGAATTTCCTGTGCCGCGTCATCCGGTGCATCAAGCCACAGTTCCCACATCTTGCCCGACACGGCCTGTCCCGACGCGGGATCGGAGGCGGTGCGTGCCTCTTCGAAAAGTGCGGACAATTCGACCGAAATGTCGCGCGCCTGTGGGCAGGTCTCGGCCCAGACGGGCCCGGCGACAAGCGCGAGGATGATGGCAATACGCATGACGGCAACTGTGATGCGCGCTTGGCTCAGGTCAAGGGTTTGCCACCGATATCGGGCAACATGACCTCTTTGACGGCCTCCATCGCGACAAAGGTCGAGGTCGCAGCGACATGTGGCAGGTTCGAAATCACCTCACCCAGCACGTGCCGGTAATCGGTCATGTCACGCGTGCGCACCTTGAGGAGATAGTCGAAATTGCCAGCGATCATATGGGCTTGCTCGATCTGCGGGACGGTGCGGACGGCGGCGTTGAACGCGGACAGCGCGGCCTCGCGCGTCTCGGACAACCGCACCTCCACAAAGGCCACGTGATCCAGTCCAAGACAGATCGGGTCCAAAAGCGCGCGGTAACCCCGGATCACGCCCTGCTTTTCCAGACGGCGCAGCCGGGCCTGGGTCGGGGATTTCGACAGACCGATCCGGGCGGCGAGATCCGTGATGCTGATCCGCGCATCCTGCGCCAGGGCAACCAGAATCGCGTTGTCCAGACGGTCCAATGCAACCTTTTCCTTTTCGCTTCCCTCACGGGAAAATTTACCCTTTTGATCTGCCATTTGCTCTCACTTCAGTGAAATTTGCCATGTTCACTCTGATATATTGGTCAAAGTGAATTTGGAAAGAGCTCATGTCAAACCTGTCATCCTCTGTCATCGCCACCGAAATTGATGCGGGCACCTATGCCGATCAACACACCACGCTGCGCGATTTGATCGCCCTTGCGGACCTGTCCGACGCGGCCCGCGCCGACATCCACGCCCGCGCGACACAGCTGGTCGAGACCTTGCGCTCGGGCACTGCGCCGGGCGTGATGGAGGTGTTTCTGGCGGAATACGGTCTTTCCACCGATGAGGGTGTCGCGCTGATGTGTCTGGCCGAGGCGCTGCTGCGGGTTCCGGATGCCGATACAATCGACGCATTGATCGAGGACAAGATTGCGCCGTCGGACTGGGGCAAGCATCTGGGCCGCTCGACCTCGAGCCTGGTGAACGCCTCCACATGGGCGTTGATGCTGACCGGTCGTGTGCTCGAAGAGACGCCCAAGGGACCGGTGGGCCATCTGCGATCGGCCATCAAACGGCTGGGCGAACCGGTGATCCGCACCGCTGTTTCTGCCGCAATGAAAGAGATGGGGCGGCAATTTGTGCTGGGGGAGGACATCGGGCGCGCCATGGCGCGGGCGGCGGGGATGGAGGCCAAGGGCTACACCTACTCCTATGACATGCTTGGCGAAGCGGCGCTGACCGAGGCGGATGCGCGCCGCTATCACCTGAGCTATTCCGAAGCGATTTCAGCCATTGCCGCGGCGTGCACCGCCGAGGACATCCGCGAAAACCCCGGCATCTCCGTGAAACTCTCTGCCTTGCACCCGCGCTATGAACGCGCACAGGCAGAGCGCGTAATGGTGGACCTCGTCCCGCGGCTCACGGCGCTCGCCTTGCTCGCGAAATCCGCAGGCATGGGGCTGAATGTCGATGCGGAAGAGGCGGACCGCCTGTCGCTCTCGCTTGAAGTGATCGAGGCGGTGCTGTCCAATCCGGCGCTTGCGGGTTGGGACGGGTTCGGAGTGGTGGTGCAGGCCTACGGCCCCCGCGCAGGGGCCGTCATCGACACCTTGCACGACGTGGCGCAGCGTCATGACCGCCGCCTGATGGTCCGGCTGGTCAAGGGCGCCTATTGGGACACGGAGATCAAGCGCGCACAGGTCGAAGGGGTCGCGGGTTTCCCGGTGTTCACCCAAAAGGCCGCCACCGACATCTCCTATATCGCGAATGCGCGCAAGTTGCTGGGCTATGCCGACCGGCTCTATCCCCAATTTGCCACGCACAACGCGCATACGGTCTCGGCCATCCTGCACATGGCGGATGGCGAAGCGTTTGAATTCCAGCGTCTGCACGGCATGGGCGAGGCGCTGCATGACATCGTGATGGGCGAGAATGGCACACGCTGCCGCATCTATGCGCCGGTGGGCGCGCACAAGGATCTGCTGGCGTATCTCGTGCGGCGGCTGCTGGAAAATGGCGCGAATTCCAGCTTTGTGAACCAGATCGTGGATGAGGATGTGCCCGCCGACATCGTTGCCGCCGATCCGTTCGACGCCCTCAGCCCGGAGGGAACGTTGCGCGATGGGCCAGCCCTGTTTCTGCCTAGCCGTGTCAATTCGGCCGGTTTTGACCTCTCGCACCTGCCGACGCTGTTGCGGATTGAGGAGGCGCGCGCGCCGTTCGCCCGCCACCGCTGGACCGCCGCGCCTCTGACTGTCACTCCCTGTTCCGGCCCCGCGCAGACCATCGTAAATCCTGCCGATCCCTCGGACATGGTCGGCACGGCCACCTGCACGCCGACAGATGCAGTGGGCACCGTGTTTGCCGATGCACAGCCCTGGCAGGCCAATGCCGCCGCGCGGCGCGCAACGCTTTTGCGCGCGGCTGACCTCTATGAGGCGCGGTTTGGCGAGGTTTTCGCACTGTTGGCCCGCGAGGCGGGCAAGACCTTGCCCGATGCAGTGGCCGAGCTGCGCGAGGCAGTGGATTTCCTGCGCTATTATGCCAACGCCGCGACGGATCATCCCGCGCTTGGAACCGTCCTCTGCATCTCGCCCTGGAACTTTCCGCTGGCAATCTTCACCGGCCAGTTGGCCGCAGCACTGGCGTCTGGCAACGCGGTGGTGGCGAAACCGGCGGACCAGACGCCGCTGATCGCGCATCTGGGCGTCACGATGCTGCATGAGGCCGGTGTGCCGCGCGCGGCACTGCAACTCTTGCCCGGCGATGGCGCGTTGGGCGCCGCCCTGACCCAAGCCGCCCCGGACGGCGTGGCCTTCACCGGCTCCACCGCCACGGCTTTGCGCATCCGCGCGACCTTGGCCGAGCACGGAACCCCCGGCACGCCGCTCATTGCGGAAACCGGTGGCATCAACGCCATGATCGTGGACAGCACCGCATTGCCCGAACAGGCCGTGCGCAGCGTGATCGAAAGCGCGTTCCAATCCGCAGGCCAACGCTGCTCCGCGCTGCGCTGCCTCTATGTCCAGGAGGACATCGCGCCCGCGTTCCAGGAGATGCTGACCGGCGCGATGGACGCGCTGAGCATGGGCGCGCCATGGGATCTGGCGACCGATGTGGGGCCGGTCATCGACACCGCCGCGCAAGGCCGGATCGCCGCGCATATTGATGCCGCCCGCGCGGCAGGGCAGCTGATCCATCAACTGCCGTCTCCGGCGACAGGCACATTCGTCGCGCCAACGCTGCTGCGCGTCACAGGTATCGCGGACCTCAAGGAAGAGATCTTTGGCCCTGTGCTGCACCTTGCCACCTTCCGGGCGGATCAGCTCGACACCGTGATCTCGGACATCAATGCCACGGGCTACGGGCTGACCTTTGGGCTGCACACGCGGATCGACGACCGGGTCGAGGCCGTCGCGCAACAGGTGCAGGCGGGCAACGTCTATGTGAACCGCAACCAGATCGGCGCAGTGGTGGGCAGCCAGCCCTTTGGCGGCATGGGCCTGTCGGGCACGGGGCCAAAGGCGGGGGGGCCGGATTACGTGCCCCGCTTTGCGCAACGTGGCCAGCCACAGGCCCCGATCAGCGCGCAAATGCCCGGTCCCACCGGCGAATCGAACACGCTCAGCCACGTGCCCAAAGCACCCCTGCGCTGCGCCGGACCGACGGATGCGGATATGCAGGCGCAGGCGGATGCGGTGCGCGCACTGGGCGGCACGGCAATCACCGGCGCCGTCACGCCCGACAGCGTACTCGCAGCAGACCCTTGCGGCGGCTTGTTGTGGTGGGGCGATGCAGAGACCGCGCGCGCGTTGGACATCGCGCTGTCCCAACTGGACGGCCCGATCGTGCCCCTGATCACCGGTTTGCCCGAACGCGCCGATGTCATGACTGAACGCCATCTGTGCGTGGACACCACGGCCGCGGGCGGCAACGCGGACCTGCTGGGTCAGTTCGGCTGACACGGCCACACGCACTCCGCCCCTTGACGCCTGCCCGCGCACGCGAAACTGTCGCGCCATGTTACCGATCCGCGATCACAACCCGTCCGGGCGCACGCCCTTCGTCACCTGGGCCCTTATGGCGATCAACATCGCCGTCTTTCTCAGCTATGCCGGGTTGTTCAGCGATGCGCGCGCGCTCAACCTGTTTTTCTTCGACTACGCCGCAATTCCCGCCCGCATCACCACAGGTGCCGGGTACGAGACACTGCTGACATCAATGTTCCTGCATGGCGGCTGGATGCATCTGGCCGGTAACATGCTGTTTCTGTTTATCTTTGGTGACAATGTCGAAGATGAAATGGGCCATGTGCCCTTTCTTGGGTTTTACCTGGCCACAGGCGTTGCTGCGGGGCTGATCCACGTGATCTCGGCCCCCTATTCCACCGTGCCCACCGTCGGCGCATCCGGTGCCATCGCGGGCGTCATGGGGGGCTATCTGCTGCTCTTTCCCAAGGCGCGGATTGATATCCTGCTGATCCTGATCGTGTTTTTCCGCATCTTCCCGATCCCCGCATGGATCATGCTGGCCGTGTGGTTCGCGTTGCAATTCTTTGGCGGGCTGGGGGCGGACCCCGATCAGGGCGGCGTGGCCTACTGGGCCCATGCAGGCGGGTTCATCGCCGGTCTCGTGCTGACCCTGCCGCTATGGATCCGACGCGGGGCCACCGGCTTCTGGCAGCGTACGGACGGGCACCCCCCGCACCCCGAGGCGCAGTATTCCACATCCCGTATTCCGAAAATCCGCCGCTAGGCTCAGCCGCGCACCGCTTTGGCCAGGGGCGCAAACAGCGCCTCGGTCCCGCAGATCACCTGGCCATCATCCAGCGGGTCGGCCCCTTCGGTGATCGGCTCAACCAACGCGCCAGCTTCGCGCACGATCAGCAAACCGGCCGCAATATCCCACGCGTTCAACCGCCGCTCCCAGTAGCCATCGTACCGCCCCGCCGCCACATAGGCGAGGTCAAGCGCCGCCGATCCAAACCGGCGGACACCGGAACAGGCGGGCAGCACGCGCGCCAGTTCCTGCAATGTCTCGGGCAGATCCGCACGCCCGCCAAACGGCAGACCCGTGGCAAACAACCCTTCGATCATCTTGCCGCGGCCTGACACCCGCAAACGGCTGTCATTCATCCACGCGCCCTGCCCCTTTTCCGAGAAAAACATCTCGTCCTTGGTCGGGTCATAGATCACACCGGCCACGATCTGTCCCTTGTGCTCAAGCGCAATCGACACCGCCCAATGCGGCAGCCCGTGCAGGAAATTCGTGGTCCCGTCCAGCGGATCGACGATCCAGCGGCGCGTGGGGTCTTCCCCCTCCTCGTCCGCACTCTCCTCCGCGCACCAGCCATAGGTCGGACGCGCCCCGCGCAATTCCTCGCGCAGGATTTCCTCGGCGGCGAAATCCGCCTTGGACACGAAATCACCCGCGCCCTTCATGGACACCTGCAGGTTCTCCACCTCGCGGAAATCCTTGGACAACGACCGGCCCGCCTTGCGCGCCGCCTTGAGCATGATGTTGAGATTGGCGCTGCCTTGCATGAGAGGGCTCCGGACCGGGTTGGGACAGGCGCGCGCTATACGCCGCCACGCCGCCCTTGCCAAGGGGCAATGCCCGCAGGGCCCATTCCGCACATACACCCATAGCGCGAATCTGCCGGGCAATCTAACATGCCGGCATTGGCCCTTTCGGCACATGAGGATATTTGATGACAAAACTTTGCTACGACGGACAACGCTGGTCCGCAGACTACATCGTCTTTGGCTATGCGCGCAAAAGTTATGGGCCCGGCGCCGTCTGGCACGGCCAGACCTTTGGCGGGACCAGCGCCTTTGCCCTGCTGGGCCCGGATATCGCCGCGCCCGGTGGCACGACGCACAACCCGCCGCAGGCCAAGGGCCCCGGTTGGGATCAGGCATGGACCCATGCCGCCCTCGGCGGACCCGCATATCATTTCACAAACGATCCCAACCACATCGCCTGGAAACGCGGGCACCTGCTGAATGCGGAATGGGGCGGCTCCGGCACACTCTGGAGCAATCTTGTGGCCCTCACGGCACAAGCGAACGCTAACCACGCCACTGTCGAAGGCCACGTGCGCACCCTGCTCACACGGTTTCGCCAGTTCGACATGAGCAACCACGGACGCAACGCCTACTGGTATTGCATAGGCTACTGGGTCCAGGCGGCCACGCTGCCATGGTCCGCGGGCAATTTGGCCGATGATCTCTATTCATACTGCCCGAACATGATCAGAGTAACGTGGCGCGTCATGCGCATGACCAAACCAACCGGCGCACCCGGCACGACATTCGGTAGCCACCTTACCGCAACCCAGGGCCACATCCGCAACGCAGTGTGGGGCACGCCCGCGTGCCGCTCCGCCACGGCGCCGGACCTGGCCAATGACGGCATCATCCTGCCGGGCGCGCCGCCACCGGTCCTGACCAATTCGCTTGCAAATCAGAACGAGGCCGGCGGCGTCACGCACCCCGTGGCACCCGGCGCACCTGCACCCGGTGTCGCCGGTCCGCATGATGGCACCGTGGAAATCTTCCAGAACTGACCAAGGGTCGGTGGGTGGGCGCCTTTGGCCCCGAAAAGGGCCAAACAGTCCCACCCGCCGGCCTCACGCCATCTGCAACTTGCGCGCCTCGATGCGCGCCAGATCAATCAGCTTCTGCATATACGGCTTTTCACGATCCTCGCTGCGCACCGCCGCATAAAGCCGCCGCGTCAGGCCACCTTCCGTCAGCGGGCGCGTCACATAATCACTGGAATACTTGACCTCCCGCACCACCCAATCCGGCAGAACCGAAACACCCCGATTTGACGCCACCAACAGCAAGATCACCGCCGTCAACTCGGCCTGCCGCACCGACGCAGGCTCGACCTTTGCCGGGATGAGCAACTGGCTGAACACATCGAGCCGCGCCCTCTCTACCGGGTAGGTAATCAAGGTCTGGTCCCGGAAATCCGCCGCATCGACATATGGTTTCTGGGCCAGCGGATGGGTGCTTGCCGCAACAAAAACCGGCGCGTAATCAAAGAGTTCGACGAACTCCACGCCCGGCAATTCCTCCGGGTCCGACGACACGACAAGATCCACCTCCTCCTTGATCAGCGCCGGCAGCGCATCAAAGGCGAGGCCGGGGCGGATATCGACGTCCACATCCGGCCAAGTGCGCCGAAACACCTCCAGCACCGGGAACAGCCATTCGAAACACGCATGGCACTCGATGGCGATATGCAACCGGCCCGACGATCCGTCGCGCAGGGCGCTGAATTCCGCCTGCAGCGCCTCGATCTGCGGCAGCACCTGTTCCGCCAACCGCAGCAACCGGAACCCCGCCGCCGACAAGCGCAGCGGCTTGGACCGCCGCACAAACAGCTCCACCCCCGCCTGATCCTCCAATCCCTTGATCTGATGGCTCAGCGCGGATTGCGTGATGTGCAACTGATCCGCCGCCCGCGCCAAACCGCCAGCCTCGTGGATGGCCTTGATCGACCGCAGGTGGCGAAACTCGATATGCATACAAACCTCATGTTCATCTTGAGAGTTATGAATTTGCCTCATGATACCCAAGCCGCCATAACAAACACAACCCATGAGGAGACGCCCATGCCCGCCGCCCTGTCGTTCGAGACCTTTCCGCCGAAATCGCTTCACGCCTCTTTCGACCTGTGGGACACCGTCCACACGCTCGCACCGCTCAACCCGCGCTTCGTTTCCGTCACCTACGGCGCGGGCGGCAGCACGCAGTCGCTGACGCAGGAGGCGGCGCAAACCCTGCGCAAAACCGCGCCGATCCCGGTTGCCGCGCACCTGACCTGCACCGGGCAATCCAAAACGGACGTCCTGGCCACGGCAAAACGCTACTATGCGGCGGGTATCACCGACATCGTTGCCCTGCGCGGTGACGGGGCCAATGGCGGCGCGTTCGAGCCTGCTGAAGACGGCTTTGCCAATTCCATCGAGCTTGTGACAGCCCTGTCACGCGCGGGCCCGTTCAATATTCGCGTGGGCGCCTATCCGGACGGTCACCCGGATGCAGCAAGCCAGCGCCAGAATGTCGATTGGCTCAAGGCAAAGATCGACGCAGGCGCCTGCGAGGCGATCACGCAGTTCTTCTTTGAACCCGACAGCTTCCTGCGCTTTCGCGATGCCTGCGCCGATGCGGGCATCACGGCGCCAATCACGCCGGGCATCCTGCCGGTTGCCAACTGGGCCAGCACGCGCCGGTTCGCTGAACGCTGCGGCACGCCGGTGCCTGCCTACATCGCCAATGCGTTTGACCGCGCCGAACGCGAGGACCGGGCCGCGCTTTTTGCCCTCACCCACTGCGCCGATCTCTGTGACAGCTTGCTGGGCGAAGGGGTCGAGACGCTGCACTTCTACACGCTCAACCGGCCGGAACTGACGCTCAAGGTCTGCCGCGCCCTGGGTCTGGTGACACCCACCGCCGCCCTGCACGTCGCCTGAGCAGCGCGCGCCCAACCGCCAGCCTCGCGCGGCACTAGACTGATCGGTCCAACGCGCGTACCCTTGGCGCAGTCACGTACAGCACCAAGGCCGCCCATGACCCGCACCGCAACAACCCTCGCAGACCTGCCGGATCGCGCAGAGCTTCTGTCCCTGTCGGGCCTCGAATTCATGCAAGGCATCCTGAACGGCACGGTCCCCGGGCCACCGATCGGGCACACGATGGGGTATGCCCTGCACAGTGTCGAAGAAGGGCGCGTAACCTTTCGTGGCACGCCGGAATTCAAGGCGACAAACCCGATGGGCACGGTGCACGGCGGCTGGTACGGCACCCTTCTCGACAGCGCGATGGCCTGCGCCGTGATGACCTGTGTGCCACGCGGATCTGTCTACACAACGCTGGAATACAAGATCAACATCACCCGCGGCATCCCCGTCGGCATGGAAATCGAATGCACCGGCATCGTCGATCATGCGGGCCGCTCCACCGGTGTGGCCCACGGCGAAATCCGCGGGTGCGCGGACGGCAAGCTCTATGCCACAGGTTCCACGACCTGCATCATCATGAAGATGTGAGCCCCTAAAGCGGCCAGATGAACGGGATCACCGCCGACGCCAGCAACCCCACGCTCAGGTTCAGCGGGATGCCCACGCGCATGAAATCCGTGAACTTGTACCCCCCCGGCCCGTAAACCAGCATGTTGGTCTGATACCCGATGGGCGTCGCAAAGGATGCCGACGCCGCCACCATGACCGCCACCACCAGCGGGCGCGGATCCACGCCCAACGCACCGGCCAGCCCGATGGCGATAGGTGTCACGACAACGGCCACGGCGTTGTTGCTCACCAGCTCGGTCAGCACGGAGGTCAGCAGGTAAATCGCCCACACGATCAGAAACGGCGGCAACATGGCCAGACCCGGCGCCACCGCTTCAACGATCAGGCTGACCGCGCCCGACGCCTCCAGCGCCGCACCGATCCCCAGCATCGCAAAGATCAGCGCGAGCAGCCGCCCGTCCACAAAGCCAAACGCCTCATCCGCATCAATGCAGCGCGTCACCAGAACCAGCGCCACGGCCAGCACGGACAGCAACAGGATCGGCGCAACCCCGAGCGCAGCCAGCACGACGATCCCCAACAGCGCCAACAGGACGATGGGCGCATGGCTGCGCCGGAACGCCCGGCCCGACGGTTTGGCCACGTCGACCATGTCCATATCCGATGCCAGCCGCTGAATATCCTCCGGCGCCCCTTCCAACAGGAGCGTATCACCCACCTTGACCACCAGATCATCCAGCTGCCGCCCGATATTCGTATTCCGTCGGTGCACGGCCAGCGGATAGACACCGTACCGCCGCCGCAGCCGCATCGCCCCCAGGCTTCGGCCCACCATCTTGCACCCCGGCGTGATCAGCACCTCGACCGTGGTTGTTTCCACCGCGCCCACCTGATCCAGCCGTTTCAGCTCCTTGTTGCGTTGCAGGCTCAGCAGTTCGGTCATCTGCGTGCGCAGCACAACGCGGTCGCCGACCTGCAACGTCACCCCGTCCAGATTGCGCCGCAGCGACGCATCCCCACGGATTACGTCAATCAGGCGCACACCCTCACGTTTGAACAGCTGCACCCCCAGCACCTCGCGCCCGATGAGGTTGGAGTCCGGCGGAATCACGGCTTCGGTAAAGAACTTCATCTTGCTCCGGTCGCTGAGCAGCCCCGCCATGCTGTCCCGGTCCGGCAAAAGCATCGGCCCGATAAAGCGCAGGTACACCATGCCCCAGACCACAAGGATCACACCCAAGGGCGTCACCTCGAAAATGGTGAACGGCGCCAGGCCCTGCGTGCGTGCGACCCCGTCCACCAGCAGGTTGGTGGATGTCCCGATCAATGTGAGCGTCCCGCCCAGGATGGCGGCATAGCTCAGCGGGATGAGCAACTTTGAGGGTGCAAGCCCCATGGTCTTGGCCAATTGAATGAACACCGGGATCATCACGACAACCACGGGCGTGTTCGACACGATGGCCGAACTGACGACGACAAAGGCCATGAGCAGCACGATGGCCACCGCCGGGTTGCTCCTGGCCTGCCGGTCGGCAAGGCCGGTCAGCGCCTCCAGCGTGCCCGTACGCACCAGAGCGCCCATGATGATGAACATCGCCGCAATGGTCCAAGGGGCCGGGTTCGACAGCACCGCCAGCCCCGCCTCATACGGCAACGCACCCGATACAAGCATCAGTGCGACGCCGCCAATGGCCACAACCTCTGCCGGCAGGCTTTCCCGCAGGAACAGCACAAACATGATGACCACGACGGTCAGGGTCAGCACGGCATGTCCCGTCTGCGATAGCTCGATCAGCCCCATGACAGCCCTGCGCCCCGTTTCAATCGCCTAGCGGCCAGTGTCCCCGATTGGTGCATCCGCTTCAAGCGTCGCTTTGCGTGGCTGCACCAGGTACATGCCCACCAGCATCACGCACAACGCGCCCCAGACGGCGGGCGGGTATGCCTCTTCGAGGATGATCCGCGCCCAGAAAACGCCAAAGAGCGTAACAAGAAAGCTGACCTGCACCGCAAAGACCGGCCCCGCCTGCCCGACAAGCCAGACATAGCCCGCATAGACCAGAACATGCGCCGTGGCACTCATCACCTGCGCGAGGTCGGCCGCCCCGTACGGCGGGCGGGGATCAATCCACTGGCCTGTCGACAGAGCAAGCGGCAGCGCAATCACCGTCCCAACCAGCGATGCCCCCCACAGCACCTGCACCGGCCCAAGCCCCGCAGTCCCCCACCGCGCGACGTAATTGCCCTCGAACGCGTAAAACAGCCCCGAGATCAGGCCAATGAGCACCCAGAAAACGGGGATCGCCCCGCTCATCTGCGCGCCCGGCAACACGATCAGCAACACCGCGCACAGCCCCGCCACCAGCCCGGCAAAGCGGCGCAGATCGAACCGGTCCAGCCCAAGCCCGAGCGCAATCGGAAAGGCCCAGATCGGGATCATGCTCAGCAGGATCGACATGACCCCCGACGGCAGGTGCACCGCCGCCTGATAGCTTGCCGTGTTGGGCAGCACCGAACCGATGAGCGCGATGATGACATATACCCGCATCTGCGCCGCCCTCATCGGCAACCGGACCCCGGCGGGCAGCGCCAGCGCAGTCATCACCACAAACCCGATCGCCATTTGCCAGAACAGCAATCCGAAATGTTTGTAGCCCGTGCTGACCGCGATCTTGGTCAGCGGCATGGTCAGCCCCCACCCCGCGCCCAACGTCAAAAGCACAAGGATCAGCCAGGCCCGACGCTTGCCGGTCATGGGCCTGCGGGCGGCAAATGCCCCCCCTGCCGGACCATCTCGATCCGTGTCGCGCGCCCATCCGGGCCAATCTCGACATAGACACCGGAGAGTGTCACCTCGCCCAACGCCGGTGAAAACCGCTCTTTCGGCATGCCCGTGATGAACCGACGCAACGGCTCATCCCGTTGCATGCCGATCACGGAATGATAATCGCCGCACATGCCCGCATCCGTCAGATACGCGCAGCCCCGCGGCAGGATCATCGCATCAGCTGTCGGTACATGCGTATGTGTGCCCACCATCAGGCTGGCCCGCCCGTCGCACCAATGACCCATAGCCATCTTCTCGGATGTGGCCTCACAATGAAAATCGATGATCGCCGCATCAACCGCGCCGCCCAAGGGATGCGTGCGAAACACGGTCTCCAGCGCGGAAAACGGATCGTCAAAGGGCCGCTTCATGAACACCTGCCCCAGGGCCTGCGCCACCAGCACCTTGCGCCCGGCCACCGAAAACACCCGCGCGCCCTTGCCCGGTGCGGCCTTCGAAAAATTCATCGGGCGCAACACCCGCGGCTCGTTCTCGATGAACTGCAACATGTCCTTCTGATCGAACGCATGATCGCCCAAGGTCACGCAATCCGCACCCGCCTCAAGCAACGCCTTGGCATGGCTGCCGGACAACCCCATGCCGGAGGTCGCATTTTCCCCATTCACCACCACGAAATCGAGCGCCCAGTCCGCCCGCAATCGCGGCAAATGATCAGACACAGCCTGCCGTCCGGCCCGGCCCATCACATCGCCCAGAAACAATATCTTCATACGTCCCCCATATGCCCCGCAGGCGCGCAGGGGCAAGCGTCCCTGTTTCTTCTGGCCAAAAATACCACGGGGGACGGCCAAAGGCCGGGGGGCAGCGCCCCCTCAGACCTCGATGACCCCGACATCCGTCACGATCATGTCGAGCATCTGGTCCGTCGGCTCGAGTGGCAGCGCCGCAACCTCCTGCGCGCCATAGGCAAAGCCAATGGCGAGCGTCGCCCGCCGGGCCCGCAACCGCTCCAGCGAGCGGTCGTAAAACCCACCACCATAGCCCAATCGCCCCCCCGCACGGGTGAATGCAACAAGCGGCACGATGACGATCTCGGGCTCGAAAAACACGTCCTCTTCCGGCACCTGCGCCCCGAACGGCCCCGCCCGCAACGGCCCGCCTGGCGTCCAGCGCGAAAATGCAAGCGGCTGCCCCTCGCCAAGGATCACAGGCACCCCCACCGGTCCATGTGCCGCCGCCTCCGCCATAGCGGGCAACGGATCAATCTCGGTCCGGATCGGCATGTATCCCGCAAGCGGCACGCCGCGATACCCCGCCAGAACGGATGACAGCACGCCGCTGGCCCCGGCCGGATCCGCCGCATGGGCCGCCTTGCGCGCCGCAAACGCCGCCTTGCGCGCCGCCGCCTTCTGGTCGCTGATATCCATGCCAAACGCCCCTTGGGACGGCGGGTGGGGCGTCTTTGCGCGTCAGCGCAAACAGCGTCCACCCATCGTCTCACAACAACACCACCGCCGCGAGCCCCAGAAAGGCGAAAAACCCGACAACATCCGTCACCGTGGTCACAAACGCCCCCGACGCCAACGCCGGATCGATCCCGATCCGGTCGAGGATCACAGGTATCGCGGTGCCTGCAAGGCCCGCCACCACCATGTTGATCACCATCGCGGCCGCAATCACATAGCCCAAAGCAGGCGAGCCGAACCACAGCACCCCCACAATGCCCATCACCACGGCAAACACGACGCCGTTGATCAGGCCAACCAATACCTCGCGGCGGATCACCCGCCAGATGTTGGCCCCGGTCAGGTCCTTCGTCGCCAACGCCCGCACCGCCACGGTCAGGGACTGCGTGCCCGCGTTCCCCCCCATCGACGCCACGATCGGCATCAACACGGCCAGCGCCACGATCTGTGCAATCGCCACCTCGAACTGCGCAATCACCAGCGACGCAAGGATCGACGTCACAAGGTTCACAGCCAGCCACGGCAACCGCCTGCCGGTAGTCTCGCGCACCCGGTCCGACAGGGCCGATTCTTCGCCCACACCGGCCAGCCGCAGGATATCCTCCTCATGTTCCTCATCCAGCACCGCCATCGCGTCATCAATCGTGATCGCCCCGATAAGCCGACCGTCATCATCGACCACAGGTGCAGAAATCAGGTGATACTGGTTGAACGCATAGGCCACATCGCTTTCGTCCTGCGTGGCGGGGATGACCTGAAATGTCTCCTCCACCAGATCCCGCAGCGCCACCTCGCGCCGTGACCGCATCAGCTTGCCCAAGGTCACGTTGCCCACCGGTCGCAACCGCGGGTCCACCAGGACCAAGTGATAGAACTGACGCGGCAGATCGTCTTCGGACGCGCTCCGCATCCGGTCGATGGCCTCGCCCACGGTCCAGTGCTCGGGCGCCATGACCACTTCGCGCTGCATGAGACGTCCGGCGGAGTATTCCGGAAACGCCAGCGACTGTTCGACCATGGCCCGGTCGTTATCTTCCAGCGCGTCGAGGATCTGCTCCTGCTGCGCGTCCCCCAGATCCTCGATCAGGTCGACCACATCATCGCTGTCGAGATCGCGCACCGCGTCGGCCAGCACCGTGGGCCGCAGCACCCCGATCACCTCTTCGCGGATCGACTCGTCCAGTTCCGACAGGATCTCACCGTCAAATTCGCGGTCATAGAGCCGGATCAGCCGCGACCGGTCGAACGCGTTGATCTGTTCCAGAAGGTCGGCAATATCCGCCGCGTGCAGCGGCTCCATCAGCGCGGTCAGCTGCGCCCGGTCCTCGATATCCACCGCATAGAGAATGGCGGAAACGTCCTTGCGCCCCAGCTCGTAGCCACTCTCTTCGGGGCCGGGCTCCTGTCCGTCCACTGGTTCTGTCATATTGCTCTCCCCAATGGTTTTGTGACCGCGCACCCGTAATCATAGGTCGCCCGGCAGGGCGAGACAATGGCCCCTCCCTTGTCCCGTACTTTGCCTTTGCGCCCATGCGCGGGCCGGGCCATATTGCGCACATGTCTCACCCTCACCGCCTGCGCGGCCACATTCTGACCTACAGCGGGAACCCCTTCACCGAAGGCTGGCAAAACACTGTAAAGGTTGTCGAAAACAGCGCTCTGCTGATGCAGGCCGGCACCATCACCGCCATCGGGGCAGAGGCCGAAGCGGCAGAGGTGCCCGAGACGTCCTACCCTGGGCATCTGATCTGTCCCGGCTTTGTCGATGCCCATGTGCACTATCCGCAGACGGCCATCATCGCATCCTGGGGCAAGCGGCTGATCGACTGGCTGAACACGTACACGTTCCCCGAGGAAATGCGCTTTGGCGATCCGGACTATGCCGCACAGATCGCGCACCGTTACCTTGATCTCGCCCTGGCGCACGGCACCACGAGCCTTGCCAGCTATTGCACGATCCATCCGGCCAGCGTCGATGCCCTGTTCGAAGCGGCTGCGGCGCGCAACATGGCCGTCGTCGCGGGCAAGACCTGCATGGACCGCAACGCGCCGGACGGGCTGCGCGACACCGCGCAATCGGCCTATGACGACAGCAAGGCCGCGCTCACACGCTGGCACGGCACAGGGCGCGCGCGGTACGCCATCACGCCACGGTTCTCGCCCACGTCCACACCCGCGCAGCTGCATGCGCTCGGCGCGCTCTGGGGGGAACACCCGGATGTGCTGATGCAAACCCATCTGAGCGAGCAGGTGGACGAAATCGAGTGGGTGCGCGGTCTCTACCCGGATGCGCGCGACTATCTCGATACTTACGAGGCGCACGGGCTTTTGGGTGCGCGCGGGATATACGGCCATGCCATCCACCTGACCGACCGCGAGCGCGATCGGCTGTCAGAGATCGGCGCGGGGCTGGCCCATTGCCCGACCTCGAATACGTTCATCGGGTCGGGGCTGTTTGATCTGGCAGGGCTGGCCGGTGCGGGCCAGGCTGTCGGCCTCGCCACCGACACCGGGGGCGGCTCAAACTTTTCGATGTTGCGCACGATGGCCGCCGCTTACGAGGTGGCCCAATTGCGCGGCGTGTCCGTACATGCGGCTAACCTGTTGTGGCTGGCCACCGCGGGCGCGGCACAGGTGCTGCACCGCGGCGACGAGATTGGCACGCTGGCACCGGGACATGCTGCGGACATCACGGTGCTTGACCTTGCCTCCACCCCGGCGATCTCCCAACGGACGCTGCGGGCAGATGACATTTGGGATGCGATTTTTCCGACGATCATGATGGGCGATGACCGTGCCATCGCGGATGTCTGGGTGGCCGGGCGCCGCGTCGCCTAACAGCCCGCCGCCAGCACCATCACCCAGATGTCGCCCGGCACGCGCGCCACGGCCACGGTCTCGGCCTGACGGTGCAGGATGTTGCGCCGATGTCCGCGCGATCCCATCCAGCCCGCCATGACCTGCGCCAGACTGCGCTGTCCCTGCGCGATGTTTTCCGCGGCAAAGCAGAAGGACACACCGCCGCGCCGCAAACGCTGGCCAATGTCGGATCCGTCGCTGCCGGTGTGGGAAAAGAAGCCCTGCCGCGCCATGTCCTGCCCATGCGCCCGCGCCACCGCTTCCAACCGGTCATCATAGGCAAGTGCCGCGCGCCCTGCCGCCGCCCGCTCTGCATTGACCGCCTGCAACACCTCCGTGTCCGCCCGAACGACACTCGCCGCAAAGAGCAGACAAAAAACCAGCCACCGCATCTCAGACCTCCTCTGCAAGCGCGTGCGCCAACCGGGTCTGGCGCGCGATCACCGATGCCAGATCAAGGGTCGTCACATGCCCATCCCGCACCACGTGCCGCCCTTCGACAAAGAGGTCGCGCACCGCCCGCGGCCCGGCAAAAAGCAGGCTCGCCGGGTCCCAATTGCCCGCATTTTCAACGCCACTGACGTCCCAGATCGCGATGTCGCCCCGCAGGCCAACCGCGATCTGACCACATTCGGGCCGGCCCAGCACCTCTGCCCCGCCCCGTGTCGCCAGCCACAGCGCCTCGCGCGCGGTCATCGCATCTGCACCGCGCGCCACGCGTTGCAGCAGCATGGCCTGCCGCGCCTCAGCGAGCATATGGGCCGCATCATTGCTGGCCGATCCATCGACCCCGAGGCCGACGGGCACGCCCGCATCCCGCATCGCCCGCACCGGGGCAATGCCCGACCCCAGCCGGCAATTGGAACAGGGGCAATGCGCCACTCCGGTCCCGGTTTCCGCAAAGAGCGCGATTTCCGAAGCGTCCAGCTTTACGCAATGGGCGTGCCAGACATCGTTGCCCACCCATTCGACCTCTTGCGCGTATTGCCCCGGCAAGCAGCCGAAATTGGCCTGCGAATAGGCGATGTCTTCGTCGTTTTCCGCCAGATGGGTGTGCAGGCGCACCCCCTTGTCGCGCGCCAGACGTGCCGCATCCAACATCAGGCCCCGGCTGACCGAGAACGGCGAACAGGGGGCGACCCCGACACGGCACATCGACCCCGGCGATGGATCGTGAAACGTATCAATGACGCGAATGCAATCGTCGAGGATGTCCTGTTCCCGCTCCACCAATGCGTCCGGCGGCAGGCCGCCGTCGCTGACCCCGATGCTCATCGCACCGCGTGTCGGCGCAAAACGCACGCCGATCTCGGCCGCTGCGGCGATGGTGTCATCCAGCCGCGCGCCGTTGGGATAAAGATACAGGTGATCCGCGCTGAGACTGCACCCCGACAGCGCCAGCTCGGCCAGCCCCACCTGCGTCGAGACGTACATGTGCTCTGGCCCGAACCGGGCCCAGATCGGATAAAGCGTCTGCAACCACCCGAACAGCAGCGCGTCCTGCGCCTGCGGCACCGCGCGCGTCAGCGACTGGTAGAGGTGGTGGTGTGTGTTGATCAGGCCGGGGGTCACAACACAGCCCGCAGCCTCCACGGTTTCGGCCCCCGCGCCGGGCGTCAGGGACGACCCAATCTCTGTGATGACCCCGCCGCGCACGCGGATGTCGCATCCGGTGTGTTCATGTCCGGCATCATCCATCGTGACGACATATGCCGCATTTCGGATCAGAACCTCGGTCATGTGTTCAGCAGCGCCAGCGCGTCGGCGTGGATCTGGGCGTTGGCCGCCGCCAAGGCACGCCCGCCCTCATGCACCGGCCCGCCTTCCCAATTGGTGACAATGCCGCCTGCCGCTTCGATCAATGCGATGGGTGCCTGGATGTCATACGCATTCAACCCCGCTTCGATCACCAGATCCACCTGCCCCGCTGCGACCAGGGCATAGGCATAGCAGTCCATCCCGTAGCGGGTCAGCCGCATCTGCGACGCCACCCGTTCGAACGCCGCGCGCTCCGCAGACGTGCCAACTTCGGGAAAGGTGGTAAAGATCACAGCCTCTTGCAGGGGACGCGGGCCGCGTGTGCGCAGGGGGCGTGATCCCGTCGGGCCGTCCAGTTCGGCAAAGCCCGGATAGCCCAGAAACCGCTCTCCGATATAGGGTTGGTCAATGAGGCCAAGACGCGGCCCGGCATCCGGGCCCACGGCGATCAACACACCCCAGGTTGGCGTACCGGCCACGAACCCCCGCGTTCCGTCAATCGGGTCCAGCACCCAGGTCAGGCCGCTGCGCCCGGACGACACGCCAAATTCCTCACCAAAGATGCCGTCGTCGGGCCGACGCAGTGCCAGCACATCACGCATGGCCTGTTCCGCCGCGCGGTCGGCAATGGTGACAGGGTCAAACCCGTCCGCATCCTTGTTGTCCGTGGTCAGGTCGGCCGCGCGAAAATGCGGCAGGATCGCCTGCCGCGCCGCATTGGCCATTTCGCACGCCACAGGTGCGAGCACAGAGTAATCATGTGTCATGATGACGGCGTGCCAGAGGCACCGTCAAAGCGCAAGGCCGTGATCAGGCGACGTCGCTCAGAACGCGCGCCAGTTCGAACAGACGGCGGCGTTGGTTTTCAGGGATCGCGTAATAGGTCCGTACGAGATCCATCGCTTCTTTGTCGGACAGCATGTCTTGCGGAACGTCCCCGCGCGCATCGCCCGTCACGGCTGTCTCGCCTTGCAACCCTTCAAAGAAGAACGCCACAGGCACGCCCATCGCCTCACCAATATCCCACAGACGCGATGCACTGACACGGTTCGCGCCCGTTTCGTATTTCTGGATTTGCTGGAACTTGATGCCCACCATATCCGCCAGTTTTTGCTGGGTCATACCGATGAGCCAGCGCCGTTGACGAATTCGCTTGCCAACGTGAACATCGACCATGTGTGCCATTGAGACGATCCTATTCCTGTTGCGCCGAAGCGGACGTGATCAGTGCAACGATCGGTCCAAACAGACTGCTCTGTCTGAACATGCGCGCACCATTCCTAGAGTGTTATCGTGTGTGGGCGAGTTTTTCAACGCAAACCACCCGGTATGCGCGAGTTCGCCGCGCCACCCACATGCTGCAAAGGCGTTCGGTGACCGGCAAGTCTGACCACTTTTTCAGGTATTTGCGTTGATACGGAACGCATATCACAACAGCTTATGTTCGCTTGCAATCAAGAGTTTAGCAATTTCTGCGGGAGTGCGGGAGTTTCTTCTGGCCCGTTGACCCGCCGTATCGAAACGCGGCGCGCATGAACGTTTTGCATTTGCCAAAAAAATTGGCAGATTTTCGCGAAATCGACCGCTTCATCACGAATCGGCCGTGCAGGTAAACGCTTACACCGCGCGCAACGTTGCCGTCTCGACACCTGAAAATGCCGCGCGCAAGAACCCGACCAAGGCGTCCTGCACCTCGTTCGCCGCCCCGGTGGCACCATACAGGTTGATCCGATGCGCCGGCAGATCCGGCAGCGCGCCCCCGTGGTCAATCCGGTCAAGATGCGGCGGTGCCGTCCCATCCAGCATCGTATGGACAGCAAGATCCGCGCTGACCGTCGCCTCGATCGTGCGGTCGCTTTCGGTTTCCACAACCACGTCCCAGGGCACCCCGGCCTCGTCCAGACGCTCCACCACACGGGGTCGGAACGTGCATTGCCGCCCGAAGGCAAGTTTGAGCGGACGTTGGCGCCAGGCCGACCCACCCGGCGCCCCGACCCAGGTCAGAGGTTTGACGCACAACTCCTCTCCCCCCGCATCCATGCCGGTTTCCGTCGTCAGGATGATATCACACGCGCCCTTGGCATATTGCGCCTTGAGCCTGCGCGTGTACGAGCTGTCGAGGTGCACCTTGACCCGCGGGAATGCAGCATGGAACTGCTTCAGCACCCGCGGGATTGCCGGATAAACAATGTCATGCGGCACCCCGAGAGAGATTTCGCCTTCATAGGCCTGATCCGTAAGGCGTGTGATCACCTCATCATTGAGCGCCACCATCCGCCGCGCATAAACCAGCAACTGTTCACCGGACGCCGTCAGCGCGATGCTGCGTCCCGAGCGGTCAAAAAGATCAATATCCAGAACTTCCTCAAGGCGCTTGAGCTGCATCGACACGGCCGATTGCGTCAGGTGCAGGAAACCCGCCGCCCGCGTGACGCCACCGCTCTCCGCCACTGCAACAAACGACCGCAGCGTGGTGATATCCAGATTTCTCATATCAAATCCCCTGATGATTTGCGTCACAAACATTCGTTTTGAAAATATGTCATAGCCCGCCATATACATCAAGACTTCTGATGAAACGATCATCAACCATCACAACCAAAGCAAAGGACTGGACCCATGGCCCTCATCGACACATCCACCCGCGCACGTCGTCTGGCTGCACCCCGCCGCGCGCGATTTTCCCTCGTCACCCTGTATTCCGTCTGGCGGTCGCGCCGGGCCCTGGCACAGCTTGATCGCGCCCGGCTCGACGATATCGGCGTAAGCGCGGAACGGGCCGCGCACGAGGCGGCAAAACCGGTCTGGGATGTGCCAGCCACGTGGCGTCGTTGAGCGGTATTGCACTGTTTTCCGGCGCTTGCGCGGATTTATGACAAAAACCGTCAGAATGTCGCGCATACAGGCCTCTAATCCAGCGAAAAACCCTTGAAAGCAGCGCCGCGGCACCTGATATTCACGAGTGACGCGGGCGGAAATCCGCGACCAGCGGGGTCCACCCGCTGGACAGCTGTATCAATTTGGAGGTCAACACATGGCTGAGTTGAATACGATCCGGTCGGCGGCCGGAACACGCGCCGCCCAGATCGACGAGGGCCTGCGCGCCCACATGAACAAGGTCTACGGCACAATGTCCGTGGGCATGCTGATCACGGCACTGGCGGCCTGGGCGATTTCGGGCCTGTCGATGACATCGACACCCACCGAATACGCGTTGGGCAACGGTCAGTACCTGACACAGCTGGGCTACACACTCTACGTGTCGCCCCTGAAATGGGTGCTGATGTTTGCACCGCTTGCGTTCATCTTCTTCGGATGGGGCGCCCTGATGCGTCGTGCGTCGGCCGCGGGTGTGCAACTGGGCTTCTTCCTGTTTGCCGCTGCAATCGGTGTGTCGATGGGCACGATCTTTATGATTTACACGCCCTACTCGATCGCACAGACATTCATCGTCACCGCCATCGCCTTCGCAGGTCTGAGCCTCTACGGCTACACCACAAAGAAAGACCTGAGCGGCATGGGCACATTCCTGATGATGGGCGTGATCGGCCTGATCGTTGCGATGGTGATCAACATCTTCCTGCAGTCGCCTGCAATGATGTTCGCCATCTCGATCATCGGTATCCTGATCTTTGCGGGCCTCACCGCATTCTACACGCAGGACATCAAGAACACTTACGTGGCCCACGCGTCACATGGTGATCAGGAGTGGTTGGACAAGGCCGCCTATGATGGCGCGCTGAGCCTCTATATCAGCTTCCTGAACATGTTCCAGTTCCTGCTGATGTTCATGGGCCAGCAAGAATAGCGACCCACACAGACGAAATCACAAGACCGGGCGACACCGCCCGGTCTTTTTTTTTGCCCGCAAGGATCACCCGATCCCCATGGTCCAAGGGTCGGCGGGTGGGCGCCTTTTGCGCCTCAGCGCAAAACAGAGCACCCGCCGACCTCACAAATCGCGCAGCATCCGCAGCGATGGAAACACAATCCCACCCTCCAGCGTCACGTCCATCGGCCCCACCGTGTCGAACCCGACAGCCCGGTAAAACGGCTCTGCCGTCCGCGTGGCCCAGCACTCCATGCGTGTCACACCCGATGCGCGCGCCACGTCAAAACAATGCTGCAACAGCATCCGACCCACACCACGCCGCACCGCGCGATCATCCGTACCGACGTGTCGGATATGCCCCAACGTGGGATCCTTCCCGTCCGGGGTCCAGCCCCCGACACCGAGAACACCGGCCTCATCCTCAACCACATAATACGTCCCGCATGACACCAGCTTGGGCTGCGCCCGTGCGATCACCTGCAGCGCCGTCACCAGAACTGAGGGCGGATAATCTGCCTTGAGCAGCTTCGGATAACTGCGCGCCAGCAGCGCATCGACGGCGGCAAGATCGTCCATGGTTGTCGGCCTGATCCACATCACAGGGCCGCCTCGAACGCCTGCACATCGGCACGGCTGGTCAGGTGGTGCACCCGCACAGATGTCGGTGCGCCAGACAAAAGCGCCGCAAGCCGCGCCCGCCCTGTGGCACGCGTGCGCCAGATAAAGCGGTAGAACGCCAACGTCTCGCTGTGCACCGTCTCGATGCAGCCCGGCGCCATATCAGGCCGCCGCTGCCCCCAATGCTGCACCAACCGCTTGGTCACGCGCCACATCCGCAACCCCACCGGCAAATCAAGCCAGATGACCGTATCCGCACGCGACAGCCTGTGTTCGTAGGTCGTCGAAAACCCGCCCTCGAAAATCCAGGCCGCACCCGCCTCGATCTCCATCGCCATCTCGCGGCGCAAATCGCGCGGGCGCTGCTGCCAACCGGGCATCCAATGGATGTGATCCATGTGATGCACCGGCAACCCTGTACGCGTTCCCAACCGCCGCGCCAGCGTGCTTTTTCCAGACCCCGGCCCGCCCACGATCATCACCCGTTTCATGGTGCATTCCCTCCAAAGACGAAAAAGGCCGCGTCCTTGCGGCGCGGCCTTTTGAAACAGTCAGGTTGGCGATCTTACTTGATCTTGCCTTCCTTGTATTCCACGTGCTTGCGCGCAACGGGGTCATATTTCCGTACGACCATCTTTTCGGTCATGGTGCGTGCGTTTTTCTTGGTCACATAGAAGTGGCCGGTGCCTGCACTGGAGTTCAGGCGGATCTTGATGGTGGTTGGCTTGGCCATGGTGCGTCTCCTGCGTCGCCAGATAAGCCAAAACGGCCCGCCAGCGGGAATGTCGTATTGAGCCGCGCTTGTACCCGTGTCCGCCCCCGAGTCAACCCCGCTTTGCCCCGGGACCGCGTCAACACGCCCCAAGGCCCCTTTCCACCGAGGACACTGCGTCGTGAACACACGTGATTTGTTTTGGAACCATTTGGTCCATAATTTGACATCACTGATCACGACACCCCAACCAAGGAACCTGCCATGTCCGTCCGTTTCGTCACAAAAGACCTGCACGCCTATCTCGATTACCCCGTCGCTTTGGGCCTCATGGCCATGCCTGCGCTGCTGGGTCTGGGGCAATCGTCGCCCTTCGCCTTCTGGCTGTCTGTTGTGACCGGTGTTGCCGCCCTGATGCTGACGCTGCTGACGGATCATAAACTGGGTGTGGTCCGCATGTTGCCCTACAAATTCCACCTGGCCGTGGACGGGGCCGTTGGCCTTGTCTTTGTGGCCGCACCTTTCCTGTTCGGTTTTGCCGGGCTGGATGCGGTGTATTACTGGGTCATCGGTGGCACCGTGCTGGCCGTTGTGGGCCTGCACAAGGACGATGCGGCCGCGCTGCAACCGGCAGAGTGAGCTGCGCGCGTGCAGGCCGGGCCTACGCCCCGGCCTGCACGACGTTCACCCAAACAAAGCGCGGATCAAGGGCCATCCCGTCACCGCGGTGGCAATGACGCCCCCGATCCAGAACCCGCTGCGAATATGCGTTACGCCAAGGGCATAGGTCAGCGCATGACCCGCTCGCATCACCAGGAACACCAACGCCGCCACCGCCGTCGTGCCTGTGTTCAGGCCCGAAACCACCAGCACCAGGGCAAGTGGTGCAAACATCACCGTATTCTCCACATGGTTCACTGTCGCGCGCGCCAAACGATTGGCGGTGGGTGACATATCCTGATCATCGCGATTGCTCAGCGCCCAGGCCGCCCCTTTGAGTTTGTCATTGTAGAGCTGCTGGCCAAAGACCAGCAGCAGCCACACAAGCGACAGGCCCGCGACGGCCCACAACTCCGGCAGCATCCCCTCAGCCAACGACATTGCCCCCGATCGCGTAGCCACCCGAGGCGGCCTCCATGATCTGGACGTTGATGTATTGCCTGATGTCGCCCTTGCCCGCGCCTTCGGCCACCTGCGCAAGCCCCCCGGTCAGGGTTTCGGCGATCCTGGCCTTTTCTTCGGTGCTCCAGGCGCCAGATGGCACCGTTACCTTGATTGTCGGCATTGGAATGTCCTCCTTGAGATGTTATGCATCACATGATGCAAAATTAGATATAGAAGGCAGGCGTATGTTTTGCAACGTCTGATGCAAAATGGCGAGACCGCGCAAGTTTGACGAAGAGGCCGTGTTGGACGCCGCCATGATGACGTTCTGGCGGCATGGGTTTGAGGCGACGACCACACGGATGCTCGAAGAGGCGACGGGCGTAGGCGTTCGGGGGCTGTTCAATACGTTCGGAAACAAGGAGCAGTTGTTTCACACGGTGCTGGATCGCTATTTCGCCGCGGTACGTGCACAATTGGCGCCGCTGGCCAACCTGCCGGGGCGCGACGCGATTGATGCCGTTTTTGCCGGGTTTTCCGCGGACGAGCCACCGGGCGCCATTGCGCATGCCGGGTGTCTGATGGTCAACACGGTGTTCGAACTGGAGCGCACGGATGACACCGTGCGTGCGCAGGTGGCCGCCTACCGCGCGGCGTGGAAGGACACCTTTGCCGCGGCTCTGACCCGGGCAAACATTGGCGAGGTGGACACGCGGGCCGAATTCCTTGTGGGCGCGCTGTGGGGCGCACTGGGCCAGATCAAGCTGGCAGGCGACAAGGCCGCCGCCATTCCCATGGCAGAGGTCGTGCGGGCCACGGCCCGGACGTGGTGAGATGCGCGGAGGGGCTGTAAGCCGGATTCTGTCTAGGGCGGTTGCCCGCCCCGAGATGACCATTCCTCTTGGGGTGGTGTTGCCAACACCCCTCTAGCTGCCAACCCGGACCTGCTGGGGCAAAAGCATCCCCGCCGGTTGCCCGAAGACAAGGCCGGCGCGCGGTCCCTATTTGGCATTGCTCCCGGTGGGGCTTGCCATGCCCGGACTGTTGCCAGCCCGGCGGTGGGCTCTTACCCCACCGTTTCACCTTGACCCTGCATGCAGGGCAGTCTGTTTTCTGTGGCGCTGTCCGTCGGGTTGCCCCGCCCGGGCGTTACCCGGCACCGCTGCTTTTGGGAGTCCGGACTTTCCTCCCGGACGGGTTGCCCCGCCCCGGGCGGCCATCCGCCTCTCCGCGCCCGCTGCCCATACGTGTGGCAGCCGGGGCGCGTCAATGGGCAGATGTCATGCGGGTGGCGCGTGCGGGAGCCTCCGGCGGGGATTTTTTGGAACAGAGACGGGAATGGGTGGCGCTCAGGCCCCGGTGGGGGTGCGAGTCAGCGCGTCGAAATCCGCCGCTTGCAAGGGGCCGGTTGCATCGGGTCTGTAACGCAGTCGAACGGCGGTCAGAAGGGCCGCGGCATCCGCGCTGGCCGTGTAGCCCGCAGCCTGTGCGAGGCGGACGAAGGCATCCCGTGATGTGTCGGTTGGTTGTGGCACCGCGACGGGTGCTGCCAGCCTTGCTGCCTCAAGGCGGGGCCAGTCGAACCATGGGCCGGGGTCGATCTTGCGGCCCGGTGCCATGTCGGAATGGCCGATGACGTTTTGTGGCGGAATGTTCCAGCCGCGCAGGATGCGTGGCAAGAGGCGCAGCAGGCTTTGCATCAACGGCTCGGCAAAGGCCGTTTGCCCGTCATTGTCGAGTTCGATGCCGATGGAGCGGGAGTTCATGTCATCAAGCCCTTGCCAGGTCCCAATGCCGGCGTGCCACGCGCGCAGGCCTTCGCCCACCAATTGCGTGATGCGCCCGGTCTTGCAGATCACGTAGTGGGCGGAGACTTCGGCCGTGGGATCGCACAGACGCTCTATCGCTGCCTCAGCCGACGCCATTGCTGTGTAGTGCAGGACCACGAACCGGGGCGTCAGGCCGTCCCTGCGCAGGCCGCAGTTCGGGGACGGATGTTGGTGCATGACCACCGTCCGCGACGTCAGTTGCCCGCAGCGCGCCGGAACGGGGCCGGGTCCCAGTTGCAGGCAAAGCCGTCCCCATCAGGGTCCAGTCCCTTGCGGTCCCGTTGCGGACCGCCCGAGGCGAGGAAGTCAATCTGTGCCTCATCTGCGGAATTGTAGGCCGCGCAGTTGCGCTGGAACTTGGCAGCGGAGGCGAGGCTGACCCGGCGGTGCACCCGCGTGCCGCGCGCATGGGTGGTTTGCAGGGCGTATTGCACCACGTTGGGCTGCCCGTTGCCGGCACGTGACGGCAGCGCAGTGGGTTGCACCACCTGATATTGCTGCTGGCGTTGTTGCAAGCGGGCGGCATCGCCTTCGATCGAGCGGCGCGAGGCGACGGCGTCAAAATCGTTTTCATCAGAGATGCCGGGATTGTTCAGGATCACGGGTGCTGCGTTGGAGGGGCTGGCGTTGATCACGTCCTGGCCGGAATTGGCAGCGGCGGCGGCGGCATCATTTTGCGCTGCGATCTGCGCCAGTTCCGCGTCGAGACCGGCGGGATCGCTGACGGCGCGGGCGGTCTGGGTCTGGGGCTGCGCCGCAGTCTGGCGCCGCACGGTCTGTGCGGTGGCGTTTTGCGCGTTCGCATCGGGCAACGGCTGCGCCGTCACACCGGGTGCCGCGGGCACAGCGGGTGCCGCGGGCGCACCCGTTTGCAGCTGTTGATCACGCGCCTCGCGCGCGGCCAGGGTGGAGGGGTTGTCGAAGCCCACACCGCGTCCGGGATCGACTACACCGGCGGCACTGTCGGGAATGGCGGGCTGACATGCAGCCAGGGCGGCCAATGCGCCTGCCATCAAAACACTACGGAATACCATCTCTGCTCACCCTGTTCCGGGATATCGTTGCGCGTGGTCTACCACCATTTGGCAGGCTTGGCCACAAAACCCGCCCGCGCCTCAAGCGCATAAGCGGTGTTCAGCAAATCACCCTCTTCCCACGGACGGCCAATCAGTTGCAGGCCAAGCGGCAGACCCTGCGCATCCGTACCGGCTGGCACGGCGATGCCCGGCAGGCCCGCCATGTTGACCGTGACCGTGAACACATCGTTCAGGTACATCTGCACGGGATCATCGGACGCCTCGCCCAGACCAAACGCAGCCGATGGTGTGGCCGGTGTCAGGATCGCATCGACCCCTTGGGCAAACACGTCCTCGAAGTCCTTCTTGATCAGCGTCCGCACCTTGCGCGCGCGGTTGTAATAGGCGTCATAGAAGCCCGCCGACAGCACATAGGTGCCGATCATCACGCGCCGCTGCACTTCGGCGCCGAAGCCTTCGGCACGGGTCTTTTCATACATCTCGGTGATGCCGTCGCCCTGGGCCAGGGTTGCGCGGTGGCCATAACGCACGCCGTCATAGCGCGCGAGGTTCGACGACGCCTCGGCAGGTGCAATCACGTAATAGGCGGGCAGCGCATATTTCGTATGCGGCAGGGAGATATCGACAATCTTCGCACCTGCATCACGCAACATCTCGGCCCCTTGGGTCCAGAGCGTCTCAATCTCGCCGGGCATGCCGTCCATCCGGTATTCGGCAGGAATGCCGATGGTCTTGCCCTTGATGTCGCCGGTCAGCATCGCTTCGAAATCCGGGACCGGCAGGTCGGCAGAGGTGGAATCCTTGGGATCGTGGCTGCACATCGCCTGCAGCATGACGGCCGCGTCGCGCACCGATTTGGTCATCGGTCCCGCCTGGTCCAGTGACGAGGCAAAGGCCACCACACCCCAGCGCGAACAGCGGCCATAGGTGGGTTTGATGCCGGTGATGCCGGTAAAGGCCGCAGGTTGGCGGATGGATCCGCCCGTGTCCGTACCCGTCGCCGCAAGGCACAGATCCGCCGCCACAGCACTCGCCGATCCGCCCGAAGAGCCGCCCGGCGTCAAGGCGCGATCGTCCACCTTCCACGGGTTGACTGCGTTGCCATAAACGGAGGTCTCATTGGACGAGCCCATGGCAAATTCGTCCATGTTCAGCTTGCCCAGCATCACGGCGCCTGCATCAAACAGGTTCTGACTGACCGTGCTTTCATATTGCGGCAGGAACCCTTCGAGGATGCGGCTGCCCGCTTGGCTCGGCACGCCTTTGGTGCAGAACAGATCCTTGATCCCGATGGGCAGGCCGCACATCGCAGGCGCATCACCGTCCTTGATCCGCGCATCTGCGGTTTCGGCCTGATCGCGCGCAATCTCGGGCGTGTGGTGCACAAATGCGTTGAGCGCGCCCGCCCCGTCAATCGCCGTCAGGCACGCATCGGTCAGCTCCACGCTCGTCACATCACCGGCGCGCAGCGCGTCACGGGCCTCTGCCAGGCCCAGCTTGTTCAGATCGGACATCACTCAACCACCTTCGGCACGGCAAAAAATCCCTCGCGCGCCTCGGGCGCATTGGTCAGCACGGCATCCTGCTGGCTGCCATCGGTGACCACGTCCGCGCGCCGTTTCAGACGCTGCGGCGTGACAGAGGTCATTGGCTCTACCCCGTCCACATCCACCTCGTTCAGCTGTTCGATGAAGCCGAGAATGGTGCTGAACTCGGACGCGAGGCCGGGCAACTGCTCCGGTTCGACCTTGATCCGGGCCAGCTTGGCAACCCGCGCCGCGGTGGTTTCATCAATGGACATCGCTTGACCTCGCAATAGCTCTTGCGCGGCTTTACCGCGCAGCCCCACCGCCTTCAAGTACATGACGCCGGTAAACCTCGATCATCCAGCCCAGCATCACACCGTTGAGGATATGCCAGGCGAAATGCGTGCCAAGGGGCAGCGCGTCACAAACACTTTCATCAATGCTGCGCGCCAGCAGAGAGATCAGCAGGATCACCGCCCCGATCACAAATCCCTGCGCCACGTCGCGGTCACGCCGCCACAGCACAGCGGCATAGATCAGGATGAGCGCAGGCACCGGCATATATCCCGCCGACACGCCAAAGACGGGCACGTTCTGCCACAGTGGGATGGTCAGCGCGGCATAGGGCAGGAACATCACCATTCCCAACAACGCGCCCCATGAGGGCCAGCGCATCACATCACGGTTCACCGCAAACACATAAAGCAGGATGAAAATGGCAATCGGTGCCACATCCGCAATCGCCGCCCAAACCTGCGCATGGGTGTGAAACAGGTAACTGCCCACCCCAATCGCAAACAAAACCGCCGCCAGCGCCCGCGCCAACGGCACCCCCGCGCTGCGCCGCCACATGAACACCGCCACCAGCACAAAGGCCGCATTGGTCACCGCATTGACCGGCTCGGCCCAGTAATGCGCGCCCACCCGCTCGCAATACCCGTCAATCTCGCGCAACAACTCCATAAGGATCAGCTAACCCCGCCCGCACTCAAATCCATCGGCAATGTCCGTCTCTGTTCCAAAAAATCCCCGCCGGAGGCTCCCGCAGCCAGCAACAGGCGCAACAGACTGCGTTACCCCCGCCGCGCTGCAAAAAACGCAACCAACAACGCCTCGGCCTCCGCCGCCCCAATCCCGTCATAGACCTCTGGCACGTGATGCGCCTGGGCATGGGAAAATACCCGCGCCCCATGCGCCACACCACCCGATTTGGGATCCGACGCGCCATAATACACCCGCGCCACCCGTGCCGCGGCAATGGCGGCGGCACACATCGCACATGGCTCCAAAGTGACGTAAAGGTTATGACCCACAAGTCGCTCGGACCCGACCGCAGCGCAGGCCGCGCGGATTGCCAATATCTCGGCATGGGCGGTCGGATCGTTCAATTCCCGCGTGCGGTTGCCCGCCCGGGCGACCACATCTCCGCCCGGACCCACAACAACTGCGCCCACCGGCACCTCGCCCCGCGCGCCCGCCGCGCGCGCCTCGACCAGTGCATCTTCCATATAGCTGCGAAAACTCATGGCTCGCGCCCTGCCCCTTTCCTCGCCCCCGCGCAAGCGCTAAAGCCTGCGCATGACCACCGAAACACCCAAGGGCGACCGCATCGCCAAAGTGCTCGCCCGCGCAGGCGTCGCCTCGCGGCGCGGGGCCGAGGCGATGATCACCGCCGGGCGCGTCTCCGTCAACGGCAAGCGCATCGACAGCCCCGCGCTGAATGTGACCGACACCGACAAGATCACTGTGGACGGCAAGCCGCTGCGTGCGCCCGAACCGCCGCGCCTGTGGCTCTATCACAAACCCGCAGGGCTGGTGACCACCACCAGTGACGAACGCGGACGCGACACGATCTTTGACGCGCTGCCCGAGGATCTGCCACGGGTGATGAGCGTGGGCCGCCTCGACATCAACTCCGAAGGGCTGCTGCTGCTGACCAATGACGGCGGGATCAAGCGCAAGCTGGAACTGCCCAGTACCGGGTGGATGCGCCGCTACCGCGTGCGGATCAAGGGCACGCCGGACGACACTGCGTTTGAGCAGCTACGTGCTGGCGCCACCGTCGAAGGCGTGCGGTATCAGCCGATGCAAATCACGCTGGACCGGCAACAGGGGGCAAATGCTTGGCTCACCATCGGCCTGCGCGAGGGCAAGAACCGCGAAATCCGCCGTGCCATGGAACATATCGGCCTCGTGGTGAACCGCCTGATCCGGATCAGCTACGGCCCCTTCCAACTGGGTGAGCTGAAGGCAGGTGACGTTGAAGAAGTCCGCCGCCGTATCGTGCGCGAACAACTGGGGCTTGAGGAACCGGTGCCAACCGGCACCGCCAGGGCCGCCCCCAAACGCAAGCGCAAACCACCCCGCCGCCCCACCCGCTAACGCGCGAAAAAATCACTGATCCGCCATGTTGCCGCCCAAATGGGCCGACACATTCGCAACATGATCAGCCTCAGCGTCCTTGGCACCTTTGCCCTCATTCTCGCAGCACTCGCCGTCATCGCATGGCAAGCGGGCAACCTGCTGCGCATCTGCGCCGCCGTTGTGCGGTTCAACATCGCGGGCGACGGCCCGATGCATCGGCTGTTTCCAAACCTCGCCTTTGTCGGGTTGTGCGCCCTCATCCTCAAGCTGACGTGGTTCTGAGCGATGCGCGTGCCCCATGTTCCGCCGCGCTATCGCCCGCCGGCTGCGCCAAAACTGCGGATGCCGGTCAATCCGCGCAATCAACAGGCGGTCGGACTGGTTTTTCTGATGACCCTGCCGCTGGCCTTTTCCATGTTGGCGGACCCTACGGGGCGGGACCTTTTGATCTGTGGTGCACTGCTGGGCCTCTTTGGCGCAGCGCTCTACGCGATTTCGCTCGGGCTGAGCGCCGGGGACCGCTATGCGGCCCGCGCGATTGCCCGTGCGCCCCGGTTCAAGGGGCGGCTGACCGGCGCGCTTGGTCTTGGCGTGGCGTCTGGCCTGACTGTTCTGTACCGCGGTGGCGACATCGCTCTGATCCTCGCCGTGGGCGTGATTGCCAGCGTCTTGTCAGTCGTCGCCTTCGGCATCGATCCGTTCAAAAACAAGGGTCTTGAAACGGCTCAGGCCCGCATGACCCACAAGACGCACAAGACCCGCACCCGTGTCATGGGCCAGATGCGGCGGATCAAATCCCACGTCACGCCGCTCGCCTGCCCCGAGATCATGCCCCACCTTATGCGCTTTGAGCAGGCGGTCGAGCGTATGGTCCAAGCGGTCGAGGACGATCCCGAACGCGCGCGGTCGCTGCAAAAATACCTCGGCGTCTATCTCGACGGGGCCGAAGAGGCGTCCGACCGGTTCATCGCCGTCTATCGCGGCACCGGTGACACGGAAGCGCATGCCAACTATGTGGCGCTTTTGCGGGATCTGGGGCACGCGTTTGAAAAACGCGCCTACGACTATGCACGGCAGGGTCGTCTCAAGCTCGATGCACAAATCGACGTTCTCAGCGAAAGCCTCGCGCAGGAGTTGGGCCGCCCCTGACGGGTACAGTTTGCGACAGCGGGCACAAATTTCCCCCTTGCGTCCGGACGCCCCTGTCTTGATCCTGCGCGGCACAACTGACAAGGCGCGAGACAGCGCCATCCGGGGGACACAACCATGGCCGATCTGCTGACGCTCGAAAATCTGGGCAACCTGCTCATGCTGTGCTTTTTGCAAGCGGTGCTGGGCTTCGACAACCTGCTCTATATCTCCATCGAGAGCCAGCGCGCGCCCGTAGCACAACAGGCCGCTGTACGCCGTTGGGGCATCATCCTGGCGGTTGTCTTGCGGGTGATCCTGCTGTTCACGATGATCCAGCTGATTGACGCGATGGCCGAGCCGTTTGTGGTGCTGGATTGGGAAGGTGTGCTGACCGGTGGCGTCAACTTTGCCACCATCGTGTTCATATTCGGTGGCATCTTCATCATGTACACGGCCGTCAAGGAGATCGGGCATATGCTGACCATCCACAACCTCGACACGGATGTAGAGGCGAAATCCGGCAAATCTGCCACGCAGGTCGTGATGCTTATCGTCCTGATGAACCTCATCTTTTCCTTCGACTCGGTGCTGTCGGCGCTGGCCATCACGGATGTGTTCATCATCCTCGCCACCGCGATCCTGCTCTCGGGTCTGGCGATGCTGCTGTTGGCCGATGGCGTGACGCGCTTTCTGGAGAAAAACCGCATGTACGAAGTGCTCGGCCTCTTTATCCTGCTGATTGTCGGCGTTGTCCTTCTGGGCGAGGCGGGACAGGCGGCGGCCCATGCGATGCATGATGACAGTCTGGCGCTGAAGGTCTTCGGTTACGAAGTGGTGCCGATGTCCAAGACAACGTTCTACTTCAGCGTCATCGTTCTGGTCGCGGTCGAAGTGATCCAGTCCGGCTATACCCGCAAACTCAACGCCGAACGGCGCACCGGTGCGCGCCACTAGTGCTGCACCTGCAAAGTGCTTATACTCAGGCAAAGCCAACGGTGGGGACCGACATGCAACCAACAGCCTTTCAAAAGATCGCCTTTGTCGTGCTGATCTTGCTGATGTTCGGGGTGACAACCGGGCTGATGGGAGGTCTCTGAACGATGGCCAAGCGCTTTGGCGGCAAATACAGCCCGCAGACCGATGACGATACGCCCACGCCACAGGTGGCCGCAGGCTATGACCGCGCCCGGGTGAGCCCGGTGGGCGCACGCGCCAACCTTATGTTCCTGCCGGCCGTTCCAATGGTGTTCCTGGCGCTGAATGACGGGGCCCGCGGCCTGATCGTGGGGCTGATCGGTGCGGCAGCCCTGACGGGCGGTGCGTTCCTGCTGCGCGAAGGGCTCAAGGCCGAAGCGGCCTATAACGACCGCAAGGTCGCCCGCCGCCCCGCCCTGCCGCGCAAGATCATCGCGGCCTTCCTTGTGGGCTTTGGGGTGACGCTGGCGGCATTCCGGTCTGATCCCGGCTTTATCGCGCCGCTGCTGTACGGGCTGGCCGCATTTGGCCTGCACCTTGCGGCCTTCGGGATCGACCCGCTGAAATCCAAGGGCCTCGAAGGGGTGGACACGTTCCAGCAGGACCGCGTGGCGCGCGTGGTGGATGGGGCCGAAGCGCTGCTGACCGAGATGACCGATGCAATGAAACGCGCGCAGGACCGCAAGATGGAAGCCCGGCTGGAACAGTTTCAGACGCGTGTCCGCGACCTCATCCGTACAGTCGAAGAGGACCCGCGCGACCTGACGGCGGCGCGCAAATACCTGGGCGTCTATTTGATTGGTGCGCGTGACGCGACGGTCAAGTTCGCCGACATCTATGGCCGCTCGCGCGATGCGCAGGCGCGCACCGATTACGCGGCACTGCTGGATGATCTGGAACAGAACTTTGCCAGCCGCACGCGCAAGATGCTCACCGAGGATCGCACCGACCTCACCATTGAAATCGACGTGTTGCGGGATCGACTGCAACGCGAAGGCGTGCGCGTGTCGCCCGCCGATGACGTCCAACAGTAAAGGGTCCAACCACGATGTCAGAACACGTTCGCCAAAAGGCCGAAGCCGCAGCCCCCGCCGTCGAAGAGGTCACCGCCGTTGTGCTGGCTGAACCCAGCGACGCCAATGCGATTGTCCCGCTGGCCGAGGCCGACGCGCCCGTCAGCGCCGAGATCAAATCGCGCATGGGCGAGATCGACATGGCCGATACCAATTCCATCGTGTCCTTCGGCTCTGCCGCGCAGGCGGAATTGCAGGAAATCAGCCAGGCCATGTTGCAGGACGTGCGCAACAAGGACCTTGGGCCTGCGGGCGACGGTCTGCGCGATATCGTGACCACGATCCGCGGGTTCTCCGTGTCCGAACTGGACGTGCGCCGCGAGCGGACGTTCTGGGAAAAACTGCTGGGCCGTGCGGCACCCTTTGCCAAGTTCACGGCGAAATTCGAGGACGTCCAGAGCCAGATCGACCGGATCACCGACAACCTGCTGGAACATGAGCATACGCTGCTGAAGGACATCAAATCCCTCGACCTGCTCTATGAAAAGACGCTGCAATTCTACGACGAACTGGCGCTTTATATCGCGGCGGGCACGGAAAAGCTGCGCGAGCTGGACGAGACGACAATCCCCGCCGCCGAAGCCGAAGTTGAGGCCGCGGACGAGGATCAGCAGGTGATGAAAGCGCAGGAACTGCGCGACCTGCGCGCCGCGCGCGATGATCTGGAACGCCGGGTGCATGACCTGAAACTGACCCGGCAGGTGACGATGCAATCGCTGCCCTCGATCCGTCTGGTGCAGGAAAACGACAAGAGCCTCGTGACCAAGATCAATTCGACCCTCGTGAACACCGTGCCGCTGTGGGAAACGCAACTGGCGCAGGCCGTCACGATCCAGCGTTCGGCTGAGGCTGCGGCTGCGGTGCGGGATGCCAACGACCTGACGAACGAGCTGTTGACCGCCAACGCCGAAAACCTGCGCGAAAGCAACAAGATGATCCGCCAGGAGATGGAGCGCGGCGTGTTCGACATCGAAGCCGTCAAAGAGGCCAACGCCCACCTGATCGGCACCATTCAGGACAGCCTGCAGATCGCGGACGAGGGCAAGGCGCGCCGTGCCGCTGCCGAAGAGGAGCTCAAGAAGATGGAGGCGGAGCTGCGCGATACGCTCGCCTCTGCCAAGGCGCGCCGCGACGGTGTGGGCGACAATGCGGCCACCGCCGTGCCCCCTGCGGCCAGCTGAGACCTGATGGTCGGCGCGCGGCAGCTTTGGAGGCGCATGGGCGGCATCGCGGCCCTTGCCGTCCTTGCGGCCTGCGACATGCCGGTGGGCACGGTGGATCCCGTGCTCACTCCGCGCGCGCGGCCCGAACCGGTTGCGGCCCCCGCCCCGCCGGTCCGCGCCACGTCTGAGGCCAGCGCCGCCCTGCGCAGCTATCTTGGCGCGGTGCAGGCCAGCCAGCTGACCCAAGGTTTGCTGCGCCGTGATGGCGGTGGGCCGGACACGCCCTTCACCGCCACGATGCTCGCACGCAATTTCGAGCAAATCGCCTTTTTCAACGAATTCACGCCCACGGGACAAAGCGGCGGCGGTGAGGCGGTGCTGAACCGCTGGGAGGCGCCCGTGCGCCTTGGCGTTGTCTTTGGTGCCTCTGTTCCGCCCAGCCAGCGCGCCCGAGACACCGCCGATACGCGCAGCTATGCGCGCAGGCTGGCGCGGGTCACGGGCCACCCCATTTCGGTCGCGCCAAATCCGAATTTCTACGTGGTCTTTGCCTCCGAAGACGACCGGGGCGAGGTGCTGGACCGCGTGGCGGCCAAGCTGGGCAATCCCCTGTCGCAACTGCGGACCTTCTCGCGCGACACTTACTGCGCCGTCGTCGCCTTTGGCAGTGGCAGCGGGCGTGCCACAATCACGGCAGCGGTGGCGGTGGTGCGGGCCGAAAATCCGGACCTCTTGCGGCTCAGCTGCATTCACGAGGAAATCGCGCAAGGCCTCGGCCTGCCCAATGACAGCCCCGCCGCACGGCCCAGCATCTTTAACGATGACGATGAATTCGCCCTGCTGACCGCACATGATGAGGCGCTCTTGGGCATGCTCTACGACGACCGCCTGACACCCGGAGCAATGCGCACAGACGCACGGGCCACCGTGCGCCAGTTGGCCGCGGAACGTGTCGGCGACGTGCTGACAAATTGAATCAAACGCGCATACAGCTCTGACTTAAAACAATTTTCATCTTATTGCTCCAAAGCGGGTCTGTTCACCACGCGACGTCGGAGCACCGCATGACATCCTCTTTGAACGGGGTCATTTTTGATCAGGTCTATGGCGACAATTCCGGGGCCTCGGAATTTGACTCGGACGGTGATGGAACAACGACACAGGAAGACGAATTTGTGTCGTTCACCAATACCAGCGGCGGAGCCATTGATATCTCGGGCTGGCAAATCTGGTCCGATTCAACAGGAACAAACGCGGAGGACGACCCGGTCGATGGGCTGTATCACACGTTTGCACCCGGCACGATCCTCGCCCCGGGTGAAACGATCTACATCATCAACGAAATCTCGGGAGATCCCCGATACAACGCACAGGAAGCCTCAGAAGGTGGTGTAGAATCCGGTGCCGGCGGCACAAGCACAAACCTGCTCACCGAAGGCGGGACGGAATCCGAATCCATCGCGCTGGTCGACCCGAACACCGGAGACTTCCTGGTGTTCAACATGGACGACCAACCAAGCGCTTTTTCCGAATTTGATGGAGGCGGAACAAGCAGCAATTCCAGCTTGGCCGGTTTCCCCGGAACCAATTCTGTCGGAGAGGTCGATGGCCACGCGGTCGCTTCGGATGCGCCGGATGGCACGTCATACCAGTACAACTATTCCACAAACAGCTATGAGACCGGGCCCGTGTTCATTGCGTGTTTTGGGCCGGACACGCGGATCGAAACACCGCGCGGCAAGCGCCCGATTTCGGAGTTGCGCGCCGGTGACCTTGTCACAACCCTCGACCACGGTGCGCAGCCGGTGCTGGCCAGCCTGCATTATCACGTCTCCTTTGACCACCATGCGACCCAGCATCTGCAACCCATCGCTTTCAACGCCGGTAGCATCGCGTCGGGGCAACCCGACGCCGCCCTTACCATGTCGCCGCAACATCGCATCATGCACAGGACGGCATGTGGCCGTGAGGTTCTGGCACCGGCCAAGGGATTTGTGGATCGGCGCGGGGTCCGGCCAAAACGCGGGCAACGCCAGATCCATTACTATCATCTGCTGCTCGAACGTCACGAGATCATCTTTGCCAACAATCTGCCGGTCGAAAGCCTTTTTCTGGGGGATTATACGTTGCGCCGGATGCATCCCAATCTGCGCCGCGAAATCGACCAACTGCGGCAAAAACCTCTTTGCCACGCACCCATACGCCCCCTGATCGGCTGCCAGGCCATGCGGCGACACGCTGTCGGTTCCCCTTGGCCTGTGGCCTGAACCATGTATTACTTTGCGTGCCAAATCCGCAGCTGTTGCGCGCAAAATAGGGGCTACCATGGGCATTTTCGACTTTCTTTCCGGCGAATTCATTGACGTCATCCATTGGGTCGATGACAGCCGCGACACCATGGTCTGGCGGTTTGAACGTGAGGGACACGAAATCAAGTACGGCGCCAAGCTGACCGTGCGCGAAGGCCAGGCGGCCGTATTCGTGCACGAAGGCCAGCTGGCGGATGTGTTTACCCCGGGTCTCTACATGCTCGAGACCAACAACATGCCCATCATGACGACGTTGCAGCACTGGGATCACGGGTTCAAAAGCCCGTTCAAATCCGAGGTGTACTACGTCAACACGACGCGGTTCAACGGCCTGAAATGGGGGACCAAGAACCCGATCATCTGCCGTGATCCGGAATTCGGGCCTGTGCGCCTGCGCGCGTTCGGCACCTATTCGGTGCGGGTGACGGATCCCGCCAAGTTCCTTGTGGAAATCGTCGGCACCGATGGTGAATTCACCATGGACGAGATCAGCTTTCAGATCCGCAACATCATTGTACAGGAGTTCTCCCGCACGCTCGCCAAATCGGGCATCCCGGTGCTCGACATGGCGGCCAACACGCGGGAACTGGGTCAACTTGTGGCGCGCGAAATCTCTGATCAGATCGCGGAATACGGCCTGTCGCTGCCGGAACTCTACATCGAAAACATCTCGCTGCCGCCCGCCGTCGAAGAGGTGATGGACAAACGGTCTTCCATGGGTGTGATCGGCAACCTCAACGAATATACGCAGTTTCAGGCCGCCGAGGCACTGGGACGCGGCGGTGCCGCCGCCGCAACGATGGAAGCCGGGCTGGGTGCAGGGCTCGGCATGCAGATGGGTCAGGCGATGGCCGCAGGTGCCGCAGCGCCGCAACCTGCCCGCGCAGCACCACCGCCGCCGCCCGTCGAACATGTCTGGCACGTGGCTGAAAACGGTGAGACGAAGGGCCCGTTTTCCAAGTCACAGCTGGGCCGCATGAGCGCTTCGGGCGAGTTGACCCGCGAAACCTATGTCTGGACCGCCGGTCAGGACGGATGGATGAAAGCGGAAGATGTCACTGAATTGGCACAGCTTTTCACGATCCTGCCGCCCCCGCCACCCCCCCGTATCTGAAACCAGTACATACCAAAACAGCACGGCCGCGCCCCAGACATGGACGCGGCCGTTTGCGTTTGCGCCGTGTGAAGTATTGACAGAATCGGTAAACATGTAATTATGTAATTACATGTTTACCGATTCCGAAATGGACCGCGTCTTTGCGGCCCTGTCCCACACCAACCGGCGCGAGATGCTGGATCTGCTGCGCGATACACCGGGCATGACCGTCGGCGCGCTGGCCGGTCATTTCGACGTGACGCGCATCGCGGTGATGAACCACCTCAAGGTGTTGGAACAGGCGCAGCTCGTGATCAGCGAAAAGGAGGGGCGCACGCGCCGTCTCTACCTGAACGCCGTGCCCATTCAGGCGATCTACGAACGCTGGACCGACACGTTTTCCGCGCATTGGCTCGACCGGATGAGCCTCATCAAATCCGTGGCCGAAGCCGCGGCAGGCCAGACCAAGAAGGACCCGGACCCATGACCGAAACCACAACGAATATCCACCGCGTGACGATCAACGCGCCCATTGAGACGGTGTGGAACACGCTGGTCAAGACGGACGAAGCGCTGCCGTTCTTCTTCGGCTCTGTCTGCGAGACGAGCGATGGGCTGAAGCCCGGGGCGCGTTACCGCATGGTCAGTGCCAATCGCAAGGTTGCGATGGTTGTAGGCGATGTGCTGCGGTTCGAGCCGCCGCATGTCTATGCCCACACGTTCACCATGACCAATATCGACGAACCGCCCGTCACCGTCACCTATACGCTCAGCGAAAAGGACGGCGGGACCGAGTTTGAATTGCGCATCGATGACCTTGTCCCCGGCAGCAAACTGGCCAAGGAAATGGTGTCGTCCCAAGGGTTTATCGCGGGCAATCTCAAGGCGTTGTGTGAAACCGGCCGACCCGCATTTACCGGGCGCATGGTGGGATTGCTCGGGCCGGTGTTTGCCCGGCTCGCCAAGAAATCGCAGGCCGTCGAACACTGGCCGCTTGTCGGGCGCGACAAGATGTAGGCGCGCCCCTCCACCCATCTTGCAAGCAACGCGTGCCCCGCACGCGATCCCTCCCCTATTGCCCATTTGTCAGAAAAGGAGACTGACCATGACCACCCGGACCCTCACCCGCCTGCCCCGTATCGCAGCCCCCGTGGCAGCACTTTGGTATGCCTTTGGCCTGTCGCAGGCCATCGCGGGCTATGTCGCTGATGCAGCGGCCGCACCGCTTGTAATCTGGATTGTCTATGCCGTGGCCTGCTCCGCGGGGCTTGTCGGTGCCGCCGCACTTGCGTTTGCTCCGGCCCGCGCAGCCGCCGCGTTCGCGACATCGCTGGTTGCCGCCGCGATCTACTTTAGCTGGCTCTTCACCTTTGGCACGCCTACGGGCGAGGATTATGGCGTGGGCGCAGCGGTTATGACCGTGACGCTGATCCTGCTCTGGGCCGCGCGCCGCCTGCGCTGAGGCGCGCAGACCCTGCACGCCGGACCGCCCTTGACACCGGCGGACGGCGTGACACCCTCGGATCATGCAATGGCCCGCCCGACGTACCGCGCTGAAATGGCTGCACTGGCTTATGGTGCCGCTGTTTGTGTGGTTCCTCATCGTAACGCCCGACGTGGTCGTTCCGTTTGGACCGACCGCGTTTCAGGTGCATTCGATGCTGGCGCTCGTGTTTGTCTCGCTGAGCCTTGCGTGGTTTGCCGATCTGCTGCGACGGGGTCTTGCCGGGCGTCCGGGCCCCAAGCTGAACGGGCGGTTGCGCCGGGTGCACCGGGCGATGCACCTGACCCTGATCTGGGGTCTGTTCTTTGTGGCGTTCACCGGATTTCTGCTGGGCCTGACCTCGCATACGCTGCTGAAGGCGGGTGGGTTCCTGCCAATTGCCCCACCGCTTGGCCTGCGCACCGCAAATCACATCGTGGGGCAGGTGCACATTATCCAGTTCTATGCGTTGGGCGTTGTGGCGGCGGGGCATGCGGGGTTTCACATCTGGCGCCACTACCGCCTGCGCGACAATGCGCTGCGCATCATGGTGCCGCGGAAACTGCACAAATACCTGTAGGGTCATCGCATCAGGTATAAGTGCGTTGATATACGTCCGCTGAGCGAGAATGTCGGACGCGTGTTGCCGATATCGCGCCGCCGGGCCCAATTCCACCCCGCTCCGAACAGTCCTGCCGCATCAGGCCTCGTGGTTTCGGATATGTCCCGCCCCCCATCTCCGGTCTCTTTCCCGCGCCGCAGAAAACAGCCCCGACGCCCCTGGGGCCACGTCCTTTTCAACTCTCCGTAGAGCGCTGCGGCGCATGTGGTCTTTCGCCCGCGGCGGCTCTATGGTTTGCTCAGCACCACTGCGCGCCTTTAAAGCGCGCGGGATGCGTCACACACAGGACCGAGGACCGCGTGCCATGCGCCGCACCGCCACCATCACGCTCCACTGGATCAGCCTTCTGGCGCTGGTGCTGCTTGTGGCCGGTGGCCCGCTGCCGGTGCTGTCGTGGCTCTTTGGCGGTGCCGGGCTTGCCTTGTGTGTTCTGGCGATCACCCACGGGCTGATGAACGGCCCCGGCCCCAGGCTGACCGGCACGTTGCGCGTGGCCCACCCGTGGCTCAGCCGGGCGATGTACGCGGCACTCGGCGCGACCGCTGCGGCGACCCTCTGGCACGTCGCAATCACGCCGGTCCAGGACATTCGGCAGTATCACTTCTACCTGATGTCCGCGTCCAGCCTGCACGCGATTTTCCACCTGTGGCGGCACACGGCCCTTGGCGATGGTGCGTTGCGCCGGATCACCCCCACTTCCATGCACGGAATGCTATGAGCGATCTGCCCCCCCTTGATGCGGCCAGCCCGACCAGCGAACACCGCTTTCCCTGTGACAATTGCGGGGCTGATTTCCGATATGATCCCCGCACGCGCGGCCTGACCTGCGATCATTGCGGCAACACCGGGACGATCGAAGGGACCGAAGCCGGTCCTGCCGCCCTGATCGAACTTGACTACCGCGCGGCCTTGCGCGCCGAACTGCCCACGGCAGAGATCGAGGAGACGCGCGTTTCCAAATGTCCCAATTGCGCGGCTGAGGTTGAGTTTGATGCGGACATTCACGCCACGGAATGCCCGTTTTGCGCAACACCCGTGGTCACGGACACCGGATCACACCGCCATATCAAGCCCAAAGGCGTCCTGCCCTTTGCGCTGAGCGAACGCGAGGCGCGCGATGCCATGACCACATGGCTTGGCCGTTTGTGGTTCGCGCCATCGGGTCTGCAGGATTATGCCCGCAAGGGGCGCGCGATGCAGGGGATCTATGTGCCCTACTGGACCTTCGATGCGGACACGCGCAGCGGCTATACCGGCGAACGCGGCACCGTGTACTACGAAACGCAGACCGTGATGCGCGACGGCAAACGTGAACAGGTGCGCGTGGCCAAGGTGCGCTGGAACCGCGTGCGGGGCAAGGTTGCGCGCTTCTTCGATGATGTGCTCGTGCTGGCCTCCACTTCGCTGCCCAAGCGCTACACCGACGCGCTGGAACCCTGGGATCTGTCCGAAATGGAGCCTTATGCGCCCGAATTCCTCGCCGGGTTCCGCGCCGAAGGGTACGGCGTCGAGCTGGAGGACGGGTTCGAACAGGCGCGCGGTTACATGGACCGGATCATTGCCCGCGACATCAAATTCGACATTGGCGGCGACCGGCAGCGGATCCATTCTGTCGATACCAAGCTGGGCAAGATCACGTTCAAACACGTGCTGCTGCCCGTGTGGCTGGCGGCGTACAAGTACCGGGGCGAGACGTACCGGTTTGTGGTGAACGGCCGTACCGGTCGTGTGCAGGGTGAGCGCCCGTGGTCGGCCTGGAAGATTGCCGTTGCCGTCGTGCTGGGCCTGATCGTGGCGGCGGCCATCGGCTATGGCGTGGCGTTGCAGCAATGATGGACCTCGATGCCGCCCTCGACGCCCGTTATTCATGCCGTGCCTTCCGGCCGGACCCGGTGGCGGACGACACGATCACGGCCATCACTGCCACCGCCCAAAAGGTGCCAAGCTGGTGCAATGCGCAGCCGTGGCAGGTGATCATCACGCGCGGGGCCGGGACGGACCGGTTCCGCACCGCCCTCTACGAGGTGGCGCAAAACACGCCACCCGCGCCCGACATGCCCTGGCCCGAAGGCTATCCCGGCGTCTATGGCGCGCGCCGCCGCGCCTGCGGATTTCAGCTCTATGATGCGGTCGGGATCGAAAAGGCGGACCGGGCCGCATCGGCGCAGCAAATGATGGAAAACTACCGGCTCTTTGGTGCGCCCCACGTCGCCATCGTGACCTCACCGCGCGTGCTGGGACCGTATGGCGCGATGGACACAGGCGGCTTTGTCACCGCCTTTTGTCTCGGCGCTGCCGCACGGGGCGTTGCCACCATCCCGCAGGCCGCCATCGCAGCGCAGGCCCCCTTCGTGCGCCGCCATTTCGAGATTCCCGACGACCGGATGATCCTGTGCGCGATCTCCTTTGGGTATGCCGACGACACGCACCCCGCCAACGGTTTCCGCACCGAGCGGGCAGATGTGAACGACGTCATCGCGTGGCGTGACTAGATGCGGGCGGTGTTGCAACGGGTGACCGAGGCGTCTGTCACGGTTGACGGTCACTTCGTCGGGCGCTGTGGTCCGGGTCTGCTGATCCTCGTCTGCGCCATGCCCGGCGATGATCTAGACACGGTGCGCACGCTTGCCGCCAAAGTGTCCAAGCTGCGCCTGTTCAAGGACGACGCGGGCAAGATGAACCTGTCGCTGCTGCAAACCGGGGGCAGCGCCCTGGTCGTCAGCCAGTTCACGCTGGCCGCCGATACGTCGCGCGGCAACCGCCCCGGTTTTTCCGGTGCGGCGAAACCGGGTGAGGCCGAAACGCTCTATCTCCAGTTTGCGCATGCCCTCAAGACCCTTGGCATTCCGACTGAAACGGGTCAGTTCGGGGCGGATATGTCGGTCGCTCTGGTCAATGACGGGCCGGTCACGATCTGGCTGGATACGGATGGCTGAGTCGCACGCTGTGGGCGTTCCGTTCCGCAGATAACGGCGATGACTGGCGAGTTACTCACTTGAGTGCATGACATTATGTACCCGCTTCAATGCACTGAAATAAAAATAGTTTATTAGACGCATTGTGCACGTCGCCTTTGCGATCCAGCCCCACACAACCCTCTTTCTATTGTCCGCCAAGACGCGTAATGCGGAAGGATGCAAGTCATGTCCTATCCCGCACACGCCCGCGCGATCGCGGTGCTTGGCCTGCCGTTGATCGGCGGGCATCTGGGTCAGGTCGCCATCGGGGTGACCGACACCATGATGCTGGGCTGGTACGGGGTGACAGAGCTGGCCGCGCTGACCGCGGCGGGGTCGTGGTTCTTTGTGCTGTTCCTGATGGGCTCCGGCTTTGCCTGGGCGGTGATGCCGATGGTTGCGGCCTCCCACGCAGAGGAGGATGACACCGCGATCCGCCGTGCCACGCGCATGGGCCTGTGGCTCAGCCTTGCGTTTGCGGCGCTGTCGATGCCGCTCATGATCTGGTCCGAACCGATCCTGCTGGCGCTTGGCCAGACAGAGGACGTCGCGCGATTGGGGGCAGAGTATCTGCGCATCGCGGGCTGGGGGATATTCCCCGCGCTGATCGTGATGACGCTCAAGAGTTACCTCGCAGCGCTGGAACGCACACAGATCGTGTTCTGGATCACCGCCATTGCCGCGTTGATCAACGCGTTGGCCAATTACGCGCTGATCTTCGGCTATTGGGGGGCGCCGGAAATGGGCATCGCGGGGGCGGCGCTGGCGTCCCTGGTCACGCAGGTCGTCATGCTGATCGGTGTGCTGATCTATGTCGCGGTGCAGCTGCCGGAACATACGATCTTTGCCCGGCTCTGGCGGCCGGATTGGGAAATGCTGGGCCGGGTATTCCGCCTGGGCTGGCCCATTGGCCTGACGAACCTGAGCGAGGTGGGCCTGTTTGCTGCGTCCGCATTCATGATGGGATGGCTGGGTGAGATCCCGCAGGCCGCGCACGGCATTGCGCTGCAACTGGCCTCCATCACGTTCATGGTGCATCTCGGGTTGAGCAACGTGGCCACGATCCGGGCGGGCAATGCCATGGGGCGGCACAACCTGCCGCATATGGTGCGCGGGGCAAAGACGGTAATCGCGCTGAGCGTTGCGATGGCGCTCGCGACAATTGTCCTGTTCGTGGCGGTGCCAGAACCGTTGATCAGCCTGTTTCTGGGCCGCGATGTGGCCGGTCGGGACGAGATATTGGCCATTGGCATCGTCCTGCTGGCCATGGCCGCGATTTTCCAGCTGGTGGACGGCGCGCAGGTGATTGCCCTTGGCCTCTTGCGCGGGGTCCAGGACACGACCGTGCCCATGATCTATGCCGGGCTGTCCTATTGGGGGATCGGCATCCCCTGCTCGTACCTGTTTGGCTTTGTGCTGGGCTGGGGCGGCGTGGGCATCTGGCTGGGCCTTGTGGTCGGGCTGGCGCTTGCCGGGGTGGCGTTGATGCTGCGGTTCTGGCGCACCTCGATGCCGCGCCTCGTCCGCTCCGAGGCGGCGGCGGCGCACGCCTGATCAGCGCGCCTTCATCAGCCGGTCGGCCTTTTTGCGCACCAGCACCGACCGCAGGTCATGCATCGCCAGCAGAAGCGCATCTGTCACCGCCTCCAACTGCTCTTCAGTGGCGCGCGATTGCGCCCAATGGGTGGTCAGGTTGAGGTAATCCACCGCCCGGTGGATGTCGTCGATGTCCCGATGCGCCAGGACTTCGGTGCGTTCCTGCATCCACGCCTTGATCCGCGTCAGATCCGCGTCCGACAGCTCCCGATCTCCGTGCGGCTTAATTTCGCCATTGCGGATGTTGATCACCGCAATCTGGTCCATCTCGATCCGGCGCTGGCGGTTTTCCGTGTCCACTCGGAAGACCGCCGCCCCGTTTTCGCGCACACGGAAATAGTATTCTGGAAGCTCGGTGCCCATAGCATCCCTCGTTATGTCAGGCCCGCACAGAAGCTCTGGATGCGGGTACAGGCCTCTTTCAGGGCCTCATCGGACGTAGCGTAGCTGACGCGAAAGTTTGGCGATACCCCGAATGCCGCGCCAAAGACCACCGCAACGCCGGTCTCTTCCAGCAGAGCAGAGCAAAACGCCTCGTCATCCGTGATCTGTGTTCCCCCGGCCGAAATCTTGCCGATGCAGCCCGCAATCGACGGATAGACATAGAACGCCCCGTCCGGCACCGGGCAGCGGATGCCTTCGGCGGCGTTCAGCATGTCGACCACCAGATCCCGGCGCCGTTTGAACACCGCGTTGTTGGGCGCGATGTAATCCTGTGTGCCGTTGAGCGCCTCAACGGCGGCCCACTGGCTGATGGAACAGGGGTTCGATGTGGATTGCGACTGCACCTTGCGCATCGCCTTGATCAGGGGCTCGGGTCCCGCGGCGTATCCGATGCGCCAGCCGGTCATGGCATAGGCCTTGCTCACCCCGTTCACCGTCAACGTCCGGTCATAAAGGCGCGGCTCCACCTGAGCGGGCGTGGTAAACTCGAAATCGCCATAAACGAGGTGTTCATACATGTCATCTGACATGACCCACACCTGCGGGTGCCGCATCAGCACATCGGTGATCGCCTTGAGTTCGTCGCGGGTATAGCCCGCGCCAGTCGGGTTGGAGGGCGAGTTGAAGATCAGCCATTTGGTCTTGTCGGTAATGCAGCTTTCCAGTTGATCCGCGGTCAGCTTGAACCCGGTTTGCAACGACGCTTCTGCAATCACGGGCGTCCCGCCCGCCAGCAGCACCATATCCGGGTAGCTGACCCAGTAGGGCGCGGGAATGACAACCTCGTCCCCTTCGTTCAGCGTCGCCATCAGCGCGTTGTAAAGGATCTGTTTGCCCCCCGTACCGACGGTCACCTGTGCCGCGGTGTAGTCGAGGTCATTGTCCCGCTTCAGCTTGGCCACAATGGCCTCTTTCAGCTCGGCAATGCCGTCCACGGGGGTGTATTTCGTCTTGCCCGCCTCGATCGCGGCCACGGCGGCATCCTTGACGTTCTGCGGCGTGTCGAAATCCGGCTCACCTGCGCCAAGTCCGATGATGTCCCGCCCCTCCGCCTTGAGCGCGGCGACCTTGCCCGTCAGGGCCACGGTCGGGGACGGTTTGACGCGGTCGAGTGTCGCGGAAAGGAATGTCATGGTGGGCCTCAGCGGGTTAACAGGGTAAACGGCGTTGTGATACGCATCGCATCTCAGGCGATCAACCACTCAATCCGCTCAAGGAGTTGTCAAATGGAAGATCATCAGGACTGGTACAGCGAAGATGCGGCCACATTCGGCGACCGTGTCGCCGGCGCGCGCGAACAGGCGGGCATGACGCAAAAACAGCTGGCCAAGCGTTTGGGCGTGCGTCTTGCGACCTTGCGCGCCTGGGAAGAGGACTTGAGCGAACCGCGCGCCAACCGGCTGTCGATGATGGCGGGCATTCTCAACGTGTCGATGATGTGGCTTATCACCGGTGAGGGCACGGGTATCGATGCGCCGTCCGAGGCGGGTCCGGTCAATGAAACGGTGCGCGACCTGATGATCGAGATGCGGGATTTGCGTGCGGATCTGTTGAAACGGGCCGAACAGGTGGGGCGCCTGGAAAAACGCCTGCGCGCGGCACTGGAGCAGCCAGCGGATGGGTGAAGAACTGCGCGAACACCGGCTCAAGCGGCTGCACATGCGGTCGATGCGGCGCGGGATCAAGGAAATGGACCTGATCCTGTCGGCCTATGCCGCCACTACGCTCAACGGCATGACCGAGGCGCAGCTGGACCTTTATGATGCGCTCCTGTCGGAGAATGATCAGGATTTGTATACTTGGGTGACCGGGCAAGTCCCTGCTCCGGATCGTTTTCAGGCGCTCGTGGACGAAATCGCAATGACTTTTCAAACGTGATTTCAACACCTTAGACTTTTAACCGAAAATTTCCGAATTCCGCTCATGTTCTCGGGTGAGCAGAAGGAATCGGAGATTTCGATGAGTATTCAAGACCCGATAAAGACGGCGCCGGATGTCGCGGAACCGATGGGCGACCGCGGGTTCATGATGGCCTATCTGGAGGCACTGTCGCTGGTGGAGCGGCTGCACCGGCTGTTGCTCGACGTGATCAAGGATGAGTTTGAGCGGGTTGGCGTGTTGGAAATCAACGCGGTGCAGGCGCTGTTGCTGTTCAATATCGGCGACAATGAGGTGACAGCGGGCGAGTTGAAGAGTCGTGGCTATTATCAGGGCTCAAACGTCAGCTACAACCTCAAGAAGCTGGTGGAGATGGGGTATATGCATCACCAGCGTTGCGAGATTGACCGCCGCTCGGTCCGGGTGCGCCTGACGGAAAAGGGCCGGCATATCCGCACGGTCGTATCGGAACTGTTCGAGCGGCACGCCGAAGGGCTGCAATCGCGCGGCGTACTTGGCCCCGAGGGGATCACAGACATCACCGGGTCGCTGAAACGGGTCGAACGGTATTGGACGGACCAGATCCGGTACATCTACTGACCCAAACCGGCCTTCAGGCGGCGTCAATACCGCGGCCACGCCAGTCGGCAAGCCTGTCGAACAGGGTTTTGGGGGGCGGTGCCTGTGCAACGGTCGGATGCACCCGCTCCGACGGATCAAGACCGACCTTGCGCGCCTTGCGCGTGATGAACCATCGCCCATACCCGGCAAATGTCCCGATGGACGGCGCGGCGGGATCCTGAGGGTAACGCGAAACCCAACCCTCCGGCAGGGGCAGACCGCAGCCCTCGGCCTCGGTCATCAGCCAGACGAAGGGGATGTTCGACAGGGGACGCGCAAAATCGCGATGCGCCAATTGTCCACCGATGTCGCCATGGGTGCCACGGAACCACATCTGCACCAGATGCCCGTCCCAATCTTCGGTCGTGTCCCACATCACCGGTGCATAGGCCACGCGGGTCTCATTACGGGCCAGCGCGTGAAAGCCCCGCTTGACCGACTTGCCCAGGTGGTGGTTGTGAAAGGCATGGCGCGGTGCGCTCAGACGCCACAACACCGGCATGTTCAGGCCCAGAGATTTGACCGTGTCCCACACGCCGATCATCTCGATCTCCACCGCCTTGTGGCACATGGCGTTCGAGAATTGCGTTGCCGCCGCGCTGTCCGGAGTGCATTCGTAATGGCGGTATATGCTGCGGATATTGCGGACGGTCGCATGTTCCGCACGCAAAAGCCCCACCCGATCGATCACGCCCGCCAGCGACCGGATGGCATAGGCACCACGCGAATACCCCATCAGGAAAATGCGGTCCCCCGGTCGGTAGCGGGATGCCAGATATCCATAGGCCCGCCGGATCTGCCGATTGATGCCGCGCCCAAAGATCACGTCACCCGCACGCTGCCAGTTGGACCATTGCAGCCCCGGCTCGTAATAGACCGACACCGGTCCGCCGACCTCTTGCAACAGCTTTGCCGCCAGGCCGGCATTCGTTTCCTGACCGGGTTCCAGCGACGACAAGGTGCCGTCGATGATGATGACATGTGTCGTCTGGCCGCGCACCGGCGGGGCCACCTCTGGCAGCCCCTGTCCGAACTGGTTCTGCAACCAGTTGGAAATGCGTTTATTCAGCCGCGACAGCACCATGTGCAAGCAAGTCCCAAACGCGTTGCGGCGTGAACGGCATATCCGCCTGGCGCACGCCACGCTCCCATAGCGCGTCCTGCACCGCGTTGGAGACCGCGGCCAACGCTCCGACCGTCCCCGCCTCGCCACAGCCTTTCATACCCATGATGTTGGCCGTGGACGGAACCGGTTCCGACGTGAACCCAATCATGGGAACGTCCGCCGCACGCGGCAAGGCATAATCCATGAACGTTGCTGTGAGCAATTGGCCGTCTTCATCGAAATGCACATGCTCGGTCAGCGCCTGACCGATGCCCTGCACAACGCCGCCGTGCACCTGTCCTTCGGCGAGCATCGGGTTGATAAGATTGCCAAAATCATCCACCACCGTATAGCGGTCCGTGGTCACCACGCCGGTGTCGGGATCAATCACAACCTCTGTAACATGGCAGCCATTGGGGAAACTGCGCGCCTCCAGTTTGACGCGGCGTTCATGCACCATCAGGTCATCGCGCCCGGCCTCGCGCGCCATGTCCGCCACTTCGATCATGGTGGGGCTCAGGTTCGACCCCTCGACCCGAAACCGTTCATCATCAAAGGTGATCTCGGAGGCGGGCACACCCGTCTCATCGGCTAAAAAGGCAGTAAAGCCGTCGACCATTGCGCCCACGGTCGCGAGCGTGGCGTTGTTCTGTACCGTCACGGACCGCGATCCACCGGTGCCGCCACCCTGCTTGATCTTGTCACTGTCACCCTGCACCACGTCGATCCGGTCCACCGGCACGCCCGTCTGATCGCTCAGGAACTGGGCATAGACCGTCTCGTGCCCTTGCCCGTTCGATTGCGTACCGACATAGATCAGAACGCGGCCGTCCTTGGCGAATTCCACCTTGGTCGTCTCCGCAGGATCGCCGAGGATACTTTCGATGTAGTAGCACAGACCCAGCCCGCGCAGCTTTCCCTGTGCCGCATCGGCCGCCTTGCGCGCCGCGAACCCGGCCAGATCCGCCTCCGCCTCGGCACGGCGCAGCACCTTGTCGAAGTCGCCCACGTCATAGGTCTCGCCCACCGGCGTGTCATAGGGAAACTGATCGGGACGCACGAAATTGCGGCGGCGCAGCGCCAGCGGATCCATCCCCAATTCGCGCGCGGCCCGGTCCATGACCCGTTCCAGCGTATAGATCGCCTCGGGCCGCCCTGCGCCCCGGTAGGCGTCCACTTGCGTGGTGTTGGTGAAAAAGCCCTGACTGCGCATGAACACGGTCTGAATGTCGTACACACCGGTCAGCACGCGGGAATACAGCTGTGTCTGGATGGCTTGCGCGAATTGCGAGTTGTAGGCGCCCATATTGGCCTTGATCAGGCTGCGATAGGCCGTGATCCGCCCGTCCGCGTCAAAGGCCAGTTCGGCAAGCGTCGTCAGGTCGCGCCCCGCATTGTCCGACAGCATCGCCTCCGTGCGCTCCGACATCCAGCGCACCGAATGCCCGAGGGCACGCGCGGCAAATGGCACAAGGATGTTTTCAGGGTAGAGAAATGCCTTCATCCCGAAACCGCCGCCGGTATCGGGATTTGTGACGCGCACCATGTCGGCATCCATCCCGAGCGCTTCAGAAATGTTGCTCTTGGGGCCCCACACGCCCTGCCCGTTCACGGCCACATGCAGCCGGTCGCCTTCCATTTCGGCATAGCATCCGCGCGGCTCCATCGAATTCACGATCACGCGGTTGTCCCCCACGTCCAGCCGAACCACGCGGTCCGCCGCATCAAACGCCGCCCGCGTCGCGTCCTCATCGCCCAGGACCCAGTCATAGGCCACATTGTCAGGCGCCGTGTCGTGCAGCGTCTCGCCGCCCGGCGCCATGTCCATCTTGGCCGGCAATTCGTCATAGTCGAAGTCGATCAGTTCGGCCGCGTCCCGCGCCTGCGCCAATGTATCTGCCACGACAAAGGCCACCGGTTCGCCGACAAACCGCACCCGGTCCTTGGCCAACACGTGGCGGTCGGTGCGCGCCCCGTCGCTGCCATCTTCGTTCTTGATCAATGTGGCAGACATCAATGTCTGAACGCCCGCCGCCTCGAGATCCGCGCAGGTATAGACCGCCCGCACCCCGTCCGCGTCCCGCGCGTCCGCCACATCCAGCGTCGTGATCACGCCATGCGCCACGGGTGAGCGAAACACAAAGGTCTGAAACGCATTGGCCGGTGCGATATCGTCAACATACCGCCCGTCCCCCGTCAGAAACCGGATGTCTTCACGGCGGGCGATAGGCTGGCTTTTTCCGAATTTTTCCATGGGGGTCTCCTCGCGCACAAACGGGCGCTTTGCTTCGGGCTGAACCTAGCGGTTGCACGCCCCTTGTCCAGAGCCGAACGCGGGCCAGTCCGTTGCGAAAACGCCTTATTGCCCCGCCCGTCCCCCTTCGCTATCTCACGGGCTCAGCACATCAAAAGGATCAGGCCCATGGCTCTGGGGAAATTCAACGCAAAAGAGGTCGAAGCGCGCATCTATTCCGACTGGGAGAGTGCGGGTTGTTTCACTGCGGGCGCGAACGCGCGCACCGACGCCGCGACCTACTGCGTGATGATCCCGCCGCCCAACGTAACCGGCGTGCTGCATATGGGCCATGCGTTCAACAACACGTTGCAGGATATCCTCGTGCGCTGGCACCGGATGCGCGGCTTCGACACGCTCTGGCAACCCGGCACAGACCACGCAGGCATCGCCACGCAGATGGTTGTCGAACGCCGTCTGGCCGAGACCCAGCAGCCGGGCCGCGTGGCTCTGGGCCGGGAAAAATTCCTCGAAAAGGTCTGGGAGTGGAAAGGCGAAAGCGGCGGCACAATCGTGAGCCAGCTCAAACGTCTCGGCGCCTCCTGCGACTGGTCGCGCGAGGCGTTCACCATGTCCGGCGCGCCGGGTGCGCCTGCGGGGAATGAAGGCAACTTCCACGACGCCGTCATCAAGGTGTTCGTCGAGATGTACAACAAGGGCCTGATCTACCGCGGCAAGCGGCTGGTCAACTGGGACCCGCATTTTGAAACGGCCATCTCCGATCTCGAGGTTGAGAATATCGAGGTGCCGGGCCACATGTGGCACTTCAAATACCCGCTAGCGGGCGGCGAGACCTACACCTATGTCGAAAAAGACGAGGATGGTAACGTCACTCTGGAAGAGGAACGCGATTACATCTCCATCGCCACTACACGCCCGGAAACGATGCTGGGCGATGGCGCGGTTGCGGTTCACCCATCCGATGAACGCTACGCTCCAATTGTCGGAAAACTCTGCGAAATCCCCGTCGGGCCAAAAGAACATCGCCGCCTGATCCCGATCATCACCGACGAATACCCGGACCCCGATTTCGGCTCGGGTGCGGTCAAGATCACAGGCGCGCACGATTTCAACGACTATCAGGTCGCCAAACGCGGCGGCATCCCGATGTACAACCTGATGGACACAAAAGCGAACATGCGCGCAGACGGCAAACCCTACGCCGAAGAGGCCGCCATCGCCCAAGCCATCTCGATGGGATCACAGCCCTTCGATGAGGCGATGGTTGCAGCCATGAACCTTGTGCCCGACTCATATCGCGGCCTGACCCGCGAGGAGGCCCGCGCCAAAGTGGTGGCGGACATCACAGCCGAGGGCAATGCCGTTGAGGTGCCCAATCCCGAGTGGGAAAATGCAGAAGACGGCGAGTTTCTGCATGCACTGACGCATATCCCCTTTGTCGAAAACAAACCCATCATGCAGCCCTTCGGCGACCGCTCCAAAGTCGTCATCGAACCCCTGCTCACCGACCAATGGTTCGTAGATACCGCCAAAATCGTAGGCCCCGCGCTGGATGCCGTCAAAAACGGCGACGTCAAAATCCTGCCGGAGAGCGGGGAGAAGGTTTACTACCACTGGCTCGAAAATATTGAGCCGTGGTGTATCTCGCGCCAGCTGTGGTGGGGGCACCAAATTCCGGTTTGGTACGGACCAAGGTTTGACAACGACTTTCTCCATGAGGCAATCGCTGATCAACGTGAGCGCGAAGGCGCGGACGAGACTTATTGGTGGAAACTCGACAAGGCCATTGCATTCTGCGGCGCCGACGAAAAAGCCGTTCTTGAGAGCGCGCAAGAGTATTACGGCGAGCGCTTTAAAATCGGGCTGGCCAAAGAGAGCGGAACCGTAGGGTCAATGCATCCAAGATTGCATACCCAAGTCAGTTTGCTCGGAACTGGTGGCGAGATCACCGATGAAGACCAGTTTTGGATTTCATTGGTTCGCGACCCCGACGTCCTCGACACCTGGTTCTCCTCCGGCCTCTGGCCCATCGGCACCCTCGGCTGGCCTGAGGACACGGAAGAACTGCAAAAGTACTTCCCAACGAGTGACCTCATCACCGGCCAAGACATCCTGTTCTTCTGGGTCGCCCGCATGATGATGATGCAACTGGCGGTCACCGACAAAATCCCCTTCGACACCGTCTACCTCCACGGCCTCGTCCGCGACGCCAAGGGCAAGAAGATGTCGAAATCCACCGGCAACGTCATGGACCCGCTCGACCTGATCGAGGAATACGGCGCCGACGCCCTGCGCTTCTCCTCCGCCGCGATGGCGAGCCTCGGCGGCACGCTCAAACTCGACACCCAGCGCATCGCGGGCTACCGCAACTTCGGCACCAAACTCTGGAACGCCGCCAGCTACGGCGAGATGCGCGGCACCTTCGACCTGCCGCACAGCGCGGACATCCCGGAAACCAAACACCCGCTCAACCGCTGGATCAAAGGCGAAATCGCGAAAACGCGCGAGACGGTGGATCAGGCCCTGACCGACTACCGCTTCAACGACGCGGCCAGCGCGCTTTACGCCTTCACCTGGAACACTTTCTGCGACTGGTACCTCGAATTCACCAAACCCATCTTCGACGAAGGCACGCCCGAAGAGATCGCCGAAACCAAGGCCACCTACGCCTGGGCGCTGGACCAATGCCTGATCCTGCTGCACCCGATCATGCCCTTCATCACCGAAGAGCTGTGGCAGCAAAAACAGCGCCCCAAACGCCTCATCCACGCCGACTGGCCCACCTACACCACCGATCTGGTGGACGCTGAGGCCGACGCTGAAACGGGCTGGGTCATCAAGCTGATCGAAGCCATCCGCTCCGCCCGCGCCCAGATGCACGTCCCCGCCGGCGCCTACGTTCCTTGCGTCGTCAAAGGGTTCGAGCCCCAAGCCAAGGCCGCATACGACCGCAACAAGGCGCTCATCCACCGCTTCGCCCGGCTTGAGGCCCTCACCGAAGTCACCGACTTTCCCAAAGGCACGGTCGCCCTCGCCGTCTCAGGCGGCACCTTCGGCCTGCCGCTCGCAGACGTCATCGACGTTACCGAAGAAATCGCCCGCCTCGAAAAAACCCTCGGAAAACTCGCCAAGGAGCTCGGCGGCCTCCGCGGACGCCTCAAAAACCCCAAATTCGCACAAAGCGCTCCCGCAGAAGTGGTCGAGGAAACCAAAGCCAACCTGATGCTGCGCGAAGAGGAAGAATCCAAACTCCAAGAGGCCCTCACCCGCCTCAAGGAACTCTGATCCTTCTTCTGGCCGGAAATACCACGGGGGAGCGCGGCACGCGCGGGGGCAGAGCCCCCTAAAACATGGCGTCGCGCAGCGTCAATTGGATCGCTGCGCGCCCGCTTACAGCTTGAACACCGGCGCGCGTTTCTGGATCTGGGCCGCGACGACTTCCATCTGCTCCGGCGTCCCGATCAATCCGGCCTGCACCCGGCTTTCTTCGATCAACACCTCCGCGCCTCCGTGCGTCTCGGCGTAGCCGATCAACGCCTTCGCCGCGCGCAACGCAGCCGGAGATTTCAGCGTCAGGGCCTCGGCCAAGGCCATCGCGGCGGCCAGTGGATCTTCGGCCAACTCTGTGACGAGGCCCCAGGCCTCCGCCTGATCCGCCGAAACCGGTTCAGCCGTATAGGTCAGCTTGCGCAACACATCCGACCGCACCAACCTCGGCAAAAGGACCATGCCACCCATATCCGGGACGATCCCCCACTTCATCTCCATCACGGCAAACCGCGCATCGGGTGCCGCGATCCGGATGTCCGCCCCAAGGGCAAGCTGCATGCCCGCGCCGTAGCAGACCCCGTGCACGGCGGCGATGACGGGGATCGGACAGCGGGCCCAGACCATCGCGACCTCCTGCCACTGATTTGTCGTCCCGTCCCCATGGGTGCGCGGCATCAGCAAGGTGCCGGGATCCTGTCCGATCATCGCCCCCAGACTGCCGATGTCGATCCCGGCGCAAAAGGCCTTGCCCGCGCCCGACACAACGCAAACCCGCGCATCCGACGTCGTCACTTCGAGGCCCGCCGCGATCACGGCATCAATCATGGCCTGATCCACCGCGTTCATCTTGTCCGGGCGGGTCAGTTTCACATGCGCGATGTGGTTGTCATAGGTGATGGTGACGCGGGGGTCGGTCATGGCGGGCTCCTCTTTGGGCCAGACAATCGCAAAGCGCGCAGGTGCGCCAGTGAAACGTCAGGGCACCACGCGCTCCACCGCGCGCATCATGCCCAGCCCCTTGTCATAGACCAACGTCAGAATGCGCCGCCCGCCGCCTCGGGCGGCCACACCTGGCACCAAGCGTACCCCCGTCGCGGCTGCCGCAGTTGCAAGGAACCCCCGTCGCGTCATCTTCACCATATCACATCTCCAGTTGCGAACGATTCTCAATATAGGGGCGCGGTACACCGTCTCCAAATGTTGCAGCCGCGCGGCCTGCGCGCTACCCCTGCCCCATGACCGATTTTCGCCTGACCCCGCTCGCCGCCAGCTTGCCCGCCACCGTGCCCTTTGTGGGACCCGAAGCGCAGGAGCGTGCACGGGGCGAAGCCTTTGCCGCGCGGCTCGGCGCAAATGAAAGTGTTTTTGGGCCGTCCCCCAAGGCGGTGCAGGCCATGGCCGCCGCAGACCACATGAACTATGGCGATCCGGAAAACCACGACCTGGCCCAGGCGCTTGCGTCCCACCACGGTGTCCGGCCGGACAACATCATGGTGGGCGAAGGGATCGACGGGCTGCTGGGGTATCTGGTGCGACTGTTTGTGGGACCGGGGGATGCTGTAGTCACGTCGGACGGGGCCTATCCGACCTTCAACTACCACGTGACGGGATATGGCGGCACGCTGCACAAGGTGCCTTACCGTGACGATCACGAAGACCCCGCCGCGCTTTTTGCCAAAGCGGCGGAGGTCGACGCCAAGCTGGTGTATCTGGCCAATCCCGACAATCCGATGGGCAGCTGGCACGACGGCGCAGATTTGACCGCAGCGCTGGATGCCCTGCCCTCTGGCACGCTCCTCGTCCTCGACGAAGCCTATGCCGATTGCGCGCCTGCCGCCGCCCTTCCGGACATCGCCATCGACGACCCGCGGGTGATCCGCATGCGCACGTTTTCAAAGGCGTACGGGTTGGCCGGGGCGCGCGTCGGCTATGCCATGGGGGCGCCGGACCTCATTCTCGCCTTCAACAAGGTGCGCAACCATTTCGGCATGAACCGGGCCGCGCAGGCCGGTGCTCTGGCCGCGCTGGAGGATCAGGCTTACCTGACCGAAGTGATCGCACAGATTGACGCCGCCCGAACCCGCATCGCGCAGATCGCAACGGCCAATGGCCTGACCGCCCTGCCCTCTGCGGCGAATTTCGTGGCCATCGATTGCGGCGGCGACGGCGCCTTTGCCAAGGCGGTGCTGGACGGCCTGATCGCGCGCAGGATTTTTGTGCGCATGCCGTTTGCGGCTCCGCAGAACCGGTGCATCCGGGTCAGCTGCGGGACGCACGCCGATCTGGACGCCTTTGCAGCGGCGCTGCCCGGCGCGCTCACGGACGCGCGAACACAGGCGAATTCCGGATGACAGGACATTTTGTCACACTATAGTCTTTCAGGCAGACCGCCGCGTGAGACTGTCATGGATGATCACAAACAGGGCACAGCCCCGAATTACACCAACGCCTGCATCGTCATGTTCGGTGTGAACATCACCTGGATCCTGGTCGCAATCTGGGCGATCTGGGGGCTGATCGCTGCGTTTTTGCTGGCGCTTGGCGTCAACCACCTGATGGACCGGATGCGCGCGTGGGCCGCCGCACGTCAGGCGGCGTCCATCCGGCGCGGCAAACAGGTCTAGCCGCCGGCAATCACAGCTGCCGCCGCCTCGAGCGCGCCGCTGCCCTTTGGTACATCAAGCGCCGTCAGGGCCGCCTCGATCCCGCCCAGCATGCCAAGGATCATGTGACCGTTCACGTGCCCCATATGGCCAAGCCGGAAAAAGCCGTCGCGCGCCGGATCACCCGGTTCCGCCATGCCAAGCCCGATCCCGAGCGTCAGGTCCAGATGACCCTCGACCCAGCGGCGCAGCTCCGTGGCCTGCGGACTGGGCAGGCGCAGCGCGGTGACGGCGGTGCTGCGGTGTGCGGGGTCCGTTACGTTCATCGCAAAGGCGCCCCCTTCGGCCCACCGCTCGCAAGCGGCCCAGATGGCGCGCGCCAGAAGGGTATGGCGCGCCCAGACCGCTTCGATCCCTTCGGCATGGATCATGTCGAGCGCGACGCGCAGACCATAGAGGTGATGCGTCGGCGCCGTGCCGTTCCAGTACTGATAGAATTCCTGCGGATTGGCGCGTGGCACCCAGTCCCAGTATTTGCTGACCCGCGGCATGGCCGCGCGCGCCGCTGCCGCCTTGGGCCCAAAAAACACAAAGGCCATGCCGGGCGGCACCATCAGCCCCTTTTGACAGCCGGTCACCATCACGTCGACGCCCCAGGCGTCCATCTCGAACCGGTCGCACCCGAGCGATGCGATGCAGTCCGCCATTAACAGCGCCGGGTGATCTTCTGCATCCAAAACGTCCCGTAATGATTTGATATCATTCAGAATTGATGTGGATGTATCTACGTGGACGGCCAGCACGGCCTTGATCTTGTGCCCGGTGTCTGCCCGTAACGCTTCGGCCACGTGGGCCGCGTCAAACGGGGCGGATTTGCCGAAATCGATGATCTCGACCTCGGCCCCGAGACCTTCGGCCATCTCGGCCCAGCCATGCCCGAACCGGCCTGTGGCAGGCACCAGAACGGTGTCACCGGGTGCAATCGTGTTGGCAAGCGCCGCTTCCCACGCGGCGTGCCCATTGCCGATATACATCGCCACATCGCCCGATGTGCGCGCGACGGCGCGCAGGTCCGGCCCAAGGCTCGCCGCAAGCTCGATCAGCCTGCCCTCATAGATGTTTGGGGCCGCGCGGTGCATGGCCCGCAGCACCGCCTCCGGCATCACCGAAGGGCCCGGAATGGCAAGGTATTCCCGGCCCCGGCCGGATGAGGAGAAATCAGACATTGCGGGAATCCCATTGCGTCGCTTCGTGCCGCACCCTAGCGCGCGTCCGCGCCGCGTCAATCGGTGCGCCCGACGCTTGCCCATGCATGCCGGACCAGATAAACAGAGCATTCAATTTGCCCCTAGGAGCATGGCCCCGCGCCTTTGTCCCACCACGTGAGCACTCCCGAAGCCCCCGATACACCGATGGCCGCCTCTGGCCCGCTGCTGCGCTGGCTCTGGCACGGTTACCTCAAAAAACACACAGGCCTCATGGGGCTCGCCGTTGCGTTCATGGTGCTCGAAGGATCGATGTTGGGTGCGCTCAGCTATCTGATGCAACCGATGTTTGACGACGTGTTCGTTGCGGGCGATGGGCAGATGCTGATCTGGGTCGGCATCATGGTGATTACGATTTTCGTGGTGCGGGCGTTTTCGTCCGTTGTGCAAAAGGTGATCCTGACCCAGGTGGCACTGCGCACCTCGGCGGCACTTCGGTTCGACCTGCTCGACCGGATGATGTTGCAGGACGGCGCGTTCCACCAGCAACACCCGCCCGGCTTTCTGATCCAGCGGGTGCAGGCGGATGTGGGTGCCGTTGGCGAGGTCTGGCGCGCGATCATCACGGGTGCGGGGCGCGACCTGATTGGCCTCTTTGTCCTTTTTGGCGTCGCAATCAGCGTGGATCCCGTCTGGGCACTGCTGGCTTGTGTGGGCATCCCTGTGCTGGTGCTGCCCGCCTCTGCGGCGCAACGCTATGTGCGGCGCTATGCACGGACCGCGCGCGATCTGGGCGCGTACCTGTCCACCCGTCTGGACGAGGTGTTCCACGGCATCGTGCAGATCAAGCTGAACGCGCTGGAAGACTACCAATCCGACCAGTATCGCAACCTGACCAAGCGGTTCATCGGCACGGAAACCCGCGCCGCCTTTGGTGGCGCCGCGATCCCTGCGATGATCGACATCATTTCTGGTCTCGGGTTCATGGCGGTCATCCTCTATGGCGGATCGGAAATCATCGCTGGCGAAAAGACGATTGGCGAATTCATGACGTTCTTTACCGCCATGGGCTTCGCCTTTGATCCGCTGCGGCGCTTGGGCGGCATCGTGGGCCTGTGGCAAACCGCGGCGGCAGCCATCGAACGGGTCAAGGAGCTGCTGGATGCGCCTTTGATGCTGACCTCGCCCGACACGCCTGCGAAACTCCCCGAACAGGATCTGGACATCGTTCTGGAGAACGTGTCGCTCACCTATGGCGAAACGCAGGTGCTGCGGGAGCTGAGCCTCGTAGCCGAAGCGGGCAAGACCACGGCACTTGTCGGTGCGTCCGGTGCGGGCAAGTCCACGATCTTCAACCTGCTGACCCGACTGGTCGACCCGCAGGAGGGGTCGGTGCGTGTCGGCGGTGTGGAAACAACCGAACTCGACCTCGCCGATCTGCGCGGCATGTATTCCGTGGTCACGCAGGAGGCGCTGCTGTTTGACGAAACGTTGCGCGAAAATATCCTGCTGGGCCGTACGGATGTGCCAGATGACCGCCTGCGTGCAGTCATGGATGCGGCGCATGTATCGGATTTCGTCGATGGCTTGCCCGACGGGCTGGACACCCGTGTGGGCCCGCGTGGCTCTGCACTGTCCGGGGGGCAGCGCCAGCGCGTTGTGATCGCCCGCGCCTTGCTGCGGGACACGCCGATCCTGCTGCTGGACGAGGCGACATCGGCGCTTGATGCGCAATCGGAGAAGGTGGTGCAGACGGCGCTTGACCGGTTGTCCGCCGGGCGCACGACGCTTGTGATCGCGCACCGGCTGTCCACGATCCGCGAGGCGGACAAGATCGTCGTGATGGATCGGGGCGAAGTGAAGGACAGCGGCAACCACGAAGAGTTGTTGGCGCGTGGCGGCATCTATGCCGATCTCTACCGGTTGCAGTTCCGCGACGGCAAGACTGTGGTGGACCGGCAGGTGGCCGAAGCGCTTGGGACCGGCGGGGATTTCCCGCGCGAAGCGGGTGCGGGCCTGATTGCACGGCTGCGCGCGCGGCTTTTCGGGAACGTCTAGCGGCGGTAGGCTGCGGCAAGGCCCTTGGGGTCCGCGCCACACAGGTAGCGCGTCAACAGCCACAGGTTCCGCGCCCCCTGGCGCAGCCAGCCGCGCTTGCGGTAGCGCTCGGCGCTGGTTGTGGCGACCGCGTCGAGCCTGTGCAACCGGCCCCGCAGCGCACGCGCCATCGCCACGTCTTCCATCAGAGGCACATCCTGAAACCCGCCCACGGCATCATGCAGCCTGCGCGGCAGCAGCAGCCCCTGATCCCCGTACGGCAATCCGAACCACCGCGCCCGCAGATTGGCCCAACCCGCAACGGCCCGCCCCCCCCTGTCAAAGGCGAGGCGAAAGTATCCTGCATCCTGCGTCGCCAAATGCGCCGCCACAGCCGAGGACCAGCCAGGGCTCAACTGCGTATCGCTGTGCAGGATCAAAAACCATTGCCCCCGCGCCGCATCACAGCCACGGCGGATTTGCCCGCCACGCGACGCCGTGCCGTGCAGGACCTGTGCGCCCCATGCATCCGCCAATGTGCAGGTGTCGTCCGTCGATCCCCCATCGCTCACGATCAGTTCCGCGATCAAACCTGTGTCCAGCCCTTCGACCAGACTGTCGAGCGTGCCCGACAGGCACGCAACGGAATTCAGCGTGGGAATGATGACAGAGATCGGAGCAGGCACACGCGGCCTCTTTTTGCTTTGGACGTGGATTGCTATATCACCGACAGGATCGGAAAAGGAAATCCACGATGTCAGACCGCCACGTGTTTCGTCTGTCTGGTGCGGATGTGCGCCCGTTTTTACAGGGCCTTGTCACAAATGATGTGCATAAGGTGGATGACGGGCTGGTCTATGCGGCCCTTCTGACGCCGCAGGGCAAGTTTCTGGCCGATTTCTTCCTATTGGCGGACGGTGCGGATGTGTTGCTGGATGCAGACGCGGGCCAGGCGGATATGCTGCGGCAGCGGCTGACCATGTACAAGCTGCGCGCGGATGTGGCGATCGCGGATACGGACCTGCACCTGCACCGGGGCCTCGGAGATGTCCCCGCAGACGGATTTGCCGACCCGCGCCACACTGGCATGGGCTGGCGCGCTTATCGCAGCGCGCCTCCTGCCGCGGACGACGTGGACTGGACCGCGCGGCGCGTGGCGCACATGATCCCCGCCACGGGCGTGGAATTGACGCCGGACACGTTCATCCTCGAGGCGGGGTTCGAGGCGCTGAACGGCGTCGATTTCCGCAAGGGCTGTTACGTGGGCCAGGAGGTCACCGCGCGCATGAAGCACAAGACGACCCTGCGCAAGGGTTTGGCGCGCGTCGAGGTGGAAGGCCCGGCCGAAACGGGCACCGACATTATGGCCGGTGACAAACCTGCCGGCACACTCTTGTCCCGAGCCGGGGATGAGGCGATTGCCTATCTGCGGTTCGACCGTGCCAGCGGCGACATGCGCGCGGGCGACGCGACGTTGACGCGGCGGGATTGATCCGGGCGTGGGCGGGCCGGGGCCCGCCAGAGCCTCAGGCTTCGGACCCGCGGACCATCGCCCGCGTTCCCAGCGACACGGTTTTATGCACGGTGCGGAAAACGAACTGGATCAGGCCGACGACCAGCATCACCAGCCCAACAAGCACGACGACATAGGGCGTCAGCGCAACCAAAGCGCCCGCCAAGGTCTCTGGTGAACCTGTGGTGATGAGCGGCATCGCGACGTACAGCACCAAGCCTGCAAACATCAGGATCAGCCCGATGCCGACTTTCAGAAAACTGCGCAACATATCTCGTCTCCCTCTGATATCGCAGCAGAGGAACCATGAGACCGTGGCACCATTTGGGCCGTGTCAGGTCAAAAGTGCGCATTCTTTGCCCACGGACAGGCTGTCGCGCGCGCCTGTGCTCAGGCGCGTTCGACGTATTCCATGGTCTCGGTGTTGACGACGATATCTTCGTCCTGGCCCACAAAGGGCGGCACCATGACCTTTACGCCGTTGTCGAGAATGCCGGGCTTGAACGAATTGGCCGCGGTCTGGCCTTTGACCACCGGTTCGGTCTCTACGACCTTGCACACGACCTTCTGCGGCAGCGTCGCGTTCAATGCTTCGGCCTCGTAGAATTCGACCACGATGGTCATGCCGTCCTGCAGGAACGGGCGGCGGTCGCCAAGGATTTCCGCCGGAAGCTCGATCTGTTCATAGGTATCGGCGTCCATGAACACGAGCATCCCGTCATTCTCATACAGGAACTGCTGGTCCTTTTGCTCCAGACGCACGCGTTCGACCTTGTCCGCGCTGCGGAACCGTTCGTTCAACTTGGAGCCGTTGCGCAGGTTGCGCATCTCGACCTGCGCGAATGCACCGCCCTTGCCGGGCTTGACGTGGTCGACCTTCACAGCCGCCCACAGACCGTCATTGTGCTCCAGCACGTTTCCCGGGCGGATCTCGTTTCCGTTAATTTTAGGCATGTGTCAAAACCATGGCAAAAGGTTGATCAAAAGTTGATGCCCCCTATATCTCGGGGAATGCTGACCGGCAAGACAACGATATGCAGTGCTGCACCTGCAGCGAGCCATGCCGTCAGCGCAATGGAGCCATGCAATTTCGGGGTATCCGAATCGGTGTGAATACGCCATAAGGAACGCCACGCCGAAATCACAAGAGCAAGAATAAAGGAAGGACGACGAATGAAAGACTTCGTTGACGGCACAGCCTTTAACAATGAACAAGGCAACCGTGCACGTAAACTGTTTGCAGCCGTTGTGTTGGCTGCTCTCGACGACGCCATCGCCGACGATAAAAAATATGGCAATGGTCCTGAGCAAATCGCTCGCTGGGCACGCTCGCGCGATGGGCGCGAAGTGCTGAGCTGTGCGGGCATCGACCCGAATGAGCGTGTTGTCGAAGGGCTGATGGAATTTGTTGGCAAAGGTGTGCGGACCTCCGTCGCGCTGAGCCGCGAGGAATCGGAGCGCCGCAATGCGGCACAGCAGGCCGAAGCCGCCTGATCCCGTTTCAATTCGATCGATCAAGAGCGCGCCCTTTCGGGCGCGTTTTTGTTTGGGCTCAGCTGTCTACGAAAAAGAACAGCCACTGGCGCACGACCCAGATTTCCGCCGCCAGCAGGACAAGCGACAAGATCCGTGCCCAGATCGGCACGCGCCAAAGCCAGATCAACACGGTCGCCCCTACCGCAACTGCCGCTTCGATGGGGGCGATCCACATCGCACCATGCGCACGGTCCCAATAGCTGAACGGGCTTTCAAACACCCATGAGGTGATCGGCCAGAAATGCGGGCGCCCGTCGTCGTGATGCAGCGGGAAATCCAGCGCCAGATGCAACAGCGCCGCCCCCGTCAGTGCCACGCCCCACCCCGATGTGCGCCACAGCGCAACCAACAGAAGCAGTCCCCAGACCACAAACGAATTGTCGATGGCAAACACCGTTTGCCACGCGTCGGAAAAGTAGAGCTCGTTGAACACGCGTTGCGGCGAAATGTTCAGAAGGAACAGCGACGTGCCCGCCAGCAGATAAAGCGACAGGTCGGGAAGAAGCCCGCCGATAAGGGCGGCGCCGACGATTTTGGATGTTCCCGGACGCCCAAACAGGGCGGCCCCCACAAGCAGATGCGCGGGCGTGTTCACCGACCCGTCGCCCGGTTATCCGTCATTCGAGGTCCTGTGCGGCCAGCGCCCGGTGGATTTCGCGCCGCACCAGCTTGCGGACATTGCGCGTGATCCGCTCGCCCAGTGCGCCCTGCAATTCTTCGCGCACGATGTCAGAGATCAGGTCGCGCAGCGCGTCTTCGTCCAGGACGTCTTCGTCGCTGGAGAATATCTGTGCCTCCGGATCGGCGGCGGGCTCAGGCTCGGGCGACGTGTGGGCATGGTGGGCAAATGTGGGCTGCGGCGATGGCTCCACATCCGCGTCTTCCCATTCCATGGTTGGCGGTTCGGTGCCCGCATAGGCATCCGTGCCCGCATCATCCGGTTCCCACTCGTCCGCGCGTCCGGCAATCAGCGTTTCGAGCGCGGCGATCTTGTCGCTGAGCGAGCGGTCTTCGTCCACACTGTCCGGTGCGGCATCGGCTGCCTCCTCCGCGACAGGGTCGGCCTCAAACGCTTCTGCTTCTGCATAGACCTCTTCGGCGTCTGCGGTGTCGGCCTGTTCAGCGTCTGCATGGACGGCCTCTTCGGCGTAGCCCGTGTCGACCTCTTCGACCCAATCCGCACCTGCGGTGGCCGCGTCAGCTTCGGGCATATCCGCCCATGCGTCATCCGCCGTGTCATCCGACGCGGGTGCATCAGGCTCAACCGTTTCGGGCACGTCAACGTCGGCGGCTTCCACCGTTTCGATCAACGCATCCAGATCCGCCTGAAACGTGGCTTCATCAGCCGTGGGCGCATCCTCTTCGTGCGCCTCCTCTTGGGGTGTATCGTCGTCCATCACACGCAGCGATGGCGTCAGCACCAGCCGGTCATTGGCCGCCGCAGGTTCTTCGGCCGGTTCCGCCGGTTTGTCATCGGACACAAGACGGCGGATTGACGACAGGACGTCTTCCACCTCCGCATTTGTCATGGGATCGGACATGCTTCTACCACTCTCACCTCACCGCGAAGTCTACATCGTGGATGAGAGTCGCACAACAGGATGCTGAAAACCTTAATCTTCCGGCGTCAGGCTTCGAATGATACGGTCCAACTGGCGTCCCTGCTTGGACAGTTTGGCAGGTCCGTCCTTGACCAGGTTGTAATACGCGGTCGGATCATAACGCTGCACCGGCAGGCGCAAGCGCTCGGCGGTCAGCAGGCCCATCGATTCGAGCACGGCGTAGGACGCGATATACTGATCGGCCTGCGCCGAGATGCGGTTCGTCTCCGCATCAAGCAGGTCCTGTTCCGCGTCCAGTACATCCAGCGTGGTCCGGGCGCCCAGTGTCGCCTCTTCGCGGACACCCTGGAAAGCGACACGCGCCGCCCGGATCTGACGTTCGGACGCAGCAAGGCTGGCCCGCGCCGCCACAAGGTTGGAAATGGCATTCACCACATCCTGCTGCACGATATGGCGCACATTGTGCAGATTGCCGCGTGCGGCGTCCCGATTTGCAAATGCCTGACGCTCAACGGCGAAAAGCTGTCCACCGCGATAAATCGGGCCCGTCACGCTGAGACCGACGGTGGCGCTGTTGGTCGAATCGACCGCACCGAATTCCTCGGACACGGCCAGTTGCCCATCAAGGCTGATGGTCGGGTTCATGTCCTGCCCCGCCGCCGTGGCCAGCAATTCGCTGGCCGACACCTGATGCCGCGCCTGCGTCAGATCCGGGTGCGTCCGGACCGCAACCGCCTGCGCCCGGTCCACAACCGTTTCCACCTGCGGCAATCGCGGCAGGCCGCTCAGGCGACCAGGCGCGCGGCCCACGACATTGGTAAACTCGGCCTGCGCCTGCACCAGATCACGTTCGGATCCCGCGAGGTTGCTCCGGGCTTGCGCCACGGCTGCCTGGGCCAGCGATACGTCTGTCCGCGTCACTTCGCCGACATCGAACCGGTCCTGTGCCGCCCGCAACTCCTGCTGAAGAAGGCGCAGGTTGTTCCGGCTCAGCGATACAAATTCCTGCTGGCGGATCACGTTGAAATAGGCGGTCGCCGCGCGTAACAGCACCTGCTGTTCAACGTTCACCAGGCTGGCGCGGGTGGCCAGTACCGTTTCCTTGGTTGCCTCGACGCGCGACGCGTCCGCGCCGCCGTCAAAGAGCTGCAGTGACGCATTGATGCCCAGCGACACGGTGGTCTGGCTCAGGCTGACAGACTGGCCGCCGGTTTGCGACGACGTGCTGTTGCCAAAGCGGCGGTCAATATCCGCGCTCCAGTTGATGATCGGCTTCAACGTGGAGGCCGCGATCGCGACATCTTCGTCCGCCGCCCGCAGCAATGCGCGGTTTTGATCAATCAGACCGCTGTGCCCATACGCACCGACCAACGCATCCGCCAGCGAATTGGCCTGTGCCGTGCCCGCGACCAACCCCATCGCGAGCGCAACCCCGGCCATCCAGCGACCCGCACCTTGTCGATCCCGTTTCAGCCGCATGTGACCCGCCCTCTGAAATTGTGCCTAGAGTTGAAATTTCGCGTGACGCTCAAAGCCCGCGATCACCGGCGCACCGGCGTTGAACGCCCGCCGCCATGTCATTACGCCATCCAGCTTGTATCCGATGCGCACCTCGCCAAGCGCGCCGTCCACGAACAGCGCCGCAATCCGCCCACCATCTTTGAGCTGTGCCAGCAGAGTGTCCGACACATGGCTCACACCGCCCTGAATGACGATGACGTCATATGGCCCATGTTCCGAGGCACCCGCCGTCAGCGCGCCGACATGCGTGATCACATTGTCCGCACCGGCTTCCATCAACGCATCCTGCGCGTCCCGGGCCATCGCCTCGTCTTCTTCGAGTGCCACGACCGCCTCGGCCATATGCGCCATGACGGCAGAGGAATATCCGTACCCGGCCGCCACATCGAGAACCAGTTCATCCCGCGCAATGTCGAGCGCATCCAGCATCTTGGCCAGCGTCCGCGGCTCCAGCATCACGCGCCCGCCGCCCAGATCAAGGTTTTCGCCCATATACGCCGCCTCACGCAGCGCCGACGGCACGAAATCCTCGCGTTTCACGGATAGCATAGCGTCAATGATGGGGAATTTCGTGACATCTGACGGGCGCACCTGAGTGTCCACCATCATCGTGCGCCGGGCTGCAAAGTCGGTCATCTCAACTAAACTCATCCGTTCAGAATCCTGTTCTACCCGATGTGCCATAGATTATGCACGGGAGCAACGCGGCAAAAGCTCAGCCGCGCACTTGCAAGGCCCCCGAGGATAAGTTATCGCCGACGCCACACCACGTGAGGCGAGTTGGCGGAGTGGTGACGCAGCGGATTGCAAATCCGTGTACACCGGTTCGATTCCGGTACTCGCCTCCAGTCTTTCCCGGAGTTTGCTTCCCACTCTGCATACAGACTCCAAATTCCGGCATCGGATTTTCATTCTGTTTCAATTCGGTTCGCGGCGCGTTTCTTTTTGCAGCCGTTTTGTGCGCATAAAGCAGTTGATGCGGCTGTCCTGCATGCCCCATCCCAAGCTCCTTTGTGACTTACTGTCGTAGAAGGCATATTTACTTTGCAGCAGCGTGCCCAGCCAGGTTCTGCAACAGTGAAGCGCTTGTCAGAGGCCAAGCGGTCACGGTCGCTGAGCAAAAGTGGTGTAACAGGGCGATGGGCCGTCCCCATGTCGTTTCAAACGGGGGGTGTGTGGCGATGGAAGTTCACAAGGGGTGGGTCGTTCCGTTGTCCGATCCGCATACCACCGCAGCTGGAAACCGCAGAGCAAAGGTACACGCGCGCACTGGCTTCTGGTGCCAGCGAATATGTGATCACATGGAGTGTCTTACACCAATTGATCGGCTTGAAGTGAACATCTTGCGCGCGACGGACGTCCCGAGACGCGTTTGCCGGGGCATCGCGCGCTTTCACCTGTCTTGCCCGCAACAGGCGCTGCACACCTGCGCCGGACGGGACCCTCTCGGTTTAACTATCGCAAATTGAAATTCTCGCCTAACGTGAACCCATCTTACGATTCCTTTGCGGCCCGTTTTTTGCCGCGCCGGTCATTTCAGTACCAAAACATTGATGGGAGATCCGCTTATGCATCCGGACGATATCGAGAGCATTGCCATACACCCCGCCATTGGCGTGGCACGTGTGGGCAATGCCGAAGAAGGCTATATCCTTGCGCCAGAGGTCATTGGCCAGACGCCGCAGGACCCGGACGGCTACCGTGACGCAGATGGACATATGAAGCGGCAGGTCGCGCGGTTTCGCATCTATGCCACGCTGACCTCGGGCGAAGTGCGCGAATTGACGGCGGACGAGGCGGACATCAACTGGCGTGTCGAGGTCGCGAACCTCAAGGCCGGATGGTACGACTTTCTGCACTGCATGGACCTGCCGCCCGATCAGGTGTTTGAGCCGTCCAAGAGGAACGCGAATTTCAACGGGGATGACCGGGAGCGGCTGAGCATCCGGCCCAGCATGCGACACATCTCGGGCTGCAACGCGGTGTCGGCGCCGTTTGACGATGGCACCTTTTTCGGCAAACCCGTGTATCTGGGCGAATTGCAGACGGATGACGCCGGGCGGCTGATGTTTTTTGGCGGGCGCGGAAAATCGGAACCGCTTGTGCCCGGCACGCAGCCTACGACCTTTGCTAACAATGACGGCTGGCACGATGATACCTGTGACGGGCCGGTGCGGGCCTCTGTCACCCTGGGGGGCAAGACGTTTGAGGCCACGCCGGCCCACGTGATCGTCGCCCCGCCGAATTTCGGGCCCGGCCTCTTTGGTGTGGTGACGATGGACGATGTGGTGCGGGATCTGTTTTTCCACGAAGGCATCCTCGAGCCGCCGACGCACACAAGTTTCACCCGCGACATCTGGCCGATCTTTGACCGCATGACGGGGCACCAATGGGTGACCGATGGCATCCTGCTGCTTGCCGGGCAAGGCACACCGCTGGATGCGCGCGATCCGGAGGTGATCTCTCTGCTCGGGGATCCGGGAGCGGATAATGAGGTCTACCGCCGGTCGGTGTTCGAGCTGTTCCGCAACAGCGCGACCGAAGCGCTCAAGCCCGCAGCGCTGCCGCCGTTCTACGGCGACACCTATGGCGATCAATACACCGAAGGTCCGAAAAAGGGCGAATACGTCAATCCGGCGCGCGAGGATCTGTTCCTGACCAAGACGCAGTACCGCCATCTGGAGGCGTGGGCGCATGGTGATTTCGAAAGTGACTGGGACGGGTTCCCGACCATCCCGGCATTCGCTGACATCCCCGTGGCGGATCAACCGCGCGAGCTGGACCGCGCGGCGTTGCACGAATGCCTGGGCGGGCCGTTCCATCCGGGGATCGAGCTGACCTGGCCCATGCGCCTTGCCTCGATGTGGAACCCGGACATGCCATACCGTCTGCGCAATCTGCCAGAGGGTGAGCGTGTCCGTCAGGACTATGGCCCGCAGCTGACGCAGGAGCAGGCGTTGGCCCATGACGGGCCATGGGGCCCATCCGGCGCAGGCAGCCTGACCCGCTGGATGGGTGTGCCGTGGCAAACGGATGAGGCGTCGTGCAATTCGGGTCTGGTCTACACGCCGAGCCTCTATCTCAGCTCGCCCAGCTTCTGGGGGGCGCGTGTGCCCAATCAGGTGCTGCCGATCGAGGCCTATACCATCGCGACCACGCCCGGTCTTGCCCCGATGCAGGTGCAACGCCATTTCGGCAACCGCCGCTTCTGGCTGCGCGACCTGCAGGGCACCGGTTATGCCGATCGCATCAACAACATGGTGCACAAATGGTGGATGACCGGTTTGGTGGAGGCGCACACGCCGCCCGAAGGCTCCGGCCTGCCGGACCCGTGTTGGGTGGAAACCGGACGCGCGCCGGAGTTTACCAAGGGTGACCCGAGCCTCAAGCTGGCGCAGAACGTTATTGCGCTCAAGCTCGAAGAAGAAGCGATTGCCATGCGGTTGGGCGCGGTGCCCGATGGCGATGAGCCTGCAACCTTTGAACGTCTTGATCGCGGAGAGGTCTAGGTGCGCGATGTCGTGATTGCCGGTGGCGGGCCTGCGGGGCTTGCCGTCGCCATTGCGCTGGCCGAACGCGGCGTCGACGCCGTGGTTGTCGACAGCACCGGTGGCCTGTCAACACAGCGGGCAGAATTGCTGCCGCAGGGTGCTGCGGCCATCGTCACGCGTTTGGGGCTGGGCCATGTGCTGCATACTGCGCGCGTGATCGAGGATGTCGTCAGCGTTTGGGGCACACACGGGCACGGGGCGCATCCGGGCCTTGGCCTGCATGGCTGGGGCGTGGACCGGTCCCTGTTGGCGCATGACATGGTGGCCCGTGTCACTGGCCTCGATATTCCGGTTGTCACGGCGCGCATCCTGTCACAGCAGCGTGGCAGCGATGGCTGGACCCTGTGCCTGTCAGGCGCGGCGGACATCCGCGCCCGCTTTGTCATTGATGCAACCGGACGCGCCGGGTCCATCGCCCGGAAACAGGGCGCGACGGCTTTGCATGGGCAGGATCTGGTGGCCGTCACGTGGCATATGCCGGAGCACACGGGCGCACGCATGTTGGCCGAGGCCGCGCCGGACGGGTGGTGGTACCTGGTGCCCGCCGCGACGGGAGCCACGCTGGGCTTTATGACCGAGGCCAGCCGCGCCAAGGGCATCCACGCCAACCCGGCCCCATGTCTGGACACGGCTGCGCGCACCCTCACCTGCATCGACGTGCGCGGAGCTGCCCCTCGCCCACGCCTGATGGACAGCCGCAGCGCCGTGATCGACACACCCTTTGGTGCCGGGTGGTTGGCGACGGGGGACGCCTCTGCCTCCTTTGATCCCATCGCCTCTCAGGGTCTGTTCAACGCGCTCTCTGCCGGGTTCTTTGCCGGGCACGCGGCGGCGGACACGCTGGCGGGTGACGCAGACGCCGCCCGGACCTATGCCATGCTTTGCGTACAGACGGCAGAACGCACCCACGCCGCCACGCACCTGCAATACGCCGCCCGCCCCTTTGACACGCCCTTCTGGAACACCCGCGCCGCGCCGCACGCACAAAAGAAAGAGGCAAGCCCAGTTCCCGCTTGAGTAGAAGCAGTGATCCGGTGCAAGCTGATCCTATTCAAAGAGTACTGCCCGTTTGGGGCGCCGATTTTTCGTACCATATTTCAAGGGAGTACACAGATTGCAGTCTTATGAAATCCACCCGCGCATCGGGGTTGCGCGCCTTGGCAACAGCATCACCGATTTCTACCTCGCACCAACGGAAACCGGTGGCCTGCCGGTCGCGTGCGACGCAGATGGCAATGAAATCAAGGACGCGCCGCCGGTCACACAGTTCAAGGACAGCGTCGGCGCAATCAAACGTCAGGCCGCGAAATTCCGTCTGTTCAAGCGCGACGACAGCGGCACGGCCACGCAGATCACCGTGCATGACGAAGACATCGAACATATCGAATGGGTGGGCCACATCGCCAACAAGAAACCCGTCTGGTATACCTTTTCCGAACTGATCGGTGATCTCGAATTTGGCAAGGGCAACAGCTACAAGCACAACCACGTGCCGCTGAACAACCCGGACGTGACGCACAAGAAAAAGCGTCAGAAGCTGATCATCGATCCCGGCCCCCGACGGGTCACGCACAAGCACCCGCACGCATCGTTTTCACGCTACAACATCCCCGATACGTATGAACGCGGGTCCTTCCCCGACCCGTCCAACGGTGGCCAGCAGATCGACACGCTGGGCGAGTTGAAGATGGACGCCGATGGCAATCTGGTCGCGCTCGGCGGGTTCGGGCGCGTCACCGGCAGCGCACAGATCGACAGCTTTCGCGGCGCTGCGGGGTATTGGGACGACATCGCGGACGGCTATGTCTTTGCCCGGATCAAGCTGACCAGTGGCGATGTGATTGAAACGGATGCCGCATGGCTTGTCGTGGGCAGCCCGAAATACGCGCCCGAGATCGTCAATATCACCACGCTGGCCGACACGATGGAGGACGTGGCCATCCGCAAGAACGGCGCGCGGCCCGACATCTTTCCCGGTGGCAAGACCAGCGATGAATGGCCCGTTGATCCGCGCAACGGCTACACCCCGCTGCAAGGGTTCGACCCCGATCACGTGGTGAATTTCGACCGCGACGTCAAACCGATCATCGAACGGATGGGCCTTTATAAATACGTGGCGAACGTGCCCACGATGGACGATTTTGCGAACCCGAAATTCGACGTGCGCGACTCCAGCGATGCGAACATGGCGCACAGGATGCGCTATTTCGAGATGTTCCGCATGCCGCTCCTGCCCAAGGACTACGACACATATTATGCGACCATGTCCAAGGGTCCGGGCCAGCTCTATGCGCTCAAGGACAACGATCCCGACACGCTGTCGGGGCTGCCGATGATGCCGCTCAATTCCGGCGACAATTCGGTCACCAATACCGGGCCGATCTACAAGTTCGAGACCCTGTCGCCAACGCAATATTTCTACCTCTATCAATGGGCCCGCGGGTGGTTCACCAATGACGCGCCGGAACCTCTGGACCAAGCGGATCACCTCGACCGTGTGGATGCCAGCAACTGTGTCGGCGCCCCCTTCAGCCCCGGCATCGAAGTCACCTGGAGCGTGCGCAGTGCGGCGATTTACGACGGGCCGCTGCACCTCAAGCTGGCCCATGCCAAAGACGGCTTTGACAAGATGCAGGAACATTATGCCGAAAAGGGCCTGCACACCGAGCGCAACGAATGCGAAGGCGGCGGGTGCGAACCCGGCGACCTGACCAAGCGGATGGCGATCCCGTGGATGGCCGATTTCCACGAATGCACGGTGCAGACGCCCAACATCTCGAACATCCACGTCAACCAGTTGGCCGATGGCTCCGGGATCGAGGTGCCACCGGCGTTCTATGTCTACTGGTGGCCGCCACAAAGCCCGTTCAATGTCACCACCGGCACCGTGTCGCCGCAGGATCAGGTGCTGGACGCCTTTGTCAGCGATATCGACGGCCAGACGATCATCCCCCAGGGCCAGAATGTCGAATTTCAGCGCGGCATAGACTCGGCCCAGAAGATGATCGACAGCTGGTTCATGCTGGGCTTCCTGCTCAATCGGGGCACCGAAGAGGTGCCCTATATCGTGGAGACCGAGCGTAACTTTGGTCAACTGGCGCAGGCGCATATCACCGATATCGCAAGTGCCGCTGCGGCGGCCTCAACGGCGGCCAAAAGCTGATCCATGACACGTCATGTGGATGTGGCAATCATCGGCGGCGGGCCTGCGGGCACCGCCGCCGCGATCACTTTGCGCAAACGGCCCGACATTTCCGTCGCGGTGCTGGAACGGGGCACGTATGCCGCGCCCAAGGTCGGCGAATCCCTCTCGCCCGGCGCGCGCGGACTGCTGCAATATCTGGGTCTCTGGGAGACGTTCGAGACGGAACAGCGGCTAAGCCTGCTGGGGACAGAGGCGGCCTGGGGCAGTGATGTGCTGGGCGGCATGGACTTTATCCTGACGCTGCATGGCGCGGGCTGGGCGCTCGACCGGCAGCGGTTTGAACAGATGATGGCCGACGCCGCGCAGCGCAGCGGGGCAGAGATACGTACGGGCACAACCGTCGCCGCGTGCCGGTATGACGGCACGCTGTGGCACATTGACTGCGGGCGCGACACGCTCACGGCCCGCTATGTCATTGATGCTGCAGGGCGCATGTCGCGCTTTGCCACCGGGCACGGCGCGCGGCGGCAGCGCAATGACAGCCTGACCGCGCTCTGCGCCCGACTGCCGCGCGCACCCGGCACCGCGCAGATGACGCGGGTCGAAGCGGTGGAATATGGCTGGTGGTATACTGCCCCCCTGCCCTCAGGCGCGCTGATCACGTGCCTGTTTTCCGATGCGGACCGGATCCACGCGCTGCGCCTTTCCGACCCGCAGGTGTGGGCGGCGAAACTGGCGCAGACGCAGCATCTGCCGGCGTTGATTGACGGCGCCATCGTGCCGCCCGCAGCGCTCGAAACCCTGCCCGCGTTTTCCAGCCTGTTGCGCAGCAGCCCGAGCGAGGTGCCGATGATCGCGGCAGGTGACGCAATTGCCGCGCGCGATCCGCTGTCCTCATCCGGCATTCCCAATGCCATGGGCAGCGGCATTCAGGCCGCGCGTGTGGCCGCCGATTGGCTCTTTGGGAAAGGCGCGTTGCGCGCGGCTTATGAGGAAAGCGTGGCGCTGGATCATGCGGCCTACCTCAAGACGCATTGGCGCACCTACCGGACCGAGGCCCGCTGGCCCGATGCACCATTCTGGCGGTTTCGGGCCGCACAGGTCACGCGCGGCCCCCACACGCGCGTGAGCGGGCGGCGCGATGGGCATGTTTCGATCTTTGTGCCCGCCCCGGTATCGCGCTGGATCGTGGACGCCGCGCAGAAGGACGCGCCGCAGCTTGACCTTGTCACCCGCGCGCGCACCGCGTTCCCGGACATCCCCGACGAACGGCTGCTGCTTGCGATTGAAGACCTGACAGTTGTGGCAGAGACCGCTCAGTCGCCATCATAGGTCCAGCGATATCCGGGCGGCGTCGGCCCCTTGTTGCGCCCGCCCTGCTCGGTCTGTTCCCACGCATGGGCCAGGATACCGACGCTGCGCGACAGGCCAAAGAACCCCCGTGCCAGTTGCGCAGGACAGCCCAACTCCGCATAGATAACCGCCGTAGCGCCATCGATATTCATGGGCACGGGTTTGCCGCGCTCCTCTGCCAGATGATCCTCAATCGCAAGCGCGGTGTCACGAAACGTGCCCGCCACGTCCCCCGCCTCAGCCGCCTCTGCCACCAAAGCCATCAGGCGCGGCGCACGCGGATCAGTGGGCGTGTGGAACCGGTGGCCAAAGCCGGGCAGATAGCGCCCATGCGCCGCCCGCCATGCCTCCAACCCCTCAAGCCCCTCCGCCTGCACATGCGCATAAAGCGCCACGGCCTGTTCGCCCGCGCCGCCATGCACGTCGCCCAGCATGTTGAGGCCCGTGGCCATCGCGCTTTGCAGACCCACGCCGCAAGTCGCCGCCATGCGCGCGGCGGCAATGGAAGGCGCTTGCGGCCCGTGATCCACCGCCGACACCAGCGCCGCCTCAAACAGGGCTGCGCGCGCATCGGACAGCGGCGTGCCGACGACGAGAAACCAGATCATACGAGCAAAGCTCATCGTGCCGATCAGGTCCTCGATCGGCTCCCCGCGCAGGGCAATGCGCCCCGGCTCCATGTCGATGATCCGCGTGCGCCACCAATCTGATACGTCGCTCATATCACGCCTCCTGCGCGCATCTCGTCAATCTCGGCACGGGAATATCCCAGCCCGCCCAGCACGCTGTCCGTATCCTGCCCGAGGCGCGGCGGCGGGGATGCAACCGACGGGCGCGCCCCGTCGATCATCGCCCCCATGCGCACCAGATCAATATCGCGCGCCACACCCGGCACGTCCTCGAACCGGGCGAGAAAATCGCGATCCTGCACCTGACGGTGGGCAAGGATATCCGGCACCTCCAGCACCGCGCCAGCAGGCACGCCGATGCCATTCAGTTCGCGCGCCCAGTCAGCCGCAGGGCGGGTGGTGAACACCGTCTCCAACTCTGCCCGCAGGCGCAAGCGGTTGGCCTTGCGGTCCTCGCGCGTGGCAAAGTCGGGATGCGCCAGCAGATCGTCGCGCCCCAGATGCCGCGCCAGCAGATCCCATTGTTCGTCCTTGTTGGCGGCCACATTGATCAGACCATCCGCACATTGAAACGCACCGGACGGTGCGGAGGTCGGGTTTTCGTTGCCGTTGCGCGCGGGCGTCACGCCACCGATCAGGTGGTTCGACACGACCCACCCCATCGTGGCCAGCACCGCCTCCAGCATCGACACGTCGATGACACAGCCGCGTTCCGGCGCATTCAATGCGGCCGTGATGGCCATGGCCGCCGTCAGCCCGCCAATCGTGTCGGCCAGCGGATAGCCCGCGCGCAGCGGGCCGCTTTCGTCGGTGCCCGTAACGGACATCAGACCCGACACCCCTTGGATGATCTGGTCATAAGCCGGACGGTCGGCCCATGGCCCGGTCTGACCAAAGCCGGATATGGCGCAGTAGATCAGCGCCGGGTTTTCCCCGCGCAACACGTCCGCCCCAAGGCCCAACCGATCCATCACTCCGGGCCGAAAATTCTCCACCAGCACATCCGCGCTTTGCACCAGACGGCGCAGCACATCCTTGCCCGCCTGCGTCTTGAGGTTCAGCGTGATCGACTGCTTGCCCGCATTCTGCGCGAGAAAGCTGATGCCCATCCCCTTGGCGGACAGGTCCGGATCCGCCCCGAGGTTGCGGGCCAAATCCCCGCGCCCCACGGCTTCGACCTTGATCACCTCTGCGCCCAGATGCGCAAGCTGGTGACAGGCAAAAGGGCCTGCCAGCACGTTGGTGAGGTCCAGAACCCGGACCCCGACCAGAGGTGCGTCAGTCGCCATCTGCCACGCCTTCGGCGCGTTTGCGGGCGCGGCGGGCGCGGTAGCTGGGCAGCAGCACAAGAGCCACCGCCAGCACCAGCAGACCCAGCGTCATGGGCCGTTCGATGATGAAATCGAGACCACGGTAAAGCTGCATGGAGCGGGCGAAATTGTCTTCCAGCATCGTGCCGAGAATGAACCCGATCAAAAGCGGTGCCAGTGGATAGTCGGCAAAGCGGAAGATCGTCGCCATGATGCCAAGCCCCACGAGGATCAAAAGCTCCGTCGCGTTGTTCTGCCCGATATAGGCCCCCATCAGGGTAAAGAACAAAATGAACGGGATCAGATAGTTGCGCGGAATCGCGAGGATCTTGGCGATATAGGGGATCAGCGGCAGGTTCAGGATCAAAAGCACCAGATTGCCGATGAACATGGAGATGATGACGGCCCAGAAAATCTCGGGCGTGTCGATCATCAGCCGCGGCCCCGGCGTCACGTTCAGCGCGATCAGCGCACCCAGCAGGATCGCTGTGGTGCCCGATCCGGGAATGCCCAGCGTCAGGAGCGGCACAAACGACCCGGTACACGCGGCGTTGTTCGCCGTTTCCGGTGCGGCAAGACCCTTGACCGATCCTTTGCCGAATTCCGCCTGTTCGTCGCCCTTGGCGATGTTGCGTTCCACCGCATATCCAAGGAAAGACGCAATCGTGGCCCCCGCCCCCGGCAGCACCCCGATGAAAAAACCCTGCACCGATTGCCGCCCGATCACCGGGATCATCGACTTGCCCTCTTGCCGCGAGAACCGCAGGTTCGTGATCTTGTTGCTGGACCCTTCGCCGCTGGCCCCGCGCATCGGGTTCAGCACCAGAAACAGCGCCTCCGGCAGGGCGAACATCGCCATGGCCAGCGTGATGAAACTTATGCCCGATTGCAGGTCCAAGAGGCCCATGGTGAAGCGCGGCATGGAGAACAGCGCCCCTTCGCCCACCGTCGCAAGGATCAGGCCCAGGATCGTCATCATCAGCGCCTTGGCCACCTGCCCGGTGCCCGCGAACGCGGCGATGGCCGACAGGCCCACCACCATCAACGCGAAATACTCCGCCGAATGGAACAGAAGTGCCACGGATGACAGCGCAGGCGCAAAGATCATCAGCAGGATCGCCCCGATCGTGCCGCCTGCGAAACTGGCCACCGCGGCAATGGTCAGCGCCTTGCCTGCCTGCCCCTTGCGGGCCATCGGGTAGCCGTCAAAGCTGGTGGCGACGGTGCCCGCCACCCCCGGCGCATTGAGCAGGATGGAGGAGGTCGAGCCGCCAAAGATCGCGCCATAGTAGACCCCGGCCAGCAGGATCAGCGCCGCCGCCGGATCGCCCAGCGTGATCGCCACGGGGATCATGATGGCGATGATCGACATCGGCCCCAACCCCGGCAACATGCCGATAAACGTGCCGATCAGACAGCCCGCGACCACCATGAGAATATTCTGGATCGAGAATGCGGCCCCGAGGCCGATCATGATACCTTCGAGCATGGTTCAGGTCCCCATGAAGAATGGAAAGGGGCGCAGGAAGATACCAAGCACCTCTTGCACCAGATACCACACAAAACCGGTGGCCAGCAGCGCCACGGGGATCATGATGTGAAACTTGCGCTCGCCAAGGATCGTACTGCCGCCGACGAGGAAAACGGTTGTCGCGATCAGGAACCCGGCAGGGCGCAGCATTAGCGCATAGGCGACCATCAGCGCCAGAAGCGCCAGCGCCTGACCGACCTTGTATTCGTGCAGCCGGCGATAGTTGATGTCCGTCGCGTTGGCCTCCTTGTCGCTGTCCGGGGTCTTTTCGATGCCCAAGAGGACAATCATGCCCACAACAACGCCAAGCACGGCGAGCATCTTGGGAAAGGTTGACGGCCACACAGGGTTCCGCTGCATGAACGGCGGCAACAGCTGGTCCATCGTGAAAAACGCGGCGTATCCGTAAACGCAGCAAAATGTCACGAAAATCAGCGCGATCCAGCGATCCAGCGCCATGGCATCCCCTCCCCTTTTTCATGGTGGCCGCCCCGCTGCGTGGCGGGGCGGTCCGTGTTTGTCCGCGTGGCTTACAGGAAGCCCAGCGTTTTCATCAGGTCGCCGATGACCTTTTCCTGATCTTCGAGGAAGGTCCGGAATTCGTCACCGTTGTTGTGGATGTTCACCCACCCGTTGCGCGCGCGCACTTCTTCCCACTCGGGGGTGTCGTACATCTGCGTCAGGGCGTTCTGGAACTTGCCCAGCTGCTCTTCGGACACGCCGGGTGCCGCGAAGAACCCGCGCCAGTTGACGAATGTGGTGTCGAGGCCCTGTTCCTTCATTGTGGGGGCATCTGCAAAGGCGTCCACACGCTCATCCGCGGTTACGCCAAGGATGCGCACTTCGCCCTGCTGAGCCAGTGCAACGGCTTCGGAAAAGCCTGTGGACAGCGCCTTGATCTCGCCCGACAGAAGGCCCGCCATGGCCGCACCGCCCGCATCGTAAGGGATGTAGTTGAAGGCTGTGGGGTCTTCGCCCGCCGCCTGCATCGCCATCGCCGCCACAAGGTGGTCCATGCCGCCGGGCACTGACCCGCCGCCGATGGCAAAGCCCGCATTATCCGCACGGTAGGCCGCCAGAAGGTCGTCCATGGATTGCAGATCGCTGTCCGCGTTCACGACGAGTGCTGCATAGTCACCGATGGTGCCTGCCACCAGCGTCAGATCGCGGAACGACTGCGGGAACACGCCTGTGAGCGAGCGGATGACGATGGGGGTCGAATTGACCATCATCGTGTTTTCCAGCGAGGCTGCGTTTTCGATCAGGTGTGCAATCGCGACACCGCCGCCGCCGCCCGACATGTTTTCATAGCTGGCCGAGCCCACAAGGCCCGCACCGGTGAGCGCCTCGCCCGTGCCGCGTGCCGTGCCGTCCCAACCGCCACCGGCGCCGCCGGGGATCAGAAAGTGCACTTCGTCCAGAACCTGATGGCCGTCGGCCTGTGCGATCCCGCCCAGAGCCAGAGTTGCGGCCGTTGCCGCGATTGCAACGCGGCGTGTCCACCCAAAGGTGTTCATGTGATGTCCTCCCATTTGACAGACGGTCGTTTGCCGCCCATTGGTACAGACCACCATACAAAGCTGACACGGGCCTGACACGCGCAGAACTTTTTGCGACGCAGGCCCATCGGGGGGGACGTGCCAGTGCGCTATTTACTGGTCGAAGACAATGAACAGCTGGCCGAGGCGGTGGTCAACAGGCTTGAGCTTGATGGCCATGCCATTGATCACGCTGCATCTTTGGCGGCGGCGCAGGATTGCCTCAACGCGACGGAATACGATCTGATCCTGCTGGATGTGATGCTGCCCGATGGTGACGGGCGGGCGTTTCTGGCGGACAATCGTGTGCATCTGGAGACCCCCGTGATCGTGTTGACCGCCCGCAGTCAGGTCAGCGACCGGGTGGGCGCGCTGGATCAGGGGGCCGACGACTACATTACCAAGCCCTTCGATTTTTCGGAACTGGAGGCGCGGTGCCGTGCGGTTCTGCGGCGCCGCGGTGGTGCGGCCAAGAATGAGATTGCCCTGGGCGACGTGATCTTTGACCCGACGGCCGGCACCATACGCAGCGGTACGGATACGGTGGAACTCCGCAATCGCGAACTGCGCCTGCTCGAAGTGTTCGCGCGCCATCCCGGACAGATCCTGTCGAAGTCACAGCTGATGGACCGGCTGTTTTCCTATGACGCGGACGTCACGGAAAACGCGATCGAAGTCTATGTCGGACGGTTGCGCAAGAAAGTCGGACAGATGGGCGTGCGGATCGAAACCGTCCGGGGCCTCGGCTACCGGATGGAGGCGTCGTGACACCGACCCAATCCATAGGGCGCAGGCTGACGCTCCTGCTGGCGGCAATTTCGGCGCTTCTGGCCATTCTGTCGTGGTCGATGGTCTCGATCATTGCGCGGCAGGCCGCCGAACGCACGCAAGACAACATCCTTGCCGCCTCTGCCACCACCATCGCCGAAACCCTGCGCAGCGAAGGGGGCGAGGTCCGGCTGGACCTGCCCTATGCCGCGTTTGCGATGCTGGGCGCGGTCAGTCAGGACCGCGTGTTCTACCGCGTGGATGCCGCCGGTGAGGTGCTGACCGGCTATGCCGACCTGCCCCTTGGCGGGGCGCAACCCACACCGGGGCAAATCGCGTTTGACACCGTGACCTATCTGGATGCCAACCTGCGCATGGCCAGCATCACCCGGCGCGTTCTGGCAGGGCCAGAGCCGGTGCCCGTGACCGTGTCGGTGGCACAGACGCGCAACGGCATTGGCCGGATTTCGGGTGAGTTGTCGCGCACGGCAGCCGCTCTTTCGGTTGCATTCTTTGTTCTGGCCGTGGTGCTGACGGCGGTGGCCGCACGCGCGTCCCTGCGCCCGCTCAACGAAATTGCCGAAGCGGTGGCGCGGCGTGGGCCTTCGGACCTGCGCCCGATCAAACGCGCCGCTCCGGCAGAGCTGGTGCCGCTGATCTCGTCGCTGAACCGGCTCATTGACCGGCTGGCACAATCGCTGCGCCGGTCCGAGGATTTCATCGCCGAAGCCGCGCACCGCGTCCGCACCCCGCTGGCGACAGTGCGCGCGCAGGCCGAGGTCGCGCTGCATTCGGCGCAGGGCAGCGATGAAAAGCACCGCTTGCGTCAGATGATCCGCGCCGTGGACGAAAGCTCCCGCTCCGCCGGTCAGCTTCTGGATCATGCGACCGTCGCCTACCGCGCCGAAGATCTCGCCCGCGACCGCATCGACTTTGCCGGTGTCGCGCATACGGTCGCGGACGCGCTGCGGCCCACCGCCGGGATGAAGGAGATCGACATTCGCGTCGATGCCGCCACCGCATGGGTCAAAGGCGACGAGGTTCTGCTTGAAAACGCGTTGCGCAATGTGCTCGACAACGCGATCAAATATTCGCCTGATGAAACCGTGGTGACCATGACCCTGACCACGCAAGGCGACACCGCAACCTTGCAAGTATGTGACGAGGGGCCGGGGCTTGGGGCGGGGCCGGTGGACAAGCTGACCGAACGGTTTCAGCGGGGCAGCAACGTGGCAGGCATCGTGGGCTCGGGCCTCGGGCTGACCATTGCCCATGACGTGCTGAGCGCCCATGGCGGTCGGCTTGACCTTGAACCCAACGCACAGAAAGGTGGCGCATGCGTCTCGCTTGTCTTGCCCTTGGCCTGATCCTGTGGGCGGCGTCTCTCGCCGCGCTCGAGGTTGAGGATCACCAACGCTATCCCGGCACCGGACCGGTTACGGTGCGCGTGTTGTCAACGGCGGATCGCGAGGTGTTCGAGCCGTTCATCCTGCGGTTTCAGGCGGCTCGCCCCGAGATCGGGATCGACTACACCGTCGCCTCTAGCGCGGAATCGCACCGCGCCATCCAGTCGGGCGCGCAGTTCGACCTCGTTATCTCATCCGCAATGGATTTGCAGTTTCAGCTCGCCAATGACGGGTTCGCCAGACCCTACAGCTCGGATGCCACCGCGTCGCTGCCAGACTGGGCGCGGTGGCGCGACCACGTGTTTGCCTTCACGTCGGAACCGGCGGTCACCGTGATTTCGACCGCGCGGTTTGATGGTCTGGCCCGTCCGACCTCGCGGCAGGAACTGATTTCGCTGCTGCGCGACAACCCCGACCGGTTTCAACGCGCGGTCGGGACCTATGACATCCGGTCGAGCGGGCTGGGATACCTCTTTGCCACGCAGGAGGCGCGCAATTCCGATGCGTTCTGGCGCCTGTCCGAGGTGATGGGGCGGCTTGACCCGCAGCTCTATTGCTGCTCTGGGCAGATGATCGATGCGGTGGCGCGGGGGGATCTTGCCATCGCCTACAACGTGCTGGGCAGTTACGCCGCGCAACGGCTGGCCGAACCGGGTGGCGCGGGCATGCAGATCCTCGAACTGGAAGATTTTGCCAATGTGATGCTGCGCACGGCACTGATCCCCGCCTCGGCACAGGCGGAGACCGAAGCGGGTGCCTTTCTGGATGCGCTCCTGGCCGAAGGGATGCGCCTATCGCAGGACAGCTGGGTCCTGCCCCCGCTCAACAGCGCCTCCGACGACCTGCGGCTCAGCTTTGGGCCGATCCGGTTGGGGCCTGCGCTGATGGTGTATCTCGATCCGCTCAAACGGCGGGCTTTTCTGGAAAGCTGGGGCAGTGCGATGGAGCAACCCCGGAACTGACGCGGGTTATGCAGAAAGGCACATGTTCAGGCGGCGTCACTATGCCCGTGAAAGCGTCATGCCATCCGGGTCCATTGCACGGGACACAGGACAGACCGGTACGACCGGCCCGCACCCGCCCCGTGCCAAAGCGCTATCCGGGATACTCCGACCAACGGATGAAGGACGCCGACATGTGCGGTTTTGGCGTTTCATTGTCCGCCACGGATCGGGCACCCGCACGACCTGAAAAAATGCGCCCGCGCGGACAGCAGACCAAGATTTTGGGGTGCGTTCCCGCGTCATCCATGCGACGTTTTCACCGTGCCGCACATGGACAACATACGCGCCCAACCCATGGCAACGGTGCAGAAAATGACACAAGGGCACCTGTCCCACGTCTCATCCGACACAGGAAAACACCCGCGTGACCAATACCCTCTATGACGCCCTGTTTGCGCCGCATGCCGACAATGACACACCGTTCCTCAGCGGCGATGACGGCACGCACGTCACGTACGCTGCATTTGTGCGGCGCGCGGCACAGATGGCGCATGTGCTTCGCGACGCAGGGCTCGGCCCCGGCGACAGGGTTGTCGTGCAGGCCCCGAAACGGGCGGACACCGTTGCGCTTTATGCCGGGGCGGTTCAGGCGGGCGCGGTCTATCTGCCGCTCAACACCGCCTATACCGAGGCCGAGTTGCAGTACTTTGTCACCGATGCCGCGCCGCGCGTCATCGTGTGTGACCCGGCGGACGCGGACAGGCTCAGCCCCCTTGCCGCAGAGGCCGGTGCCACGCTTTTCACCCTGGACGACGCGACAAGCAGCCTGAGCCGCGCGGCTGATGCCAAATCAACCTCGTTCCAGACCGTGCCACGGGGGCCGGATGATCTGACCGCGCTGCTGTATACATCCGGAACCACCGGACGGTCCAAGGGGGCAATGCTGAGCCACACGAACCTCTTGTCCAACGCCACCGTGCTGCAGGATCTGTGGCGCATCACGGCGCGGGACAGGTTGATCCACGCCCTGCCGATCTTTCACACGCACGGGCTGTTTGTGGCGCTGAACACCGCCCTTCTTGCCGGGGCCGAGGTGCGGTTGATGGCCGGATTTGACCTCGACACGATCATCGACGAACTGCCGCGCTCTACCTGTCTGATGGGTGTGCCGACATTCTACACCCGGCTGCTCGGCGACGACCGCTTTGACACGGCGCGCACCGCCAGCATGCGCCTTTTCATCTCAGGCTCGGCGCCCCTGCTCGCCGAAACGCATCAGGCGTTTGAGGCCCGCACGGGTCACCGCATCCTCGAACGCTACGGCATGACGGAAACCAACATGATCACCTCGAACCCCTACGACGGGGAGCGGGTCGCGGGCACGGTCGGATTTGCATTGCCGGGGACAGAGGTACGGATCACCGACCCGGAGACGGGCATCGAAATGCCGCGGGGCGAGATCGGCATGATCGAAGTGCGCGGCGAAAACGTGTTCCAGGGATACTGGAACATGCCCGAGAAAACCGCCGAAGAGCTGCGCGAAAACGGGTTCTTCCTGACCGGTGATCTGGCGATTCAGGACGCGGATGGACGCGTGTCCATCGTGGGCCGCGCCAAGGATCTGATCATTTCGGGCGGCTACAATATCTATCCCAAGGAGGTCGAGGATGTGATCAACCGCATGGATGGCGTGCTGGAAAGCGCCGTCTTTGGCGTGCCACATCCCGACTTTGGCGAGAGCGTGATCGCAGCGCTTGTGGCGCGGCCGGGCCACGAGCTTGATACCGATACCATCGCGTCAGAGGTCGCGGCACAGCTTGCCCGGTTCAAGCACCCGCGCCGCTATGTGGTGATGGACGCCCTGCCACGCAACACGATGGGCAAGGTGCAAAAGAACGTCCTGCGACAGGATTTTGCACCATAGACCCTCCGCCCTGTCGCCGTCATGTGCCTGCGACGCAAACCGGTTATTCCGCGTCGTGCTCCGCCAGCACCTTGCGCGCCACGCGGAAGCATTCCAGCGCTTGCGGCACGCCACAATAGATACCGACCACATGGATGATCGCGCGGATTTCGTCCTTGGTCACGCCGTTGTTGATCGCCCCGCGACAGTGGATTTCCCACTCTGCCATTTTGCCCAACGCCCCGATCATCGACAGGTTCATCATCGACCGCGTTTTCGCGTCGATCGCCTCATCGCCCCATCCAAAGCCCCAGCACCATGCGGTCATGGCCTCCTGGAACGGGCGCGTGAAATCGTCCGCCGCGGCGAGGTTTTTTTCCACATATTCCGCGCCCAGCGTGCTTTTGCGCTGCGCCAGCCCTGTGTCAAAAAGCGATTTGTCCAATGTCCGTCTCCTGTTGTTGTCGCTTCGCGGATCACCGCAAGCGGATCGCCACGTTCTTGGTCTGGACGTAGTTCCAAAGCGCCTCGCGCCCCTTTTCCCGCCCGTATCCCGATTTGCCATAGCCGCCAAAAGGCGTCTCTACACCCCCTGCGAACCATTCGTTCACGAACACCTGGCCACAGCGCAGTTGCCGCGCGGCCTGGGTGGCACGGTCGATGTCACGGGTAAAGACGCCACCAACCAGCCCGTAATCGGTCCCGTTGGCAATTTGGATCGCCTCGTCATCGTGATCAAACCGCATCACGGACAGCACGGGGCCAAAGACCTCTTCGCGCGCGATGGTCATGTCCGGTGTGACATCCGTCAAAACCGTTGGCTCAAGGAACGCACCGGGACGGTTGGCCTTGCGGCCCCCTGTGACCAGCGTTGCCCCCTGCTGCACCGCCGCCTCGACCATTGCTGCGGCGCGGTCCCGCTGTGCCTCACTGACCATCGCGCCCATGTTTGCACCGAATTCCGTGCGCTCAATCCCGGGACCAACGGACATCTCGCTGGCCACATCCACGATGCGGTCCACCACGGCGTCATGCACATCGCTGTGCACAATTGCCCGGCTCATCGCGGAACACACCTGACCTGCGTTAAAGAAAATGCCCCACCGCACGTCGTTGCGGAACGCGTCCAGATCGGCATCCGCATGGACAATCGCCGCCGATTTGCCGCCCAGTTCCAGAACGCATGGCACCACATTGGCCGCCGCCGCCGTCGCAATTGCAATGCCCGTGGGCACAGACCCGGTAAACACGATCTGGTTCACGTCAGGGTGGGCCGAGAGGGTCGCGCCTGCAATGTGGCCGTGTCCGCACAGGATGTTGACCGCGCCCTTGGGCAATCCGACCGCTTCGGCGGCCTGAGCGAACCACGCATTGCTGAGCGGGGTCAGCTCCGGCGTCTTGATCACACATGTGTTGCCCGTCGCAAGGCCCGCGGACAGCGACCGCGCGGTCATTTCGACCGGGTAGTTCCACGGAATGATCTGGGCGGATACGCCATAGGGCTCGTGCGCGGTAAAATCGAAATAGGAAGCACCAAGGGGAATGGACCGCCCCTCGACCGTTTCGGCCTGATTGCCATAATATTCGAAATACCGGGCGGCACCCTGCACCTCGATCCGTGCCTCCCACAGCGGTTTGCCCTGCTCCAGCGTCAGGACAGTGGCGATGTCGTCGATATGTTCCAGCAGGTAGCGCCCCATGGCCTGCACCATGCGCCCCCGTTCCACCGGGCGCAGATCGGACAGTGCGCCCGACAGATGCACCCGCCGCGCGGCCTGTACCGCCCGGTCGACATCCGCGGCATCGGCAAGCGCATGCTGCGCCAGAACCTCGCCTGTGCCGGGATCCGTCACATCGATCCGGCCCGCCCCACCATCGACCCATGTTCCGTCGATATAGTTCTGCCAATACGCTTTCACTGCACTCAAGACGGTCATCCCTGTCGTTGGAGGTCCATTGCGGCCCTGCGCTCAGTCGGCGACGGCGTCGCGCATCCATTGTTGCAGGCGCGCGATCGAATGTTCGGACATCAACCCCGCCGCCGGATCCAGAACCAGTGGCCCCGGTCGGTAACCGCGCGACTGCATCCCGCGAAACACCGATTCCACCAGCCCGATATCTTCGGCCACCGTCGTGTTCCGGTCTTGCTCTGCCAGTCCACGGATCACGTCGCTTTCGTGGCCATCCACGGTGTACCACCCCCGCCAGACCGTGCACCGGTCCACCGCATCCGCGCGCCAGTGATAGGTGTTGAGCACATTGCCGGGGTAACACTGGAACGAAAACATCGGCCAGAGAAACCAGCTTTGGTAGTCGCCGGCATGGGGCACCGTGGTGTCGATAGGATATGTCATCCTGTCCATCGACTGGCATTCCGTGGTGTGACGCAGGACAAACCCACCATCCGGATCGGGCTGTATGTCATAGCTTTCCGGCTTGATCACCCCTTCGGAAAAGGTGCTGTGATTGGTCGGGCAGTGATAGCATTCGGAGTAGTTCTCGACCGAGACTTTCCAGTTGCAATGCTCGGGTATCTCGACCCATTCGAGCGGTGCAAGCTGACCCACATGGGGCACGAATGCCGCAATCTCGGCCCGCACGCCGGGATACCAGTCGTCCATGGGTGCGGCGTCCGGATCGAGGTTCACAAAGAGAAAGCCAAGGAAGTCTTCGGTGCGCACTTCGGTCAGGCAGATGCTGGACCGGTCAAAGCCCGGAACCGACTTGATGTTCGGCCCGGCGCGCAGCCCGCCCGTCAACTCGTAGGTCCATTGATGGTATGGACAGACCACGACCCGCGTGTTGCCAGTGCCGCTGACCAGTTCATGCGCCCGGTGCTGGCACACGTTGTAAAACGTGCGCACGACGCCGTCCCGCCCGCGGATGCAAAAGAGGTTCTGCCCCGCCACGGTGCACGCGAAATAGTCGCCCACATTGGGGATCTCCGCGGCATGGCCCGCAAACTGCCAGGTGCGCGACAGCAGGCCGTCCATCTCCTTGGCGAATATGGCCGGGTCGGTGTAGAACCGCGCATCCAGCGCGTGGATCAAAGGCGCGTTCACGGCTGATCTTCCACGTAAAACCCAAGCTGCCTGCGCCGCTCGTGAAAGGTGTCCGCGCGGTCCACCACCTTTTCCGTCGCCACCGAAATCACAAAGCTGAGCAGCGTTTCGAGCAGCAGGACGGATGTGACGGAGGACGGAAAGAACTGCGATGTGTTGACCGACAGGACAAAACCGTGATCCGCCGCACGAATGATCGGGGAGGCCGGCGAATCCGACAGGGCAATGATCGTCATGCCCTGCCGTTTGGCCTGGGCCACCGCCTCGACCACCTCGGTTCTGTAGGGATGGGATGTCATCGCAATCATCACGTCACGCCTGTCAGCCCACGCGATATCATCCGTCGCCGTTGATCCGGGGCGCGGGATGGCGTGGAACTGTACCATGCAGGTCCGGGCCAGATAGGTGAAAACGTTGGCAATCCCGCTGTTGACGCCCACGCCCATCGTGTACACGTCCCGCGAATTCCAGATCAACCGCGCCGCCGCCTCAAGCTCATCCTTGCTGATATTGGCAAAGGTTGCGTCGATATTCTCCAGCGCGTCCGCGATCATCTCGCCATAGAGATGGCTCAGCCCCCCGCCCCGCTGCATGTCCTGCAACCACCGCGCCCGGTCGGGCGGCGAGGCCTGGCCGCTGCGGATCGCCTCGCGCAGGGGCTCGCGGAAATCCTCATAGCCGTCAAACCCGATCTGGCGCGCCATCCGGACCAGCGTGTTGGGCTTGACCTTGGCCGCGTCGGCGATTTCCCGAACGGTCAACATGCCCGCATCACGCGGGTTTTCCAGCACATAGCGCGCCGCCTTGCGCGCCTCTGGCGTCAGGTCATCCAGATCGTCGGACAGCCGTTCCAGCACGCCCAATGGTACAGAGTCTTCACTCACATCCACCTCCGGTAGGTACGTTTGTTTGTTATTCGTTGACTATGGTACGATCATACCATTAGTGAGTCTACAGGATTCTGCCATACCAAAAGGAGACCGCTCCATGTCCGACACTGCATATCCGACCACCGCGCGCGTCGTCATTGTCGGTGGTGGCGTCATGGGCTGCGGGCTGGCCTATCACCTCGGACATGAGGGCTGGGGCGCGGATACGGTGCTGTTGGAAAAGGCCGAGCTGACCTCGGGATCCACCTGGCACGCGGCGGGGCAGATCACCCATTCCACGTCGTCATTCGGATTGGGGCGCATGGTGGATTACAACATCAACCTCTACGCCTGCGACCTTGAGGCCGAAACCGGGCAGCCGGTCACGTGGCATGGCTGCGGCTCGTTCCGGCTGGCCTATACCGAGGATGAGATGGACTGGCTGCGCCATACGCTGTCGGTCGGGCGGGCCCTGGGGTTCAACATCGAACTGGTGGACCCGGCATTTGTTGCGCGCAAGCACCCCTTCTACAATCTCGACGGTGTGATTGGCGCGCTCTACACCCCTGATGACGGGCATGCGGACCCCTCCAACGTGACAATGGCGATGGCCGCCGGGGCCCGGCAAAAAGGTGTGCGCATCTTTCGCCAGTGCCGCGCCACCAACATCACGCAGAACCCGGACGGCGCATGGGTCGTGGAAACGGAAAAGGGCACGATCACCTGTGAACATGTGGTCAATGCCGGCGGCACCTATGCCCGGCAGATGGGCGAATGGTCCGGCCTGCAACTGCCGATGACCTCGATGACGCACCACTATTTTGTGACGGAAACGGTGCCGGAGTTCGAGGCGCTTGAGACGGAACTGCCGGTGATCCGCGACGACAGGAAGGTGTCGGGCTACATCCGGATGGAACAGAAAAAGGGCCTGATCGGGATCTACGAAAAGGAAAACGTGAACTCCGTCTGGCACGACCACTGTCCGTGGGACTATGAGAACTGGCTGTTTGATGCGGATTACGACCGGATCATGCCCTATCTGGAGGAGTCGCTGAACCGGATGCCGATCTTTGCCGATCTGGGCATCACCCGCGAGGTGCACGGCGCCATCAGCCATCCGCCGGATGGCAATCCCATGGTCGGCCCCGCCCCCGGCGTGCAGAACTACTGGTGCTGCTGCGGCACGCAGATTGGCATTGGCTGGGGCCCTGGCCTCACCCGCGAACTGGCGCGCTGGATGGTGCATGGAGCGGCGGACATTTCCATGCGCGACTATGACCCGCGCCGCTTTGGCAGCTATGCCACGAAGGACTGGCAGGTGGTCAAGGCGCATGAGGATTACAAACTGCGTCACGAAATCCCGTTCCCGCATTTCAATCGACTGGACGGACGCCCGATCAAGCCATCCCCGCTATACGACCTCCTGAAGGACAAGGGCGCCGTGTACGAAGAGGTCTATGGGTTTGAACGGCCCCGGTGGTTTGCCCGAAACGGTGTCGCGCAGCGCGACCACTACAGCTTTCGGCGCAACGTCGTGCATGACATCGTCGGTGCCGAAGTCGCAGCGGTGCGGACCGGTGTCGGCATCATGGACGTCACTGCATTCACCAAGGTCGAGGTGTCGGGCCCGGACGCCCATGCCTTGCTTGACCGTTTAACGGCGAACCGGATGCCGCAAAAGGATGGCTCGATCACGCTGACCCATATGCTCAATCGCCGCGGCCGGATCGAGTTGGAAACGACGATCATGCGCATGGCGGCGGACCGCTACTATCTTGTGTGCGCTGCATTTTTCGAACAACGCCTGCTGGATCACCTGACCCGATACCGCGCGGATGCGGACGTTTCGGTTCAGGCGTTGTCGGCGGACTGGTCCGCGCTATCGCTGAACGGGCCGCGGGCGCGGGACGTTCTTGGGGCCTGTACCCCTGCGGACCTGTCGAACGCGGCGTTCCGCTGGTTGAGCGCGCAACAGATCACGGTGGCGGGGCACGATGTCTGGGCCTTTCGCATGTCCTATGCCGGTGAGCTGGGGTGGGAATTGCACATGCCGAACGCGGCCTGTGCCGATGTCTATACAGCACTCTGGGCTGCGGGTGAGCCTTGCGGCATCGCCGATTACGGGTCCTTTGCAATGAACGTGATGCGCATGGAAAAAGGGTTTGCCGGCGCGGGCGAATTGACCAACGAAGTCACGCTGGCAGAGGCCAATGTGGGCCGCTTTTTCAAGCTGGACAAAGCGTACCTTGGCGTCGAGGCGACCCGCGCAAGTGCCGCCGAAGCGGCGGCTGGCACGATGAAGTGGGTCTGTGCCTATTTGGAGATTGAGCCGGACAGTGTCGAAGACGGCCATGGCGGCGAAGCGGTGATGCAGAACGGCGTCGTTGTTGGGTCCACCGCATCCGTGGCCTTTGGGCACACGGTCGGCAAGATCCTGGCCTTTGCCTATATCAAGCCCGGGGCGAACGTGCCCGGCACGGCCCTTGAGGTGATCATTGCGGGTCAGCCGCGCCCGGCCCGTGTCTTGGGTGAACCGGCCTATGATCCGACCTCAGCCTTGCCGCGTGCCGATACGGTCGCTGTCGCAGCGCAGTAACCGGCTGGGACAGCAATGCCATGAAGATCAGCCGCATCACCGTGTACCAGGTCGATCTGCCCCTGTCCGCGCCCTACTGGCTGTCGGGGGGGCGGCTCAAGTTCGAGGCGCTGGACAGTACATTCGTGCGAATCGACACGGATGCAGGCATCACCGGCTGGGGTGAAGGGTGCCCATGGGGCCACACGTACCTGCCCGCGCACGGCCCCGGTCTGCGCGCCGGGCTGGAAACGCTGGCCCCCGCCCTCATCGGGCAGGATCCGCGCAGCGTCGATCACATCAACCGGATCATGGACGTGCAACTGCCCGGACATGCCTATGCCAAGTCACCGGTTGATATCGCCTGTTGGGACATCCTCGGGCAGGTGTCGGGCTTGCCGCTCTGGCAATTGCTGGGCGGTGCGGAGGCGGCGCAGGTGCTGATCAATTCGTCGATCTCCACCGACACGCCGGACAACATGGTTGCGCGGATCGAAGCGGCGGCGGCCAAGGGGTACACGGTTCATTCGGCCAAGGTGGGCGGCACCGATATCGCCCGTGACATCCACCGGATCACCGCCATCTCTGCCGCCCTGCCCGCAGGACACAGCGTCACCTTTGACGTCAACCGGGCCTGGGCGCCTGCCACCGCGGTCCAGGTCCTGAACTCCGTGCCCGCGCGCAACTGGGTCGAACAGCCATGCGAAACGCTGGAGCAATGTGCACATGTGGCGCGGCGTGTGTCCAACCCGATCATGCTGGACGAATGCATGCACAGCTTTGGCGACCACCTTGCCGCGTGGCGGCAAGACGCGTGCGAGGGGGTGAAGGTCAAGCCCAACCGCGTCGGTGGTCTGACCCGCGCCCGCCAGATCCGCGATTTCGGCGTCTCGGTCGGGTGGCAAATGCATATCGAGGATGTCGGGGGGTCTGCGCTGGCCGATACGGCGGCGCTGCATCTTGCGGCGTCTACGCCTGCGGCCAACCGGTTGGCCAGCTGGCTCTGCCATGACCATCTGGCGACCGACCCGGTGCCGGGTCAGGGCGTGCGCAATCTTGGGGGGCATGTCACACCCCCATCCGCGCCCGGCCTCGGGGTCGCGCCCGACACCGCCGCCCTGGGTCCACCGGTTGCTGTGTACGAGGCCGCATCATGAAGATCACCGCCATCGACCTGTGGCATGTCCCGCTGACCAGTCACGAGACCTACTATATGGCGGAGGGCAAGACCTGTGCCACCACGACATCCGTCATTCTGCGCCTGACCACCGATACGGGCAACAGCGGATGGGGCGAGGTGTGCCCGATCCCGCACTACCTGCCGGCTTTTGCCGATGGGGTGGAACCGATCATCGACCATCTGGCGCCCCTGCTGCTGGGGGCGGACCCGGTCGGACCCGAAGCGTTGATGCACCGGCTCGATGCGCACCTGCCCGACCACCGGTATGCAAAATCAGCCATCGACATGGCCCTGTGGGATCTGACAGCGCAGGCGGCAAACCTGCCGCTCCATGCGCTTTTGGGCGGGCGGCAGGCCAGGGACATGCCCACTTATCACTCCATCACCTGCGTCGCACCGGAGGAGATGGCCCGCATCGCAACCGAAGCCCATGCCAGCGGCATCCGCCAGTTTCAGGCTAAGCTCGGCGTTGATGCAAACTGGGAGGCGGATGTGGCCCGCTTGCGCAAGGTGCGCGAGGCGGTGGGCCCCGGCCCGCTGGTCTATGGCGACTGGAACTGCGGCGCGGATGTGCTGAGCGCGATCCGGGTGGCGCGGGGTGTCGCGGATATCGACGTGATGCTGGAACAGCCCTGCCGCACGATCGAGGAATGCACGCAGGTGGCGCAGGCCACGGGCCTGCCAATGAAGCTGGATGAAAACGTGCACGACACCGCCAGCCTGATGCAGGCGCAGGCGGCCGGTTGCCTGCAGGCCGTGGCGCTGAAACTGTCCAAAATGGGCGGGCTCAGCCGGATGCGGCAGCTGCGCGATCTGTGCGTGCATTTCGGCACCCGCATGTGCATCGAAGACACCTGGGGCAGTGACATCGCAACCGCCTGCGCACTGCATCTGGCCGCGGCGACACCGCCGCGCGTGCTTTTGAATGTCTGCGATCTGAGCGGCTATGTCGCGCCACGCCTTGACCCGAACGCCCCTGCGCGGCGGAACGGGCGCATTGCGCCGCCAAATGGTCCGGGTCTGGGCGTCGCACCCGATCTCGACACCCTGGGCCCGCCGCGGGCTCGCTTTCACTGACCCAACACCGGGAGATCAGCCATGGACGACTTCAGCAATGCCTATCCGTCACACGATCCCGCCTGGGTGCAGGATATGCACGCGGACCACTACCTGCAAAGCTGGTCCACCCAAGGCAACCGCCCGCCGGTCATCACCGGGGCGCAAGGCAGCTGGTTCTGGGACAGCACCGGCAAACGGTATCTCGATTTCCAGTCGCAACTGGTGAACGCCAATTTGGGCCACCAGCATCCGAAGATCGTGCAGGCCATCAAGGATCAGGCCGACCGGCTGTGCTATATCGGGCCCGCCATGGGATCGGATGTCCGCTCTGAACTCGCGGCGCTCATGACAGAGGTCACGCCCCCCAACATCACCTCAACCTTCTTTACCACGGGCGGGTCGGCCGCGAACGAAACGGCGATCCGGCTGGCCCGCCACTTTACCGGGCGCACCAAGATCATCGCACGGTATCGCAGCTATCACGGGGCGACCGGCGGCACGCTCAGCCTCACGGGGGATCCGCGCCACCATCTGACCCGCGCCGATATGCCGGGCGTGGTGCGCATGCTCGATCCTTATTGCTACCGTTGCCCGATGGGGCATGGCGATGCCGCCCACTGTCCAGTCAGCCGGGGGGGGCCGCATCTCGAAGAGCTGTTGATGTACGAAAACCCCAGCACCGTGGCCGCCGTGATCCTCGAACCGGTGGTGGGCACCAATGGCATCATTGTCCCGCCGGACGGATACTTGCGTTCCATCCGCGAGACGTGCACCAAACATGGCATCCTGCTGATCTGTGACGAGGTGATGGCCGGGTTTGGCCGCACCGGAAAGTGGTTTGCCGTCGATCACTGGGGCGTCGAACCCGACATCATCACGGCGGCCAAGGGGATCAATTCGGGCTATGTCCCGCTTGGCACCATGTCGATCAGCACGGAGCTGCACGACTGGCTGCGCACAACCCCCCTGCCCGGCGGTCTCACCTATGCCGGGCACCCGCTGGCCTGCGCGTCAGGGATCGCTGCGATCCGCGCAATGCAGGCCGAAGACACGCTGAACCATGCCACCGCCATGGGGGAAAAGATGCGCGTCGCCCTGCACAGGCTGGCGGACAAGCATCCGTGCATCGGGGACATTCGTGGCCTTGGCATGTTCAACGGTATCGAACTGGTGCGGGACCGGGACAGGCGCGCCCCGCTTGTGCCCTTTGCCGCCAAGGGGGCCGCGGCCAAGCCGATGAGCGACATGATGCGCCTTGCCATGGACGCGGGGCTTTACCTGTCGTTTTTCTCGAACGTCATCCGGCTGACACCGCCGCTCAACATCAGTGAGCAGGACATGATGCACGGGCTCGACATTCTCGACCGCACGCTGGATATCGCGGATGCGCTCTATACCGGGGCATAGAGCGCATCGGCGCACACCTTACAGCAACCCGTCGGGCATCTTTTGCTCGGCCGCGGTATTGGCGCGGCGGAACACGAATGTGACCAGCGTCGACGTCATCACGATGAACAGCGAGTAAAGCGCAGGCACCGCCATGATCGCCTGCTGCTGTTCGGCCGGAAAGGTAAAGACGACGATGGCAATCGCCAGCGGGCCGTTCTGAATGCCGGTCTCAAGCGCAACGGTGCGCGCGTTGCGCGGGTGCAGCTTGAGCGACGTGGCAAAGAAATAGCCGATGGTGATGCCCACCACGCCCAGCCCGATGGATGCGATGTAAGTGGCCCCGGTTGTGTTCAGCAGGAACTGCCAGTTCTGCGGAATCCACGTCACCGCGATGAACACGATGAAGAACGCCCCGAGGATCGAACCCAGAAACTCCATCACCGCCCCCGCATTCGGGTTCAGCTTGCGCAGGGTCATGCCAATGGCCACCGGCACCAGCAGCACGATCAGCACCGCGATGATGTCCTCGCGCGGGATCTCAAGATCAAGTGCGGCCGCATAAAGCAGCAGAATCAGCGGAATCAGCACGACGCCGAACACGGTCGACGTCACCGTCATCAGAACCGAAAGCGCCAGATTGCCCTTGGAGAAATACGTAAAGATGTTGGACGTCGTCCCCCCCGGCATACACGCCATGATCAGGATACCAACCGCGATCGTCTCCGGCACGGACAGCACCAGCGCCAGCATGAAGCCCAGAAACGGCATGATGCCGTATTGGCTGACCACCCCGATGGCGAGGCCATAGGGCCTGCGCAGCGCGAGGTAGAAATCGCGTGGCGTCAGCGACGCCCCCATGCCCAGCATGATGACCGCGACCATGATGCCAAGCAGCGTTTGTGTGAACTCATCAACCATTGCTCTACTCCGCCGCTTGCGCCAGCGCTTCGGCGCGCAGGTCTTTTCTCAGGATTTTGCCGACATTGGATTTCGGCAGCTCGTCGCGGAATTCGACCCGTTTGGGCACCTTGTACGCGGTCAGGTGTTCCTTGCAGTAGGCGCGCACCTGATCCTCGGTGACGCTCGGGTCGCCCTTGACGATGAACGCCTTGACCGCCTCGCCGGTGGCGTCGTCCGGCACGCCGATCACGGCGGCCTCGGTCACACCGGGATGGGCGGCCAGCACGTCCTCGACCTCGTTCGGGTAGACGTTGAAGCCGGACACAACCACCATGTCTTTCTTGCGATCCACGATGCGGATGTACCCGTCGGGGTCCATCACCCCGATATCACCGGTCAGGAAATACTCACCGTTCATGACCTTTTCGGTCTCGTCCGGTTTCTTCCAGTACCCCTGCATGATCTGCGGGCCGCGTGCGCCAATCTCTCCGGTCTCACCGATGGCCAGCTGCGTGCCATCATCGGCAAAGCAGGCCACATCCGTGGACGGCACCGGAATGCCAATCGTACCTTCGCGTGCCTTGCCCAAGGGCTCGAACGTGATGACGGGCGATGTCTCGGTCAGGCCGTAGCCCTGGACCACTTCCGTCCCCGTCACCTCGCGCCAGCGCTTGGCCACCGACGATTGCAGCGCCATCCCGCCAGCGCCCGCGAATTTGAGATGCTTGGGCGGGCTGTCGAGGAACCATTGTTCGTTGCAGAGCGCATTGAACAGGGTGTTCACGCCGCTGATCCACGTGATCTTGTAGTTTTCAAACGCGCGTTTGACATTGCTCAGCGGGCGCGGGTTCGGGATCAGGATGTTGCGCGCGCCCAGCCAGTAGAACGACAGCATGTTCACCGTGAACGCAAAGATATGGTAAAGCGGCAGCGCGGTCAGGATCACCTCCGCCCCCTTTTCCATGTCGCCCGCCAGCAGTTCCATCGCCTGTTCCATGTTCAGGATCAGGTTGCCATGGGTCAGCATCGCGCCCTTTGCGACCCCGGTGGTGCCGCCGGTATATTGCAACACGGCCAGATCATCATGGCCGATATTTTGGTGATAGGCCTCGACCTCCACCCGGTCCGTCTTGATATGGTTGCGCCCGGCCTTCAGCGCCTCTGGCAGGCGCACATGGGCCATCTCGACCGGTTTCACGGACCGGTCCCAGTACTTCTGCACCAGTCCGACAATGCCGCGCGGCATCGCGGGCAGGAATTCGGCGACGCGGGTCACGATCACGTTCGGGATCGGGTGGCCACGGGTGGCGGCGGGGACCTTGTCCGCGAACATGTCCGCGATGATCAGCGCATGCGGTTCGGCATCCTCGAACTGCTTGGCCATCTCGTCCGCAGTATACAGCGGGTTCACATTGACCAGCACGCAGCCCGCCTTGAAAATCCCGAAGGCCGCGACAGGAAAGCTGAGCGAGTTGGGCATCTGCACCGCGACCCGGTCGCCGGCATTGAGCCCCGCAACCTCGCGCAGATACACCGCCAGCGCATCCGACATCTCGTCGGCTTGGGCAAAGGTCAGCGTGCCATTCATGCCGTTGGGCAGAACGCAGGTAAACGCCTTGGCCTTGTTATAGGTCTCTGCAACGGACCCGATAAGTTCGGGCAGGTTCCTGTAGGATGACGTTCCGATATCCGGGCGCACGCCCGGTCCGTAAAACGCCTGCCAAGGCCGATCAGACTGCACCATGCGAAACCCTCCCTGTCTCTTGCGGTGATCCTGCACCCTAAGCGAGACCGTGGCCATGTGAAATGCGCCTTGTGCCTGACGCTGCGGCACAAATGGGTGCGTTGACGCAGCACAGGGGCTGCGGATACGGTGCCGGCACGCGCAAACGCGCAGGGGAGGACACCACCGCATGACAGGCCCACGCGCCATCGCACGCATCGACGCGTGCCGGTTCAACCTGCCGCTTGCTGAGGTGCTGAGCGACGCAAAGCACGGGGATCACACGCATTTCGAGTTGATTACCGCGACGGTGACATTGGCTGATGGCAGCACGGGCACCGGCTATACCTATACCGGCGGCAAGGGCGGGCACGCGATCAAGGCGATGATTGACCACGACCTTGCGCCGTTTTTACTGGGCCGTGATGCGGATGATGTCGAGGCGCTTTACGACGCGATGCAGTGGCATGTGCATTACGTGGCGCGCGGCGGCGTGGCAAGTTTCGCGATCTCGGCGGTGGACATCGCGCTCTGGGATCTGCGCGGCAAGGCGCGCGGGCAATCGCTGGTCCGGATGGCGGGCGGTGCGTCCGACCGGACGAAGGCGTATGCGGGGGGCATTGACCTCAACTTTCCCCTGCCCAAACTGCTCGCGTCGATCCAAGGCTATCTTGACCGGGGCCACAACGGGGTGAAGATCAAGATCGGACAGCCAACGCTGGCCGAGGACGTGGCGCGCATCAAGGCGATCCGCGAGATGATCGGCCCCGATATCGCCTTCATGGTGGATGCCAATTACGGGATGAGCGTCGATCAGGCGATTGAGGCGGCCAACGCTTTCAAACCCTATGATCTGCTCTGGTTCGAGGAACCCACAATCCCGGACGACTACAAAGGCTATGGCCGCATTGCCGAGGCCACCGGCATACCGCTCGCAATGGGTGAGAACCTGCACACGATCCATGAGTTTGAATATGCCTTTGACGATGCGCGGCTCAGCTTTATCCAACCGGACGCCTCCAATTGCGGCGGCATAACTGGCTGGTTGCAGGTGGCCGCGATGTCAAAGGAACACGGCATCCCCGTCTGCTCGCACGGGATGCAGGAACTGCATGTGAGCCTCATGGCTTCACAGGCGCATGCAGGCTGGATGGAGGTCCACTCCTTTCCCATCGACACCTACACAACCCGGCCCCTCGTGATCGAGGATCACATGGCCGTGGCCCCCGACACCCCCGGCACTGGCGTCGTCTTTGACTGGGACAAACTGAACGCTGAACATGACGAGAGTGCCCATGGCTGACACCATCACCGCCGCGTTTTATCGCGGCAACAAGAGCTTTAGCGTGGAACAGACCACGGCACAAACACCCGGACCGGGCGAGGTCGCGGTGCGCGTGGCCTATTGCGGGATCTGCGGGACAGACATGCACGTGTTCCACGGCAACATGGACGCTCGCGTTGGGTTCGAGCGGGTGATTGGCCATGAGATGTCCGGTTACATCGATGCGGTAGGCGATGGCGTCGACGGCTTTGCGCCGGGTCAGAAGGTCGTGGTGCGCCCGCTTGATCCCGACCTCGATTGTCCCGCCAGCAAGGCGGGCTATCCCCATGTCAGCCACAACCTGAAATTCCTCGGCCTCGACACCCATGGCGCGATGCAGGAAATCTGGGTCGTGCCCGCGCACACGATCCACACCCTGCCGGACGACATGCGCATGGACCACGCAGCACTGATCGAACCCGTCGCCGTGGCGTGTCACGACGTGCGTCTGTCGGATTTGCAGCCGGGCGAGGATGTCGTGGTGATCGGTGGCGGCCCCATCGGGGTGCTCGTGGCCATGGTCGCCCGCGACGCAGGTGGCAAAGTCGTGTTGTCCGAGGTGAACCCGCACCGGCTGGCGATAGCGCAAAAGCTTGGCTTTGACACGATCAACCCGGCCGAAACCGACCTCGGGGCCGAAATCAACACCCGCACAGGCGGCAAGGGCGCTGACGTGGTGTTCGAAGTGTCGGGCACCCAACCGGGCGTGGACGCCATGACAGCCGTGGCCGCCACACGCGCCCGTATCGTCATGGTGGCGATCCATGCGCAAAAGCCGACCATCGACCTCTTCCAGTTCTTCTGGCGCGAGTTGAAGCTGATCGGCGCGCGGGTCTATGAACCCGAGGATTATGAACAGGCCATCGGCATCATCGCGGGCGGCGGTATTGACGCTGATACCGTGATCACGGACGTCGCCCCCCTGTCGGACATTCAGGCCGCGTTCGAGGCGCTCGACCGCTCGCCCACCGCGCTCAAAACACTCATCAAGATATCGGGATAACCCATGACGCACATGTTCGACCTTAGCGGCAAAACCGCCCTTGTGACCGGCGCCAAACGCGGCATCGGGCGCGGCATGGCTGAAGCACTGGCCGCTGCCGGTGCCGATATCATCGGTGTCTCGGCCACCCTCGCCCCCAGCTCCGAGGTGGAGCAGGCCGTGACCGGCATGGGCCGCAGCTTTACCGCCCACGCGGTGGACTTCTCGGACCGTGCCGCCGTCAGCGCCTTTGCCGCCGAGATGGCCGACACAGCCCCCGACATCCTGATCAACAACGCAGGCACGATCAAACGTGCGCCCGCAGCCGAACATCCCAACGATTGGTGGGATGAGGTGATCGAAGTGAACCTGTCGGCGCAATTCGTCCTGTCCAAGGCCGTCGGTGGCGCGATGGCAAATCGCGGGTCGGGCAAGATCATCTTTACCGCGTCGCTCCTGACCTTTCAGGGCGGGATCACGGTGCCGGGCTATGCCGCGTCCAAGGGCGGGATCGGCCAACTGACCAAGGCGCTGGCCAATGAATGGGCGGGCAAGGGCGTGAACGTGAACGCCATTGCACCGGGATACATTGCCACGGACAACACGCAGGCGCTGCAGGATGATCCGGACCGCTCCAAGGCGATCCTTGAAAGGATCCCCGCAGGCCGCTGGGGCGAGCCTGCGGATTTTGGCGGCCCGGCGGTGTTTCTTGCGTCAGACGCGGCACGCTATGTGCACGGCGAAATCCTGACGGTCGATGGCGGCTGGATGGGCCGCTGAGGTAAAATGAGGGCTGTGCATCTGGTGCAGCCCCGTCTACATCCCGCCACATGATCCAGCTTTCCCTCATCGGTATCGGCACCGGCAATCCCGACCACCTGACCGGCGAAGCGCGGCGCGTCATTGGCGCGGCCGATCTGTTCCTGATCCCGCGCAAGGCAGCGAAATCCGACCTCGCCGATCTGCGCACGCAGATCATTGGCGCCGTCCGGGCGGACGCCAACATCGCCTATTTCAACATGCCGGTCCGGGATGATGCGTTGCCCTATCTCGACCGTGTGGACGCCTGGCACGATGAGATCGCCCGGATCTGGACCGACACGATTGCAGCGCAACAGGCGGTGCGCCATGTCGCGTTGCTGGTCTGGGGCGACCCGTCGCTTTATGACAGCACCTTGCGGATTGCTGCGCGGCTGAGCCCTGCCCCCGAAGTGCGCGTGATCGCCGGGATCACATCCGTTCAGGCGCTGACAGCGGCGCACGCCATCCCGCTCAACACACTGAACGCGCCGGTGACGATCTCGACGGGCCGACGGCTGCGCGATCACGGCTGGCCAGCGGGCTGTGAGACGCTGGTGGTGATGCTCGACGGTGGTTGCGCGTTTCAGGATCTGGACCCGGACGGGTATGACATATGGTGGGGCGCCTACCTTGGGATGGCAGAGCAGATCACCGAGCATGGACGTCTCTCGGATGTCTGCGCGCGGATCATCGCACGCCGCGCCGCGGCGCGGGCCGCGCATGGTTGGATCATGGATACGTATCTGCTGCGACCTGTTCGCGATCTGCCTAGGAATTAGGCAGTTCGGGGCGAAATTGCGCGCCCCTTTGCGAATGCGCTGGCAAGCGGCGGCGGCCCTGTGTTCAATCGCGGCACATGACGGCGCTTCACCCTCTCCCCTCACCGACGCCCGCGCGCCAGCGCGCCCGCGGGTCCGTGCGTGTGACCACCAAACAGGGGCCGCGCGGCACGGTTATCGATGCGCTCTTTCAGCAAGGGGCCGCCAAGGCGGTGTTTCCCCGCGCGGACCGCGGCATGACGGCGGTGCTGTTGAACACATCCGGCGGTGTGACGGGCGGTGACCGCTTTGACTATGCGGCCACAGCAGGAGAAGGCACACACCTGACGCTGACCACGCAGGCCTGCGAACGCGCCTACCGCGCGCTGGATGGCGAGACGGGGCGCGTTGCGACGGATCTCAAGGTCGCAGGCGGAGCAACCTTGTGGTGGCTGCCGCAGGAAACGCTTTTGTTTGACGGCTGTGCGATGACGCGCCGCCTGACATGCGCGCTGTCGGATGGTGCGCGCGCGCTGATCGTGGAGCCGATCTGTTTCGGACGTCTGGCCATGGGCGAAGACAGCATCACCGGCACGATGTCCGACCGGATTGAGATCACCCGGAACGGCGCACCGCTGGTGCGCGATACCTGGCGCATGACGGGTGACCTTGGACAAACGCTGGACCGCACGGCCACGGGCGGTGGCGCGCGTGCGATGGTCAGCCTGACCTATGTGGCACCGGATGCCGAGGCACAGCGGGACGCGCTGCGCGGCATGCTGGGACCGACCGGCGGCGTGAGCCTGCGCGCCGACGATGTGCTGGTGATGCGGTTGCTGGCCGCATCCGGGTACGCCCTGCGCAAAGACCTTTTGCCGATCCTCGATCATTTGACGGGCGGACATCTGCCCCTGTGCTGGAGACTATGAGCCATGCAACTCACCCCGCGTGAAAAGGACAAATTGCTGATCGCGATGGCCGCCGAGGTGGCGCGCAAGCGGCTGGCGCGCGGCGTCAAGCTGAACCACCCCGAAGCGATAGCGCTCATCACGGACGCGGTGGTCGAAGGGGCGCGCGACGGTCGTTCCGTGGCGGAGATGATGGAGGCCGGGGCGCAGGTGATCACGCGGGATCAGTGCATGGACGGCGTGCCGGAGATGATCCACGACGTACAGGTCGAGGCCACGTTTCCGGACGGAACCAAGCTGGTCACAGTGCACAACCCCATACGGTAGCGCAGGTCAGCCTATGTCGGATTTGAGTTTATTTTGCGAGATGAAGTTGGGGAGGACAGCGCGATGATCCCGGGGGAAGTGTTTCCGGCAGAGGGCGACATATCGCTCAACACAGATGGCGCGGCGATCACCTTGCACGTGTCCAATACGGGCGACCGGCCGGTACAGGTCGGCAGCCACTATCATTTCGGCGAGGCGAATGCGGCGCTGGATTTTGACAGGGACGCGGCGCGGGGCATGCGGCTTGATATTGCGGCGGGCACGGCCGTGCGGTTTGAACCGGGTCAGGCGCGTGATGTGCAGCTGATCCCGATCAGCGGCGCGCGCCGGGTCTACGGGTTCAATCAGCAGGTCATGGGGGATCTGTGATGAAACGCGCGGCTCTTCTCGTTGCGATGTGCACGCCCGCGGGCGCCATGGCACAGAGCGTCAATTGCGCGGCACCCGTCAATCAGGTCGAGATGACGTTTTGCGCCGGGCAAGCCTATGAGGCGGCGGACGGGGATCTGAACCTCGCCTATCGCATGGCGATGGACCAGGCCCGCGCGCTGGACAGTCATGACCCGCAAACACCCTCCAACGCCGATCTGATGCGCGACGCACAGCGCGCGTGGATCCCGTTTCGCGATGCGGCGTGCTCTGCCGAGAGCACTTTGGCCCGCGGCGGGTCGATGCAGAACCAGCTGTTCCTGATGTGCATGGAACGCCTGACGCGCGCACGGACCGAGGATTTGCGGTTTTATGGTGAGGTGAACTGATGCACCTGCCACAGGTCCAACAGAGACGCAGTGAATTTTTCGCGGAGTAACAGCATATGCCCACAACCATTTCGCGCCGCGACTATGCCGCCATGTTCGGACCCACCGTAGGGGACAAGGTGCGCCTTGCCGATACGGACCTGATCATCGAAGTTGAACGCGACCTTGGTGCCGAAGCCGCAGGGGCCGCTGCAACCGGCGGCAGTGGCGACAACGCCATGCTCTATGGCGAAGAGGTCAAGTTTGGCGGTGGCAAGGTCATCCGCGACGGCATGGGACAATCGCAAGTCACCCGGGCGGCGGGCGCGGTCGATACGGTGATCACCAACGCGCTGATTGTCGACTGGACGGGCATCTACAAGGCGGATGTGGGGCTGAAGGACGGGCGCATTGCCGCCATCGGCAAGGCCGGTAACCCCGACACGCAACCGGGGGTCGACATCATCATCGGGCCGGGCACCGAGGCGATCGCGGGCGAAGGCAAGATCCTGACCGCAGGCGGTTTTGACAGCCATATCCACTTTATCTGCCCGCAACAGATCGAGGATGCGCTGCATTCGGGCCTCACGACCATGCTCGGCGGTGGCACGGGACCCGCCCATGGCACGCTGGCCACCACTGTGACGCCGGGGCCGTGGCACCTGGGGCGGATGTTGCAGGCCGCGGATGCGTTTCCGATGAACCTCGCCTTTGCGGGCAAGGGTAATGCGTCTTTGCCTGCCGCGCTGGAGGAGCAGGTGAAAGCAGGCGCTTGTGCGATGAAACTGCATGAGGACTGGGGCACCACCCCGGGGGCAATCGATTGCTGCCTGTCCGTGGCCGACGATATGGACGTGCAGGTGATGATCCATACCGATACGCTCAATGAGTCCGGCTTTGTCGAGAACACCGTAGCGGCCATGAAGGGCCGCACGATCCACGCCTTTCACACCGAAGGCGCAGGCGGCGGGCACGCACCGGACATCATCAAGATTTGCGGGGAGGCGCATGTGCTCCCCTCCTCCACCAACCCCACGCGCCCCTTTACCGTGAACACGCTCGAAGAGCATCTGGACATGCTGATGGTCTGCCACCACCTCGACAAGTCGATCCCCGAGGACGTGGCATTCGCGGAATCGCGGATCCGGCGCGAGACCATCGCCGCCGAAGACATCCTGCACGACATGGGCGCGTTTTCGATCATCGCATCCGACAGTCAGGCCATGGGCCGGGTGGGCGAGGTGCTCATCCGCACCTGGCAAACTGCGGATAAGATGAAAAAGCAGCGCGGCCGTTTGCCGGAGGAGACGGGCGACAACGACAATATGCGCGTCCGGCGCTACATTGCGAAATACACGATCAACCCGGCGATTGCGCATGGGATCAGCCACGAGATTGGCAGTATCGAAGTGGGCAAGCGGGCCGATCTGTGCCTGTGGAACACTGCGTTTTTCGGGGTGAAGCCCGAGATGGTGCTGTTGGGCGGCACCATCGCTTGCGCGCAGATGGGCGATCCGAACGCCTCCATCCCGACGCCGCAGCCCGTCTATACCCGCCCGATGTTCGGCGCATATGGCCGGTCGGTGGAGCGGTCAGCCGTGACGTTTGTGTCGGCAGCGGCGCAGGCCGAGGGGATCGGTGCGTCACTTGGGCTGGCCAAGGATACGGTGGCGGTGCAGAACACCCGCGACATCGGCAAGAAGGACCTCAAGCTGAACGACGCGATGCCACATGTCGAGGTGCACCCGGAGACATACGAAGTGCGCGCAGATGGCGAATTGCTGACCTGTGAACCGGCGGAGGTGCTGCCCATGGCGCAGCGGTATTTTTTGTTTTAGCCTAGCACGATGCGGTTTTCAGAACGACTTGGGTTCAAGTCACCACAGCTTGAACTAGACATAACTGAGATACCCGACCCCCTCCGCAATGCGCTGTGGGATGTCTGCTTGGACTATTTGATTTACCCATTCAAAGAAGAAAACTACGAAATTAGATGGGTTTACACAGACAGGTTTTGGTCACTTACCAGAAGGCTGTGGTCTGAGGTTTTAGAACAACCCAGAGACACCATTCCCGACCGTCCAGATGAGGGTTTCGCACGCGTCAGAGGCACTTTCCTTACAGCCGATTTTCCTGAACTGTATGATATACTTGAGCTATTTCATGACGTTGCGCGAGACACCGGAAGATTAGAAATTGAGTTTGCGGAGGCTTGCAATGAGGTCTTTTCCAGAGAAAAGGCAGCACTACGCTTTTTGTCGGGTCGTTTGGCGCCGGTCATAAATGAAGCCGAGATTTTCGAGGTCAATTCTGCCGCCAATCAAACCGCTTCATTCGGTGTGGCTAAACACATAGCACGTGCAATCGAGTTGTATTCGGATAGACGACATCCAGATTATCGCAATTCAATAAAAGAGGCGATCAGCGCCGTAGAAGCTGCTGCGAAGCAGGTTGTCGGAAATGAACAGGTGACACTCGGCCAAGCTCTGAAACACATGGAAAGTGAGGGGAACTTGCACTCAGCATTGAAGCAGGGTTTTTCAAACCTGTATGGATGGACAAATGACTCTGACGGTATTCGGCACGCTCTGATGCAAGAAGAAAACCTAACCGAAGAGGACGCGAGGTTTATGCTTGTGAGTTGCAGCGCCTTTGCAAATTATTTTTTGGGAAAGACTAAGTAACGACAGCCTGTCCGCCCGGCCCCATGGCCGGGCAGCCCCCGACCGCCCCCCTCGGGCGGGGGCTACACCCCCACCCGGCGGACGGGGGCCGCCCTCACCGAGTCACATGCAAACAGCCCAATCATATAACAACCACCCCCACGGCACGCCCGCAGACCATATCCAGTTGACCTATGAAGACCGTTTCCTGCGTCGCAAGGTGCTGACCCTCGCCTCGGGCGCGCAGTTGCTGGTCGATCTGCCGCAAACCACCTCGCTTGATCATGGTGGCGTGTTGATCACCACTGATCGGGCCGAGATACGGATTGAGGCCGCGCCCGAACCGCTGCTGGAGGTGACCGGCGACACGCTGCACCGCATCGCCTGGCATATCGGCAATCGGCACACGCCCTGTCAGATCGAGGACACGCGCCTGCTGATCCAGCGCGATCACGTGATGGCCGACATGCTGGCAAAGATCGGAGCGCAAACGCGCGAGGTGGTTGAACCCTTTACCCCCGAAGGCGGGGCCTATGGTCATGGCCGCACCCACGGGCACGACCATTCGCACAGCCACACATGAATGCGGCCCTGACCCTCATGCAATGGCTGTCACCGGCCTTTCCCGTGGGCGCATTTGCCTATTCGCACGGGCTGGAACAGGTGCTGGCGGACGGCGCGATCCGGGATGCGGATGCGCTGCGCGACTGGCTGGCCGCACTTTTGGAACACGGATCGGGCCATGCGGACGCGGTGCTTGTTGCGGCCGCCTACACGGCGACCCGCATCCAGGACGTGGATGCGGTCGCGCGGGCCTTTGCGCCAAGTGCGGAACGGTTGCAGGAGACGACACTGATGGGGGCCGCTTTTTGCGATACCGCACGCGCCGTCTGGGGCCTGGACGTGCAAGCGCTCACCTACCCGGTGGCCGTTGGTGCAGCGGCCCGCGGCATGGGCGTTCCGCTCGAAGACATGTTGCCCCTGTACCTGCACGCGTTCGCGTCAAACCTCATCTCCGTGGCGCAGCGCGCCATGCCGCTCGGGCAGACGGAGGGCCAGCGCGTGCTGGCCGCCCTCAGCCCGGTGATCACCGCCACCGCGTCAACGGCAGCGACCGCGACACTGGACGACCTTGGCTCCGCCAGCTTTGCCGCCGATATCGCCGCCATGCGGCACGAAACCCTTCAACCACGGATATTCCGCACATGACACAGCTTAACGGTCCTCTTCGTATTGGCATCGGCGGCCCGGTTGGCGCGGGCAAGACGACGCTCACCGCCGCCCTTGCCGCCGCGTTGAAGGAGCAGCATTCCATCGGTGTGATCACAAATGACATCTATACGCGCGAGGATGCCGAAGAGCTGATGCGCCGGCAGATCCTGCCGCAGGATCGCATCATTGGTGTCGAAACGGGGGGGTGTCCGCATACGGCGATCCGCGAAGATGCGTCGATCAACCTGGCCGCGGTGGCAGAGATGCGCGCGCGGCACCCCGAGATCGAGGCCATTCTGATTGAAAGCGGTGGGGACAATCTGTCGGCGACGTTTTCGCCGGAGCTGGCGGACATCACCCTGTATGTGATCGACGTGGCCGCCGGTGAGGAAATCCCGCGCAAGGGCGGCCCCGCGATCACGAAGTCCGATTTGCTGATCATCAACAAGACGGACCTCGCCCCGCATGTAGGGGCGTCCCTCGAGGTGATGGAACGGGATGCGACCCGGATGCGGGCAGCGCGCCCCTTTGTCTTTGCGGCGTTGCGTCATGGCAGCGGGGTAGCAGACATCATCACGCAGATCCGGGCGCTGTCCGGTTTGGGGATGGTCGCGACATAGATTTGGGGGCTCTGCCCCCGCGCCTGCGGCGCTCCCCCGGGATTTTTTGGAACAGAGACGGGGATGCCGCGGTGCCCCTGCGGGCGCGGTTCTGGTCTGAAACCGACAGCGCTGTTCGCCTGTGGGCGCGTGTTTGGCTGATTTCTGGCGTCTGATGGTCGCGAATATGCGAAGGACGACGATATGGCGATGACTGTCCGCTCACGATCAGGCGGCAGGGCCAGCCGGCGCGCCGCGCGGCAGGCCCCCGATCTGACAATGCTGCCGGGGCTGCGCAACACCTTGCCGTGGTGCGACATCATGGATGGCAGCCAGGTTGAGCGCATTGATGCGGCGTCGATGGATATTCTCGAAAACGTGGGCGTCGTGTTCCGGGATGACATCGCCCTTGCCGATTGGCGGCGTGCGGGCGCTAAGGTCGAGGGCGAGACGGTGTATCTGGATCGCGGGTTGGTGCGGGACCTGATTGCGACAATACCAGAGACGTTTACCTACCACGCACGCGATCCGCACAAGAATGTGGCCCTCGGCGGGCGCGACAGCATTTTTGTACCCATGACCGGGGCACCGTTCCTGCGGGATCTGGACGATGTGCGGCGCAATCCAACGCTCGACGATCTGGCGATGTTCCACAAGCTGAGCCATATGATGCCCGCGCTGCATTCGTCTGCGCATCACATTGTTGAGCCCTATGATCATCCGATCAGCCATCGGCATCTGCGCATCACCTATTCCTCGATGGTGCATTCGGACAAGACGTTCATGGGCATGACGACGTCGCCCAAAAACGCCGAGGACGTGATCGAGATGTGCGCGATCCTGTTCGGCGACGATTTTATCGAGGATCACCCGGTCACCACCGGCAATTGCAACGGCAATTCGCCACTGGTGTGGGACGAGACCATGCTGGGGGCGATGCGCGCCTTCAGTCGCAGGAACCAACCGGTCCTGTGCTCGCCTTTCGTGTTGGGCGGCGCCAATACGCCTGCCTCTGTTGCGGCCTCGGTTGCGCAGCTCAATGCCGAAGCGCTGAGCGCGCTGGCTTATACCCAGGTGATCCGGCGGGGGGCCCCGGCGATCTATGGGCACTACCTGTCGACCGTGTCGATGAAGTCGGGCGCACCCATGGCAGGCACGCCCGAGATTTCCATGATGAACTTTATGATCGGGCAAATGGCGCGCCATTACGGTGTGCCGTGGCGGACGTCCAATACGCTCGGCGGGGCAAAGACGTTCGACGCGCAGGCCGGGTATGAAAGCGCCACGACACTGTCTTCAGTGATGCATGCGGGCGCGAACTATATCTGGCATTCGGCGGGTTGGAACGAGGCCGGCATGCATTGTTCCGTGGCCAAGTTCATCGTGGATGCGGAGCAATGCGCAATGGCCTATCGCATGGCGCAGGGGGTGCAGTGGGACGACTTCGACACGGCGCTTTCGGCGGTGCGCGACATCGGTCCGGGCGGGCATTACCTCGGCCATCCACACACGCAGGAGAACTTTCAAACCGCCTTCTTCATGCCTGATCTCTTTGACAATAACTCCATCGAGCAGTGGCAGGCAGAAGGTGGCAAGGAGATCACCGAACGCGCGCTGGACCACGCGAAAATGCTGCTGGGACATTATGAGCGGCCGGTGCTGGACCCCGGCGTGGATGAGGCGTTGCAAGCCTATATTGCGCGGCGCGAAGAAGAGATTCCAGCGGCGGATGCGCTTAATCAGGAATTTTGACGTAAAGCGCTGATTTCATTCAGGTTTGCGAAATCGGTGCTTTTGGGTATTGCGGTGGCACGGCTGTTGGCACGGGAATTTGCGTCTGTTTGTGCGGCTATGGATATCTCCTGTGGATAGGCCACTATGGTGTTCTGAATAAATGAGATCAGAAATCAGATATTTGACTTTAGAGTGCAATACCTGTGAATAACTGTTTTCTCAGCATTGTATTTTCTCAATCACTCCGCACCCGCGCGCCACTCTTTCCAACGCAAATAGGCGTTCGCGCCCAAGCTGGCAAAGGGCTGTGGGGGCAATCGTTTCAACTCCGCCTCATCATCGAAATATGACGTGATTTCAGATACCTGCCCGCAACACCTCTCAGCTGCCGCGATCCCTGTGAGCGTGCCGCGTGCGGTGCCGAGGCCATTTTGCACGCAGGCGCTGTAAACGCCCGTCTCAATCTCGCGCGCATGAGCAACGCCATTCAGAGACAGGCACAGGTGGCCGCCCCACATATGCTGTTGCGCGACGCCAGCCAATGCAGGGAACCGCGTGGCAAAGGCGCGCGTATGTGCGGCGGCGGCGCGGCGCATGTCGCGGTCGTGGGGCCGCATGCCGGGCCGGACCACCGCACAATTGCGGGTCACTATCCGGTGCCCGCCTTGGCCAGTGTCGATCCGGCGCATTGTCGTGCCCATCGGATCGGACGGGGTCACCCCCCATCGCGGCGCGCCGCCAAGGGTGCTGCGCTGTTCCTCCGTCAGCGGCGCGGTCATGGATGCAAACAGGAACAGCTGCACCAGCCGCCCCTTTGCCACGCCAAAGCTCTCGAGATGCCCGTTGACGGCAAGGATCACTCGGCCGGTCGTCACCTTACCCTTCGGCGTGCGCAGCACCCAATCGCTCCCCGTGGGGCGGAAGTTCAGCACCGGGCTGCGCTCAAATATCTGCGCCACGCGCGCCAACCCCGTCGCAAAGCCGCGCACATAGCCCGCGGGTTGCAGCATCACGGTGCCCGGCGTGTAGAGCCCGGACCGGTAGTGTGTGGATCCTGTCAGCTCCGCCATTGCCTGCGCATCGAGCCATTCTAACGGCTCGTTCAGGCCGTCCAAGTGCTTGGAATAGCAGCGATTATGGGCCTCACCGGCAACTGTGGCGGCTCCGTTCACCTTGCCTGCCTGGTCAAAGAAATCCGCCGGGATGTCATACTCCGCCACCGCTTCCCGCGCGAAACCGATGGCGTGACGGTTAAGCCGGGTCAGCGTCTGATCGTCGCCTGTGCCTGCATAATCCTCGGACGCGAGATCGTGCGGCAGGTCGATCATGAAGCCGGAGTTGCGCCCCGCAGCCCCATCGGCCACGGCCCACGCGTCGAGGATCACAACCCGCGCCTGCGGCCAGATCTGGAGCACCCGACGCGCCGCCGAAATCCCGGCAAAACCCGCGCCAACCACAACCACGTCTGCGGTGATGTCTTCTTCGAGCCGTGGGAAGCCCGGCCCCGGCCCAAGAATGTCGGCCCAGGCCGCAGGACCCTGATGCCGTGGCAGGCGTTGCGCGGTGTAGATCACTCCACCGCCTCCTCCGCGTCGTCTGTCAGGTCAAGCCAGATGGTCTTGAGCTGCGTGTACTGGTCGTGCGCATGGAGCCCGTTGTCGCGCCCCCCAAAGCCTGACATTTTCACACCGCCAAACGGGGTCGCAATGTCGCCCTCGCCATAGCTGTTGACCGTCACGGTGCCCGCCCGCAGCATGCGCGCGCCCCGCAGCGCCCGTTTGGCGTTCGCGGTGAACAGGGACGCGCACAGGCCGTACGGCGTGTCATTGGCGACCTTGATCGCCTCGTCAAAGGAGCGCACCGGGATCACCGCCAGGACCGGGCCGAAAATCTCGTCCCGCGCCAGCACGTTATCGGGCGATGTTGCCACTACGGTGGGGGTGACAAAGGGCCTATCCACAGACCCACCCACAAGGATATCCCCAGCCTTTTCGACGTAACCACAGACCTTTTCGACATGCGCAGCACTCACCAGCGCGCCCTGCCGCGTTTCCGGGTCGAGCGGGTCGCCCACGGGCAGTTGACGCATATGCACCTCGATCCGGGTAAGCAGGTCGTCCCGCACAGCCTCATGCACGATCAACCGCGAAATGGCCGAACAATTTTCGCCCATGTTCCAGAACGCACCGTTGACCACATGCTGTGCCACCTGATCGAGATTTTCGGCGTCATCCATCACGACACACGGGTTCTTGCCGCCCATCTCCAGAACCACTTCTTTGGCATTGGACTCAGCAGCATAGCGCAGGAATTTCATCCCCGTTTCGGTCGACCCGGTAAAGCTGACCATATCGATATCCATGTGCCGCCCGATCGGTTCACCCACATTCGGCCCAAGCCCCGGCACCACGTTCAACACGCCGCGCGGCACGCCCGCCTCCATCGCCAGCTCGGCCAACCGCAAGGCGGTCAACGACGTTTCTTCGGCGGGTTTCAGCACGACGGAACAGCCCGAAGCGAGCGCTGGGCCGATCTTCCACGCCATCATCAACAACGGGAAATTCCACGGCAACACAAGGCCCACCACGCCAACAGGCTCCCGGACGACCATCGCGATATGATCATCAGACGCCGGTGCGACACTGTCATAGATCTTGTCGATGGCTTCTGCGTGCCACTTGATGCAATGGATCGCCTCGGGGATGTCCACCGTCTCGCAATCGTAGATGGTTTTGCCGCTGTCGACGCTTTCCAGAACGGCCAGTTCGCGCGCATTGCGCGTCATCAGCTTGCACAACCGGATCAACACGTCCTTGCGGGCCGAGGGATGCAGGCGCGACCACCGCCCGTCCTCGAAAGCCTCGCGCGCCTTTTCCACTGCGAAATCAACGTCGTCCGGACCGCACGACGCGACATGTGCCAGCGGGGCGCCGGTTGCCGGGTTGACGCTCTCAAACGTCTTGCCGGAGATCGCGGGCCGGAAACCGCCGTCGATAAAGGCGGTGTTGGCCGGGGTCAGGCCGTCCGCGATGGCGCGGTATTCCTCACGGGTCAGCATGGCTTCAGCCCTCCTGCATGATGCGTGAAATGGTCGTTTGCAGGACGTGGATCACCTGTTCGAGCGCCCGTTTGTCATCCTTGTTCAATGCCTTCAATGGCGGGCGGATGGCGCCCGTGTCGATGCCCTGCACCGTGACGCCGTATTTGATGCACTGCACGAACTTGCCCCCCTGTTCGAGCACGCGCATCAGCGGCATCATCGCCGACATGATGCGCCGCCCCTTGTCAAAATCCCCGTCAACTGCGCAGGCGCGCCAGAGTGCCACGTGCTCTTCGGGCAGGAAATTGGACCCGCCGCAGACCCAGCTGCGCGCGCCCCAGGCAAAGAACTCCAACGCCTGATCATCCATGCCGCAAGACATCTGGATATGCGGATAATCGCGCGCCAGAAGATGCACGCGATTGATATCGCCCGAACTTTCCTTGATGGCGCAGAAGTTGCGCGAGCGGCCCACACGGTCGAGAAACGCTTCGCCCATGTTCACGCCCATCCGCCCCGGATAGTTATACAGCATGATCGGCAGGTTCGCGGCCGCATCAATGGCCAGCGCATTGAGCGCGTTTTCCCGTTCGGTCGGCACCGCATATGGCGGTGTGGCCACCAACAGCGCATCCGCGCCCATATCCTTGCCCCCCATGGCCAGCGCCATCATATCGGCGGGCAACATCGCACCGGTGCCCATGATGACCGGCACACGGCCCGCCACGATCCGCACCGTTTCCCGCGCCACCGACAGCCGCTCCTCCACGGTCATAGCGTAATTCTCACCCGTAGAGCCGCCGGTGATCACGCCGTGCACACCCGCCGCAATCAAACGCTCCAGAACCAGCTCCAAAGCCTTGAAATCAGGCGAATAATCCGCGTTGAACGGTGTCACGACGGGCGTGTAGATCCCGTTGAATTCCATGGCGGGCGTCATGCGCGGACCTCCTGCGGTGGGTTGCCAAGCGGCAGGTCGAGCCCACCCGGCATCACGAACTGCGAAATCTGGTCACGGGACAATTGCCAATGCGCATCCGCCAGTTGCCGCGCCCGCACCGCGTCGCGCGCCGTGATCGCGGCGATGATCTGGTCGTGCTGTTTGCAGGCGAGATCGACATTATGCTGCGCCCCGGCATCACGTGGTTGGTAGAACGTCATCGAAATGCGCGCATGATCCAGCAACAACCGGTTAAAGCTCGGGGCGAGGAACGGGTTGTCCGCCATATCGCCGGTGATCCGGTGAAACCGGGTGTTGGCCAGCGCGCGCTCGGCCGTGGTCCCGTCGCGGAGCGCGGTGCGGAACCTGTCCTGTGCCTCTTGCAGCGCGGTCAGCTGCGCCTCGCTCCGGTGTGCGGCCGCCAGTTGCAGGATCGCGCCATAGATCATGGGGGCGGCGATGAAAAAGGCGCGCAGGTTTTGGTGTGACATTTCAGAGACTTGCGCGCCCCGGTTCTGACGCAGGGTGACATAGCCTTCGCCCGCCAGATGCCGCAGAACCTCGCGCATCGGCGTGCGCGACAAATCGTATTGGGCGCACAGCCCCGCTTCGTCCAGATCCGCACCGGGCGGCAGCTCCAGTGTCAGGATGGCGGTCCGGAGGCTTTCCGTGGCATCGGATTTCTTGTCAGCAGGCTGCATTTTTTCTGCATACAATATGTATACAAAAATGTCCAGCGAACCTGCCCACCCGTATCGCGCGTCAGCGCATCACGCGAAGTCGATCACCTTGGCCATCGGCATCTCACGCACCCGCGTGCCTGTTGCGGCAAAGATCGCGTTGGACAGGGCCGCAGCGGCAGGCGGCACCATCGGCTCGCCCATCCCGCGCACGTCGCGGCCATTCTCAAGTCCCCGCACCATGATCTCGGGCGCCTGATAAATCCGCATCCCTTCGGCGTCGTAGTAATTGCGCTGCTCCACCATGCCATCGGCATAGGTGATTTCCGAATTCATCGCATGGCCAAGCGCCCAGACAATGCCACCCTGCACCATGTTTTCGAACATGATCGGGTCGATCACCCGGCCCACTTCCGCCGCGCACCAGACCTTGTCGATCATGATGCCCGCATCCGTTGCCGACACCTCGATCACCTGCGCAGTGGGCACGCCGAAGGACATGCAGAACGCAACCCCGCGTCCCTGCCCCGGCGCCAGATCAGCGCCCCAGTTCGACATCTCGGCAACCGCCTCCAGCGTCTTGCGCGACGGGTCATGCCACATCAGGCGCAACCGTTCCTCCATCGGGTCGGCGCCCGCGGCGTGGATCAGTTCATCCAGGAACACGTCGTGGAAAAAGCCGTTGGTGGACGCCCCGACGGACCGCCAGGACGACACGGGCGCCAGTTCGGGCGCACGGTATCCAGACACACGGTAATGCGGGATGTCATAGGGTTGTTCCCATGCACCGGCGACGATTTGCAGATCCGGGCCGGGCACGGGAAAGCCCTGCCGCCCCATTTGGCTGGCCACAACGGAGGGCATGGCGATGCCAAGGTCATACCCTTCGACGCGCCCGTCGCGGACCGTCCCGCGCGCGCGGGCCATGGCGATCTGGCGGGTGTCGTTCTGGGCAAAGTCCTCTTCGCGGCTGTAAGTCAGTTTTACTGGCGTGCCGGGCCGCGTCATCGCGATCTCGGTCGCCTCGCGCACCACGCGGTCTTCGAGCCGGTGGCCAAAGCTGCCGCCCATCATGAGGACATGCACATGCACCTGTTCGGCGTCCTTGCCGGTGATCTTGGCGACGTTGGTCTGCACGAAACGCGGGATCTGCGTGCCGGTCCAGACATCCACCCGGTCCTCCTGCACCAGAACGGTGGCGTTGATCGGCTCCAGCGGTTGGTGCGCGAGATAGGGCGCGCGGTACTCGGCCTCTATCACCTCGGATGCGGCGTCGAGTGCCGCAGGCGCGTCGCCGTCGTCACGGAACCGGCTGTCCAGCTGATCCTCGTTGAAGCTGTCCGAGAGGGACTGCCAGTGGCCGTCCATCTCCGCCGGATAGGCGGCGGGACCCCAGTCAAAATCGATGGCATTCGCCGCTTGAATGGCGCGCCAGGTGTTGTCTGCGATCACGGCCACGCCGCCGGTGACGGGCACGATGTCGATCACACCGCGCATCCCCCGCGCGTCCGTGTCGTCAAAACCCAGCATTTCGCCATAGCGGCGCGGATTGGTGCGCACCGTGGCATGCACCATGCCGTCCATTTCAAAATCAATGCCGTACGCCTGCGTGCCAGTGGATTTGGCAACGCTGTCAACACGTTCCATCGGCTTGCCGATCAGCCGCCATATGGACGGGTCGCGCAAGGTCACGTCGTTGACCGGTTTAAGCGTCGCCGCAATGGCGGCGAGTTCGGTGTAGGGCACCGTACCGCCGCCCGGCAACTCGACCGCGCCGCGCGCCGTCCTGAGGTCAGCCACCTGCGCGCCCGTCTGCTGTGCGGCAGCAGCCTTGAGCGTTTCGCGCGCCACGGCTCCGGCCAGCCGCAATTTCTCATAGCTGTCGGGGACGGTCGTGGAGCCACCGGTGATCTGCATGCCCAGGAACTTCATCATCGCATCCATGACACCGCGCGTGGAATTCGCGGCAAAGCTGTCGTCGGTGGAGCGGAACGGGGCGGCTTCGGCGCTGAGTGCTGTGTTGTAATACGCGGGGTCAGGCGGACCGGGGTCAACGCGCACCTGATCAAGCTCCACGTCCAGCTCTTCGGCAATGAGCGCCGCCTGCACCGAATAGGCCCCCTGCCCGCTGTCTGCCCGTGGCGTGATCAGGGTGATGCCATCCGCGTCAATCTTCACATACGGTGTCAGCGCCGCTTGGCCCGCGTCTAGCCCGTCGAGCAACGGGTTCGCGACGGGGCGTCTGTAGGCATAGTAGCCGAACGCGACGCCACCAGCGATGGCTGCAGACGTGACAAGGAACGTGCGGCGGGCGATTTTTCCGATACGGCTCATGACTTACGCCTCCTGCATCTTTTGGGCGGCGGTTTTGACGGCGGCGCGGATGCGGGGATAGGTGCCGCAGCGGCAGAGGTTCCCGCTCATTGCCGTGTCGATGTCGTCATCCGTAGGCGCGGGATTTTCCGCCACGAGTGCTGCGGCCTGCATCATCTGCCCGGCCTGGCAATAGCCGCATTGCGCGACCTGATGTTCAAGCCACGCCGTCTGCACGGCATGCATGGCGTCGGGCGTGCCCAGCCCTTCGATGGTCGTCACCTCGCCCCAGACATCTGCCGCAGGCGTCTGGCAAGAGCGCACCGCCTCACCGTCGATATGTACGGTGCACGCGCCGCATTGCGCCACGCCGCAGCCGTACTTGACGCCCTTGATGTTCAACTCATCCCGCAAGACCCACAAAAGAGGCATGTCGCCTTCGACGTCGACGTCATGTTCCGTGCCGTTCACCTTGAGTTTCATCGCGCGCTCCTGAGCTGGCTGGGATCGTATCTGCGCCATAAGATAAACCATTCGGTTCACGTCGAAACCTGTAGATCGCGCCAAATGCCGTAACGAAACACGCCACAGCGCCGGTTGAGGCGCGCGGGCCGAACGCATATCTTTTGGTCGGAATGCAACGAAACCAGATCACATATCACCTTTGGACGCGGTGCCGGGACGTGGCGGTTGCATTGCTTGCGGCCTGCTGGCCGGGGCGCGACTTTGCCGAGGTTAGCCAGTGGCTGAAACAGTGCAGCCCAAGTGTCCGGAAACAGGTGGTTTTCGGCGTTCTGGCAGCCCTGTTCTGTCTGAGCCTGCTTGCGGCGCAATTCGGGCTGATCGGACTGTGCGTGTTTTGGCTGGCCGTGATCTGGGTGATCCGCTAGCGACCGCATACAATCGTATGCCGTTGATTAAAAACACTTATTTACGAATTTTCGTGATCCAAAACGGGTGCGCGGCGTAAACACTGCATGACTTAACAAACTGCCGGAAAGGAAAGACCATGGACTTTGGCCTCGGAATTCTGACGTTTGGAACTTTGGGTTTTGTGGTGGCCTTTGGCTACATCAGCGCCCGCATCACCGAAAAGCACCGCAAATCGGGCGCGCCGAAATCGTCGCTGTCTGCGGACGGGATCGCAGAACGGATGGGCCGGGCCACACCCGCCGAGTGATCGCAACAGGTGCAACGCCGCGCCCGCGGATGCGGCGCGGCGTTTTCTTTGGCCTTCAGAACTCGACCACGGCCCGGATGGATTTGCCTTCGTGCATCAGGTCAAAGCCGTGGTTGATCTCGTCCAGAGACAGCTTGTGGGTGATCATGGGATCGATCTCGATCTTGCCATCCATGTACCAGTCCACGATTTTCGGCACGTCCGTGCGCCCCTTTGCGCCGCCAAATGCGGTGCCGCGCCAGACGCGCCCGGTGACCAGCTGGAAGGGCCGGGTGGAGATTTCAGCGCCCGCGGGCGCCACACCGATGATGATCGATTCCCCCCAGCCCTTGTGAGCGCATTCCAGCGCCGTGCGCATGACATCCACATTGCCCGTGGCGTCAAAGGTGTAGTCCGCACCGCCCCCGGTGAGTTCGACAAGATGGGCCACCATATCGCCGTCCACCTTGGACGGGTTTACGAAATCGGTCATGCCGAAATGCGTGGCCATCTCGACCTTGCTGTCGTTGAGATCGACGCCGACGATCTGATCGGCGCCAGCCAGGCGCAGGCCCTGGATCACGTTGAGCCCGATGCCGCCCAGGCCGAAGACAACGGCGGTGCTGCCGATTTCGACCTTGGCAGTGTTGATCACGGCCCCGATGCCGGTGGTCACGCCGCACCCGATATAGCAGACCTTGTCAAAGGGCGCGTCCTTGCGCACCTTGGCCAGCGCGATTTCGGGCACCACCGTGTGATTGGCAAAGGTTGAACAGCCCATGTAGTGGTGGATCGGCGTGCCATCGAGCATCGAGAACCGGGTGGACCCGTCAGGCAAAAGGCCCTGCCCTTGCGTGGCGCGGACCTTTTGGCAGAGGTTCGTTTTCGGGTTCAGGCAGTATTCGCATTCGCGGCATTCGGGCGTGTAAAGCGGGATGACATGGTCGCCGACCTCAAGCGTGGTGACGCCCTCGCCCACTTCGATCACGACGCCTGCGCCCTCGTGTCCGAGAATGGCGGGAAAGATGCCTTCGGGATCGGCCCCGGACCGCGTGAACTCATCCGTATGGCACAGGCCGGTGGCCTTGATCTCGACCAGCACCTCGCCGGCGCGGGGGCCGTCGAGATTGACCTCCATGATCTCAAGCGGTTTGCCTGCCTCGACAGCGACGGCGGCGCGGGTTCTCATCATCGTTCGGTCCTCCCGTTGAACTTTGTGCCATCAAGGGCAAGAGCGACCGGCGCTGTCAATCAAAAGCGCGCACGGCGTGGCAAACCGGCCCTCCGGGGGGGATTTTTCGGGAACAGAGACGGGATCAGATGCCGCGACAGATCAGGCGATGACGGCCCAGGCCATAAGCAGGTACGTCCATTGGTGCAGGGCCTGATCCACACCGAAGGCGCGCCAGTATCCCGCCTGATCCGGGCCGTGGCCCGTGTGATCGGACCAGCGCCCCTTGCCCCAGTCGATATGGAAATGCACCACCCATTCGATGGCGCATATGATCAGGGCCAGGGTGATCGGCACGCCCACAAGGACAAAGGCCACCAGTGATCCAACGGCGTGGATGGCCGCATGCTGGGCGCGCCCGGCATGCAGGTAGACGCCACGGTTGCGCAGCATCTTGGGCGTTTGCAGGTAAAAATCCGCAAACAGGTGCTTGGCCTGGAGCAGGAACAGCAGCACAAGGAAGAACGTTACAGGATCGGCCACATGCGGTCCTTTGTTGGCGGTTTGCCTTATCCTAGGGCGCAACGGCGCGCCCTGCAACGGATGCGGTCGGGCGCGTGTATCACGTGGATTGATTTCAGCCCCTGCACAGGCGTAGTGTCACCCCCAGATCACAGCCTTTTCGGGCCGCGCACCACCGGACACATCACCATAGAACGTTCCCTTTTTGCCTTTATCTGGAAATTCTCCAAGCGCGATCAGTTGATCCTGCTGGCGGTGACCTTGACGCTGTTTCCGCTGCTCTACCTGACGCTGGAATTGCCAAAGCGGATCATTAACGAGGCGATCGGGGCCGGATCGTCGGTGGTCGAGGCCTATGGGTACGAGTTCGACCAGATCACCTATCTTATGATCCTGTGCGGTCTGTTCCTGCTGGCGGTGCTGTGTCACGGGCTGCTCAAGATGCGGATCAACACCATGAAGGGCGTGTTGGCCGAGCGGCTCTTGCGCCGGTTCCGCTATACCCTGATCGCGCGCATCCTGCGGTTCCCGCAGCCCTATTTCGAACGCACCAGCCAGGGCGAGTTGGTCAGCATGGTCACGGCGGAAAGCGAGCCGATGGGCGGGCTGATGGGCGACGCGGTGGCGCAACCTGTGTTGCAGGCCGGTCAGATGCTGACCATCCTCGGCTTTCTGTTTTTTCAGTCGGTGGCGTTCGGGTTGGCGGCGATTGCGCTCATCCCCCTGCAGGCGTGGCTGATCCCCAAACTGCAGCGGCAGATCAACCTGCTGAACAAGAAGCGCGTCGTGCAGGTGCGCGCGCTGGCGGCCGAAATCGGGGAAGCATCGGCCGGCGCGGGCACATTGCGCAAGAATGGCGGCTGGCGGTTCCGGATGGCGATGGTCGGCGACCGGTTGGGTCGTCTGTTTGCGATCCGCTTCGAGATCTACCAGAAGAAATTCTTCATGAAGTTCCTCAACAACTTCATCACGCAGCTCACGCCGTTCTTTTTCTTTTCCATCGGCGGGTATCTGGTGATCCGGGGGGACGTGACCTTGGGTGCACTGGTGGCGGCACTTGCGGCCTACAAGGACCTGTCGAGCCCGTGGAAAGAGCTGCTGGCCTACTACAATCAGAGCGCGGACATGTCCCTGCGGTGGGAGACGATCACGGAGCGGTTTGCGCCCTCGGGCATGGTGGACGAGGCGCTGTTTTACAGTGAGCCGTCCGAGGTGCCGCACTTGCGCGGGGACATCGTTCTGGATCAGGTGACGGTGCGGGATGGCGACGGCAATCCAGTGCTTGAAGACATCTCGATGACGGTGCCGGGCGGCTCCTCCATCGGTATCACTGCCCCCAATGACGAGGATCGCCGCGCCTTTGGCGAGGCCTTGATGCGAGAGAGCCTTGCGGCCAGCGGCACGGTCACCCTGTCGGGTCATGACGTGCGCAGCCTGCATCAGGCGACGATCGCACAGCGCATGGGTCACGCCACGTCCCGCCCGATGATGTTCAAGGGCAATTTCGGCGAAAACGTCCTGATGCCGATGCGGTTTTCGCCGCAGGCGGCGGACACGCCATCCGACGCCATTCAGGAAGCGCTGCGTACGGGCAACAGCGTTGATGACGTCCATATCAACTGGCTTGACCCAGGCCGGGGCGCCTTTGCCAATCAGGGGGATATCCGTGCCTTCTGGTATCAGCTGGTGCAGGGCATGGGCAGCAGCGATGCGCTTGTCCGCCGTGCGCTGGATCAGAGTTTTGATCCCGATGTGCACCCCAATCTGCGCGACGCGTTGATCGCGCTGCGACCGAGGGTGGCGGAGGCGCTTAGAGCCGCGAACCTGACGCGGTATGTGCATACGTTCGACGAAGGCACCTATAACCCCGCGCTGCCGCTCTCGGAAAACCTGCTTTTTGCCACGCCAACGGTCGAAATCACGCCCGAGATCCTGGGCGAACGCATGGATTTCCTGCGCAATCTCAGTGAGATGTCACTGGGCGCGCAGCTGGAGGCGATGTCGCGGGACATGATCGAGATGCTGCGCCAGATCTTTGGCGCGACCGGCACCGATCACCCGCTGTTCCGGCGTGTGGGACTTGAGGCGTCGGTCTATGAGGCGGTACTGGATCTTGTGACACGCAAGCCGCAAGGCGCGCCAATGGAGGACAAAGAGCTTGCGCTGTTGTTCACCATCCCCGCCAAGATCACCGCGGAACAGATTGGCCCGTCTTTCCCCAACACCGTCGCGTGGCAAATCCTCGAGATGCGCCGCCTGCACTCGGCCACGCTGCGCGAACAGATGAAGGACCTGTTTGTGCCGATCCGCGCGGATGCGCATGTGGCCGGTCTGAGCGTGATGGAAAACGTCCTCTTTGGCAAAGTGTCGGATGCGGCGGGCGCGCGGGCGGACGAGTTGCGCAAGGTGGTCAGCGATGTGCTGGCGGAGGCGGAGGTGACACCGCTGGTGATCGAGCTGATCTTTGAGGTGCCGATTGCCCTTGGTGGTGCGAACCTGCCGGCGATGTATGCCGAACCCCTGTCGGTGGGGCGTGCCGCGATCAAGCGGCCCGATATCCTGATCCTCGACCGGGTGTTGGCGTCCTATGATGCCGACGCGCAGCAGGGCCTGTTCGAGAGCCTGCGCAGCCTGTTGCCTGACACCACCATCATCTATCTCAACGACGCGTTTGCCGATGATGGCGTTTTTGACCAGCACTTCGAAATCGAACAGGGCCGTCTGGTCGGCTCCGAAGGCACGCGAGCCGAAGCCGACAGCGAGGTTGGCGCAGACCTTGCCCGCAAGGTGGACGCGCTCAAGCGCGCGCCGCTGTTCTCCGGGCTCAAGCGCAAGCAGCTGCGCCTGCTGGCCTTTGGGGCGCGGTGGTACGAGGCGCATCCGGGCGATTACGTGTTTCACAAGAACGATGATGCGACCGACGGCGCATATATGATCATCGATGGCGAGGCGGATTTGATCCTGCCCGCCACGGACGAGACCGAAGAGCGTCTGATTGCAACGGTGGGGGCCGGCGCGCTTGTGGGCGAGCTGGGCCTGATCAAGGGCGAGCCGCGCGCGCTCGACATGCGGGCGAAATCGACGCTCACCTGCCTGCGCATCGGGGAAGAGGAATTCATGGCCGTGGTCGAGAATGACGCTGCGACCGCCTTCCGCCTGTTGCAGGTGATCGCGGGTTACGTCACGACCTGAGCCGCGCCATACCTTGCGGCCGACCACCGTGCCTGAGGTCAGGCGCGAACCATTGCGACAGCCGTAGGAACACGCCTTCCGCCAGATGGTCGCAGGCGGTGAGGCCGGGGGATCGCAGTGTTTGAAACATCCAGCACCACGCCCACATGGTCCGGCCTGTGCCCGCCAAAGGCAAAGGTCCTCCCGTCACCGGACAGGTACGAAACGGCCCCTGATCCAAACGCTGGCCCCTGTTTGGTTTGGACAGCGCAAGCCCACCCCGTTGCCGCCGCGCGGTGTGGGATCAAACGGCGTTTCGGAACGAACCGCATCGTTGCGGGTGGCAAGCGGACGGGTGGCATCCGTGTTCAAGCCCTCGTGCATGTGGGCAGCGCCCGGCGTGTCTGCCTCCACCACAACAGCATCGCGGAAATGATTTTCCGCCTTGGCGCAGGCCAAAGACCATCGCGTCTACGCGCCTTTCGAATTCAGAAACGCGTCGAAAGGCGACAGATCTTGCGATCAGTCTTGCGTTTCCCACGGCGCCGATCGGGATTACTGTAAAGCGCCTTGTCCAGGTCCATCGGCCTCGCTTAGCACCCATAAAGCGCGATGCCTGTACGCTGGCGTCCACCGCCTTGGTCAGCCTCTGTCCCCGTGTCCACAGGCGTGCCGTGCACCTTGGCCGTGGACCGACGGGGCAGAAAGGCACGATGCACCCCTCATCATTTGCCTCGGCCCCACCGGAGGCGCAGGTCACGGCGCAGGCTTCCGTCTCTTCGGTGCCGACATGCACACCGGTAATGCCCTCGTCTGGATCAGGGATGTGACCGCGCCGTCATTGCGGATCGTCAACCGACTGCTGGACCGCGCGCAGAACCTTCTCAGAAAGCCTCAACGGCATCTTGTCGCCAGACCGCGCGATCAGCTTTTCCTGCCCAGAAGACAGCGAAGCCCGTCGGTGTGCCCCAGAAGGTCCGCGCCGAGTTGTGTTTTGCCGCCCGCCAGCGCCCTGCCCGCCTGTTCCGGCAACACACCCTCCAAGCCCGCGTCAAGCGCTGCGCTTTTCAATCCGGCAACACAGACCCGCTTTGACATATGCGGTCTTCGTAGATATCACCACTTTGTATCCAAGTGTATACACGCGAAGGAACGTATCTTGACCGAACCGGATATGAGCCAGGGCGAAGCCGCCTATGCCCGTTTGCTGGCAGAGATTCGCAACGGTGCGTTTGAACCCGGTGATCGTCTGCGCGAGGTGGAGGTGGCCGACCGCCTGTCCCTGTCGCGCACCCCTGTGCGCGAGGCGCTGCGGCGGCTGGAAGCGGACGGGATTGTCGAGCACCGCCCCCGTCTTGGCGCCGTTATCCGGCAACTGGGCCACGCGGAACTGGTGGAACTTTATGAGATGCGCACCGTTTTGGAACGCACTGCCGCCGAAATGGCCGCCAAACATGCGGCCGAGGCAGAAATAGACGCGCTGCGCGATCTCAATGCGGCCATTGCCGAAAGCGCCTCCGAAGAGGCCGCAGCGCTCAATCAGGACTTTCACAGGGGCATATACCTTGCGACCCGCAACCGGTTCCTGCTAGAGGCGGCGCGCAGCCTCAACAATGCGCTCCTGCTGTTGCGACCCACCACGCTCGAAGACCCCGACCGCATCCGCATCGTCGCGGAGCAGCACGCCGACATGCTGGACGCCATCGCCATCGGGGACGCGGTGGCCGCAGGCGAGGCGGCGGCGGTGCACCTTCAGACATCGCTGCGCCATCGGCTGAAAGTGCTGCGCGGATGATACGGATTGCCGCCACCTTTGCCCTGGCCCTCGCGGGTGTGGCTGCGTTCCACGCGCTGGATCTGCCGTTGCCGTGGCTGCTTGGTCCGCTCACGGCCTGCCTTCTGGCGGCGCTGGCCGGCGCCCGGCTCAAGGGCATTGCGGTGGTGAACGAGGGCATGCGGACCGTTCTGGGTGTGGCGGTGGGGGCGACGTTCACGCCTGTGATCTTGATGTCGATGGCGGGGATGTGGCCGACGCTTTTGTTGATCCCGGTGATGGTCCTGGCGATCGGGCTGGTGGGCGTGCCCTATTTCCAGCGGCTCTGGGGCTATGATTTTGCCACCAGCTATTATGGCGCGATGCCCGGTGGGTTGCAGGACATGCTGGTGTTTGGCGAAGAAGCGGGGGGCAACCCGCGCAGCCTGTCGTTGATCCACGCAACGCGTGTGATGGTGATCGTGGCCGCGCTGCCCTTTCTCCTCCAAGGGGTGTGGGACGCCGACCTGAGCAGTGCGCCGGGCGTGCCCGCAGCAAACATTGCGCCTGCGCAACTCCTGCTCATGGTGGCCTGCGCGCTGATCGGTTGGCGCGTGGCCAAGGCGGTGGGCATGTTCGGCGCCTCCATCCTCGGCCCCCTCCTGGTCGCGGCCATTGCTGCGCTGACAGGTCTTTTGCAGCACCGCCCGCCTGCCGAAGCGATCTGGGCCGCGCAGTTTTTCATCGGCATGGGCGTGGGCACAAAATACAGCGGAATCACCGTGGCCGAAGTGCGCCGTGATCTGGCCGCAGGGTTGGGGTTCTGTGTCCTGCTCATCGTGCTGACCGTCATCTTTGTCGAGGCGGTGTATGGGTTCGGCCTGGCCCCCGGCATGGAGGCCCTGTTGGCCTTTGCCCCCGGCGGTCAGGCCGAGCTGACCGTGCTGGCGCTCATCGTTGGGGCGGATGTGGCCTTTGTGATTGCGCACCACGTACTGCGCATCTTTGTCGTGATCCTGGGCGCGCCGCTTTTTGCGCGGATGTTCAAAGCGCCTGAGGGTTGATCACTTGGACCCGTGCCCCGCACGCAAAGGCGGCCACCGCGTTTGCACAGAATGGCATCCCGAAATCACATAGCGCACACCCCGCTGCCGCCAAATTATGCGCGCAGCAACGAATGGATCGCGAAGCTGTTACCTATCTGGTGGACAATCCCGCGCAGGTGGCAAACACTCGGGCACATCAAACATGGGGAGTTCATCATGAAATTCACAACACTGCTTTCAACAGCGCTGCTGCTTGGCTCGACCGGGCTGGTCAGTGCCGAGACGCTGAAATGGGCGCGCGCCGGTGATGCGCTGACGCTTGACCCGCATGCCCAGAACGAAGGGCCGACACACACCATCCGTCACCAGATGTACGAACCGCTCATCATCCGCGACACGACGGGCGCGTTTGAACCGGCACTGGCCACCGAATGGGCGCCCAAGACCGACGATCCGAACGTGTGGGTGTTCAAACTGCGCGAAGGGGTGAAATTCCACGGCGGTGAGGATTTCAACGCCGAAGATGTGGTGTTCAGCTTTGAGCGTGCCAAGCAGCCCAATTCCGACATGAAGGAGCTCATTGGCTCCATCACCGAAGTGCGCGCGGTGGATGACTACACCGTGGAAATCGTGACGGACGGGCCGAACCCGATCCTGCCGTCGAACCTCACCAACCTGTTCATGATGGACAAGGGGTGGACCGAGGCGAACAACACCGTGAACGTACAGGATTTCGAGGGCGGTGAAATCACCTTTGCCACCACGAACGCCAACGGCACCGGCCCCTACACCCTGACCAGCCGCGAGCCTGACGTCAAAACCGTCATGACCCGGAACGAGGCCTATTGGGGTCGCGACCAGTTCCCGCTGGAGGTCAGCGAAATCGTCTACACCCCGATCCAGAACGCCGCGACCCGTGTGGCCGCGATGCTGTCGGGTGAGGTGAATTTCCTTCAGGACATGCCGGTGCAGGACCTCGAACGCGTGAACGGCGCGGACGGTCTGGTGGTCAAGAAGGCACCGCAGAACCGGGTGATCTTCTTTGGCATGAACCAGGGCGCGGATGACCTTGAGGCGGACAATGTGGACGGGGCCAACCCGCTGGCGGATGTGCGCGTGCGCAAGGCGATGTCGATGGCCATCAACCGCGACGCGATCCAGCAGATCGTGATGCGCGGCCAGTCGGTTCCTGCGGGCATGATCGCTCCGCCCTTCGTCAACGGCTGGACCGCCGAGATGGACGCAGAAAGCAGCACGGATATCGAAGGCGCCAAGGCGCTGATGGCCGAAGCGGGCTATGGCGACGGCTTCTCGATCCGCCTCGACTGCCCCAACGACCGCTACATCAACGACGAAGCGATCTGTCAGGCGGCCGTGGGCATGTTGGGTCAGATCGGTATCACCGTGAACCTCGACGCGATCCCCAAGGCACAGCACTTCCCGAAGATCACCGATGGCAAGACGGATTTCTACATGCTGGGCTGGGGTGTTCCGACCTACGATTCCGAATATGTCTTCAACTTCCTCGTGCACGGGCGTGAAAGCGATATCGGCACGTGGAACGGCACCGGTTTCGACAATGACGAGATCGACGCCAAGATCAAATCGCTGGCCTCGAACACCGATCTTGAAGCGCGCAATGCCGACATCGCCGCCATCTGGCGCGTGATCCAGGACGAGGCGCTCTATATCCCGATCCACCACCAGGTGCTGAACTGGGGCATGGCCGAAGGCGTGGGCATCGAGGTTGATCCCGAAGACCAGCCCAAGGTGAAATACATCACCATGAACTGACACGCCGTGTCATAAACGCAGAAAGGCGGCACCGCGTGTGCCGCCTTTTTTATTGGGCTGTTGCCGCGTTGGACGGCTCAGTTCGCCGGGCTACTGCGTCCACAATTCCGTCTCGGGGTGAAACTGCGACCACGCGAACCAGAACGCCTGATGGCTGCCGAGGTCAGAGCCGTCCGCATCGACGGCACGGATGCCGCCTCCGTCCAGCGCGAGCCGCACATTCTCAAACGCGATCTCATCGCCACGCTGCAACGCGACAAGAGCGGTGGCGCGCTGGAAGGCAACGGGCGTGCCCGAGGCCGTGACAACGCCGATCACATCCTCATGGACCGGCAGGCGCGGATCAACGTCCCCGACCGGAAAGATTGGCCCATCCGCATCGCGACCATTGCGGAAGTCCGGGTCCCGCCCCAAGGCGTAGCGTTCCAGCAATACGGTGGTTTCAGGGTGCGCCGCCTTCCACGATCCCCAGTCGGATGTGATCACCGTCGCCTGATCCAGCTTCACGTTCCGCTTGGCCAGAGGGCCGGTGACCGCATGCCCCAGAAACGTGTCAAAGATCGAAAAGGTGTTCAGGTCATACATCACTTTGTTCGACCGGATCAAAAGCCCGGACGTTCGCAGCACCGGGCGCTCCACCCCGATGGGCACGTCGTCGGTGAAGTAAGCCTGCGCCGCTCCGCACAGGGTGCAATAAGGAATGCCCAAGTCGCGCCCGCCCAGCGTGTCATTTACCATCTCGCGCACTTCCATAATGCGGCGGGGATAGGCCCGGTATTCCCCGTTCACCTCGATGCCAAAGACGATGTCGTCATCCTTGAGCCACGTCGCCTCTTCGGCGCTGGTGACGATGGGATTGTCGGCCGCCGGAATGCAGTTGCAGCCATCATCCGTCGTATCATACGGGCGGTCGTCAATCAGAACGCCGCCCCAGCTGACCAGCCGCCAATCAATGTCGCCCTCGACAAACAACCGCTCCCACCCCGGCACGATGCTGGTGAAGATCGTCCGTTTGTAGCGCAGATATCCGGGCGGTTCGGGGATGTCCCACGCGATGAGGTGATCGGTGACCACGCCCCAGCTGTTTTCCAGCGGCATCGGCTTGCCAAAGAGATCCGACGCCGCGTCCGTCAGAAGCGCGTTGAGCTGTTGCGACGGCACAAACCGCATCAGGTCACTGATCAACCACACCAGCCGCGGGTCGCCGGAGTTCGAGATTTCCTCGAGCGCGAGGTTCTGGTTTTCGTCCCATGTGGACAGCGTGACACTGTCCACAAACGCCACACGCAGCGCGAACTGCATCGCGGACGACAAAGGGCCGTCAGGTATGGCGGGCGGCGGCCCGTATTCCGCGAGGACATAGTCTGGGATGGTCGTTTTGGCCTGTGTCTGCGCGTCCGGGGCACAGGCACCGGCAAACAGCAAGAGCACACCAAAGACCACGGTGCGGGAGATTGAAAGAAAAGCAGACACGGTGATAGGACCTTTGAATTGCGACGCGCCGGATCGGGTGGGGCTGCAGGGGGCCTGCCGCGTCCCTTTCGCGCGTGCCTGATCGTGCACCTGTGGCGCGCGCGGGCATAATCACATTTGCACTAGGTTTCGTGATCCATAGCGATACGCAAAGACCCGCAACCGGATGGGTCGCGGGTCTTGGGTGATCGGTGGTCTGATCCGCGGCGACGGGATGGGTCAGACGGGCCCGGTATATTCGCCGCGCGCCGGGTAATTGTTGGCAATCGCGAAATCCAGCGCGCTGACCAGTTCCGAGAAATGCGGGCGGACAAACGGCATGGTCTGGACCGATCCGTAATACAGCGTCTGTTCCGGCGTCACCATGAACAGGCCAGGTTCGGAAAAAAGCTCCGGTTCTTCGATGCCGATGGACGTCTTGCCCCGCGAGGTCGAGATGCTCAGCCCCCAATCCCGTGCCGTTGCCAGCGGCAGGTCATAGGCAAACCGCAGCCCGTCATTCTCGATCTTGTCGGACATGGCGCGGGTGCGCTCTTCGCCGTCACTGCTGATCGCGATGGTGCCGACGCCGCGATCGGCAAAGTCGGAAACGCGCTTTTTCAGCTCGGTCAGGTACGTTGCGCAGATCGGGCAATGCAGCCCCCGGTAAAAGCAGATCACCGTGCCTCGTTCGGATGTCTCCTGCGACAGATCGAACGTGCCGTGATCCAGCGTCGGCAGGGTCAGGTTCGGTGTTTTCTGGCGGGGTATGAGCATGGATGTTCCTTTGAAAGATGTGGTGTGAGATGTGGGCAGGCGCTAGTGAAAGCGCCCGCCTTTCTGGATGACTTCGATCTTGTACCCATCGGGGTCCGTTGCGAAAAAGAAGCGCGCCACCAGATCGCCGCCGGGCGCAAAGTCCACGAGGTCACCGACCTCCAGCCCTTTGGCAGCCATTGCGTCGTGATGCGCGTCCACGTCATCCACGACAAAGGCCAGATGACCATAGCCATCCCCAAGGTCGTAAGGCGTCTCGCGCGTCTTGTTCAGCGTCAGTTCAAGCTCGAAACCGCTGGCCGCGTTGGCCAGATAGGTCAGGCGGAATGCTTCGAAATCAAGCTGGTCCACGACGTCGAGGTCAAAGGCCGCCTTGTACCACGCGATGGACCGGTGATCGTCGAGCACCCGGATGCAGGAGTGGACTATTTTCATCATGTGCATTCCTTTTGATTTCAGCGACCGATGCGGTCTTTGATGTCCGCTGCGAAATCCTCATAGCGGCGCAGCGATTTCACATCGACCTGAACATGGTGCCCCATCTCCTGCATGATGGGCAGATCAAACAGGATCTGATCCAGCGCATCGGGCGATTCGACGTCCACAATGGCGAGCACCTTGCGCTCGCCCACCACTTTCCACAGGTCCTTCACCACGCCCGCCGATTTCGCGCCAAGCGCGGCTTCGGCTTCCTTGGCCCAGACGCCAAGCAGCCCCTGTTGCTGCATGGTCGCGTCGTATTCGACGGTGAAATCCAGTCGGTACAGCATCGGCTTACCTCCCGCTCACAGCAGTGCCGAGCGCCGGGAAGCGCACGATGCGGTACGTTCCGAACGACGCGTCCGTGCCGCCGTTCAGGACCGGCGAGCGGTGCAATTCGTTGATCGTGGCATAGACAAAGCCGTCTGCCCCCATCGAAAACCCGTCCGGCCACGGCAGGTCCTCATCCGATTGATACAGCACCTCATACGTGCCGTTTGGCTTGGTCACGCCAATCGCGTTGTCGGTCATCGCGGTGATGTAGACGTTGCCATCCGCATCCACGGTCGAGCCGTCCGAGATCACCTTGTCACCATACCGCTCGACCTTGGCGGCAAGCGCTGCATCGTCCAGACTTTCGTCCAGCAGATCCGTCGTGCGCACCCGGTACATCGCGCTGGCCGTCATGGGCGCAAAGTAGACCCATGTGTTGGTTGGGTCGATGGTGATCGGATTGACCCCGATCTTGGCCGGGTTGCCGCCCAACTTGATCTCGCGCCCGTCGATGATCATCGGTGTGTCTTCGGGCACGGTAAACGCGCTGCCTTCCAGCACGCGGCGGGCGCGTCCGGTGTCCATGTCGATGATGATCAACGCGGAATTCACGCCGTCACCTGTGTCCGAAATGTAGATCGCCCCATGTTCGCGGTCGATCGCGAGGTCATTGAGGAAAGAGGTCGCGCGCGCTGCTGGCTGGCCGACATAGTAGATTGCGTGCAGTGTCTCGGTCACGGTGTTCCACCCCACGACGCGCCCGGTCTGGCCTTCGCCCTGGCCATCCAGCATCCACAAGATGCCTTCGCGGTCCGCCCGCAGTCCCAGAACACCGCGCAGCCCATCGCCGTCGTCTTGCGGCGCGCGCGCCCATGTTTCGGTCGGATAGGGTTTCGTCGTGCCGTCCGGCATCACTTCGACGACGCGCAGTTCCGGGCCGTAGAATTCGTGCACCGACATGAACATACGTCCATCCGGTCCAATCGCGAGATTGCCGGGCGGCATGTCCTTGGGGAACTCAAGATAGGTCTCAAGGTCCGCAGCCGCGACAGGGCTGGCGAGCACGGCCGCAAGGCTGGCCACAGATAGCAAATGTTTCATGATGTCTCCTCCGGTGATTTGACACCGCAATAGATCGAATGAATAAACCACAGGAAGACATTGAAATCTGAAACCACCGTTTGAAAAATTCGAATGTACTCCATTGACGATCTGAAAACCTTTGTTGCCATTGCAGATGCCGAAGGTGTCACGGCGGGTGCGCGGCGTGTCGGCATTTCCCCGGCAACGGCCAGCCACCGCCTTGGCAAGCTGGAGGCGGCGCTGAAAATCACGCTGTTTCACCGCAACAGCCGGTCGCTCAAGCTGTCGAGTGAGGGGCAGATTTTCCTCGAACGGACGGAAACGATCCTCGCGGATCTGGCGCAGGCCGAACGGGATGCGGGCAGCCGCACTGCGGAATTGCGCGGTTTTGTGCGCGCGACCATGTCGCCGTGGATCCTGTCCCGTTTCATCCTGCCATCACTGCCAACATTCCAGCGGGCGCATCCGCAGTTGCGGATTGAGTTTCTGGCGGTCGACCGGTTTGTTTCGCTGTCCGCCGAAGGACAGGATTGCGCCATTCGCGTCGGCGCGCTGGCAGACAGCGCGCTGGTCGCGCGCAAGCTGTGTGACAATGACCGGATCATATGTGCCGCGCCGGAATTCCTGGCCAAGCACGGAACGCCCGCGACATGGCAAGAGGCGCTGGACATGCCGTGGGTGTGCCTGCCATGGCAAACGCGGATCTCCGTCAAGGACGCCAATGACAAGCGTCAGGACGTGACCGTGCCGTCCAAAGTCCTTGTCTCGAATTCGGATATTCTGACCAATGCGGTGGCCGAGGGGCTTGGATTGGCCATAAAGTCACGGCTTGCGGTGCAGGTCGAGCTTGATGCGGGCACGCTGGTCGAAGTGGCGCCCGGATCGCTGTGGCAGCCTGATGCGCCCATCTGGTTTGTGTACCCACCCGAAGCACGCGCCGCGTCAAAGACGGAGCTGTTTGGTCAGTTCGTGTCGGAGTGCTTTGCGTCCTGCGCGGTGCCGGGACGCGACGGGCAATAGGCCCTCCCGCCCGGACCGCGCAGACCATCGTCACGGGCGGTGCGACAACCCCAAAATCGCCCGCGCCTGCTGAGGCGTGGCCACGGGCCGATCATATGCGGCACAGGTCGCAACCGTGCGTTCAACCAACGCGGCGTTGGACGGTGCAAGCGAATGTTTGTCGAGCCTGATGTTGTCCTCAAGCCCCGTGCGCGCATGTCCACCGGCCGAGATGGACCAGTCGTTCAGCACCGATTGCTGGGCGCCAATGCCTGCGGCACACCACGGCGCATCCGCGCCAAACAGGCGTTTGACCGTCTGCACATAGAAATCAAAGACCGTGCGATCCGCGGGCATGGCATTTTTCACACCCATCACGAACTGCACATACGGCGTGTCGGCGATCTGCCCGGCCTCATGCATCTCAGCCGCCTTGAGAATGTGGGACAGGTCAAAGGCCTCGATCTCCGGTTTGACGCCATGGGTGCGCATTTCGGCGGCCAACCAGTCCACGAGGTCCGGCGGGTTTTCATAAACACGCGTCGGAAAGTTGTTCGAGCCAACCGACAGCGACGCCATGTCCGGGCGCAGCGGCAACATACCGCCCCGCGTGGTCCCCGCCCCCGACCGCCCGCCGGTCGAAAACTGGATAATCATGCCGGGGCAGTGTTTTTCCAGCCCTTCCTTCAATGCCGCGAATTTTTCGGGGTCGCTGGTCGGGGTTTCGTCTGCGTTGCGGACATGGGCGTGCACGATGCTTGCCCCCGCCTCGAACGCGGCGTGGGTGCTTTCCACCTGTTCGGTCACGGTGATCGGCACCGCCGGATTGTCCGCCTTGCGCGGCAGGCTGCCGGTGATGGCCACGCAGATGATGCAGGGTGTGCTCATGCCACGGGCGCCAGAACAAAATCGTGGACGACCTCGTAAAACGGGCCATCCGCGCCCTCCGCTGCGATCCGGTCCGGGTCGTCGATCAACTCGAATTTAGCGAGCAGGCTTTCCTTGACGCCAAACACCGCGTCCGACGTGATGTATTTGTCGTCCGGGTCAAAGATATGCGTGACGAGCGTTTCATAGCCATCGGCTTCTAGGATGTAATGCAGGTGCGCAGGGCGAAAGGGATGACGGCCCAGGTCGCTCAGCAGTTTGCCCACGGGCCCATCGTCGGGGATCGGATAAAAGCGCGGCTTGGCGCCCCAGAACGTATATGTCCCGTCTGCGCCCGTCCGGAATACGCCGCGCAGGTTGAAGTCCGGCTGAATGCCCTTTTGCTGTACGTCATAGAACCCGTCATCATTGGTCTGCCAGACGTCGATCTTGGTGCCCGCGATGGGCGCGCCGTCGGTGTTCAGGATGCGCCCCTTGATCAGCATGGGCTGTCCCTTGCCATCGAGGCAGATGTTTGACCCCATCGGCAATTCCGGCACATCCGGCACGTGGAACGGCCCAAGCACAGTGGATTCGGACGCGCCACTGGGTTTGCGGTTGTTGATCGCATCCACAAGCATCGACACGCCGAGCACATCGCTCAGCAGGATGAATTCCTGCCGCCAGTCGTCCGACATGTGCCCCGTCTTGGTCAGGAACATGATCGCGGCCAGCCACTCTTCCTGTGTCGGCTCGATCTCCTTGATGGCGGCGTGCATGTGGCGTGTGAGGGCCGCGATGACTTCGGCGAGCCGTGGGTCCGCCGTGTCGGCAATCTGGCTGATGACGACATCGGCGGAGTTTTCTTCGGTGAAGTAGCCTTGGGCCTGCGTGGACATCTGTGCCTCCTATCGTGCCAGAATTTGCGTAAGTACGCGGGTCAGCTCTGCCGCCGGATCGTCGGGCAGCGTGTCATTGCGCCAGCAGACATGCTGGTCCGGCCGCGTCAGGATACAACCCGCATCGCCGATTTCACGGGCCCGCGCCCAATCGCCGGTGTGATCCACATAGGTCTGGCGCGGGCCGATCACATGCGCGTGCAGCGTGATGCCGAGCGTTTCGGCCACCTTCTGCGCGGCGGTGGCCCACGCCTTGCCGCCCAACCCGGTAAAGAGGGTAAAGGCCCCGCCCCCCGCCAGATCAAGGGTGGAGTGTTTCGTGCCGTCCGCGTCAAACAGCCAGGCATGCGGGATCCGTGCACCGGGCCAGGTCGTCGGTTGGTAATGCAGATCCGCATCGAGCGCGAAATCAGGCTCGATCTGGCCATCGGTGACGGTGGCATCCGACACATAGCGTTGGTTCATCTCAACCCCATGGGCGTCGAATTCGTATTTCTTGAACGCGATGGCGGCATTGAGCGCTGCGCGCTGTGCCTCTGCCTCCGGCGTGCTGTCGCACCGGGCGTCCATGTTCGCCTTGATCCACTCGATATCGGTGCCGCCTGTCATGCCGAGCGCCTCGAAGATGGGGCCAAACTCACCAATGGACTGGTTGGCGCGGGTCACGATCTGCTTGGCGATGGGCGCGCGCTCTTCGGAATAGCTGTCGAGCAGGCGCTCTCCCGCCTGCCCCTTGACCACGGCGGCGATTTTCCAGGCGAGGTTGAACGCATCCTGGATCGACGTGTTGGACCCCAGCCCATTGGACGGCGGATGGCGGTGCGCGGCGTCGCCCATGATGAACACCCGCCCCTTGGACATTTGCGTGGCATAGGCATCGTTGACCGTCCACGTGTTGGCGCTGATCAGGTCGATCTCGAGCGCCGGATCACCGACCAGCTGCCGGGCCACATCCGTCGCCATGTCCTGATCCACGACCGGTGCGGGGGCGTTGATGTCATAGCCCCAGACAATCAGCCATTCGTTCCATGGCCGGATGCAGCGCACCAGCCCCATGCCAATGCCGCCGACATCCGCGCCCGGCTGCATCACCCAGTAGAGCACCGACGGGCGGTGCGCGACGTATTTCGACAGGTCCGCGCGGAAGTAGATGTTCATGGACCCGCCCACGCCCATCTTGCCCTCAAACGGCAGGTCCTCATTCTGTGCCACCAGCGAATTGCCGCCATCGGCACCAATGAGGTATTTCGACCGGATCGTGAACTCCTGCCCCGTCATGCGGTCGAGACAGGTGGTTGTGACACCTTCGGCATCCTGAACATGGCTTTTGTACTCCGTGCTCATCCGGGCACGGGTGCCGCGTTTGCAGGCGGTCTTGAACAGGATCGGCTCCATGAAGGTCTGCGGCAGGTCGTTCATGAAGCTGGGCGAGGACAGCAGGTGTTCCGCCTTGGACAGCGGATGCGTGCCCCAGGATTTCATGCGCCCGATCTCTTCCCCGGCGAGGCTTTCGCAAAAGACGTTCTCACCCATGAGGCTCTGATCCATCGCGTTGAGGTACACTTCGTCTTCGACCTCGCGACCCAGATCGCGCAGCACCTCCATCGTGCGCTGGTTCGTGATGTGCGCGCGCGGCGTATTGGCCAGCCAGTGGTAGCGGTTGATCACGATATTCTCGACGCCGTAGCTCGACAGCAGCGCGGCACTTGTCGAACCGGCGGGACCGGTGCCGATGATCAGGACCTCGGTTGTGATGTCAGCCATGTTCATTCCTCCGAAAGATTGAGTTTTCCGCCGGTCAAGCGGCGGCGAATTGGAAACAGGTGCAGGCCGGTGCGTTCGGACAGCAGCCCCCAAAGACCGCGCGGCGCAACCAGCATGATGACGATGGCAAGCACGCCGAGCGTCATCAGATACCAGCTGCCAAAATCAGCCAGCAGCGATTGCAGCGCGAAAAAGACCAGCACCCCGATGATCGGCCCTTCGATGGTGCCGATGCCGCCAATGACCACGATGAAGATCACGTAGGCCGTCCAGTCGGTAACGCTAAAGGCTGCGTCCGGGCTGATCCGTGCCTTTTGCATGTAGATCAGACCACCCGCGAGGCCGGTGCCAAAGGCCGACGTCAGAAAGACGATCCATTTCATGCGGCCTGCGTCGACGCCCACGGACTTCGCGGCCTCCGTGTTGTCGCGCACCGCCGCCAGCGCCAGCCCGCGCCGGGTGCGCAACAGCCAATAGATGCCGCCAATGGTGGCCAGCGCGAGGATCAGCGCCAGCCAATAGGCCAGAATATCGCGCGCGGCCGCCGACCGGACGCCCAGCATGTCCTCGATCCGTTCGACAAACCACATGTCGCGCGTGGCATCACGGGGCAATGACGTGCCCGTCCCACCGCCCAGCGTTTTCCATTGCGCCACCAGCAGCCGCACGACTTCGGCGATGACCCATGTGCCGATGGCGAAATAGGCCCCGTTCAGACGAAAGGCGAAAAAGGCGGTGGGCACGGCAATGACCAGGGCCGCCACCCCCGCCAGCAGGATCGACGGCACCGGGTCCAGCCCCCACAGGATCACCGCACCAAAAAGCGCATAGGCCCCCATGCCGACAAACGCCTGCTGCCCGATGCTGACCAGCCCGCCGTAACCCGCAAGCAGGTTCCAGAACTGGGCCAGCACCAGCATGGTCAGGATAAAGAACATATCCTGGATGGTGCCGCGCCCGGCAAAGAACGGCAAAAGCAACAGGCCAATGATCAGGATCGCGCCGGCGATCGCAGCCACGCGCGAGGCCGGGGTTTGGGTGGTTACGGTATACGCCATCAGTCATTCGCTCTCGGAAAGAGGCCGCGTGGCCGGACAAGAAGGACAAGCAGGAACGCTAGGTGCCCCGCGAGGATCTGCCATTCGGGGTTGATCGCGGCGCCCACCGTCTGGGCCACGCCGATGATGATCCCCCCCAGCAGCGTGCCCCAAAGCGAGCCCAACCCACCGATGATCACCGCCTCAAACGCATAGATCAGGCGCGCAGGGCCGATATTCGGATCGAAATTGGCCCGCAGACCGAGATAGAGCGCGGCAATGGTCACGATCACCAGCGCAATGCCGGTGGCCGTGGCAAAGATGTTGGCGGGCTTGATGCCCATCAGGCTGGCCGTGACCGCGTCATCCGACGTGGCGCGGAACGCGCGGCCCAGCTCGGTCCGGTAGAACAGCTGGCTCAGCGCGACGATCACTAGAACAGCCGACGCAAAGGTCAAAAGCGGCATCACCCCGAGCGTCACCGGTCCGGCGTCCACGGACGCCGTGGTCAGCGCATTGGTCGGCAACCGCTGGCTGTCCGCCGAAAACCCTTCGAGCAGCGCATTCTGCAAGGCGATGGACAGGCCAAACGTCACCAAAAGCGGTGGCAGGATGTCATCGCCAAGGGTGCGGTTCAGCAGGAAGCGCTGCAACATCCAGCCAAGCGCAAACATCAACGGCATTGCGATAAGAACGGCCACAAACGGCGACAGGCTCAGCAACGTCACCAGCACGAGGATCAGATACGCCCCCATCACGATCAAATCGCCATGGGCCAGGTTCACCAGCCGCATGATCCCGAACACAAGGCTCAGCCCCGACGCAAAGAGCGCATAGAGCCCGCCCAGAAGGATGCCTTGGATAATCGTGTCGATCCAGATCAATGGCTTGCTCCGAAATAGGCGTTGTGGATGTCCTCGCGCGACAGGGTGTGCGGTGTCCCGGATAGGGTCACGCGGCCTTCCATCATGCAGTACACGCGGTCCGCGACGGCCATCGCCTGCGCGATGTCCTGTTCGACAATGATCAGGGATGCCCCCGCCGCCTTGATCTGCGGGATCGCCTTGTAGATGTCCTTGATCACAACCGGGGCGAGGCCAAGGCTGATTTCGTCGCACAGAAGCACCCGCGGATTGCTCATCAACGCGCGCCCGATGGCGACCATCTGCTGTTGCCCACCGGACAGCGCCGTGCCGGGCGTGTTGCGCCGCTCACGCAGGATCGGAAACAGATCGTAGACGGTCTCTAGGGTCCAGTGGCCGGACGTCTTGCGCCCATATGTGCCGATCAACAGGTTCTCTTCGACCGACAGGGACGGGAACAGCTTGCGCCCCTCGGGCACCATTGCGACCCCGCGCGCCATGATTTCATCCGCCGCGTGCGCCCCGATCGGTGCGCCGTCGAACGACACAGAGGCAGCAGCGCCGCGCAGCACCCCGGCAATGGAGCGCATCAGCGTCGTTTTGCCCGCGCCGTTGGCGCCAATGATCGCAATCGTCTCGGCTGCGTGCAGTTCGATGTCGACGCCAAAGAGCGCCTGAAAATCGCCGTAATGGGCGACAAGATCATGGGTTTGCAAAAGCGCCATCAGACTTCCATCCCCAGATAGATTTCCTGCACCTCGCGGCTGGCCATGATCTCATCCGGATCGCCAAGGCCGATGACCTTGCCAAAGTCCAGCACCAGCAACCGTTCCACAACGGACGTCAGCGCGTGCAGGACGTGTTCGATCCAGATGATCGTGACGCCCTGTGCGTGGATGTCCCTGATCGTGCGGATCAGCGCCTGGCATTCGCCTTCGGTCAGGCCGCCGGCGATCTCATCCAGCAAGAGAAGTTTGGGCTGCGTCGCCATCGCGCGGGACAGCTCAAGCCGCTTGCGTTCCAGCAGCGACAGCTGACCCGCAGGCACGTTCGCCCGCTTGATGAGTTCGGTGCGCTCGAGCACATCGGCGCAATCATCGCGCACCTCGCGTTCGGACAGATTGCGCCCGTGCGTGGCCGCCACCAAAAGGTTTTCGTACACGGTCAGCTTTTCAAACGGTTGCGGGATCTGGAACGACCGCCCGATCCCCGACAGGCACCGCTGCATCGCGGACACGTCTGTGACGTCGCGCCCTTCGAAATGGATGCGGCCCTGATCCGCGCGGATGTTGCCCGTGATCAGGTTGAACAGCGTCGATTTACCGGCACCGTTCGGGCCGATGATGCCAAGCGCCTGCCCCTCAGGCACATCAAAGCTGGCCGCATCGGTGACGGTCAAAGCGCCAAAGCTCTTGGACACGGATTGGAGTGAAAGGATCGACATAACGGGTCCCCGGACCGGCCGGGGCCGGTCGTCTCAGATGGGCGGATTGCGTGACCCGGCAGGCACCGGGTCACATGGGCGGCGCGGTCAGGAAATGGCTTCCATCGTGCCGCCGGTCGGGATGTCGGGGTGGTCGGAGTTGTCGACGATCACCAGATCGTATCCGCCCCCGTCCTTCAGGCGCCACTGCCCACCGACAAGCGGGGTCTTGGCCACGTTCTGCGCCGCAAAGGGCGGCAGGCCCGCGCCGTCAAAGGCGATGCGACCGACCATAGACGACAGTTGCGTCGCCGCGATGGCGGCGGCGACCTCATCGGGATCACGGCTGTCTTCGACGCGGCCCATCACATCCGCCGCCATCTCAAAGAGCGCGTGCACAAAGCCGATCGGTTGGGTCCATTGCTTGCCCGTTGCGGCCTCGTACCCGGCGGCCAGATCGCCTGCCGACTGACCGCTGAGCGATGAGGCGAACGGATGGCTGGGCGACCACCAGACTTCGGAGCTGAGGTTGTGGCCCTGATCTCCAAGCGCTTCGACCGCCTGCGGGAACAGGATCGCCTTGCCGATGCTGGCCGCCTTGGGGGTGAACCCCTGCTGTTTGGCCTGCGTCCAGAAGGTCGTGAAATCGGGCGGGATCGGCACACCCGTCACGATTTCGCAATTCGCGGCCTTGAACGCGTTGATCTGTGCGCTGAAATCATCCGTCAGGTTCTGGTAACGGCCCGTATCGGTCAGCGTGAACCCCTGTTCCGCCAGGACCGGCGGGAAGCCGACATTGGGATCGCCCCATGCATTGCCGTCGCCATCATTGGGAAAAATCGCGCCCACGGATTTGTTGGTATCCAGCTGGTTCCACATGGCCGTGAACGTCGAAATGACATCCTCGAGCCCCCAGAAGAAGTGAAAGCTGAAATCAAACGGTCGCCAGCTGCCGGGATCGCCGGGATTGCCCTGCTGACCGATGAAATACGGCTGCCACGGGGCGACGGTGGAGATGACGGGGATTTCCTCGGATTCGCAGGTTGTCGCCACCGGGTTGGTCGTCTCCGGTGTCGAGGCGACCAGCATCATGTCGATTTCGTCGTCGATGATCAGTTCCTTGGCAACCTCTGCGGCGCGGTTCGGATTGGACTGGCTGTCCTTGACGATCACCTCGAAATTGGCCCCCGCATCCGAGGCGAGGAACCCGTCGATGATGAATTGGTCCGCTTCGGAAAAGGCGGCAAGCGGGCCGGATTGCGGGCTGACATAGCCCAACCGGATCTTTGCCCCCTGCGCCAATGCCGGCGCGGCAAGCCCCCCTGCGGCAAGGGTCAGCCCGGTTGCAGCCGATGATTTCAGCAGTTTGCGGCGTGTGATCATGATGTCCTCCCAAACGTCGTTTTGATTATTGAAGTGGTGCATCCCCCGCCCACGCCGCCTGCAAGAGCGCGCGGATATCGTCGCGCGTGACAGGCTGCGGGTTGGGATAGGGTTTTGTCGTGGCCAGCTCTGCCGCGCGATCAAGATCGGCCTCCGTGAGGCCAAGATCGCGCAGCGCCGTGGGCGCGTTCATGGATGTTGCGAACCGGTGCAGCGCGGCCCCGGCATGGGTGCCGCCAAGCAGATCGCAGATCGGCTGCAGCGTTTCGGGCACGGCGCGCGCGTTGTAGGCAATCGCATGGGGCAGCACGATGGCGTGCGTCTCGGCGTGGGGCAGATCAAAGGACCCGCCCAAGGTGTGACAGAGCTTGTGATGCAGCGCCATGCCGACCTGGCCCAGAACCGTGCCGCAGGCCCATGCACCGCGCTGTGTCGCTTCGCGGGCCGCCAGATCGTCGGGGTTCGCCAGCACCTTGGGCAAGCCATGCGCAAAGGCGCTGAGCCCTTGGATTGCAAGCGCTGTCGTTTGCGGTGTGCGGTCGCTGGCATAGAGCGCTTCGGCCGCATGCGCCATCGCGTTCAGGGCAGAGGTGACCGTCATCGCGATGGGCAGGCCCGTGACCAGTTCCGCATCATAGATGATGGCCTCCGGCAGGACCTTCGGATCGCTCAGCGTGGTTTTCACACCGTTTTCCGTTTGGCCCAGGATCGGCGTGCATTCGCTGCCAGCATAGGTTGTGGGAATGACGATCTGCGGCACGTCGGTGCGGTAGGCGATGGCTTTGCCCAGCCCGGTGGTCGACCCGCCGCCGATGGTCACGACACAATCTGCTCCGACTTCTGCGACGTGTTGCAGTGCCGCTTCGGTCACGTGTACCGGTGTGTGCATCTCGGCCCGGCAAAACACGCCCACCGCGCGCGTGCCCAGATGCTCGGCCATTTCCAGTGCAGCATCACATTGCTGCGGCGTGGCCAGGACAAGCGCCTTTGAGACATTCAGTTTGTGCAACTCCGCAGCGACAGTCAGGCGCGTCCGCGCGCCGAACGTGACGCTCACAGAGGCGGTCAGGTCTTCGGCGGGTTGTCCCATGTTGCGATCTCCAAACGGGGGTTGAGACCGAAAATAGCGACTGAATTTCGTCTGTTGATCGAATAACAGGCAAATAATATACCCCAATGGTATGCAAATTGATCCAAATCACCTCCACATGCTTGCCGCGATCATCGACTGTGGCGGTCTGAGCGAGGGCGCTGCGGCGCTCAACAAGTCGCAGCCAAGCGTGTCGCGGTCGGTCTCGATGCTTGAAAAGCGGCTCGGATCGCGCCTGTTTGAAAAGGGTAAGCGCCCGCTGCGGCCCACCGAGCTGTGCCATACGCTGGCCGAACAGGGACGCGTGATCGCCGCCGCGCGGGACGCGGCGCAGACGGCGGTTGCGAAATATTCCGGCGGCAAGGCCGGTACGGCGCGGATTGCGGGCACACCCATCTTCATGGACGGGGTCATCGCCAACATGATGGCGTCCTTCCAGACCGCTTTCCCGGACGTGACGATCCAGCAAAGCTATGGCTACCAGGGGGATCTGACGGAACAGCTGGGCGTTGGAAATATCGACCTCGCGATCTGCCCGGTCAGCCCGGACGAAGTGCCGCCCGCATTTGGATTTCGCCCGATCCTGCGTGGCCGCAATGTCATTGCCTGCGCGCCCTCGCACCCTTTGGCGCGGCAATCATCTGTCAAGCTGGAGGACATCGCCGCCTATCCGTGGATCGCGCCACCGGCGGGCAGTCCGCTTTATGCGGATCTCAAGGCCGCGCTGGCCAGCATCGGCATCAGCGACGTCCGCGTCAGTTTCACCGGTGGATCGCTGGCGTCCATCTTCAGCGTGATGGCAGGATCGGATTCGCTCACCGTCCTGCCCTATTCGGTCGTGTTCATGCAGCGCACGGCGCGCACCGTGGCGGCCTTGCCCGTCAGGCTGGACCACCCCGAGCGGGAGCTGGGCCTGTTGTGGGCTCTCGACCGCCCGATGCGGCCAGCGGTCCGTCGCTTTCTCAATTTCCTTGATGCGGAGTTCAAAGGGCTGGCCAACCGGATTGACGAACGGGGCCGCGAGGACGTCTGGCGCCGGTAGACGGCGAGCCTAACCGCGCGCTGCGCCAACGTGCTGCAACGCACGCGCCAGGCCAGCCTCATTGCCCAACCCCTTGTTGTGCTCAAACACCCGCCAATTCTGTTCGGTGTGTTTATAGGCTGCGTCGAACTGCCGGAAAACACTGGATTTCAGCAGCCCCTGCGGGAGCAGCCCAATATCGTACTGCCCCTTGGCCGCATAGAGATGCGTGGTGAATGCGCCCGGTCCTGACAACCAGAACACGCCCCGCGACGCGGTGTCGGAGATATTGCGCAACACCTGCTCCAGAAGCCCTTCGATCACCGGACTTTGCGGCGGCGCCGCGATGAACCCGTTGATGGTGGCGCAATTCGGCACATTGGTCATGGAGGACGCCCACACACGATCCCCCGCGACGGTCACAAACTCAGCCGCGCGGTGTTCGGGCCTGCTGTCTGCGTCGCAATAGACGCCGCCGCAATGTAGCAGACGGTACAGCCGGAAGACGTCGGACTTGAGCGCCGGATGCCACAGGTCCGCATAGGCAGCCGCCGCGCGCTGGCCAAACGCGTCCGCTATAAAGGCGCGCGCGGTTTCATCAGAGTACCAGACATGCCGGTCGGCGACACGCTGCCAGAGTGCCTTGCCCTCTTGCACCTCGGGTGGCGGTTGCGCCTGATCCCAGAATTGGAAAATGTCGCGCGCCTTGGTGCCATGCCCGGGAAAGCGCGACCCGTGGGCGACGAAATTCGCCCATCCCATCGCCTCGAACCGCGTCATCGGGTGCGCGGCCTCGTCCGATACAATCTCGTGCAACCGGTGCGCCGCACCGCGCCCCAGATCCTCCAGCACCGCTGCAAGCAGGCGCGGCTGCCCCCCGACCGTATGCCGCGCCAACGGGGCAAGGGCTGCGAAATCCACGTCTGCGTCCGCGGAGAGCAGATCATCAACCACGCGAAACGGGATGCCGGCCACGTCAAACCCCTTGACCGACAGCGTCTCGAGATATTGGTCCAGCCGCGCAAAACGGCCCTTGGTCCTGAGCACATCAATCCGGAACCGGTGATTGTACTTCAGATCTCGCCCCATGCCATTTGCGTCCTGCTGCCCGTACCGAAATGCGGGGCCAGACCGCCCCATGCGCCGCAAAAACCCCGCAGACCGATCACGGCCCGCGACGGCGCTGTCCTTACCTAGACAGGCTGCGATTCACTTGGCAACGGCGAAAGGCACCCGCACCGCGCGAGGCGGTCATGTGCATCCATGCGCATACATGATCCACCCGCCGGGCCTTTCTTTTCGTGTGCCTTTGGGGTCTAGTATCGCGACAGTGCGTTCTCCCACCACAGGAAGGATACCCATGTTCAGATACACGCTGCCCCTTGTGCTCGGTCTTGCCGCGGCCCCCGCGTTTGCCGAAACGTTCAAATGGGCCGAGACAACGGACCCGCAAACCATGGACCCCCATGCGGTCAACTCTGCGCCCGTGCTCGGCTTTCTCAACAACGTCTATGAGGGCCTTGTGCGCCGGGGCAAGGATATGGCGATCGAACCTGCGCTGGCCACGTCGTGGGAGCCCATCGGGGATGGCGCGGGCTGGCGGTTCACGCTGCGCCAGGGTGTGACATTCCACGGCGGCGAAGCGTTCAACGCCGACGATGTCATCTTTTCCTATCAGCGGGCCAGCGATGAGGCGTCCGATACGCGCAGCTGGTTTGCGCCTGTGTCTGACGTGGTCAAGGTCGATGAGTTTACCGTCGACATCATGACCACCGCGCCCAACCCGATCTTTCCCGACAGCATCGCCAACTGGATGATCATGGACAGCGGCTGGGCCGAGGCGAACAATGCCGCCCTGCCGGACAAGGAGGCGGGCAACTTTGCCACGCTGAACACCAACGGCACCGGAGCGTTCCGCGTCACCACGCGCGAGCCGGGCCTGCGCACCGTGCTGGAGCCGCATGCCGGCTGGTGGGACACGGCCGAGCACAACATCACCCGCGCAGAGCTGACGCCGATCCAGAATTCGGCCACCGCCGTGGCGGCGCTGCTGTCGGGTGATGTCGATCTGATCAACCCCGTCCCGATCCAGGACGCCGCCCGCCTGTCCGGCACGGACAGCGTCAAGGTGATCCAGGGGATCGAGGCGCGTGTGATCATGCTGGGCTTTCCGCATGAGGCGGACGCGCTGAAATACTCGTCCGATGTGGACGGTGCGAACCCGTTCGCAGATGTGCGGGTCCGTCAGGCCGTGGCCCACGCGGTCAACGTGCCCGCAATCCTGCAAACGATCATGCGCGGCAATGCCGAACCGGCCAGCCAGCTGGTCAGCCCCGCAATGCGCGGATATTCCGCCACCCTCGCGGACCGGCCCGAATTCAGCGTGGACAAGGCCAAGGCCCTGCTGACCGAGGCCGGATACCCCGACGGGTTTTCCTTTGGGCTCAAGTGCCCCAACGACCGCTATCTGAACGACGAAGCCGTCTGTCAGGCGGTCACGGGCATGCTGGCGCAGGTGGGGATCACTGCCGTTCTCGACGCGATGCCGGTGCAGAACTACTGGCCCGAACTGCGCGCCGACAATTACGACATGTACCTGCTGGGCTGGTCGCCGGGCACGTTTGACGCCGAACACCCAGTCCGCTTCCTCGCCGCGACACCGAACGAGGAAAAGAAGCTGGGCAGCTGGAACTTTGGCGGATTTTCGAACGCGCGCGTGGACGAATTGCTGCCCATGATCCAGTCGGAAATCGACGACAGCAAACGGCAGGCGATGCTGGATGAAGTTACCGGCATCCTGCAGGACGAGGTCGCGTATGTACCGATGTACGTGCAACCGCTTGTCTGGGGAGCGAAGGCCAATGTTGAGCTGACGCAACGGCCCGACAACTTCTTCATCCTGCGTTGGGTGACTGTGAACTGATCAAGACGGCGGGCTGCCCCTGATCGGGGCGGCCCGTGCATACGCGCTCAGCCAAGCCGATCCATCAACGCACGCAGCGCATCCGCATCCGCTGGTTCCATCTGCGCCGTCCGACTGCGCCACAACGTGGCTTGCGACGCGAGGATCAACCCATCCTTCAAGATCTTCAGGTGGTTGGCGTGCAGCGTCTCGCCGCTGCTCGTGATGTCGGCAATGGCCTCTGCCGTCTCATTGGCCACAGTGCCTTCGGTGGCGCCCTGACTGTCGACGATGGCGTAATCCGCAACACCGGCATCGCGCAGAAAGTCCCGCACCAGCCGGTGGTATTTCGTGGCAATCCGCAGCCGGAAGCCATGGGTCGTCCGAAACGCCGCCGCGGCTGCATCCAGATCATCGGTCAGGTCGACATCCACCCATCCCTGCGGCACCGCCAGCACCAGATCGGCATGGCCAAATCCCATCTCTTCCAGCGGTTCCACCTGTTGTTCCCAAAGCGGCAGCTTTTCGTGGACAAGGTCGGTGCCCGTCACGCCAAGATGGATGCGCCCCGCCGCCAGTTCCCGCGGTATTTCGCTGGCCGACAGCAGCACGAGCGACATGTTTTCAATGCCTTGCACGGCACCGGCATATTCGCGGTCCGATCCGGTCCGCGTCAGGGTAATGTCGCGTTTGGCAAACCACTGGAACGTCTTTTCCATCAGCCGCCCCTTGGACGGCACACCCAGCTTGAGCGTCATGTCGTGCCCTCCAGTGCCGCGACAAGGCCGGGGCGGATCACACCGCCCACCGCCGGTATGCCGTCCGCACCGCCAAGGCGCCGGGTCAGCGCGTCATAGCGCCCGCCACTGGCCACCGGCGGCAGGTCGGGCCGCCCATCCGCGTAAAATCCAAAGACAAACCCATCGTAATATTCCATGGACGTGCGCCCATAGCTGGCCTCAAAGGCGAGCGTTGCGATGTCCACACCCTGCGCGGAGAGCGCCTCGGCCCGGTCGCGCAGGCGGTGCACTGCGGGTTCGATGGCGGGCAGATCCGCGCACAGCGCCTGCAACTGGTCCACCGCGTAAGGCAGCGTTTCACGCACGTTCAAGAGGGCGTCCAACCCCTCCATCTCTGCCACGCTGATGGGCGGCAGGGCCGCATCCTCGCGCAGGGCGTCGATCCGCGCCTCGATTTCCGCCCGGCTGCGCAGCCCGTTCAAGGGACCGGAGGCGGGTACATCGCCGGTCAACAAGGCGGCCCGCGTCGCGGGCATGGGCGTGCGGCCGCCGAACCGGTCCAGCAGGGCCCGGAACCGGCGCGGTCGCCAGATGTGCCGCCGCAGCGCGGCCTTGCGCCGATCCGAGGTCTGCAAGCCGTCCACCGCAGACATCAGGATGCCAATGTCCCCCGTGGCCGCGCGCAAGGACAACGGCGCGAGCGCACTGCGCAGTGACGCAAACACCTCTGCATCCGCCGCCGCCGGGTTGGCATCGTCGAACACTTCGTAGCCCACCTGAAGGTATTCGTTCTCGCGATCCGGATCATCATCCTGCCGTCGGAACACCTCTCCGGCATAGGTGTAGCGCGCAGGGCTGGCCCCTTGGGCCATATGCATCTGCACCACCGGTACGGTGAAATCCGGGCGCAACATCTGCTCACCCCGCAGGGCATCCGCGGTGACATAGGCCCGACCCCGGATGTCTTCGCCATAGAGGTCCAGCAGCACGTCTGCGGGCAACAGCACGGGCGGCTCCACAACCTGTGCCCCCTGCCCCGCGAACCGGTCCCGCAGCGAGAGCGCCAGCGCGCGCGTCATTGCTCGAGGATCTCGCGCAGTTTCGCGATCAGCTGATCCCGAGGCACCTCGAACTGGCTGGGGTTTTCGGCCCATTCCTCATGCGTTGCCGTTTCCGCGATCTTGGAGCCGAGGATCAGGTCCTTGACCTGCACCACGCCGCGTTCGCGTTCCTCTGCGCCGACGATGATGGCGGCGGGGCTGCCCCGCTTGTCCGCGTATTTGAGCTGATTGCCGAAGTTCTTGGGATTGCCAAGGTAGACTTCGGCCCGGATGCCGGCGCTGCGCAGATCGGCCACGATGGATTGGTAATCCGCCATCTGGTCACGGTCCATGACCGTCACGACAACCGGGCCGTCAGACTGCGCCCCGCTGCGCCCCGTCGCCCGCAGCGCCGCCAGCAGGCGGTCAACGCCGATGGACACGCCCGTGGCCGGTACTTCCTGCCCGGTGAACCGCTTGACCAGATCGTCATAGCGACCACCCCCCGCAACGGAGCCGAACTGCACCGTCTGGCCCTTGTCGTTTTGCACGTCAAAGGTCAGCTCCGCCTCATAGACCGGCCCGGTGTAATACCCCAGGCCGCGCACCACGGACGGGTCGATGATGATACGGTCCGCGCCATAGCCTTGCGCGGACAGGAGCGCTTCGATTTCCTGCAACTCCTCGACGCCCTTGCGGCCAATCTCGGACCCTTCGACCAAGCTCATGAGCCGTGCAACCGTGGCCGCGTTGTCTTGGGCGCGTGCGTCCATGAACGCCATCACAACCTCGGCCCGGTCATCGGCCAAGCCTGCGCCGTCGGTGAAATCACCGCTCTCGTCCTTGCGGCCCGCCCCCAACAGGGCGCGCACGCCGTCCTTGCCCAGCCGGTCCAGCTTGTCGATCGCGCGCAGCACAATGCCGCGGGCCTCCGCCTTGTCGTCACCGGAGAGCCCCGCAACCTCCATGACCCCGTTCAAAACCTTTCGGTTGTTGATCCGCACCACGTAATCGCCGCGCTGGATGCCGACCTCTTCGAGACAATCGCTCAGCATTGCGCAAATCTCGGCATCGGCGGCCATGCTGGCCGTACCAACCGTATCGGCGTCACATTGATAGAACTGGCGAAACCGGCCCGGCCCGGGTTTTTCATTGCGCCAGACGGGCCCCATGGTGAACCGACGGTACGGGTTGGGCAGGTCGTTGCGGTGCTGCGCATAGACGCGGGCCAGCGGCGCCGTCATGTCGTAGCGCAGCGCCAGCCAATCGCCCTCATCCTCCTGCCACGCGAAAACGCCTGCGTTCGGGCGATCTACGTCGGGCAGGAACTTGCCCAGAGCCTCGACCGTTTCCACGGCGCTCGATTCCAGCGCGTCGAACCCATAGCGATGATACACGCCCGCGATCTTTTGCAGCATTTCGGCCCGCTCGGTGACGTCAGCGCCGAAATAGTCGCGAAAGCCCTTGGGCGTCTGTGCCTTGGGGCGTGGGGTCTTTTTGGGCTTGGCCATGCCTGCCACTCCATCTGCGGTACGGGCGCGTCACTAGCCCAGCCAAGGCAGGGGGGCAAGGCGCGGCCTTGCCTTGGCCGGCCACATGGCCCAGATGGGGCGTCAAGGAGACGCCCATGACCGAAATCGAAGAACGCATCGCCCATCTCGAACGCACTGTGGAGGAGCTGTCGGATGTCGTGGCACGGCAGGATGGCGAGATTGCGCGCCTCATTCGGCAGGCCGAAGTGCTGATTGCACGGGAAGCGGAACGTGACGCCGCGGGATCCGGTGGCATCGTGATCGGGGACGAGCGGCCGCCGCATTACTGACATTGCGGTCGACGGGACAAAGGATCACCCGACCCTCCGGGAGGGATTTTTTTGAACAGAGACGAGGGGCGGTTAACCCCTTATCAAGGTTAATGCTCTTTGATGCATGTCGCGCCGGTAGCAGGGATGCGAGCCGGCGTGAACGGAGACGGCCCCCGCGCAACAACGCCCGGGGGCCCGACCATTGGGCACTCTGCGTTTTCCTTGAACGCGATCTGACAGCTCTGCGATCACGGCCCGCGAAACTCCGAATGCGTCGCGCCTGCCACGCGGACGACTGGTTTTCAGACCGCACCCCATCCCCGTCTCTGTTCCCCAAAAATCCCCCCCGGAGGGCCGGTTTCCAAGCGGTGCGCGCTCAGGGTTTCTTGAGTGCGGCAGCCAGAACCTCTCCGTCATGCAGCAGCATGTCGGCCCATCGCGGGTTTTCGCCAAAATTCTCATAGGCAGTCACGAAAGTGGTCGTCTTGTCCAACCGGGAAATGCGGGAACCACACGGCTTGGTGCGTCCGACATTGCACACCTGCGCCTTGACCTTTTCATAGGCTTCGTCGGTCGCGGAATACGGAAAATCGCGCGCAGGCAGGCCGTAGCGCAATTGTTCGTGCAACACGGGCTCCCCAAAAAGGGCAATCGCAGCCGTAAATTGCCTCGGGCAATTGTCGGCAAATCCGGTGATGTAGAACGTCCGGGCCGAGGCGCTGCCGGGCGCGCTGTCATAAAGGACATAGCCACGTCCCTTGCGCGCAGCCTTGGCGGAAATTTCACCCATATCGCGCGGCTTTGCCTCACAGACGCGCGCGATTTCACCAAAGGGCAACGCCGTGCCCAGAGGCACGTCACGCGCATCCGGGCCAGAGCGGGGACGGGCAGCCTGTGCAGTCGATGGCGCACGCGCGCCGCCCAGACCAAACAATCCGCGCCGCTTTTGCGGCTCCGCTTCGAGAACCGGTTGTTCCAGTGATGCCAGCTCCACATCCGCGAGGACCGTTTCCACTTTGTCCGGGTCGGCCACGAGCGTCTCCGCTGCGCTGTCTTGGGTTGCCACGACCACTGCGGCGTCGGCTGGCGATGCGCCCGCAGCCTCCTGATTGGTCGCGGCACGACGCAACCATCCGATCACGCCCCCACGTGCGGGCGGCGGCGCAACATCTGTTGCCACTGCGGCCTCTTGCGCGGTCGTTGCGTCCGGGGCGGCTTGCGGCGCAGTCGGGGCCGATGTGTCGGGCGCTTCATCACTGATGACCTCGTCCACACCGTTTGCTTCGCGCAATGCCGCCTCGATTGCCGGATCGGGTTGCGGTTGGCGCGCTTCGCGCCGAAAGAGGCCTGCGAAAATCGGTGTGTCGGCAGTGACGTCGTTCTCGGTGGGCAGCGCCGCCGCAGCGCCGTCCTCGGCGGGCGGTTCAGGCAATTCGGACACGCGTTCAATGCCCGCAAGCGGATCGCCGCAAGCCGCCAAAGTCAAAGCGACTGGAAGTGCTGCCCATGTCCGGCGCATTGCGCGCTCCCCTCCCTGTTTGCCCGCAGATGTACCGTGTCAGGGCGTGTGCGTCCAGCATGTGGGCGGGATCAGAACTCCTCGACCTCGACCACCCCGGACAGGGATTTCAGCGCGCCCCGGATTTGCGGCGTGACCGGGAATTCCACGCCCAGCTCCATTTCCACCTCTCCCGGCAGGCTGTCGTCCATGAGGCAGACGGAAATCGGACCACGTCCGGCGGCACTGGCCGCTTGCCGCGCGCCGTCGAGAACGGAGGCGACGGATGCAATCGCCGCCGGCGCCTCAACATAAATCCGCAGTCCCATGCCCGTGACATCCGCCACCACCGTGTCGATGGGCGTCACCGAATTGCCGAGCAGCTTGAGCTGATCCGCCTCCAGTTCGGCCTTGACCCCGACGATCACCTTGGCCCCGGCAACCAGCACATCCTGTGCCTTTTCCAGCGCCTCGGAAAAGAGTGTGACCTCGTACGCGCCGGTGGTGTCCGACAACTGACAGAAGGCGAACCGGTTGCCGCGTGCGGATTTGCGCACCTGCAACCCCGACACGACACCTGCCAGTTTCGTCAGGAGCGGCCCGCCTTCGGCTTTGGCCGTCACGGCATCGAGGGTCAGCACGCCTTTGCGCTTCAACGCGCCGGCATAGTCGTCGAGCGGATGCCCCGACAGGTAGAAGCCCACCGCCTTGTGCTCTTCGCCCAAACGCTCTGCGGGCAGCCAGTCATCGACAGGCAAAAGCCGTGGTTCAGGCAGGTCATCCCCCGCCTCACCAAAGAGCGAGACCTGATTGGAATTCTTCTGATCATGGATCGCAGCGGAATAGGCGCTCAGCGCGTCAAGCGCATCAAAGACCCGGCGACGGTTCGGGTCCAGTTGGTCAAAGGCCCCCGCGCGCGCCAGCATTTCCAAAGGCCGCTTGCCCACACGTTTCAGATCCACCCGCCGGGCAAAGTCAAAGAGGTTGACGAATGGTTTGTCGCCGCGCGCGTCCTGCACCAGCCGCATCGCCTCGACACCCACGTTCTTGAGCGCGCCCAGCGCATAGACCAACGCCCCGTCGACCACCTTGAATGTCGCGTCACTGCGGTTCACACAGGGGGGCACCCATGGCAGGCCCAGCCCCTTGCGGACCTCCTCGAAATAGATGGCCAGCTTGTCCGTCAGATGGATATCGCAGTTCATGACACCGGCCATGAACTCCACCGGATGGTTCGCCTTGAGCCATGCGGTCTGATAACTGACCACCGCATAGGCCGCCGCGTGGGACTTGTTGAAACCGTAATTGGCGAACTTGTCGAGCAGCGCCCAGGTCTCCATCGCCTTGGCCTCATCGACGCCATTGTCCTTGGCACCGGCGAGGAATTTCGGCTTTTCGGCGTCCATCGCCTCCTGGATTTTCTTACCCATCGCGCGGCGCAGCAGGTCCGCCCCGCCCAGGCTGTAATTCGCCATTTCCTGGGCGATCTGCATCACCTGTTCCTGATAGACGATGATGCCTTGCGTCTCATCCAGGATATGATCGACCGTGGGATGCAGCAGCTCCCGTTCGCTCAGCCCGTTCTTGACCTCGCAATATTTCGGAATGTTCTCCATTGGGCCGGGCCGGTAAAGCGCCACAAGCGCCACGATGTCCTCTATACAGGTGGGCTTCATCCGCTTGAGCGCGTCGATCATGCCCGAGCTTTCCACCTGGAACACCGCAACCGTCTTGCCCGCGGCGTAAAGCTTGTAGGACGCTTCATCATCCAGCGGGATGCCACCGATGTCATTTTCCATACCTTCGGCAGGGATATAGAGTTCGGTCCCATCCGCCGCGACATGCAGTTTGCGGCCCGAGCCCAGGATTTGCTCCACCGCGTTCTGAATCACGGTCAGCGTCTTCAGGCCAAGAAAGTCGAACTTGACCAACCCCGCCTGTTCCACCCATTTCATGTTGAACTGGGTCGCGGGCATATCCGACCGCGGATCCTGATAGAGCGGGACCAGCGCATCCAGTGGCCGGTCGCCGATCACCACGCCCGCCGCGTGGGTAGAGGCATTCCGCAGCAGCCCCTCGACCTGCTGACCATAGGTGAGCAGCCGGTCCACCACTTCTTCATTGCGTGCTTCTTCGCGCAAGCGCGGCTCATCCGACAGTGCCTTTTCAATGCTGACCGGCTTTACGCCCTCAACGGGGATGAGTTTCGACAGCCGGTCCACCTGCCCGTATGGCATCTGCAACACGCGCCCGATGTCGCGCACCGCCGCCTTGGACAGGAGCGCACCAAAGGTGATGATCTGGCCCACCTTGTCACGGCCGTATTTCTCCTGAACATAGCGGATGACTTCTTCGCGCCGGTCCATGCAAAAGTCGATGTCGAAATCCGGCATCGACACCCGTTCAGGGTTCAAAAACCGTTCAAACAGAAGGGCATAGCGCAGTGGATCAAGGTCTGTGACAGTCAGCGCATAGGCCACAAGCGACCCCGCCCCAGACCCCCGGCCCGGCCCCACGGGGATGTCCTGATCCTTGGCCCATTTGATGAAATCCGCCACGATCAGGAAATAGCCGGGAAAACCCATACCCTCGATGATCTCCAGCTCGAAATCGAGCCGCTTCTGGTATTCCTCGACCGAGGCTGCATGCGGGATCACCTTGAGCCGCGCCTGCAAGCCTTCATTGGCCTGACGGCGCAGTTCCTCAACCTCGTCATCCGCGAATTTCGGCAGGATCGGATCGCGGCGATAGGCCATGAAGGCGCAGCGCCGCGCGATTTCCACGGTGTTCTCGATCGCTTCGGGCAGATCGGCAAAAAGCGTCACCATCTCCGCCTGGCTCTTGAAGTAATGCTGCGGCGTGAGGCGGCGGCGCGGCTCTTGCTGATCCACATAGGCACCGTCGGCGATGCAGATCAGCGCATCATGGGATTCGTACATGTCGGATTTCGGGAAATAGACGTCATTTGTCGCCACCAGCGGCAGGTCCATGGCATAGGCCATCTCGACAAAGGGCCGTTCCGTCAGCCGTTCCGCCTCGGGCGCGCCCTCCTCGCCCGGATGCCGCTGCAACTCGACATAAAGCCGGTCACCGAACATCTCGTGCAGCGCGCTCATGAGCGCCTCTGCCGCCGGGCGCTGGCTGGCGCGCAGCAATTGGCCCACCGGCCCATCCGCCCCGCCGCTCAGACAGATCACCCCGTCCGCATGGCTGCGCAATTCGTCCACCGTCACATGGGGCAATTCCGACCCGTCCCGCAGGTACAGGCAGGAATTCAGCTTCATCAGATTTTCGTACCCGGCCTCATTCTGCGCCAGCAGAACAAGGGGCGCAGGATCGCGCGGACGTTCGCCGGGACGCGGCGTGATGTATTGCAGATCGACCTGGCAGCCGACGATGGGCTGCACACCCGCGCCGGCCATGCCCACCGAAAATTCCAGGGCGGCGAACATGTTGTTCGTGTCCGTCAGCGCCAGGGCGGGCATCCCCGCATCGCGCACCATGCCGGGCAGCTTTTTCAGGCGCAGCGCACCTTCCAGCAGCGAATACTCAGAATGGGTGCGCAGGTGAATGAATCGAGCAGCATCAGTCATCCCGACATCCTATGGTCCCACAGCCCCCATATCCAGTGGTGCCGCAAAGTTATGCACACCAAATCCGCGTCACGCATTCCATGCGGCAGGGTCTTGCAAATCAGGTCAACCGCACCGTAGCCTGTATCGGTTCGCCCGGCCCCGACCTCTACGCCGCATCGAGGTCCGCGCCATCCCAAGGGCTCTGGTACCGCGGCTGGCAAATTCGATGCGTACGACCTTTCTTCTGAACGGAAGCGAGATCACGGCTGACACATCTGCAACCACAACATTGCTCGACTGGCTGCGCGAGGATCAGCATCTGACCGGCACCAAGGAAGGCTGCAACGAAGGCGATTGCGGCGCCTGCTCGGTGATGGTGACGGATCAAAACGGCGCGCGCGCGCTCAACGCCTGCATTCTGTTCGTGCCGCAACTTGCCGGCAAGGCCGTGCGCACGGTCGAAGGGATCGCGGCACCCGACGGCACATTGCACCCGGTGCAAGACGCGATGGTGACACATCACGGCTCCCAATGCGGTTTCTGCACGCCCGGCTTCATCACGACAATGGCCGTGGCGCATCTCAATGGGGCCACGGATTTTGACACCGAACTCGCGGGCAACCTCTGCCGCTGCACCGGCTACGCCCCGATCATCCGCGCAGCCAAAGCCGCGGCAACAGCACCCGTCCCGGATCATATGTACGATACCCCCCTTCTTCTGGCGGAAAATACCACGGGGGAGCCGCAGGCGGGGGCAGAGCCCCCTCAGACACTGGACACCCTCGCGACATGGCTGGATCAGAACCCCGGCGGCACCCTCATTGCCGGGGCCACGGATGTCGGTCTGTGGGTGACCAAGGATTTCCGCGATCTCGGGCCCGTTGCCTTCCTCAACCGCATTCCGGACCTGTCCGGTGTGACGATCACGGACACGGACATCCGCATCGGTGCCGCGACAACGCTCACCGATGTGCAAACGGCCATTGAACCGCACCACCCTGCCTTTGCCGAACTGATCCGGCGCTATGGCTCGGTGCAGGTGCGCAACGCGGCCACCATTGGCGGCAATGTCGCCAACGGCTCGCCCATCGGGGATGGATCGCCCGCGCTCATCGCGCTCGATGCGACGGTTCATTTGCATAGTGTCGATGGCGCCCGCAGCCTGCCGATCGCCGATTTCTTTCTGGACTATGGCAAACAGGACCGCGCACCGAACGAGTTCGTGTCGCATTTCACGATCCCGCGGCAGCGCGACGCGCTGCGATGCTACAAATTGTCCAAGCGGTTTGATCAGGACATCTCGGCGGTGTGTGGATGCTTCTGGATCGAGGTGTCGGACGGCACCGTGAACGCGGCCCGGCTGGCCTTTGGCGGCATGGCGGGCACACCGAAACGGGCCACGGCCGCCGAAGCGGCGCTGCGCGGACAGCCCTGGACCGATGCAACCGTCGCGGGCGCGATGAAAGCCCTGTCCGATGATTTCACCCCGATGGCGGACATGCGGGCCTCGGACAGCTACCGGATGGAAGCCGCGCAGAACATGCTGCTCCGCGCCTGGCTCGAGGATCAAGACATGGCGACAGGTGTGCTGGAGGTGCGCGCATGAGTGTCGCCCGCCCCCTGCCCCATGATGCCGCCCATCTGCACGTCACCGGACAGGCGCGATATGTGGACGACATGCCCACCCCGCATGGCAGCCTGCATCTGGCCTTTGGCACTAGCACCGTGGCGCATGGCGTGATCCGGTCCATGAACCTTGAGGGCGTGCGTGCCGCACCGGACGTGGTGGCGGTGCTCACCGCGGAAGACTTGCCCTTCGACAATGACGTATCGCCTTCGGCCCATGATGAGCCGCTTTTGGCCACGGGCACGGTGCATTATGTGGGTCAGCCCGTATTTCTGGTCATTGCCCGATCCCACCGCGCGGCGCGCTATGCCGCGCGTCAGGCGCAAATGGATATTGAGCCTCTGCCCGCCATCCTATCGGTGGATGATGCTTTGGCGCAGGAGGCACGGTTCGAGGACGGACCGCGCATCTATGCGCGCGGGGATGCGCTGCGCGCCCTGGAACAAGCACCGCGCCGCCTGTCGGGCACGTTTGACATTGGCGGACAGGAACATTTTTACCTCGAAGGGCAAGCCGCGCTGGCCCTGCCGGGTGAGGATGGCGACATGCACATCCTGTCCTCTACCCAGCATCCGACAGAGATCCAGCACAAGGTGGCCGATGCCATCGGCCAGCCGATGCATGCCGTGCGGGTCGAAACCCGCCGGATGGGCGGCGGTTTCGGGGGCAAGGAAAGCCAGGGCAACGCCCTGGCCGTCGCCTGTGCCGTGGCCGCCCGTGCAACAGGCCGCGCGTGCAAGATGCGCTATGACCGGGATGACGACATGGTCATCACCGGCAAACGTCACGATTTCCGCATCTCCTATGATGTGGGCTTTGATGATGACGGGCTGATCACGGCGCTTGATGTACGCCATTTCGCGCGCTGCGGCTGGGCGCTGGACCTGAGCCTGCCCGTGGCAGACCGGGCGATGCTGCACGCCGACAATTGCTATTGGCTGCCGGACATACGCATCGAAAGCCACCGTCTGCGCACCAACACGCAAAGTGCGACGGCCTTTCGCGGCTTTGGCGGGCCGCAGGGTATGTTGGGGATGGAGCGGATCGTGGATCACGTCGCCGCGGCGGTGGGTCTTGATCCGCTGGTGGTCCGCGAGAAGAACTTTTATGCCTCCGGCGGTGGTATTTCCGGCCAGAAGAAACAGACAACGCCCTATGGGCAGACGGTTGATGATTTCATTGGTGACGCGCTTGTGGTGCAGTTGCGGGACAGGTCGGATTATGACGTGCGGCGGGCTGCGGTTGCGGCCTGGAATGCGGACAATCCGGTCCTGAAGAAGGGGATCGCGCTGACGCCGGTGAAATTCGGGATTTCCTTTACGCTGACGCATCTCAACCAGGCGGGGGCGTTGGTGCATGTCTATCTCGACGGTTCCATCCACTTGAACCATGGCGGCACGGAAATGGGTCAGGGCCTGTTTCAGAAAGTGGCGCAAGTCGCTGCGAGCCGGTTTGGCGTGCCGCTGGATCTGGTCAAGATCACGGCAACGGATACGGCAAAAGTGCCCAACACCTCTGCCACGGCGGCCTCGTCGGGCAGCGACCTGAACGGGATGGCGGTCAAGGCCGCTTGCGACACCATCCGCGACCGCATGGCCGAACATCTGGGCCAGTTGCACCAGTGCCGCCCCGACGCGGTGGTGTTCGACGGCGGCATGGTCCGCGCGGGCGATGTCACCTACAGTTTTGCCGAGGTCGCCGCCCTTTGCCATCAGGCGCGCATCAGCCTGTCCGCAACGGGGTATTACAAGACACCGGACATCGAATGGGACCGGATCAAGGGACAGGGGCGGCCGTTTTTCTACTTTGCCTACGGGGCGGCGGTGACCGAAGTGGTCATTGACACATTGACCGGGGAAAACCGCATTCTGCGGGCCGATATCCTGCATGATGCGGGCGCATCGCTGAACCCCGCGCTCGATATCGGTCAGGTTGAGGGCGGCTATGTGCAGGGCGCGGGCTGGCTGACCACCGAAGAGCTCGTTTGGGACGATGCGGGCCGATTGCGCACCCATGCGCCCGCCACGTACAAGATCCCGGCCTGTGGCGACCGGCCGGATGTGTTCAACGTGGCCCTTTGGGACGGCGAGAACCGGGCCGACACCATCTACAAGTCCAAGGCGGTGGGTGAGCCGCCGCTGATGCTGGGCATATCCGCCTTCCTGGCGCTGAGCGATGCGGCGGCGGCTTGTGGCGACGCCTATCCGGATCTACAGGCCCCCGCGACACCGGAAGCGGTGCTGCACGCCGTGCACAAGGCGCGTGGCGATGTTTGACCGCACGGCCCTGATCGCCGCCTGTGCGGCCCACGGCAGGGTCGTGCGGGTCGTGGTGGCACGCGTGCACGGCTCTGCCCCGCGCGAAGCGGGTGCGGCGATGCTCGTCTGGGCCAATGGTCAGGCGGGCACGATCGGCGGCGGTATGCTGGAATTTGAACTGGCGCGGCGGGCGCGCAGCCTCACGCGCGACGGGTTCAGCCGCCATGCGCTTGGCCCCGAGATGGGGCAATGTTGCGGCGGCGTGGTCGAAGTTCTGAGCGAGATCTATGATCTTGCCCGCGCCCAAGCGCTGCCCGAGGACGTGATTGCGCGTGGTCCCGACCCGATGCCGCTGTCGATCAAGCGCCTGATGAAAGCGGCGCGCAACCAGGGACATCTGCCACCAACGGAGCTGCGCGACGGATGGTTGATCGAACCGGCCCGACCGGCGGACCGTGCGCTGTGGATCTGGGGGGCGGGCCATGTCGGGCGCGCCCTGATCGACACGTTGCAGCATATGCCCGGCTACGACATCACATGGGTGGATACGGCCGCCAACCGGTTTCCGGCGCACATACCGCCGACGGTGCGCGATGTGGTGGCCAGCGATCCGGCGCGGCTGATGCGTCACGCGCCCACACATGCGCGGCACCTGATCCTCACCTATTCGCACGAAATTGATCTGGCGCTGTGCCATGCCGCGCTTGGCCATGGATTTGGTGCTTGCGGTTTGATCGGTTCGCGCACCAAATGGGCGCGGTTCCGCAAACGCCTGGGGGAATTGGGCCATTCCGAAACGCAGATATCACGCATCACCTGCCCGATTGGCGATCCGTCACTGGGCAAGGCGCCGCACATGATTGCGCTTGGCGTCGCCTATGAGCTGGGCCGGATGCGGCAGGGTGGCCAGCCCCCGCAGGAGGTCAAGGCATGAGCCATGCACTCTTGTCGCTTGACGGGCTGACCAAAGCCTATCCCGGTGTTGTGGCCAACGACACGGTCAGCCTCGACATCAGGGCTGGCGAGGTGCACGCCCTGCTGGGCGAAAACGGCGCGGGCAAGTCGACATTGGTCAAGATGATCTATGGCCTCGTGAAGCCCGACAGCGGCCAGATGCGCATGAACGAGGCGGAGTTCGCGCCCGTGGACCCGCGTGCGGCGCGGGCCGCCGGGGTGGGCATGGTGTTCCAGCATTTCTCCCTGTTTGATGCGCTGAGCGTGGCCGAGAATATCGCGTTGGGCATGGAAACGCCGCCGCCCATGCGCACGCTTGCGCAGCAAATCCGGGCGGTGTCGGAAACCTATGGCCTGCCGCTCAGCCCCGACCGCGTGGTGGGCGATCTGTCCGCGGGCGAGCGGCAACGGGTGGAGATCATCCGCTGTCTGTTGCAGGAACCGGCGCTGTTGATCATGGACGAACCGACAAGCGTCCTGACCCCGCAGGAGGTGGACATCCTGTTCGAAACACTGCGCAAATTGAGCGCAGAAGGCACTGCGATCCTTTATATTTCCCACAAGCTCGAGGAAATCCGCGCCTTGTGTGATGCGGCGACCATCCTGCGCGGCGGCAAGGTCGTGGGCACCTGCGTGCCGCAGGACACGTCCGCGCGGGACATGGCGGAAATGATGGTCGGCTCGACTTTGGCGACGCCCAAGGCGGCGGAACATGCGTTCGGCGCGGTCCGGCTTGCGCTGCGTGGCCTGACCCTGCCCCCTGCATCGGCCTTTGGCATGGCGCTCAAGGACATCTCCTGCGAGGTGCGGGCGGGTGAGGTTCTGGGCATCGGCGGGGTTGCGGGCAACGGGCAGGATGAATTGCTGGCCGCACTCTCGGGCGAGTTGCCGTGCCCGCCCGGCATGGTGAGCTTTGACGGGCGCGACCTGAGCGGCCTCGGGCCCGAGGCCCGGCGGGGTCTGGGGGTGCTGGCCGCCCCCGAGGAACGGTTGGGCCATGCGGCCGCTCCGAACATGTCGCTGACGGAAAACGCAATGCTGACGGGTGCCGCACGGCAGGGGCTGGCTGTGCGCGGGATGCTCAACTGGGGCAAGGCGCGCAGCTTTGCCGAGGAGATCATCGCCGGGTTTGACGTGCGCACGCCCGGGCCCGGCAATGCCGCGCGGTCGCTGTCGGGCGGCAACCTGCAGAAATTCGTGATCGGGCGCGAGGTGATGCAGCGCCCGGACGTGTTGGTGGTCAATCAGCCCACATGGGGTGTGGATGCGGCAGCCGCAGCCGCGATCCGGCAGGCACTGCTTGATCTCGCGGCGGGCGGCGCGGCCCTTGTCGTGATATCGCAGGATCTGGATGAGTTGATGGAAATTTCGGACCGGTTTGCGGCCCTCAACGAGGGACGGTTGAGTGCGCCCCGGCCCACGGCAGAGCTGGATGTCGAGCAGATTGGCCTGATGCTGGGTGGCGCGCACGGGATGGAGGTCGCACATGTTTGAGGCGGACCTTCCCCTTGCGGCGGCAAAGTCGCCTGTCGGGCGATGGAGTGTGGTATTTTTGGCCAGAAGAAACTTTGGGGGGCGCGCATGATCCGGCTTGAGGCGCGTCCGCAGCCGTCGCAGCGCATGGCCTATGCCACGCCGCTTTTGGCCGTTGTGCTGACCATGTTTTTTGGTGGCGTTCTGTTTGCCGTGCTGGGCAAGGACCCGGTGCAGGCGATCCTGACGATCTTTTGGGAGCCGCTTTTTGGCGAGTTCTCGTTCTTCTACCGTCCGCAATTGTTAATCAAGGGCGCGCCACTGATCCTGATTGCGATTGGCTTGGCGTTGGGATTTCGGGCCGGGATTTGGAACATCGGAGCCGAAGGGCAATACATCGTGGGCGCCATCTGCGGGGCCGGTGCGGGGCTTGCGTTCTATCCGACCGAGAGCGTCTTCATCTTTCCGCTGATGATCCTCGCGGGGGCGCTTGGGGGCTGGGCCTGGGCCATGATCCCGGGCGTATTGAAGGTGAAGTTCGGCACAAACGAGATCCTTGTGAGCCTGATGCTCGTCTATGTGGCCGAGCAGCTTTTGGCCTCCATGTCTTTGGGATTGCTGAAAAATCCCGAAGGGTTCGGATTTCCGGGCAGTCGCAACCTGCAACAATACCCTTCTGCCCACAACGCCGAGCTGATTGCCAACACCGGCATGCACTGGGGCGTTGTGGCGGCGTTGATCGCCGTCATCTTTGCGTATGTCCTGCTCAGCCGTCACCGCCTTGGCTTTGCCATCCGGGTGACCGGTGAGGCACCGCGCGCGGCCAAATTCGGGGGCGTGCATCCGGGGCGGCTGGTGCTGTTTTGTCTGGGCATGTCGGGGCTGCTGGCCGGGCTTGCGGGCATGTTCGAAGTGTCCGGTCCGTCCGGCCAGATCAGCATTGATTTCAACGTGGGCTACGGGTTCACGGCAATCATCGTGGCGTTTCTGGGACGTCTGAACCCGCTGGGCATTGTGGCGGCGGGGCTGCTGATGGCACTCACTTACATCGGCGGGGACATCGCACAGTCGCAGCTGGGCCTTCCGGCGGCGGCGATCCAGGTGTTTCAGGGCATGCTCTTGTTCTTCCTCCTCGCTCTTGATGTGATGACCAACTACCGCGTTCGCTTTGGCGCGGCGGAGGTGGCGTGATGGGATGGCTTGCATCGCTCGTGGTTCTTGCATCGGTTGGCCATGGGCAATGGTATTGCTCCGGCGGGTTGGTTGTGGGCGAGGACACGCCCCGCCCGTCCGTGCAGATCGATTTCACCCTGGGTGCGGATGGAGCATTTGACGGCACAGGCACGGTGCGCCCGTTGGGGCAGGAACACATGTTCGACTGGACCGGGTCATGGACCATGATCGACGGGCAACTTGCCATGATCGGCACGACACGCGGACGCACCTTTGGCCTCGCCCCTGCCGGAGAATTGCGCGCCATTGCCAGCGTGACGCAGGCGGATGTGATCCTTTTGACCCTGTCCAGCGATGCGGCCCCGGGCCGTACCATCCGCTGCCTGCCCCATCCGATCGAGTGAGCCCATGGACCTGTCTGCCATCAACCCCGTCCTTCTGATCGCTGCCATGATTGCAGCGTCAACGCCGATCCTGCTGGCCGCCATCGGCGAGCTGGTGGTGGAACGCGCCGGTGTCCTGAACCTCGGGGTCGAGGGGATGATGATCACGGGTGCCGTCTGCGGGTTCATCATCACCGTGAATTCTGGCTCGCCGACAGTGGGGTTCATTGCCGCGGCGGTCGGGGGCGCGGTTCTGTCCCTGCTGTTTGCGTTCCTGACGCAGGTGGCGCTGGCCAATCAGGTGGCGTCGGGGCTGGCGCTGACCCTCTTTGGCCTCGGGCTGTCGGCGCTGATGGGGCAAAGCTATGTCGGGATCAAACCGCCCCGGACCGAAACCACGCCTCTGGGGCCGCTGGCCGACATCCCGGTGATCGGGCCAATCCTCTTTGGCCATGACCTGATCGTCTATCTGGGTCTGGCCATTGTCGCAGGCACCTGGGCGGTTCTGAAATTCACGCGCGCGGGCCTGATCCTGCGGGCGGTGGGCGAAAACCACGATGCGGCCCACGCGCTTGGCTACAAGGTCAAACGCATCCGGACACTGGCCATCCTGTTCGGCGGGGCCTGCGCGGGGCTGGGCGGTGCCTACATCAGCCTGATCCGCGTCCCGCAATGGACCGAAGGGATGACGGCAGGTGTGGGCTGGATCGCACTCGCCCTGGTGGTATTTGCGTCATGGAAGCCGTGGCGGGTCCTGCTGGGTGCCTATCTTTTTGGCGGGATCACCCAGCTGCAGTTGAACTTGCAAGGCGCAGGCGTTGCCATTCCGGTCGAGTATTTGGCAATGTCCCCCTACATCGTGACGATCATCGTGCTGGTGATTCTGAGCGCAGACAAATCGCGCGCACCCGGATCACTGGGGCGCACATTCCACGCCTCACGCTAGAGGCCAATAAAACCGGGGGGTTCATCCACTCATGAAATTCGGAAAACTGCTTGCCAGCGCGGTGCTGGCACTGGGTGTCGGCGGCGCTGCTTACGCTGACGGCCATGAAAAGACCAAGGTCGGCTTTGTCTATGTTGGCCCCGTGGGCGACGGCGGCTGGACCTATGAGCACGATCAGGGCCGCCTCGCGGTCGAAGCGGAGTTCGGCGACAAGGTCGAAACCGTGTTCGTCGAGAACGTGGCCGAGGGCCCCGACAGCGAGCGTGTGATGACGCAGATGGCGCTGGACGGTGCGGACCTGATCTTTACCACGTCCTTTGGTTACATGGACCCGACCAACAATGTCGCGGCCAAGTTCCCGGACGTGAAGTTTGAGCACGCCACAGGCTACAAGCGCCTGCATCCCAACGTGTCCACATATTCCGCACGCTTCTACGAAGGCCGCGCGGTGCAGGGCCACATCGCGGGCAACATGACCAAGTCGAACATCATCGGCTATATCGGGTCCTTCCCGATCCCAGAGGTGATCCGCGGCATCAACTCGACCTATATCCACGCCAAGAAGGTGAACCCGGATGTCGAGATGAAGATCGTCTGGGTCTACACCTGGTTTGACCCGGCCAAGGAAGCAGACGCCGCCAAGGTGCTGATCGAACAGGGTGCGGACGTTGTCCTGCAACACACCGACTCCACCGCGCCGCAAGCGGCCGCACAAGAGGCGGGCAATGTGGTGACCTTCGGTCAGGCGTCGGACATGGCGCAATATGCGCCCTTCCCCCGCGTGTCCTCGATCATCGACGACTGGGCGCCCTACTACATCGAACGGACCCGCGCCGTGATGGAAGGCACATGGGAACAGAAGGACACATGGGACGGCATTGGTCCGGGCATGGTGAAAATCGGTGAAATCACGGATGCCGTGCCCGCCGATGTCAAAGCCGAAGCCATGGCGCTGCGCGATGCACTGGCCGATGGGTCCTATCACGCGTTCACCGGCCCGCTGAACAAGCAGGACGGCACACCGTGGCTGGCCGAAGGTGAAACGGCGGACGATGGCACGCTGGCCGGTATGAACTTCTATGTCGAAGGCATCGAGGGCGAAATCCCGCAGTAACGGGCCACCACACCTCAACAAAGTGACCAAGCCCCGCATGCGTGCGGGGCTTTTTTGTGGCCGATTGGACCATGATTTCAACTTTAACTAGATGAAGGGCGCAATAATTTATCAACCAAGGTATAAGACGGTTGTACCTGAACCGCTTTGGACCGACGGACCGCTATGTTGATACGCATCCTTGCTTGCTTCTGCTTTGCTGTCGTGCTTGCCATGCCCGCCATTGCGAAGGATCGCGTGGTGGCTGCGCATTACCCTCCGCTGATGGTCTACAACAGTCCCGACCGACCGGGCTATGCCGTCGAAATCATGCAGGAGGCTGCGCGCCGCGCCGGGCGCGAGATCGAGATTTCGTTCCTGCCGTTTGAACGCGCAATCCTCGAGGTGCAGACCGGTCGCGACACCCTCATGCCCGCCCTGTTCAAGGGCAAGGCGCGCGATGACCTGTTCCACTGGATCATCGACATTCAGCGCGCAGAGCTGCGCTTTGCCAGCTTGGGTCCGGCGGTCAACGACCTTGATGCGGCCCGCGCCCTGCGGTCGATTGTGCTGGAACAGGGCACGACCGGTGATGTGCTCCTGTCCAATCTCGGGTTCACCAATCTGACCCGTCTGCAAGATCCCCACGCGAGCGCGCAGATGCTGGCCTCCGGACGGGTTGACGCCTGGTTTCTGGCGCAAAGCAATATGGAAAGGGTGTGGCGTACGCTGGGCTCTGCGAACCCGTTGACCTTCGGGGACCTGATCCACAGTGTCCCCATCGCCATGGTGGCGAGCCCTGATCTGCCGCCCGCCATCTCCGCCGCCTACCGCGATGCCGTTGAGATGATGAAGGCGGACGGCACGCTGGACGCGATCATCAACAGCTACGAAATGAACGATTCCTGAGGACGCGCAAGACATTTGAGGTGATCCGGATGCAGTTGCGTGCCCAAAGGCTGCTTTGGTCTCTGGCGCGTCATTGGCATTTGTAAGACAAGTTCACCCGCCGCGACATGGCCGCCGTGTGCACTGCATTTCAGTGAACTTATTTGCCTGTGCCCATGTGACATTGGTCGCCGGAGCAATCTACGACACAGCCTCTGTGCAGAGGGCGGCGTGCTGTTTTTACAGCGCAAAAACGGGCTCACCGTGGGTCGCAGAGTGGTCGGTACGCGCATCGGCATAAGCAAAAGCATCGGCGCGTATGTTCTGGCAAGGCGAACCGCATTTCTGCCCGACGCATTGCACCGCGCGACACACTCACTTTTGCGGTGAACGTTTCGGGACGTGCATGCCCGAACAGGTCATACAATCAGGTCACGCTTGCGGTAGCGCGCATTCAAGTTTGCCCCCCGCGTATTGCGGTTACCGGTCGTGACCGAACACACAACCGCACACACCGCGCCGGGTTCACCCGTATCAAACGCCCGACCTTGTCCATGTTATTCGATGCCGCGGCAGGGGCGCGGTGAAGGCCGCCCCCGGCCTCGACCCGCCCAAAATACACGAACGCACAACATTAAAACGCGCACCACGCTACGGCGTCATCCCTCGGACATGCCCGATCACAAGGACGGAAGCAGCGCGCCGGCTTCACGTGTTTCGAACGCTCGAGCTTGTCCATGTTATTCGATGCCGTGAAGGGTGCGCGGCGAAGGCCGCTCCGCGGCCTTGCCCCGCCCAAAACACACGAACGCACAACATGAAAACGCGCACCGGTCTACGGCGCCATCCCTCGGGCAGGCCCGATCACAACACCGCGTTTCCGGCCACGCCAAACACCCTCACAAAAGACACTGTGCCGCATCCCTCAAAACTGAAAACCGCGCGGCGCACCCTTATCCCGGAAAAATCCGGGCCATTTCCGCGTCGAACCGGGACCACGACATCGTGGCCTTGTTCCCTGCATAGCCGTGATAGTGCGACTTGCCGGTGTCATTCGGCAGGCCCGCCCAGATCTTGGCGAGGTTGTTCATGAACCCGTGGCGCGACAGGTCCCCGGCGGTGAACCGCGTGATCCCCGCCTCTTTCAGAAGCAGGTCGGCCAGCGCATCCTGCACGGCAGGAGAAAACACCGTGCTGTCCGGCAGCGCCAACGCGTCGGCAAGCCGTCGCAATGTGGGCGGGATGAACTGATACCGTCCGATCGCGTGCGGCATACCCGGCGTCGCATCAATCCAGTCATAGATCTCACCCAACGTCAGCGTCGTGGGCGGTCCACCCGGCAAAACCCATGCACCGTATTGCACCGCATCATAACCTTTGGCCCCCGCTTCCGCCTGCGCAATCAGGGACCGCAGTTGTGCCACCGCCCCGCCCGTCATTCCGGGCAGCACAGGCGCATGCTGCGGCACCGCCATCGGTGCAAACAGGCTCGCGCGCGACGTGCCGGTGAACAGACTGGGCGAGGCCTGTGCCCCCGGCTCGGCCCTCACATAAAGCGGTGCCGCCTGCGACAACAGGCTCGCCCGCCGCTCCATTGGCAAAATCTCGGCCCATGCGGGGCCCATCAGCACACTCAGCACCGCACACAGCCACAGGCCAAACCGATCACGCATCGCAACTCCGTTCTGAAATCATCGCGTTGACGTGCATATGCCCTGCGCACCGTTGACAGACACTTGCCAACGCCGCGCGATCTGCGGCGCTTTTGCCTAAAATCCTCCGCTTTTTCTCAGTGATCGCCCCGGATCATCACGGTTTACGCGTCTTGGGATGCAAGGACGCAGCAAGGATGTGGTCCGATGCGTGCACAACCGTCTGCGCGTGCTGCACGATGCCCGGATCAGGCGCGCTCGCCACGGATGCATCCTTGTCCGGGTAGTCGAGACCGGACAGAAAATGCTTCATGCAATTGATGCGCGCCCGTTTCTTGTCGTTCGACTTGATCACCGTCCAGGGCGCGTCCGCCGTGTCGGTGTAAAAGAACATCGCTTCCTTCGCCTCGGTATAATCGTCCCATTTGTCGAGGCTCGCGCGGTCAATCGGCGACAGCTTCCACTGCTTCAGCGGATCGGTTTTGCGCGCATCAAACCGGCGCTTCTGTTCGTCCTGTGTCACCGAAAACCAGTACTTGAACAGACGGATGCCCGACCGTGTCAGCATCCGCTCAAACTCCGGCGTCTGGCGCATGAATTCGAGGTATTCCGCCGGTTCACAGAAATCCATCACCCGTTCGACGCCCGCGCGATTGTACCACGACCGATCATACAGAACGATTTCACCGCGCGTTGGCAAATGCTTGATGTAGCGTTGGAAAAACCATTGGCCGCGTTCTGCATCACTGGGTTTGTTCAGTGCCACAACCCGTGCGGCGCGCGGGTTCAGATGTTCCATGAACCGCTTGATCGTGCCGCCCTTGCCCGCGGCATCGCGCCCTTCGAACAAAAGCACGCACTTCTGCCCGGTATCCTGCGCCCACAATTGCGCCTTGAGCAGTTCGACCTGCAACGCGGCCTTCTCGGCCTCATAGGCGCTGCGCGTCATCTTGTCGGCGTAGGGGTATGCGCTGGCGTCAAAGGACTGCGCCGATGCGGGGTCAACATCCGCCACCGGTTTCAACGGGGTATCAACATGGGCCATAGGGCACCTCCATCTGCTGGAATGGCCCTATGATGGCGTGATCAACCCATGCTGTCCTTGACGTGCATCAAACCCGTCAGCCGTCGACCCGTATCACGGCGTTCGTCGGGTCATAGGGGCTGTCTGCGGTCACCTCGGCATCCCAGAGCTGATCAAACATCTTGACCTTCAGCCGGGTGCCCGGCGTGGCCAGATCGGGTGTCACATACCCCATGCCGATGGATTTGCCGAACGCCACGGAATAGCCCCCCGATGTCAGACGCCCCACGCGCGTATCCCCATGATAAAGCACCTCGCGCCCCCATGGATCCGCGTCGTCCGGCCCGTCAATCAGCAGGGTCACGCATGTCGACCGGACGCCCTTGGCCTCCATCTCCGCCTTACCGTGGAAATCCTTGGACAGGTCCACAAAACGCGGCAGATCCGCCTCGATCGGTGTCGCGTCACGGCCCAGTTCGGTCCCGAAGGCGCGATAGGATTTTTCCTGCCGCAGCCAGTTCTGCGCCCGCGCACCCACCAGCTTCATGCCGTGCTTTTCACCTGCGGTCACCAGTTGATCCCAGAGGTAGTTCTGCATCTCGATCGGGTGGTGCAGTTCCCATCCAAGCTCCCCGGTATAGGCCACGCGGATCGCCCGCACCGGGCACATGCCCAGTTCGATGTCACGACAGGACAGCCACGGAAATCGCTTGTTCGACAGCACGGTCGACGGGTCCGCATCCTTGACCAATTCATTCAGAACATCGCGCGATTTCGGTCCGGCAATGGCAAACACACCCCACCGCGTCGTCACATCCTCTTCGTTGATGCGCCCGAACTCCGGCTCCTTCTCCGCAATCGCCTTGTAGAGGTAATCCTGATCATAGGCATGCCATGCCCCGGCCGACACGAGGTAGTAATCATCCTCTGCCAATCGCACGATGGTGTATTCCGTGCGCGTCGTCCCGTGTGCCGTCAGCGCATAGGTCAGGTTGATCCGCCCCACCTTTGGCAGCTTGTTGGTCGTGAACCAATCCAGAAACGCGGTGGCCCCCGGCCCCGAAATCCGGTGCTTGGTAAAGGCCGTCGCATCAATCAGGCCAACGCCTTCGCGAATGGCCTTGGCCTCTTCCACGGCGTATTGCCACCAGCCGCCCCGGCGGAACGACCGCGCATCATGGTCAAAGCTGTCCGGTGCATCGAGGGGACCGTAATAATTGGGCCGCTCAAACCCGTTCACACAGCCAAACTGCGCCCCCGCCGCCTTCTGCCGGTCATAGGCAGGGCCGGTGCGCAACGGACGGCATGCCTCGCGCTCTTCATCCGGGTGGTGCAGGATATAGACGTGTTCGTAGCATTCCTCGTTCTTGCGCGCGGCATATTCGGTGGTCATCCAGTCGCCGTAGCGCTTGGGATCGAGCGAGGCCATGTCGATCTCGGCCTCCCCCTCCACCATCATCTGAGCCAGGTAATACCCGGTGCCACCCGCCGCCGTGATCCCGAACGAAAACCCTTCGGCCAGCCACATGTTGTGCAAGCCCGGCGCTGGCCCCACCAACGGATTGCCATCGGGAGTATAACAGATCGGCCCGTTGAAATCGTCCTTGAGACCAGAGGTCTCGCAGGACGGAACGCGGTGGATCATCGCCATGTACTGCTCTTCGATCCGCTCCAGATCCAGCTGGAACAGATCCGCGCGGAAACTGTCCGGCACCCCGTGTTCAAACCGCGCGGGCGCGCCGTGTTCATACACCCCGAGGATCCAGCCCCCCCGCTCTTCACGCACATAGGATTGCGCATCGGCATCCCGGATCACGGGGTGTTCAGCATTGCCCTCGGCCCGGAACTTCACCAGTTCAGGGTCCTGCTCCATCACGATAAACTGGTGCTCGACCGGGATGGCAGGCATCTTGATGCCCAGCATCTTTGCCGTGCGCTGCGCGTGGTTGCCGGAGGCGGTGACCACATGCTCCGCGGTAATCACTACCTGTTCGTCCGACGGCACAAGGTTGCCGCCCTTTTCGACCATCTTGGTCGCCGTGACCTCCCACGCATCACCATTCCAGTGGAACGCGTCCGCCTGCCACTTGCGCTCGATCATCACGCCCCGCTGCCGCGCGCCCTTGGCCATCGCCATGGTGACGTCGGCGGGGTTAATATACCCGTCCGTCTGATGATAAAGCGCGCCCTTCAGATCCTCCGTACGGATCAACGGCCACTTCGCCTTGATCTCATCGGGCGTCATAAACTCATACGGCACGCCGCAGGTCTCCGCGGTCGAGGCATAGAGCATATATTCGTCCATGCGCTCATCCGTCTGCGCCATGCGCAGATTGCCCACCACGGCAAACCCGGCATTCAGCCCGGTCTCTTCTTCAAGCGTCTTGTAAAACTTGATGGAGTAGTCGTGGATATGCGTCGTCGCATAGGACATGTTGAAATAGGGCAGCAATCCGGCTGCATGCCACGTGCTGCCGGACGTCAGCTCATCGCGTTCCAGCAGCATCACGTCCTCCCACCCGGCCCGCGCCAGATGATAGGCAATGGACGTGCCCACGGCTCCGCCCCCGACGACCAAGGCTTTCACATGGCTTTTCATGACCCGACTCCCCGCGGCTGCAAACGTGACCACGTTCTAGGAAAATCCCGCTCCGCCCCACGCCAACAAGCCGACCGGTCGCACGCAAAAAACGACGCGCGCAGCTGATCCTTGTCTCTGTTCCAAAAAATCCTGGGGGTTTGGGGGCAAAGCCCCCATCACACAAATCAAATGCCGTCGCGCAGCGGCAATTGGATCACGGCAGCCGCGTGAACCGCACGGTGCCGATGGGGCGCAGGCCCGCGTCCGTCAAAAATGCCGGATGGGTCAACAACCGCACCGACTGGCGCGGTTGCGTATCCATGTTCGGCCCCGAAAATGCTGGACCACTGTCGGCCCCTGCATCCCAAACCCAAAGCGGACGCGACACCGCATCGCGCCACATGTCCGCGTCTCGCAACTCCACACCGCTCACCCCCGAAAACCAATCCGGGCTCGGGGCCAGCATGGTGGCAAAGGACACCAGGCTGTGCCGCGCCGTCACCGGCAATTCCACAACGAATGTGCCCACCCCGTTGTCCAGTCCCGGCGCAACCACATGCGCCCCCACGCGGCCCCTGCGACGCGCCTCGGCCAATTCGGCCTCCAGCACGGTCACGCGGCCATTGGTGGCAACCAGTGCCAGCCCGCTCGACGCCGTATCGCCGTCTTCAAAAAGCGCGTAGCGCGCCGAATGGGCAAACGCGATCAGCCGGGACCAGTGCTTGTCCTCCGGATGGCCAGCCCCGGTTGCCCCATCCCAGGCAAACGTGACCTCGATCCGGTAGCGTGCCTCCTCCTGCGCAAAGGCCGCGCCCGTCACCAGCCACAGGGCGCCTATCAGGGCGGCAAAACCCCTACCCACGCCGCGGTCCGAAAATCTTGCCGGGGTTCAGGATGCCTTGCGGGTCAAGCGCGCCCTTGATCGCGGCCATGAATTCCGTCGTCGCACCCAGTTCCTTGACCAGATAGGGCATCTTGCCCTGCCCGATCCCATGCTCGCCGGTGCAGGTGCCATCCATCCGGATCGCTTCATCCGCAAGAAACGCAGTGAACGCCTCGGCCCGCCGGACCTCATCCGCGTCGTCCATGTCGATCAGCACCAGCGAGTGGAAATTGCCGTCCCCCACATGCCCCACGATGGGCGCGAGCAGGTCCAGCTCCGCCGCCTTTGCCTGCGCGCCTGTCACCGCCTCGGCCAGCCGCGAGATTGGCACACACACATCCGTCGAAATCCCTTGCGCGCCGGGGCGCAGCTGCAACGTGGCCCAGTAGAGGTCATGCCGCGCCTTCCACAGCTTGTTGCGCTCCTCCGCCGTGGCCGTCGCCACGAAATCCGTGCCGCCCACATCCTCGGCGATGGAGCCGAACATCTCTGCCTGTTCGATCACGCCCCGGTCCGAGCCGTGGAATTCCAGCAAAAGCAGCGGCGTTTCCGGCAGGTCCAGCTTGGCATAGGCATTGGCCGCCCGCACGTTCAGTGCGTCCAGCAATTCGATCCGCGCAACCGGAATGCCGTACTGGATCGTCGTCATCACTGCCTGACAGGCGGCATCAACCGACGGAAAGGACATGCGCGCCGCCGAAATCGCCTCGGGGATGCCCTGCAGCTTGAGCGTGATTTCCGTGATCAGCCCCAACGTGCCCTCCGATCCCACCAGCAGCCGCGTCATATCATAGCCGGCAGAGGTCTTCTTGGCCCGTTGCGCGGTGCGGATCACCCGGCCATCGGCCATCACCGCCTCCAACGCCAGCACGTTGTCCTTCATCGTGCCATAGCGCACCGCATTGGTCCCGGACGCGCGCGTCGCGGCCATCCCGCCCAGCGACGCATTCGCACCGGGATCAATCGGGAAAAACAGCCCCCGGTCGCGCAGATAGGTGTTCAGATCCTCGCGCGTCACGCCGGGCTGCACCACACAATCAAGGTCTTCGGCATGTACGGCCACGATCTTGTCCATTCGGCTGGTATCCACCGAAATTCCGCCCGCAGGCGCATTCACATGCCCCTCCAGCGATGTGCCCGTGCCAAAGGGGATGATCGGAACCTCATGCGTGGCACAGACCTTGACGATCTCCGACACTTCTTGGGTCGAGGTCGGGAACACCACAGCATCGGGCGCCTGCGCCCGGATCCACGTGGTGGTGTGTGCGTGCTGATCCCGGATCGCCTGACCGGTCTGCAACCGGTCGCCGAACCGCTGTTTCAGAATGCCCAACGCCGTGGCAATCCCGTCCTCGTTACGTGGCAAATCGATGGCCTGTGCCATGCGCGTCCTCCCCTTGGCCCCGGCGTCAGTCGCCCAGGGCAATCCCTTCGCGGCGCGGATCGGCCCCGCCCTGCAAATCGTCGCCAATGGCAATGACATGCAGGCCCGAGGTCAGATCGCGCAGGTTCACTTCGTATCCCATGGCCTCCAGCGCGGGGGCCAGTTCGGCGGCCGCCGTCCCGTCCTCGAGGTCATAGGTCCCGAACCGGTTCACCAGATGTGGCAGATCCACCGCCTGCTGCACGTCCATGCCCCAATCCAGATGCGCAATGATCGCCTTCGCGGTATAGCCAATGATGCGGCTCCCGCCGGGCGATCCCACGGCCAGCACTGGCGCGCCGTCCTTCATCACGATGGTGGGCGACATGGACGACCGGGGCCGTTTGCCCGGGGCCAGCGCATTGGCGATCGGCACCCCGTCGCTGTGCGTGCGAAAACTGAAATCGGTCAGTTCGTTGTTGAGCAGGAACCCGTTGGTCATCAGGCGCGCGCCAAAGGCGTTCTCGATGGTGGTGGTCATCGACGCCACATTGCCAAAGCTGTCGACGATGGAGATGTGCGACGTCGACGGCAGCTCGAGGCTCTCATCATCGGCCCACATCGACGCGTGATCAAAGGCCGGATTGCCCGGAGCCACTTCGGCCAGGGCCGCGTCCCCCGAAAGCAGCGCCGCACGCTCCGCCAGATAGGCCGGATCGACCAGACCGGCAGTGGGCATGGGCACGAAATCGCTGTCGGCCATGTACCGCCCCCGATCGGCAAAGGCGAGCCGCGAGGCATCGCCGATCAGCCGCCAGCTTTCGGGATTGTCGGCCCCAAGCCCCGCCAGATCGTAACTGTCGAGCATGCCGAGGATTTGCCCGACCGTCAGCGCACCGGACGATGGCGGACCCATGCCGCAGACGTCATGCGCGCGGTATGTGGCGCAGACCGGTGCACGCTCCTTGACCTGATAGACCGCGAGGTCCAGCGCCGACAGAACGCCGGGATTGCCTTCGGCCCCCTGCACGGTCGCGACAATGTCTGCCGCAATCTGGCCGGTGTAAAACGCGTCCGTCCCGCTTGCCGCGATGGCGCGCAGCGTGGCCGCATAGGCGGGGTTGGTCAGCGTGTCGCCCGCCTGCAACGGCGCGCCACCGGGCAGGAAATACGCCGCCGTATCGGCAAAGCGGGACAGGCGTTCGGCATCGCGCGCCACCAGTCCGGCGAGGCGCGGCGACACCGCAAACCCGCCATCGGCCAGATCAATCGCATCATCAAACAGGCCCGCCCAGGGCTGATTGCCCCAGCGATCATGTAACGCTTCAAGAAGCGCGGGCGTGCCCGGCGTGCCAACGGACCGACCGCCTACCACGGCGTCAAAGAACCCCATAGGTTCGCCGTTTTCGTCCTGAAACAGGCGCGGCGTTGCAGCCAGCGGCGCGGTTTCACGACCATCGAGCGTCGTCAGCTCACCGCTCGCCGCGTCATACCAGACCAGAAACGCACCGCCGCCAAGACCCGAGGATTGCGGCTCTACCAGACCCAACACAACCTGCACCGCGACCATCGCATCCGCCGCCGTGCCGCCCTCGGCCAGCACGTCGACACCCGCCTGCACGGCCAGCGGATTTGCGGCCGCCACCATGTAATTCTGCGCAAAAACCGGCATGCCAGCCGCCTTGGCGGCCTGCGCCGCTGCTGCGGCATCAGACAGCGCCTGGGCCGCGCCGGTTGTGCTGCCTTCGGGCTGCACCGCATCGGCGGTTTGCTGCGCAAGGGCTGCATTGGCAATCAGGGACAGGGCGACAGACAGGCAAAAGCGCATGGGGGTCCTCCTTGGCGCGGAACGGAATCGAAAGGTCAGAGCATCGCGGGCACCACCTGATCCGGTGGGCGATGGCCATCATCGAAGGTCTTGATATTGATGATGACCTTTTCCCCCATCTCGACCCGGCTTTCGCGGGTGGCAGAGCCCATATGCGGCAATAGTACCACATTCGTCAGCTCGCGCAGGCGCGGATTTATCGTGCGGCCCTGTTCATAGACATCGAGCCCCGCCCCCGCGATCTCACCCGCGCGCAGCATCCGGGTCAGGGCGTTTTCATCGATGACCTCGCCCCGGCTGGTGTTCACGATCACCGCATCCGGCTTCATCAGCTTGAGACGACGGGCATTGAGCAGATGAAAGGTGGACGGCGTGTGCGGGCAATTGACGCTGATCACGTCCATGCGGCTGACCATCTGGTCGAGGCTCTCCCAATAGGTGGCGTCCATGTCCGCCTCGGTCTCGGGGCGCAGGCGTTTGCGGTTGTGATAATGGACCTGCATCCCAAAGGCCGCCGCACGCCGCGCCACGGCCTGCCCGATCCGGCCCATGCCAAGAATGCCAAGACGCCGCCCGGCCACACGCCCCCCCAGAAATGCCGTGGGGGCCCAGCCGTCCCAGTCACCGCCTTGCATCGCGGCCAGCCCTTCGGGAATGCGCCGCGTCACGGCCAGGATCAGCGCCATCGTCATGTCGGCTGTGTCATCGGTCAGCACACCGGGCGTGTTGGACACCAGAATGCCGCGCTGGCGTGCCGTGGAGACGTCGATATTGTCCACCCCCGCACCATAGTTCGCAATCAGTTTGAGCCTGTCGCCCGCCTGTCCCAGCATCGCCGCATCCACCGTATCGGTGATCGTGGGCACCAGAACATCCGCCGTTTTCATCGCCTCGACGATCTCGGTCCGGTCCATGGGCACATCGCTGTCGCGCAGCCTGACGTCGAACAATTCGCTCAGCCGGGTTTCGACCTCTTCGGGCAACCGTCGCGTTACGACAACACTCAGACGTTCCTTTGGCATGTGCGCCCTCCCCGTGCTTGGCCTTTCGGCCCGTTCAGGGCATGGTGGCGGATGTGAGCACGAGGCACAAGAACCTCGGCCATATCAAGAGGCATGAGATGAGTGGACCCGTCAAAATGTGGGGAATTTTGCGCAGGCTGTGCCTGACCTTGTGTGTTGCAGCGATTGCTGGACCGGCGCTGGCACGGGACACGGGCCCGGTGACCAACCTGCCCCTGCCGCGATTTGTGTCGCTGAAGGCGACCGAAGGCAATGTGCGGCGCGGCCCCTCCCTGACCCACCGCATCGACTGGGTGTTTCAGCGCCGCGACATGCCTCTGCGCATCACGGCGGAACACGGCCACTGGCGCCGGGTCGAGGATCGCGACGGCATGGGTGGCTGGGTGCACTACTCGCTCCTGTCCGGTATCCGCACGGTCCTGATCGAACAGGACATGCTGACCCTGCGCACCCGTCCCGAGGCGGACGCGCCCGTGACCGCGGCACTCGAGGCCGGCGTGATCGCACGGCTGGGCAAATGCGGCCCCGAATGGTGCCGCCTGTCCTCAGGCGGGTATCGCGGCTGGGCCCCCAAGGCGCGGCTGTGGGGTGTCGCCATTGACGAGCTGCGCGACTGAGCCCTTTCATCTGCGCGCGCACACGCTACTCTGACCGGCATTACCGATTGCAAAGAAAAGCCCTCGCCCCGTGCACGCCATCACCTATTCGCGCTTCGGCGCTGCCGCCGACGTTCTGACCCTTGTGGAGCTGCCGACACCCGATCCCGGTCCGGGTGAGGTGCTGGTCGAACTCAGCCATTCCGGCGTGAACCCTTCGGACATCAAGGCGCGCGCCGGGGCCCGGCCCGGTGTGACAAAGCCCCCGTTTGATCAGATCATCCCCCACAGTGACGGCGCAGGCCGCATCGTTGCGGTGGGCGACGGTGTCGCGGCAGACCGCGTTGGGCAATCCGTGTGGATCTGGAACGGTCAGTGGCAGCGCCCCTTTGGCACCGCCGCCACGCATATCTGCGTGCCCGCGGCGCAAGCCGTCCCCCTGCCGGACGGGATCACGGCGCAGGCGGGCGCAAGCCTTGGCATCCCCGGCCTCACGGCCGCGCACGCGGTGTTCGGCGGCGGCGACATCACCGGCAAAACCGTTCTGATCCAGGGCGGCGCGGGCACGGTCGGCCATCTGGCCATACAGCTTGCGCGGTGGGGCGGGGCCAATGTGATCGCCACCGCCCGTGGCGCGGGCCTGGCCCGTTCGACCAAGGCCGGGGCGCATCACGTGGTCGACTTTGGCGCCGATGACATCGTGGATCAGGTGCTGCGCGCAAATGCGGGCGCGCCCGTGGACCGCATCGTCGAAGTGGAATTTGGCCTCAACGCCCACGCAGACACCGATATGATCGCGCCGGGCGGCACCATCTGCGCCTATGGCTCCGCGCGCGACATGACGCCGACGCTGCCCTTTGGTCCGATGCTGTTCAAGGCCGTGACGCTCGACATCATCCTGATCTACATCCTGCCGGTGGCCGAACGCGCCGCAGCGGTCACACGTCTGCATGACGCGCTTATCGCCGGTGTGCTGGATTGCCCCGTGGCGGAGACCTTTGCGCTGCGCGACTGCCACCACGCCCACGACGCCGTGGCCCAAGGGGGCCGAGACGGCGCCATCCTGCTGGAGACGGACACATGATCCGGGCCTGCCTCATCGCGCTGCTGTTGTGCCTGCCGCTTGCGGCCCATGCCCAGACCGCCGACCAGCCCCAGGGCACCATCGCGGTTGAGGACAGCGCCACGCAAGATGCCGCCATCGCCGTGCGCATCCGCGCCATCCTGAACGAACTCGAAGGGTTCGAGGAGGTCACCGTGACCGTGTCCTCGGGCATCGTCACCCTGCGCGGCACCACCGTGGACGCACCCACCGCCGAACGGCTGAACGAGTTGGTGGGCCGGGTCGCAGGCGTGGTCGCGATTGAAAACGAAGTCACGGAGACCACGGACGTGGTCGCCCGCCTGAACCCTGCCGTGGACCGCTTCATGGCCAGGATGCAGCAGATGGTCGCCCTGATCCCGCTGGCCACGGTCGCGCTTCTGGCGTTCCTGCTGGTCGCGACGGCGGGCGTGCTGCTGGCGCGGATGCGACAGCCCTGGGACCGCATCGCGCCCAACGCGTTCATCGCGGATATCTACCGCCAGATCATCCGCATCCTGTTCCTCGTGGGAGGCGTGGTCGTTGCCCTCGATATTCTGGGCGCAACCGCGCTTTTGGGCACGATCCTCGGGGCGGCGGGTATCGTCGGCCTCGCCATCGGCTTTGCGGTCCGCGACACGGTCGAAAACTTCATCGCCTCGATCATGCTGTCGATCCGCCAGCCCTTCCGCCCCAACGACACCGTCGAAATCGAAGGCGACATCGGCAAGGTCATCCGCCTGACCAGCCGCGCCACCATCCTGCTCAGCTTTGACGGCAACCACATCCGCATCCCCAACGCCACCGTCTTCAAAAGCCGGATCGTCAACTACACCCGCAATGACGAACGCCGATTCCTGATCGATCTCGGTGTGGCCTACGACACCGATCTGGCCCATGCGCAGACGCTCGCACTCGACACCGTGCGCGCCCTGCCCTTCGTGCTCGATGCCCCGGAACCCTCCGTCTGGATCGAAAAACTGGGCGACAGCGCGGTGATCATCCACGTGGCCGCATGGATCGCCCAGCACGAGACGTCCTTTCTCAAGGCCCGCAGCGAGGCCTGGCGGCTCTGCATCGCGGCCTTTGACGCGGACGGGATCGTGATGCCCGAAAATACGCTGCGTGTGCTGGGCGTGGGCGACGCGGACGCGCCGCAAACCGCCCCGCAGCCTGTCCCGAAACCCACCGTTCGGGACGTCGCGACACAAGACGTGCAGGCCACCGACGAAGCCGCGCTGGAGGCAATCGTGAACCAGGAACGCGAAGACGGCACAAACGAAGATTTGCTGAACCGCGACAGCTTGCGCGAAGAATAATTCCTCCCCTGAAATTTTCCCACGATCAGGGCTTGAACAGGATCAAATCGCGGCGTATCTACCGGCCCACGTTGGGACGTAGATCAATTGGTAGATCAACTGTTTTTGGTACAGTAGGTTGTAGGTTCGAGTCCTACCGTCCCAGCCACACCCCAACACCGCAGGACACCAACGGACCACATATGCGGATGGCAGCACTGCGTGGTATGCTGCGCCCATGTCACCGACCCGCCGCTACCGCTTTCGCCCCGTCCGCCGCGATGACCGCGATCTGTTGATGCGCTGGCAACGGGCCGACCATGTGCGCAGGTGGTGGGGCACCGGCGATCCGCTCTCGGATCAGGACCTCGCCGACACCCGCGTGGCCCGCTGGATCGTGTCGCAGGACGACCGGCCCTTTGCCTACATGCAGGACTATGATGTGCACGGCTGGGCGGATCACCACTTTGCACACCTGCCCGCCGGATCGCGCGGCATCGACCAGTATATCGGCGTGGCAGACATGCTTGGCGCCGGGCACGGGCCCGGGTTCATGAACCAACACCTGCACACGCTCTTTGCCAAAGGCGCGCCCGTGATCGCAACGGACCCGCATCCCGAAAATGCCCGCGCCATCGCCGCCTACCGCAAATGCGGCTTTGCCCCCGCGGGCCCGCCACAGGACACACCCTGGGGCCGCATCCTGCCCATGACCACACAGCGTGAACCGGACACCTCATGATCACACCCGACTATGCCCGCACCATGGCCCGCTACAATCGCTGGCAGAACCAGTCCCTTGTCGCCGCCGCAGACACCCTGACCGACGCCACCCGCTGGCAGGACGGCGGGGCCGCCTTCCGCTCCATTGCCGAAACGCTCAACCATGTCCTCTGGGATGACCGGGTGTGGCTGGCACGGATGCAAGGCGACGCCAGCACCGCGGCCAAGATCGACAGCCGCCACCCCTATACCGACACGCCCCGCGCCTGGGCCTCTTACAAAACGGCGCGCGCCGCCTGCGACGGCTCCATCGTGGACTGGGCCGACACCCTGACGGATGCGGACCTCGCCCGCCCCACGCGGTGGAAACGCGGCTCCGAACCCGTGGAAACGGCGCTCGGCTTCAACCTCGTGCACTTGTTCACCCACCAGACGCACCACCGCGGACAGGTGCACGCCCTGCTGACCCGCGCCGGAGCCACGCCAGAGCCCACGGACCTGCAAATGCTCCACATCCTGCATCCGGGCACACTGCCTGTTTCTTCTGGCTGAAAATACCACGGGGGTGCGGGGGCAGAGCCCCCGCGTGTCGCGACGCCGACACGGCGGCGCAATCCCTCATCCCGATGCCCCTCCCCCACGCATCCGCGTTGGACAACGCAGCGCCATCATGAAATGAAAGGCGCACGCAAAACGCGTTTTCCTTTGCTCAAACAGAAGTCCGTACGCGGCACAGCAGGTCCAAAGCCATGACACCCTTCGGCTTTCAACTCTACACGGGGCGCGATGTCCCCTCGCTTCAGGCATTCCTCACCCGGCTCTCCGCCCTTGGCTATTCCCATGTCGAAGGCTTCGGTGGCGCCTATAACAACCCCGCGGCCTTCCGGACCGCGATGGACGTGGCCCGCCTGACCATGCCCTCGGGGCATTTCGGCCTCGCCGATCTGCGCGATGATTTCGACGGATGCGTCGACATCGCCCGGACGCTTGGCGTCAAAACGATCATTGCCCCCTATCTCGACGCGGCCGAGCGGCCTGTGGATGCGGGTGGGTACACCGAACTCGCCCGCCGGCTGGGTATCCTGCACAAACGCTGCGCCGATGCCGGGTTCGGCTTTGCCTGGCACAACCATGATTTCGAATTCACCCCGCTGACCGACGGCGCCATCGGCATGGACGTCATCCTGAGCGAGGCCCCCGATATCGCGTGGGAGGCGGATCTGGCCTGGGTCATCCGGGGCGCTGCGGATCCGATGGCGTGGATCGACCGCTATGGCAGCCGCATCATGGCCGTACACGTCAAGGACATCGCACCGGACGGCGAAAACCTCGATGAGGACGGCTGGGCCGATCTCGGTGCCGGGACCGTCGACTGGCCCGCGCTGATGGCGGCCGTCACCGCCCAGGCAGGTGATGTGCTGTGGATCGCCGAACATGACAAACCGCGCGACCCGCGCGACTTTGCCGAACACGCCGCCAATACGTTTTACAAATGGACAGCCGTCTGAACACAGGTATGGGGCGGCCCTACGGTCGCGCCCCACACCGTCTCAGGTCAGATCGTCGAGGTTCAGCCGCTTGGGCTCCGCCGCTTCGATGATCGCCCGCGCGTCCCTGAGAAAGGCCACCGCCTCGGCGACCTTCACCGGATCAAGGCCCAGTTCGGCAAACCCGTCCGAGATCACCTTTTGCGCCCGCGCCAGCACCACGCGCCCCTTGTCCGCAATGGTCAGCACCACGCGGCGCTCATCTTCCTCGGCCCGTTTGCGGGTGATCAGGTCGAACGACGCCATCTTCTTCAGGAGCGGCGACAGCGTGTTCGGCTCCACCGCGGCGCGCGACGACAGTTCCGACACCGTGAGCGGCCCCGCCTCGTCCAGCACCATCAGTATAACCAGCTTCGGATAGGTCAGACCGGTTTCGTTGAACGCCGCCTGATAATAGCGCCCGTATGCCCGGTTCAGGGAATACGCGCCAAAACACAACTGGTTGGCAAGGTCGGTATCAGCACTGGCATCTGTCATGGCGGATTTACGCTAGTGACTTACATTGGGAATGGAAAGGGTTGACTTTAATACAATCGTATAAGATTAATTCGTACACGAAATATATCAGGAGAATACAAATGGCGTCCATTTCCCGTCGTGCCTTTGGCACCGGCCTGCTGGCTGCACCGGCCCTGTCCACACTGTCCGCGGCCCCCGTTCTGGCGGCGGCCCATGCTGCGCCCAAGGCCGCGCCCGCGATGTTTGACGCGCCACTGGGCCGTTACCGGATCACGGCCCTGTTTGACGGGATGGCGGGCCTGCAAAAGGGGTTCTTTTCCGGCCCGGATCAGGCCGCGATCGACGCCGCACTGGCGGCGGGCGGCATCACGGGTGATGCGATGCCTGCGCCGGTATCCGCCTTCCTGCTGCAATCGGACGACCGCACGATCCTGATTGATGCCGGCATGGGTGAGGTCGACATCCTCGGCCCCGGCTTTGGCCGCACCTTTGACGCGCTCACCGCCATGGGTCTGACCACGGACGACATCGACACGATCATCGTCACGCATGCCCACCCCGACCATATCGGCGGCATGCTGACCGGCGGTGCGGCGACCTTTGCCAATGCCGAGGTGGTCATCGCCGAGCAGGAGGTTGCGTTCTGGGGCGATGAAGGCATCATGGAGCAGGCGCCCGAGGACGCGCGCGGTCTCTTCCAACTGGCCCAGGGGGTCTACACCGCCTATGGCGACCGCATGCGCCCCGTCGCGGGCGGGACCGAAGTGGCCCCGGGCATCACCCTGGAACTCGCACCCGGCCACACCCCCGGACACAGCGTTCTGGCCATCGACGGCGGCGACCAACAGCTGATGATGATCGCCGACGCCCTGCACAGCTCGGTCTTGCAAACCGCCCTGCCCGACACGGGCTTTGGCTTTGACGTGGACGCCGCACAGGCCGCCGCATCCCGCCGGGCGCTTTTTGACCGGATGGCGGCGGACAATATGCTGGTCGCAGGATCGCACCTGCCCTTCCCCGGCTTTGGCCGCATCATCGCCCACAGCGATGCCTACGCCTATGTGCCCGCCAGCTGGATGTAACCAAGCGGTTTGACGCGTTGAGGGGCCGCCGGTGATCCAACCGGTGGCCCTTTGCACATCCGCAACCCGCGTTGCGCCACACACGGGCTTGCCTGACACGCCCTGCACAGGTCAGATGCACGAAACCAGCATCAGGACCATGCCCCATGCCCACAGATATCTTTGCCCTGCCCGGCCAGTTCTACCGCGGCAACCTGCACACCCATTCGACCCGCTCCGACGGGGCGCTTGACCCTGCGGAGGTGTGCCGCCGCTACCGCGCCGAGGGCTATGATTTCATAGCACTCACCGACCATTTCGTGGGGCCCTTCGACTATCCGATTGTCGACACCGCGGCGTACCGGACCGAGGATTTCACCACCATCCTCGGAGCGGAACTGCATTCGGGGGCCATGGAAAACGGCGCGCTTTGGCACATCCTCGCCGTTGGCCTTCCACCGGATTTCGCCCCTTCCAATTCACCCGGGTTTGCCCCCGTGCCCGATCAGGAAACCGGGCCGGAGATTGCCCAGCGCGCCCGCGACGCCGGTGCCTTTGTCGCCGTGGCGCACCCCGAATGGTCGGGCCTGACAACGGCAGATGCGCGCAGCATCACCGCAGCCCACGCGGTGGAAATCTACAACCACGGCTGCGCCGTCGATTGCGACCGCCCGCACGGCTTCTACACGCTGGACCAGCTGCTGACCGAAGGGCGGCAGCTGACGCTCTGCGCCACGGATGACGCGCATTTCAGCACGCCGGACGCGTTTGGCGGGTGGGTCATGGTCAAGGCCGACCGGCTCGACCCCGATGCCCTGCTCGACGCTCTCAAGGCGGGCCATTTCTACAGCTCGACCGGCCCCGACCTGCACGCCATTCACTGGAGCGCCGACAGCGTGACCATCGACTGCTCCCCCGCCATTTCGATCATCGTGCAGGGTCAGGGCATCGACACCGTTTGCGCCCGCGGCGATGCGCTGACCACCGCGACCCTGCCGCTCGACCGCTTTGCCAACAGCCCGTGGCTGCGCGTGACGATCATCGACGCGCAGGGCAAACGCGCCTGGTCCAATCCGGTCTTTGACCGACCCACCGCTTGACCACGGATGCGCCACGCGCCACGCTGGCGGGCATGAGACTGACCCTGATCCTGTGCCTGCTCACAGGCCCCGCCCTGGCCGACGCCTGTGACGACTGGTGGTTCACCCGCAACCTGATCATCGACCGGGCGGGCTACTGCTTTGGCTCCGCGCTGGGCCAGGCGCAGTTCGACAACACCGGCTGTACCGGCAAGGACGTGACGCTGAGCGCGGCCGACACCGCCGCCGTCGCCAAGATCCGCACCTACGAGGCGGAATACCAATGCCGCGTCGACACCAGCCAGACGCAGCTCTATCTGCCCGACCGCGCCATACGGCTGCAACTGGACACGCAGCCCATCTCCGACGCGCTGGAAAGCGCCTGCATCAACTACCGCGCCGCCCCGCTCACCTTGCGCAGCGGCCCCGGACCACAGGCCCGGCCCGTCGGCCAGATCACCCAAGGGGACACGATCAGCTTTGGCCACGAGGGGATCGGCGATTGGGCCTATGTCACCACCTATGACGGCAACGGCATCTTGCGCAGCGGCGGCTGGCTGGGCGACCGCCTGCCCGAAGCGTCCTGCGAATTCTGGGCGGGCTGACCGGTTACAGGTGCGTGTCAAACTGCTGCCAGACCGGCAGCAGCCCCTCAACCCGCGTGAGCGATGCCTTGATCACACCCGCCTCGCGCCAGTCCGACCCGATCGGCGCCGACACCGCCAGCGCCTTGCGCCGCAGCAGATCACCATGCGGGTGATCGGCATCATAAGGTTTCGGCACCTTCTTGAGCGGCTCCGGCCCCCAATCGCTGATCTGCGCGCCGCAGGTCTGCTCGGCCTCGTCCAACGCCTCCCGAAGCCCGTCACCCCAGCTGTCCACAAAGGCGCGGTACCGCGTCAACGTTTCCCCCTTGAGGCCCATGACCCCCATGCCGAGGATGAAATAGGACGGCGACAGCCCCCAAAACCACGACGGCGCCAGCGCATCCTGATCCGCCGGTGACCACATCACATGCAGATGCGCGTTCAGCGGCGTCTTGTCCTTGGAAAACCGCACATCGCGATAGATGCGAAACACCTTGGGCGCATGCGCCTTGCCGGTCAGCCGCGCGATATCCTCGGCCATCAGATCGGCAAAAAACGCCGCCGGCCCCGCAATCGCATCCTTGTAATGCGCCTTGTGCGGCTCGAACCAGTCCTTGGAATTGTTCCGCTCCAGCTTGGTGAAAAAGGCCAGCGCCTCTTCGACCATTGCCTCGAACCCGTCCGCCATATGCGCCTCCCCGTGCCTACGGTAAACCTATGGCCAGAGACGGGCCTGTCCACCGTTAAGCCTTTGGTAATGCCTCCGACCGCGCGCCTTGTTAACCATGCCAGCGGTGCACAGCCCGGTGCACAGCTTGTGTACGGGGGGTGCACGCCCTGTGACCCCTGTTTTGTCGGCATTAACGACTGGATTGGCCGATTCGCCCGGCATCGCGCGTTAACCGTTGCGCGTACGGTGCATTGCGTGCACCAATTCGGGCATGATTACCTCTCTCAACGGCACCCCGCTCTCTTCTCTGACCTTTGGCACGATGCAGTTCGGCGGCACCGCCGATGCCGCCCAAAGCGAGGCGATGTTTCACGCCGCCCGCGCCGCCGAGATCACCCATTTCGACACCGCCCACGTCTATACCGGCGGCGCGTCGGAGACGCTGTTGGGCCAGTTCGCGCGCGCCGACCGCGACGACCTGATCATCGCGACCAAGGCGGCCTATACCGGCGGCTCCAGCCGCGCCAACATCCTGCAAGGGTTCGACATTTCGCAGCAACGTCTGGGCATGGACATGGTCGACATCCTCTACCTGCACCGGTTCGACGATGACACGCCGCTTCAGGAGACCTTTGACGCGCTTGCCACCCTGAAACACGCCGGCAAAATCCGCCATATCGGCGTGTCGAACTTTGCCGCCTGGCAGATCCTCAAGGCACAGGCCATAGCGGCCAGTTTCGACATCCGCATCGACATCGCTCAGCCCATGCACAGCCTTGTCAAACGCCAGTCCGAGGTCGAGATTTTCCCCGCCTGCGTGGATCAGGGCATTGAAATCGCACCCTATTCTCCGTTGGGCGGCGGGCTTCTTACCGGCAAATACGTGGGCGGCGGCACGGGGCGGCTGACCGACGACCACCGCTATGCCGCGCGCTATGATGTCGAATGGATGCGGCAGGCGGCGGCGGATCTCGCGGCTCTGGCGGCGGACATGGACGTCCACCCCGCATCGCTCGCCGTGGCTTGGGCCATGGCGCACCCCGCACGCCCCCGCCCCATCATCTCGGCCCGTTCGCCGGAACAACTGGCCCCGTCCCTTGCCGCCACGGACATCGACATGACCGCTGACCTCTACGCCCGGATCACCGCGCTCAGCGTCACGCCACCCCCCGCAACCGACCGGATCGAAGAGGCGTGAGCGATTTTGTCGTCATAGGCGGCGGCATCGCGGGTCTGTCTGCCGCGGCACGGCTTGCGCCGCACGCGCAAGTGACCGTGCTGGAGGCCGAAACCGCCCTTGGCTACCACGCCTCAGGGCGCTCTGCCGCGCTGTTTGAACAGAATTACGGCCTGCCCGCCGTGCGCGCGCTCAACCGCGCCAGCGCCGCATTTCACCAGCCCTACCTCAGCCCCCGCGGCCTCCTGCTGCTGGGACGCGCCGGGGAAGATGCCGCGTTTGAGGCCGATTGCAGCGACATGGGCCTGACCGAGATCACGATGGACGCCGCCCGCGCCCACGTCCCCATCCTTAACGACACCGTAACCCGCGCGGCGTATCACGCCGATGCGCAGGATATTGATACCGACCGGATGCTGCAGGATTTTGCACGCACCATCCGCGCCAACGGCGGTCAGATCGTGACCAACGCCCGCGTCACCGCCATCCACCCCGGATGGCGTGTAGACACCACCGCCGGTGCGTTCGATGGTAAACGGATCGTTAACGCGGCGGGCGCATGGGCGGATGTCGTTGCCCGGATGGCTGGTGTGCGCCCGATTGGCCTCACGCCGCTGCGCCGGTCCATGGCCCGCATCCCCGCACCGGGCGGTCGTGACGTGACCCGCTGGCCCATGATGTTCGGCGTGGGCGAGGCGTGGTACGCCAAACCGGACGCCGGTGCCCTGCTGGTGTCGCCCGCTGATGAAGACCCGGCAGAACCACATGACGCCTGGGCCGACGACATGACCCTCGCCGAAGGGCTCGACCGCTATATGCAGTGCGTCACGGACCCCGTGACCCGCGTCACCGCCTCCTGGGCGGGCCTGCGCAGCTTTGCACCCGACCGCAGGCTGGTCCTCGGCCCGGATGCCGCCACCCCGGATTTCATCTGGTGCGCAGGACAGGGCGGATACGGCTTTCAAACCGCCCCCGCCGCCAGCCAACTTCTTGCAGACCTGACACTCGGCCATGCACCTGCCCTCGCAGCTGATGCCGTCCAAGCCCTTGATGCCAAACGCTTCTCTGCTCAACCGGAGCCCGTCCAATGACCCGCCTTGCCACTGCCCTGCTCCTTCTGATCCTCGCGGCTTGCAGCGATCCGACCCCACCCTACCCCATCGGTCCGATGGTCATCGGGGACCGCGCCCCGGTCCAGTTCGCCGGCCGGCAACCCACCAGCTTCCCCGTGCGCGGCATGGATGCCGCCCGCTTCCAGACCTTTGTGGACTGGCCCCGCGCCAAGGCCGTGGGGATCGAGTTCGTCTTTCTCAAGGCAACCGAAGGCGGCGACCTGCTCGATCCGAAATTCAAGGACCACTGGCGCGGCGCCGACCGCGCTGGCATCGCCCGGGGCGCATATCATTTCTACTATTTCTGCACCGCACCAGAGGTGCAGGCCGCATGGTTCATCCGCAACGTCCCCCGCACCCGTGGCAGCCTGCCGCCCGTGCTCGACATGGAATGGAACCCCTTCTCCCCCACCTGCCAACGCCGCCCCGACGCCGCCACCATCCGTGCGGAAATGCTGGCATGGCTGACCCAGGTCGAGGCGCATTTCGGTCAGCGCCCCCTGATCTATACCACCCCGGGCTTCTACAAGGACGCCGAGCTAAACCGTTTGCAGGGCTACGAATTCTGGCTGCGCACCACCGCCAAAACCCCGGCACAGGCCTATCCAGGCCAGCCCTGGCGCTTCTGGCAATACACCGCCACCGGCACCCTGCCCGGCACACCCGGTGACATCGACATCAACGCCTTCAACGGCTCCGCAACAGCCTGGGAAAACTGGAAAGCGGACCGCACGATCCGCTAGGCGGACCGCAGCCCCGTCTCTGTTCCAAAAAATCCTCCCCGAAGGGCCGGCCCGCAAGGATGCGCCCCCCTTGCATCTGCTGCACAGCCGCGCACAACTGTACCAAACAGAGAGGGATCACATGCCAAAACTGGGTGGACATCTGCTGGTCGAGTGCCTGCGCAATCTCGGCGCCACCAAAGCCTTCGGCGTGCCGGGCGAAAGCTACCTCGCCGTGCTCGACGCGCTGCATGACACGGGCGGCACCCTCGATTTTGTGCTGTGCCGCCAAGAAGGTGGTGCTGCCTTCATGGCCGCCGCCTGGGGCAAGCTGACGGGTCAGCCCGGCATCTGCATGGTGACCCGCGGCCCCGGTGCGACCAATGCCTCCATCGGCGTGCACACCGCGATGCAGGACAGCAGCCCGATGATCCTGCTGGTGGGTCAGGTCGCCACCCATATGAAGGGCCGCGAAGCCTTTCAGGAGCTTGATTACAAAGCGGTTTTCGGCCCCATGGCGAAATGGGCCGTCGAAATAGACGCCGCCGATCGCATCCCCGAAATCATCGCGCGTGCGTGGACCACGGCGACCACGGGCCGCCCCGGTCCCGTCGTCGTCGCCCTGCCCGAAGACATGCTGACCACGCGCACCGACGCCGCTCCGCTGCAAGCCCAAGCGCCCGTCCACGCGCCACACCCGGCACCGGGCGCGCTGCGCGCCGCGCACGACATGTTGCGCGGTGCCGAACGCCCCCTGATCCTCTACGCCGGCAGCCACTGGAGCGGTGCGGGACGCGCCGCGCTCCAGCATTTTGCCGAAGGCTCGGACATCCCCGTGGCCGCCGTGTTCCGCTATCAGGACCAGTTCGACAATCGCTCCCCCTGCTTTGTGGGTGAGGCCGGTGTGGGCATGGTGCCCTGGGTCCGGCGCATGATCACGGAGGCCGACGTGATCCTCGCCCTCGGGGCGCGGTTCGGTGAAAATTCAACCGACGGCTACACGGTGATGGACGTCCCCGCCCCGCAGCAAAAGCTGATCCACATCCACGCCTCGGACGCCGAGCTGGGCAAAGTCTATCAGCCCGCCCTCGGCTTGCATGCCGACCCGAATGCGGCGGCGCAAGCGCTCGCCGAACTCGGACCTCTGCACGGCGCATGGTCCGAATGGCGCGCCGAAGGCCGCGCGGCCTACGAGGCCGGTTTGACCGCCCCGGTCCAGCCTTCGCCCGTCGACATGGCCGCCGTCATGGCCCATCTGCAGGATGTCCTGCCGGGCAATGCGATCCTGACCAACGGGGCCGGTAATTTCGCGATCTGGCCCAACAAGCACTTCTGCTTTGGCCCCGGACACAGGCTGCTCGCCCCGCAATCGGGTGCGATGGGATACGGCGTACCTGCGGCCATTGCGGCCAAACTGGCCGCACCGGAACGCTGCGTTGTGTGCTTTGCCGGTGACGGGGATTTTCAGATGACGGGACAGGAACTGGCCAGCGCGCGGCAAGCGGGGGCTTGTCCCATTGTGCTGATCCTCAACAACGGCATTTACGGCACAATCCGCGCGCATCAGGAACGCCACTACCCCGCCCGCGTGTCGGGCACCGAAATGGTCAGCCCCGATTTCGCAGCGCTGGCAAAGGCTTACGGGTTTCACGGCGAACGCGTTGAACGCACCGAGGATTTCGCCACCGCATTCGAACGCGCGCTGGCCGCGCCCAATGGCGCGGTGCTGGACCTCGCGATCTCAGCCGAAGCACTGACGCCGCGCATGTCCCTCAGCGCAATCCGCGCGGCGGGGCAAGCCGCGCAAGGTACGTAAACACCGATAACGACGCCGAAAAAGTCGCAAACCGATAGCGCATCGCGGCCCGATCTGCGCTTGGATGCAGGCGGGCCACGGGAGGAATACAGGATGCAGTTCGGATTGAGCCAGGAGCAGGAGATGATCGTCTCGACCGTGCGCAGTTTCGTGGAGAACGAGATCTATCCCCATGAGGCCGAGGTCGAGCGGACGGGTCAGGTGCCGCATGAGCTGGGCGAGGAGATCAAGCGCAAGGTCCTCGATATGGGATTTTACGCCTGCAACTTCCCTGAGGAGGTGGGCGGCGCGGGGCTGAGCCACCTGGATTTCACGCTTGTCGAGCGCGAGTTGGGGCGCGGATCCATGGCGCTCACGCATTTCTTTGGCCGGCCGCAGAATATCCTGATGGCCTGCAATCCCGAACAGCGCGAACGCTATCTGCTGCCCGCCGTACGGGGCGAGCGGATGGACGCGCTGGCCATGACCGAACCGGATGCCGGATCAGATGTCCGGGGCATGAAATGCACGGCCGTGCGGGAAGGTGGCGATTGGGTCATCAACGGCTCCAAACACTTTATCTCGGGCGCAGAGCACGCTGATTTCTTTATCGTTTTCATTGCGACGGGTGTGGACGACACACCCAAAGGCCCCAAAAAGCGCATCACCACGTTCCTTGTGGATCGCGGCACGCCGGGGTTCGAGGTGCGCGATGGTTATGCCTCGGTCAGTCACCGCGGCTACAAGAACTGTATCCTCGATTTCACCGATTGCCGCCTGCCGGATGCGCAGGTGCTGGGCGAGGTGGATGGCGGTTTTGCGGTGATGAACGAATGGCTTTATGCCACGCGGCTGACCGTGGCGGCGTTTTCGGTGGGGCGCGCGCGCCGGTGCTTTGACTATGCGCTGCACTATGCGGCAGAGCGCAAGCAGTTCGGCCAACCCATCGGCAAATTTCAGGGCGTCGGGTTTCAGATCGCGGATATGGTCACGGAGATCGACGCCGCCGACTGGCTGACGCTGGCGGCGGCGTGGCGGCTGGATGAGGCGCTGCCTGCCAACCGCGAGATTGCATCGGCAAAGCTCTATGCGTCCGAGATGCTGGCGCGGGTGACGGACACGACCTTGCAGATCTATGGCGGCATGGGGTTGATGGATGATTTCCCGATCGAGCGGTTCTGGCGGGATGCGCGGGTCGAGCGCATCTGGGACGGCACATCGGAGATCCAGCGCCATATCATCAGCCGCGACCTGCTGCGGCCGTTGGGCGCCTGAGATGGTTTCGAATGCGCATGGCGCATCCGACGGACCCGGGGGGCCAGCCCCCCAGACCCCCCGTGGTATTTCCGGCCAGAAGAAACAGGCAGCTGCGCCTCTGACGCGTCTGTTGCGCCCGAAGACCATCGCAGTTGTCGGGGGTGGGGCGTGGTGTCTGTCGGTCATCCGGCAGGCCGAACGCTTTGGGTTTGTGGGCGCGATTTGGCCCGTGCACCCGAAGGCGATGGAGATCGGTGGGCATGGGGCATTTCCGTCGGTCGAGGATTTGCCCGGCGCGCCGGATGCGGTGTTTGTCGGCGTGAACCGCCATGCCACCGTGGCGGTTGTCCGTGCCCTGGCGCAGATGGGTGCAGGGGGGGCTGTGTGCTTTGCCTCTGGCTTTGCCGAGGCGGAGGCAGAGGACGGCGCGGCCGGAGACTTGCAACAGGCGTTGGTCACTGCCGCAGGTGACATGCCGATCCTCGGGCCAAATTGCTATGGCTTTATCAACGCGTTGGACGGTGCGCTTTTGTGGCCGGATCAGCATGGCTGCGCCGCTGTGGACCGGGGCGTGGCCATCCTGACGCAGAGTTCCAACATCGCCATCAACCTGACCATGCAGCAGCGCGGGGTGCCGATTGCCTATGTGGTCACGTGCGGAAACATGGCGCAGACAAGCCAGGCGCAGCTGGCCATGGCGCTGCTTGAGGATCGGCGTGTGACGGCCATTGGTGTGCATATCGAAGGGTTCGGCGATGTCTCTGCATGGGAGGACGTGGCAGCGGCCGCACATGCGCGCGGCGTTCCTGTCATTGCAATCAAGGTGGGCGCATCCGATCAGGCGCAGGCCGCCACGGTGTCGCACACGGCCTCTCTTGCCGGATCGGATGCGGGTGCGGATGCGCTTTTGCGGCGCTTGGGTATCCCGCGTCTGGCCACCCTGCCCGCATTTCTCGAGACGCTGAAGCTTTTGCATTGTGCGGGTGCGCTCACGGGCAACCGCGTTGCGTCGATCAGCTGTTCCGGGGGGAGGCGAGCCTTGTGGCGGATATGGGCGTTGGGCGCGATCTGACGTTTCCGGCGCTGACGGAGGATCAGAAGGCTGGGCTGCACACAGCGCTTGGTCACATGGTCGCGTTGAGCAACCCGTTGGATTACCACACATATATCTGGCGCGATACGGAGCGGATGGCGCAAGCCTGGGCTGCGATGACCGGATCGGGCATCGACATGACGGTGTCGGTCGTGGATTATCCGCGCACCGACCCGAGCGATTGGGAATGCACCGTGGAGGCCGCGATTGCCGCGCGCGCGGCGACAGGCCGCCCCTTTGGTGTGGCGGCAAGCCTGCCCGAGTTGATGCCCGAAGACGTGGCCGCGCAATTGATGGATGCGGGCGTCGTGCCGTTTTGCGGATTGGACGAAGCGCTTGCCGCTGCCGAGGCTGCCGCGCGTATTGCCCCGCCGAATCCGCAGCGTGTCTTGCCCGCGCCAGAGATTACGGCAGACATGGTGTTGAGCGAGGCGGACGCCAAGACCGCGTTGGCGGCGCACGGCGTGCATGTGCCGCACAGCGTCAGCTGTGATGCCCGGGCGGTGGCGTCGCATGTCAGCGCCTTTTCCACCCCGCTCGCCATCAAGGGCGAAGGCCTCGCCCACAAGACTGAAGCCGGAGCTGTCCGGCTGGGCGTTTTGCCGGAAGACGCAGCACAGGTTGCGGCCCGGATCGGCACACCCACCGTGCTGATCGAAGAGATGATCGGCGATGCGGTGACCGAATTGCTGATCGGAGTGACGCGCGATCCGGCGCATGGCTTTGTCCTGACACTGGGTGCGGGCGGCGTTCTGACGGAACTCCTGCGTGACACGGTATCCATGCTCTTACCCGTGACCGAAGACAGCGTGGTGGCGGCTTTGGACAGATTGCGCATGGCACCGGTGCTGCACGGCTATCGCGGCAAGCCCGCGGCCGACATTCCGTCCATCGTCTCCGCAGTCATGGCCGTGCAAGCCTATGTCGCGGCCAACGCAAGCACTTTGGCAGAGGTCGAGATCAACCCCCTGCTCTGCACACCGGACCGCGCCGTTGCAGTGGACGCGCTGATCCGTCTTGGCTCATGATGCAACAACCCTCGCCCCTTTCCATATGAACGGACCCCGCATGACAGACAGCCCGATCAAGACCCGCACGCACGGCACCATCCTTGAGGTGACGCTGGACCGGCCCAAGGCCAACGCCATCGACCTCGCCACGAGCCGCATCATGGGTGAGACGTTTCTGGCCTTTCGCGATGATCCTGACCTGCGGGTTGCGATCATCACAGGCGCGGGCGACAAATTCTTTTCGCCGGGCTGGGACCTCAAGGCGGCTGCGGACGGGGACGCGGTCGATGGCGATTACGGCGTGGGTGGATTTGGCGGGTTGCAGGAGCTGCGCGGGCTGAACAAGCCGGTGATTGCCGCCGTGAACGGAATTGCCTGTGGCGGCGGTCTGGAGCTGGCGCTGAGCGCGGACATGATCCTCGCGGCGGACCACGCCAGCTTTGCGCTGCCGGAAATCCGGTCGGGGACGGTGGCGGACGCGGCAAGTGTCAAGCTGCCCAAACGCATCCCCTATCACATCGCGATGGAGTTGCTGCTGACCGGGCGGTGGTTCGACGCGGAGGAAGCGCATCGCTGGGGTCTTGTGAACGAGGTGGTGCCACGCGCCGACCTGATGACCCGCACCTGGGAACTGGCCGAGCTGATCGCGTCCGGCCCGCCGCTCGTCTATGCCGCAATCAAGGAGATCGTGCGCGACGCCGAAGACAGCAAATTCCAGGACGCGATGAGCCGTATCACGCAGAGCAAGCTGGCATCGGTCGAAACGCTGTACCGCTCCGAGGATCAGCTCGAAGGCGCGCGCGCCTTTGCCGAAAAACGGGATCCCGTCTGGAAAGGGCGTTAGGGATCCATCGCGTGATCCACCGGCAGACCGCTGGGCACGGTTTCGGGGATGCCAAAAAGGCCCGTACGCGCTGAGGCACCGGTCAACGCCCCGAGGAAGGCCACGATGGCATCGACCTCTGCATCAGACAGCGCCTGCGGGGCGAGTGTCACCGTCGCGCGCTGGCGCGCCATTTCGCGACTGTCCTGCCAGACCATGAAATCAATCGACTCCAGCCACGGCACATCCGGTAACGCGGCAAGCCGGGGCTCCCACGCATCAAGCGCTTCTTGCGGCGACAGGTGGTGGCGCACGATCCCCTCAAGCGTCGGGTACGCGCCGTTGTGCCCATAAGGCCCGGTCAGTTCCACATTGCGCAGCATCGGTGTGCGGAAGGCATATGCATCCTCGAGCGCATCGCTTTCGCCCATACGGCCCACATCGCGCACCATCGGGTCGAACCGTCGTGTCCGCCCCGGACCAAAGGGCGGCAGCCCGATGGCGTGAAACCCCTGATCCGACATCAGCGGCCCGCTGTGACACGCAACACAGCCCGCATCCCCGTAAAACAGGTCCATCCCCGCCTTTTGCACCGGCGTCAGCGCGTCTTTCTCTCCGCGCAGATGCGCGTCAAACGGGCTGTCTATACTGGTCCACTCAAAGATCATGAACGCAGACAAGGCATTGGCGATATCGGCAATGGTGATGTCCGAGGGGCCGTCGATATGGTCATAGGCAGCGGCAAAGGCATCGGCATATTCGGGAATGTGGCGCACCCGGTCGGTCAGGATTGGCCAGGCGTAATCCATACGGTTGTGCACCGCGCCTGCGACCTCGTTTTCCTTGGGATTGCCCGCCATTTCGAACTGCGCCACCAGCGGGAATATCGCCTGCGCCGCCAGGAGGTTTTCAAGCCCCTCGGGCAGCCATTCTTCGGCCGGAGAGTTGAACCCGTTCTCATAGGTGTCCGCAACGCTCAGCCGTCCGTCATGGAACATGACGTGCAAGTCCTTGGCACCGAGGTTCCACAAGCCCGGCGCATTGCGCGGAATGCGCTTGCGGATGCGGTCATCGCCCGTGCCTGCGGTGCGCTCTGGCCCGATGCCTTCGCCGCCCTCGCCAATCCCGAGGCTCAGCCCGTCCGCGGTGCCCAGATCCGGGTGGTGACAGGTCGAACAGGCGATGTTCCGATTGCCCGACAGGATCCGGTCATAGAACAGCAATTGCCCCAGTTTGGCTTGCGCCGGGTCCGGCGTGATGAAATCATCCGGGGTCAAAGCACGCGGTAACGGCTCTGCAAAAACCGGCGCCGCCACAAGGAGAAGCAGATGCGCAAACTTGCCATAGCCCTTTGTTTTCTGGGACTTCCTGCCTTTGCCGAAATTGAAGAGGCGCGCGACCTGATGGAGGCGGGCGCCTATGAAGCGGCGTACGCGGCGCTGTGGCCTGCGGCGCGGTCGGGCAACGCGGATGCCGAGGAATTGATCGGGGTGATGTACGCCCTTGGCCTCGGGGTGGAGCGCGACGATGAGCGGGCGTTCGAGTGGTATCTGCGCAGCTCCATGAAAGGGCACCCCGGCGCGCAATCCGGTGTCGGCTGGTATTACGAAGTCGGGCGCGGCATGCCCGCCCCGGACCTCGTGCGCGCCTATATGTGGTACACGCTCAGCGCCATCGGCGGCGATCCCGACGCGGCGATTTCGCTGGAAGAGGTGGTCAAGAAAATGACGCAGGAAGAGATCAATCGGGCGCATATTCTGGTCGCTGACTACAAGGTGTGGATGTATCCGTTCCGCTGAGTTTGGCAGGGGTTTGGGCGGTTGGGAAGAGATGCAATGTGCATTTTCGCTGACAATCGCGTGGCCTCAGTTGATTGAGATAAAGTCAACGATCTCAATCGTATCTCCATTTTCAAGAACGACCTGGCTTGATCGACCAACCGATTGCACACCGATGCGACCCACAGATTTTGTCGGACGGTTCAATTGATCGATAAACGCCTGATGCGCTGGATCGATCCGATCAACGCATGGCCCCGTATCACGCCAGAGCCGTAACGAAAATGGTCCTGCGGTTGTGGACGAAATCGTACCACCCGTACCATTTTCCGGTACATCAAATCCGGCCTCAAGCGTCTTGATTGCCTCGGCCAGCAGGTCGGCGCTGTCCTGAAAGGTCAGAGCGGCGATTTTCTTCATTTCCGCTGACGCCGTATCCGTGCCGGCGCGTCGGTCCGTGTTCAGGCACTTACGCGCCACGAACACCCAATCGTGGATTACATAGGCGGGTCCATACCCCCATGCGGCAAACCCCGGAAAGGCCTGCACAATCCGCGGAATTGATCCACCGTCAGTGTAAAACGCCTCTGGCCGGATGACGATGGATTTCGAAGGATCATCCTGGCTTGGGCGCTGGAATTGCAACGCACGATCCCCGACGGGAACGTAGAGAAACCGCCCATTGCCCAAGCGAGAATTCTCACCCGATCCCACCCAAAGCAATAAGGCATCGCCTCTGAGCAGGCCGGGTTCTGCATTTTCAAAATCAACCCTTCCACAGGCCGCAAGGAAACACAGAAAAACAAAGGCGAGATGTTTCATTGGAAAAAGCGCTTTCGGTCAAAATATTGGTGGAGATACTCGCATATCGCGAATTGCCGCGCAAAACAAAACGGGCCGCCCCCCGTGGGAGCGGCCCGTACCGGAACAGTTTAAATGACTGTCTTAGTTCAGGTCAGCCTCACGTGCCGCGTTCACGTCGGCCTCTGCCGCAGCAACCGCTTCCTGCAGTGCCGACAGGATTTCATCCCCGCGGGCCACGTTCGCCGTGAACCAATCGTTCACAGGGGCGGCCGCTTCGGCAAAGGCTGCCTTTTGCGCAGGTGTGGGCACATAGAGATCACCGCCACCGGCGACAAAGTCCTCATAGGCCTGGATCGACTTGCGCTTGGGCGATGCAAATGTCGCCTGTTGCAGCGCATAGAACCCGTCAACGACCACGCGGCGCATGTCTTCGGGCATCGCCATGAAGTTCTCGTTGCTCATCCACCACAGCGCGCCCATGTAGGCGTGACCGTCCAGCGTGACATATTGCAGACCAGCATCCGGGAATTTCATGCCCATGATGTCGGTGATGCCGTTTTTCGAACCCTCAACCACACCGGTCTGGAACGATGTGAACAGCTCGGGCCACGGGATCGGGGTGGGCGATGCGCCGAGGGCCTTGACCAGTTCCTGCGGCAGGTCGGCGACCACGGTGCGGATCTTCAGGCCTTCCATGTCGGTCGGCTCTGCCACACGGCGCTGCGTGTTGGCAAAGTTGCGCCAGCCGCCCGTGTTGCCGATGGTCATCAGGCGGATCGCACCACCGGAATCTTCCAGCGCCATATCACGCATCGTGCGCACGAAATCACCCTGCAGCACATGTTCCGCAATGCGGTCGTCTGCCATCAGGTAGGGCAGATCAAGCACCTGAACATACGGGAAAATGCCCGAGGCACCGCCCGACGTGGAGATGTACACGTCGATCGAACCGTCTGCCACGCCTTGCAGGCATTCAGCGCCGTTCGAGCACAGCTGCGTGCCGATGAACAGCTCAACCGCGATAGCGCCGTTGGAGGCCGCTTCGACATAGTTCTTGAACACCACGAGGCCGTCATAATCTTCGTCATTGGTGTTGGAGTTCGCGGTGGCACGGATTGTGTACTCCGCCGCGTGGCCATCGGCATAGGCCGCCATAGCGCCCCCGACGGTGAGTGTGGCGGCAAGCGCCAGTTTGCTGAGACCTTTGAGCATAGACTTCTCCCTGTTTGCTTTGGTCAATTGGCGAACCCCGTCAGGCGGGGGATCGTCATGGAAATGGCCGGGACGTAGGTGATCAAAAAGATCACCGCGATCTCGATGGCCAGGAAAGGCAGGATGGCGCGCGCGATGGTTTCAACCTTTTCACGGCTGACAGCGGCGGCGACAAACAGCACCAGCCCCATGGGCGGCGTGGCAAGGCCAACGGTCAGGTTCACGCTCATGATGATGGCAAAGTGGATCGGATCGACACCCAGATCGACAAAGATCGGCCCCAGGATGGGTCCAAGGATGATGATCGCGGGCCCCGCATCCAGGAACATGCCGACGATGAACAACAGCAGGTTGATCAGGAACAACAAGACCAGCGGGTTTTCCGACAGGGTCAGGATGAAATCGGCCAGGATCTGCGGCGCATAGCTGAGCGACACAACCGTCTTGAACGCAAGCGCCGCGCCCACCAGCAGCAGTACCACGGCAGAGGTCAGGCCCGCGCGGCTCAGAATGTCGGGCAGGTCCTTCAGCGACATGGTCCGCAGCACAAAGAACGCCACAAAGACCGCATAGGCCACGGCGACTGCGGCGGCTTCGGTCGGGGTGAACACGCCCCCGAGAATACCACCAAGGATCAGAACCGGCGTCTGCAGCGGCACGATCGCGCGCTTGCAGATCGTGCGGAATTCGGAACTGACCTGTGTGCGCAGGGCCAGCATCAGGGCATGGGCCACCAGAACCGCTGCCACGAACGTGCCCCACAGCATCAACGCCGATGTCTCGCCCAGAGGCAGGAAGGCCCACAGCAAAAGGCCGATGTTGAGACGCACGAGGATGAACGACACCCAGCGTTCGAGCGCGCCCAATTCGACGCCGTCGAATTCCACCTTGTGCGCCGCAGGCAGATCGTAGTGGTCCGCGGTCAGCCGGATCATCACCATCAGGCCGATGCCGACGAGGACCCCGGGCACGATCCCGGCCAGAAACAGCGCGGCGACACTTTCACCCATCACGTAAGCATAGATGATCATGATGCCCGACGGCGGGATGATCGGCCCGATCACGGAACTGGCAGCGGTAATCGCGGCGGCGTAACGGCGGGTGTACCCCTCCTTCTCCATCGCGGGCACCAGCATCGAGCCAAGCGCAGAGGTGTCCGCCACCGCAGAACCCGACAGGCCCGCAAAGAGGATCGACGACAGCACGTTTACCTGCGCAAGGCCGCCGCGCAAATGCCCCATCAACGCTTGGGAGAATTGGACAAGGCGGATCGTGATCCCGCCTTTGTTCATCAACTCGCCGGCGAGCATGAAGAACGGGATCGCCATCAGCGGAAAGCTGTCCATCCCGTTGTAAACATTGCGATACAGCAGGGTAATGTCACGCTCCTGCCCGTTGAGGTACAGCAGGATACCGGGGGCCGCGAGCAGGCCAAAGAAGACCGGCAAACCGATAAGCAGGAACAACAAAAAGAGCGGCAGGAACCAGATCAGCATGTCATTCGCTCCCCGCGGCCATGTCGCCCAGATCAAGGTCGGGCAGGCGGTCGCCGCCGCCCATCAGCTCGACCAGTTTGCGCAGGATCAATTCCATATTGACCAGCAGCAGCAGGGCCACACCCACAAGCAGCGACAGCATCATCCAGCTGCGCGGCACCCGGAACCATCCGTCAAAGGTCGGCAGGTAAAGCGACGCAGTGGCAAAACGGCCCCCGAACCCCGTCACCTCGGCATAGCCAATCGGCAGCGCCACCAGCAGGATGCCAAGGGAGATGAGCAGCAGGACCAGACCAAGCAGCGCGGCAACACCGCGGGGCAGCACGCCGGAAATCATGTCCAGCGCCACAAACCCGCCGCGCCGGAACGCCGTCGGGGCCATCAGGCCCGTCATCCACAACATGCAGAACCGCGCGGCCTCGTCAGGCCAGGGAAGGGCGTTGTTGAACACATAGCGGGCGACCACCTGGATCAGGATCGCCAGCACCATGGCCGCGATCGCCACGATGCCGATGCCGCGCCCGATCTTGAGCAGCAGCCCGTTCACCCAGCTGAGCGGTGCAAGCACCGTCAGTAACAAGCCCATGTCGGGCCCTCCCTTTGTCGGTCGCCCGGCAGTTTGTTCTGCCGTGGCCCATTTTCCGCTTTCACCCCGCGGGCGGGTCTTGGCGTCCTAGTCGACGCTGCCGAACTGGCCGGCGAAAAAGGTCAACGGTTTCCCGTCGCGCATTTGGGTGCGCTGCACCTGGCCGACGATGATGACGTGATCGCCCGCTTCGTGTTCAGCCACCTTGCGGCATTCGAACCGCGCAAGGCAATGCTCAATCAACGGCACGCCGTCGGTGTTGATCTCGTGCGGATGTTGGTCCAGCACATGCGCATCCCGCGCCGCCAACTGGCACAGATCCCCCTGCTCTACCGCAAGCACGTGAATGGCGTAGTGATCGGCCGCACCGAAATAGGGATAGCGCCGCGCACCCTTGTCCACCGACCACAGCACCAAGGCCGGGTCGAGCGACACCGAGGAAAAGCTGTTGGCGACGATTGCGACCGGGCCGTCCGCGCTTGGCGCCGTGATCAGGGTCACGCCAGTGGCGAATTTGCCAAACGCATTGCGCAGCTGGCGCGTGCTGTCGGCGTCGGGTGAAAAGACGGTGGGTTGGTTCTGCGTCTGCATGTTCATCAGGCCACCTCATGCCCAAGTGCGGCCTCATAGAGGCGGAACCAGGTGGGGCGATCAATATGGACGCGCATGGCCTCTGATATGCGGCGGATGCGGTCGATGTTGTTGGTGCCCATGACGGGAATGATCCCCGCCGGATGCGCCAGCAGGAAGGCCGTCGCGACCGCTGCCCGGTCCACGCCTTGTGCCGCGACGATGTCATCCAGCACATCCTGCACCGCGCCAGACCCGGTCATCAGATCGCCGCCGCCCAAGGGCGACCAGGCCATCACCCGCTGGTTCTTGCGCTGGTGAAAGGCCAGCGAGCCGTCCGTGAACGCGCTGATTTCGCTGAGGGAAATTTCGATCTGATTGGTGACCAGCGGCGTTTTCATCACCGATTGCAGCAGTTCCCAGTCCCATGTGCGGAAGTTCGACACACCGACCTGCCCCACTTTGCCAGAGGCCACCAGATCATCCAGCGCCGCGCCGGTTTCAAAGTGGTCCATCAGCGGATCGGGGCGGTGGATCAGCAGCAGGTCGATATGATCAATGGCCATATCGCGCAGCGAGTTGTCCACCGACTGCATGATATGCGCGCGGCTCGTGTCGTAATATTTGACCGGCGCATCGGCATACCGCCCGATGGGTGCCACGATATCGCACTTGGTCACGATCTCCATCTTGGACCGCAGCCCGGTATCGGCCTTGAGCGCCTCACCGAGGATCGCCTCTGCGATGTAGCCGCCGTAAATGTCAGCCTGGTCAAAGGTCGTGATGCCCTGATCGAGGCACGCGCCAATCTTGGCCTGCACGTGGGCCGTGGACGTGTCGTCATCATCACCAAGACGCCACATGCCGTAGACAATCCGGGACATTTCGAAATTGGGGGCGAGTTTTACGCGATCCATTAGCGGCGCTCTCCTGCGGCGAGGGGTGTTGCAGGTGCCGCGGCGGGCACCCGGCCATAAGCATGGGGCAACGAACACGTTTTCAAGTGCGGCATGACGCGCGCGCCGAAATGCTTGGCCTCTTCGAGATGGGGATAGCCTGAGAAGATGAACGCACGAATGCCCATCTTCTGATAGTCTTCGATTTTCGACATGACCTGATCGGTGGAGCCGACCAGTGCGGCACCGCAACCGGACCGCGCCCGCCCCACGCCGGTCCAGAGGCCCGGTTCGACATAGCCGAACTTGTCCGCCAATTCCCGCGCCTTGGCCTGATGCGCCACACCCAGGGACGTGCTGTCAAGCGCGCGGTCTCGGATCAACTGGCCATATTCGTCGTCCAGCTTGGACACGATGTAATCGGCGTATTCGCGTGCCTCGACCTCAGTGTCGCGCACGATCATGTGCACGCGCAGACCGTAATCCAGCGTGCGGTCGTATTTTTCCGCAACCGCATGCACATCGCGCATCCGTTGCGCGATGTTGTCCTTGGGTTCGGGCCACATCAGGTAGACGTCGCAATGCTGACCACACAGGTCCAGCGCCGCGGGCGAATAGCCCCCGAAATAAAGAAGCGGCCCGCCCGTCTGATAGGGCCGCGCCGGATCTGTGGTCAGCCCTTCGAAATTGTAGACCTCACCCTGGTAGTTGATCTCATCCTGCGTCCACGCCTGTTTTAGGATTTCGACCACTTCACGGGACCTCTGATAGCGAAAACCGCTGTCGGCCTTTTCGCCCGGAAAATCGGACGAGATGATGTTCACCGTCAGCCGCCCTTCGAGCATGTGATCAAGTGTGGCGATCGTGCGGGCCAGCATGATGGGCTGCATCTCACCGCACCGGACAGCAGCCAGCAGGTTGATCTTGTCCGTGATCGGCGCACACCCTGCGACAAAGGACAAGGTGTCCTGCCCCACCTGGTATGACGACGGGCAAAGGATGTTGCGGAACCCCTGCGCTTCGGCCTCGCGCACGATGTCGGAACAATGCGCCCAGGACGACCGCAGGTTGCCATCCGGCACACCCAAAAACTGATAATCGTCCGAGCACAACGCCGAAAACCACGACACCTCGGCGGCATCAAGATCAGGGGAGGTGATGGGGACTACTGTCATTGCGGCTGGTCTTTCGGTCCTGCGGTCACTTGGGTCTTGCGTATCACCAGCATTGATGTAGATCAATGGTGTATCAATTTCTCTAGCCTGTGTGCTGACTGCAACGTGTCCGACACCCCGCCCTCCCCACATGCGCTGCCGATCTATGTGCAGATCGCAGAGCTTTTGACCCGTGATATCGTGGCGGGTCGCCTGGTCGATGGCGCGCGGCTGGCCCCGGAGCGGGACATGGCGCAGGAACTGGGCGTGAGCGTCGGCACATTGCGCAAGGCGCTGGCCAGCATGGCCGAAAAAGGGTTGATCGAACGGGTGCAGGGGTCGGGAAACTATGTCCGGGCGGGCGGTGATACGGGCACGGTCTATGCGATGTTCCGGCTCGAATTGCTGGACGGTGGCGGATTGCCGCGGGCGCGTCTTCTGGACCTGCATCTGATGGACAAGCCGCGTGATCTGCCCGCATTCGGGACGTCCGCGCGCGCGACCCGCATCCGGCGTTTGCGGTCCCTGACTGACACAATTATCGCGGTCGAGGAAATCTGGCTCGATGCGGACGCCGGGATCATTCAGGAAACCGCCATGTCCGAATCGCTCTACGCCACGTATCGCAAGGAACTGGGCCTGTGGATCAGCCGCGCCGAAGACCGCGTGTCCATCGCCCCTGCCCCGCCATGGTCGCCGGACGCTTTCCCCCTGCGCTCCGGCGATACGGCAGGGTATGTTGAACGGCTGAGCTGGGCAGATACCCAGACCCCAATCGAATTCTCGCGCACCTGGTTCGATCCCGGCAGCGCGGTCTATGTGCAACGACTGAAGTAAGGAACGCCACAATGGCAGAGCAGGTCCGCTACGGCATTATCGGGTGCGGCATGATGGGGCAGGAGCACATGCGCAACATCGCGCTCCTGGATGCGTGCGTGGTCGGCGCGTTCTTTGAACCGGATCAAGATATGGCGGCAGCAGCCTCGGTGCTGGCGCCCCAGGCGCGGGTGGCCACGTCCCTGGGCGACCTGCTGGCGGTGGATGATCTGGATTGCCTTTTGATCGTCAGCCCCAACTTTCTGCACCTCGAACAGATGCAGGAGATTGCCGCGACGCGCCCGCTGCCCCTGCTGGTGGAAAAGCCGCTCTTTACCGATCCGGACAGCACCGCAGCCCTTGCCGCTTTCCGCGACGCATATCCCGCGCCGGTCTGGGTCGCGATGGAATACAGATACATGCCTGTGATTGATGCATTCCTGTCCCGCGCCGATGCCGCAACGGGAGGCATTTCACAGTTCAGCATCCGCGAGCACCGCTTTCCATTCCTGGAAAAGGTCGGCGACTGGAACCGGTTCAACCGCTACACCGGTGGGACATTTGTAGAAAAATGCTGCCACTTCTTTGACCTGATGCGGCTCGCCATCGGGTCCGAGCCGGTGCGCGTGATGGCGTCGGGTGCGCAGGTCAACAACCACCGCGATGAGCAATATGGCGGCGAAACCCCCGACATCATCGACGCCGGGTACGCGTTGGTCGATTTTGAGAACGGCGCGCGCGCGATGCTGGAACTGTGCATGTTCGCCGAAGGCAGCACGTATCAGGAAGAATTGTCAGCCGTCGGACCCACCGGCAAGATCGAAGCCTTTGTTCCTGGTCCGGGGCGGTTTTGGCCCGCGCATATGGGGGCGGCACCGATTGCGAAACTGGTCACCAGCCCCCGCTCGCCCAAGGGCCCGGTTACCCATGACATCCCCGTCGATGCCGCCCTGCTGGAGGCCGGGGATCACAACGGATCGACCTACTACCAGCATCAGAAATTCGCGGAACTGGTGCGCGGGATACGCCATGCGCCCGAGGTGTCGCTGGCCGATGGTTGGGCCGCTGTTGCGCTCGGGATCGCGGCACAGGAAAGCATCCGCACCGGTCAGGCCGTCGATCCCCGGACGTGGATGCCCTAGGCACGCAGACCTCAGATCGGGCACGGTCCCGTTGACGCGCCTTCGACAAATTCCGCCTCCCACAGGCAGGTGGCGGGCGGTGCGTCGGGCGCCTTGATCCGGTCGATCAGCATTTCGGCCAATGCCGCACCCGCCGCCCGGACGGACGACCGCGCGGCGGTGAATACGGGCACGTCGGTGCCGTTGCTGAGATAGCTCAGGCAATCGTCAAAGGTGACAATGCTCACGTCCACACCCACGCGCAAGCCGCGCGCATCGAGCGCACGCCGGATGCCCAAGGCGCTGATGATTGATGACGTCAGAAAGGCCGTCGGCGGCGCATCGCGGTCGAGCATGTGCAGGGCGTTGGAATACCCGTGCCCTTCCGTCATCTCACCAGACACCATCAGGTCTGGATCAATCCCGACCCCCGCCGCCTGCATCGCCGCCTCGAACCCCGCGCGCCGGCGAATGGCGAAATCCATTTCCTCATGCCCGTTGATCAGCGCGATGCGCCGGTGCCCGAGGTTCAACAGAAACCGGGCCGCATCGTCGAACGCGCGACGGTTGTTCACGTCGAGCCAGTCATATGGCGTTGTCGTCCCGCTGGCCCGACCGTGCACCACGAACGGCAGGCCAATCTCGTGCAGGACCGGCAAGCGTGGGTCATTCATGCACGGGGCGTGAACGACCACGCCATCAACGGATCCCCGCGCCTTGAGATTGCGGTAGGCGTCCGCTTCGCCGTCCGCATGCACCCGCGTCAACATCATCTCGTACCCGTGACGCGCATAGGCCTCGCCCGCCCCGGACATGAAGTCGCCAAAGATCGGGTTCACAGTCTCAACCGAGTTTTTTGCCGAAATCACATGCCCGATACAGCGCGAGTGTCCGGTCGCCAGCCCCTGGGCGCGCAGGTTGGGCCGGTAGTTGTGCGTTTGCGCTGCGGCAATCACCCGTTCACGCGTCGCCTCACTGACCTCGGGATAGCCGTTCAACGCACGGCTCACCGTGGTCTGGCTCAGCCCGAGCATATGCGACAGTTCCTTGAGATTCACCGAAACACCAATCCAAAGCGCTTTTATTGCCCGACGACGCTAGCCAAACTCGGCGCACAGGTCAAAACCTTCTGTCACACCGCGGTGCGTCACATATTTTGACGTGCGATCCGACACAGCGTTTGACTCGTGATCAAATTTGCGCGACGTTCGTCGCATTCCAAAGCGCTTTGGGGAGAGGGAATCAATTCAGGCGCGTATTGCTGAACGCGCAGTTCAGCAGATTGGACAGAATTTGGGAGGACGACCAAAATGAAAAACACTCTTCTGGCCAGCACAGCGGCCTTTGCCATGGTGGCATCCATGGCTGCGGCTGACGGCCACCTCACCTTTGCGCCCGGCGAAGGCCCCTTCAGCTGGGACAGCTACAACGCATGGGCCGAAGGTGCTCCTGACCTGAGCGGTCAGACAATCACCGTGTTCGGCCCCTGGCTGACGCCCGAGGATGGCTACCTGAACAACGCGCTGGCGTATTTCGAGGAAGCGACAGGCGCGGACGTGATCTACACCGGCTCCGACAGCTTCGAGCAGCAGATCGTGATCGACGCCGAAGCAGGTTCCGCACCGAACATCGCCGTGTTCCCGCAGCCCGGTCTGGCCGCGGTCATGGCTGGCAAGGGTCAACTGCACCCCCTGCCCGGCGGCATGGACGAGTGGGTTCGCACCAACTATGCGGCTGGCCAGTCCTGGGTTGACCTTGGCACCTATGCCGATGCGGATGGCGCCGATCAGATGTACGGCTTCTTCTACAACGTGAACGTCAAGTCGCTCGTGTGGTACAACCCCGAGAACTTCGAAGATGCCGGTTATGAAATCCCCGAGAGCATGGAAGAGCTCAAGGCGCTGACCGATCAGATCGTGGCCGATGGCGACACGCCATGGTGCATCGGTCTGGGATCAGGTGCCGCGACCGGCTGGCCTGCGACCGACTGGGTCGAGGACATGATGCTGCGCACGGTTGAGCCGTCGGTCTATGACCAGTGGACCACCAACGAGATCCCGTTCGATGACCCGCGCGTCATCGCCGCGATCGAAGAGTTCGGCCACTTTGCCCGTGATGACGCCAAGGTTGCCGGTGGTGCCGGTGCGGTTGCATCCACGGACTTCCGCGACAGCCCCAAAGGCCTCTTCACCTCGCCACCGCAGTGCTACATGCACCGTCAGGCTTCGTTTGTGCCGGCCTTCTTCCCCGAGGATGTGGAATTCGGTGTCGACACCAACTTCTTCTACTTCCCGTCCTATGCCGACAAGGATCTGGGCGACCCGGTCCTGGGTGGCGGTACGCTGATGGCGATCACCAACCCGTCGGATGGCGCGAATGCTCTGATGGAGTACTTCAAGCTGCCGCTGAGCCACGAGATCATGATGGCCCAGACGGGCTTCCTGACGCCGCATAACGGTGTGAACCTCGACGCCTACAAGGACGACACATTGCGCGCCCTGGGTGAGGTTCTGCTGGGCGCGACCACGTTCCGCTTTGACGGCTCGGACCTGATGCCCGGTGGCGTTGGCGCCGGTACGTTCTGGACCGGCATGGTCGACTATGCGGGCGGCAAGGACGCAGCAACAGTTGCGGCCGAAATCCAGTCCAGCTGGGACGCGCTGAAGTAAGCCACTTCATCGCACGCACACAAAAGATCAGCCCGCCCAAGCGGGCTGATCACTCACCGGCCACAGCCGGTTGCGAGAGACCCGACAAAACCGGGCCTTGCCAAAGGGAGGAAGCCTGATGAACCCTGCACTTCTGGGATTGATAACCATTGCACTCGGCGTGGGTGGATGTGTTCTGTATTTCTGGGGATCGAACCAGATCCTCGACAAGGTGATCTTTCCCGCGCAGGGACCGGATGCCGGGCGCAATATCAACCGCGCCAATCAGGTGCGTCCGTGGCTGTTCCTCTTTCCCGCCATGTTCGCCCTTGGCCTGTACCTCGCCTACCCCGTTTTTGAGACGCTGCGCCTGTCGCTGACCGACCGCGATCAGGGAGGCGCGTTTGTCGGCCTCGCCAATTACAACCAGATGATGGCCGAGCCGAAGTTCTGGGAAGCGCTGCGCAACAACCTGCTGTGGCTCACCGTCGTGCCCGCCGCGTCAACCGCCTTCGGCCTGCTGGCTGCGCAGCTCACCGACCGGATCAAGTGGGGATCGGCCGCGAAATCGCTGATCTTCATGCCGATGGCGATTTCCTTTGTTGGCGCGGGCGTGATCTTCAAACTGGTCTATGAGGCCCGCCCCGCCGATCAAAGCCAGATTGGTGTTCTGAACGCGGTGTGGCTGCAATTCGAGGGGGGCATTGGCTCCTTCCTGTTCCTACAGCTGCTGCCCGCCATCATGCTTTTGTCATTCGCGGCCATTGTCGCCTATGTCGGCTGGATCTTCGTGCGCCCCATTGCCGAAAGCAAGGAACAGGGCGGCGGCAAAGGGTACGTCCCACTGCGCCTGTTTGTGGGTGTCGCGGCGCTTTACCTCGTGTACCTCTCGCTGTCCTCGCTGATCGGGATCTTCACCTTTGACTATCCCTATGGCGAGCCGCAGACATGGCTGACCATCCCCTTCTGGAACTCGTTCCTGCTGATGGTCGTGCTGATCTGGATCCAGACCGGCTTTGCCATGGTAATCCTGTCGGCGGCCCTGCGCGGCATCCCCGAAGAAACGATTGAGGCCGCGATCATCGACGGCGCCAACCCGTTCCAGATCTTTTTCAAGATCAAGGTGCCGCAGATCATGGGCACCATCGTCGTGGTCTGGACCACCATCACGATCGTCGTTCTCAAGGTCTTTGACATCGTGTTTGCGATGACCAACGGCCAGTGGGAAACGCAGGTTCTGGCCAACTACATGTACGACAAGATGTTCCGCGCCAACGACTGGGGCGTGGGCTCGGCCTCGGCCATCATCATCATGCTGCTGGTCACGCCGATCCTTGTCTGGAACGTCTACAACGCCCGCAAGGAGATGAAATGATGGCCCGCGACCGCAAGGAGCAAGATCATGGATAATATTGCAGGTTCCAAATCGTCCCTGGGCTGGGCCGTCAACATCTCGGTTGTGCTGCTTGTCGCACTGTGGGTGTTCCCCACCTTCGGGCTTCTGGTGTCGTCGTTCCGGACGGCGGACCAGATCACCGGTTCGGGCTGGTGGGCGTCGATGTTCCCGTCGGAACAGACCGAACGCTTTCGCGCCTCGGACCCGGACGAAAACCGGATCGAACGCGACGGGTTGTTCGTCGTCGAAGGCAACATTTTTGAAGAGAATGGCGGCGGGGGTGACATCCAAAGCTGGGGCACCTCGTCCCGCGCCGTGGATGCCTACCAGCCCGGGGATGTGGCCGACCTCGGCGATGGAGAGACGTTCACCGTTGACGCAGACGGCAATTATGCTTGGTCCGGGAATGAGGAACAGATCAGCGGACGGGGCCAGCGCGCCTTTGTCACCGCCGTGTCTCCGCCCGAATTCACGACCGACAACTACGTCAATATCATGACCAGTGGGAATGACACCGACAACATGGCCAAGGCGTTCTTCAACACGCTGACCGTGACCATTCCGGCAACGATCATTCCGATCGTCGTTGCGGCGTTCGCGGCCTATGCGCTGGCATGGATGGATTTCCCCGGACGCGCCTTGCTGATCGCCTGTGTGGTGGGTCTTCTGGTGGTGCCACTGCAACTGGCGCTGATCCCGCTGCTGAAACTGCACGTGGGTATCGGCATCGGCAAAGGCTACCTCGGCGTGTGGCTCGCCCATACCGGCTTTGGCCTTCCACTCGCGATATACCTCTTGCGAAATTACATGGTTGGCCTGCCCCGCGACATCATCGAAAACGCCAAGGTGGACGGCGCGACGGATTTCCAGATCTTTACCAAGATCATCCTCCCCCTGTCGTTCCCCGCCTTGGCGTCCTTTGCAATCTTCCAGTTCCTGTGGACCTGGAACGACCTGCTGGTGGCCAAGGTGTTCCTGATTGACGCCACGGGGCAGACCACAGTGATGACCGACCAGATCGTGAACTTGCTCGGCACCCGTGGGGGCAATTGGGAAATCCTCGCGACCGCAGCGTTCGTGTCCATCGCGGTGCCGCTGTGCGTCTTTTTCGCAATGCAGAAATATCTCGTCCGCGGCCTGCTGGCCGGGTCGGTGAAATAGGACCTCTCCAAGATGAACCAAAACGCGGATTTCGACATGGGCCGTACACTTGTAGCGGATAAGGACTGGTGGCGTGGCGCGGTGATCTATCAGATCTACCCGCGCAGTTTCCAGGACAGCAATGGTGACGGTATCGGGGATCTCAACGGGATCACCAGCCGCCTGCCTTACGTGGCCAGCCTTGGTGTCGATGCCATCTGGATTTCGCCGTTCTTCACGTCACCGATGAAGGATTTCGGCTATGACGTGAGCGATTACTGCGACGTGGATCCGATGTTCGGAACACTGGCGGATTTCGACACGCTGGTGGATACCGCGCACAAGCTGGGCCTTCGGGTGATGATCGATCTGGTGCTGTCGCACACGTCGGATCAGCATCCGTGGTTCGCAGAGTCGCGCGCCAATCGCGACAACCCGAAATCCGATTGGTTCGTCTGGGCCGATCCAAAGGAGGACGGCACGCCCCCCAACAACTGGCTGTCGATCTTCGGCGGCTCGGCGTGGCAATGGGACAGCCGTCGCGAGCAATATTACCTGCATAACTTCCTCGTGGAGCAGCCCGACCTGAACTTCCACAACATTGAGGTGCAGGACGCGCTTCTGGACGTGGTGCGGTTCTGGCTGGACCGCGGTGTCGATGGCTTCCGCCTCGATACGATCAACTTCTATGTGCACGACGCCCAGCTGCGGTCGAACCCGCCCCTGCCCGTCGATCAGCGCGATGAAAGCATTGCGCCGCGTGTGAACCCTTATAACCACCAACTGCACGTGCATTCCAAAAACCAGCCCGAGAACCTCGACTTTCTCAAGCGGTTCCGCGCGGTGCTGGACGAATATGACGCCGCCACCGCCGTGGGCGAAGTGGGCGATGCGCAGATGGGCCTTGAGATCATGGGCCAGTACACGGCAGGCGATGAGCGTGTGCACATGTGCTACAGCTTTGAATTCCTGTCCGGCCACGCGCCCACCGCCGAACGGTTTGCCAAGGTGATGGGCGATGTCGATGAACACGTGTCCGAAGGTTGGGCATGCTGGGCGTTTTCCAACCACGACGTCAAGCGGCACGCCACCCGCTGGTCCCTGAGCGATCCCGCCAAGCGGACGCTGGCCACGCTGCTCATGTCGCTGCGCGGGTCGGTGTGCCTCTATCAGGGCGAAGAACTGGGTCTGGGCGAGGCCGATGTGGCATTCGAGGACCTGCAGGATCCTTACGGTGTCGAGTTCTGGCCCGAGTTCAAGGGCCGCGACGGCTGCCGCACCCCGATGGTGTGGGAAGACTCCAACAGCTACGCGGGCTTCAGCGATGCGCGCCCCTGGCTGCCGATCAGCACCGAACACCTGCATCAGGCCGCGAGTGCGCAGGAGAACGACCCGGCGGCGTTGCTGCATCACTATCGCAAGGCTCTGTCATTCCGGCGCGCACACCCCGCTTTGATCAAAGGCGATCACAGCGCAGTGCAAGCGGACGGCACCATCCTCTACTTCACGCGCATGCATGGTGATGAGACCATCTATTGCGCATTCAACCTCAGCGATGAGCCGGCAAAGCATGTGCTTCCGGATGGCAATTGGATGACCATTGGTTCGGAACTTGGCAGCATCGCTGCTGCGGATGACAAAACGGTCCATCTGGGCCCCTGGCAAATGGCGCTGGCGCTCAAGGCATAAAAGGCCCGCGGTTCAGCGGGCACGTTCACGGGAGGGACGACCATGGCAGATTTGAAACTCACGGATGTCGGCAAAACCTATGGCGGCACGGTCAATGTGCTCAAGGATATCAACCTTGATATCTCCAAGGGCGAATTGATCGTTTTCGTCGGCCCGTCGGGTTGCGGCAAGTCCACCCTGCTCCGCATGATTGCCGGTCTGGAAAAGATCAGCGATGGCACGCTGGAAATTGACGGCACGGTGGTCAATGACGTCCCGCCCGCACAGCGTGGCATCGCGATGGTGTTCCAATCCTACGCGCTTTATCCGCACATGACCGTGCGCGACAACATGACCTTCGCGTTGAAACTGGCCAAGAAACCACAGGCCGAGATCGATGCAGCGGTCGAAAAGGCCGCGCGTATCCTGCAGCTTGAACCCTATCTCGACCGCCTGCCCAAGGCCCTGTCCGGCGGCCAGCGCCAGCGGGTTGCTATCGGCCGGTCCATCGTACGCGACCCCAAGGTCTACCTCTTTGACGAACCGCTGTCGAACCTCGACGCCGCGCTGCGCGTCGCCACTCGGATCGAGATCGCGCAACTCAAAGAGTCCATGCCTGACAGCACGATGATCTATGTCACGCACGACCAAGTGGAGGCGATGACGCTGGCCACGCGCATCGTGGTGCTGGCGAACAAGGGCATTGCGCAGGTGGGTTCGCCCCTGGAGCTCTACGAACGGCCCGAGAATGAATTTGTGGCGCAGTTCATCGGCTCGCCCGCAATGAACCTGTTGCCCGGCGAAATTGTCGGCACAGGCGCGCAAACGACGGTGAAAATGGCGACCGGCCTGACCGCGGTTTCTGCCGTGCCAACGACGGATGCGGATATGGGCCTTCAAGTCAACGTCGGTGTCCGCCCCGAAGACTTCGTCGCCACCGATGGCGACGGCATCTATCAGGGCAAGGTCGACTTCACCGAAGCCCTGGGCGAGGTGACGATCCTTTACTTCGAAGCCGAGGATGGCAAGGACCCGGTTCTGGCCAAGATGGCGGGCATCCACCCATCCTTGCGCGGCACCAATGTAACCGTGACCGCCGCACCGGAAAAGGTGCAGCTGTTCTCGAACGGCCAATCGCTTTACTACCGCTGATACCTGCCCGGCTCAGCTCTGTTCGAACAGGGCGGCGGGCCGGTCCAGCAGATACTGGTTGATGATCGGCCCCACGGCGGCGCCGATGCCGCGCGCATTGCCGCCGATTTGCCCTTCGACGATCTCTGGCGCGATCAGGCCCCGCGTGTCCTTTTGACCCATCGCCTCTGCCGCACCGCGCACCAAACGCTTGCGTATGCTCTCTGGCATACCACCGTCAATCACGATGGCTTCGACATCGATCACCGCACTCGCCGCAACGCTCGCGGCGGCAAGTGCATCGGCCGTTTCCTCTACCCACGGGCCGACATGTTCCTCCAGATGGGTCCAGTCCTGCGGCGTTTCCCAAAGCTGGCGCGGATCAAGGTCCACATCCTCCAACCGCCGTTCCAGTGACCGGATCGACGCAACGTCGATCAAGGGACGCGCACGCCCCGCCCGGTCCGGCACCATGAGCGACCCGAAGGCTCCGGCATTGCTCTGATTGCCTTCGAACACGGCGTGATCCAGCACAATCCCACCACCGATGAACGCGCCCACGAAAAAGTACACATAGTCCCGGTATTCACGTCCGATGCCAAAGATATGTTCCGCACGGCAGGCTGCTGTCGCATCGTTGACCATACGCACAGGCAGTCCGGTCAACTCTGCCGCTTCGCTCACGATATCGGCGTCTTTCCACGCCGCGAAGTCCGCCGCGTTCGCCCCCAGCACTTCGTGCCAGTTCCACAGCTCGAACGGTGCCGAGATGCCAAGCCCGCACAGGCGTGCAGCCATATCCTCGGACATCTCGCTCGTCAGGTCCTGAAACCCCATATGCAGAAAATCGAGGATCGGGCCCGGGCGCGGATAGTCATAGGTCTGGCGCAATTGCTGGCGCACCTGCCCCGCCAGATCCAGCACCACCAGATCCGCACTGCGCCGCCCCAACTTGAGGCCCATGGAGAACGCCCCGTCCGGGTGCAGCGAAAACGGCACGGACGGCTTGCCGACCTTGCCCTTGACCGACGCACCCCGTTTCAGCAGCCCATCCTGTTCCAGCTTGCGCAGGATCACGGATGTCGTCTGCGGTGACAGGCCCGTGCGCCGCGCCAGCTCCACGCCCGACAGCCCGCCATTGCGCTGCATCACCGACAGCAGCAGCCGCTCGTTATAGGCCCGAACGCCGGATTGGTTGATCCCTCCGGCAAGGCTGCGCACGTGATCCAGTGTCATTTGACATCTCCCTGAGCCAAATCTTTACGCCCGTAAATTAATAAATCAAGTTGAATTATTAATTGACAGGCCGCCAGAATCACGTTTCCTTTACGTCAGCGTGTAGGGACCAGAGCGGCCCCTACACTTCAAATGGGAGGATATCATGAAGAAATTGTTTCTGGGCACCGCCGCTGCCCTGACCGTTACTGCGGGCACGGCCTGGGCAGACGGGCACGGCACATCCGCGTGCCTGATCACCAAAACCGACACCAACCCGTTCTTTGTCAAAATGCGCGAAGGCGCGACCGCCAAAGCCGAAGAGCTGGGCATCACGCTCAACTCCTATGCCGGTCAGGTGGACGGTGACAATGAGGCCCAGGTGGCCGCGATTGAAACCTGCATCGCCAATGGCGCATCGGGCATCCTGCTCACCGCGTCCGACACGGCAGCCATCGTGCCATCGGTCGAACAGGCACGCGAGGCGGGCCTGCTTGTGATCGCGCTCGACACCCCGCTGGAGCCAATTGATGCGGCGGACGCAACCTTTGCCACCGACAACTTCCTCGCCGGTGAGCTGATCGGTCAATGGGCCGCGGCGACCATGGGCGACGGCGCTGCCGACGCCAAGATCGCGATGCTCGACCTCGCCATCAGCCAGCCCACCGTGGGCGTGCTGCGCGATCAGGGTTTCCTCACCGGCTTTGGCGTCGACATCAAGGACCCGGCCCGCTGGGGTGACGAAGATGATCCGCGCATCATCTGCAACGAAGTCACCGCAGGCAACGAGGAAGGTGGCCGCACGGCGATGGAAAACTGCCTCGCCCGTGATCCCGAGATCAACGTGGTCTACACCATCAACGAACCGGCCGCCGCTGGTGCCTATGAGGCGCTGGCTGCCATTGGGCGTGAAAACGACGTGCTGATCGTGTCCGTCGACGGCGGCTGCCCCGGCGTCCAGAACGTGGCCGATGGGATAATCGGTGCCACATCGCAGCAATACCCGCTGCTGATGGCGTCGCTTGGTGTTGAGGCCATCGCACAATTTGCCAAGGACGGCACATTGCCCGCCAACACCGAAGGCAAGGACTTCCTCGATACCGGTGTTGGCCTCGTGACCGACAATCCCGTGGACGGCGTCGAAAGCATCTCGGTCGCCGAAGGCACCGACCGCTGCTGGGGCTGATCGCCTGACATGAAAGACTGACACGGGCCGCTGCAACGCGGCCCGTCTCCAATCCGAACGGGGGGCAAAATGGCAGACACACAGGACTATGAGGCGTCGGTCAAGACGTCCGCGACCGAAGAGGTCGCCCATTTCGAGGATGACCACAAAGGGCTGCTGGGCAAGATCCAGCACGCGCTGCACGTCAACCCGGCCCTTGTGCCGCTGATCATTCTGGTCGTCGCCATATCGCTCTTTGGCCTGCTGATCGGGCAACGGTTTTTTTCCGCCGGTACGCTGACCCTCATCCTGCAACAGGTGCAGATCGTGGGCGTTCTGGCCGCCGCGCAAACCCTCGTGATCCTGACCGCGGGCATTGACCTGTCCGTCGGTGCCATTGCCGTGCTCTGCACCGTGATCATGGGCCAGTTCACGTTCCGCTACGGCCTGCCCGCGGAACTGAGCCTGCTGATCGGCATTGCCTTCGGCGCAGGGATCGGCGCCATCAGCGGCTTTCTCGTCTCCCGCGTCAAAATCCCGCCCTTCATCGTGACGCTGGGCATGTGGCAGATCGTACTTGCCTCCACTTACCTGTTTTCGCGCAACGAAACCCTGCGCTCCAGCCAACTGCGCGAGGACGCACCGACGCTGCTGTTCCTCGGCAACAAGGTCTCCATCGGAGGGGCCAATTTCACCTATGGCGTGATCCTAATGATCCTGATCGTCATTGGCCTCGCCTACGCGCTGCGTTCCACCGCATGGGGCCGCCACGTCTATGCGGTGGGCGACGACCCGGAGGCCGCACAGCTGGCCGGTGTCAACGTGCACCGCACGCTCATGTCGGTCTACATCCTGACCGGGCTCATCTGCGCCGTGGCAGGCTGGGTCATGATCGGACGGTTCAGCTCGGTGACCCCGTCGGCCTCAACCGGCGTCATCGGCAACATCCAGGCCATCACCGCCGTGGTGATCGGAGGCATATCGCTCTTTGGCGGGCGCGGGTCGATCTTTGGCGCGTTCTTTGGCGCACTGATCGTGGGCGTTTTTGAGATGGGGCTGAGGATGCGGGGGGCCGATCCGCAATGGACCTTCATGCTGATCGGGATGCTCATCATTGCCGCTGTGGCGGTGGATCAGTGGATCAGAAAGGTGTCAGCATGACCTATCTCCAGTGCCCTCTCGGTGTTGCAGGCAACACCTGCCGGGTCCGCGGCAAAGCCGCTGAGATCAGAAAGGTGTCAGCATGACCCAGCCCATCCTCAACGCCACCGGTCTCGTCAAACGCTACGGCAAAGTGACAGCGCTCGACCATTGCGACTTTGAACTCTACCCCGGCGAGATCCTCGCCGTCATTGGCGACAACGGCGCGGGCAAGTCGTCCCTGATCAAGGCCCTGTCGGGCGCCGTGATCCCCGATCAGGGTGAGGTTTTTCTGGACGGCAAAAGGGTCAATTTCCGCTCTCCCATCGACGCACGTGAGGCGGGGATTGAAACCGTGTACCAGACGCTCGCCATGTCCCCCGCCCTGTCCATCGCGGACAACATGTTCATGGGGCGCGAGCTGAAGAAACCGGGGCTGATGGGCAAGCTGTTCCACCAGCTCGACCGCAAAAAGATGGAAGACATCGCCCGCGAGAAACTCTCCGAACTGGGGCTGATGACAATCCAGAACATCAATCAGGCGGTCGAAACCCTGTCAGGTGGGCAACGTCAGGGGGTCGCGGTGGCCCGCGCCGCCGCCTTCGGCTCCAAGGTGATCATCCTCGATGAACCCACCGCCGCCCTCGGCGTCAAGGAAAGCCGCCGGGTGCTGGAGCTGATCCTCGATGTGAAATCCCGCGGCATCCCGATCATCCTGATCAGCCACAACATGCCCCACGTGTTCGAGGTCGCCGACCGCATCCACGTGCACCGCTTGGGCAAACGGCTGTGTGTGATCGACCCCAAGGACCACTCCATGTCCGACGCCGTGGCCTATATGACAGGCGCGGCTGAGCCGGAGATGGCGGCCTGATATGACCCGCGACCAGATCTGCGCGCAGATCCTCGACAGAGCCCCGCAACCGCACCGGCGGCTGATCGCGGTTGCAGGACCGCCCGCCAGTGGCAAAAGCACGCTGGCCGCCGCGCTGGCGGCCCAACTCACCGATCAGGGTGAGGCGACGACCGTTGTGCCCATGGACGGCTTCCACCTCGATGATCGCCTGCTGGAGGTCGACGGCACCCGCGCGCGCAAGGGCGCGCCACACACGTTCGACGCAGGTGGCTTTGTCCGGCTGGTCCGCGCGCTGCAATCGCCCGACCCGGTGGTGTTCCCGATCTTTGACCGCAGCCGCGAGATCGCCATTGCCGGTGCGGGCCGCGTGCCCGCGACCTGCCGCACCGTGATCGTCGAAGGCAATTACCTCCTGCTGGACGCCGCACCGTGGGCGTCCCTGCGCAGTGCGTGGGCGCTATCCATCGCGCTTCATCCGCCGATGGACGTCCTGTTGAACCGCCTGCGGGACCGCTGGGCGGACCATGGCAAGGACAATGCGCAATCATGGATTGACAGCAACGATGTACCCAATATCACCACAGTCCTCAGCGGGTCGGCACCCGCGGACATCCAGTTGTCGGAGACCCCTTTATGATCCTGTGCGCGGGCGAAGCCCTCATTGATATGATCCCTAATGCGGATGGCGCCTATGTGCCCCATGTCGGGGGGGCGGTTCTGAACACCGCTGTGGCTCTGGGCCGTCTGGGCGCGCCCACGGGGCTTGTGACGGGGCTGTCCTCGGACCCGTTTGGCCAGATGATCGCGGATCATCTGCACGCCAGCCACGTGGACACGTCCCACGCGGTGCGCTCCAATCGCAACACGACGCTGGCCTTTGTCCATCTGGATCAAGGCAATGCCACCTATACATTCTACGATGACGAAACCGCCACCAGCGCGATCCAGCCCGCGGATCTGCCAGCCGTCCCCGCCGACACCGAAGCGGTGTTTTTTGGCGGCATCTCCCTGTGCAATCCGCCCGTGGCCGACAGCCTGACCAACATGGCGCTCGGCGTACCTGCGGGCACACTGGTCATGGCGGATCCAAACATCCGCCCCGGCTTTGCCCGCGATCAGGCGAGCTATCGCGCGCGACTCACCCGGCTGATGGGGCGGGCCGACATAATCAAGCTCTCGGATGACGACATCAGCTGGCTGATCCCCGATGGCGATCTGCACGCCAAGGCGCAAACCGTTCTGGCGTCGGGGCCAAAGCTGCTGCTGCTGACCGAAGGCGGGGATGGTGCGACCGCCTATGTGCGGGGCGGCGCAACCGTGCGCGTTGCCGCCGAAAATGTGACCGTCGTCGATACGGTCGGCGCAGGCGATACGTTCAACGCGGGCTGCCTTGCCGCCTTGCGCGACGCAGGCGTGCTGTTACCCGGCGCCCTCCTTGACCTGGGCGAGGCCACCCTGACCGACATGCTGCACCGCGCCGCACGCGCCGCCGCAGTCACCGTATCCCGCGCAGGCGCCAACCCGCCATGGGCCCATGAACTGGAGACCACAGAATGAAACGCTCCCGCGTGAATGACATCCTTGCCGAAGGCGCTGCCTTCTTTGCCAAACACGGCTGGTCCCTGCCCCCGTTTGCGGGCTGGACCCCGGACGACATGCGCTCTGAAAAAGCGGCGCATATCCGTGACCGCCGCCTTGGGTGGGACATCACGGATTATGGCCAGGGCCGCTTTGACGAGATGGGCCTGTTCCTGTTCACGATGCGCAACGGTGATCTGGGCGAGATGGGGCAACAGGGCGCCATGCTCTACGCGGAAAAGCTGATGATCTCACGCCGCGATCAGCTGTCGCCGATGCACCGCCACGTGCTCAAGACCGAAGACATCATCAACCGCGGCGGCGCGACATTGGTGCTGGAGCTCTTCACCTGCGACGCGGAAGGGCAGATGGACCGGAGCGCGGATGTGCATGTGCTCACCGATGGGGTGCCCGTAACGCTGCCTGCGGGGGGACACCTGAAACTGCCCGTGGGCGCGTCCGTCACGCTGACGCCCACCACGTGGCACGCGTTCTGGGGCGAGGGCGGCGACTGCCTGATCCACGAAGTGTCGACCGTCAACGACGACCTGACCGACAACATCTTTGCCGAACCCATCGGACGGTTCTCGGACATCGAAGAAGACGTGGCCCCCACGCACCTCCTCGTCAGCGACTACGACAGCTAGACCGACCGCTCGCTCAGGTGACGGCGCAGTGCGTCGATCACCGCCCGCACCTTTGCCGGCAGATACGCCCGGCTCGGGTACAAGAGCCACGCGGCTGTCTCAAACCGCGTGGCCGTGACGTCGTATCCCGGGAACAGATCGACCAGCGTCCCACGCGCGACGGCACGGTCCACCAGCCAATCCGCCAGCAACGCCGGGCCAAGCCCCGCAATCGCTGCATGGCGCAGCGCCAGCGCGTTTGAAATCAGCAGACCGCCATGGACCGGCACGGACACGGATCGCGGGCCCCGGAAATGCCACTCGCTGCGATACTCCTGCAAGGTCATCCGCAGCACATCATGCGCTTGCAGGTCCTCCGGCGTCTCAGGCGCGCCATGGGCCGCGACATAGTCCGGCGCCGCAACGACCCGGTAACAGGTGTCCATCAACCGCGCACTGATCAGGTCCCCCTTGGGCGCAGGGGCCAGCCGGATCGCCAGATCGACCTGCCCCGCGATCAGATCCTCATTCCGGTCGCTCAGCAGCAACTCCAGCTCGATGTCCGGCAAATCCGCCCGCACATCCCGCAGGATCGGCACCAGAACATCGTGCCCGAATGCCACCGACGCCGTCAGACGCACCAATCCGCGCGGCTGGGTGCCAACCTGTGCCGCCGTCTCGCGCGCCAGGTCCAACTCATCCAGAAGCGGATCGATGCGCGCAAGATACACCGCCCCCGCCTCCGTCAGGCGCAATTGCCGGGTTGAGCGTTGGAACAGCCGCAATCCCAACTCCGCCTCAACCGCCGCCACCGTGCGGCTGACCGACGACGGATCCACATCCTGCACACGCGCAACCGCGGCAAAGCTGCCATGGCGCGCAACCAGTTGCAGGGTCCTGAGGGCATCCACATCCATTCCTGCACAATCTGCATGACTGACATGTATGTCGAGCGCTTTTTTGCCAATCACGCATCTCGTACACCCGGCACATCCACCCCATCAGGAGACACAGACATGATCCGGACACTTCCCCTTGCCGCCCTCCTCGCCCTTTCCACAACGGCCCAGGCCGCGCCCACGGAATGGACCCTCGACCTGGGCCACGCCCATATCGGCTGGGAAATCGACCACATGGGCCTCAGCCGCACTGTCGGTCGGTTCAACACGTTCGACGGCACGTTCCTCATCGACGAAGAGGCGCCGGAAACGGCGCAGATCACCTTCACCATCGACGCCGCCAGCATCGACAGCAACCACGCAGAGCGCGACGCGCACCTGCGCCATGCCGATTATCTGGATGCGGAAAACGCACCGAATATCACCTTCACCTCAACCGAAGTGCAGATGCTCACCCCCACGGCCGGCAAGCTGCACGGTGACCTGACGCTGCGCGGCAACACCGCCCCGGTCACGCTGGACTTCACCATGGTCCGCGACCGGACCTATCCCGATTTCATCCCGCACTACGACGAAGTACGGGTGGTCGGCTTTGAGGCCACCGGAGAAATCCTGCGCCTCGACCACGGCATGGATTTCATCGCTTTCCTCGACAGCCCCACCGGGCTCAGCGTCACGGTCGATTTGCACTTTGACCTCGTGCAATGCACAAACGCTACAGACACCAACATTCCATGCAATTGGGGGCGCTGAGATGGAGCATGTGAACGGCAAGACCGTCGTGATCACCGGAGCAAGCAAAGGGATCGGCGCGGCCACCGCGCGGGTCCTGGCAGAACACGGCGCCCGCGTCGTACTGGCGGCGCGGTCCGCCGATGCGCTCAACGTGTTGGCCGAGGAAACAGGCGGCATTGCCGTGCCTTGTGACGTGGCCGACTATGCGCAGGTGGCGCAGCTGATGGACACCGCAGGCACCGTTGACGCGCTGATCAACAACGCAGGTCTCATCGACCCTATCGCCCGGCTTGAGGATAGCGACCCCGACGCGTGGTCCGGTGTGGTCGACGTCAATGTCAAAGGGGTCTACCACGGCCTGCGCGCCGCCCTGCCCCGCATGGCGGCCCAAGGCGCTGGCACGGTGATCAACATCTCATCCGGTGCGGCCACAGGCGCGCTCGAAGGCTGGAGCCACTATTGCGCCACCAAGGCTGCCGTTTTGTCGCTGACCAAAGTCGCGCACAAGGAAATGCACCACAAGGGCGTGCGCGTCATGGGCCTCTCCCCCGGGACCGTCGCCACGGACATGCAGCGCGAAATCAAGGCCTCCGGCATCAACCCGGTCAGCCAGCTCGACTGGGAAAAACACATCCCCCCCGAATGGGTCGGCCAGGCCATCGGCATGTTGCTGGGCCCCGTCGGAGACGCCTATTGCGGCACGGACTTCACCCTGAAAACCAACGAGGAACGCGCCCTCGTCGGCCTGCCACCGCTCTGAACGCGCGGCTCTGCGGTTTCTTCTGGCTGGAAATACCACGGGGGAGGCCGCAGGCCGGGGGCAGCGCCCCCCAAAACATGGCGTCCGCGCAGCGGTCCTTTGGATCACCGTTCAGACAAAGGGCAGGTAGTAGTCGCGCACCTCATCCACTGACTTGTCCTTCAACCGCTTCCACTCGTCCTGCTTGAGGAAAATCAGCGCATCGCACAACGCCTCGCCCACAGCCATGCGCAAAGGCGCGTCCGCATCAAGCGCATCCAGCGCCTTGTCCAGCGCAGAGGCCACATGGCGGGTCGCGCGGACGTTCTCCAACCCGTCCAGATCTTCGGCCGGTGCCAGCGTGTGGCCATTTTCGACGCCCAGCAACGCCGCTTGCAGAACGGCCGTGACGGCCAGGTACGGATTGGTGGCGCAATCCGCCATGCGATGCTCCAACCGGGCCGATTTGGGCGATGTTACACAAGACCGCGTCGTCACCAGACGATGATCATCCGCCCAATTCGCCCAATATCCCGCCATCGACCCAGGCCCCAGCCGATCATAGCTGTTGACCGTTGTGGCCAGCAATGCCGCCAGCCCTTCATGATGATGGATCAACCCGGCCATCGCCCCCTTGGCCACCTCTGACAACTGCCCATCCGGGGCAATGACGTTGGCGCCCTGACCATCCTCGAAACTGAAATTCACATGCAGGCCCGACCCGCCCCGCTCCGGCACCGGTTTCGGCAAGAACGTCAGCAGCAGCCCCATGTCCGCCGCCACTTCGCGCGCCATTGTGCGGAACAGAAACGCGTTATCACAGGCGGTCAGCGCATCGCCAAACCGCAGGGTCATTTCGAACTGGCCATTGTCATATTCGCCGTTCATGGACTCGATCGGCAATTCTGCGGCGTCCGCCGTGCGCCAGATTTCGTCCATCAACCCCGCCGGATCATTCTGCGGTCCGGTGCCATACACAAACGCGCCCGGCGTGTCATAGGGCCGCCAGACACCATCTGCATCCTGCTGAAACACATAAGCCTCCAGCTCCAGCCCCACCTTGGGCGTCAGCCCCTTGGCCTGCCACGCCCGCACGGTCGCCTGCAGCCGGCCGCGGGCACAGAGCGGCATCACCGCCCCATCCGCATGCAGTGTGCCAAGCGCGATCTCCGTGTCACCGCGCCAATCCCGCCTGCGCGCGGCATCCAGAACCAATTCCATGTCGGGGATACCGTCAAACACCCCCGCTCCCGGCACCGGGATCAGGTCGCGGTCAAAGGTGGTGCCAAAAACGCCACGGGCAAAACCGATCCGGCCACCCGCCGCGACATCCGACGGCACGTATTTGCCACGCGGCAGGTTCAACAGATCACAGAAAAGGGCACGGGTGCGTGTGGTCATGACATATCACTTCAGCTTGGGACGAAGCGTCAGGGATTTGACGCCGCAAATGAAATTGGACCGGGTCCATGTGGGCGCGGACACGGCCTCAAGACCCGACAGGCGCGCCGACAGTTCGCGCAACACCGCCGTCACCTCGAGCTTGGCCAGCCACATGCCAAGACAGACATGCGGCCCGCCCTGTCCAAAGGCCATATGGCGGTTCGGGCTACGGTCCAGCTGTACGGTGTCCGGCGCATCAAACATCGCCGCATCGCGGTTGCCGGACACGAACCACATCAACACCTTGTCGCCCTTGGCGATGGTCTGGCCATGCATCTCGACATCGCGGGTCGCCGTGCGCCGGAAATGCAAGGTGGGCGAGGCAAGGCGGATGATCTCATCCGCTGCGGTGCCCCACACGTCACCGGTCTGCATCTGCAGCAAAAGCCGGTTGTCCTGCGCAATCAGCCACAGCGCCATCGCAATCGAATAGCGCGTGGTATCATTGCCCGCCGCCACCAGCAGGCAGAAGAAATTTTTGAAGTCCTGCCCGGCCATCCGCCCCTCGTCGGAATTGAGCACGCGCGCCAGGATCCCGTCCGGATCCACAGGGCGCGCGCCGTCCAGCACCGTCTGCGCATAGTCATAAAGCTCCACCCCCGCAGGCGACCGGAAGGGCATCATGCGGTAGGCGTCGGTGTCGACCTTGTCGAGAACGGTGTCGGTAAAATCAGGATCGGTGTTGCCGATCAGCGCATCACCCCGCTCCACCAGCCAATCCAGATCCGCATCCGGCACACCCAGAATGCGCCCGAGCATCAGCATCGGCAGGCGTTTGGCAATGTGTTCGACCCCGTCGAACTCCGCCTGTTCCAGCGCGGTGCCCACAATATCGCGCGCCAGCTCGTCAATCAGAGGTGCAAACCGCGCCACAACCGGCTTGGCAAAGGCCGGGTTCACCGTGCGCCGCGTCGCCGTGTGTTCGGGCGGATCGGTCTCCTGAAAGGTGCGCCGCGCCATGTATTCATCATGGCTCTGATCCTCGATCCGAATGCCTTGCGCGCTCGAAAATGTCTCGGTGTCGCGCTGCGCGGCCATGATGTCCGCATAGCGTGTGAGTGACCAGAACCCCTTGTCGCCCGCATGGGCGTCGGTCCAGTGCACGGGCGCGGTGTCGCGCATCTGGGCAAAGGTGTCATGCGGGACGCCCTCCACAAAGCTGTCGTGATCGGCAAGGTTCTTCACGGCGTTCCTCCAAAGAAACGGGTGGCCCATTCGGCAAAGATGTGTCCCTGCGCGCTGCGGGTCAGGGTCGCTTCGGCCCGCGCGATTTCATCCGCGCCCAAAGACGGGCGGGTCGCATCCAGAACGCAGCGCATGAACGGGTCGGTGAATTCGGGATGCGCCTGTGTGGTCAGGATGTGATCCCCCTTCGTGAACCCCGCAATTGCACAAGCATCCGATCTGGCATAGATCGCGCCCCCCTCGGGCAGAGCCGTCACCGCGTCATGATGAAACTGATACAGATCCAGCGTCTGCGGCGCGGATCGCATCCATGGCAGGGTGCGTGTCATGTGCACCCGGTCGATCCCGATGTTCCAGTCTTGCCGCGCCACCGACCCGCCCAGAGCCATGGCAACCGCCTGATGCCCGAAACACGCCCCCAGGAGTGGTTTGCGCGCCGCATCACAGGCGCGGATAAAATCATACAAAGCAGGCAGAAACGCCATATCATCCAGCACGCTCAGCGGTGAGCCGGTGATGAGGTAGGCGTCCTGTTCCTCCAGATCACTGGGCACTTCACCCCCGATGGTCATGTAGACGCGGTACGAAAACCGCTGATCCTGCGCGTCGAACAGGTCGCGAAACCGGTGGCTGTCATCGGGAAAGGCATCCCCGACTTCAACGGAGCGGTCGTGGTTCACCTGCAACAGACCCAGCTTCAGTCGTTTCATGTCGGCTCCCTCATGGCGCGGGGGACGCGCACGTCCCCCGCCCTTTTTCGTCTCACTCGAGGATTGCGTTGATCTCGGCGGATTTGGCGCGGTCGGCTTCGATGCGCGCCTGTGCCTCGTCCTGACCCTGCCAGTACACGGCAGCCCCGGTTTCGGCCATCAGCTGCTGTGCCGCCTCCGACGCCATCGTCTTTTCGGCCACGGCGGCGATGGTGTCGATCACCTCCTGCGGGGTGCCCTTGGTGACAAACAGCCCGTTCCACAGCTCGATATCGTTGACCCCGGACTGTGCCGCCACGGTCTGCACACCGTCCAGCTTGGCAATGGGCTCCGCGCCGATATTGCCAAGGATGTTGATGTCATCAAGGCACGGCTCGATCAGCGCGAGGGTGGTGTTGATCACATCCGCATCGCCAGAGGACAGCGTGTTGCAGTCCAGCAGGTCAAAGGCGCTGTCATCGGCAAACTCGAACCCCAGCTTGACCGCAGCCGCCATGGACACGGCCGTTGGCGTGATGCCCGCGCCGAAATGCCCCAGCACGACGTCATTGTCCTGCGCATGGGCGGCCAGCTCTGCCATGTTGGAATATGGCGCATCGCCGGATGCCGCCAGGACAAACGGATAGGTCAGGAAGATGCCCACAGGCACAAAGCTGTCCTCTTCGATGCCGATGTCGATCTGGGGACCGACCACGGGCACGCCGATCACAAAGGAGCCAATGACCGATCCGTCATTGGGCGCATTCAGCACTTCGAGCGCGCCGGGAAACGGGCCGTCGCCGCCACCGGGGCGGTTCACAACCGTGGCCGGTTGTCCCGTCGCTTCGGCCATGTCGGCGGCGATCATCCGGGTCAGGATGTCCTCAAAGTCACCCGGAGGCCACGGCACGATGAACTGCACGGGACCCGTGGGGTATTCGGCCAACGCCGGACTGGCGAGGGCCGTCAGCGCAAAGGCCGCGGAGGTCAAAAGCTTTTTCATGTTTACTCTCCCTGAGTTTGTTTTGGCTTTTGGTTAATGTTCAAACCGGCGTTGCCGCAGGCTGGTGAAAACGGTGAAGAGGAGAACGCCCACGATCACGACGAAAAGCGTGCCGGACACAGGTCGGTTCACGAGGTCGAAGACGGTCTTGATCTGGCTGGACCCGGCGGTCAGCTTGTCGATCATGATCGACCCCAGCACCAACCCGAGCACGATGGGCACCAATGGCCAGTCGAGCCGACGCAGGATGTAGCCAAGAAACCCGAACCCGGCCGCAAACATGCAGTCGGTGAACGAATTCCGGATCGAAAACACGCCCACAAAGGCCAGGATCAGGATGAACGCACCCAGCAGGCGATTGGGGACATAAATGATCCGCGCGATCATCCGGGTCGACACAAGCAACGTCAGCACCACCAGCACGTTGATGATCAGCAGCGCAATGAACAGCGAGAACAGGAAATCGGCATTGTTCTCAAAGATGTCGGGCCCCGGTTTGATCCCGGCATCAAAGAACACCACCATCATCATGGCCGTCAACGCCTCGCCCGGGACGCCAAGCGCCAGAAGCGGCACCATCGCGGCGGCGGGCACGGCGTTGTTGCTGGCCTCGGACGCGATCAGGCCGTCGGGCGCGCCCCGGCCAAACCTGCCCGGCTCCTTGGACAGCGCGCGCGCGGTGGAATAGCTGAAGAACTGCGCCACGAACTCACCCACGCCCGGAATGATGCCCATGACGGTGCCATAGGTTGCGCTGATGGCCGCCACGAGGGGATGCCTTTTCAACTCGCCAAAGCCGCGCAAAAGACCCCCGCGCAACCGCGCTTCGGGCGGGTCGGCATCCTTGCCAGTCAACAGAAACAGCGCCTGGCTGATCGCAAAAATCCCGACGATCACCACGATCAGGTTGAACCCGGGATAGAGGTATTCGAGGCCAAAGGTATAGCGGTCAATCTGCTTGAGCGATTGCCGCCCGATCATCGCGATCAGCATGCCCACAGCAAACAGGAGCGCCGCAAGCCCCATGTTCCGCCGATGCGCCGCGATCAGCAGAACGGCCCCCAAAGCTGCGGCCATAAAGATGTCCCGCTGTCCAAAAAGCGCACCCAGATCGCGCAGGTAAGGACCAAACAGCATGAGCGCCGACAACCCGATGATGATCGAAAAACACCCCCCGAAGAACGACGCCGAATAGGCCAGCGCAAGACCCCGCGCCGCCTCGCCCCGCCGGGTCATGGCATAGCCGTCATAGGTGGTCAGCGCATTGACCGGCGTGCCGGGCGTGTTGATCAGGATGGCCGGGATCGCCCCGCCATACATGCTGGACCCGTACACGCCCAACAGGAGGACAAGGCTGACCAGATCGTCGAGAAAGACTGTGGCGGGCAGCAAAATGGCAATGGCAATCGCCGGACCAATCCCCGGCACGGCGCCGATGGCCAGACCGCCCACCGACCCAATCAGGATCGCGACAAGGACGGGCCACGTGGCGAGGTTGTCGATGCCCTGCCACAGCGCCTCCATGTCAGAACCACACTTTCATGAACGTGCCAAAGCCCTGTGGCAGTTGGTCATACAGCCAGATGTTCACGGGTGTCCGGATCTGCAGACCGGTGCGGAACACAAGGACGATGCCAAGGCTGGCCGCGCAACAGATGCCCATCCACCACACCCCGCGATACCCCAGCCGCCACGGCAACGCCGTGCCCAGCAGCAGGGTCGAGACCAGATAGCCCAGAACCGGCACCAGCATCGTATAGGCAATGAACCAGCCCACGAATTCCAGCGCGCGCGCCCACTGGGTCAGCTCGTAACGCACCGCGTTCGGCAGACCAAAGCGCGCGCGCCAGCGATAGGCCCGCACCGATCCGCGCAGGTTCCAAAGTGCCGCGGGCACCAGCACCACGAGGCAGACAAGCGGCGCAATCCAACTTTGCTTGAGGATCCGGCCCAACCGGGCCGGGCGGTCTTCGGGGCTGGTGATCCCGAATTGATCCATCCAGTACCGCGCCATATTCGCGGGCAGCTTGCGGTCCTCCCACCCGGTTTGCGTGAAGAAAAACACCAGGAAAAACAGGGCGACGGCCACCATGATCACCGAAAACACCAGATCCCCGCGTCCACGGCGGAAATCGGTGACATCCTGAACGTTGATCTTGGCATCTGGTGGACATGCGCTTGAAAACGGCGCAGGCGCAGGGCCGGACCGGAATGTGTTCCGCCCCCCCGCGCTCTTGAGCGCTTGGGATGTCGTGCGGCTCTTCAAGTGGCCCCGGACATGGCTTTGAGGCCGGTTTCAGTCGCCGACAGGATTTTCCGAATGTGCCCTTCATCCACAACAAGCGGTGGTGAGAAGATGGCGTTGTTGCCCGACACCCGGATCATCACACCGTCCTCATAGGCGGCCTTCTGGAACGCCAGCGGCCCGGCCTTGCCGACCGGTGTTTTGGTATCGCGGTCGCTCACCAGTTCGATCGCGCACATCAGCCCCTCGCCGCGCACATCGCCGATCACGTCGAACCGATCGGCCAGCGCTTCAAGACCGGATTTCAGCTCGGCCCCGCGGGGCGCTGCGTTTTCCCACGGGCGGATGCGCATCGTTTCCTCCAGCGCGGCCACAGCCGCTGCGGCGCCCACGGGATGTCCGGAATAGGTGTATCCGCTGTCCACGGACGCCGCACCGCTGCGGTCATCTTCGAACGTGGCGGCAACCCTGTCGCTGATCATCACGGCGCCGAAGGGGAAATAGCCGTTTGTGATGGCCTTCGCCGTGCACATCAGGTCCGGTTGCACCCCCCAATGCCGCGATCCCGTCTCCGTTCCGGTGCGTCCAAAGGCCGTGATCACCTCGTCCGCGATCAGCAGGACGCCATGTTTGTCACAAATGTCGCGCACCATTGCCATAAAGCTGGGATGCGGCGGGATGACACCACCCGCACCCTGCACCGGTTCCATGACGAAGGCGGCAACCGTGTTGGCACCCTGAAACGCAATCTCACGCTCCAGCATGCCTGCGCTCAACCGCGCAAGGTCCTCTGCGTTGTCGGTCCCAAACGGATTGCGGTAAAGATACGGGCCGGGGATGTGGAAACATCCCGCCATGAGCGGCTCATAGCTGTTGCGGAATTTGGCGTTGCCGTTGACCGACGCGCCCCCGAAATGCGTGCCGTGATAGCCCTTGTCGAGGCTGATGAACTTTGTCCGTGCCCCCTCGCCGCGAATGCGGTGATATTGCCGCGCGAGTTTCAGTGCGATTTCGATGCTGTCGGACCCACCGGAGGTAAAGAAACTCCGCGCCATCCCGTCCGGGCCGAAGAATTCGGCCAGCAGATAGGCCAGCTCGATCGCCTTGTCGTTCGAGGTGCCGCGGAAGGTCGAGTAATAGGGCAGCGCACCCAGCTGTGCGGCAATGGCATCCTTCACCGGCTGGCAGGAATAGCCCAGATTCACGTTCCACAATCCCCCCACGGCGTCGATGCTGCGGTGCCCGTCAACATCCGTAATGAACACGCCCTCTCCTCCGGTCAGGATCGTGGGCGGGTTGGCCATGCTATCCGCCGGATGCGCCATCGGGTGCCAGAATTGACGCGCGTTGTTTTCCTTGAGGAAATTGCTGTCCTTCATGAAACTGCCCTTGTTGCTTCGGGGGTCCAGATGGCCTGAACATCAGGGGGCACAGCGCCGCCCATCGCTTCGGTGACCGCGCGCCCGTGTGCCATCAAGAGCGCGCCCAGTTCCGCTTCGCGTACGGCACTGCCCCGTGTGGTTGGATACGCAATGGCGCATGTCGCAAAGGCACGCGCACTGGCGTCGAATACCGGGATCGCAACGGATGAAACACCAAGGCGCAACCGGTCGCGGTTGCGCGCGTATCCCCGTTGCGCCGTGCGTTTCAGTTCAAGCGCAATGTCATCCCGTGCGGGTTTTGCGTCACCCGATTGCACCGTGCGCGGATCCTCCAGCGCGAGATCCAGAAGACCCGGCGTCGAAAACGCCAGATACGCCTTGCCAGAGGCCGTCGCAAACAGAGGCGGCAGACCATACGCGTCAAAGCTCACGCGGACGGGATGGGTGTGAAATTCGGCGTGATAGACATCGACAAGATCGAACCCCTGCAACCGGCTGAGGTGGACCAACTCGCCCGCCGCCTGGCTCAGCGCATCGACCACACTGCGCACCATTTCCACCTCCGGGACGGTGCGCGCACGCATGCCCGCCAACCGGCTGATCGACGGCCCGAGCCGGTAGGCCCGCGTGGTCTGATCCTGCTCCAGAAACCCCATGTCTTCGAGCGACACGAGGTGACGATGCACCGTCGCCTTGTCGCGCCCTGTGAGGCGCTGCACGTCCGTCAAACCAAGGTGCGGTTGTGCTTCGCTAAAGAGATCCAGCAATCCGAGAGCTTTTGCGATCGTCGACATGATGTCAGCTTGGCGCAGGCAAATCACCATTGCAACATTTTTGCTTCTGCTGGTTCACTATTTGAACCGGCGACCGATACAGCTTTTGCCGACCAAATCCGCATACGCCGCAGAATCAGCTTTTCAGGCGCGCACCAAAACGGGGCTGACCGCGCGTGTCATACAAACGCACGCCAGCAGACATCGGGCCGAACACGGCACCCGGAAAACAATGATCGGAAACAGGGCACACCGCCGCAGACCAGCGCCAAGACGTTCTCTAGCCGGCGTCGACCTCTGCCATCAAACGCGCCGCCGCACCGCCCAACGCGACCGTATGGGACGTGAACAGAAACGCGGGAATGCGCGCAAACTGACCGTCAAAGCGTGTTTCGGACCGAAGCGGCGCCAAGACCCGCGCCCGCCGTTCCGGTGCCAGAAGAAACTGCGCCAGCGACCCGTTGAAGTAGAGACCCGCCTGCGGGAAATACGCATAAGCGAGTTCACGCACCATCTGACCAAAGGCATCCGTACAGGTTTCAAGCGCCTCACGCGCACGCGGATCGTCGGATTTGGCGAGCGCTTCCGCGCTGTCGACATCCACCCCGATGACCTGCGCGAGCCGCAACAGACCCACCCCGGAAAACAGGTTTTCGATGCTGTCGAACGCCGACACATCCGGCATGTGCTGTTTCAGCACCGCGACCACGCTGGACGGCAGGCTGGCGTGACCCTGCTCCGAAATCAGCGCCGCACCGCTCCCGATGTGGACCACCGACACGTTAAAGCCGGTGCCAAGCCCGATCACCAGACCCTGACCACCGCCCCCCAGCACAGCACCCTCGTGCAGGGGTTCCACGGCATCGGCGGTTACGGTTGGCACCGCCTGTCCCAACGCCTCCAGATCATTCATCAACGTGACCCGCGTCGCCCCACACCGCGTCGCCACCTCACCTGCATCAATCAACCAGTTGCGATTGGTGAGCCGCGCCTGCGTGCCGCCCACCGGACCTGCAACCGCGACAACCATGGGCGCCTCTACACGGGCCTGCCCGAGGTAGTCGCCCGCCAGATGTTCAAAGCTGTCGAAATCGGCATTGCGACGCCGGGCCACACTGTCCTGCAACACGCCCGACCGCCCGACAAAGGCCAGCCGCGTGTTGGTGCCGCCCACATCCGCGACAAACCCAATCGCCTCTCCCATCGACATATCGCATCTCCCGGGACTGAAATTGCAAAGATTCGCTTTTCCAAAGGGGTTTGGGCGCTGCGCTCCTCAAGGTCAACAGCCCAGACCCAACTTCGATGTGACGGCTCGGCACTGGTCAAAATCACATGCATCGGGCAGAAGCGTTCCCACATGGCAACGAGGTATTCATGACGCGCAAAGCATTGGTGACCGGCACGTCCGGATTTATCGGCTTTTTCACGGCACGCGCGTTGCTGGACGCGGGGTGGCAGGTGATCGGCCTCGACTCGATGAGCGATTATTACGACCTCGGCCTGAAAGAGCGTCGCCGCGCCATGCTGCGCCAATCCCAAGGGTTCCAGGACGTCGAAGCACGGCTCGAAACACCGGACCTCCTGCGCGATCAGTTCGAAACGCACCAGTTCGATGCGGTCATCCACCTCGCCGCCCAGGCCGGTGTGCGATACTCCATCGAGGCGCCGCGCAGCTATGTCGAATCCAACCTGATGGGCACGTTCGAGCTGCTCGAAGCGGCGCGGGCCCATCCGCCGGGGCACATGCTTCTGGCGTCGAGCTCATCCGCCTATGGGGCGAACACCGACCAACCCTACCGCGAAGACATGAAGACCGACCACCAGATGTCGTTCTATGCCGCCACCAAGAAGGCGACCGAAAACATGGCGCACAGCTATGCGCATCTCTACGGCTTGCCGATCACGATGTTCCGCTTCTTTACCGTCTATGGTCCGTGGGGACGGCCCGACATGGCCCATTTCAAATTCACCCGCGCGATCCTGAACGGGGACCCGATTGATATTTACAACCATGGCAATATGAAACGGGACTTCACCTATGTCGATGACCTGACCGCGTCGATCCTCGCCCTGATCGACGCCGTGCCCGGTGATACGCCCGTGCCCGGTGACAGCCTGTCACCCGTCGCCCCTCACCGGATCGTCAACATCGGCAATGGCGCACCGGTCCCGCTGATGGACTTCATCGCGGCCATCGAACAGGCCTGCGGCCGCGACGCCATCAAGACCTTTCACGACATTCAACCCGGCGATGTCCCCGCCACATGGGCCGACACCAGCCTTCTTGAAACGCTGACCGGTAAACGTCCCACAACGCCGATCCAGGACGGCATCGACCAATTTGTCCGCTGGTACCGCGACTACTACGACGTGTGACGGATCCCCGTCTCTGTTCCAAAAAATCCTCCCCGAAGGGCCCCTTTCCCCCAGGCCGCAGGCCCGCTATATGCCGCCACGACACGCCAAGGAGCGCCCCATGACCTTTGACCGTTCGATCAAGATCGCCCCATCCATCCTCGCCGCCGACTTTGCCAATTTCGGTGCCGAATGTGCCGCGGTCGAAGCGCAGGGCGCGGACTGGATCCATGTGGATGTGATGGACGGGCATTTCGTGCCCAACATAAGCTTTGGCGCAACCACCTGCGCTGCCATCCGGCCCCACATCAAGGGCGTGATGGACGTCCACCTCATGATCGCGCCGGTTGATCCCTATATCGACGCCTTTGCAAAGGCGGGCGCGGATGTGCTCACCGCCCATGTGGAGGCCGGCCCGCACATCCACCGCACCTTGCAGGCGATCCGCGACGCGGGTGTGCGCCCCGGTGTGGCCCTCAATCCCGGCACCCCGGCCAGCGCCGTGGCCCCGCTCCTCGATCTGGTGGACCTTGTGTGCGTGATGACCGTCAACCCCGGCTTTGGCGGGCAAAGTTTCATCGACATGACCGCCAAGATTGCAGAACTGCGGCGCATGATCGGCGACCGGCCCGTGCATATCGAGATTGACGGCGGCATTGACGCCAAGACGGCCCCGCTGGTGTCACAGGCCGGTGCGGACGTCCTTGTTGCAGGCTCGGCGGTCTTCCGGGGCGGTTCGGTCAGTGATCCTGCGCCCTATGGCACCAACATCCGCGCCATCCGCGACGCGGCAAACGGTGTCTGGGCTTAATCCAGCACGTCTGCAAACACGTCCAGCAACCGGTGTTTCAGGATCTTGCCCGTGGCTGCCGCGGGCAGCTTGTCCGCGATGACGTACCGGACGGGCCGCTTGTATCCGGCAAGACGATCCGCCGCGAAATCGCTCAGCTGTTCCGCCGTCAGGCTGGCCCCGGCCCGCGGTTGGACAAAGGCAAGGACCTCTTCGTCTCCCCCAACGGCGCGCCCGATCACCGCCGACTGCACCACGTCGGGATGATCGGTCAGCACCGCTTCGACCTCGGGCGGGTAGACGTTGAAGCCGCCGCGAATGATCAACTCCTTGGAGCGCCCAAGGATATGCAGATGTCCGGCAGCGTCGAACCGGCCCAGATCACCGGTGCGCAACCATCCATCCTGTCCCAGCACCTCTGCCGTGCGCGCAGGGGCTGCGTAATATCCGGGCATGACATGCGGGCCGCGGGTCAGCACTTCGCCCTGCCCCGCACCACCGCCGGGCACGGACGCGTCGATGCGGACCTCGACACCGGGCAGCGGCGGGCCAACGGACATATCCGGGTTGCCGATGGCGTGGTGGGTGGCTGCGATACCCGCCGTGCTTTCGGTCATGCCATAGCCGTTCTGCACCGCCACACCATAGAACGCCTCGGCATCCCGTTTCCACGCGGGATCGAGCGGTGCGGCACCGGACGAGACATAGCGCAGGCTGTCCGATCCCAGCACATGCGCGCCCTCCGCCGCGGCATGCGCCATGATCAGGGCGTGCATTTGCGGGACACCTGAAAACAGCGTCACGCCCGTCCGCAGCGTCTCCAGCACGCGCGCAGGCTCAAACCGGGGCGCGAGGCGCATGAACGCCCCCTTGTGCACGGCTGCGCACAGGACCGAGCTCAGGCCAAAGACATGGGTGATCGGCAACACGCCCAGCACCACATCCGACGCCTCCATATCGCGCAATGTGGCCGAGGTCTGTGCGCCGAACCGGACATTGCCGTGGGTGAGCATCACGCCCTTGGGATCGCCCGTCGTCCCGGTGGTGTAGAGGATGACGGCCACGTCCCTGTCCCCACCCGCATCGCGCGGCACGCGTGTCAGCAGCGGCATCGGCGCGCCGCGCGCGCCCAGCCGCGTGGCATGGGCCGCCGCGTCTTGCGACACATGCGCGGTGAAGAACACGTGGCGCGGATCGGCATGGGCGATCACCCGGTCCACCTCGCGCGCGCTCTGCCGGGCATTGATCGGCACGACCGTGGCACCGCAGTGCCATGCCGCGAACATCGCCGCCACCGCAGCCGCACAGTTTTCCGACACGATCATGACCCGGTCCCCGGGGCGCAGCTCCGCCGTGATCCGCGTGGCGTAGCCGGCGGCGTCCTGTGCCAGCTGCCCATAGCTGCGCAGGCCGCCCGCTGCATCTTCGACCGCTGGCGCATCCGGGCGCAGCCGCACCTGCTCGGTCAGGAAATCCTCGACCCGCCCCACCGTTCAGGCCACCGACAGGGCGATGAACCGCTCCAGATGATAATCGGTGTCGCCAAACCGGTGATCCGCCATCACGATCCGCTTGGCGATATGGGCCAGTTCATATTCCTGCGTCATCGCGATGCCGCCGTGCATCTGGATCGCTTCCTCAGCAACCTGCCGCCCGACGCGTCCCATCAGGTTCTTGGACGCGGCCAGTGTCATGTCCTGCGCATCGGTGCCAAGCATCCCGGCGGCGTTGATCACGGCCGAGCGGGCCTGCTCCATTTCAATCAACAGATCAGCCATGCGGTGGGCCAGCGCCTGAAATGTGCCGATGGGCCGCCCGAACTGCTTGCGGGTCATCAGGTAATCCTGCGTGAGCGCCACCGCCGTTTCCATCGCCCCAAGCGTTTCGGCGCATTGCGCCACCAGCGCCAGTGCAATCAGGTCCGACAAAAGCGCCGCATCCGTCCCGAGGCGCGTGGCGGGCGTGGCCTCAAACGCGACCTCCGCCGCACGCCCGCCCGCCAGAAGGGGATAGTCCCGGACCTCAAGCCCCGGCGCATCACGCGCCACAAGATAAAACGCGATTTCCGCGCCATCGCGCGCCGACACCACCAGGTGATCCGCAGCCTCTGCATGCATCACAACCGCCTTGCGCCCGGTCAGCGCGTCGCCTTGCGCGACGGTGTGCACATGATCCAGGTCGTACCGCCCCCCGGGTTCATAATGGGCAAAGCTCAGCTGAACCTCACCCGCAATCAACGCCTCCACCATGTCCTGCCGCCCGGAGCGCGCGAGCGCCTGCCCAGCCAGCATCGCGTCCAGCACGGGTTCTACCACACCGGCACGGCCCAACTCTTCGAACACCACGGCGATGTCGAACCCGGCACCGCCAAACCCGCCCTGTTCCTCGGAGAAAAGCGCGCCAATCACGCCCAACTCTGCCAGCCCGGCCCAGATCTCGGGCGCATAGCCCGCGTCGCTGTCGAGGATCGTGTTGCGCCGTTCGGTGGTGTATTCGTTGCGCAGGTAACGGCGCAGCGTGTCCTGCAGCATCCGGCGTTCTTCGGTCAGCTCGAAATTCATGCGCGTTTCCCCATCGCAACCTTGGCGATGATGCCCCGCTGAATTTCGTTCGAGCCGCCAAAGATCGACAATTTGCGGTTGTTAAAATACTGCGCGGCCACAGGTCCCGCGTCGTGGGGATCCGGCACCAGATCATTGGCCCCCTCAACCGCCTCAGAGGCAAACGGCATCGCATAGGGTCCCACCGCGCGGCGCGCCAGGTCGTTGATTTCCTGCCGGATCACCGTGCCCTTGACCTTGAGCATCGACGCCTCCAGCCCCGGTGCCTCGCCCGCGGCCGCCTTCGAGATGGCGCGCAGGTTGGTGGTCGCCATCGCGCGCAAATCAATCTCAACTTGCGCCAACCGGGCAGCAAAATGCGGGTTTCGGATAAGCGGCGCGCCGTGCTGCATCTCGGCCCGCGCGATGCGTTTGACCGCGGCCAGCGCGGCCTGGCTGAAGCCCACACCGCCCAGACCCGTGCGTTCGTGGGTCAGCAGGTATTTCGCATAGGTCCAGCCCTTGTTCTCCTCGCCCACGAGGTTTTCCGCAGGCACCCGCACATCCGTAAACCACACCTCGTTCACCTCGGCACTGCCATCCAGCAGGATGATCGGGCGCACCTCGATCCCCGGTGTGTCCATGTCGATCAAGAGGAACGAAATCCCCTCCTGCTGCTTGGCCTCGGGGTCCGTGCGCACAAGGCAAAAGATCATGTTGGCGTGCTGACCAAGGGTCGTCCACGTCTTTTGCCCGTTGACGATGTAATGATCCCCATCGCGGACCGCGCGCGTCTTGAGCGAGGCAAGGTCCGACCCGGCCCCCGGCTCGGAATAGCCCTGACACCACCAATCGGTGCCGTCGAGAATGCGGGGCAGCCAGTGATCCTGCTGCGCCTTGCTCCCGAATTTCTGCAGCACCGGGCCCAGCATCGACAACCCGAACGGCACCACGCGCGGTGCATGGGCCGCGGCGGCCTCTTCGTCGAAGATATGGCGCTGGACCGCTGTCCATTCCGCTCCGCCAAAGGCGCGCGGCCAGTTCTGGGCCAACCAACCGCGCGCATTGAGCGTCGCGTGCCAGCCCTCCATGTCCGCCTTGGTCAACGGGCGGCCCAGCCGCACCTTTTCCGAAAGCTCGGGCGCAAGTTCTGTGGACAGAAACGCGCGGACATCCGTGCGAAACGCCTCTTCCTCGGCAGTATAGGACAAGTCCATCTCAGCGCTCCTTGTTCAGATCGTCAAAACAGCGACCTTCGGCCACCAACTGCTCCAGCAACGGCGCCGGGGCCCAGAAATCCACGTCTTCGGCAGCATAGCGGCGGATGTCGTCCAGCAGACCCGGCAACCCTTCCATATCCGCCCATTTCAACGGCCCACCGCGATACCGCGGGAACCCGTACCCAAAGAGCAGGACCATATCCACATCGAGCGGGCGGCGCGCGATGCCCTCGCCCACAACCTTGGCCGCCTCGTTGACCATCGCGGCCATGTAGCGGCGCACAATCTCTTCGGGGGCAAAGTCACGGGGCGTGATGCCCATCCGCGCCCGGTCCGCCTCAATGAGGGGCATGACATCCGGGTTCGGCACGCGCGTCCGCGCACCACCGGCATAGTCATAATAGCCCCGGCCCGTCTTCTGCCCGAAATGCCCGTGTTCGCACAGCCGGTCGGCATAGGTGGCATCGCGCGACGGGGCCTGCCCCTCGGCACGCTTGCGCTTGCGCACCGCCCACCCGATGTCGAGCCCGGCAAGATCGGCCACCGCAAACGGCCCCATCGCAAATCCAAAGGCCTCCAGCGCTGCGTCAATCTCGAAAGGCGATGCACCATCGAGGATCATGTGATCGGCGCATGTCCGGTACGTGGCGAGGATCCGGTTCCCGATGAACCCGTCACAGACACCGGCGCGCACGCTGATCTTCTTCATCCGCTGACCAAGCGCAAACCCGGTTGCCACCACATCATCCGCGGACTGCGCGCCCACGACCACCTCAAGCAGTTTCATCACATGCGCAGGCGAGAAGAAGTGCAGGCCCAGCACGTCCCCGGGCCGCGACGTGGCCTGCGCAATCTCGTCAATGTCCAGGTACGATGTGTTGGAGGCGAGCACACAGCCCGGTTTGCACACGGCATCAAGACGGGCGAACACCTCCTTTTTCACGGCCATATCCTCGAACACCGCCTCGATCACCAGATCAACCTGCGCAAGCGCGGCGTAGTCTGTGACAATCTCCAGCGCATCGCCGAGCATTGCGGCATGGTCATCCGCGCTGATCTTGCCCCGCTTGAGTGCGCCCGCCAGGTTGGCCTCGATCCGCCCCCGCGCCGCTGCCCCCGCCTCCGCCGACATCTCGAGCAGATGCACACGCAGGCCGGACAACAAGGCCGCCGTGGCGATGCCCGCCCCCATCGTGCCACCGCCGATGACGGCGATGTGGGCCACGTCGCGCGGGGCGACACCTTTCAATTCCGGCAGATGCGACACCGCACGTTCCGAGAAAAACGCATGGATCATGCCCTGACGCTGGTCCGTCTCCATCAGGTCCATGAAGATCTTGCGCTCGGCCTGCATCCCGTCGGCAAAGGACCCGCCATACGCGGCCTCGACGGCCCGCACACACCACGCAGGCGAAATCTGTCCCCGCCCCTTGGCCAGCGTGGCCGCAAAGGCGGCGTCCCAATCGATGGCCTCCGGCAAGGGCAGCGCGCTGACCGGACGACGGGCGGCCCCGCGCGACAGCAGCCCGTCGACAAAGGCCAACCCGACCGTCCGTGGATCCCCGTCTTCGACCGCGTCGAGTATGCTAAGCCGAAGCGCCTCTTGCGCCCCCACATGGCGCCCCGAGGTCATGACCTCCAACGCAGGCTCCACCCCCGTCAGCCGCGGCAGACGCTGCGTTCCACCCGCGCCGGGGATCAGGCCCAGATGCACCTCGGGCAATCCAACCCGCGCGCCGGGCACCGCCACGCGGTAATGACAGCCCAACGCAACCTCGAGCCCGCCACCAAGGCTCACACCATGCATCGCCGCAACCACCAATAGGGGCGAGGCTTCGATCCGGTGGATCAGGTCAGGCAGAAACGGCGCAAGCAGCGGTTTGCCAAATTCCTTGATGTCGGCCCCGGCGAAAAAGGCACGCCCCTCGCCCACGATCATCACGGCCCGCGCACCCGCATCCGCCTCGGCCTGATCCATCCGGTCCCAAAGACCCTGCCGCACCGCCTGGCTGAGCGCATTGACCGGCGGGTTGCGCACCGTGAGGACAGCGACATCACCCACCCGCTCATATCCGATCACATCGCTCATCCGCGTCTCCCCTCGCTGCTTACCTGAAGGGCAGCGTAGGCGCAGCACGCAAAAGGGCAACCCATTTGCCACCGGGCCGCGACGTCACATCGAGACGCGCGATCCCTGTCTCTGTTCCAAAAAATCCCCCCCGGAGGGCCCGGTTATGCCAGGCCGTCCAGCCGGCTCAGCTCTCGCGACGATAGATGAAGCAGCGCCCCGGCACCGCCCCTTCGGGCAGGGGCTGTTCGACCAGATCGTCGAAATACATCCGGTCCGACGACACCATCAGCCCACCGACGGCCAGCAGGGGCGACACGACTGGGGACACTTTCTGTGCAAAGAGATCGTTCTTTTGCGCATTGTGCCCGCCCAGGTCCGCGTGGATCAGCACGGCTGTCGACCCAAACCGCTCCAGCGCCTGCGGCAACGTATCGAACACGTCGCCCAGAAACACCATGTCCTCCGGCGGCGTGCTGTCCGGGTGCGAGGCGACGGCGCGTTCGAACACGTGGATATCGCGGTCCGGCATGATGTGACGCATGTGGTGATATGTGCGCCCATTGCCCAGCCCCAGCTCATAGGCCGGGCCCGTCATGTCCGCCACAATGCGGGCAGCATGGTCGAGACAGGCACGTTGCGACACCATGCGGTCGACGAAGAGATCAAGGCGGCTTTGGGTCATCTGGTCACAAGTCCTTTACGTGTTTCACCCTAGATGGGGCACAACGCATGTAATGTGTAGCACAATCGCGTGCGCATGCCGTGTATGGACGTTGCGCCCGGAATCGGGTTTTGTGACGGCAACGCGCGCAACTAAGGGACAGTGCATGTCACCTTTGCTGGATGTCAAAAACCTGTCCATCGGCTTCGGGACTGCCCCGCCGGTTGTGTATGGCGTGAGTTTTTCGGTCGATGCGGGCGAAACGCTGGCGCTGGTGGGGGAAAGCGGATCGGGCAAGACGCTGACCTGTCGTTCGGTTCTGCGCATCCTGCCCGGTGCCGCACAGATCCGCAGCGGTGAGGTCCATTTCGGCACCGGCGCATCGCGCAGCGATCTTTTGCAGCTGCCACCGCGGGATATCCGCGACGTGCGCGGCGACCGGATTTCAATGATCTTTCAGGAACCTATGCGCTCACTCTCGCCGCTGCACCGGATCGGCAACCAGGTGAGCGAGGTGCTGACCCTGCACCGCGATATGTCCCTGGCCGAGGCCAAGCGCGACGTGATTGCCACCTTTGAACGCGTGGGCTTTCCCGATCCCGAACGGGCCTACCGCGCCTATCCGTTCGAGCTGTCGGGCGGCATGCGCCAACGCGCCATGATCGCGATGGCCATGGTGGCCAAGCCGGATCTGCTGATCGCGGACGAACCAACAACCGCGCTCGACGTGACGACGCAGGCACAGGTGCTGGGCCTGATGAAGGATCTGCAACGCGACACCGGCATGGCGATGATCCTTGTGACACATGATCTGGGTGTCGTGGCCAACATGGCCGACAGCGTCGTCGTGATGAACAAAGGGCACGTGATGGAACGCGGCCCGGCCGAAGCGGTGCTGAGCGCTCCGGGCCACGGCTATACCAAGAAACTGTTTGCCGCTGCACCTGTCATTCCGGATGTCGCCAAACCCGCCGACCCGATCGAGGCGGGCGATTCCATCCTCGAACTCAATTCCGTGTCCAAAACCTACCGCGTGCGCGGTGCCGGTTGGCGGGCGTCAAAGCTGGTGCATGCCTGCGCTGACGTGAACCTCAAGGTGCCGCGTGGCAAGACACTGGCCATCGTGGGCGAAAGCGGGTCGGGCAAGACCACCTGCGCCCGCATTGCCCTTGGGGCGGAAACCCCTGACGCGGGGGGCGAGGTGATCTTTCGCCCGGGCCGCGACGTGCAGCCGATGCGGGTCGATCAACTGAGCCGGTCGGAGAAAATCGCGTTTCAGCGACAGGCACAGATGGTGTTTCAGGACCCATATTCGTCGCTCAGCCCGCGGATGCGGGTGCAGGAGGCGTTGACCGAACCGATGGAAATCCACGGTCTCGGCACCAAGATCGCGCGCCGCGACAAGGCGGCGGAGATGCTGCGGTGGGTCGGTCTAAACCCCGATATGCTCAAACGCTATCCGCACGCCTTTTCCGGCGGGCAGCGCCAGCGTCTGTCCATTGCGCGGGCGCTGACGCTTGATCCGGTGCTGCTGGTGTGTGACGAACCGACCTCGGCGCTGGATGTCAGCGTGCAGGAGCAGATCCTGAGCCTGCTGGAGCGCATCCGTGACGGCATGGGGCTGAGCTATCTCTTCATCAGCCACGACCTTGCCGTCGTGGCCCGTATCGCGGACGAGGTTGCGGTGATGCGCCGTGGTGTTGTCGTCGAACAGGCCCCACCGCAAACGCTTTTCTATAACCCGTCCCACCCCTACACCAAGGCGTTGATCGCCGCGCAGCCCGAACCCGACATCCACAGCCCCATTGACCTCGCGCAGGTTTCCCTTGGCGCGGGTGAGCCGGAAAGCTGGCCGGACATGTTCCGGTTCGAAGGGATGGACGCCCCCGCCCTGCGCGAGATTGAACCCGGACACAAGGTGCGCTGCCATGCTTAAGACTTTGACGTTCGCCCTGACACTCGCCATCGGTGCGATGGTATCGACCTCTGGCGCGGCGCAACCGGCACGCACCTTTGTGGCGCCCACATCCTCGACCCTCACCGTACCCGTCGAGGAAAGCGGATTTTGGGCGTCCGAGGTCGAAAAGGGCATTATTGAACCGGCGGCGGACCGCATTCCCGATATCCCGCTTGTCGTCGATCTGGAGGCCAAGGGTCGCGCCTTTGGGCAGCAGGGCGGCACCCTGCGCACCATGGTCACCCGCACCAAGGACGTGCGCCAGATGGTGGTCTATGGTTATGCGCGTCTGGTCGGGTATGATCACCAATACCGGCTGCGCCCCGATATCCTGCGCGATTTCGAGGTGGAGCGCGGGCGCAAGTTCACCCTGCATCTGCGCCCCGGTCATCATTGGTCCGACGGCGCGCCGTTCACGTCGGCGGATTTCGAATACTGGTGGAAACACGTCGCCAACAACCCGGAACTCAGCCCCAACGGCCCGCCAGAAATCATGCGGTCCAACAATGGCGTCGCCTCGATGCGGTTCCCCGACCCGCTGACCGTCATCGTTGAATTTCCGGAGCCCAACCCGCGCTTCCTGCCTGCGCTGGCGCAGGCCAGCCCGCCGTTCATCTACCGCCCGGCGCATTACCTCAAACAGTTCCACGTGGATTTCAACACGATGGAAGAGATGGAGGAGATGATCGACGCCAAGCGGGTGCGCGGCTGGGCCCCGCTGCACAACAAGCTCGACAACATGTACAAGTTCGACAACCACGAACTGCCCACCCTGCAGCCGTGGATGCCAGCCTCGACCGGGGCGGCGTCGCGTTACCTGTTCGTGCGCAACCCCTATTTCCACCGTGTCGATGCGCGCGGCGTGCACCTGCCCTATATCGACGTGGTCGAGATGAACGTGGTCGGCTCCGGCCTGATCGCGGCCAAGGCCAATGCGGGCGAGGTGGATCTGCAGGCCCGCGGCCTCGATTTCCGCGACACCCCGATCCTCAAGAAGGGCACGGCCGATGGTGGCGCCTACAAGACGCATCTGTGGTCCAACGGCGCGGCCAGCCAAATCGCGATCTATCCAAACCTGAACTTTGCCGATCCGGTCTGGCGCGAGGTGATCCGCGATGTACGGTTCCGCCGGGCGCTGTCGCTGTCCATCGACCGCACCATCATCAACCGCGCGCTCTATTTCGGCCTAGGCAAGGAGGGCGGGATGACCGCGCTTGCAGCGAGCCCGCTTTTTGATCCCGAGAACCTGACCAAATGGGCGATATATGATCCCGAGACCGCGAACACCCTGCTGGATGACATGGGGCTGGAGGCGCGCGACCGCTCCGGCATCCGCCTTTTGCCCGATGGGCGTCCCATGGAGTTCGTCATCGAGACCGCCGGTGAACGGCAGGAGGTCGAAAACGCGCTGGCCATCATCACGGACACCTGGCGCGATATCGGCATCAAGCTGATCATGCGCCCGCTCGACCGCGACATCCTGCGCAACCGCGTGTTTTCCGGCGTGACAATGGCGGCTGTGTGGTTCGGCTGGGACAACGGTATTCCGCAGGCCTTCACATCGCCCAGCTATCTCGCCCCCACCGATCAGGTGTTTTTCGCCTGGCCCAAATGGGGCCAGTATTACCAGACCCAAGGGTCCGCCGGAGAGCGTATTGACCTGCCCGCCGCAGGGCAGCTCATGGCGCTAAACCGACGCTGGGAACAGACACGGGATCCGGTCAAGCGAGGCGCAATCTGGCGTGAGATGCTGGCCATCCACGCAGATCAGCAATTCGGCATCGGTATTCTGAGCGAAGCGCCACAGCCCATTGTGGTGTCTGACCGCCTGCGCAATGTGCCAGAGACCGGCAAATGGGCGTGGGAGCCGGGGGCGCATTTCGGTGTGCACCGCGTCGATGAATTCTGGTTCGACGATACGGGCGAAGAGCTGGCGCAGGTGCGCCAATGATGTTCCTGCGCTACGCCGCCTACCGGCTTTTGACCATGTGTCTCACACTGGTGGTGGTGTCGATCCTGATCTTTGCGATCATCAACCTGCCCCCCGGTGACTACCTGTCGAACCAGATCGCGGAACTGCGCGCTACGGGACAGGCCGAAGGGGTCGCCAAGGCTGAGTTTCTGCGCACCGAATTCGGGCTCGACCGGCCGCTATGGTATCAATACCTGATGTGGGTCGGCCTCGCACCCGGTGAATACGGGTTCTCGGGACTGTTGCAGGGCGATCTTGGCTGGTCGTTTTTCAATGATGAACCGGTGATCGACATTGTCGGCTCCAAGCTGTGGCTGACGGTTCTGGTGAACCTCGCCGCGGTGCTTTTCATCTACTTCATGGCCATTCCGCTGGGTGTGCTGGCCGCGGCCAAGTCCAAGACGTGGGTTGACTACATCACAGCATTTATCGGCTATCTCGGTCTTGCCACGCCGAACTTTTTGCTGGCGTTGATCCTGTTCTACTACGGGCGCAAATATATTGGGTTGCCCATTGGTGGGCTAATGGACCCGCAGTTCGAGGGCGAGCCGCTCAGCTGGGGCAAGATCCAGTCGGTGCTGACCCATATGATCGTGCCGACCTTTGTGATCGGCACCGCAGGGGTCGCCGCCATGATGCAGCGGCTGCGGGCCAATATGCTGGACGAGCTGGGCAAGCCTTACGTCGAAACCGCCACGGCCAAGGGGCTGGCCCCGTCCCGGATGCTGACGAAATACCCGCTGCGGGTGGCGTTCAACCCGTTCGTCGCGGATATCGGCAACCTGTTGCCCGCGATGGTGTCCGGGTCGGTGATCATTTCGGTGGTGATGTCGCTGCCCACGATCGGACCGGACCTGCTGACCGCGCTCAAGACACAGGACCAGTTTCTGGCCGGGTTCGTGTTGATGTTCGTCGCCTTCCTCACCCTGGTTGGCACGATGATTTCGGACCTGTTGCTGGTGCTGCTTGATCCGCGCATCCGCTACGGCGCACGGGAAGGATAACGACATGAGCACCCTGCCCGACGGCCGCTTTATCGACGATGCCCCCTATGATCCCAATGTGGACATTTCGGCCATCGACCGGGCGGATATGGATGCGCCCAACTGGCTCTTGGTGTGGCGCAAGTTCCGCCGTCACCGGCTGGGTCTTCTGTCCGCGATCTTTCTGTTCTTTGCCTATGCGTTCATTCCGTTTGCCGGGTTCATTTCACCCTACACCCCGAATGAGCGCAGCGCGGAACACCTGTTCCACCCGCCGCAAGCCATCAGGTTCTGGCACGAGGGCGAATTTATCGGCCCCTTTGTCTATCCCACCACAGGTGCGCCGGATCTGGAGAACTTCCAGTGGGTGTACGAGACGGACACGACACGGCCCATGCCACTCCAGTTCTTCTGCCGCAAGACGGAGTATAACCTCGCGGGGTTCATCCCCACCGAGCGGCACCTGTTTTGCGCGCCCGAAGGGGCGACGGTGTTTATCTTTGGCTCTGACCGGCTGGGGCGGGACGTATTTTCGCGCATCTCCTACGGGGCGCAGCTGTCCCTGACCGTGGGTCTGATCGGGATCACAGTCAGCTTTCTCATCGGGATCACGCTGGGCGCGATGGCGGGGTATTTTGGCGGCTGGGTCGACTGGGTGGTGAACCGCGCCATCGAGATCCTGCGCAGCCTGCCTGAACTGCCGCTCTGGCTGGCCCTGTCGGCAGCGGTGCCGTCGAATTGGGGGCCGGTGTCGGTGTTCTTCATCATATCCATCATTCTGGGCCTGCTGGATTGGCCCGGTCTCGCCCGCGCAGTCCGAAGTAAGTTCCTCTCGTTGAGAGAGGAGGAATATGTGCGCGCGGCAGAGATGATGGGGGCCAAACCGGGGCGGGTGATCCGGCGGCACCTGCTGCCGAACTTCACCAGCCACCTGATTGCCTCGGCCACGCTGTCGATCCCGGCGATGATCCTGGGCGAAACCGCGCTGTCGTTCCTGGGCCTTGGGCTGCGCGCGCCGGCGGTGTCGTGGGGCGTGATGCTGAACGACGCGCAGAACCTTGCGTCCATCGAGATCTATCCATGGACGGCGATCCCGATGCTGCCCATCGTGATCGTGGTGCTGGCGTTCAACTTCCTCGGCGACGGGCTGCGCGACAGCCTAGACCCCTACAGCGACTAGAGCGAAATACAAATAACCTGCAACATCATGTATCACGTAACCCGTTGAAATCCGATTTTTTTAGACAGGGTTACGTGATACCGGTTTTTGTATTTCTGCTTTAGGTCTTGCGGCGCGGCGGCTGGTTGCCCCCCGCCTTGGCTGCGGCACGCCGGGCCTTGTTCTTTTTGCTGTTGGGTTTGCCAACGGCGGGCGCGCCACCACCGGTCGGTTTGCCTTTGCCCCCCGCCTTGTAACGCGGTTTTTTCGGTGCGCTCACGGCACCGTCTGCAATCGCGCGGTCCATACGGCTGGCGGGTTTGGCACGCGGCTTGCCTTTTGGTTTTGCCCCCGGTTTGGGTTTGCGCGGCTTGGGCGTGCTGGTGTCGTTCCAGTCGATCGGGGTCGCGTCCTGCTTCGGCATGGGCTCAGTCTTGAGCAGGGGCGTATCGCTCCATACCTTTTTGGCACGCGGTTTGGTCGGCGCGTCGTCACTGCGCTCCGGCTTTTGTCCACGCTCTGGCTTGGGCCCGCGGTCTGGCTTGGGCCCACGTGGCGGTGGTCCGCTGCGTTTGGGATTGCCTTCGAACCGGGGTTTTGGCTGTGATGCCGCCTCGGGCACGTGATCCAGCTGGGCAACCTTTGCCCCGCCTTCGACGGTCATGTCTGCCCCAAGAGCGGCCAGAAATCCATCCACGGCTTCGGTCTTCAGCTCGACATAGGACGTGTCGTCCTGAATGCGGATCGCGCCGATATCGTCCTTGGTGATGTCGCCCGCGTTGCAGATGATCGGCAGCAGGCGGCGCACTTCGACCCCTTGATCCCGCCCGCCGGTGACGGAAAACCACGTGCTGGGACCGAAGGGTGCGCGCGCCTTGGGCGCTTTGGCCGCCGTCACGTCCGACAGATGTTCCGGCGCGGAATGCCGTGCGCCATGGATGCGCAAGACGGCTGTCGCCAGTTGCGCCGCACTGAACCGTTCGGTCAGTTGCGCGACCATCTCGGCCTCACTTTCGGTCGCATCGCCGTCCCACATCGGATCGTCGAGCAGGCGCAGCGCATCCTGTGCGCGCACCATCTCGGCCGAGGGTGCATCGGTCCAGTCCACCTCCAGCTTGGCACCACGCAGGATGCGCAGCGCCTTGGACCGGACCTTGGCCGTTACGATCAGGGCGCTAGTGCCCTTGCGCCCGGCGCGACCCGTCCGGCCCGACCGGTGCAGCAGCGTCTCGGAGTTCGAGGGCAGTTCGGCATGCACCACCAGATCGAGGTTCGGCAGGTCGATGCCGCGCGCCGCCACATCCGTCGCCACACATACGCGCGCGCGCCCGTCGCGCATGGCTTGCAGGGCGTTGGTGCGTTCGGATTGCGTCAACTCACCCGAAAGTGCCACCACCGGGAACCCGCGATTGGACAGGCGCGTGGTGACCCGGTTGACCATCGCCCGTGTGTTGCAGAACACGATCGCATTAGGTGCCTCGTGATAGCGCAGGATGTTGATGATCGCGTTTTCGGCGTCGTGATTGGCGACGGTCATCGCCTGATAGGTGATGTCGGCGTGCTGATCCGCGCCAGAGGTCGTCTCGACCCGCACCGCGTCGCGTTGATACGTCTTGGCCAGCCGCGCGATCTGCGCGGGCACCGTGGCCGAGAACATCAGGGTGCGGCGGCTCTCCGGGCAGGCATCGAGGATGAACTCAAGGTCCTCACGAAAGCCGAGGTCCAGCATCTCGTCCGCTTCGTCCAGCACGACGCCCCGGATCGCCGTCAGGTCGATGGAGCCGCGCATGATGTGATCGCGCAGCCGTCCGGGCGTGGCCACCACGATGTGCGCCCCCCGGGCCAGCGCACGCCGTTCGTCGCGCATGTCCATGCCACCGACGCAGGACGCCAGCACCGCACCGGTTTCCGCATAAAGCCATGCCAGCTCGCGCTTGACCTGCAAGGCCAGCTCGCGCGTGGGCGCGATGACCAGCGCGCAGGGTGCGGATGCCGTGTCAAACACATGTGCCTCGCCCAGAAGCGTGGGACCAAGCGCCAGACCAAAGCCCACCGTCTTGCCGGACCCGGTCTGCGCCGAAACAAGCAGATCGGACTGTTCCAATCCCGGCTCCGTCACAGCGGTCTGAACGGGCGTAAGGTCGGTATAGCCGCGGGCGGTCAGCGCGGTCTGAAGCGGAGTGATCAACGGATATGTCCTAGCAAGGGGGCAAGTGTGGGCGCGTATGCCCTTTGGCCCGCCTTGTCGAGGGGTTTATCGGTCGTCGCCCGCCTCTGCGGCGTCTTCCAGCAGGTCTTCGTCAATGGCGGCCTGTGCGGCGGAGGTCACGGCCTTGCGCTCTTCATCGCTGAGGTCGGACGCCTTGCCATCGGCCAGCCGCACCGTCACCTCGCGGTGGGCAAAGTGGATGCCTTCGCGTTCGAACAGCGCGCGGATTTCCTCGTACACCTTCTTGCGCACCAGCCATTGGTCCCCCGGTTTGGTCATGAACTTGACCCGGATGATCATCGCGCTGTCCTGCATTTCGATCACGCCTTGGGATTTCAGCGGCTGGATGAAGTTGTCGCCGATCACCGGATCATCAAGCAGTTCGACCCCCAGTTTCTTGATGAGCTTGCGCACCTTTTCGACATCGGTGTCGTAGGTCACGCGCAGGGGCAGTTTCATGATCACCCAATCGCGGGAATAATTGGTCAGCACCTGGATCTCGCCAAAGGGGATGGTGTGGAGCGCACCAAGATGGTGGCGGAGCTGAAAGCTGCGGACGCTGATGTTTTCGACCGTCCCCTTGACCCCGCCCACGTCGATGTATTCGCCCTTGCGGAAGGCATCGTCGAACAGAAAGAACGCACCGGAAAAGATATCGCGCACAAGGCTTTGCGAGCCAAAGCCCACAGCAACGCCAACCACACCGGCCCCCGCGAACAAGGGCCCAACATTCACGCCCAGATCCATCAGCAGGATCAGCAGGATCGTGATGATGATCACGATCAGCACAAAGTTGCGGAAGAGCGGCAGCAGCGTGGCAAGGCGCGAGGCGGACGACCCGCCGCCCTCATCCCCCAGCTCGGCCTCGACCATGTCGCCCTGTTCTTCGCGGATCTTTGCGTCGATCCAGATGCGGAACGCGTTGTAAGCGATATAGCCGATGAACAGGATCACGATCACGTCCAGCAGCCGTTCGGTCAGGCTGTCGCCCATCATGTTGCTGGTCTCGGGGCTCCAGATCGCCACGAACGCATAGGCACCGGCGACAAAGGCAAGGATGCCCGCCACCCGCTGTGCCAACCCCTGGAACGTGGTGATGTGGGGACCGGTGTGAACCATGTTGGCCTGTTCGGGGTGCATCACCTCGCCGTCCTGCGCCGCGCGGTCGCGCACCGCCCGTGCGCGGGCAAAGCTGCGTTCGATGCCGTAGTTGATCACGCCATAGACGACGATGATCGTCATCAGGATCGCCCACGCCCCGGCCAGAAGTGGCACGCCCAGGGGATCGCCCAGCACAAGGTGATAGGTCTGTTCGCCCCAGGCAAACAGGAAATACAGCACGGCAAGCGGCGCCCAAACCCGCGCCAGCATGCGCAGCACCCAACTGGCTTGTGCAAAGGGACGCCCGTTCAGGATCGCACCGGTGATCGCGCGCCGGTTGACTGCCACCAGCGCGATGTTGAGCAGCATCACGCCCAGCGACACCAGCGAGAACAGGAACACGTAGACTTCGTAGTTCAGCCCCAGCTCTTCCAGCCAGACGCCAAAGAGCAGCGCAAAGAAGGCGAGCGCCGCCACGATGCTCAGCCACAGATGCAGCCGTTTTGCGTCGGTGTCATTAAACAGAGGCATCCGGTACTGGCTGAGATAGGGCGACAGGATCATGCGCCACAGCCCGGCCACAAGTCGGGTCAGAAAGTATCCCGCATTGATCAGCGACACGGTGAACTGCATCGCGGAATCCTCAAGCGGACCAAACAGGATAAAGCCGAGGATGTAGGCCACGGCCATTGACACGAGGATACCCACCACACCGGCAAAGAAGCGAAACACCAGAAACGGCATCCGTTCGCCATAGCCTTGCGGGTTTTTGCGGATACGGGCGACAACGAACCGTTTCGCGATCCGTTTGCCAAACACCTGCGCCTCGAACACCATCCCTGCTGCGAACAGGCCAAGGCTGATCAGAAGCGCTTTGAAATAGGCGAAAATCGTGCCGTCGGGGCTTGAGGCCCGCAGGATGTACGCGACTTCGGCGAAGGCGTCGGGCAGGTTGAGGAGCCGTTCGACAAGGGCGGATCGAAAGGCCACTGCGTCGTCCTGCAACGTCATCAACGTGCTGCCAGAGCCCGTCGTGGTTGCCTGCGTGTCCGGGCCCGCCACTTCGGTCAGAACGCGCCCCTCACTGTCGATGACGACGACGCTCACACCGTTGCGGGATGCCTCGCGGATGACCTGGGACAGATCATCGGTGGCTGTTTCGGCACCCGTCGCGGGCAGCAGGCTGCCAAGTCCCTGCGCCGACGCAACTCCGGCCCAAACGCAGATCACCAACGCCGCACAGAGGCGCGCGATCAAAGACGGCATCAGTCTTTTCAATTGTCCCATCACCCGGTTCCGGTGCCTTTTTCCAGACGCTACGTCACGACCGGACCGTTGACAATGCACGCGCTGGCCCGCCGTACACGGCCGATCACCGTCCGGCGATCATGTCGGGAGGACCGTTGCCGCAACGGAATACAAGCCCCACGTGCAGGTCACACAAACGCCACGCTCGGGGGAAAAGGTTGGTCATGGCTTGGGATCAGAACGTGCTGTGCTATACGGACGGGAACGATTCATTGGGCGCAGCTCGCGTGGCCGTCCAAAACCATGACGAGACGACACCCATGCGGCACGCGTACCCGCCAGATGAGCCAGCAGGATCTGCGCGTCACAGGCGCGCCGTTCTCTACAGCCATGATACGTTTGGTCTGGGCCACTTGCGGCGCAGTCGGGCCTTGGCTTCGGCGCTCACCCAGTCGGGTGTGGTGTCCTCTGCCATCATTCTGACCGGCAGTCCCGTCGCAGGGCGGTTCACCTTTCCCCCTGCCGTGGATCACGTGCGCCTGCCCGGTGTGAAAAAGCTGCCCGATGGCAGCTATATCAGCCAGAACACCGGCATGGACATTGACGGGACCACCGCGCTGCGGTCCGGTCTGATCGCCTCCACCGTCGCGGAATACGAGCCGGATTTGCTCATCGTGGACAAGGAGCCGACCGGGTTTCGCGGCGAATTGTTGCCCACGCTGGAAAAGCTGACAGAGACGGGCAAGACGCGGATCGTTCTGGGCCTGCGTGACGTGCTGGATGAACCCGAAGTGCTGGCCGCCGAATGGGCGCGCAAGAACGCGGTTGAGGCGACGGAACGGTTCTATGATGAGGTGTGGGTGTACGGCCCGCGCTCGGTCTATGATCCGACGGCGGGTCTGCCATTGTCGGACAGCGTGCGGGCGCGCACCCATTGGACCGGCTATCTGCGCCGCGAAATCATTGATCCGGCGGATGTGCCGGAACATCCGTACATCTTGATCACGCCGGGCGGTGGTGGCGACGGGGCGGCGATGGTCGATCTGGTGCTGCAAGCGTACGAGAAGGACCCCGATCTGGGTCCGCAGGCGGTTCTGGTCTATGGGCCGTTCCTGTCCGGTGAGATCCGCAACCGGTTCGAGGACCGCGTGGCCGCCTTGGGTGGCCGCGTGGTGGCCACCGGTTTTGACAGCAAGATCGAAGCCCTGTTTGCCGGGGCCGAGGGCGTGGTCTCCATGGGTGGTTACAACACGTTCTGCGAGCTGCTGTCCTTTGACGCACGCGCGGTGATCGTGCCGCGGACAAAACCGCGGCTGGAACAGTGGATCCGCGCCAACCGCGCCGAAGAACTTGGCCTCGTGCGCAATCTTGATCAGTTCCGCGACGGTCTGACGGCTGACAGCATGATCCACGCCATCCGTGCCCTGCCCGCCCAGACCCGGCCATCTCAGGCCGGTGCCGACGGTCTTTTGGACGGGTTGGATGTGGTGATCGCCCGTGCGCGCGCCCTGATGGACATCAACGTGCAAAGCGCCGCTGAATGACCCAGGAAAATCCGCCGCTTGCGATCGCGGTCAAAGGGTGGCCGCGCCTGTCAGAGACGTTCATTGCGCAGGAACTGCTGGCGCTGGAACGCGCTGGCGTGACCTTTGACATCTGGTCGCTGCGCCACCCCACCGATACCAAAACGCATCCGCTCAGCGACGCGGTCAAGGCCCGCGTCCGGTATCTGCCCGAATACCTGCACAATGAACCCGGCCGCGTGCTGCGGGGCTTGGGATCCGCGTTGACGCGGCGCAGCTTCTGGACGGCGCTTGGGCAATTCTCGCGAGACTTGAAACGGGACCGGACGCGCAACCGGATCCGCCGGTTCGGGCAGGCCTGCGTGATGGCGCGTGAACTGCCGCAGGGCACGCGCGCGATATACGCGCATTTTCTGCATACCCCGTCCTCTGTGGCGCGCTATGCCGCGATCCTGCGGGGCATCCCGTGGTCGTTCTCCGCCCATGCCAAGGACATCTGGACGTCGCCGGACTGGGAGCTGCGAGAGAAGCTGGACGCGGCCACCGCCGGGGCCGCCTATGGCGCGACCTGCACCCGTTTCGGGGCGGAGCACCTGCGCGACCTCGCCACGACCACACCGGTTGATCTGGTCTATCACGGGCTGGATCTCAGCCGGTTCCCGGAGGCGCCACAGCGCCCACCGCGTGCGCCGTATGATCCGTTCCGCATGATTTCGGTCGGTCGTCTCGTGGAAAAGAAAGGCTTTGACCGGTTGATTGATGCGCTGGCGCTCTTGCCGGACACGCTCGACTGGCACTGGACCCATATCGGGGGTGGCACGCTCAAGGATGTGATGCGCGACCGGGCCGAACAGCACGGTCTGACGGATCGTATCACCTGGCGCGGCGCGTGTGATCAGCCCGAGGTGATCGAAGCGATGCGGCAGTCCGACCTCTTTGTCCTGCCCAGCCGCGTTGCTGCGGACGGCGACCGCGATGGGCTGCCCAATGTTCTGATGGAGGCCGCCAGCCAGCGTTTGCCCATCCTGTCGACGCCGGTCTCGGCCATACCGGAGTTCATCGACAGCGGTGTGCATGGCGTCCTGAGCGATGACAGCCCCGATGCGCTGGCCGCGCATATGGCCGATCTCGCCGCACATCCGGGCACCGCGGCAGCACTGGCGCAGGCGGCACATGACCGGTTGCACGCCGACTTCCGAATGCAGCCCGGCATTGACCAACTGGCCGAGCGGTTGCGGGCCGTGATGGACCAATGACCATCGCCTTTTACGCGCCGCTCAAGGCTCCGACCCACCCCGTGCCGTCCGGAGATCGTTCGATGGCGCGGGCGGTCATCGCCGCGCTGGCGCACGGGGGACATGAGGTGACGCTGGCCTCTGACCTGCGCCTCTATGACGGCGCGGGCGACCGCACGACACAGGCAGAATTGGCCGACGCCGCAGATGCGGAGGTGCGTCGCCTCTGCGCCGCTCCAGAGGCCGCGACGTGGACACATTGGTTGACCTATCACAACTACTACAAGGCGCCGGACCTGATCGGCCCGCGGGTCAGCGCCGCGCTGAACATCCCGTATTTCCAGATTGAAAGCACGCGCGCCAAGCGTCGGTTGACCGGTCCGTGGGCCGGGTTTGCAGCCGCGGCAGAGGCGGCCAGCGATGCAGCACGGGCCATTTTCTTCTTTACCCATCACGACGCGCTGACGCTGCGCCGGGACGCGCCTGCGGGGCAGGTCCTCGTGCATCTGCCGCCCTTCCTGCCGCGCACCGATCTGCCGGAGGCCAGTACACTGGACGGCCCACTGCTGAGCGTTGCGATGATGCGACCGGGTGACAAGGCCGCGTCCTTTGCCCTGATCGCCGAGACCCTGGCGCAGGTGCCTGCGGACGTGAACTGGAGATTGGACATCGTCGGTGATGGTCCAGAACGCGGCACAGTGGCCACTCAAATGGCGCCCTTTGGGGAGCGCGTGACGCTGCACGGGGCCTGCGACGCGCAGGCATTGTCGAGGTATTATGCGCGAGCGCGCGGGCTGCTCTGGCCCGGTGTCAACGAAGCCTTCGGGATGGTGTATCTTGAGGCGCAGGCCGCTGGTGTGCCGGTTATCGCGCAGGACCGGCCCGGTGTCCGCGACGTTGTTGCAGGCACGCATCCGGCCCCCGACGCAGGTGTCGGACCGCTGGCCCGGACCCTTGCCGCCCTTGTTCGTGACAAGGATGCAGCGGCACAGGCCGGGGCAGCAGCACGCGACAAGGTCGCGGCCTTTCACCTGCTGCCCGCAGCGGCGCGGACGCTGCACCAGACACTTCAGGGCGTGGCATGATCCGCCTTGGCCTCTTGCGTCATGGCCATACGGCGTGGAACCGGGCCGGGCGGATCCAGGGGCGCACCGATATCCCCCTTGATGATGCGGCGCGCGCGCAACTGGGCGCGCTGCGCCTGCCCGATGGATGGGCACAGGCCGATGTCGTATCGAGCCCGCTTTCGCGTGCCGTAGAAACCGGTCACCTTGTGACCGGCACCACCCCAACGCACGTTGATGCGCTCACGGAAATGGATTGGGGCCAGTGGGAGGGCGCGCATGGGCGCGACCTTGCCGCCGATCCGAAAAGCGGGTTTCGGCATATCGAGGACTGGGGCTGGACCTATCGTCCACCCGCAGGCGAAAGCCCCGCGGACCTGCGCGCCCGCCTGTTGCCCTGGGTGGCAACGCTGCGGCGCGACACGGTTGCGATTTGCCATATCGGCATCATGCGGGTCCTGATGGCCCATGCGACCGGCTGGGCCTTCAGCGGCCCCGCTCCGTTCCAGATCAAGCGCAACCGCTTGTTTGTCCTGCACATTGATGGCGATGGCTGGGCCTTGGGCCCAATCGAACGTTTGCAGGAGGGCGCGTGATGCGCATCATGATCGTGGTCACGCACCTGCTGGGCACCGGGCATCTGGCCCGCGCCCTCACGCTGGGCCGCGCGTTCGGCCACGCAGGTCACGACGTGCATGTGGTCAGCGGTGGGGCACCTGTGCCGCATTTCGACACCGCAGGCCTCACGCTGACCCAGCTGCCACCGCTGCGGTCGGATGGTGTGGACTTTGCCCGGCTGTTGCACCCGGACGGACGTGCGGCGTCGGCGGATGATCTGGCGCAGCGGACCGCCGCGTTGCTGCACCATCTGCACAATGTACGCCCGGACGTGCTGATCACCGAGCTGTTCCCCTTTGGCCGTCGTATCATGCGCGATGAATTTGGCGCGCTGCTGCACGCCGCACGCGAGGTTTGCCCGCTGATCCTCGCGTCTGTGCGCGATATTCTTGCCCCGCCATCGAAACCGTCCAAAGCCGCTTTTGCCGACGACATGGTGGCCCACTTCTATGACGGCGTGCTGGTGCATGCGGATGCGGAGGTTGTGACACTCGACGCAAGCTGGCCCGTCTCCGCGGACCTTGCGCCCAAGCTGCGCTACACTGGGTTTGTCGCCCCGTCCGCGCCGAACCCTGTGTCCGAACCGCGCAATGACACGGTATTGGTCAGCGCGGGCGGGGGCAGCGTCGGCGCTGCGATCTTTGACACGGCGCTGGCCGCGGCGCGCCTGCACACGCACACGACATGGCATCTTTTGGTCGGCGGCAGCCCCGAACGCCGCGCAAATCTGCGGGCGGCGGCCACCGAAAACGTCATTGTCGAAGCGCCCCGCCCGGATTTCCGCACCCTGCTGAGCCGCGCGGCGGCATCGGTGTCGATGTGCGGATACAACACGGCGCTGGATTTGCTGCAAACCGGGGTGCCTGCGGTCATGGTCCCGTTTGATGACGGAGGGGAGGTTGAACAGATGTTGCGGGCCAAGGCGCTTGCCGCCCTGCCCGCCATGTGGGTCCTGCCTCAGGCTGATCTCACACCAGAACGCTTGTGCGCGGCTCTGAACAGCGTCACGGGACGGACCCGAACACCGCGGCGTGATGGTATGAACGGTGCCGCGGAAACCGTGCGCATGGTCGAGGCGATGGTGGCGGAGGCGACGGTATGACGGGCACGGACTGGACCCCGCTGCGCGCCGCTCTGCGTGCATGTGAGGACGCAGGTGTGACGCCCCGCCTGTGGTGGCGCGACGATGATGCGGTTGCCGCGACGGACGCGCTGGACAGGCTCGCCCGCATGTCGGCTGAGGTGGCTTTGCCCGTGCACCTTGCCATCATCCCTGCGGGTGCGACGGAGGATCTGGTGCACAGCTGTGCCGATGCGGGATGCGTACCTGTCGTTCACGGCTGGGCCCACACCGATCACAGCTCACGGGACGTGAAGAAGAACGAATTTCTGACCCCTCGCGCTGATGCCGAAGATGATGCTGCGCGGGGTCTTGCCCGGCTGCGCACGCTTTTTGGTGACGCGCTGCGCCCCATGTTTGTGCCGCCGTGGAACCGCATCAATGACACCGTGATCGCCGCACTGCCCGCGATGGGGTATACGGCCTTGTCGACCTATGGACCACGCGCGACGCCCCATGCCGCAGACGGGCTGGCCCTTATCAATACGCATGTGGATCCGATCGACTGGAAAGGGACACGCAGCCTGATCGACCCGAACCAATTGATTGCACACGCCGCACAGATGCTGCACGACCGGGCGACCGGGACCGCAGACGCAACCGAACCCTTTGGCCTGCTCACGCACCACCTTGTGCATGACGCCGCCATCTGGACCTTTACCAAGACCTTCCTGACCGAGATGCAACAGGGCGGCGCCACGCCCTGGCAGATGGAGACATAGATGAGCAGACTGGAATCCATGCGCAGACGGCTGACTGCGCAAATCGACGGCATCAACTGGGCCGCGGCCAAGATCGCGGACACGCCGGGCGACGTTCTCGAAATGGGCCTGGGCAACGGACGCACCTATGACCATCTGCGCCAGGAGATTACCGACCGCCGCATCTGGGTGATCGACCGCATCCTCAAGTCACACCCAAGCTGCATCCCCCCTGCTGCCGACTTCCTCGAGGGTGAAGCGCAGGATATGCTGGCGCGCCTGCGGGATGCCGGGCACAAGATGGCGCTGGCCCACTATGATTTCGGCTTTGGCGTCAAGGAAAAAGACGTCGCCGAAGGGGCCGCCCTCAGCCCCCATATCGCCGCCGTCATGGCCCCCGGCGGTCTGATCCTGTCCCAGCAGCCGCTGACCGGGTTCACGCAAATCGCGGGGCCGGACACTGTCGATCCGGAACGGTATCTTTTCTACCTTGCGTAGAAACTCCATCACGATTTGCCCCGGCTCCTTGCCAGAGGCCGACCGCGCCCTCTACCCTTGGTCTCGATTCTAGGCGGGCATCAGACCCGCTGGTCCAACGGGAGTAAATGGATGACGCTTTTCAAGACGGCCGCGTTGGCCGCCGCCGCAATCATGCTGGCCACTGCCAGCTTTGCCGCCCCCCTCAAACTCACACCCGCCAATCCGCAGCCGTCCGGCCTGAAAAAAGGGCTCGCGGTCAGCTATGCCTATCCTTCGGACGTCAAGACGCTGGGGAATGCACAGAACGCGCTGCGCAAGTCAAAGCCGGGCAAGCCATTGGCCGGGCTCGATTATCGGGATACGAACGATGGCGACAAGACCCTGACGTCCAAGCGCGCGCATCACGTCGTGGCCAAGATCACCGGCTATGTGAAATTCGATGCGGCGGGCACGTATAACGTCGATTTCCTGACCAATGACGGGCTCGACGCCAATATCGGCGGGCAGCAGGTCGGCTATTTCAACGGCCGCCAGTCCTGTGCCGAGACCCGCGCCGTACAGGTCGAGGTGCCGCAGGCGGGCTGGTACCCGGTTGATATCCTCTATTTCCAGCGCGTCGGCACGTCGTGCCTGCATATGCGCGCGGGCCAGGGCTCGCCCAACTGGATGCCCAACGCGGCTTTCGGCCACTGATCTTTCGTCCCGGGGTGGGATGTGCGGGGCGCGCAGGTTCACGGACCGCGCGCCCCGCTTCGTTTGGAGGGTGAGATGAAGAAAACCGGTATCCTGAATGCAGAGCTGTCCCGCGTCGTGGCGGGCCTCGGTCATGGCGATCTGCTGGTGATCGGCGACGCAGGCCTACCGGTGCCGCCGGGGGTGCCTTGCGTGGATCTGGCCGTGACACTGGGCGTGCCCCGGATGCTGGATGTGCTGGACGCGGTGTTGTCAGAGATGTGCGTGGAACGCGCGTTCCGGGCGTCGGAGGCCGGTTCGGTTGGTGGTGAGATAGATGCGCGCGTCGGTTGCGCGTTGGTGACGCATGAGGTGTTCAAGGAGCGCAGCGCGGGTGCCGTAGCGGTGGTGCGGACGGGGGAAGGGACGCCGTATGCGAATGTGGGGTTGGTGAGTGGGGTGGTGTTTTGAGGAAGTCCAAACTGAGGGTGATAGGTTGAGGTTGTGCGGTAGCAAACGAGGTTGTGGGACCTTCATGTTCAGGATGAGGCCGACTACCGCGCCCATGTGCGGTATTGTTGGATGAAATCGGTGGAGCACGGGTTTGCGGAACGGCCGGGAGATTGGGGCTATTCGAACGTGCATTGAGGTGCGCGGTCTAGGGCGAAAAAGGACTTGGATTGTAAAGCGGTTTTTCACGCTGCTGGTTAAATGGGGTAAGTGTGCTAGGATCTGACCCGACGCTTACTCATCCGTCATCGAACTCGTCAAGAATACCGAGAGCGTTAAGAACCTCGGTAACATCCAAGAGAGCGGCGGCTGCGGCAATTCCACAACTCAGTGCGTAAATAAATATTGCAAAACCAATTGCAGAGAGCACGATGGAGGGGAATGCAACAAACAGGAGGCAGCCTCCCAAAGCGAAGAATTGAACAAAGATAAAGTGAAAGAAAGCTACCATCACTTTCATTAAATATGAATTTTCCTTACCCCCCTCTCGCAGAAGTTTTAAGAACCGGTCGTTCGAAATGGCGAGAAAGATCGCCATGGCAGCGAGAGAGAACGCGATCATACTGGGGATTATCGGTAGCGCCCATTCCGACCACACGACACCGTTCAAAAACTGATCGTACCAAATAGGCTTCAACACTACCGAAAAAAGAAGCGAGAAAAGGAAATAAGGAGAAAGTAAAAGTGCTTTCCATCCGCCATATACGCGCCAATACGTCTTAAACGCGGAGAGATATGGTGACGCCTTATTCACGATTTTCCGCTACATCGCGTGTATATGCTGCGCGGGACGAGTTTTCCGGAAGCTCCGCCTCTATCTCTTCGGGATAGCTTTTTGTGCTTCTTTCAATTTTTTCCCCGTCGCGAGCCCCTGTAGCAGTGACGTAGCCGGTGTCCTGTGCAAGCTCCGCCAGGTCCTTATAACGACCAGTCAACTCTAAGCTGTCAGCACCGGCTCGTTTGGTAATTTCACTTTTGAGACGCTTTGCGCGCATTTCGTTGACTTCATCGAGCAATTTTTGTTTTTCTTCTGATAAATCATCTGGATTGGGAACATCTAGGACGATTTCGATCTTTTTTAGGCCTGGCGTGCTCAAGACTTGGTCAACTGCGTTTTTTCGCGGAACTACGTATACCTCCGCACTTTCAAACTCGTCGGGGCAAAAGTGTTGCAGTATGGCATTAAATGCCTGCCTTGCCCGACCGACTGAAATTGACCGGTCTTCATCGTTAAGTAACTCGACGAAAAGACGGTGATTGGCCTCTCGAAATGCGAACGCAAAAATACGCGAGTTGAAACCTACGTCGTCTGGAAGAGAAATCCCACTATCGGCAAGGAGTGTCTCTCTTAAAGATGACTTCTGTATCATGTTGCTTTCAGGATCAATCTCGGTCCATATTGCAATCCTTCCTGAAAACACGCCGTTGCGTGTTTCAGAAATGGGAGAGATGGCCGCGAATTGATCTCCGAAGAAACGAACCCCGATCCGATCTCCATCATTCACTTGAGACGCTGCCTCAAACAATCTGCGATAAGCTCTGTTGGGATGAGGTTGAACAACAACGTTGAGAACACCGTACTTTGAATACATTTGATCTTTCTCCTACCCATCCATCTTCAGCGCCGAAATAAACGCCTCCTGCGGGATATCCACCTTCCCGAACTGGCGCATCTTCTTCTTCCCGGCCTTCTGCTTGTCCAGCAGCTTTCGCTTCCGTGTCGCGTCCCCACCGTAACACTTGGCCGTCACGTCCTTGCGCATTGCGGACAAAGTCTCGCGCGCAATCACCTTGCCGCCGATCGCCGCCTGAATCGGGATTTTGAACATGTGGCGGGGGATCAGGTCCTTCAGTTTCTCCACCATCGCCCGGCCCCGCATCTCTGCCCGGTCGCGGTGCACCATGATCGACAGCGCATCCACCGGCTCATCGTTCACAAGGATCGACATCTTGACCAGATTGTCCTGCCGATACCCCGTCAGTTGATAGTCAAAGGACGCATAGCCCTTGGTCACCGATTTCAGCCGGTCATAGAAATCAAACACCACCTCGTTCAGCGGCAGGTCATAAACCACCATCGCGCGTGACCCGGCATAGGTCAGGTCTTCCTGTATCCCACGCCGATCTTGACAGAGTTTTAACACATCGCCCAGATAGTCGTCCGGGACCAGGATCGTCGCCTTGATCCGCGGTTCCTGCATGTGGTCCACCACCGACAGATCAGGCATGTCGGCGGGGTTGTGCAGCTCCATCATCGTGCCGTCCTTGAGGTGGACGTGGTAGATCACCGACGGCGCGGTCGTGATCAGCTCGATGTTGTACTCCCGCTCAATCCGGTCGCGGATCACCTCGAGGTGCAGCAGGCCAAGGAACCCGCAGCGGAAACCAAAGCCAAGGGCGGCGGAGGTCTCCATCTCGAAACTGAAGGACGCGTCGTTCAGCGCCAGTTTGTCGATGGCGTCGCGCAGGTCTTCGAACTGAGCGCTGTCGACAGGGAAAAGGCCACAGAAAACAACCGGTTGCGCAGGTTTGAAACCGGGGAGCGGGTCGACCACTTTGCGCTCATGGGTGATCGTGTCACCGACACGGGTGTCGCGCACCTGCTTGATCGAAGCGGTGAGGAAGCCGATTTCGCCGGGCCCGAGGCTGTCCACCATCTCCATCTGCGGGCGGAACACACCAACGCGGTCCACGTGATGTACCGTGTCGTTGGACAGAAATTTGATCTTTTCACCCTTCTTCAGCCGCCCGTCGATCACACGGATCAGGACGATCACGCCGAGGTAGCTGTCGTACCAGCTGTCGACCAGCATCGCCTTGAGCGTGGCGTCGGGATCGCCCTTGGGCGCGGGCAGTTCGGTGACGATGGCCTCGAGCGTTTCGATGATGCCTTCGCCCGTCTTGGCGGAGACGGCGATGGCGCCGGAGGCGTCGATGCCGATCACGTCCTCGACCTGTTCCGCGACGCGGTCGATGTCGGAGGCAGGCAGGTCTATCTTGTTGAAAACGGGTACAATTTCGTGGTCCGCGTCGATCGCCTGATAGACGTTGGCAAGCGTCTGCGCCTCGACCCCTTGGGTGCTGTCCACCACCAGAAGCGAGCCTTCGACGGCGCGCATGGAGCGGCTGACCTCGTACGCAAAGTCCACGTGGCCGGGGGTGTCGATGAGGTTCAACACATAGTGCTCACCGTCCTTGGCGGTGTAGTCGATGCGGACGGTGTTGGCCTTGATGGTGATGCCGCGTTCCCGCTCAATGTCCATGGAATCAAGGAGTTGCTCCTTCATGTCCCGATCAGCCACGGTGTTCGTGGACTGGATCAGGCGGTCGGCGAGCGTGGATTTCCCGTGGTCGATATGGGCGACGATGGAGAAATTGCGGATATGGCTGAGCGGTGTCATGGGATTGGATATGTCGCGGAAACGGGGGTTGGTCAATGGCCCGGAATGCCGCGCCGCGCAACGTTCGGTGCGGTGTGTGGCGTTGGGGTGGCGAAACGGGGATTAAAGCCTGTGTTTTATGGGAAATACGGGGGGCACAGGGCGTACACACGGCGTGCACCATCCGTGCACTGGTGGCGCACAGGAAGTGGGGTTAACAGAGCGTGCGGTGGGGTTTGTTAAGCGCGGGTGAATACGCAGTCGGGTCAGTGGGACCTGACATTGTGGATTACAGTCGGGGGTGTCACACATCGCTAGAGTTGCCTGGTGCGTGGTGCGCGTGAGGGGACAAGATGGCTGCGGTTGATTTTTCGGACTTGGATGCCGCGGAAAAATGGTTTGCAGAGCAAACGGTTGAAACACGCTGTGTCATCGCCAGCCGTGCCGCGCTGCGGGTTTTGGCGACGATTGGCCTGTTTGCTAGCGATCGCAAGGAACGGGTTGCCCTGGCTGCGTTAAGGGCGGCACTCATTTCTGTAGGTCGCGGATTGGGTCGACCCGCAGATGTGGTGAAGCTGGAAAACGCAGCCCTCTCCGCCGGGACCCGACCCGCCCTCTCCGCCGCCTCTGCCCTCTCCTCCGCCGCATCAACCGCTCGCTCCGCCGCCACTGCTGTCTCCGCTGCGCACTCCTTCTCAGTCTTCTCGCCCCTCTCAGCCGCCTCTGCCTCCGCCGTTTTCGCCACTGCCCTCTCCGCCGGTGCCCGCCCCGCCTCCTCCTCCGCCTCCTCCGTCGTCCGCGCCGCCGCGACTTTGGATGCAAGGCAGGACAACGCTACCTTGCGCACGCTGCCTTTGTGGCACGGTGTCGACGTGCCTGACGAGATCCTGAGCGCCCATGACACATGGTGCGCCTATCTGAGCAGTGACCCGGCATGGGCTTTCTGGCTGCGCTGGTATTCCGAGATGTGGGAGGGCACGTTCGAAGACTGGGATCTCGCCATCGAAGTGGCCAAGCTGCCGGACGCGCTTTGGGAAGGCGACGATGCGCTGCACAAGGTGGCGGACGCGATCCCGGAAATCGAAGCGCGATTGCTCAAGTCACGCTTGCCGCAAATAGAAGACGTATTTGAGGACGATAGTGGGCTTTATAATGTGCGCACGGTCTTTGCCGACCCTGTCAAACTGATTGCCAGTATAGATCAGCGTGTACGCTTTGCCCTTGATCTCGCAATCCACAGCAACGCCTGCGATTTGAATGAGATGAGCCTCGCCGCGAAGGTGCTGCGCCATGCGTTGGACAATTGCCAGAATGATCCAAACGCGTTGGAACAGTATCTGCGTCAAGCCGCTGCAATGATCCGGGCGCGCATCGCCGAAGGGCAATTTGGCGCAGACGATGCGCTCGATTTGCTTGTGGCCACATTGGAAGAGTTGGCGCTGCAATTGCGGGCCGATCACCCTGAGGTGGCCGCTGCGGTTGATGCCCGGATCAAGCAAACGCTCAATGAGTTGAGTAAGGCCAAGCGGTTGCAGGCTGTTGGGCTGATTGAAGACGTGCGCGAAGGGACCACGGCACGGCTCCACGCCGAATTGGGCCTGGCGTCCGAAACCGTGCGCGAGAATGCGGTGCCAGAGGTGACCGCCGAGGCGGTGAAACGGTCAGGCAATCAAGCCGCGAAAATATCCCTGGCGGAGCGGGCAAAGAAGGCAGAAAGCTCGGGCGCGATGTCAGGGGTCAAGATCGGTATGCGTGCGCAGAAACTGGTTGAATTCGTTACAGAGCTGTTTTCTGGCGGCGGCGGTTCGGTTCGAGTGTGGAGCCCGTGTGTCGAGGGCGTCATCACGCCTGATGTTGTTTCCGCAGTGCCAAAGCCGATGCACGTGTAGCGCAAGCCGTGCCGTTGGTAGGCCCCGGGCTGTCGATCCAACAGTTTCTTTCTTGAGCGCTTTATGGTGGCCAAGCGCGGACATATTTACAGGCCGTGGGAGGGCCTGTCGATGGCGCGGCGGGCTGACGCCCTTAATCCCGCGCTCGACGGCGTGGTGTTGGTCGGCGCCCGCAAATTGCGTTTCACCTCTCGCGTATTGCTGCGCAATACACCTGCGGGCAACGCGCTGCGCTTAAATCGCGCGGTCCACGGCGTCGGCGGCGCGGGTGATGTCGCGGCCGACGCCCTTGACCGTTTCGCAGGCGGCAAGTGTGGTCGCGGCCAGGACGGCCAGAAGGATCAGGCGGGCTCGGGTCATGCTGCTCTCCGATGTTTTTTCACTGTCTTAAACAGGGCGGGCGGCCCGGTCAAATTTGACGCAAGCAGCATCCCGACATACGCAGTGTCGTGAATTGCCCCCGGTTCGCAAATCCGGCATAGTGAGCAACAGCAGAGCGGGACAACCCGCCGATAGAGGTACGAGCATATGAAACCCATCACTCTTTTGATCGTGGCGACCTTTGTGCTGGCCGCCTGTTCGGGCAACCGCAATGCGGTGACCCGTGTGGCGGCGCCGTCGGCCACGCTCTTTGCCACGGGCCCGATTTATTCAGCATGCCGTGCGGCAGGGCGCGATGCCGCCAGCCGCAGCCGATGTGGCTGTGTGCAGGCGGTGGCCAATCGCGAGTTGGACAGCAGCGACCAGCGCCGCGGCGCAGGCTTTTTCAGCGACCCGCATCAAGCGCAGGTCGTACGGCAGTCCGATCGCAGCATCGACGAACGGTTCTGGCTGCGCTGGAAAGCCTATAGCGACACGGCGGCGCGCATCTGCACCTAGGGCGAAATACAAATAACCGGCAATATCATGCGTCTCGCAACCCGTTGAAATCTTTGATTTCAGGCAGGGTAACGTGAGCCAGGTTTTGGTAGTTCTGCTTTAGAGGCGGCGCGTCCAGAACTGGAGCGGCTTTTCGCTCTGCGCGCCGGTGTCGACATCCTTCCACGCAAAGCGCGCCACGGCACCCGGAACAGGCGCATAGCCGCGCTTGCGCCAGAACCCGTCGAGCGGCGTGTACGCGGCCGGGCGCAGCGGGTGATCCTCGGGCCGGATCACGGAGCAAAAGCAGATCTGGGTATAGCCCAGCGTGCGCGCGTGATCCTCGCGCATGTCAAAGAACTGGTGGCCGACGCCCTGGCCGCGAAACCGGGGCAACAGGACGCTTTCGCCACAGTAGAACGTGGATGCAATGTCGATTTCAGTTCCGGCGAGCGCGTCGCGGAACTCATCTGCGTGATCCGCGAGCGGTGTTGCGGTTGATGCCCCCACCAGCCAGTCCCCGATGGTGGCTGCGACGACGATCGCCTGCTCGCTGCTTTGATAATGCTCGAGATACTGACGTTCATAGGCCAGATCGCCATCGTAAAGATACGGCCAGTCACGGAACACGGTCATGCGCAACTGCGCCAGGTCTTCCAGCGCATCCCCCAGTGCATCGCCCGTGAGCCGGGTGATGTTCACGCAGACACCTGCCGCAGCCAGTCGGCCAGGTTGTAATAGGTCGTCACCCGCGCAATGCGCCCCTGCGACAGGGTAAAAAAGGATCCCGCAGGCAGCACATAGGTCTGGCCATGCGCCTCCGGCAGGCCCGCATCCGTGCTGAGATAGCGGCCATGCACCATGTATTCGGCGGCGGCCCGGGTGCCGTCTGCGCCGCTGAGGATCACAAGATCGCGCAGCTCTTCCGCATAGCACCGCGACATATGCTGGCAAAACGCATCGAAGGCCGCGCGACCACTGCGCACCGCGCCCTCGTTCACGTGGTGCGCCACATCCTCTGTGAGGCAGTCGAGCATCGCCGGAATGTTGCCCGCATTGAATGCCGCGAAGTAATCGGTGATGACCTGCATTACGCGCCCTCGCCCCAACGCTCTACCAGACGGCCCATGATCTGGTCGCGCGCATCCCTGTAACTCGCCAGCTTCGCCTCCCGCGTCTCGCCCAGGCCGGTGGGATCGAGGATCGGCCAATACTCGACATCAAGGTGGTAGAACCGGGTCAGATCCAGCGCACGGCGCTGCGATGCCGGCGACAGCGCGATCACCAGATCAAAGGAGCCGAGATCGTCGCCCCACTCCTCCATCTCGTCGAAACTGCGCGACCGGTGCCGGCTCAGCTCGACGCCAAGCTCCTGACAGACGGCAATCGAAAACCCGTCGATTTCAAGATCATTCTTGACCCCCACAGATTGTACGTAAGTGCCGGTGCCATAGAGCTTTTTCATGATCCCTTCGGCCATGGGCGAGCGTACCGCGTTGTGATCGCAGCAAAACAGAACCGAAGAGGGCAGCGCCTGCGCCATCTAACCTCCGAAATGCAGCACGCAGATCAGCGTAAAGAGCCGCCGCGCGGTGTCCGTGTCGACCTCTGCCTTGCCTTCCAGACGCTCCTGCAACACCCGGCTGCCTTCGTTGTGGATGCCGCGGCGCGCCATGTCGATGGTCTCGATCTGGCTTGGCGGCAGCTTCTTGACCGCCTCGAAATAGCTCTCGCAGATCTGGAAATAATCCTTCACCACCTGCCGGAACGGCCCCAGCGACAGATGGAACTCCGCCGCCTTCTCCGCCGCTTCCGTCGCCACATCGAACACCAGCCGCTTGTCCCGGATGGAGAGGCCCAGGCGATAGGGGCCCGCAGGCGTCGCCCGCCCGTCGCGGTCGGGCAACACGAACGTGTTGTCCTCCAGCAGGTCAAAAATCGCCACCTTGCGCTCCTGCTCGATCTCGGGCGTCGGCGGCGGCAGGTTGGCGTCATCAAGAGTGATATGCGTGATACGGGTCATAGCAGGTGGCCAAAGGCGAAACAAAGTTTCGCGATGCTTACGCAACCGCCCCCGGCAACACAATGGCCCCGTCTTCTTCTGGCCAAAAATACCATGGGGGAGCCGCGCATGCGGCGGGGGCAAAGCCCCCTGAAACATGGCGTGCGCCGCATGGCGCACAATTGGATCACATGTTGAGCTTGCGCAGCCGTGCGGTGACCGATAACCCGTGCGCCTCGAGACTTTCAGAGGCGGCCAGCACCTCGGCCCCCGGACCGATCGCCCGCAGGGCGTCCGGTGTCATCTGAGCAAGCGTCGTCCGCTTGATGAAATCCATCACCGACAGCCCAGACGAAAACCGCGCCGACCGCGCCGTGGGCAGCACGTGGTTCGGCCCGCCGATATAGTCGCCGATGGCCTCCGGCGTCCATTGACCCACGAAAATCGCGCCCGCATGGCTGATGCGGTCCGCCAGCGCCTCGGGCTCCGCCACGCAGAGTTCCAGATGTTCCGGCGCAATCCGGTCCGACAGCGCCACCGCCACGTCCAGATCAGGCACCGTGATCACGGCGCCGAAGTCGCGCCAGCTGGCCCCCGCAATTGCGCGCCGCTCCAGGGTTTCGAGCCGCGTCTCAACCGCTTGCCCCACCGCACGGCCAAATGCGGCATCCGTTGTGATCAAAAGCGCCTGCGCACTTTCGTCATGTTCGGCCTGGCTCAACAGGTCGAGCGCGATCCAGTCAGGATCATTGTCGCCATCCGCAATCACCAAGATCTCGGACGGGCCCGCAATCATGTCGATGCCGACCTTGCCAAACACCCGCCGCTTGGCCGCGGCCACAAACGCGTTGCCCGGCCCCGTGATCTTGTCCACCGGTGCAATCGTGTCCGTGCCATAGGCCAGCGCCGCCACCGCCTGCGCCCCGCCAATGCGGTAAATCTCGTCCACGCCCGCCAGCTCTGCCGCCAGCAGGACCGCCGGGTTCAACACGCCGTCCGGTGTCGGCACCGTAATGGCCAGCCGGGACACTCCGGCCACCTTGGCCGGCACCGCATTCATCAAAACCGACGACGGATAGGACGCAAGCCCCCCCGGCACATAAAGCCCCGCCGCCGACACCGGCGTCCAGCGCCAGCCGATGCGCGCGCCCACATCATCCGTCCACATCGCATCCTCTGGCATCTGCCGCGCGTGATAGGCGCGGATGCGCTCTGCGGCCAATGTCAGCGCCGCACGCTCTGCCTCGGGCACCGCCTGCACCGCCTCGGCCCGTTCCGCATCGCTGATGCGCAACGTCTCGGGGGTGAGGCTGATCCGGTCAAACCGCTCGGTCAGCGCGATCACCGCCGCATCGCCATGCGCACGCACATCCGCGATGATATCGGCCACAACGGCGTCCACGTCGGGGCTGTCTTCGCGCTTGGCGTTCAGGAGCGACGTGAAACGGGTTTCGAAATCCGGCGCGGCATAGTCAAGAAACTGAGGCATGTGTGTCCCTTTGAATTGCACCGGGACATAGCGGGCGGGGTGCGGGGTCTCAAGCCCCGGGCGGATCGCTGCGGATCAGCAGCAGGTCATCTTCGACCGCACCACCGGCAAGCGTTGCATTGGCAATGCGTCCACATTCGACAAAGCCATGGCGCGCATAAAACCGGATGGCGCGCGCATTGGACGCAGCCACGTTCAGCTCCAGCTGCCAGACGCCAAGCGCTTGCGCCGCTCCGATGAGCGCGCCCAGCAGCAGATCCGCCGCCCCCTGCCCTTGCGCCGCACGCCGCACATAGAACCCGCCAACCTCGCCCCGGTGCCGGGTCTGCACCCGACTTTGCGGCACAAGGCTCGCCATGCCCACGGCATCATCGCCGTCAAACACGCCAAAGGTGTGGCCGTGGTCCAGCCCCGCGGCGATGTCTTCCAGCGGGATCGCCGCCGCTTCGTCATGGGTGGACAGGTACGCCGTCGGATACAGGCTGAGCGCTTCCAGCCGCAGGGTCCGCCACGTCGTGGCGTCCTCTCCGACCAGTTTGCGCACCTGTGTCACGTATCGTGCTCCGGAACCGATTTCGACGGGGCCACATAAGGTTTCGTCACATCACGCAGCGTTGCATCCAGCGTCTCGACCGACAGACGGATCGCCCCGTCTCCGGCAAGCGTCAACGTGATGTGCCCCGCGCCATCCTCGCCCGGCTCAAAGCCAATCGACAAGAGCGACAGGATCATATCTTTGTCAGAGCGGTCGATGCCCTGACTTGCCACGGCCAGCACGTCCTCGAAGGACAAAAGCGCCTGCACCCGTTCGGGCGCGTGCCGGTCCTTGCCAGCGTCCTCCCAGCGGAACCGATTCAGCAGCAGCGCAAAGCGCCGCGCCCTCGCCTCCCACCGCATCTCGGTGATCGGAAATACCGCGTCCTGCGTCAGCGATGAGATCACCTGCAGGTCGTCCGTATCGAGCGCGCCAAGGTTCAGGGGCGCTTCGCGGCCGTCTTCGAAACGTGCGTCTTCGGTCATTCGCCCTGAACCCTTTCGATATCCGCGCCCACCCCGGACAGCTTGCGCACCACGTGCTCATAGCCGCGATCAAGGTGATAGACCCGCGCCACCCGCGTCTCGCCCTCGGCGGCCAGACCCGCGAGGATCAGGCTGACGGAGGCCCGCAGGTCCGTGGCCATCACCGGCGCCCCCTTGAGCCGTTCGACACCGGTCACCGTCGCGGTGCCGCCCTGCACATCAATCGACGCGCCCATACGCATCAGTTCGGGCGCGTGCATGAACCGGTTCTCAAAGATCTTTTCCTCCAGCACCGACGTGCCATCCGCCGTGCACAGAAGCGCCATCATCTGCGCCTGCAAATCGGTGGGAAAGCCGGGGAACGGCTCGGTCGTGACATTCACGGCACCGATGCGCCCGTTCTTGCGCGCGACCTTGAGGCCGGTCTGTGTCTCTTCAACGGAAATACCCGCCGCATCCAGTTTTTCGCAGAACGCGCCCAGCAGGTTGATCCGGCCACCGATACATTCGACCTCACCGCCACAGATCGCGGGCGCCAGCATGTAGGTGCCCAATTCAATCCGGTCCGTCACCACACGGTGCGTCGCCCCGCCCAGCCGGTCGACGCCTTGAATGGTAATCGACGATGTGCCGTCGCCGTCGATCTGCGCGCCCATCGCGCGCAGGCAATCGGCAAGGTCCACGATCTCGGGCTCGCGCGCGGCGTTGTTGATGACCGTCGTGCCCTTGGCCAGCGTGGCCGCCATCATGATGTTCTCGGTCGCCCCGACGGAGGCAAAGGGGAAGTCAATCACCGCGCCCTTGAGCTTGCCGCCATCCGCCTTGGCATGCAGGTAGCCGTCGCGGAGCTCGATCTCGGCCCCCATCTTGGCCAGCCCGTCGGTGTGGATGTCCATGGGCCGCGCGCCGATGGCGCACCCGCCGGGCAGCGATACCTCCGCATGACCCTCGCGGGCCAGAAGCGGTCCCAGCACGAGGTTCGACGCGCGCATCTTGCGCACGATGTCATATTCCGCACGCGTGTTGATCGCGCCATGCGTCGACATGGCCAGCACCTTGCCGTCCTGCAGGCTCGTCACCTCGGCCCCCAGTGATTGCAGCAGCTGTGTCATCGTCTTGATGTCGCTCAGACGCGGCGCGTTCGTCAGCGTCAGCGGCTCGTCGCTCAACAGTGTGGCAGGCATCAAGGTCAGACACGCGTTCTTGGCCCCCGCAATCGGGATCTGACCATTCAGCGGGCTGCCGCCGCGCACCAGAATACTATCCATCGTCCTGCCCTTTCGCGTTGTCCTCGGCCTCTGTCCCCTTGCGTGCTGCATCGCGGGCGCGAGTCTGTGCCTTGCGCCGCGCCAGATTGGCCTTGAGCGCCGCCTTGAGCCGCGCATCACGGTCGTTGGCCGCCTTGTTTTTCGGGGTTGGTTTGCCTGTCATGCGCCTTCTCTACCGCAGGGGCTTTGGGCCGTCCAGAATAGGCTTGCAAGGTGCCGCATTTGGGTCTATCCCGCCGCGCACGGCGCTGCTGTAGCTCAGAGGTAGAGCACTCCCTTGGTAAGGGAGAGGTCGAGAGTTCGATTCTCTCCAGCAGCACCATCGAAGCACTTCCCGACCTTCTCCTTCCACTTTCTGGCCGCCCAAGGGTCTCGACGTACGCGCATCGGCTCCGCCGCTACGCTGCGTGCGAGAGTTCGATTCTCTCCAGCAGCACCATCGCAGCACTTCCCGACCTTCTCGAACCGCTTTCTGGCCACCCAAAGGTCTCGACGTACGCGCATCGGCTCCGCCGCTACGCTGCGTGCGAGAGTTCGATTCTCTCCAGCAGCAACATCGTGGCACTTCTCGACCTTCTCCTTCCGCTTTCTCGCCAGCCCAAGGTCTCGACGTACGCGCGCCGGCTCCGCCGCTACGCTGCGTGCGAGCGTTCGAGTCTATCCAGCAGCACCATCGCAGCACTTCCCGACCTTCTCCTTCCGCTGTCTGGCCACCCAAGGATCTCGACGTAAGCGCATCGGCTCCGCCGCTACGCTGCATGCGAGCGTTCGAGTCTCCCCGCCCGCATCATTGATTAAGGCCCCTACTTAACCCTGCCGTTGCCAAGCTGCCCTCAAGTCTCGACGCCCGCGCGTCGCCACAGCTTCGGCAGAATGCGGCAAACTTGGCGTGACCCGCCGCGCCGGAAGGCGTACATCACTGGCAATGACACAAACGGAAATCAAACAGCCGTGCTGCACCCCGCCGCGCGGCGAAACGCCCAAGACGCGAACGCAAGTCGCCACCGATCCCGCGTGGTCGGAGCGGTTGCGAGCAGAGGCCGCGTCGATTCCCGGCGGGCGGGCGCTGGTCGGTGTGGACACGCCCCTGATCCCGAATGACGGCGAAGCGCCCCAGCGGCGCGTCAAGGTCAAACCGTTTCGCATCGGACGCACCGCAGTGACCAATGCCGCGTTCGCCGCATTTGTGGACGCAACCGGATATGTCACCGAGGCAGACCGGTTCGGCTGGTCTTTTGTGTTCTGGGCGCATGTCCCGGACGCCGTTGGCCCGACGCAGGCCCTGCCCGGCGCGGAATGGTGGCGGCAGGTCGATGGAGCGAACTGGCGCGACATCAATGGCCCTGGCACCGCAGATACCACATGGCACGCGGAGCATCCGGTCGTGCAGGTGTCGTGGAACGATGCGCGCGCATATGCGGACTGGGCCGGTGGGCGTCTGCCGACCGAGGCCGAATGGGAACATGCCGCGCGCGGCGGCCTTGGCGATGTGCGTTTCCCCTGGGGCGATGCAGAACCGAACGACACGGACCATTTCCCCTGCAACATCTGGCAGGGCGTATTTCCCCAGGACAACACCGGGGGCGACGGGCACCTGACCACGGCCCCGGCGCAGAGCTTTGCGCCCAACGGGTTTGGCCTCTTCAACATGGTGGGCAATGTGTGGGAATGGACCGCCGACCGCTACCGCATCGCGTCGTTGAAGAAAGAGGTCAAGGCGCGGCTTGCCGGAATGCAAGGCTACAGGCTGACCAAGGGCGGATCGTTTCTGTGCCACGCATCCTATTGTTATCGCTACAGGATCGCGGCGCGCTCCGGCACATCACCGGACAGTGCGTCGCCGCATCAGGGGTTCCGGGTGGTTTGGTCAGACCCGTGACGCGCCACCGGCTGAACCAAGGGGCGCGCAGATGGTACGGGGAAATTGGACAGCACGTGCGGGACACGCTAGGCTGGCGCAAGCAGAGTGAGGTGGTTTGACATGCCCAAAGCGACACGCGTCGGCGATATCGGTTCCGGACACGGGTGCCATTTCCCACCGACACCGGCCATTGCCGGTTCGGGCGATGTGTTTACCAACATGATCCCTGCCGTGCGCAAGGGCGATGCGTATCTGCCGCATGCCTGCCCGGCCTGCCCCGCGCCGCCCCATGGCCGTGCCCTGTCGGGTGGGTCTGGCACCGTATACATCAACGGAAAACCGGCGGGACGCGTGGGCGACGCGATCAACTGTGGCGGCTCCGCCTCGGCCGGGTCGGGCAACGTCTTTATCGGCGGTTGATCCCACCCGCGGTGCGGGCGCGGCATCACGGCGCGTTCAATTGATTTCAGCGCGGCGCACAATAGGTCTGGCGTAACAGGCCAAGGCGCATGACATGACCGACGATCTTTCCCCATCCCGACCGGCTGCGGTCCCGCAATCTCGGCTGGCCCGCGCAGGCCGCATGGGTGCCATGGCCGCAGGTGTTGCAGGCAACATGGCCATGGGCGGCGTGCGCAGCCTGTCCGCCGGGCAAAAGCCGCAGGCGCGCGACCTGCTGTTGACGCCCGCAAACCTCCGCCGCGTGGCGGATACGCTGGCGCAGATGCGCGGCGCGGCGATGAAGATGGGCCAGCTGATGTCGATGGACAGCGGCGACACCCTGCCGCCCGAGTTGACGGATATCCTGGCCCGGTTGCGGGCCGATGCCGATTTCATGCCGCCGAAACAGGTGCGCCAAGTGCTGGATCAGGCGTGGGGCACCGGCTGGCATCGCCAGTTCAAGCGGTTCGACGTGCGCCCTGTTGCGGCGGCCTCTATCGGGCAGGTGCATCAGGCGTGGCTGCGTGACGGCACGCATCTGGCGATCAAGGTGCAATATCCCGGCATCCGCCGCAGCATCGACAGTGACGTGGCCAACCTTGGCCGTTTGTTGCGGTTATCGGGGTTGTTGCCCAAGGGGTTCGACCTTGGCCCCTATCTGGATGAGGCGCGTGCGCAGTTGCATGAAGAGGCGGATTATGCCGCCGAAGCGGCCCATCTGATGCGCTTTGCAGAGCTGTTGGAGGGAACGCAGGGTTTCATCCTGCCCACATTCCACGCCCCGCTGAGCTCTGACACGGTGTTGGCCATGACATTTGTGCCGTCCGCCCCCATCGAAACGCTGGAACAGGCCACGCCGCAGGAGCGGGACGCGGCGATCACCCGGCTCTTTGCCTTGATGCTGCGGGAATTGTTCGATTTTGGCGTCATGCAGACGGATCCGAATTTCGCCAACTACCGCATCGCGGACGGGCGCATTGTCCTGTTGGATTTCGGCGCGACGCGGCATCTGCCACCTGCGCTGGCTGCCGATTGCCGTGCCCTAGTCGCGGCCGGGATGGCGGGCGACATGTCGGTCGTCGCGGATCAGCTGGACGCGATGGGCCTTGTGCCGCACCGCACGGCCCACCATCACAAAGACCGGATCCTTGGCATGGTTCAGATGGTTTTTGACGCGCTGCGCGGGACGGATGTGCTGGATCTGGGGACGTCGGACCTGTCGGCGCGCCTGCAGGCAGAAGGTGAGGCGCTCGCACGCGCAGGCTTTGTGCCCGAAGACCCCGTGCCGCTTGATCTGCTGTTTGTGCAGCGCAAGGTGGCGGGCATGTTCCTGCTGGCGTCCCGGTTGGGCGCGCGGTTGCCCACGCGCGCACTGCTCGCGCCCTATCTGCAAAGTTCCCAAGCCGCATGACCGCCCTGTTACACCTTGAGCAGGTCCGGAAATCCTTTCCCGGCAGCGACGGGCCCGTGCCGGTGCTGCGTGGCATCGACCTGTCCATGCAGGCGGGCGAGACACTGGCGCTGACCGGCGAATCCGGCAGTGGCAAGAGCACGCTTTTGCATCTGGCCGCCGGGCTCGACACCGCCGACAGCGGTGCGGTGCGGATCGGCGGGCAGGACATCACGGACCTGCGCGACACCGCGCGGGCCGAACTGCGCCGCACGGACGTCTCGGTCATCTTTCAGCAGTTCAACCTGATCCCCTCGCTCACCGTGGCTGACAACATCGCGTTTCAGGCGCGGCTTGCCGCGCGGTACGATGCGGATCACGCCGCGCAACTGGCCGACCGGCTTGGCCTTGGCGATCACCTGCGCAAGTATCCCGAAGCGCTCTCCGGAGGGCAGCAGCAACGAGTGGCGATCGCCCGCGCCCTTGCCGCGCGCCCGCGCCTGCTGCTGGCGGATGAGCCGACCGGCAATCTCGACGAGGCAACCGCGGACGCGGTGATGGCGCAGATGCTGGCCCTTGTGTCAGAGGCGGGGGCCGGATTGCTCCTCGTGACGCATTCGGCCGCACTTGCCGCACAGATGGGCCGCCGCGCCCATCTTCAGCACGGGCAGCTGCAATGAGGCGGACGGCGCTGCGCGCGTTGCTGTCCCATTGGCGACGGCATCCGCTGCAGCTTTTTGCGTTTTTGGCGGGGCTGGCGTTGGCCACCGGGCTCTGGTCGGGTGTTCAGGCCATCAATGCAGAGGCGCGTGCCAGCTATGACGCGGCGGCGGCCACACTGGGCGAAGGCCAGTTTGACCAGATCGTGCCACGGTCCGGCGACCGGATTTCACAGGCAGATTATGTTGCCCTGCGGCTGGCCGGTTGGCGGGTGTCGCCGGTGATCGAAGGGCGCGTGGACGGCGTGCGGTTGCTGGGCCTCGATCCGTTGTCCTCGCCCGGTCGCTTTGACTTTGGACGAGTGTCGGCGGGCGGCGAGATGGGCGCGTTCATCGGACCGGGCCAGCTTTTTGCCACGGCAGAGACGGCCGCGCGGTTGCCGGACACGCTCGACGTGATTGTGACCGCGGATGCGGCCCCCGGCATCGCCATCGGGGATGTGGGTGTGGTGCAACGGCTCCTGGGGCGCGCGGACCTGTCGCGCCTCTTGATCCTGCCGGAACAGCCGATGGCCCGGCCCGCGCTGGCAGAGGTCACGCCCGATCTGCGTGCGCAACCTTCGATCCAGAGCGCGGATGTGGGCGAGTTGACCGACAGTTTCCACCTGAACCTGACCGCGTTCGGTTTGCTCAGCTTTGCCGTCGGTCTGTTCATCGTGCACAGCACCATCGGTCTTGCCTTTGAACAGCGGCGCGGGCTTGTGCGCACCTTGCGCGCCATCGGCGTGCCGCTGCGCATGCTGATCAGCCTGATGGCGGCCGAAGTGCTGTTGCTGGCACTGGTGGGCGCGGGTCTGGGCATTGTTCTGGGATATGTGATGGCGGCGCTGTTGCTGCCGGATGTGGCGGTGACACTGCGCGGGCTCTACGGGGCGGAGGTGTCGGGCGCGCTGCGGTTTCGGGCCGAATGGTGGGCCTCTGGCCTCGCCATCGCGCTGCTGGGCAGCGCGGTCGCCGCAAGCGGACGGCTGTGGCAGATTGCACGCATGCCGATCCTGGCGAGCGCGCGACCGCGGGCGTGGTTCATGGCATCCGCCCGGGCAGCGTGGTGGCAAGGGGCCGCGGCAGCGGGGCTTGCCGTTGCCGCGATTGCGCTGGCCCTCTTTGGCCACGGGTTGACCGCGTCCTTTGCGCTGCTGGGCTGTTTCCTCATCGCCGCCGCTTTGTTGCTGCCCTTGCTGATCCGGCCCGCAACGGCATGGGCCGAGGGCCGCGCGCGCGGTCCCGTTGCACAGTGGTTCTGGGCCGACACACGTCAGCAACTGCCGGGACTGAGCCTCGCGCTCATGGCGCTTTTGCTGGCGGTGTCTGCCAATATCGGGGTGTCCACGATGGTGTCGAGTTTCCGGCTGACCTTTGTCGCCTTTCTGGACCAGCGATTGGCGCCGGAGCTGTTTGTCCGACTGGACAGCCCGGCCCAAGCGGCACCAATCGTGCCTGTGATGGAACAGGCGGCGGATGGCGTCCTGCCGCTTTTGACGATTGATGCGCAGGCCGCTGGCCTGCCGATCCAGCTCTATGGCGTGCGCGTGGGTCCGACCTACCGCGAGAACTGGGTGTTTCTGGACGCCGCACCCGGCGCGTGGGACGCAGTAGAGTCGGGTCAGGCGGTGGTCACGAACGAACAGTTCGCGCGCCGCGCCGGTCTTTGGGTCGGCGATATGGTGGATGTTGGCCAGCCCTTGCCCATCGCCGCCGTGGTCGGCGATTACGGCAATCCAAGCGGGCAAGTCATCCTGGGCGAAGCGCTGTTTCGATCGCTGCACCCGGATGTCACCGCGCAGCAATTCGGCCTGCGCACCGATGATGCAGCCGCCTTGCGCGCGACGCTCAAGGAGGCCGGCGTTCCCGACAGCGCGATGATCGATCAGGCGGCGCTCAAATCCTTTTCCCTGCAGGTGTTCGAGCGGACATTTACCGTGACCGCAGCGCTCAACATCCTGACGATGGCGGTGGCCGGGTTTGCCATGTTGATGAGCCTTTTGACCCTTGCCGACCAACGTCTGCCGCAACTGGCTCCGGTCTGGGCCCTCGGGTTGACGCGGGCACAGTTGGGACGGCTGGAGCTGGCCCGCGCAGGCACATTCGCCGCGCTCGTCAGCGTCGTGGCCGTGCCCGTGGGCCTCGGCCTTGCCTGGGTTTTGCTGGCGCGGGTCAACGTGGATGCGTTTGGCTGGCGGTTGCCGATGTTCCTATTTCCCGGTGATTATGCCGTGCTGGGACTGGCGGCCATTGTCGCCGCCGTTCTTGCGGCACTTTGGCCTGCGTGGCGGTTGATGCGCACCCACCCCACCCGTCTGTTACAGGTGTTTGCCCATGAACGTTAAGGCCCTGATCATCGCCCTGTGCGTCCCCCTCGCGGCATTTGCGCAAGGGTTCGCGGGGCTTGGCACCACGGCAGAGGATTTCGACGTGCCCGCGCCGGGGCGGCACTTTGAGTTTCCCGCAGATCACGGCGCGCATCCGGATTACAGGATTGAATGGTGGTATCTGACGGCGAACCTGTCCGGGCCGGACGGCACGGCCTATGGGCTGCAATGGACGCTCTTTCGCACGGCCCTTGCGCCCGGTGAACGGGACGGCTGGCAGTCGCCGCAGGTCTGGTTCGCCCATGCCGCCATCACCACGCCGGACGCGCATTTCGCCACCGAACGGTTTGCGCGCGGCGGTGTCGGAACCGCCGGGGTCGTGGCCGATCCGTTTCGCGCGTGGATCGACGAATGGGCGCTGGAAGGGCCGGATTTCGACACGCTCGACATGCGCGCGGCCGGGCCGGATTTCAGCTATAACATGGCATTGCGGGCGCGCGGACCGCTGATTTTTCACGGGCAGGACGGGTATTCGGTCAAATCCGAAGAGGGGCAGGCCAGCTACTATTACTCACAGCCGTTTTACGACATCAGCGGCACGCTCATGTTGCCGGATGGCCCAATTGCGGTGACGGGAAATGCATGGCTCGACCGGGAATGGTCGTCGCAGCCGCTGTCGGGGCGGCAGGCCGGCTGGGACTGGTTCTCGCTCAGCTTTGAGGGCGGCGACAAGCTGATGGGGTTTCAGCTGCGCAATGTGGATGGCGGCGGGTTCAGCGCGGGCACGTGGATCGCAGCGGATGGCACGACCGAGGCGCTGTCGCCGGGTGTGTTCCGGGCTGAACCACTGGACACCGCGCAGGTTGCCGGGCGGGGCGTGCCCGTGCGCTGGCGCGTTACGGTGCCCGAACGTGATGTGGACGTGACGGTCGCCGCACTGAACCCGCAGGCCTGGATGGACCTGTCGATCCCTTATTGGGAAGGGCCGGTGACGGTGAAAGGATCGCGTGGCGGCGTGGGATATCTGGAGATGACGGGATATGAGTGATCCGGGCGATCTGAGTGCGTTTCTGGCGCAGGCATGGCAGCATCTGCGCCGCGGGGCGGCAGATGCAAAATCACCCGCGCGCTATCCGGTCTTTGCCACCGTGTCACCGGATGGCGTGCCCGAGGCGCGCACCGTTGCCTTGCGACGTGCGGATGCGGCGCAGGCCGTGCTGGAGGTGCAGACGGACATCGTCACGCCCAAGATTGCCGCCCTGCGAGCAACACCCATCGCCGCGTTCCACGTGTGGCTGCCGCGCGCCAATCTGCAGATCCGCGTGACAACGGAGGTGGAGATTGCAACCGGAGACGCTGTGGCCGACGCCTGGGCCAAGGTGCCGCCCGCCTCGCGCGTGTCCTACGGCACCGAACCGCATCCCGGCGCGGCGATCCCGTCCGTGCATGCCTATGAAAAACCGCCGAACCCGGACCGCTTTGCCGTGCTGACCTGCCGGGCCACGCATATCGACCTGGTGCATTTGGACACGGTCCACCGGCGGGCGGGCTATGTGCGCGCCGATGGGTGGGCCGGGCAATGGCTGGCGCCCTAGCGCTGCATCCGCAGTGACAGCGCCCACGCCAGCATCGTCAGGCCCAGAAGCGTCAGAACGGCGATGTTCCAGCCCGCGGCCTCAAACACGCGCCCGATGACAAACGCACCCGATATGCCCCCAACATAGTAGCTGGCAAGGTAGAGCCCGTTGGCCGCGGCATGGTCATGCGTCGCGGTGCGGCCCACATATCCCGTGGCCACGGATTGCGCGAAAAACAGCCCCGCCCCCACGAGCGCAAGCCCCGCCAGAAACAGGACCAGATGGCTGGTCAGCAGCAGCGCAAGCCCCGCCAGCGACGCAACGATCGCACCGTGAAAACTGCGCCGCGCCCCAAAACGCTGCACGCTGGCCGCCGCCAGCGGGGTTGTCAGGATCGCAGGGGCAAAGACGAAATACACAAGGCCGATCATCGTTTGCGGCAACGCGAACGGCGCCTGGCTCAGGATGAAATTGGCATAGGTAAACGTCGCCACAAAAACAAAGAGCAGGATGAACCCGATCCCCACCATCGCAACAAGGCGCGGGTTGGTCAGGTGGTCCTTCCACGCGTCGACAACCGAACCCGCATCCTCCGGCACGTGCCCGTGGCTGTCGCGCGCGCCGATGTAGAGATATGCCGCCAGAGCACCCGCAAGGTTGAGCGCGGCAAAGCCATAAAAGCTCTCTGCGAGGCCAAGGTTGCCCGCAAGTTCCGACGCCAGCAAGCGCCCAAAGAGGTTCGAGGCCACATTGCCCGTGATGTAGGCCGCCATGGCCCCGCCCACGGCCGTGACGCTGCATTCCTCGCTCAGGTAGGTCAGGGTCAGGGTGAAGGCCGCGGACATGCACACACCCTGGGCCACGCGCAACAGCGTGAAGGTTGTCAGGTCATCCGTATGCGCCAGAAGGATCGTTGGAACACTCAGCAGCGCAAGGCACATCCAGATGCCACGCTTGCGGTCGATCCGACGGGCAAAGAGTGCAACGAACAGGCTCGCAAATGCCATTCCGATGGTGGATGCATTGACGGCAAACCCCATCGCCGCCGGTGTGACCCCATAGCTTTCGACCAGTGTCGGCAACAGGGCCTGAGAGCCGAAAAGATCAATCAGCGTCAGGAACGCAATCAGCGCGATCATGCTCGACCGGCGGATCACCATGCGGCGATCCTCCGGCGATTTGTCGGCCAGGGCGGGGGCCATTCCGGTCATCTGGGCGGCGGTCGACATCGTGTTCAGTCTCCGTGGGCCTGAACGCCCGTCTGCGGCACGCCTGCCGTCTCGGCCAGCGGCTCAACCACGCCAAAGAACAGCGTCGCGGGCGTGTCGCCGGTGTTTTCCCAATAGGCCTGCGCGCCGCCGCCCAGATGTGCGCCCTCTTCGGCGGCAAGGACCACGGGTCCGTCTGTATCCGACCGGTGTTCGCGCACGGCCCCCTGCCAGACCCAGACCTGCAACGGCTCGCCCGCTGCGGTGAACCCCGGCAGCACGCCGCCCGGTTCAATCACCGCGCGGTAGGTCGACAGGGCGAGCCCCTGCCCCTTTGCCCCGTCATAATGCGCTTCGATATCGACGAGACCGAGCAGCTCAAGAACTGCGCCCGACTGCGCTGGCATGTCGAAGGGTTGCTGCGCCGGTGTCTCTTCCACATCTCCGGCGTCGCCTGCCTTGAACACGTCAAACGCAATCAGCCGCACGTCTTCGGGCCCTTCGTTCAGCCACCAATGCGTGACGTCGCCTTCTTCGAGCGACAGGCCACCGGCGCTGTGCAGCAGCCGGTTTTCGACATCGCTGCGATATTCGTAAATCTCACCGCTCAGCGTGAACACGATGGCCGGGCGGTCGGCGTGGCTGTGGATCGGGACAATGCCGCCATCGCCGGAAATCGTCCATGACCGCGTGCGCAGGTTGTATCCGGCAATCTGGCCCAGCCCTTCGTCCGCCAGCGGCGCATTGGCAATCGCCACGTTGGAGATGTTGCGCGCGCCTGATGGCCCTTCGAGACCATTCAGCACGCGGGTCTTCACGTCGCTCAGGTCAAAGGCAAAAGAGGTCGTGCCGAGCGCCGCGATCGCGAGCCCGAGGATTGCGGTCCGAATTTTCATGGGATCATCCCTTTCTGGATTTCAACTCCACGGCGTTGGCCCCTTGGGGCGCGCCGAAGTCATCAAACATCGCACGCAGATCCAGCGTGCTTTCGGTTTCGATCTTGTCAAAATTGGCGCTCAGCCAGCGATCGGCATGGTCACGCCCGAGGTTTCGGAGATGTTCGAGAAACGCCCATTCCGAATTCAGCTTGGACGACGCATCCAGCGCCAGCATGTCGTCACATCCATCAATCATGTGCAGGTTCATGACCCGGTATTCCTCATCCGACAGCGCGCCTTCCTCGATAAGGCGGTGGATCAGGTCGATGGTGCGCAAATCGCGCAAGAGCGAGCCGTTGAAGGTGATTTCGTTCACCCGGTTCTGGATGTCACGGGCACGCCGCGGGGTGCCCTCGCGTTTGAGCGGGTTGATCTGCACGATCACGATGTCGGCGGAGGGAGAGTGGTCGATGAAGGGGAACAGGACCGGGTTGCCCATGAACCCGCCATCCCAATACGGCACGCCGTCGATCTCGACCGCCTTGAACAGCGTGGGCAGACAGGCTGACGCCATCACGACGTCAAGCGTCACCTCTTCGCGGTGGAACACCCGGGCGCGGCCCGTCTCCACGTTGGTGGCGGAGATGTAGAGGCCCATGTCGCTGCATCCCGCGACCTTGTCGAAATCAATGAACTCCCTGACCACGTCGCGCAGCGGGTTGAAGCCCAGCGGGTTCAGGTCATAGGGCGACGCCATGCGGCTGAGCAGGTCGGACATCAGGTAGGCCGGGGACGCATCGAGCGACCAGGACCCCGCCCACATGTCAAAGGGGGTGCGTTTGATCGGGCTCGCCTGCCCTGCCACGCTGACCGCACGCCAGAATTCCTCAAGCGCCAGCCGCGCGCCGGCGGCGCCGCCATCATACATGCCTTGGGTCGCGACCACCGCGTTCATGGCACCCGCGGAGGTGCCGCTGATCGCTTCGATCCACAGCCGGTCTTCTTCGAACATGCGGTCCAGCACGCCCCAGGTGAAGGCCCCGTGCGAGCCGCCGCCCTGCAGGGCGAGGTTCACTGATTTTTCGTGGCGCTTGCCACGGCCTTCTGCCTTGGACATCGGAACGTCTCCTATTGCGCGGTCCAGCCGCCATCGACGGGCATGGCCGTGCCGGTGATCGACGCCGCAGCGTCGCTTGCCAGAAAGACGCAGAGCGCGCCCAGCTGTTCTGTCGTCACAAATTCCTTGGTCGGCTGTGCGGCCAGGAGCACGTCACGTTTCACCTCTTCTTCGGTGATCCCGCGTGCCTTGGCGGTGTCGGGGATCTGCCCTTCGACCAGCGGGGTCAGCACGTAACCGGGGCAGACCGCGTTCACGGTTACGCCATGTTGTGCCGCCTCAAGCGCGATGGTCTTGGTCAGGCCGACCACCCCGTGCTTGGCCGCGACATAGGCCGATTTGAAGGGCGACGCGACGAGGCCATGGGCAGACGCCACGTTGATGATCCGGCCAAAGCCACGGTCCTTCATACCCGGCAGCGCGGCGCGGATTGTGTGAAAGGACGAACTGAGGTTGATGGCGATGATCGCATCCCATTTCTCGATCGGGAATTCCTCGATCGCCGAAACGTACTGGATACCCGCGTTGTTCACGAGCACATCGACGCCGCCCATGTCCGCTTCGGTCTGCGCCACCATGTCGGCAATCTGATCGGGCTTGGTCATGTCTGCCCCGTTGTAGGACACGGTGCCTGCCGCCTTGGCGTCCAGTGCGGCGCGCGTCTCTTCGATCTCGGCTGCGTCACCGAAACCGTTGAGCATCACGTTGAACCCTTCGGCGGCATAGGCCTCTGCAATGCCCAGCCCGATGCCGCTGGTGGAGCCGGTGATAATGGCGGTGCGTGTCATGATGTGCCCTCGTGTCTTGACCGCGACGTCTTGCGCCGCATGCACCAAGACCTAGTCGCTGCGCGTCACAGTCACAATGCTGCACTGCCGCAAATCGCCTGTGCGTGAGAATTGCAGGCACATGTTTCAGCGTTTTCGCCCGCGTTGGGCAAAAAACCTCCGATAAACGAAGGCGCAGGCCTGGATTGTTACAGATGCGCGCCGTGCAGCGTGTCGAAGGTGACGACGGCTTTTGTGGCGATCATGTCCGCGACGGCTGCGTCAAAGGTCAGAAAATGCCGCGCCTGCAAATGCGCATCGAACGCCGCGCGGTCGGTATACACCTCATAGAGAAACACGGCGTCCGGCTGCGCGGCGTCGGTGCAGACATCGAATTGCAGGCACCCCGGCTCGTCCGCGCGCGACGTGTCGGCATTGTCGCGCATCAATGGCATGAACGCCGCCATCTGCCCCGGTTTGATCCCAAAGGTCACCGTCACAACATATGCCATTCGCCTTCGCCCCTTTTGCGCTCTGCCTTGCGTCACCGTATAGAAGACCAACGGCACCTCAATCCATGAATTGGACTTCGTCATGACCATCCGCGTTGCCTGCGTCGGCGCAGGCTATTTCAGCCAGTTTCACTTTGGCAGCTGGGCGCGCATGGACGGGGTCGCGGTTGTGGGCGCGTGTGACCGTGACAGGGACCGCGCAGCGGCCACCGGTGCGCCCGCGTTTGGGGATCTGGACACGATGTTGAACGACACGAGCCCCGACCTTCTCGACATCATCCTGCCCCCGCCTGCCCACGCCGAAACGGTGCGCGCGGCGCTCGCGGCGGGTCTCAAGTGGATCATCTGCCAAAAGCCGTTCTGCCAGGACATCGATGAAGCGCGCCAGATCGCAGCAGAGGCGCAAGCCTTGGGTGCCACCCTGATCATCCATGAGAATTTCCGGTTCCAGCCGTGGTATCGCGCGATCAAGGCGGACATGGACGCCGGCGCCATCGGCACCGTTCTGAATGCCACATTCCGGCTGCGTCCCGGAGATGGGCAGGGTCCGCGCGCGTATCTCGACCGACAGCCCTACTTTCAGGAGATGCCGCGTTTCCTGATCCACGAGACGGCGGTGCATTGGGTGGACACGTTCCAATACCTTTTCGGCCCGGTGAACAGCGTCTATGCCGATCTGCGCCGCATCAATCCGGTGATCGCGGGCGAGGATGCAGGCCATGTGATCTTTGACCATGGCTCTGGTGTGCGCGCGCTCTTTGACGGCAACCGCCTGCTGGATCACGCCGCGGACAACACCCGGCGCACCATGGGCGAGGCGTTGATCGAAGGGACCGCTGGGACGCTGAACCTGACCGGTGACGGACGCGTCACCCGGCGCGCCTTTGGGTCCGGCGACGTGGTCGAGGTCCTGGGACCCGACACCTGGGACGGATTTGGCGGCGACTGCGTTCACGCGCTCAACAGCCATGTGGTGGCGGCGATGCGCGGTGAGGGTCCGGTCGAAAACGGGGCCGCCGACTACCTGTCCGTGATTGCGATCAAGGATGCGATCTATGCCTCTGCCGCGGACGGACGACGGGTTGCGCTTGGCTCAGACTGATCCGCTGCGCCACATGGGCCGGGGTTCGTGCAGCGTTTGCAACGTCTCAATGGCCTGCCCGCCCACGCGTTCGATCAGCAGCCGCGCCAGTTCGCGGCCCGTCGCCACCAGATCCTCTGCCACCGTGTCAATCTGCGGATAGAGGAGTGGCAAGATGTCGGTCGTCTGACGACACACCAGTTCGTAATCCCGCCCCAGCCGCAATCCTTCGTCCGCCATCCCACCCATCAGGGCGAGTGTCGCGAGTTCATTGTTGCTGATGATGGCGTCGAACCGGGTGCTGCGCCCCGCGAGGCTCTGGCCAAAGGTGCGCGCCGTGTCGGGTGAGACGAGAATGCCGGTGTCGGTCGCGACCTCACCCACAGCACCGCATTCCGCCAGCGCCCGGTGAAACCCGCCCGATATCTTGGCAAAGTTGGTCGTCCCGTCATCCTCGGCCACCAGAAGGAACCGCGTGCGCCCCTTGGCGTGCAGACGCCGCACCGCCAGTTCCACAAACCGTTCGACGTGGAAATCATGGTAGGCGTGCGGCGTGTAGAACTCGGTCCGTCCGTGGCACACGAATGGAAACCCCGCATCCGTCAGCAACTGCACGCGCGGATCACGCGCGGTGGTGTGCGTCAGGATCAGCCCGTCCGCCGTCCGGTTCTGCAACACGTAACGCACGGAGGCATCGGGGTCGTCTGGATCAAGTTCAGGAATGACGTTGAGGTGGAACCGCGTTTGCGACAGATGCGCACCGATCCCTTCGATCATCTGGCGGGTATAGTCGATCGTGTTCTTGGCCGGTGACTGGATAAGTGTCAGGACATTTGTCTGCCCCGTGCGCAGGCGCACGCCGGCCCGGTTCGGTACATATCCGACTTCGGCGGCGGCGCGCGCGATCTTGTCCCGCGTCTCCTTCTTGAGGCGGCTGCCATCCCGCAACGACAGCGACACCGTCGACAGGCTGAGGCCCGTCAGCTCGGCGATGGTCTTGAGCGTGGGTGGCTTGCGGCTTTGATTGGCCATGGGCGCGGCAGGTCCTCGTAGGGCGTGGGTGGAATGGTACATACACCATCGCCCCACACAAGCGCGAATCAACTGCATCGTTGCAAATCTCGGTAGCGCCGCACATGCTGCAACGCAGCGATTATTCACATATACTATGTTTTATTACCCTTTCGCATGATTCAGAATTTTGTTGCATCGTTGCAATTTTTTGACGCACGATAGGCGTGTCTCGAGATCCGGCTCTGCCCGGTGCTGCCGGACATCCAGAAATTTACATGAGGGAGGAGAGACTCATGACATCCACCACAACGCGTCCAGGCCGTTTGCTTTTGGGCACGGCGCTTGGTCTGGTGCTGACCGCATCAGCCGCCATGGCCGACAATATCCGCTTCTGGACCACCGAGGAACAGCCCGAGCGGCTCGCAAAGCAGCAAGAAATGGCTGCGGCGTTCGAGAAGGCGACCGGCAATGCGGTCGAGGTTATCCCGGTGTCCGAAACCGACCTCGGCACACGCGCCACGGCGGCCTTTGCCGCGGGCGACCTGCCGGATGTGATCTATCATTCGCTGCAATATGCCCTGCCCTGGGCCGAAGCCGGCATTCTCGACACCGAAGCCGCCACCGAAGTGGTCGACAACCTTGGTCGCGATTCGTTTGCCGCCGGTCCGCTGTCGATGGCCGCATATGACGGCGATATCGCGTCCGTACCGGTGGACGGCTGGACACAGATGGTCGTCTACCGCGCCGATCTTTTCGAAGAAAAAGGTCTGGCCGCGCCCAACACATTTGCCAATGTTCAGGCCGCGCTTGATGCGCTGCACAACCCGCCGGAAATGTACGGCTTTGTCGCCGCGACCAAGGTTGATGAAAACTTCATGAGCCAGGTTCTGGAACACGTGTTCCTCGCCAACGGTGTGAGCCCTGTGGGCCCGGACGGCGCGCAGGAGCTGGACGTGCAGGCCACCACCGAGGTGCTCGATTTCTACAAGGCCATCGCCAAGGCATCGCCCCCGGGTGAGCTGTTCTGGAAGCAGTCGCGTGAACTGTATTTCGCAGGTCAGGCCGCGATGATCATCTGGTCGCCCTTCATCCTCGATGAGCTTGCCGGTCTGCGGGACAGTGCCGCGCCCACAATCAACGATGACCCCACAACGCGCGAACTGGCTGCGGCGACGGGCATCGTGACGAACTTTGCCGGTCCGTCGAACCCCGACGGCGCGGCGTGGGGCGACGTGCGGTATTTCGGGATCACGAATGATGCCGACACCGAAACGGCGCAGGCCTTTGTCGAATATTCGATGAACGACGGCTATATGCAGACGCTGTCAATCGCCGCCGAGGGCAAATTCCCCGTGCGCACCGGCACCGCCGATGAGCCCGGGAAATTCTCCGCCGCATGGTCTGAAATCCCCGTGGGTGTGGACCGCAAGGCGCCGATGAAAGACCTCTATTCCGCGGAAATGCTGGATGAGATTGTGGGTGGCCTCAAGGTCGCGCAGCGTTGGGGCGTCGAGGAGAACCAGCTGGCGCTGGCCTCCAAGATGATCAACAGCCAGGCGATCAACCGCATCGTGCGTCAGTACATCGATGATGAGATTGACGCAGCGGCTGCCATTGCGGCGATGAACACTGAACTGGCCGCGATCAACTAAACCGCGCGACCTCAAGAGGGCGGCGGCGCTGCCCTCTTTCCCCCGCTTCTCTCGGATCCCATCATGACTGTTCCGACACCTCCCACCACCCGTGGCGCGCTGGAGCGTCGCGAGGCGCGGCTGGCCTGGAGCCTGCTGTTGCCCACGATCCTGATCGTGAGCCTCGTGATTGTCCTGCCGCTCCTGTCGATCTTCTGGATCAGCTTCAAGCCGGTTGGCCTTGCGGACCTACGCCCCGTGGCACCGGTGATCCGCGAAAGCTTGCGCGAACGCTCAGGCCAGATGGTGGTTGAGTACCGGGTGCGCAATTCGTCCCAGCAAAAGGCCATTGCCGGGCTAGGCTTTACCGACACGTTGCATGACGGCGTGACGTTTCTGGAGTTGCCGGAGGCGTGTTCGGTCAAGGGTGCGTTGCTGCGCTGTGACTTTGGTGATGTGCCGGGCGGGTTCAACGAACGGGTGCGCATTCCGGTGACGCTGGACGGCGATCCCGACGCGCTCGAAGAGACGGTCGAGGGATCGGAGCCTGCCGGGTACGGGACGGGCGACAACATCCTGACCAATTCCGAATTCACGCTTGAGAACTTTGCCCGCATTTTTGATGGCGACGAGTTTTGGGCCGTGCTGTGGGCGACGATATTCTATACGGTTGTGGGCACCATTGGCGCGCTTGTTGTCGGGCTCTTTGCCGCGATGCTTTTGAACAAATCGTTCCGCGGAAAAGGCGTGCTGCGCGGTCTGTATCTCTTTCCTTATGTCTCTCCGATCATCGCGGTCGCCTTTACCTGGGTGACGCTGCTTGACCCGTTTTCGGGCTCGCTCAATGCGCTGCTGATCCAGATGGGTGTGACGGACGCGCCGATCAATTTCTTTGGCCAGCGGCCGCTCGCGCTGATCATGGTGACCGTGTTCGAGATCTGGCGGTATTTCCCGCTGTCGTTCCTGTTCATTCTGGCGCGGATGCAGTCGATTGATACCGATATGTACGAGGCGGCGGATATGGACGGGGCGAGCCCGTTCCAGAAATTCTGGTATCTGAGCCTGCCGATGCTGCTGGGCATCCTGTCGGTGCTATTCCTGCTGCGCTTTATCTGGACGTTCAACAAGTTCGACGACATTTTCCTGCTGACAGGCGGGAATGCGGGCACGCGGACGCTGACCGTGAACGTCTATGAGCAGGCCTTTGCGATTTCCAATATCGGCGCGGGGGCGGCTGTGGCGGTCGTGATCTTTGCGACGCTGCTTTTGTTCAGCGTGTTTTTCTTCAAATACATCAGCCAGGAGGAAGGGCTGTGAGGGCGGGAGCCGCAAAACGAGTTTGCGTATCGCCTGCGGCGGGCGGGGTCAGGGGCTTTGCCCCTCGGCCTGCGGCCTCACCCCAGAGTTTTTCTGGCGAGATGAAGGAGGATCATCGTGCATCTGCTGCGTGAAGGACATGTGACGGCGGGTCTGATTGGCGTCTTCTGGGCCTTTGTCATGGCGGTTACCGTGGCGGTGACGTTGTCCTTTGCTTCGGGGCTGGGGTTTCGCCCCGGCACATTGGGGTGCGTTTTGTTGGGGCTGGGGGGCGGTTTGGCCGCACTTTATGTGCGGGACCGGGGCGTGTTGATTGGCGGGTTCGTTCTTTTGGCGGCAGCCCTGTTGTTTACGCCGCTGTCGCCCATGCTGTTTTCGGACGGGGTGCCGATGTTGTGGCAAGTGGCGGCCGTTGTTTTGTTCGGGGTGTTCACCCTCTGGCCGCTCACGGTGATGTTGATCGAGGCGCAGCCGGGGCCATTGACGCGACATGCGTTTGAGGATGCCGTGATCCGGTTTTTGACAGGCTTTGGCTACATCGTCTTTACGGCGCTGGTGCTGATCCCGTTTTACGTGATGGTGATGACGAGCCTGAAGTCGCAGCAGGCATTGCTGCGCAATCCGCTGGACTTTTCGATCGAGTTGAACCGCGGATGGGAGCTGTTTTCGAGCTACACCGAGCTTTTTGGCCAGTTCGGGTTTGGCAGCTATCTTTGGACGAGCTTTTATGTGTCGGTTCTGACGGTGCTGATCACGCTCGCCTTTTCGGTGCCCGGCGCCTATGCGGTGGCGCGGTTGCGGTTCAAGGGGCGGGCGGCGTTTTCGCGCTCGATCCTGCTGATCTACATGGTGCCGATGATCGTCTTGGCCCTGCCGATCTATATCGCGTTTTCGATGACCGGCCTGCGCAATACCATTCCTGGTCTGATCCTGATCTATCCGGTGACGACGATCCCCGTGGCGCTTTACATGCTGCAGGGGTATTTTCGCGGCCTGCCGGTCGAGGTCGAGGAGGCGGGCCTGATGGACGGGCTCAGCCGATTGCAGGTGATCGTGAAGATCACCCTGCCCTTGTCGCTGCCCGCGATGGTGTCCGTGTCGCTCTATGTCTTTATGATTGCCTGGAACGAGTTCCTGCTGGCTTTCATGCTGCTGGACGATCCGTCGAAATTCACGCTCACGCGGGGGGTTGCGATGCTCAACTCCTCTGAAATTCCGCGCCAGCACCTGATGGCGGGCGCGGTGATTGCCACCATACCGATCATGGCCCTGTTCCTGGGGCTGGAGCGGTTCATGACCAAGGGGCTGACCGCCGGGTCAGTGAAGGGATGATGCTGGACATGAAGGCAACCGACGCCCGCGACGAAGAGGCCCGCGGCATTCTCGCCCGCAATGACCGGGGCGGGTACACGATCCCGACGGCGGGGCTTTATCCGTACCAGTGGAACTGGGACAGCGCCTTTGCCGCCATGGGGTTTGCGGCGTTCGACATTGATCGCGCATGGACAGAGCTTGAGACGTTGTTCACCGGGCAGTGGGCGGGGGGCATGGTGCCGCATATCCTGTTCCACGTGGTCGATGACGGGTATTTTCCCGGACCGGATGTCTGGCAGGGTGTGGGGCCGATCCCGTCCTCGGGCATCAGCCAACCGCCGGTCGCCGCGACCATGGCGCGGATGATCCTGGCCAGGGATCCGGTGGCCGGTGCGCCGCGCATGGCGGCCCTTTATGACAGGATGGTGGCCTGGCACCGGTGGTTCATGGATTGGCGGCTGGATCGGGGGGCCGTGTGCATCACCCACCCGTGGGAAGCGGGCCGGGACAATGCGCCGGACTGGGATACGGCCATGGCGGCCATCACGCCGGACGGTGTGGGGACGTATACCCGTCGCGACATCACCCATGTGGACAGCGCGATGCGACCCACCAAGTACGACTATGACCGGTACATCTGGCTGGTACAGCGCGGGGCACGGGCGGGCTGGGACGAGGCGGCGCTGCTCAGGGACACACCCTTTCGTGTGGCCGATCCGACGATGACGTTCATCTTGCTGCGCGCCACGCGTGACCTGGCGGATATGGGCGCGGACATGGGCCGTGATGTGACCGAGTTGCACGGATGGATCGACGTGCTGGAGGCCGGGGCAGAGACCCTGTGGAACGACGCATTCGGCGCCTACGATTCCCGCGATGTGGTCAGCGGAGACTGGGCCGGTGCGCTGAGCAATGCGTCCTTTCTGTGCTGGTATGGCGGCATTGACCGGCCCGACATGGCCAACCGGCTGCGGCACGTGCTGGGCATGGCCAAATATGGCGTGCCGTCTCTGGCCCCTGATGATCCGCGGTTCGATGCCAAGCGATATTGGCGCGGGCCTGTCTGGGGCATGATGAACATGATGATCGGCATGGGCCTCACCGAACAGGGCTATGCCTTGGGCGAAGACCTGCGCGCCCTCACGGGCGACATGATCGCCGAACACGGCTTTGCCGAATATTTTGACCCGCTGACCGGGGCACCGGCCGGCGGGGGCACTTTCACATGGACGGCGGCGGTCTGGCTGGGCTGGGCGTCTCCGAATGCAGGAGGCGCGTAAGCCAATGGGTGCGATTACGCTCAACGCGGTTGAGAAATGGTTCGGCGATGTGCAAGTCATCAAGGGCGTGGACCTGGCCATTCATGACGGTGAATTTGTCGTCTTCGTGGGGCCGTCGGGCTGTGGCAAGTCCACGTTGCTGCGCATGATCGGCGGTCTGGAAGATATCAGCCGCGGGTCACTTGATATCGACGGAACGGACGTCACGGACCAGCCCCCGAGCAAGCGTGGCCTGTCCATGGTGTTCCAGTCCTATGCGCTCTATCCGCATATGTCGGTGCGCGACAACATGGGCTTTTCGCTCAAGACGGCGGGCGCACCCCGCACGGAAATCGAGACCAAGGTCAATGCCGCGGCGGATACGCTGAAGCTGGACCAATACCTCGACCGCCGCCCCAAGGACCTCTCCGGCGGGCAGCGGCAGCGCGTGGCCATCGGGCGTTCCATCGTGCGCGACCCCACCGCATTCCTGTTCGACGAACCACTGTCGAACCTCGACGCAGCCCTTCGGGTCGAGATGCGGCACGAGATTTCCAAGCTGCACAAGACACTGGATGCCACGATGATCTATGTCACCCATGATCAGGTCGAGGCGATGACGCTTGCGGACCGGATTGTGGTGCTGGATGCCGGGCGGATCATTCAGGTGGGCACGCCGCGCGAGCTTTATAACCACCCCGGAAACGTCTTTGTGGCGCAATTCATCGGCAGTCCAAAGATGAACGTGTTTGCCTGTTCCACCGACGGGGGACAGTACACCGTCGCGGGTGGCCGTGGCGGCGTCTATGCGATGGCCACCGCGGCGACGCAAATGGGCATTCGCCCCGAACACATCACCGCCGGTGCGGCGGGCACGGGTCAGGTGGATGGCACCGTCGATGTGGTGGAGTTTCTGGGTGCTGACACGTTTGTGCTGTTTGACTGTGGTGCCGCGGGGCCGATCAACGTGCGGATTTCAGGAGATGCCGCGTTGCGCGTGGGGGAGACGCACGGGCTCAGCTTTGATGCGGAGCAGATGCACTTTTTCGATGCGGACGGCGTGACCGTCACGGGCTGAGCCAGCCCTTGCAGGGGTGCCGCGCCACGGGTAGTTTGCGCCAACTGCAAACCCGCCTGAAGGGGCACGCCTCGTGACATTCTCACCCGTTATCACCGGAACCGGCGTGTTCACACCCGCGCAATCCATTTCGAACGCGGAACTGGTAACGGCGTTCAACGCCTATGCCGACCGCTACAACGCCGAACATGCCGACGACATTGCCGCCGGCAGGATCGAGGCCAAGGCGCATTCGTCCGAGGAGTTCATCCTCAAGGCATCGGGTATCGAGCGCCGCTTTGTGATGGACAAGGACGGCGTGCTGGACCCGGCTGTGATGCATCCCCTGCTGCGCCAACGCAGCGATGATGAACCGTCGATCATGGCCGAAATGGCGGTTGATGCGGCGCAAAAGGCGTTGGCACAGGCGGGCAAATCGGCGGCGGATGTGGATGCGGTGATCTGTGCCGCGTCCAATCACGAACGCGCCTACCCCGCTGTGGCCATCGAGATCCAGCAACTGATGGGCATCGACGGCTTTGCCTTTGATATGAATGTCGCGTGCTCGTCGGCCACGTTCGGCTTGCAGGCCGCTGCGGACATGGTGCGATCCGGGTCGATCCGGTCGGCTCTGGTCGTGAACCCCGAAATCTGCTCGGCCCACCTCGAATGGCGGGACCGGGATTGCCACTTTATCTTTGGTGACGTGGCCACCGCGACGCTGGTCGAGCGGGAAGAGAACGCAACCGGTGCCTATTTTGCGATCCGGTCCACCCGCTGTGCCACGGTGTTTTCCAACAACATCCGCAACAACAACGGCTTTCTGCGCCGATCCCGCCCGGACGGCATGATCGACCGGCGCGACATGCAGTTCATGCAGAACGGGCGCAAGGTGTTCAAAGAGGTGCTGCCGCTCGTGGCCAAGCATATCGGCGACCACATGGGCGACGAGGCGATCACCGCAGGCGACATCAAGCGTCTCTGGCTGCATCAGGCGAACAAGTCGATGAACGACTTTATCGGGAAAAAGGTGCTGGGTCGTGATCCGGAACCCGGCGAACAGCCCAACATCCTGCAGGACTATGCCAATACATCATCGGCGGGATCGATCATCGCGTTCTCAAAGTACTCCGACGATCTGGCGCCGGGGGATGTGGGCGTCATCTGTTCCTTCGGGGCCGGATACTCCGTGGGATCGGTGATCGTCGAACGCCGCGGCTAACGCGTTGTAAGGCCAAGACCGTCGCCCACCTCGTTGATATGCTCTGAGGCGGATTTGAGCCGTTCAAGACAGCCTGCGTCACCGACGCCGTCCACCTCGTCCGCGCGCGCCATGGCCATGTCCATCTGTTGATACGCCGCGTTGAACAGTTCCCGCCCGCGTTTCCAGTCGAGAAAGCTCATCCCCTTGAGCACCGACAGGTTCAGCAGCACGTCGTCCTCGATGTCGATCTCGGTCAGCAGCTTGCGGGCATTGACCACCATGGACCGCGCAAGGATCGTGAATGCCGTCGGGTGGCGCGGCACGCCTTTCTTGCGCTTGGACAACAGGCTGGTGACGACCTGCGCGCGGTTGGGCAGGTCTTCATATTTGGCGCGCACGCGCCATGCCTTGTCCGGCAGGAAGTTCAGGATGATGTTCGGCCCCGGCTTCAACTGCCGCATCGCCTCGATGGGCACGTTGTCGATCAGGCTGCCGTCGATCAGCACTTCGCCATCGGGGTTCAGCATCGGCGGGAAAATCCCCGGGATCGCGGTCGAGGCCCGGATCGCCCGCCAAAGCGGCCCGGTGCGCATCACGCGCACGTCGTTGTCCGTCAGGCTGGTGGCGACGGCAAAGAAGTTCAGCGGCAGATCCTCGATATCCTGCGTCCCGTAATGGCGCAGGAACGCGGCATCCAGCGTGTGGTGATCCAGCAGCGAGTAGCGCGGCAGCGTGATCTTTGACATCGCCTTGGAGCGGATAAAGATATCCTCGCACTGCTCCATCACGTGGTCAGGTCCAAGCCCCATGGCCAGCGCGCCCGCCATGGCCGATCCGACGCTGGTCCCGCCCACGTAATCGAAGTGATATCCGTTCTCTTGCAAATATTTGATGCCGCCCAGATGCGCGGTTCCAAATGACCCGCCTCCGCACAGCACAAGGCCCACGGCCTCGCCCCGGATAAAGCGGCCCAGACGCCCGAAATCCTGTGGCTGGTCCAGCGCCACATGGTGGTGCAGGCCCACCATGCGGTCGTTCAGCCATTTGACGGTTTGCGCGCGGCTGTCGCTTTCCGTGTCGCGGTAGAGGACCAGTTGGACATTCGCTTCCATCTTGGCCTGATAGACCTGCCGTTCCAACGCCGAAGGCACATCAAGCGGGCCGAACTGTGCCGCCTTGGGCATCGCGATCACGATGGTGTCGGCGTTGTTTGTCACCGCCTTGCGCCAGACCGGATCGCCATCCGCATCCGTGCAGATCAGCAAAAGCGTGTCATGCACGGCCTCCATCGACCGGACCCAGCGTGCCGTTTCGGCCAGATCGCTGCGCAGCGTCTCGGGCCGCGACGTTTCATCGAGAATTTTCCAATCCCGCGCGCCGGAAAAGGCGTCGCGCAAGCCGTCGACAAAGGCCGACGCCAGCGGCATGTTCGCCCCCGGCAGCACCGCGCAGACCTGCCCCGCGCTCGGGCGCAAACCGGGGCTGCCGCGCACGGTGCGTGCCAGCCGCTGGCTGAGCGCTGCGAGGATACCGTTGGCAAGCGCGGGCGTGCGCGCGGACAGGGTGTCATAGTCGTCGCGGGTCAGGCACAAAACGGAACTGTCGCGCGCGGCAATCACGCTCGCCGTGCGCTTGCCCCCCGCAAAAAAGGCCAATTCGCCCACCGGTTCACCGGGACGGATTTCGGCAATCGCGAGTGCGCCGGCAAACACGGTAAAGCGTCCGGAAATCACCAGATACAGGCGGTCGGCCGTGTCGCCTTCGCGGATCAACGCATCCCCACGGGGCACGTTTTGCACCTCGGCCAGCGTCACAGCCTCTTGCAAAACCTCGGCGTCCAGGGCCGCAAACCCGTCGATGGCCCGCAGCATGCCCAAAAGTTCATCATTGCTGTTGTGCGTGTTCATTGCGCCGTCTCCCGTCACAGGATGCATGGACGCGGCGGGGCCTGCAAGATCATCTCATGACAACGTCGCGTGACGCACCGGTTCAGTCCGATTTGCGCGACACCCGCTTGTGCACCTCTTCCACCGTCTCCATCCGTTCAGAGTAGCGATCCACGAGATAGTCATTGCGCCCGCGCACAAGCCAGGTGAATTTCGCCAGCTCTTCCATGACGTCCACGACACGCCGGTAAAACGGACCTTCGGGCAACCGGTCGCCGTCAAATTCGAGCCACGCCTTGGCGATGCTCGATTGGTTGGGGATGGTCACCATGCGCATCCAGCGGCCCAGAATGCGCATCTGGTTCACCGCGTTGAAACTCTGCGAGCCGCCCGACACCTGCATCAGGGCAAGCGTCTTTCCTTGCGTCGGGCGAATGCCGCCTTGCATCGACAGCGGCAGCCAGTCGATCTGCGTTTTCATCAGGCCGGTCATCGCGCCGTGGCGTTCGGGGCTGGACCACACCATGCCCTCGGACCAGATCACGAGGTCCCGCAATTCCTGCACCTTGGGGTGGGACGGGTCGGCCCCGTCGACCAGAGGCAAGCCAGTGGGATCGAAGATCCGCGTTTCGCACCCAAGCCGTCGCAGGATGCGCCCGGCCTCTTCGACAGACCGGCGCGAAAAGCTTTGCGGGCGGAGCGAACCGTAGAGCAGAAGGATGCGCGGCGGATGTCCCGGATCGTCCGGCGCGCGCAAGGCGTCTGCATCAATCGGGTGCAGGGCGTCTCCGTTCAGTGCCGGCGTTGCCTCTGCGTCGCTCTCAGCCACTTTCGTCTTCCAGATGAAGCTTCATGTCGATCAGCACCTGCTGCAAGAGCGTCGTTTCCTTCAACAGCCGCTTGGCCTCATTCACCGTGATCACACCGTCTTCGATGGACTGCTGATATTCGCTCATCAACATCGCAAACCGTTGGCTGAGCGCGATGACGTCCGCATTCACACCGCCCGTGCGTTCGGCATTCGGGCGGCGGTCATCATGGCTGAGCGAGATGCCCTGCAATTCGGCAAGCGCGCTTGTGACGTGCGGATATTTTGCAGCCTGCTCCAAAGCGACAACCGCGTCGATGGGCATGAACCTGTCCGCATGTTCGGGGTTGTCCGAGTAATAGCGGCCCAGTGTTGCCTTCGATTTACCGGTCACGACGCAGGCCGGTTCGATGCCCACATCCTTGACCAGAGCCTCGGTGTGTTTTTTCAGATAACTGCCTGTTGCGGCCATAGAAACATCCTCTTTGCCCATCACCATACACAACCCAGAGTTTGGGGAAACAGCCCGGTCTTTTCCCATTAATTGGCCGCGCCACAAATGTCATTGGTTAATCGTCCCTGCGGTTTTCGGGATTGTACGAGTAGCCGGTGTCCCCAGCATCGGTCACAGGTGAGGGTTATCAGGTGCTTCTGTTGGTTGGGGGGACGGCAGGTCACGCAAGTGACAGTCGGCACGATGACCCTGTTGGTGGTAACAAGCGGTGGGCTGTGCACCATCCCCAAAGGCGTGCCCCAAACACGCCCTGCACGGTCGGGTAACGATAATCCAACAATGGCCTGGCGGTGGACTTGTCGTTGAGTTTGCCACCGCCGGGCCCACCTCTCGCTTGACTTGCCCCCTTTCGCCGCGCCGCTTAGGAAGCGGCTATGGCAAAGCTTTACTTCCACTTCTCGACCATGAACGCGGGCAAATCGACTGTCCTGCTTCAGGCTGCATACAACTACCGCGAACGCGGGATGGAACCGTACCTGCTGACGGCGCGCTTTGACGACCGTGCAGGGGCGGGCACGATCGGATCCCGTATCGGGATCGAAGCGGCCGCCGATACGTTTGGGCCACAGGACGACCTGTTTCAGCGGCTGGAAACCCGCCTCGCCCAAGGTCCGGTCGCCTGTGTGTTTGTGGATGAGGCACAGTTTCTGAGCGACGCGCAGGTCTGGCAACTCGCGCGGGCGGTGGACGATCTGGGCGTGCCGGTGATGTGCTACGGGCTGCGCGTGGATTTTCAGGGCAAGCTATTTCCCGGCTCCGCCACGCTGCTCGCGCTCGCCGACGAGATGCGCGAGGTGCGCACAATCTGCCATTGCGGCAAGAAGGCCACGATGGTCGTGCGGCAGGACGCAGATGGCAATGTGTTGCGCGACGGGGCGCAGGTGCAGATCGGCGGGAACGAAACCTATGTCTCGCTGTGCCGCCGCCACTGGCGTGCGGCCATGGAATGACCCTCAGACCGGGTTGATCAGCGCCGCACCGTCCAGCCACGCCGCCACATTGGCCACCGCCATGCGTCCCATATCGGTGCGCACCTCTTCCGTCGCGGTGCCCAGATGCGGCAAGAGCGTCACGTTTTCAAGGCGCACCAGCCCTTCGGGCACGCGCGGTTCGAATTCATAGACATCAAGACCCGCCCCGGCGATCTGCCCCGTCTCAAGGGCCGTGATCAATGCGGCCTCATCCACCACATCGCCGCGGGCAATGTTGATTAGGTGCGCGTGGTCCTGCATCGCGGCAAAAACCTCGGCCTCGATCAGGTGATGCGTCTGCGCCCCACCGGGCACGGCGATCACCAGAAAATCAACCGACCCGGCCAGCGTTGTCAGGTCCGGCGCACGGGTCGCAGGGTATGCGACCGCACGTTCCGACCGGTTGTGATAGTGCACCTCCATGCCGAACCCGAAATGGCACCTGTGCCCGATGGCCTGCCCAATGCGGCCCATGCCCACAATGCCGACACGCTTGCCGGACATGTGCAGGCCCAGCATCTGCGTCGGGTGCCAGCCGGGCCACGCCCCCGCGCGCACCATCCGCTCGCCTTCGCCCGCGCGCCGCGCACTCATCAGCATCAGCATCAGCGCGAGGTCTGCTGTCGCGTCCGTCACGGCACCTGGCGTGTTGGTGACCGCAACCCCCGCCGCCTGCGCCGCTGCCACGTCGATATGGTTGTACCCAACCCCGAAATTGGCCAGCAGCTTGCACCGCGGCGTACCGACATCCGCGAACAGCTCTGCCGAAAACATGTCCCCCAGCGTCGGCAACAAGACGTCATAGTCGCGCAACGCCGCGCGCAGTTCCGCGTCACCAAGCGGCAAGGTCTCGGACCGCACTACGATCTCGGCATCCAGCGCCCGCGCCGCCTCAAGCACGGCGTCCGGCAAGGGCCGTGTGATCCACACCCGCATCAATGCAGCCGCCCGCCCACGGGCACATCCATATCCGGACGCGCCAGAACAATCGCCCCATCCGCATCCGGAAACCCGAGGACCAACACTTCGGACCGCACCGGCCCGATCTGGCGCGGCGGGAAATTCACGACCGCCATCACCTGTTGGCCCACCAGTGTCTCCGGGGCATAGTGCGTCGTGATCTGGGCAGAACTCTTCTTCTCCCCGATTTCGGGGCCAAAATCGATCCAAAGCTTGATGGCAGGCTTGCGCGCCTCCGGGAATGGCTCTGCGCGCACAATCTGCCCCACCCGGACATCCACCTTCATAAAGTCGTCGAAACTGATTTCATCCACGGGCCAACTCCTTTGACCGCTCTGTCGCCGCGGCAACGGCTTCTTTCACAAGAACCGGGAACCCCCGATCCTCATCCATCAACACGTCGAGCGCGGCTTGCGTCGTCCCGTTCGGACTTGTCACGTTCACCCGCAATTGGCTGGGATCATCCTCTGCCTGCTGCGCGAGCGCCCCGGCCCCGGCGACCGTAGCCTTGGCCAATTGCAGGGCCAGCGCGTCCGGCAACCCCTGTGCCACGCCCGCCGCCGCCAATGTCTCGATCAAGTGGAACACGTAAGCCGGCCCGGACCCGCTGACGCCAGTGACCGCATCCATCTGCGCCTCATCGCCCAGACGGACAACCGCGCCGATGGCCGACAGCAGTTCTTCCGCCTCGCCCAGATACGCATCACCCGCCGCATTCCCGCAAATGGCCGTGATCCCCTGCCCCACGGCGGCTGGCGTATTCGGCATGGCCCGCACGATGGCCCGCGCGCCCAGGGCGGCCTCAAAGGCTGCAATCGGTGTGCCCGCCGCGATCGAGACGAAAACCGTGTCGGCCACACCCAGATCCGCGATATTCGGCAATGCCTGCGCCATCATCTGCGGCTTGACCGCAATCAGAACCACCGCAGGGTCCGCGGGCAGATCCGCATTCACGTGGGCACCCGTGGACAGCACCCAGTCAGATGGCGCCGGATCGACCACCCAAACAGATGTCTCAGGCACCCCCCGCGCCAGCCACCCGGCCAGCATCGCCGACCCCATCTTGCCACAGCCCAAAAGGACAATGCCCCGGGCTGCGATCCGACTGTTTTCCATGATTTGCCCCCGTCCTAACGCGGGCAGAGGTTATGCGCGCCCGTACGCCTCTGCAATGGCCACTTGCAGCGCGTCCGACGGCGTCCGATCGCCCCAGATCAAAAGCTGTAGCGCGGGGTAATAGCGTTCTGCACTCATCACGGCGGCACCGATCATCGTGTCGATCTGATCCGGGCTTGCCACCTGCCCGCCCGCAAGGACAAGACCATAGCGGTACACCATCAGCTTCTGTTCCGGCCAATAGGTGAATGCACCGGCCCAACACTGGTCATTGACCATGTTCAACAGCTCATAAAGCGCGGCCTTGCGCTCTTCCGGCGGCTCCATCTCGAACGTGCACACCATGCGCAGCGTCTCGTCATAACCGGACCAGGCCAGCGTGATCGAATAGGTGCGCCATTGCCCCTCGACCGCCATCGCGATCTGATCATCCGCAATCCGGTCAAAATCCCACTCGTGATGGGTGGCCAGATGCTCGACAATGTCGATGGGGTGAATGTCGTCTTCCAGAAACTGCTCGGAAAGTGCCATGGTGCCACCTCTTATTCGCTTTAGCGAAGGGGGCTGGCAGCGCCCCCAAGCGCTCGGTGCCTGCTCTAGAAACCGGGGCTAACCCCCGTGCTCCTACTAGAATGGTGACCGTGCCACCCCCATCTGGCAACCCTTTATTTGGGGATAACCGCAATAAGTTGGGGACAACCCCGACAAAGGCGCAACATACAAGCAACAGACAACGAATACGGGGCACCCGCAAATCCCTGTCTCTGTTCCGAAAAATCCCGGGGGAGGCGCAGCCGGAGGCAGAGCCCCCACAAACGGCACAAAAACCAGAGCGCCCGATCACCGGGCGGTCATCCACAACTGGCAGAATGTGAAATGGCGCGGCAGCGCCGCCGTTTAACCGGCTTTGGCCTCAAGCGCATCCAGACGCGCCTTGAGCGCTTCGTTCTCCTCGCGCGCCTTCTGCGCCATGGCGCGGACCGCGTCGAACTCCTCGCGCGTCACGAAATCCCGGTCCGCCAGCCAGCGGTCTACCATGGACTTCATCGCCGTCTCCGCCTCTTCCCGCGCGCCTTGGGCCACGCCCATTGCGTTGGTCATCAATTGCGAGATGTCGTCAAAAATCTTGCCACGGGCTTGCATGGTGTCGCCTCTCCTTGGATTGACCTCTATATGGGCCGCAACGTGGTCCGCCGCAAGGTTGACAGTCCCGGGCACCCAGAGGCATTCAGACGCAGATGACATCCCGCATGATCCCCTTTCCCGATATCTCGCCCGAGATTTTCTCGATCTCGCTCTTCGGTATGGACTTTGCGCTGCGCTGGTACGCGCTGGCCTATATCGCGGGCATCGTGATCGGCTGGCGGCTTGTTGTGATGGCGGCCAAAACACCGCAGCTCTGGCCACGCAACACCCCCACCATGACACCCGCAGAGATCGAGGAAATGCTGACCTGGATCATCCTGGGCGTCATTCTCGGGGGACGGCTAGGATATGTGGCGTTCTATCAGCCCGCCTATTACCTTCAGAACCCGATCGAGATCCTGTATATATGGCAGGGCGGCATGTCGTTCCACGGCGGGCTGCTGGGCGTCGTTCTGGCCGCCTATCTGTACACCCGCCGCGGGTTTGACCGGTTCAGCGTGGCGGATGCGATTGTGCTGGGCACGCCTCCCGGCATCTTGCTGGGCCGGATCGCGAATTTCATCAATGCCGAATTGTGGGGCCGTCCTACGGACATGCCCTGGGGCGTGGCCTTTCCCGGTGAGGCGGCGCAGTTCTGCCCCGATGTGGTCGGCATCTGCGCCCGCCACCCCTCGCAGCTCTATGAGGCGGCGCTGGAAGGGCTTGTGCTCATGGTGGTGCTGCTCTGGATCGTGTGGCGGCGCAATGCGCTCAAGACGCCCGGCTACGCCTGCGGTATCTTCTTTGCGGGGTACGGGCTTGCGCGCTTTGTCATCGAATTCGCCCGCCAGCCTGACGCGCAGTTCATCTCGCCCGGCAACCCGCTGGGGCTGGCATGGCACGTGGGGGGGTACGGTTTGACGATGGGGCAGATCCTGTCCCTGCCGATGATCTTGCTCGGCCTGTGGCTGATCCGACGGGCCCGCGCCCTGCCGCACCGCGCATGACCCTTACCGATCTGCTGTGCGACCGGATTGCGGCCAGCGGCCCGCTGACCGTTGCGGAATACATGACCGAAGCGCTGCTGCATCCCGATCACGGATACTACACCACCCGCACGCCCTTTGGCCGCGCCGGTGATTTCATCACCGCTCCGGACATCAGCCAGATGTTTGGCGAGCTGACCGGGCTCAGCCTTGCGCAGTCCTGGCTCGACCAAGGCGCGCCCGCGCGGTTCACCCTCGCCGAGCTGGGACCGGGGCGCGGGACGCTGATGGCGGACATAATGCGAGCCACGGCCGCCGTGCCCGGCTTTGCCGCGGCGGACATCGTTCTGGTCGAGGCCTCCGCGCGCTTGCGCGACGTGCAGGCCAAAGCGTTGCAAGGCCACAACGTCCGCTGGATCGACGACGCCCGCGATCTGCCCGACGGGCCGCTCTGGTGTGTCGCCAACGAATTCTTTGACGCTCTGCCGATCCGACAGTTCGTGCGCGATGGCGACGGCTGGCGTGAACGCTGTGTGGGTCTTGCGGACGGTGCGCTGTCCTTTGGCCTGGCCCCGCGCAGCCCGCATCCCGACCTTGATCACCGGCTGGAGGACACGGCGGACGGCGATCTTGTGGAGCTCTGCCCGACCGCCCACGCCGTGATGGCGGAACTGGGCCACCGCATCGGGTCACATGGCGGTGCGGCGCTGATCTTTGACTATGGCGACTGGCGCAGCCTTGGCGACACATTGCAAGCGGTCCGCGATCACGCCCCTGTGGATGTCCTCGACACCCCGGGCACTGCCGACCTCACCGCGCATGTCGATTTCGAGGCCCTCGCACGCCACGCACAGCCTGCAACCTTCAGCCGCCTGACGCCGCAGGGCGTGTTTCTCGAACGCCTCGGGATCACGCAACGCGCACAGGCACTGGCCCGCGGCCTGACCGGTCACACGCTTGATGCCCATATTGCCGCGCATCGGCGGTTGACGCACCCGGACGAAATGGGAAACCTGTTCAAAGTGCTGGGCCTCTGTCCGGCCTCTGCTGCGCCACCGCCCGGACTGCTTGAATGACCCTGGAAATCCTGACTGCCGATTCCCTTTCTGCTCTGCGCCACGGGTTCTTCACCCGCAAAGGCGGCGCATCCTCCGGCATTTTCCAGGGGCTCAACTGCGGCACCGGCAGTTCGGACCAGACAGAGATCGTGGCGATCAACCGCGGCCGCGTGGCCGAGGCGATGGAGGTCGCGGCCACACATTTGGTCGGTGTGCATCAGGTGCATTCGCCGGACGTGGTCACGGCAGACACCCCTCTTGATCCAAAACCCAAGGCGGACGCGGTTGTGACCGCGACCCCCGGCCTTGCCCTGTCCGTGCTGACGGCGGATTGCATGCCGGTCCTCTTTGCCGACAGCACCGCGCAGGTGATCGGCGCAGCCCATGCGGGATGGAAAGGCGCGCAGGCCGGTGTGCTTGAGGCAACGGTGGAGGCGATGGTTGCGCTTGGAGCCGACCGGGCGCACATCCGCGCCGTCATTGGCCCGTCGATCAGCCAGCGCGCGTATGAGGTCGGCCCGGAATTCTTCGAAAGTTTTGTCGACAGCGACCCCGAAACCGCCCGCTTCTTTGCCGGTGGCACAGGGGACCGGATGCATTTCGACCTGCCCGGCTATGGGTTGGCGCGCCTGCGCGCCGCCGGGATCGAAGAGGCGGAATGGACACGCCACTGCACCTATTCCGACCCGGAGCGGTTTTACTCCTACCGCCGGTCCGTACATGATCGCGATCCCGATTACGGGCGTCTGATCGCTGCCATCACGCTCTAGTTCTGGGCACAATTGGGGCATCATTTGCCGCAATGCTGCCGCAGGATCCGGGCGCACATGCCGAAACCGCATAAAAACAAAGCCGATGCGCGTGCCACAATCCCGCGCAATCCGAGACGAAAATTTTCCTAAAATGCGCGACACCGGCCCTAAACCTGCCCGAAACGGACGTCATACCTTTGGTTAACGGGGCAGAACGCCTCACCGACTTGAGCAGAGGGACACCCAAACCAATGGCAAAACAGCGCTTTATCAAATCCGTCGTGGCCGCAGCCGCAACCGAAACCACGCAAATGCCATGGACGCGCGGCGCCCGCCGTGCCGCGTTTATTGCCAAACGCACAGCCCCCCCTGCCCTGCGCAAGACGGCCTAGGCACCGCAAAACAGAATCAAATTGTGGCGAACAGGCGCGAGCCGTTTCAACAATCCTGACGCAAGGCGCACCATTGGTGCGCCTTTTTTGGTTAATGTCGCGCAGTTTTTGACAATTTGAACAAAATCCCCGAATTATAACGGCAGAACTATGACACATGGACAAATTTCCATCTGTCGTCGTCGGTGGGGGCCGACGCGGATGTGACCCAGAAGACGAGGTTACATATGACACAAGCTGCTGCGTTGCGCGTTCCGCGCACGACCGCTCCCGCTTACCCACTGCGCACCGCTCGATCGGGTCAGGACGCTGCGTTGGCCAAGGCCGCGCCCGATCCTTATGCCGCGCCCTATTCCGGCACCAGCGACACGCCCCTGCGCACTTTCGAGGTTGCCGCAATGCGCGCGGACGGCTCGCGCAGCATTTCGACGTTCAAGGCACCCGCCCTGCCCCTGTTTGAATCCGCATTCTCCGCCTTTGCACGCGGTGCTGTGCTGTCGTCGCCGCAGGGTGACGTATCGATTGAGGATGTGCAGCCGGGCGACTGGCTCAACACGTCGTCGGGCGATCCGGCGCGGGTTCTGTGGATCGGGTCGTCGCAATTCGTACCGGCGGATGCAGGGCGGCGGATGCCCCTGATCCGGATCATGGCGGACAGTTTCGGACAGAACCGGCCCGAGACATTCGTGACCGTCGGGCCTGCAGCGCGGCTGCTCCAGACGCCAGCGCATCTGCGCGGCACCGCGGGCGGCGCACCGCTGTTGACACCGGCCAAGGCGTTTGTCGACAACGTCAATATCATCGAGGTCGTGCCGCCCACGCCCGTGCGGCTGTTCCATCTGTGCCTGACGCGCCATGCTGCGGTGACCGTTGGCGGGATCGAGATGGAGACGTTCCACCCGGGCATGGGCGCCACACGCACCGTGACCCACGCACAACGCGACCTGTTCCTGTCGATGTTCCCGCATATTGCGCATGTGACCGATTTCGGCCCGCTGGCCCATCCACGTGCGCCCGAACTCGAAGACGCCTAGGCCGAACGCGCCAGCCGCTCTTCCAGCACATCAAACGGCACGCCGGGGGCATCCTTGGCCTGCCGGATGACCAGCGATGTCTTCACGCTGGCCACATTCGGGGTCGTCAGCAATTCGCCCGTCAGAAAGCTCTGAAAGCTGGACAGGTCGGGCGCTACGCATTTGAGGATGAAATCAACCTCACCGTTCAGCATGTGGCACTCGCGCACCAAAGGCCACGCCCGGCACCGCTCTTCAAACGCGCTCAGGTCCGCCTCGGCCTGACTGGCCAGACCGACATTGGCAAAGACCTGCACCTCAAAGCCCAGCTCGTGGCTGTCCACATCGGCGTGATACCCCCGGATGTACCCGCTTTCCTCCAGCGTGCGCACACGGCGCAAGCAGGGCGGCGCGGAAATGCCCACACGCTTTGCCAACTCCACGTTGGTCATGCGGCCATCGGCCTGCAGTTCCGCCAAAATCTTGCGATCAATCGGATCCAGTCGCGTGCTTGCCATAACGCCCCCTTGATTTGCGGTTGTTATATCAGCCTGCACAGGCTGCGCAATATTATTTCAAACCCGCGCAACTTTTCGAAACCACGCCCGCAAATCACATCCCAAAGATCAGGCTTCAAACCCTGCCCTCTGCGTTCTATATCTTCACAGCTGCTATTTCCCAAAAGGACGCCCCAATGGCCACGACCAAACGCACCAAGGTACTGATCATCGGCTCCGGCCCCGCTGGATATACCGCAGGCGTCTATGCCAGCCGCGCGATGCTGGAACCGGTGCTTGTGCAGGGGATTGAACCGGGTGGCCAGTTGACCACCACGACCGAGGTCGAAAACTGGCCAGGTGACACCGAAGTGCAGGGCCCCGACCTGATGGTCCGGATGGAGGCGCACGCCAAGGCGATGGGATGCGAGATTGTCGGCGACATCATCACATCCATCGACTTTTCCAAACGCCCCTTCGTGTGTCAGGCCGACAGCGGCACGGAATATGTGGCGGACGCCGTGATCCTTGCGACCGGGGCACGCGCCAAATGGCTGGGCCTGCCCTCCGAAGAGAAATTCAAGGGATTTGGCGTGTCGGCATGCGCCACTTGCGACGGGTTCTTCTACCGCGGTCAGGAAATCGTTGTGGTGGGCGGCGGGAACACTGCCGTCGAAGAGGCACTGTTTCTCACCAACTTTGCCTCCAAGGTCACGCTCATCCACCGCCGGGACGAATTGCGTGCGGAAAAAATCCTGCAGGACCGCCTCTTCAAGAACCCCAAAATCGAACCGCTCTGGTTCCACCAGATCGAAGAAGTCTACGGCACCGACATGCCCGCAGGCGTCGAGGGCGTGCGCGTCAAGAACACGAAAACCGGCGAGATCAGCGAAATCCCCGCCAAGGGCGTGTTCATCGCCATCGGTCACGCCCCGGCGAACGAATTGGTCAAGGACACGCTGGAAACCCATATGGGCGGCTACGTGGTCACCAAACCCGACAGCACCGAAACCTCCATCCCGGGCGTCTTTGCCGCCGGAGACCTCACCGACCACAAATACCGCCAAGCCGTCACCTCTGCCGGCATGGGCTGCATGGCGGCACTCGAAGCCGAACGCTTCCTGGCCGAGGCCGAAGACAGCGCCGACATCGCCGCCGAATAACCCGCCCTTTCTTCTGGCTGGAAATACCACGGGGGACGGCCGCAGGCCGGGGGGCAGCGCCCCCTGCACCGCTTGACCCTGCCCGCCACCCCCGCCACTCTGGCACCGCAGGCAAGAGGGAGAGAGCATATGGCGCACGTGCTCTGGCGCGGCAGCTGGGCGACACGGATCAGGATCGTCACCGGGCTGGTGCTGATGCTCTACGTGACGCTGCACCTGCTCAACATCGCCTCGGTCCTGATTTCGCCTGACTTTGCCGAGGCGTTCCAGAACGTGCGGCTTGCCGTGACGCGCAGTGCGCCGGGCGGGCTGATCATCGGCCTGTCGATGCTGGCGCATCTGGTCCTGTCACTGGCCAAGCTCGTGCGTCTGCGCAACCTGCGCATGCCGATGGTGGACTATATCCAGATCGCGTTTGGCCTTGCCATACCGGTGCTGTTGTCCAGTCACGTGATCTACACGGGCGTCGCCCACCAGATCTTTGGCGTCAACACGCAGATCGGCTATGTCACAACCCTGATCTGGGGACGCACGGATGGGTGGCTGCAGGCGGTCATGGTGCTCATCGTCTGGGTCCACGGGGCAATCGGGATGCATATGTGGCTCAAGGGCACCGAATGGTGGCGTCGCAATATCGGCTGGATGGTGGCCATCGGCGTGCTGATCCCCACCGTCGCCCTGCTGGGCTACGTCACCGCCGCCCGTGCCATCGCGGGCCTGCTCAGCGATGACCGCGCCGATTTGCTGGCCAAGCGGGTCTGGAACTGGCCCGCGCCGCCGGACTTTACCCAGCTTCGCCAGATCGACGCGCAGACGGATCAGATCGTCTGGGCCACGCTCGGTGCCCTTGCGATTATTGTGCTGATCCGTCAGGCCGTCGCGGCCCTGCGCCGTCCTGTCCGCGTGAGCTATGTCGACGGGCCCACCGTGCGCGCGCCGCGCGGTCAAACCGTGCTCGAAACGTCGCGCGGTGCGGGCGTGCCGCACACGTCGCTGTGCGGTGGCCGGGGGCGCTGCACAACCTGCCGCGTGATCCTCGAGGACGGCCACGACAACGTCCCGCCTCCGTCGAGCGTCGAGACCCGAAGCCTTGCGGCCGTGGGGGCCTCTCCGGACGCGCGGCTTGCGTGCCAGATGCGCCCCACCGGGCCGGTCACGGTGCACCGCGTCTTCGCACCCGATGGATCGCGCAAGCGCGCCCATGCCAGCCAAGGCGAAGAAGCCCGGTTGGCCATCCTGTTTCTAGACATGCGCGGCTTCACCGCGCGCACGGACGGGCAGTTGCCCTATGACGTGGTGTTCCTGCTCAACCGGTTCTTTGACCGGATTGTCCCGCCGATCAACGCCGCGGGTGGCACCGTGGACAAGTACATGGGCGACGGTCTGATGGCCGTGTTCGAGACGTCGAGCCCCGCCAAATCGGCCCGCGCCGCCCTACGCGCCGTCGAAGGCATGGGGGCCGCCCTTGCCAGCTTCAACGAAACACTGGCCCGCGAGGGCAGCCCGCCGGTGGCCATTGGCATCGGTGTTCACCTGGGCAACGTTGTGCTTGGCGAAATCGGGGCGGCCGGACAGGCCCCCCGCACCCTGATTGGTGACGCGGTCAACACTGCCTCGCGACTTGAGGCCGAAACCAAGGCGCATGCGGTCGAGGCGTTGATTTCCGTGGACCTGCTCGCCGCTGCGGGCCTGCCTGTAGCGCGCACGGAAATGCTGTCCCTGCATCTGCGCGGGCGCGAAGAGGCGCTGGATGCGCTGCCCGTGCCGCGCGCGGCGGAGCTGACGCATGTGCTGGGCCGGCTTGGGCACACGGTGCCTGCGGCCTGAGCGTGTTCGTGTCTTTTTAACCACGCTCTGCGAAAACCGGGGAAGCGTTGATGTTTGTTCTTTCATGAACAAACTTTTCCTGACATATGTTCATGCGTGAACGTAATAAGTGATGGCCGAGCAGCCGCAATGACACCGCCGAAACCAAACCCTGAGCATGAGGACCAGCTGTTCCGACTGCTCCGCCAGCTCGATCAGGGACCGCAAGGCTCCCAACGGGCCACGGCACAGGCTATTGGCGTGTCTTTGGGCCGTCTCAACGCGCTTTTGCGCGAGGCCACCGCAGCGGGCTTTGTCGCCTTGGGTGACCGCGACGGCCCCGACAAACGCCAACGCGTCACCTATGCGCTCACCACCCGCGGTGCCGCAGAGAAAAACCGCCTCACCGACCAGTTTCTGGCCCGTAAATTCGCTGAATATGATGCGATCTACGCCGAATTGACGGGCACCACCTCCGGCTTCAATCCTTTGACCCACAGGACCAAATTGATGGAAAACAACCTCGCTCCCATCCCCGAGCTGTACGTGTCCTACGACAGCGCGCAGAAGATGAAAACCGAAGCGGCTGACCTTGTCAGCTGGGATCTGACGCCGCGCCAGATCTGCGATCTGGAACTGTTGATGAACGGTGGGTTCAACCCGCTCAAAGGGTTCCTGTCCGAGGCGGATTACAACGCTGTGGTCGACACGATGCGCACGACGGACGGTGCACTGTGGCCCATGCCCATCACACTGGATGTAAACGACAAATTCGCCTCCGGCCTCGAGATTGGTCAGGATATCGCCCTGCGCGATCAAGAGGGCGTGATCCTCGCCACGATGACCGTCACCGACCGCTGGACACCGAACAAGGCACACGAGGCCAAGATGGTTTTCGGCGCTGATGACGATGCGCATCCGGCGGTGAACTATCTGCACAATCAGGCGGGTGAGATTTACCTTGGCGGTCCCGTCACCGGTATCCAGCAGCCCGTGCACTACGATTTCCGCGCCCGCCGCGACACGCCCAACGAATTGCGCGCCTATTTCCGCAAGATGGGTTGGCGCAAGGTCGTGGCCTTCCAGACCCGCAACCCGCTGCACCGCGCGCATCAGGAACTGACCTTTCGTGCCGCGCGTGAGGCGCAGGCCAACCTGCTGATCCACCCCGTTGTCGGCCTGACCAAGCCTGGCGACGTCGATCACTTCACCCGCGTGCGCTGTTACGAGGCGGTCCTCGACAAATATCCGGCGGCCACAACCTCCATGTCGCTTCTGAACCTCGCCATGCGGATGGCAGGCCCGCGTGAGGCTGTGTGGCACGGTCTGATCCGCAAGAACCACGGCTGCACGCATTTCATCGTCGGCCGCGACCACGCGGGCCCCGGCAAGAACTCTGCCGGAGAGGATTTCTATGGCCCCTATGATGCGCAGGACCTGTTCCGCGAGCATCAGGACGAAATGGGCATCGAAATGGTCGACTTCAAACACATGGTCTATGTGCAGGAGCGCGCCCAGTACGAGCCCGCCGACGAGATCGCGGACAAGGACGACGTGACCATCCTGAACATCTCGGGCACCGAACTGCGACGCCGTCTGGCCGAGGGTCTCGAGATCCCCGAATGGTTCTCGTTCCCAGAGGTCGTGGCCGAACTGCGCAAGACCAAGCCGCCGCGGTCGCAGCAAGGGTTTACCGTGTTCTTCACCGGCTTTTCGGGGTCGGGCAAATCCACCATTGCCAACGCCTTGATGGTCAAGCTGATGGAGATGGGCGGGCGCCCCGTGACGCTGCTCGATGGCGACATCGTGCGCAAGAACCTCAGCTCCGAGTTGGGCTTTTCCAAAGAGCACCGCGACCTGAACATCCGGCGCATCGGCTATGTCGCCTCTGAGATCACCAAGAACGGCGGGATCGCGATCTGCGCGCCCATCGCACCTTATGCCACCACCCGCCGCGCCGTGCGCGAGGACATCGAAGCCTTTGGCGCCTTTGTCGAAGTGCACGTCGCCACCAGCATCGAGGAATGCGAGCGCCGCGACCGCAAGGGTCTCTACAAACTGGCGCGCGAGGGCAAGATCAAAGAATTCACCGGCATTTCAGACCCTTATGACGTGCCACAGAACCCGGAACTGAGCGTCGAGACCGAGAATGTCGAAGTCGACAATTGCGCCCATCAGGTTCTGCTGAAACTCGAAAGCATGGGCCTGATCGCAGGCTGAGCCGACGCGCGCCCCTGTCAAAACGGGGGCGCGCGCGCAACAGACGCTTGATCTGCAGGCCCGGAATGGCATAGCAGATCCACAGGGACGGGCGATGGCGTCGCCGCTGCGTGCAGTGTGTCCCGACCCCAACCATCCTGAACGCCGGGATCTTGCTTTGCCGTTATGCGCGGTGAGGGCAGGTGAACCGGTCATGTGGCGCACCCCTTCCCCAGAGCATACGGCCTGAACAGGAGTGAACCGATGGACGGCACATCCACCTTTGGCACACCGGGCCAACGCCCCGATTTCTACCGCTTTCATCAGGGTGACGTGGTCTTGCCCTTTGCGGAGGCTGAATACGAAACACGGCTTGCGGGACTGCGCGCCAGTATGGACGCGCACGGCATTGACGCCTGCGTGCTGACCTCCATGCACAACGTCGCCTATTTCTCCGGCTTTCTGTATTGCGCATTCGGGCGGCCCTATGCGCAGGTCGTCACCGCGACGGACACCGTCACCTTCAGCGCAGGCATTGATGCGGCCCAACCGTGGCGGCGCGGATATGGGGACAACATCACCTATACGGACTGGCGGCGGAACAATTACTGGCGCGCGATCGTGTCGGTCACGGGCACCGGCAAGGTGATCGGGTTCGAGGGCGACCACCTGTCGATTGCGCAGATGGGGTTGCTCGATACGTTCCTGGCCCCGTCGGCCAAGGTGGACATCGCGCCCCTCACCATGACGCAACGGTTTCACAAATCGCCTGCAGAGCTGGCGTTGATCCGTGCGGGTGCTGCGACAGCGGATGTGGGCGGCTATGCCATCCGCGATGCCATCACGGTGGGCGCGCGCGAGATCGACGTGGCCATGGCCGGTCGCGATGCAATGGAGCTGGAGATCGCCCGGCGTTTTCCCGACAGCGAAATCCGCGACAGCTGGGTATGGTTCCAATCGGGCATCAACACCGACGGCGCGCACAACCCGGTGACGTGCCGCAAGCTGGAGCGGGGCGACATCCTGAGCCTCAACACCTTTCCGATGATCTCGGGCTACTACACGGCGCTCGAGCGTACGCTGTTTGTTGGCACCGTGGACGATGCCAGCCTTGCCATCTGGCAGGCCAATGTGGATGCCCACGAATACGGGATGCGCCTGCTGAAACCCGGCGTCACCTGCGCCGAAATCACGCACAAGATCAACGACTTCTTCGCGGAACGGAACCTTTTGCAGTACCGCACCTTTGGCTACGGTCATTCCTTCGGCGTGCTCAGCCATTATTATGGGCGCGAGGCGGGACTGGAGCTGCGCGAGGATATCGACACCGTGCTGAAGCCGGGAATGGTGATCTCAATGGAACCGATGCTGACCATCCCTGACGGGCAGCCGGGCGCGGGCGGATACCGCGAACATGACATCCTGATCATCACCGAAGACGGGAACGAAAATATCACCGGATTTCCGTATGGGCCGGATCACAACGTGATCGGGGGTTGACCGGCCACCGGGTCAGCGTTCTGCGCTGACCCACCTAATGGCCCCTGTCTCAGCCGTTGTCCCAGTAGCGCGCGGGCAGCGCATCAAGCTGATCTGTGGCGGCGCGTGCCAGCGCCTCCTGTCCGGACGCGGACGCGGCCCATAGGATGTCTTCGGGCGCCAGTTCGACGGGTCCGCTGGCCGGGTGCAGATTGCTCATCTGCCCCTGAAACGCCGGATCGAGGATGTAGTCCTGAATGCGTTCCGCAATGTCACGCCCGCGGCCAAACGCGAGGTTCTGCGCATAGTAGCGTCCAAACGACACGATCTGTTGCAGCAGCGATGTCTCGAGAAAGTAGGACGGTTTTGACCGGTCAATCCGTGCAAACCAATCGTTGCGCGGGTCCGGGTGGCCCGGTTGCCGCCCTCCTTGCGCCATCTGATGCAGCAAGATCGCCCGCGGCAGCAGCGGTTCCGCAAACACGTGCATCACCGTGCCGTAGCAGTCGCGGTATTCCGGTGTACCGTCCACCGGCCCGTGGCGAAACATCTGCGCGGCATGGAGCGTGCAGACGACAAACCGTTCGTTCCGCATCAGATTGCCCCAGTCCGTTCGCAGCGCCTGCGCCATCTGGCGCAGCGCAATGCCCAGTTCATCGTCGACATGGGCCATACCGGCTTCGATCTGATCAATTGCGGGCACGACCTGTGTCCGGTGGATCACGTCGCGCAGAGGCGTGCCGTCGGCCATCGCCTCCAGCATCTGCGCGGTGATCTGGTAAATGCCGTTCAGGGTCGCAAGCGGGTGGCCCAATTCCGCCGCAGCCCAATCGTGATAGGCATAAATCGCGTCCCGCAGCGCCGCTTCGGTGTCAATCCGGGGATAGGTATTGTCGTTCGCGCGGGCCATCATTCATCCATTTCCCAAAAGGTCAGCGTGCGGCTGGGATCGTTGCGGTCAGGCACCTGGACCGGACGTATTGTTCCTTCGTCCGAGGTGAACGACCCGTCGTCATTTTCGACCCAGTTGCGGTTTTCCGGATGCTCGCGCCATGTCAGCGACACGCGGTCGATGTCAGCGGTGGTGGGGCGGAACTCTTCCCCGATCACCCATTGCGGCCGCCCGCCTTCGGTCGGAACCACACGGTTCCGTACGGTATAGCGGTCGCGGTAGTTCGGCTTGCCGATCCCTTGCAACGCAACGCCGTCGCCGGTCACGTTGTAATGCTCCAACTGCCGACCAAAGGAACTGATCCCGAGTTGCGATGGCGAGGTTTGGCCATTGCTGGGGTCAAAGAATTCACCGACGTCGGCGCGGGTTGGATTGCGCCACTGGGCAATCTGGTTGGGCGGCGGGAAGAGTTCGATGGTGATCGGGTGCAGGCCGGATATCCCATCGAGGTTGTCATAGCTGACGCCAAATTCATCCGCGAACGCGCGTTTGACCCGTTGCCGGGCAAAAGACGCCTCAAGCCCCGCATTGGAGGCGGCAAAATCCTCGTCCCCGGCCATCAGCCGGGCGCGAAACGATTCCAGGCGCTGTTCGCGCGCACTCAAAGGGCGCGGCGCTTCGGGCTGGCTTTGCGCGTCGGGATCAGGGTCCGTTGTGCCCGACGTGCGGCTGTCACCATATTCCTCGCGCAGGCGATTGATTGGATAGGTGCGCTGCAAATCGACCCGACGGCTGGAGGCAGACACCTGCACCGCCGTTGGGGCGTTGGGCGGGCCGATCAGGCGCACGCGCCAGACAAACATCCGAATGATGCGGATCGCCGCCGCAGACATGCCGACCAGGGCCAGCTCAATCCCGCCAAGGTCGATGAACACCGCAGCCGAAGCATAGAGCACGCCGCAATTCTCGAGATGGTCCTCGATCTTGTTCTTCCAGGCGATGAAGGCGTCGCGCATGTCCAGAAGGGCGGCGCGCGCGTCCTCATATGCCTGTTCTGACGCGCGTTCATACCGGCTTTGGTAGCTGGTGCCGCGCGCGCCCATCGCGGCAATGCCCATCGCAAAGGATTCGTACCCGTTCAGCAGGACGCCAAGCGGCCCGGTTTCCGTCACGATCTGGATCGCGGCGCGTTGTGCGGCCCGGCCGTTCTGCCCCGAGATGTCCTTGAGGAACTCCAGCAGCGCCACGTATTCATAAAAGTGGTTCCGGATCAGCTCCGCATAGGAACATTCGCCCGATGCATGGCCCGCGCCAAGATCGTCAACGCCAACCGGAATGGGATCGCCGTCATTTGCCACGCTTGATGAACCTGGACGCTTCAAACGCGCTGGAGGCGTCTGTCATGAAGAATTGCCGCCACATCTCCGTGGATAGGTTGGACAGGTCGATGTCCTTGATTTTGGGCGTGAACGCGGCCGGGCCACGGCTCAGCCCCGCGCTCAGGATCAACGCTTTGCTCTTTGCGGCGATGTCGCGGATGTTGCCGTCGATCTCCTTTGCGCCGTCCTCCATCGCCCACACCTTTTGATAAGCGCCGGTCCGGTCGGTGGATGTGCTCTTGCTGGCGTCCTTCACGGACACAGGCGTGATGCCAAGGTCCGCCCAGAATGCCTTGCGCAGGGCATTGCGCTGCGCCTTGTTCTCTTCTTCGGCCTTCAACCAGGCTGGGGTCAGCGTCCGCATCAGTTCAGGTCGATCCGGCCGCCCTTGTGGGTCAGCTGTGATTTGGCGTCGACCGTGATGTTCACACCTTCGAGGCTGATATTGCCGTCGCGGTCCATCACCAGCTTGGACTTGCCGCACACCACTTCGAACTTGTGGCCGACGACCACGACCTTGGACTGGCCGACCTCTTCCCAACTGCCAACCGCGACACTTTCGTTCTTCACGCCACCCACCGTCACCTGATAGCCGCCGCCAACGGTTGTGGACTTGGCCGCACCTACGACTTCGGTGGAACTGACCATGACGGTTTCGGCCTTGTTCTTGGCCACCGCGACGATCAGGTTGCCTTCGCCCATATTGAGAAAGTCGGGCAAGCCCAGCTTTCCGGTCAGGTCACTGATCTTGTTCGAGAATTTGGAGAATGCGCCGGTCACAGCACTTTGGAGTTTGTTCGGGCCGACCATCAGCGTCATGTTGCCGCCGATGATTTCGTGGTGGTTGTTGCCGACCTCGATGGATTTGTTGTTGCCGACGCTTTCGGACTGATTGCGGTCCACCCGCTTGGCGCGGTTGTTTTCGATATGCAGTTCGTGATCCTTCTCCGCGTGGAGATAGATCTTTTCCGCGCCGGTCGCGTCCTCGAAGGTCAATTCGTTGAAGCCGTCAGATTGATGGCTGTCGGACCGGAACACGGATTTTGTCTTGTGTTCGGGCAGCGGATAGGGCGCCTGGTTCGCGCCGTTATAGACACATCCCGTCACGATCGGCTTGTCCGGATCGCCGCGCAAGTGTTCGACGATCACCTCCATGCCGATGCGCGGGATGACCATCCCGCCCCAGCCCTTGGACGCCCAGTTCTGGCCCACGCGCACACGCATCGTGTGCGCCGCATCAAGGTCCCAGTGGAACCTGCACAGAATGCGCCCGTGTTCGTCACAGTCGATCTCGCCTTCGCCCACGACAACGGCCGTTTCGGGACCTTGCACGCGCGGTCCAGCCGTGCGCCGGTCCGGACGGTAGGGCGTGTCGTCGGGCATCAGGACGTATTCCCCGCTATAGGGTGCTTCGTCCCCATCCGCGTTGCCCGACCCATAGGCCTGTGTGCGGAACCGGTGCGTGGCCTTCAGGCACAGGAAAGACCGGCCCGACGCGTCCGGCACCTCATCCCCGCCAAGGGTCACGCGCCAGCCCGCGCCAAGCGTGACAACGTCGCCTTCGGCCTGATGGCGCGGGGCCTGCCCGCGCTCCTGTTCAACGCGCCGGTCCACAACGCCCAGACCTTCGCCTTGATTGAGGTAATCGCCCGGCCAATCATAGCTTTCGATGGCACCGCTTGGATGCGTGGCATCGCCGGTCTGATTGACCTCTTGTGCCGCGGTTGGTGTCTTGAAATTGTATTCCGTCAGGCGCACGGCACCGGTTGTGATCCGTTCGGCCCGGTTCCAGAGGCGGAAATGCTCTTCCTCGTGCCGGTGATACCCCTGCACCGCGTAAAACGGGCGCGCGCCGCCCGGCACTTCGGGCAAGGAAAAGGGTGCGTCGGTCAGAAGAAGCGTATGTGATCCCGCCTCGTGCCGCCACGACCAGGAAATACCATGGCGTTCCAATTGGCGACGCACGAAATTCGCGTCCGTTTCGCCATATTGCACCGTGTATTCCAGCGTCGGGTAGTCGCCCAGAACCTTGACGTCCAGATGCGGTGTACCCAGCTCGGCATAGCTCGACAGAACCTCTTCCACGATTTCGATGACGGTCTTGTTGTGAAAGATCCGCATATTGCGGCGCATGTCCGCAACCTGAAGCCAGGGTCGAAGGACCAGATCGTACCGGAACCCGTTCTCGAACGCGCCCCGATGCACCGCATCACATACGATCCCGTCAAAGGCGCGCGTGCCGTCGGCGTGATCAATAAACACCGTGCCGTGCGTGCCCAGCATGGCATGCAAATCAATTGCGGGTTGATCAGAAAGCGCATGGATGCGCCATTCGAAATCCCCGGACATTTCCTCGAAACCGTCCATGCGCAACAGGACAAGCGCGTCTTGCCCCAATACGGTTTCCAGTCGGGCTTGCCGACCGGCCTGCGCGAAGTTCATGTTCATAGCCTTGCCAACCAAAAACTCTTCTACCGCAGGTATTAAGAACACGTTTTTGTCATGAGTTGAATGCGTTAACGCAACGCAGGGCCCAATCGACCTGAATTGCTACCCAAGCGGGAATTTAAACGGGTTTCGGGTCGGTATGCCCGGTCAAATCGTCAATGTACCGCTGATCAGGACATGTGCCGCGCCCGCAACCTGCACGCCTGTGATCGCCGTGCGTGGGCCCAGAACCTCGACCTGCGCACGGCCCGGCCTGCCCATTCCGTCGCCCTGGCGCGCTTCAAACGTAGGCGCGTCGATCAACCCCTCGGCCCACAGATAAGCCGCCATCGCGCCGGTTGCGGATCCAGTGAACGGGTCTTCGGCCGGACTTGGCGGCGCCATCAACAGACGCGAAAAAGTGCCGCCGTCGTCAAGCGTCACCCAAAACGGCTCCATCACGTCGGTGCCATGCACGCCCAGTGCGTTCAGATATCGCTCAAACGGTCCCATCTGCAGTGCCGCACGCGCCAGCACGTCCCGGTCGCGCAGCACGGTGATGCAGAACGGCAGGCCTGTCGACACGACCTGAGGCGGGTGCACAATGTCGTCAGGCTCCAGCCCGCCTACCGCAGCGACCAATGCCGGGTCGGGCGTCGCGCCGAAGGATGGCGCAATCTGGCGCATGGTCACGGTGTTGCCCGCGACGGTGACCGGCACGACGCCGGCCCCGGTTTCAAGCGTCAGCGGCCCGTCACCAACCACCCCGCGATGACGCAAGGCGGCAACCGTCGCAACGGTGGGGTGCCCGGCAAACGGGATCTCGCGGCTGGCAAGGAAGTACCGCACGCGGATATCAGCCACCTCGGATGGCCCGGTAAACGTGCATTCGACTAGGGAGGTTTCGCGGACAAACGCCATGCAGGTGGCGTCGTCCAACCCTGCCCCCTGATGCACCACGGCACAGCCGTTGCCACCGAACGGAACATCGGTGAACGCATCCACCCAATCCACGTCAAAACGCATGCCACGCCTTTCCACTGTCTACATCGGCACCGCGTGACACGGGCCTCGGGCCGCTCAGGTCAGTGCAGGGGTTGCGGCGCGTAATCGTGCTGCCGTGCCAAGGCCAGAGCCAGCTTTCGGTCTGCAACAAGCGCAAGTTGCTGTCCCTCGGCATCATGGACGGCAAACAACTGCTCCAGCCCTTCGGCCTGATCCCGCACTTCGCGCGGCAGGGCATCGACCGCGATTGGCTTTACATAGACCATCCGGCCCACATCGGCATTCAAATCATATGGCGTGTTCATGACCTATCCTTTCCTGATGCTGATCGTCTGGACGATTTTTTCGGGCGTTGCGCGGGTCAGATCGACATGCAGCAAACCATTTTCCATGATCGCTTCGCCCACCTCGACCCCATCGGCCAGGACAAAGCTGCGCTGGAACTGGCGCGCGGCAATACCACGATGCAGAAACACCCGCTCCGCCCCGTCATCACCTTGCCTGCCCCGGATCACCAGCTGCCGGTCTTCCACCGTAATGGCCAGATCCGCTTCGGCAAATCCGGCCACGGCCAACGTGATCCGGTACGAATTTTCCGATGTCTGTTCGATATTGAACGGCGGATAGCCTTCGGCGCTCTTCGCCGTGCGTTCCAGCAATCGTTCAAGCTGCTCAAACCCAAGCATATGGGGATACGAGCCAAGCGTCATTTTCGTCATGCGACACGTCCTTTGGTCAAGCGACAGTCAAATGCCCGCCCCGAGACCGGCGACAAGCCTCATGAATATGGGCAGTCTTTGAAGGCGGAACAAGGTCTATGCGCCTGGCGGATCAATGATTATATTCATCTGCGACCCCACAAGTGGAATCACACGCATGAACGCGCCCTCCGATATCTCCATGAAAACCGACGACGTCCTGCGCGTCGAGCTGGAGGTTTTCCGGTGCGAACATCGCGACCTTGATGAGGCAATCCGCGCGCTGCAGGAAAAAGGCACGTCGGATCAGCTGACGATCCAGCGTCTGAAAAAGAAAAAGCTCCGGCTCAAGGACAAGATCGCGATCATCGAAGACCGCCTGACCCCGGACATCATCGCCTGACATCGCCGCCTGCGCGTGCGACAGCGCACGGGCAACAGCATGGGCCGACACCTGTTCCAGGTGGCCCGGCCCCCTCAAATGTCCCACCCCGACACGCCCTAAAACACCCTGCCGCCGAAGTGATTGCGCTCGGCCCGAAAACCCCTATATTCCGCGCTTCTTCACAGGCAGGAGCGCGCAATGGCACACCCGGTCGGGATCATCATGGGCAGCCAGTCGGACTGGCCCACCATGCGCGAGGCTGCGGACATCCTCGACGCGCTCGACATCCCATACGACACCGCAATCGTCTCGGCGCACCGCACCCCGGACCGTCTGTGGGACTATGGCAAAACGGCCGTGGACCGAGGGCTCAAAGTGATTATCGCCGGTGCCGGCGGCGCGGCCCACCTGCCCGGCATGATGGCCTCTAAAACCCGTGTTCCCGTTATCGGCGTCCCGGTCCAGACCAAGGCCCTGTCCGGCGTCGACAGCCTCTATTCCATCCTGCAAATGCCGCGGGGCTTTCCCGTGGCGACCATGGCCATCGGCGCTGCGGGCGCGGCCAATGCAGGCCTGATGGCCGCCGGTATCCTCGCCACGTCGGACGCCGCCATCGCAGACCGGCTGGACGCATGGCGTGCCGCCCTCTCTGCGTCGATCCCCGAGGTGCCGCAAGATGACTGAACCGCTAGCCCAAGGCGCCACAATCGGCATCCTCGGCGGTGGGCAGTTGGGACGCATGCTCGCCGTAGCGGCCGCACGGCTCGGGTTCCGCACCCATATATTTGAGCCGGGCGCACAGCCGCCTGCGGCCGACGTGGCCCACATGGTCACCACCGCCGCCTACGAAGACAACGATGCGCTCTATGCCTTTGCGACATCGGTGGATGTCATCACTTATGAATTCGAAAACATCCCCACCCTGACCCTCGACGCGCTCGAAGACCTCGCCCCGATCCGTCCAGGCCGCGAGGCCCTGCGCGTCAGCCAGGATCGGCTGGTGGAAAAGGAATTTCTGCACGGCCTCGGGCTCAAGACGGCCCCGTTTTCTGACGTCCCTGACATGGTCGCCCTGACAACGGCACTGCCGGACATCGGCACCCCCGCGATCCTCAAGACGCGGCGCTTTGGCTATGACGGCAAGGGACAGGCTCGGCTGCGCACATCCGAAGACGCCCAAACCGCCCTCGACGCGATGCAGGGCGCACCCGCCATACTCGAAGGGTTTGTGGATTTCAGCCACGAGGTCTCCGTGATCGCCGCCCGCGGCGTTGATGGCAGCGTCGCCTGCTTTGATCCCGGCGAAAACGTCCATTCCGACGGCATCCTGCGCACCACAACCGTGCCCGCCCGTCTCAGCGCGCCACAGCGCACCGATGCGGTCCTGCTCGCGGCGCAAATCCTGAACGCACTCGATTATGTTGGTGTGATGGGGGTGGAGCTGTTTGTGACACCCCAGGGGTTGATCGTGAACGAAATCGCCCCCCGCGTGCACAATTCAGGGCACTGGACCCAGAACGGCTGTTGCGTCGATCAATTCGAACAGCATATCCGCGCCATCGCCGGTTGGCCGCTGGGCGATGGGCAGCGCCATGCGGATGTTGTCATGGAGAACCTGATTGGCGATGACATGGACCGCGTTCCATCCATCGCACAGGAAAAGGATGCCGCCCTGCACCTCTATGGCAAGGGCGAGACGCGGGCCGGTCGCAAGATGGGCCACGTGAACCGGATCACGCGTTAGGCGGCCACAAAGCGCGCCGCGATGTCCCCGGACATGTAACTGAGCCGTCCGCCGGACATCGTGGCCGTCACCCGGTCCTGCGCATCAAGGATCACCAGATCAGCCCGCATGCCCGCGTCCAGCGTGCCCCGATCGCTCAACCCCAATACGCGGGCCGGTCCCGACGACAGCAGGGCCCAGGCCTCTGCCAATGGCAAGACGCCGGACCGGGCCAGCATCAACGCTGCCCGGCGCGGCGATGGGTAGTGATAATCAGAGGCCAGCGCATCACAGAGCCCCATGGCAATCAGCTCAAGCGCAGAGGCGTTGCCCTTGTGCGAACCGCCCCGCACCACATTGGGCGCGCCCAGCACGACAAGGTCACCGGCCGCTTTCGCAGCCTCGGCCGCCACCGCCGTTTCGGGGAATTCAGCCACATGCGCGCCGCGCGCATGCCACACAGTGCGATCATCGCCGGTTTGGTCGTCATGACTGCCCAACCGCACGCCCATCTCGCGCAACCGCCCGCACAACGTATCCAGTGCCGCAGGCACGGCATCCGTCACGGCGTGCAGGTCCAGCAACATCTGAAAATGTGCATCCGGATTGCGCCCAGCCTTCAGCGCTTGCCCCGTCAAACGCGGCGGCTTGCGCCCCTCCGCCAGCCGGTCATGCGGCAGGTGGTCGTTGAACACGACATAATCGACCCCCCACCGCGCGATCTGCTCAGGCAGCGCGTCATAGTGATCGATCAAATGCGTCTCGAACCGCAATTGCGGGCGCAAATCCGTCACCACATCGCCGCGGATCTCTGCCAGCCCGGCAAAAACCTGATCCGCAAATTCGAGCCCCCGCAGCCCGCCTTCCCAACTCAGAAACTGCGCGAGCACACCGGTGGTGATCCCATTGGCCGCCAGTTCCGCCTCACTGGCGCGCAGACCTTCGGCCATCTGCTTCATCGCGCCACGGCGTGGCGCCACATGCCGTTCGAACCCGTCGCCGTGGACATCAATGATGCCCGGAAACACACGGTATCCCTTCAGGTCGACGTCCCGTCCGGCTGTGCCGTCCACGATGTACCCATCCGCGACGCTCAGCCGCCGCAGGTCGAGACCATCCGGCCCCAGCACCTCAGCCCCCACGAGGTCAATCGCCAGCATCGTCATCCCCGGCCAACTGCTCCAACACCGCCTCGGCCCAGCTCAGGTCGCGATCAAACCGGCCCGTGCGCAGGAAATGTGTCACTTGGGCGAGGACAGCGGGATTGTTCATCATGAACGTATGGGTCACCGGCAAGGTCAGATGGGCGGCCATGCCGTCGACGCGGGTCGACGCGACGGAGACTTTTCCATCATCAGGCCCCGGCAACAGGGACGAGAAATACGGGTTCAACGACCGGTTCCCGGCGATCACACCGACCGGATAGGTGACCGCCGGCAGGGCCCGCGGCAGGCTCTGATCACCAGTGCCCAATTGCCCGCCCGCAGGACCGTTGATCCACCCGAACGCGTCCAGATCACCCAGCGTATCGACCACCTCGCTGCCCTGATTGGGCGGCGCCATCATCACCACGTGCCCCAAACGCTCCGGCACCCCATGCCGCGCAATCCAGTAGCGCAACAGGATGCCACCCATCGAATGGGTCACCACATGCACCTGCGCGCCGTCACAGCGCTCCAGCGCCCAGGGCAGGACCGCCTCGGCCAGCGCCTCCACCGAAGCCGATGTCGAAGGGTAGCCAGGTCGCACGACGTCGAACCCGTCCGCCTCCAACGCGCTTTCCATCACCAGCAGTGATGCCTCGCTGCGTGCAAGCCCGTGCAACAGGATCACGCAATCCGCCAAGGCCGGGCGCGCCATCAAACCAATCAGAATGAAAACAAGGTACCGCATACCGCTTGAGATAGCCTCTCCGCACGCCCTATGGAATAACCGAACTGCCAGATTGGAACCGACATACGTCCGAAATCCCCACGTCTCGCCGTGCGCGCCATCATCGTCGAGGACGGTCAGCTGCTCATGGTCAACGCCTTTCCGGACGGGCAAAGCCCGCTGATGTGCGCGCCGGGCGGCGGGGTTGAGGTGGGCAGTGCACTGCCCGACAACCTCATGCGTGAGGTGTTCGAGGAAACCGGCCTGCGCATTGTGGTGGGCGCGCCCTGTCTCGTGAACGAATTTCACGACCCGGCCAGCGCCTTTCATCAGGTGGACGTGTATTTCCATTGCACCATCGCACCGGACAGTCCCCGCCCGGCCCACTGGACCGATCCCGAAGCCATCGTGAGCGATCGCCGCTGGCTGACGCGCGCGCAGCTTGCCCAGACGCCGCACAAACCCGACAGCCTCGCCGACGTCGCCTTTGGCAGTGGCGGGATTACGTACGATCCGCTGGAGCCTTTGGTGCGGTGATTGCCAGCGCGATCCCGCCAAGCACAAGAACCGCCGACAGCACCAGATCAAGCCCAACCGCTTCGCCCAACAGAACCGCCCCACCGGCAATCGCAATGATCGGCACGCTAAGTTGCAGGACCGCGGCCGTTTGCGCCGCCAATTGCGGCAACACCCGGTACCACAGCGCATAGCCAAGCCCCGACGTGACGCCGCCACACACAATCGCAAGCGCAATGCCGGACGGCGCCGCCGACAACGACGCCCCCAAAAGCAGGATCAGCATCAACGGCAAGGTCAGCACGAAATTCGCCGCCGTCGCGGCAAGCGGATCCTGCGCGCCGCGCCCCGCCAGCGTATAGGCGGCCCAGCCAATCCCTGCGCACACCATGAACACCGCACCGGACACATGCGTCGGACTGCCGCCCTCTCCCGGCCAGAGGGCATAGGCAAGCCCCGAAAACGCCACAGCCGCCCCCAGCAACTGCCGCGCACTGGGCACAGCCCCCCGTACCGCGCTCCAGCCAAACATCGTGACCTGCACCGTCCCGAACAGGATCAGCGCCCCGAGGCCCGCATCCAAAGTGACATAGGCTAGCGAAAATCCGATCATGTAGACGCTCAGGCTCAGCACGCCGAGCGCACGACCCTTCGCAAAGACCGGCAAACCGCCGCCCCGCACCGACAGGATCATCCCCAGCACCACGGCGCCCGACAACACACGGATGACGGCGAAACTCGATGGATCAATGGCACCACTGTCCACCGCCAAACGGTTCAGGATGGAATTGGCGGCAAAGGCCACCATGGTCAGACATGTCATCAGGGCAAGCCGCATGGCACATGCGTACTCCGCCATCGCCCCCTCGTCCATACACCACATGGGTTGGCGGGTGGGCGCCTTTTGCCCCGCAAAGGGGCAAAACAGAGCACCTGCCAAACCAAAGAAAAGGGGCCGCATCGCTGCGACCCCTTCCCATTCATATATGGCCAGCGGCTGGCTTACATCATGCCGCCCATGCCGCCCATGTCGGGCATGCCGCCGGGTGCGCCACCGGCGCCGTCCTTGGCAGGCTTGTCCGCAACCATGGCTTCGGTGGTGATCAGCAGTGCCGCAACAGATGCCGCATCCTGCAGCGCCGTCCGCACAACCTTGGCCGGGTCGATCACACCGAAGTCGAACATGTTGCCATATTCTTCGGTCTGCGCGTTGAAACCAAAGGTCACGTCGTCGCTCTCGCGGATCTTGCCCGCGACAACAGCACCGTCCACACCGGCATTCTCTGCGATCTGACGCAAAGGTGCCTCGATAGCGCGACGCACGATCGAGATACCGACATTCTGGTCGTTGTTCTCGCCGGACAGACCGTCGAGCGCCTTGGCGCCCTGCACCAGAGCGACACCGCCGCCCACGACAACACCTTCCTGCACAGCCGCACGTGTCGCGTTCAGAGCGTCGTCCACACGGTCCTTGCGCTCTTTCACTTCGACCTCGGTCATGCCGCCGACACGGATCACGGCAACACCGCCTGCCAGTTTGGCAACGCGCTCTTGCAGCTTCTCACGGTCATAGTCGGATGTGGTTTCTTCGATCTGGCCACGGATCTGGGCAACACGTGCCTCGATCTCGGCTTTCTCGCCCGCACCGTCGATGATGGTGGTCTCGTCCTTGGTGATCTGAACGCGCTTGGCGGTGCCCAGCATGTCCATGGTCACGGTCTCAAGCTTCATGCCCAGTTCTTCGGAAATCACCTGACCGCCGGTCAGGATACCGATGTCCTGCAGCATCGCCTTGCGACGATCGCCAAAGCCGGGGGCCTTGACCGCAGCAATCTTCAGACCGCCACGCAGCTTGTTGACCACGAGTGTCGCCAGCGCTTCGCCTTCGACGTCTTCGGCGATGATCAGCAGCGGCTTCTGGCTCTGGATCACCGACTCGAGCAGGGGCACCATCGGCTGCAGCGACGAGAGTTTCTTCTCGTGCAGCAGGATCATGCAGTCTTCCAGCTCTGTGGTCATCTTGTCGGCGTTGGTCACGAAGTAGGGGCTCAGGTAGCCGCGATCAAACTGCATGCCTTCGACAACGTCGGTCTCTGTTTCCAGACCCTTGTTCTCTTCGACAGTGATCACACCCTCGTTGCCGACCTTCTGCATCGCGTCCGCGATCTGACGGCCGATTTCCGCTTCGCCGTTGGCCGAGATGGTGCCCACTTGCGCGACTTCGTCGCTGTCAGTCACGTCACGGGCCGCGGCCTTGATCGCTTCGACAACTTTGGCTGTCGCCATGTCGATGCCGCGCTTGAGGTCCATCGGGTTCATGCCGGCGGCAACCGATTTCATGCCTTCCTTGACGATGGCTTGCGCCAGAACGGTTGCGGTGGTTGTACCGTCGCCCGCTTCATCATTGGTGCGGGAAGCGACTTCCTTCACCATCTGTGCGCCCATGTTCTCGAACTTGTCTTCCAGTTCGATTTCCTTGGCAACCGACACACCGTCCTTGGTGATGCGGGGTGCGCCGAAGGATTTGTCCAGCACCACGTTGCGGCCCTTGGGGCCCAGTGTCACCTTCACCGCGTCGGCGAGGATGTTCACGCCGGTCAGCATACGTGCGCGGGCATCTGTGTCGAATTTGACGTCCTTAGCCATATTCAAGTCTCCTGTGAGAGTTTCGATAAGAGATCAGAGAAGCGCCGCGCGCTTACTCGATGATCCCCATGATGTCGCTTTCTTTCATCATCAGCAGCTCTTCGCCGTCGATGGTGACCTCTGTGCCGGACCACTTGCCGAACAGAACCTTGTCGCCGGTTTTCACACCCATTTCGATCAGCTCACCGCTGTCTTTGCGGGCGCCGGGGCCTGCGGCCACGATTTCGCCTTCGCTGGGCTTTTCCTTGGCGCTATCGGGGATGATCAGCCCGCCAGCGGTTTTCTCTTCGCTTTCGGTGCGGCGTACAAGCACGCGGTCATGAAGCGGTTTCAATGCCATCTTTGTAGCTCCTTGAGGCTCAAAGTTTCTCCCTCGACCCCGATCCGGGGCCGTTAGCACTCAATCTTGCTGAGTGCTAACGCAGCGGAGATAAGGAACTGGCGCATACGAGTCAACTGCGGACATCCGCAAAATTTTGCAGGCTTCCGGTGATCCACTTGGCATTGCGCGGCGCGTCTCATAGCGTCGCAAAAAAATGAGGACGCGATGCGCGCTTTGCTGAAATTCACCACCCTTGCCGCACTCTGCCTGCTGCCGACGATCACGCACGCCGCGTGCACCGGTCAGGACATCCGCGCCGATCTGACGCCGGGCCAGAGGGCGGAAATCGCGGCGTCGGTTGCAGCCATGCCATATGCCGAAGGCAATCACTGGCGCGCAACGCGGGGTGATCAGACGATCACGTTGCTTGGCACCATGCACCTTTATGATCCGCGGATGCAGGACATCGTGGACCGGCTGGCACCCCGGATCGCGCAGGCCGACCTGTTGATGGTGGAAATCACCGAGACGGAAGAGGCCGACTTGCAACGCGCCATCGCAACGGACCCGACCATCGCGTTCCTCACCGAAGGTCCCAGCCTGATCGACCGGACCACGCCGGAAACCTGGGCCGTTCTGGCGGGCGCGGCACAGGCCCGCGGCGTGCCGCCGTTCATGGCCGCCAAATACCAACCGTGGTTTTTGTCATTGACCCTGTCCCTGCCCGTCTGCGCGCTGGCCGATCTGCGCGCGGGGCGCACCGGGCTGGACAAGATGGTGATCACCACCGCCAAGGATGCCGGTGTCCCTGTCACCGCGCTGGAAACGCACACGGAACTCCTGCGCATCTTTGCCGCCGACACCATCGACGAACAGGTCCGCTATTTGCCGATGATCGCGCAAATGCAGAAAACTGCGGAAAACGCCACCGCTTCGACTGTCGCCGGGTATTTCGAAGAAAAGCATGGTGAGCTGATTGCGTTCTCGCGCGTCTTTTCGCGCGATCAGGTCGATTTCCCGCCCGCGGAATTCGAAACGCTCTTTGACGAGATGATGGCCATGCTGCTCGATCAACGGAATCTCGCGTGGATGGACCGGATCGATGCGCGCGACGAGGACAACATCGTTATTGCGGTCGGGGCCGCGCATTTGGGCGGTGCGACGGGGCTCGTGAACCAGCTGGCAGAACGCGGGTATACGGTCGAACGTCTGCCGTTCTGAGACGCCGGGGCCGATCAAAGACGCAACATCGCAAGCCGTACCCCGCGCGCCCCGGTTGGCGTTGACGCCTGTCGCCCGCCTGTTCTACCGTAACGCTATATTGCACATAGGATATTGCACCATGACCCACCGTCTCAAAATCGCATCCGCGCTGGCCGCCCTGCTGATCACCTCCGCCTGTGGTGAGGTCGCGCAACCGCCCGAACTTGTGCGGATGACAGTCCAGGAAGGCGGCCAGGGCCTCAACGGCACCTATCGCAGCAGCGGCTTTTCCCAAAGCCAGGTGCGCCAGATGGTGGGCCGCGTCTGCACCAGCGCCGGGTTTTCCGGGTTCAACCAGACGGCCAATGGCGATCTGGTGAGTTTTTCCGCCGCCTGCGCGGCACAGACCCGGTACACAAACGGCGCAGACGTCCGGTTCGAAGCGCAGGACGATGGCACAGTGGATTTCACCATCTCCTCGACGCAGAACGGCCGCCCGTTCGAGACCGGCGGCAATTTCGCGATCTGATCCGTCAGAGGCTCACCCGCCCAGCTGCGTGCGGGCCTGACCCACGGCCTCGGCCCCTTTGGGGGTCAGGCCATAAATCCCGGTTTCGACCTTTTCGAACCAGCCATAGTGATCATCCCGCATCATGGTCGTGGCGCGCGCAACCCCGGTTTCGCGTGCCACATCCGCGCCCTTACTGGCACCGACCTCAAAAAGGTAAAGCGCAAGGCGCAACGCGTCCTGCCGGTACGCGGTGACCAGACCGACCCGCGTTTGCCCGCCGTCATTGGGATCCCCCTGCCGGGCCGCAAATTCCTTGAGCAATTGCCCCTGCCGTTTGGTGTTCTTGCGCGGCGCGTATGGCCCTGGGTCGCAATGCACCTGCACCAGCCCGTCCGACAGGCGCACCGTCATCAGGCCCAACCCCAACCGGCGGCAGAGCCGGGTCATGTCCTTGACCGCCTTCTGAAACCGCTTTCCGGTGCCGCGCTCGACCGCCATGTAGACATCATCGCTGACCGACAGGCGCGCAACGCACTGGTGTACCAGCGCCAGCGAAAACCCCAGTTTCAATTCCACGATCACCGGTGTCTCACCCCCGCGCACCGCCACCACATCCGCGGCTCCCACCTCGGACTTCACCACATAGCCCTGATCTTCGAGAAAGGCTTTGACGGGGGGATAGAGGTCGGTTTCGCGTGTGGTCACGGTTTGTGGGTCTGAAGCTGGGTCTGGCCCGGGCATGCTAAGCCTGTGCCCGGGCCTGTTGGCAAGCGTTAACGCCCGCCGGTGCGTCCCGGAAAGCGCGGCGGGCGGCCCCCACGGGTCTGCCCGCGATGCTTTTGGCGCACCGCGCGTGGTGCGTTTGCAGGCCGGTTTGGCGGCTTGGCCGCCACAGTTCTGGTGTCCCCACGGGTGGGTTTGAACGATTTGGGCATAAGGTGCCTCGTGATCTGGAATGGAAATGCGCAAGCGCGCGGGCATGTCCCGCAATGCGGGTCAGGCAGAATGGTCCATTGTCAGAATACTCCGATACCAAGATGCGCCTCGGGCGGCGCGAAAAGGGTGGGCGGTTCAGGCCGTCTTGTCCATGTGCAGGGCACTCCTTGGTTGGTGTGGTTTTGTACCGCAAGCCCGCCCGTGGGTCAACGCGCCCTGCGTCACATGATCACCCGCAGCCCCCGGTGACATCGGTTCCCGCGCTGCTATAAGGGCGCCAAATTCGAATGCTAAAGGACGCCCCCATGACCACGCTTGTCTTTGGACACAAATCGCCCGACACGGATTCCACCGGCTCGCCCATCATCTGGGCCTGGTACCTGAACGAGATCAAGGGCGGCGATGCCGAGGCCGTTCTGCTGGGTGAACCCAACACCGAAGCGGCCTTTGTGCTCAAGCACTGGGACCTGCCCAAACCGCGCATCATCGACGGCATTGCGGCGGACCAACCGGTGGTGATCGTGGACACGAACAACCCCGCCGAATTGCCCGATGCGATCAATGATGCCGACATCACGGCCATCATCGACCACCACAAGCTGGTGGGCGGGCTGGAGACCAAGGGCCCCATCGACATCCGCATCGAGCCGCTGGCCTGTACCGCCACCATCATGTGGAAGATGATCGGCAAGGACATGGCGCAGGCCCCCAAATGGGTCAAAGGGGCCATGCTGTCCTGCATCCTCAGCGACACGCTGGAATTCCGCTCGCCCACCACGACGCAGGAAGACAAGGCGATTGCCTACAGCCTGGCCGAAGACCTTGGCATCGACATGAGCGCCTATGCCGCGCAGATGTTCGAAGCAAAGTCCGACGTCTCCGCGTTCTCCGACGCGGAACTGCTGCGCATGGACAGCAAGGAGTACGAAGTGGACGGCACACAGTTCCGCGTGTCCGTGCTGGAGACCACAGCGCCCAAGATGGTGCTCGACCGCAAGGACAGCCTGATGGCGTCCATGGTCGATGTGGCCAAGGAAGACGGCGCGGACGAGGTGTTGCTGTTCGTGGTCGACATCCTGAACGAAGAAGCCACGATGCTGATCCCCAATGACCGGGTGAAGGGCGTGGCGGAAAAAAGCTTTGACGCGACGGTGTCCGGTGACACCGTGGTCCTGCCCGGCGTGATGAGCCGCAAGAAACAGATCATCCCGAACCTCAAGGTCTGATCCCGGACCAGCGTTGCGAAAATTGGTTATGGCGGGCCCCGGTGCCCGCCTTATCTTTTGCCCGAACCCACTGCCCCCCGGAGCGTCCCATGGCCCAGATCATCACCACCCTGTCCGAGATTTCAGACCGCTATGACGCGCTGTTCGTCGACCTGTGGGGCTGCGTGCACAATGGCGTGTCAGCCCTGCCCGACGCGGTGGCGGCCTTGCAGGCCTACCGCGCGCGGGGGGGCAAGGTCGTGCTTGTCACCAACTCGCCCCGTCCCCGCGCGGGCGTGCAGAAACAGCTGGTGCAGTTCGGTGTGCCGGATGACGCGTGGGACACCATCGCCACCTCCGGTGACAGCGCGCGCGCCGCGATGTTCCGCGGCGTTGTGGGCAACCGCGTCTATTTCATCGGGCAACCCGGCGAGGAAAAGTTCTTTGAGCCCATTGGCGTGATCAAGGACCCGGTGGACGTGCAGATGGTCCCGCTGGACGAGGCCGAGGGCATCGTCTGCACCGGCCCGCGCGATCCGATGGCCGACCCGGATGTGATGCGGCCCGAGTTTCTGGCGGCCAAGACGCGGGGGCTAAAGCTGCTTTGTGCGAACCCTGACATCGTCGTGGATCGCGGCGAGGTGCGCGAATGGTGCGCGGGTGCATTGGCGCAGCTGTACACGGAGATGGGGGGCGAAAGCCTCTATTTCGGCAAGCCGCATCCGCCGATCTATGATCTGGCGCGGCGGCGGTTGGCAGAGCTTGGGGTGGACGTGCCGGATGCGGGCATTCTCGCCATCGGCGACGGCGTTCTGACGGATATTGCGGGCGCGATGGGCGAGGATATTGATTCGCTGTTCATCTCGGGCGGGCTCGCCGCGGCAGAGACCAAAACGTCGCACCAACCGGATGCGGATGCGCTGGAAGCCTATCTGACAAAGGAACAAAGCGCGCCGACCTATGCGATCGGGTTTTTGCGCTAGGTCACATTTCACTTGATTTTCTGCGCGCGCAAAGTAATTACCTTGCGTGAAAGATGCGCGTTGCGTCAGAAAATTACCGGAGAGTGAAGATGTTGGACAACCTGCCCCGCGGTACGATCTGCATCGAAGATATCGAGATGGGCATGTCCCGGTCGCTGCGAAAAGTGGTGACGGATGCGGATATCGAGATGTTCGCCACGATTTCGACGGACCGCAATCCGGTGCATCTGGACGATGAATATGCGCGCGACACGATCTTTGAGGGCCGCATTGCCCATGGCATGCTGACCGCCGGTCTGGTGTCCGCAGTCATCGGTGAGCAATTGCCGGGGCACGGCACGGTGTACCTGGGTCAGTCGCTGAAGTTTCTCGCGCCCGTGCGGCCCGGCGACATGGTCGAGGCGGTTGTGACCGTCACCGACATCGACTTTGCCAAACGCCGGGTGAAGATGGACTGCGCGTGCCGCGTGGACGGCAAGAAGGTTCTGGTTGGCGAGGCCACCGTGCTGGCCCCCTCGCGCAAGTTCGACTGACCCAAAGGCCGCTGCGCGACGACATTTTTTAGGGGGCTTTGCCCCCGCCCGTGCCGGGCGCCCCCATGGTATTTTTGGCCAGAAGAAACGGGTGGTTGCCCTTGATGCGGCACGCGGCTAGGCATGAGTCATGCGGATCATTCGGGACTATCAGTTTGTGGACGCGGCCGATCGGGGTGCGTCGGTGGCCATCGGCAATTTCGATGGTGTCCATGTCGGCCATCAGTCCGTCATTGATCTGGCGCGGGCGGCGGATCCGTCGGCCCCGCTTGGAATTTTGACGTTCGAGCCGCATCCGCGCAGCTACTTTGCGCCAGAGGCACCGGACTTTCGATTGATGGGACCGGCGGCGCGGGCAAGCCGGTTGGAAAAGCTGGGTGTGGAACGGCTCTATGAGTTGCCGTTCAATGCGGATCTGGCGGGTCTGACACCGTTTGAATTTGCGCGGGACGTTGTGGCGGACGGTCTGGGTCTGGCGCATGTGGTTGTGGGGGCGGATTTCTGTTTCGGCAAGGGGCGCGCGGGCACCGCGGCTGATTTGCAGCGCTTTGGGGCGGAGTTGGGTTTTGGGGTGACGGTCGCGCCATTGCTGGAACGGTCATCACAAACGGTGTCGTCCACGGCCATTCGCCAAGCGCTGAGCGATGCGCGGCCCGGAGATGCGGCGGCGATGCTGGGCCATTGGCACCGGATTGAGGGGCCGGTCATCGGCGGCGAGCAGCGGGGGCGCAAGCTGGGCTATCCGACGGCGAACATGTCCGTCGACGGGCTGCATTTGCCGGCCTTTGGCGTCTATGCGGTGTTGTTTGATGTGCTCGATGGCCCGCATGCAGGGGCGTATCATGGGGTTGCGTCCCTCGGGGTGCGGCCCATGTTCGGGGTGAATACTCCGAATCTTGAGACCTTTGTTTTCGATTTTTCCGGCGATCTTTACGGCGCTGCGGTTTCTGTCGCTCTGGTTGCGCATCTGCGCGGCGAAGAGAATTTCACGTCGCTGGAGGCGCTGATCGAACAGATGGACCGCGACAGCGTGGATGCCCGGCGCATTCTGGCGGCCTTATGAGCGATCCGATTGCGCGCAAGGGACTGGCGCCGCGGTTCTGGGAACGCAAGCGGCTGGACCAGATGTCCCCGGACGAGTGGGAGGCGCTGTGTGACGGCTGCGGCAAATGCTGCCTCAACAAGCTGGAGGATGAGGACAGTGGCGAGGTCGCGCTGACCCGTGTGGCATGCCGGTTGCTGGATGATGCCACGTGCCGCTGCGCGCAATACGAGGTGCGGCATCAGTTTGTGCCGGACTGCATCGTACTCAAACCGTCCACCATTCACGAACACATGTACTGGCTGCCGCAGACCTGCGCGTACCGGTTGCTGCATCTGGGCCAGCCGCTGTTTGATTGGCACCCTCTTGTGTCTGGTCGGGCGGACACGGTGCACGTGGCGGGCGTGTCGATGCAGGACCGCACGGTGAGCGAGTTCGATGTGGCCGACGAAGATTGGGAAGATCACATCATTGATGAGCCGCAGGGGCGCTGAGCCCCAGAAAGTCAGTAAGCGCCCGCGCCACCTGTGCGGGATGGGTCACCGGTCCCATATGCCCCGCCTCTGGCACGGTGTGCCGCATGGCATTTGGCAGGCGCCGGGCAATTGCGCCATTGATCGTGGCCGCCCATGGGGACGTTTCGCCCTGCATCAACAGGATGGGCATGTCCGCCTGCGCCATACGGCCCGGTGCCAACAAACCGGCGCTGTCGTGGATCAGGAACGGCGTGCTGTGATGCACAAAGCCGATACGGTCGGTCATGTAGCGGCGTGTTTTTTCTGACAGCGCCATCCATGTGCCCGCCCCCGCCCATTGGCGGTTGAAGGCACGCGCCGCATCCTCGAACCGGCCATCTTCATAGGCGGTGCGGCGCGGGGCGTCGATATCGGCATAAGCGGCAGCAAAATCGGGATCATCGGCCAGCGATGGCGCGAAATAGACCGGTTCGAACAGGGCTGCGCGGCGGATCCGCTCCGGATGATCCACGGCGAGCCGCAAGGCAACCGTCGCACCAAAGGAATGACCGATCACATCCACCGGCCCCAGATCATCCAGCACCGACAGCGCCATCGCTGTGGCGGCATCGTGCATGTCGCCAGACCCGTCCCAATCCCCCGATTGACCATGATCGGGCAGATCAAAGGCGTGGACGGTTACCCCGTCGCCCAAGGCCGTCGCAACACCGCGCCATGCGCCGGAATGGGCCAGCGAACAGTGGATGGCGAGCACGGGATGAGGGCCGGACCCGAAGGTCCGGCGATGAACATGTGGCGTCACAGATCGCCCGCGAGGTGGGCGTCGAGATCTTCGATCTTGTCCTGGCCCCAGAACCGCTGATCCCCGTCCACAATGTAGAACGGCGCGCCGAACACGCCGACCTTGACCGCCTCTTCCAGATTGGCGGCATAGGTTTCCGCACCACTCAGCAGGCCGCTGTCGGCAAGCGACGGGTCAAAACCCGCGTCCGAGAGGCAGGCGCGCACAACGTCGTCCTGGGCGATGTCCTTTTCCTCGGCCCAGACGGCGCGCAGGATGCCATGCACCAAAGCGCCCAGATCCCCGCCACCCGCGTTCTGTGCCGCGATGATCGCATAGGACGACGGCGCGGCATTGGTCGGCCAATGCGCGGGCTTGAGGTTGAACGGCAGGTCGAATTTCTTGGCCTGACGCAGCAATTCCTGCGCCCGGTATTCGATCCGGTTAGGGTGGCGATCCTTGGGCGGTGTACCGCCCGTCCGGCCAAACAGCGCAATCACATCGAGCGGTTTGTAGGCAACCGTGGCGCCGTGTTTTTCCGCAACCGCCTCGAACCGGTTCCCGGCAAGGTAGGTGTAGGGCGACAGTGTTGCGAAATAGTAGTCGATATGGGCCATTTTGGTCTCCGCCTGAGGGGTCTTTGGTTTCGCGGGACGGTAAGGCCGTGCTAAGCGGAGTCAACATCACGAATCTGTCACAATAGCTGCTGCCGCGGGGGACATGAGATGCCGAATATCGAGGAACCAAAGCTGATATCGGGCAATGCAAACCTGCCGCTGGCGCAAGCCATCGCGCGGCGGATGACCATGCATCGCGGAATTCACACCGGTCTGGTGGATGCGCGGGTCGAACGGTTCAATGACGGCGAAATCTTTGTCGAAGTGTTCGAGAACGTGCGCGGCGAAGACATGTTCATCATCCAGCCGACTTCGAACCCGGCCAATGACAACCTGATGGAACTCCTGATCATGTGTGACGCGCTGCGCCGGTCGTCGGCACAGCGGATCACAGCCGTAATCCCCTATTTCGGCTATGCACGGCAGGATCGGCGGACCAAGGCGCGCACGCCGATTTCGTCCAAGCTGGTGGCGAATATGCTGGTCGGTGCGGGCATTGAACGGGTTCTGACGATGGACCTGCATGCGGCCCAGATCCAGGGCTTTTTCGATATCCCGGTAGACAACCTCTATGCCTCGCCGGTCTTTGCGCTGGACATCAAGACACAGTTTGCGGGCCGTCTGGACGAGCTGATGATCGTATCGCCGGACGTGGGCGGCGTGGCGCGCGCACGCGAGCTGGCCAAGCGGCTGGGCGCGCCGCTGTCGATCGTGGACAAACGCCGCGAAAAGGCGGGCGAAGTGGCCGAAATGACCGTGATCGGCGATGTGAAGGACAAGATCTGCGTGATCATCGACGACATGGTCGACACCGCTGGCACGCTCTGCAAGGCGGCAGAAGTCCTGATGGAGAACGGCGCGCAGGAGGTGCACTCCTACATCTCGCACGGCGTGATGTCCGGCCCCGCGGTCGAACGTGTGACCAATTCGGTGATGAAATCGCTGGTCATCACGGATTCGATCCAACCGACCGATGCGGTCAAGGCAGCACCAAATATCCGCATCGTGCCGGTCGCGCCGATCTTTGCACAGGCGATCCTGAACATCTGGAACGGCACGTCCGTGTCGTCGCTTTTTGAGGCGGACACGCTCAGCCCGATCTATGACGGGATGTACGCCGCCGAATAACGCTCAGACCGCGTGAGGGCGCAGCGCGCCCACCTCTGGCCTGTAGGGCGTCGCCCCCTCGGGCAGCTCATAGACGATCACCGCCTGTTGGTATTGCAGTTGCCGCACCATCACGGGAACCAACCGGCGCAAGGCCGCGCCAATGGACGGTTCCGGCGCGGGCACGTCATGCGCAATAAGCCGGTGCAGCGCGGGCAGATGGTAATAGGGCACCATCGTGAACATGTGATGTTCCAGATGATAATTCATGTTGAGGTAGATGAACCGGCTGACCGGGTTCATCAGAACCGTGCGCGTATTCAGCCGGTGATCGGTGACATTCTCCGCCAGCCCCAGATGTTGCAGCACGCCCGTCATCACCCGGTGCCACGCGCCGTAGAATGCAGGCAGGCCAATCACCATCAGCGGCAGGATCGACCCCATCGCAAAGGCCAGCGCAATCGTTGCCCCATGGATCAAAAGCGATATGCGCGCCGCCACCGCCACCTTATCACGGTCATCGGGGCGCACGTACTCGATCTCGTCCGGGTCAAGACGGCCCATGGCGTGCACAAACATCCGGCGGATCATGTGATAGCCGTCCACAAGCCCAAAGACGTTCAACAGCAGCTTGCCCAGATCCGGCGGGCGCATCGCCTGTATCTCGGGATCGCGACCCACGATGATCGTATCGGTGTGGTGGCGCACATGGCTCGCCTGCCAGACATACGGATTGCGGAACAGCATGAAGCTCGCAATGTGGTAGATCACGCGGTTCATCCATTCGGTCTTGAACGCCGTGCGGTGCCCGCATTCATGCCAGCGCGCGTCCGAACCGGAGCCGCACATCACACCATAGATGAACCAGAACGGCGCCGACCACCACGATGGCCAAAGTGCGATGGCAATCCCGGCAGACACCACCATGATGCCCAGCCACAAGAGCGCGTCGCGCCCGGCAATCGCATCGGACTTCTGCATCAGTTTGCGGATTTCAGCCTTGTCCACATCCGGGCGGAACCAGGACGGGTTGGACATCTCGGGCGTGGCCTCGGCCAGGGAATAATTTGCGCGCATGCCCCGACGCTAGCCAATCTGAATTCAGCGCGTCAAGCGGCGACCTCGACCGTTGCAAGGTCCAGCCCGTATTCCAGACAACAGGCAGCATGCGCGGCCTCCATCTCTGCGTAATCGGGATGATCGGGGCCCAGGTTCGTGGTCTGCCACCAATCCTGCGCCAGATCGAAAAACTCCGTCGATCCATCCTCGTAGCGGATGAACCGGTACTTGCCTTTGCGCACACCTGCATTGTCACGCAGGATCGTGGGCACGGCGCGGTCCGGCGCGCGGTCCCATTCGCACAAGGGCCGCAAGGACCGGCCCACGCTGTTCTCTAGCGGCGGCAGGCCCGCGTAATCCAGCACAGTCGGCCCGATATCGATCAGGCCCACCGGATCCGTGACCACATGTGCGACCGGGCGCGCGGGGTCGTGCACAATCAGCGGCACATTGGCCACCTGCTCCCACAGCGTGTGCTTGCGGAACCGGTTGCGCTCGCCCAGATGCATGCCGTGGTCCGACGCGATGATCACCACCGTGTTGTCCGCATGGGGCGACGCCTTGAGCGCATCCCACACCCGGCCAAGGTGATAGTCCGCATGGCTCAGTGCAGAGAAGTAATTGCGCACGCTCTTGCGCCAGATGTTCACCCGGCTTGGATCGAAATTCTCGGTCCAGTGCTGATCGAGATAGGGGTGCCCCGCGATCCCGTCGCCCCACGCCTCGGGCATGCGGAACTTGTCCGCTTCGTACATGTCCTTGAACCGGCGCGGCGTGATCCATGGCCCGTGCGGGCCGTAAAATCCGACCTCGCGATAAAACGGTGTGTCGCCCGTCTGTGCCTTGAGAAAGGCGATAGCGGATTTCGACGCCTGAAAGTCATAGAAGCGGCGGTCATATTCGTCGCTGATCGTCGCCTTGCCGCCGCGAAATCCGCCAAACTCCATGCTGATCGCGGGGGGCACCTTCCAATCCACGCGGAACGACTTGGGTTCGTCCGAATATATGACCGAATGGATGTCCTCTTCGATCGGGGGAAAGCCCTGCATGACCTTGCCACCGGACGAATTGAAATATCCGTTCTGTTTCAGCAGGTAAGGCCACATCTCCTGCGGCGGGATCTTCTCGAACACCTCCTTGTACGGCAGGGTCACGCCGCTCTGGTGCGGGGCCTTGCCGGACATGAAACAGGCGCGCGACGGGCTGCACACCGGGGCCTGGGTATAGGCGGCGTGAAAGGCCGTCGATTGCGCGCAGATACGGTCGAGATTGGGCGTCTGCAACGCCTCGCCAAAGATCGTCTTGTACTTCCAAAAGGCCACCGCATCATCAAAGGTGATGAGCATAATGTTGCGGCCTGAGGGCGTGTGATCGGTCATTGGTCCGTCCTAGGCCGCGACATGTGTTCTGCCAAGATCAAAGCCGTATTCGGCGCAACATGCGGCATGCGCAGCAGCCGTTTCGGCGTAATCGGGGTGGGACCGGCCCAGCTCCTGTGTCTGCCACCAGTCACGGCCAATGTCATAGAACTCTGTCGAACCGTCCTCGTACCGGATGAACCGATACCGCCCCCTGCGCATCGCAGTATTGTCCCCCCGCACCGTCAACACGGCGCGGTCGGGCACCCGGTCGCCTTCGCATTGCGGGCGCAGGGACCGGCCAACGCAATTGGGCAGCGGTGCAAGCCCCGCATAATCCATCACGGTCGGTCCGATATCCAGAAGTGCCACGGGGTCCGTCACGACATTGCCCACGGGTTGATCCGGGTCATGCACAATCAGCGGCACATTGGCCACCTGTTCCCACAGCGTGTGTTTGCGGAACCGGTTGCGGTCCCCCAGATGCAGGCCATGGTCAGACGCGATCACAACCACCGTGTTGTCCGCATGGCGCGACGCCTTGAGCGCATCCCACACCCGGCCAAGGTGATGATCCACATGGCTGATGGCCGAGAAATAGTTGCGCACGCTCTTGCGCCAATAGGCCAGCGGTTTATCCGCGAAATTCTCTTCGGACATCGTGTCGAAAAACGGCGCCTTGGCAAACCCATTGGCCCAGGCGCGCGGCATCTCAAACCGGGTCTCGTCATACATGTCCTTGAACCGCCGTGGCGTGATCCAGGGCCCGTGCGGGCCGTAAAACCCGACCTCGCGGTAGAACGGCGCATCACCGTCATAGGTGTTGAGGAACGTCATCGCAGAACGTGACGACTGAAAATCGTAATACCGTTTGTCATGGGCAGGATCATCGGTTGCGCGCCCCCCGCGAAACCCGCCCAACCCGGTGCTGATCTCGTTCGGGACCTTCCAGTCCTTGCGGAACGTCTTGGGCGCATCGCAATACAGCACGCTATGGATATGATCCTCCAGCGGGACATAGCCGAGGATGATCTTGCCCCCCGACGACGTGTAATAGCCCGCCTGCTTCAGCGTATGCGGCCACATCTGTTCCGGTGGGATAAGGCCGAACATGTCCACCTTGGGCAGGGTCATGCCCGACTGGTGCGGCGTCTGGCCCGAAATGAGCGACGCGCGCGACGGGCTGCAAATCGGTGCCTGACAATAGGCTGCGTGAAAGGCCGTCGATTGCGCACAGATGCGGTCCAGATTGGGCGTCTGCAACGCCGCCCCGAACACGTTCCTGTATTTCCAGAACGCCACCGCATCATCGAATGTGATGAGCATGATGTTCTTGCCGCTGGCCGTCTGGTCCATGCCTGCCTTACCCTCTTGGGCTGCTGCCCGTGCTCTGCCGCATGTCCAAACCGCCGCGACTTTGGCCGGAGTTTATGCGTTTGCCACGAATCCGACAAGCGTGATGCCAAAGCAGGCCCAAGGCACCGCCCGGCACAGGAAAGCGCTGGACAGCCCTGCCCGCTTGGTCAAGATTTCTCACAACGCATAAGGGAGATCAAAGATGAAGACTGTATTGACCGCCACGATATTCGCCGCCATCGCCGGAGCCGCATGGGCCGACGGTCACTGTGCTGCGGGCAAAACGCTGACCGATGGCACATTGACCATCGCAACCGGCAACCCGGCCTATTACCCGTGGGTGATCGACGACGCCCCCGAAAGCGGTCAGGGTTTCGAGGCCGCGGTGGCCTATGCGCTGGCCGCCGAAATGGGGTTCGCCGAAGATGCGGTGACATGGGTGCGCACATCCTTTGATGAGGCGATCCAGCCCGGCGCCAAGAATTTCGACATCAACATGCAGCAGTATTCCATCACCGCCGAACGCGACAAGGTGGTCGATTTTTCCGCCCCCTACTACACCGCGCCTCAGGCAGTGCTGACCACGCAAGACATCTTGGTCGCGGGCGGCACGTCCGCCACGATGGACTTTCTCAAAGAGCTGCAATGGGGCGTTGTCGCCTCGACAACCGCCCTTCCGGTGGTGATGGAGCAAGTGCAGCCCGGCAAATCCCCGCTGGTCTATGACGACAATGCCAACGTGATTGCCGCCATGCAGGCGGGTCAGATTGACGCCGCCCTCTTTGACCTGCCCACGGCACTCTTTACCTCCGCTGTCCTGATGGAAAACGGCGCAATTCTCGGGCAGTTCGACCCGGCAGCGGCCGAAAATCCGGATCAGTTCGGCGCCCTGATGCCCGAAGGCTCCGCGCTCAAGACCTGTGTCGATGAGGCGCTGGCCGCGATGACCGCAGACGGCCGCCTTGCCGCGATCGAAGCGCAGTGGCTGCAAGAAGCGACAGGCGTTCCGCTGATCAAGTGACGCAACAGATGACACGGCGCGCAGCCTATGAGGCCCGGCAACGTCGCCGGGCCACCCTGATTGCCGGGACAAGCACCGCCGCGGTGATTGCCCTTGTGGGTCTGCTTGTGCCCCTCGCCCCGGGGTGGGAGGCGGTGAAACGCTCCTTTTTTGACGGCGAAACCTTTGTGCGGACCTTTCCCACGCTGCTGCGCGCCTTCCTGCTGGATGTCGCGATTTTTGCGTGGTCGGTGCCGATGATCTTTGCCCTTGGCCTCGCCATCGCACTGGCGCGCGGCGCACGCTCGGCCGCGCTTTTTCCGCTGCGCATCTTCGGCGCAGTATATGTGGACCTGTTTCGCGGCATCCCCGTGGTGCTGCTGGTCTATCTCGTGGGGTTTGGCATTCCGGGCCTCGGCCTGCCCCGCCCGTGGAATTCGCCCTATATCTGGGGCACCGTGGCGCTGGTGCTGACCTATTCCGCCTACGTCGCCGAAGTCCTGCGCTCCGGCATTGAAAGCATCCATGCCAGTCAGCGCAACGCCGCCATCTGCCTCGGGCTCAACGAACGCGACACCATGCGCTACGTGATCCTGCCGCAGGCGATCCGCCGCGTCGTGCCCGCCAACATGAACATGCTCGTCGCACTGCAAAAGGATGTGGCCCTGCTCAGCTTTATCGGCCCTGTGGAGATCCTGCGGCAGGCCGGTATCTTCAAAAGCCTGCTTGCGAATTTCACACCTTACGTGGTGGCGGCGCTCATCTTTCTCTGCGTGACGGTGCCCGCGACCCGCTATGCCGATTACCTCTTGAACCGGGACCGCAATGCAAAATCCTAGGCTGTCCCTGCGCGGCGTGACCAAGAGCTTCGGCGACAGCCAGGTCCTGCGCGGCATTGATCTCGATGTGGCACCCGGGGAAATGCTCTGCCTTATCGGCGCGTCCGGCTCAGGAAAATCCACACTTCTGCGCTGCATGAACGGCTTGGAACCCGTCGACGACGGAGAGGTCCGGCTGGACGGGGTCGACATCGCGGAACCGGGTTTCGACCTCGCCCCCATACGCCAGCGCATCGGGATCGTCTTCCAGAGCTTTAACCTCTTTCCACATATGAGCGCCTTTGAAAACGTGGCCCTCGCGCCCCGCCGTGTGCTGGGTGAGGCAGAGGCCGCACGCCCCCGGATCGAAGCCCTCTTTCAACGCTTCGGCCTGGCGGATCACATGGGCAAATACCCCGATCAACTCAGCGGCGGTCAGCAACAACGGGTCGCAGTCATCCGCGCCCTTGCCATGCGGCCCGAAACGATGCTGCTCGATGAAATCACCTCCGCGCTCGATCCCGAACTGGTGGGCGAAGTGCTGGATGTGCTGCGCCAACTGCGAGACGACGGGATGACCATGGTGCTGGCCACCCACGAAATGGGCTTTGCCCGCGAACTCGCCGACCGCGTGGTGTTCATGGACCAGGGCGTAGTGGCCGAAGAAGGCGCGCCCGCTGATATCTTTTCAAATCCGCAACTGGACCGTACGCGCACGTTTCTGGCCAGCGTGCTCCGCTGATCCCCGTCTCTGTTCCGAAAAATCCCCCCCGGAGGGCCGACTGGCTCCGGGCGCCGCGTTCAGTACAAGTCCCATTCGTCTGCCTGCCGCAATTCACCCATGGCAAACCAGGCGATCCGCACCCTCGCGACGCGCGTATCGCCCCAGGTGCGAAACACAAGGTCAAACCCGTCATGGGTAATCGTTTCGGCAGCGACGTCGGCGCGCAGCGGCGTTTCATTGTCGACGTCCCACATGGAAATCGACACATGCACCATCGGCATGGTTCGGAACGGTTCGGAAAAGGCCACGCGGCGGCGGCGTTCACGCTGCCCCCGACCGGTCCACATCTCGCCGTCATCTTCGAAATCTGAAAAAAGCACCGTCTCGCCCTGGTCGATGCCCACCAAATGATTGCGCAGTCGCTTCATGATAAAACTACGATAAGTCCCCAATCCGTTTCGAATATCACGTCACGCCCGCAATGGGACCCCTTTTTTGCGACCCGTGCCGCAAAGCGACTGCAGTTCGAAAAGCAAAAGACCCCGCAACAGCGGGGCCTTTGGATCATAGTGCAGATGTCCGTGGGTCAGAGGTTGGGTTGTTTCGGGTTCAACCCGATTTCTCCACCCATCGCGACCATGTCCGCCAGGAGTTTGGCAGCATCATCCACCAGGCCTCCGTCCTTTGCGCGGTCATAGCTGTCCTGCGCATCATCCATCATGGCGTCCAGCTGTCCTTGGGTCATGTCACCCTTGGCAACGGCTTGTTCGGCCAGGACCGACACACCGCTCGCGCCGATCTCGGCAAAGCCGCCGGTCACGACGAATTCATGCGTGTCGCCGCCCACCTCAACCTTCAGAACGCCGGGGCGCAGGGTCGTGATGGTCGGTGCATGGTCGGACATGACAGTCATGTCGCCATCCGCACCCGGGATCTGCACGGCTGTGGCGTCCATGGACGCAAGACTGCGTTCGGGCGATACCAAATCAAATTGCATACAAGCTCTCCTTTCGAGGAGCACCGCTCTGCCCCGGCGCGCGCGATTTTTGCAAAAATCGCCCGCCCCGCGACAAAACGTGTGAGTTTATGCAGCGTCGGCTGCCATCTTCTCGGCTTTGGCTTTCACCTCGTCGATGCCGCCCACCATGTAGAAGGCACCTTCGGGCAGGTGGTCGTACTCTCCCGCCACAACCGCTTTGAACGAGGCGATCGTGTCTTCCAGAGGCACCTGCACACCGTCAGAGCCGGTGAACACTTTCGCCACATCGAACGGCTGGCTCAGGAAGCGCTGGATTTTCCGGGCGCGTGCCACGGTCAGCTTGTCCTCTTCCGACAACTCGTCCATCCCGAGGATGGCGATGATGTCCTGAAGCGACTTGTAGCGCTGCAGGATCTGCTGCACGTCCGAGGCCACTTGATAGTGCTCTTCCCCGACGATTTGCGGGTCCATCAGGCGCGAGGAGCTGTCGAGCGGGTCCACAGCGGGGTAGATGCCCAGCTCGGAAATCGCACGGGACAGAACGGTTGTCGCGTCGAGGTGCGCAAAGGTGGTCGCAGGTGCGGGGTCGGTGAGGTCGTCCGCAGGCACGTACACGGCCTGAATCGACGTGATCGAGCCTGACTTGGTCGAGGTGATCCGTTCCTGCATCGCGCCCATGTCGGTGGCCAGCGTCGGCTGGTAGCCCACCGCCGAAGGAATACGACCCAGAAGGGCCGACACTTCGGAACCGGCTTGCGTAAAGCGGAAGATGTTGTCGACAAAGAACAGAACGTCCGTACCCGAGGCGTCGCGGAACTGTTCCGCCAGCGTCAGACCGGTCAGGGCCACACGGGCACGCGCACCGGGAGGCTCGTTCATCTGGCCGTAAACCAGAGCCACCTGAGAATCCTCAAGGTTGTCGGGCTTGATCACGTTCGATTCGATCATCTCGTGATAGAGGTCGTTGCCCTCACGGGTCCGTTCCCCCACACCGGCGAACACGGAATAGCCCGAGTGCACTTTGGCGATGTTGTTGATCAGTTCCATGATCAGAACGGTCTTGCCCACGCCGGCACCGCCGAAGAGGCCGATTTTACCGCCCTTCGAGTAAGGGGCCAGCAGGTCCACAACCTTGATGCCGGTCACGAGGATTTCGGATTCGGTCGACTGCTCGGCGAATTCGGGGGCTGCGGCGTGAATGGGGCGCTTTTCCTCGGCATCGACCGAACCGCCTTCGTCCACGGGCTCGCCCACGACGTTCAGGATACGACCCAGTGTCTTGGGGCCCACGGGCACCATGATCGGGCCGTCGGTGTCGGTCACTTCCTGACCGCGCACCAGACCTTCGGAGCTGTCCATCGCGATGGTGCGCACGGTGTTCTCACCAAGGTGCTGCGCAACTTCGAGCACCAGACGGTTGCCGTTATTGTCGGTTTCCAGCGCGTTCAGAATTTCCGGCAGGTGGTCATCGAACTGGACGTCAACGACGGCCCCGATGACTTGTGTTACTTTACCTTTAGCGTTTGCCATATCTCGTCTCCGGGTCTTTTACAGCGCTTCCGCGCCGGAAATGATTTCAATCAGCTCGTTGGTGATCACGGCCTGACGCGAGCGGTTGAACTCGATGGTCAGCTTGTCGATCATGTCACCGGCATTGCGGGTCGCGTTATCCATCGCGCTCATGCGGGCCCCTTGTTCGGAGGCACCGTTTTCGAGCAGCCCGGCAAAGATCGCCGTGGCCACGCCGCGCGGCAGAAGGTCGGCCAAAATCGCCTCTTCGTCCGGCTCGTAGTCATAGAGCGTGTCTGGCGCCGCGTAGTCTTCGGGCACCTCGAACGGGATCACCTGCTGCGCGGTGGGGATCTGCGTCACGACGTTCTGGAACTTCGAGAAGAAGATCGTCGCAACATCAAATTCGCCCGCGTCAAACCGGCCAAGGACATCCTTGGCCACGTTTTGCGCGTCTGCATAACCGACGTTCTTCACCTCGGTCATGTCCACGTGACCCACGAAGTGATCCGCAAAGTCACGCTTCAGCTGATCACGGCCCTTTTTGCCGACAGTCAGGATTTTCACCGTCTTGCCCGCAGCCACCAGCTCTTGCGCCTTGGTGCGCGCCAGCTTGGCGATGTTGGTGTTGAAACCACCGCACAGGCCACGTTCCGCCGTCATCACCACCAACAGGTGGGTCTGATCCGACCCTGTCCCGCTCAGCAGCTTGGGCGCGCTGTCGGATCCGGCCGCGGCCGACACGAGGCCCGCCATCACACCATTGAAACGCTCGGTATAGGGCCGCGCGTTTTCGGCCGCTTCCTGTGCCCGCCGCAGTTTTGCGGCGGCCACCATCTGCATGGCCTTGGTGATCTTGCGGGTCGATTTGACCGACGCGATCCTGTTTTTCAGGTCCTTGAGATTGGGCATGTGCCGATCTCCTTATGCGTAGGTCGACGCGAACTCGTCGAGAACCGCCTTCATCTTGTCGACGTTTTCACCCGATTTGAACTTGGGGTCTTCGTCCGCGATCCACTTGAGGAAGTCCGCCTTTTGCGAGCGCAGGAAGCTCAGGAGGCCCGCTTCGAACTTGCCCACTTCGGACACGTCGATCTTGTCGAGATAGCCGTTGGTGCCCGCAAAGATCACGCAGACGATTTCCGCATTGGTCAGCGGCGAATACTGTGCCTGCTTCATCAGCTCGGTCAGACGCGCGCCACGGTTCAAGAGCTGCTGTGTCGCCGCATCAAGGTCGGAACCGAACTGCGCGAACGCCGCCATTTCACGGTACTGAGCGAGGCTCAGCTTCACCGGACCGGCCACGGACGACATCGCATCCGTTTGCGCGGACGAGCCAACCCGCGACACCGACAGACCGGTGTTCACAGCAGGACGGATACCCTGATAGAACAGTTCCGTTTCGAGGAAGATCTGGCCATCGGTGATCGAAATCACGTTGGTCGGGATAAAGGCCGACACGTCGCCGCCTTGAGTTTCGATGATCGGCAACGCCGTCAGCGAACCTGCGCCGTTGTCTTCGTTCAGCTTCGCAGACCGCTCCAGCAGGCGCGAATGGAGATAGAACACGTCGCCAGGATAAGCTTCGCGGCCCGGCGGGCGACGCAGCAGCAGCGACATCTGGCGATACGCCACGGCCTGCTTGGACAGGTCATCATAGATGATCAGCGCGTGGCGGCCATTGTCGCGGAAATGCTCGGCCATCGCGGTCGCGGCGTAAGGTGCCAGGAACTGCATCGGTGCGGGATCGGACGCGGTGGCCGCAACCACGATCGAATAATCAATCGCGCCGCTCTCTTCGAGTTTCTTCACCAGCTGCGCCACGGTCGAACGCTTCTGGCCGACGGCGACGTAGATGCAGTAGAGCTTCTTGCTCTCATCATCGCCCGCGGCGTCGTTGTAGGATTTCTGGTTCAGGATCGCGTCGAGGGCCACGGCAGTCTTACCGGTCTGACGGTCGCCAATGATCAGTTCGCGCTGGCCACGGCCAATCGGGATCATCGCGTCCACGGCCTTGAGGCCGGTCGCCATCGGCTCGTGCACCGATTTACGCGGGATGATGCCAGGGGCTTTGACGTCCGCAACCGAACGGGTGTCCGTTTCAATCGGGCCCTTGCCGTCCAGCGGGTTGCCCAGACCGTCCACAACACGGCCCAGCAGCGCGTCGCCCGTGGGCACGTCCACGATGGCGTTGGTGCGCTTGACGGTGTCGCCTTCCTTGATGTCCCGGTCAGAGCCGAAGATCACAACGCCGACGTTGTCGTTTTCCAGGTTCAGGGCCATGCCCATGATGCCACCGGGAAATTCGACCATCTCACCGGCCTGGCAGTTGTCGAGGCCGTAAACGCGCGCGATCCCGTCACCCACCGACAACACGCGACCCACTTCGGCCACTTCTGCTTCCTGACCAAAGTTCTTGATCTGGTCTTTCAGGATCGCAGAAATCTCTGCTGCTTGGATACCCATTTATCCGACCTCTTTCATTGCATTCTGGAGGGAAGCGAGCTTGGAGCGGATCGACGTGTCGATCATCTTCGAGCCCACTTTAACGATCAAACCGCCGATGAGGCTTTCATCGACGGAAGCTGTGATGGAAACGTCCTTGCCCATGCGGGCCTTGAGCGTCTTGGCAAGTTTGTCCGACTGCGCCTTGGTCAGCGCCTTGGCCGACGTCACCTCGGCGGTCACCTCGCCTTTATCTTCGGCGATGATGGCGCGCAGGGCCGCGATCAGTTGCGGCACGACAAACAGACGGCGCTTGTCCGCCATCAGTGCCAGCGTGTTGGTCATCAGGCCGGACAGGCCCGCTTTCTTGGCAACGGCTGTGATTGCGGCGGCCTGCTCTTCGCGGCTGTAGACCGGCGAATGGATCAGCGCGTTCAAGTCGGCGCTGTCGGCCAGCGCGGTGCTGAGCGTATCGATATCCCCTTCCAGGGCTTTGACGGACTTTTCGTCCTTGGCCAAGTCATAGACCGCTGCCGCATAGCGCGACGCAATGCCTGTTGAAATCGAAGCTGGTTCGGACACGTCCACCCTTTCGATGTCTGGCCCCGGTTTGCCGCGTACAGAGTACACGCCGAGGGCGTTGGTACGCCGCAGCGCAAGCCGTGGCATGAAAATCAGGGCGGATGTAGCAGAGGGTTTCGCACCCCGCAACATGTGTTAGCGCACAAGGCAAAACCCGGTTTTTGAGCGATTTCAGAAGGTTAACAAAAGTGCGACCCTTTGGCCCTGCTCTTTTGTTCGCAAACCGTCTCAAAAAGTTGCCAAGGGACCGGCGATTCCGCCAAAACCGCGTCCGAATTTGCGGCAGATGCGGCCCGGTTCACCGCATGGCACGATCTGCGGCGACAGGAAGGCGCGGTTTTCCCATGCTGTCAGCTGCGCGGTGCAGCGCAAATCATCCGCACAATGCCGCGCGCAACTGATCGGATTTCCACCTTTTTCCGCCTGCTCTCGCAAAAATGAACGGGTGCCGATGGGTCTTTCCCCGTGACGCCGCGTCAGATGCACTATGTTTAAGGGCCTCAGACAGGAAGGATCCGACCGATGTCCCACACCCCCAAAATCTCCCGCCGCGCCGCTCTTGCCGGAGCGGCTGCCCTGCCGCTGGCCGCCGCGGCCACATCAACCCGCGCCGCAGCCCCCATGCTGGGCGCATCACAGGCGTCCTTCAAACGCGTCACGCTGGGCGGGTTCGAGGTCACCAACCTGCTGGCAGGCAGCGCCGTACGGGAAGACCCGCAATCGATCTTTGGCATGAATGTCGACAAGGAAACATTCGAAGCCGTGTCGAACGCCAACAACCTGCCCCTGAACGCGGCCCAGTTCTTCTTTACGCCCGTGGTGGTGAACACCGGGTCCGAGCTGATCCTGTTCGACACCGGCCTGAACCCCGCAGGCACCACCAGCGCGCTTGAGGCGGCGGGCTACACCGACGATCAGGTCGACAAGGTGGTGATCACCCACATGCATGGCGACCATATCGGCGGGCTGCAAACGGATGGCACGCCGACCTATGGCAACGCACAGCACTATGCCGGCGCGGTTGAGATGAACCACTGGGCGGGTGCGGAAAACGAGCGGTTCGATGGCATCGTCAAGCCGCTGATGGATCAGTTCACGATGGTCGATGACGGCGCCAGCATCGCGTCGGGCGTGACCAGCATGGCGGCCTTCGGGCATACGCCGGGCCACATGGTCTACATGCTGGAAAGCGACGGCGCGCAGCTGTTGCTGGGGGCGGATTTTGCCAACCACTTCGTGTGGTCGCTGGGCTATCCCGATTGGGAGGTCCGCTTTGACATGGACAAGGCCGCCGCCGCGGCCACGCGCAAGACCCTGCTCGACATGATGGCGACGGACGGTGTGCCGTTCTCCAGCTACCACATGCCCTGGCCCGCCTTCGGCTATGTGGAGCGGGCGGGCGAAGGTTACCGCTATACGCCGCACAGCTATCAGCTGACGCTCTGACGGACACGGCAGAGCCCAGCCTCGCGGCCATCGCCGCGCTGGCCGAGGACACGGTGGAGGGGCTGCCACAGCCCTTCCGCGACCATGCGCGCGCCGTTGCGGTGCAGGTGATCGACTGGCCCCCGGACGACGTGCTGCGCGATCTCGGGATCGACGATCCTCTGGACCTGACCGGCCTCTATGACGGAACGCCCCTGCCCCTCAAGAGTGCGGCGGACCCCTCCCCTTATCCCGACATCGTCTGGCTTTACCGCGCGCCCATTCTTGATGAATTGCAGGACCGGCCCGGTGTGAGCCTGCGCGACTTGGTGGCCCATGTGGTGATCCACGAATTTGCGCACCATTTTGGCTGGTCCGACGACGACATCGCGGCGGTTGATCGGTGGTGGGAATAGGGCGCTAGAGCGCGCCAGCCGCTTCCAGCCGCCCCCACGCATGGGACAGGAACGTCCGGCTGAACGAATGCCCGCCGTCAAAGGTGCAGAAATCCAGGATGCGCCCTTCGGCATTCGCAGACTGCGAACAGGTCAGCCGATCCGTTGTCGCGGACGTCGCTCCCGCATAGCCGCCAAAGGCGCGGTACATGGCCAACACCTCGCGCACGTCCCCTTGCTTTGTGCTTGCGATGCGACGCCCCGCCAAAGGGACCGTGCGGTCCGACGTGCCGTGGATGTGAACGACGTTGGCTGGCGTTACACAGGTGTCGGGTGGTCCCTGCCAGAACGTGCCCGCCACCGGCGCAAACCCGGCAAACAGGCCCGGCCGGTCACAGGCCAGCTGCCACATGACCATGCCACCGGCCGAAAACCCCGACATCATCAGACGTGCAGGATCAATGGCAAAGCGGCTCGTCGCATCGGCCACAACCGCATCGAAATAGGCGATCTCCGCGGCGCCCGTGCTGCGCACATTGCTGGGCGTGCCGGGGATGTCCCAGTCATCACCGGCTGATTTCACCGCGATCAGGGCAAGCCCCATATCCGACACCATGCGCCGCAGATTGCCGTTGTTCATCGCCCCGCGCGCCGATCCGCGATAGCCGTGGGCAAAGACGATGGCCCCCACCGGCGTGACCCCATCATGCCCGTCCGGCATGGCGATCCTGTAATGCCGGTCTCCGATATCGCAATTCGTATCCGGACCGCAGGCCAACACGGGCAAGGGCATCAGCAGCAGCGAAAGGACAAACAGGACGGGACGGAAAAACATCGGGCGCTCCAACATGAGATGCGTCTACGATGCGCACCCCGCGTGGCCTGCTCAAGTCACATTCCCGTTTTCCCCTGATCACGCGCCATGGCCGCGCTGTGGAACCGTTTGGCCGTGGCCACGATCCGGTCCAGATCATGCTCCAGCACCTCGCCCGGCACGACAATATGCCAATTGCCGCCAAGCGGCAGGCGCAGGTTGAACCGCCACATCAGCGACGTCTGCCGCCGCCGCACCTCGGCCCGGTCAAAAAGTTCGATGGCCAGTGTCTGGCTGCCCGGCGCGGTGCGCCCGAACCGCAGGATGTCGGTCCAGTTCAGCGTCGGCACGTAGTATCCGGACATGCCATGCCGGTCGATCCGCAAGGCCACGGGCCGCCCGCGCGCGATCCCGAGGTTCAAAAGACCAAGGCCGGTCAACAAAAGGCCGATCACCAGAAACAGGCCAAAGAACAGCGGAAAGAACGCGCCAAACAGGTACACCACCGCGCAGATGCCCGTCAGGAACACGCCCAGCGTGATCGACGACCACCCCGTGCGCCGCATCCTGGCCGGGATCACGTGCAGGACCAGCGGGTCTGGCAGACGGCTCAAGAAGGATCGCGCCAGCGGTTCACGATTGGGTAGCGGCGGTCGAGCCAGAACGCAGCTTTGGTCAGGCGCGCGCCCGGGGCGGACTGGAACCGCTTGTATTCGCTGAGATAGATCAGGCGTTCGATCTTGCGCGCCGTCTCCGCGTCATATCCTGCCGCCACGCAATCGGCGATGGAGCCATCGTCATCCACAAGGATTTCCAGCAGCGCGTCCAGCTCGGGATAATCCGGAAGGCTGTCGCTGTCCTTCTGGTCCTCGCGCAACTCGGCGCTTGGCGGCTTGCTGATGATCCGTTCGGGGATGACCTCGCCCGCGTTGCCCATCATCCAGTCCCGGTGATTGGCATTGCGCCAGCGGCAGGTCTCGAACACGCGCGTCTTGTAGAGGTCCTTGATCGGATTGTAGCCGCCCGACATGTCGCCGTAGATCGTGGCATAGCCCACTGCGACCTCTGACTTGTTTCCCGTGGTCAGCAGCATTTCGCCGAACTTGTTGCTCAGCGCCATGAGCAGGAGGCCGCGAATGCGGCTCTGGATGTTTTCCTCGGTCAGACCCTCTTCGGTGCCCTCAAAAAGCGGTGCGAGAGTGGACGTGACGGCAGCGCGGGTGTCGGCGATGGGCACGTAATCATAGCGCACACCCAGCGCCTTGGCGCAGGCCTCTGCATCCTCAAGCGAATGCGGGGATGTGTATTCCGACGGCAGCATCACGCAGCGCACGTTTTCGGGGCCCAGCGCATCGGCGGCGATGGTCGCGACCAACGCGCTGTCCACGCCACCCGACATGCCCAGAAGGACCTGTTTGAACCCCGTCTTGCCACAGTAGTCCCGCAAGGACAGGACCATGGTGCGGTAGTCCTGTTCCCACGCGTCCGGGTGGGCCGTGATGTCGCCCTCGACCACGCGCCAGCCCTCGGGGGTTCGGCTCAGGTCCACATGGGTGACAACTTCGTCGAACACGGGCAGTTGCAGCGCCAGCTTGCCGCCGGGGTTCAGCGCAAAGCTGCCGCCGTCGAACACCTGATCATCCTGTCCGCCGACCATGTTGAGGTAAATCAGCGGCAGACCCGTCTCAACCACGCGCGCCACCATGTGGTTCAGCCGGGTCTCATATTTGCCCCGGTAGTAGGGCGAGCCATTGGGCACGAGCAGGAATTCGGCCCCCGTCTCCTCTAGCGTTTCGGCCACGTCCGGATGCCATGCATCCTCGCACACAGGCGAGCCGACGCGCGTGTTGCCAACCGAATACGGCCCACCCAGCGGGCCCGCATCGAACACGCGCACCTCGTCAAAGACCGTCTCGTTCGGCAGATGGTGCTTGAGCACGCGGCTCGCGATCTTGCCGCCCTTGCAGATGAGATACGCGTTATAAAGCTCGGTGCCTTCGGCCCACGGGCAGCCAATGGCAAGCGCGGGGCCGTCGGCGCACTCTGCCGCCAACGCCTCTGCCGCCTGCATTGCCGCGGTGTGAAATGCGGGCTTCATCACGAGGTCCTGCGCGTTGTAGCCCACCAGAAACATCTCGGGCAGCGCGACCAGGTCGGCGCCTGCGTCGCGGCCAGCCTCCCACGCGCTGCGCGCCTTGGCCGCGTTACCGGTGATGTCGCCCACAACAGGGTTCAACTGGGCAAGGGTGATCCGGAATGTGTCGGCCATGTCAGCCCTCCTGTTCGCGTGCCGTGATGTAGCAGAATGACCAGCCGAGGGAACCCACCCGTGACGAGATGTGCCAAAGGCCGGTCACGGATAGGTCAAGGGCATTGCCCCTTGCCCGCCCCTGTCCTAACCTTTGCGACGTCCCGCCCCCTGCTGCGGGGCACAGATTCTGGATAAGGTGACACATGCGCGCTCGCAGTTTGATCATGGCCTTCACACTCATGCCGGCACTGGCGTTCGCCCAGAGCGGTCAGGTGCTGACCAAGCAATATGACGATGGCGGCATTTATGAGGGGACCTTCCGCGGTGGGTTGCAGCATGGGGAAGGCACCTACCGGCTGCCAAACGGCTATGAATATTCCGGCGAATGGGTGGATGGCGAGATCAAGGGCGCGGGTGTTGCGCGTTTCCCCAACGGGTCGGTCTATGAAGGCAGCTTTGCCAAGGGCAAGCCGGACGGGTTTGGCAAGATCACCTTTGCCGATGGCGGCACCTACGAGGGCACGTGGCAGGCGGGTGCAATCATCGGTGAGGGCGTGGCACTTTATGCCAATGGCGTGCGCTACGAAGGTGAGTTCCGCAATGCCAAGCACCACGGCAAGGGCGTCATGCAAAGCCCCGGCGGTTATGAATACAAGGGTGACTGGGTCGACGGCATCAAACAGGGCACGGGGGTCATCACCTATCCCGATGGCGCGGTCTATGACGGTCAGATCGCGGACGGCAAACGGCAGGGCACCGGCACGCTGACCATGCCGGACGGGCTGATCTATGTCGGTCTTTGGAAAGACGGCCAGATCGACGGCAAAGGCGCGCTGACCCAACCCAATGGCGATGTTTACGAAGGCACGCTGGTGTCGGGCAAGCGCGAGGGTACGGGCAAGGTGACCTATGCCAATGGCGACATCTACGAAGGCGAGTTTCGCGACGACCGCCGCCACGGCACGGGCACATTCACCGGGACGGACGGGTATCTGTATGTGGGTGAATGGGCCGACGGACAGATCGCCGGTCAGGGCCGCGTCACCTATCCCGATGGGGCGATCTACGAAGGCGCGTTCCGGGACGATCTGTCCCACGGCAAAGGCAAGATCACCTATACCGACGGCTCCACCTATGAAGGGGACTGGGTTGCGGGTGTGATCGAAGGGACCGGTCGGGCGACATACCCCAACGGCGTGGTGTACGAAGGTGAATTCAAGAATGCCCGAAACCACGGCATGGGCGTCATGACCTATGCCGATGGCTACCGGTATGAGGGCGCGTGGCAGGACGGCCAGCGCCACGGCATGGGCACAGCCACCTATCCCGATGGCACCGTCTATGAAGGCCAGTTCGAAAACGGCCAGCGTCACGGAACGGGCAAGATCGTGATGGCGTCGGGCTTTGTCTACGAAGGCGAATGGACCAACGGCGAAATCGACGGCACAGGCGTTGCGACCTATGCCAACGGGGACGTCTACGAGGGCACGTTCAAGGCAGGCAAGCGTCAGGGCGTCGGCACCATGCGTTATGCCACAGGCGAGGAGGCCACCGGCGAGTGGAGCAGCGGCGCCCTCGCCGACGAAAGCTGATGCGCGCCACATGGGGGCGCTGCCCCCGCGCCTCTGGCGCTCCCCCGTGGTATTTCCGGCCAAGAGAGGCATGTATCCTTGTGCTTTTCATGCTTTTGGCACGCCCGGCTTTGGCCGAGTGGACCTTTGTCGAGGGCTGGCAGGATCCGATTGACGGATTTGAGACCAAGCTGGCGCGGGTTGTGAACGCGGACGGGTTCGGGCTGCATCTCTATCGGAACCCGCTGGGCCGTGTCATGGCGCTCTATACCTTGTCCGAGGACGTGGGCGATGTGGCCCGTGAAGGGCCTGTCGTGATCGTCACGCCCCAGGGCTTTGCCCCCAAGACGGTCGTGGCGCGCACCGAACAGGGACGTATCGTGGAATACGCACGATCAACCGGCCGGGCGGTGCGCGACCGGCTCTGGCATGGCGAGGGGCAAGTGCCGGTTGGCACGCTCGCCGACATCCTGGCCGCACCTTCTGTTGCGCTGGAGATCACGGTGCAGGACGGCCCGGTGATCCAGACGGAATGGAGCATGGCCGATGCCAAGTTGCCCATCGCGCAGGCGCTTGGCCTCAATATCGAAGGCGTGCCAGCAGGCGCCGCATGGGAAGATGCCGCGTCACAGGCCATGCTTGCGGCGATGACGGCGTGCCAGTTCCCCAGCCTCGACATGGCATGTGTTCAAACGGTCACCGCGTGCAGCCCAAACATCTCGGACGCACGGGACATTGACGCGTTCGAGGCCTGCGTCGCGGCACCGGAGTGAGCGCTGGCCCGCGTCAGACCAGATCGCCCCGGTCCATCCTGTCCAGAAACGCCTGCGCATCCGCCAGCACCGTCTCGCGTCGTTCCGCGTCCATCCGGTCCCACGTGCGGTACATGTTTCCCATGCGCGCATTGTTGGAAAAGCGGTCCCGGTGCCGGTCGAGGAAATGCCAGTAGAGCACGTTGAACGGGCACGCCGTTTCGCCGGTCTTGACGCTCACCTTGTAATGGCACCCTTTGCAATAATCTGACATGCGGTTGATATATGCGCCTGACGACACATAGGGTTTCGACGCGATCACACCGCCATCGGCAAATTGCGACATGCCCACGACATTGGGCGCTTCGACCCATTCAAACGCATCCGCATAGACGGCCAGATACCATTCGGACACCTGCGCCGGGTCCAGCCCGGCGATCAGTGCGAAATTCCCCGTCACCATCAGCCGCTGGATATGGTGGGCATATGCCTCTTCGCCCGTCTGCTCGATCGCCTTGGACACGCAGCGCATCCGCGTTTCCGACCCCCAGAAGAAATCCGGCAGCTTGCGATCATGCCCCAACCCGTTGCGCGCCGCGTAATCGGGCCCTTCGTGATAGTAGATGCCGCGCATGTATTCGCGCCAACCTATGATCTGGCGGATGAACCCTTCGGCCGCGTTGATCGGCACGTCGCCCGCGCGCCAGGCGTCTTCGGCGGCCTGACAGACCTCCAGCGGATCCAGCAGGCCAATGTTCACATAGGGCGACACCAGCGCATGATACAGAAACCGGTGATCTGCCAGCATCGCATCCTGATAATCCCCGAATTTCGGCAACGCCTCACGGATGAAAAACGACAGCGCCTGACGGGCCTGCCCCTGATCCGTCGCGAACCAGAACGGGCGCGCGTCCCCGAAATGATTGCCAAAGCGGCGCTCGACCATGTCAATCACCGCCTCGACCGTGTCGTCCGGCGTAAAGTGCATCGGACCCGCGTAATCGACGCCGTCCTTGGCGGGCTTGCGGTTGTCGTGGTCATAGTTCCACTGCCCGCCCGCCGGATCATCCCCCTCCATCATCAGACCCGTCTTGCGCCGCATCTCGCGATAGAAGTACTCCATCCGCAGCGCCTTTCGGCCCTCTGCCCAGCTGTCGAACTCCGCATGCGACGCGATGAACCGCGTATCTTCCAGCATCTGAACCTTGAGCGGACACTCTTCCAGCGCCGCTATCAGCCGAAACTCCCCCGGCTCCGTGGCAAGAACCTCCGACGCGCCAAACTGTGCGGCCCGCCGGATCAATTCGCCGGGAATGGATTGCGTGTTGTCGCTGTCATCAAGCTCGGAATAAGCCACCTGCCACCCGGCCGCACGCAGCCGCGCAGCAAATTTGCGCATCGCGGCAAGGATCAGGACAATCTTTTTGGGGTGGTGCGGCACATAAGTGCCTTCTGCCGCAACCTCTGCCATCACCACGACGTCCCGGTCCTTGTCCGCCGCCGCCAAGGCGGCCACGTCTTCGGACAACTGATCGCCAAGAACAAGAACGAGCCGGCTCACCAAGGCACCTCCGCACCGCTATAATCATAAAATCCGCCCGATTGCGCGGGACCAAGCCCGTCCATCACCGCAATCAGGTTGGCCGCCGCCGCCTCCGCCGAGACTGCCGGATGGCGGCCCAGATACTTTTCGGTGAATGCCGTTGCGACGGTGCCGGGATGCAAGGCCACAACCGCCGCTTCCTTGTGCGTGCGCGCGATCTCGACCGCTGCGGTCCGCACCACCTGGTTCACGGCGGCCTTGGCGCTGCGATAACTGATCCAGCCGCCAATCCGGTTGTCCCCGATCGACCCGACCCGCGCCGACAGAACCGCAACCACCGACGGCGCATCCCGCGGCACCAACCCGGCCACATGGCTCAGGACCAGCGCCGGGCCCACCGCATTCAACGCATACTGATCCAGCATCGCCTGCGCGCTCAGCCCCTTGATCGTCTTTTCAGGCGCGGCTCCGCCAATCTCCAACGCCCCGGTGGCCACAACCACCCGCTCATAACCGGACCGCCCGGACAGATGTGACGCGACCGACGCCGCATCCGTCACATCAAACCCATCCACAGACCGCGACAGCGTATCGACATGCGCCCCTCGCGCCGCATAGCCCGCAGCCAGAGCGGACCCGATCCCACCCGACGCGCCAATGATCAAAACCTTTTCCATGGCCGCACGAGCTAGCGGTCAAATGCGATCCATCAACTTCATCTCGCCAAATAAACTCCCGCCGGAGGCTCCCGCAGGTGCCGCCCGCGCAACACCCGCAATTTCCAGCCTTCCCATTTGCCAAAGGCGCGGTATAAAGCACCCATGACACAGACCACGCATATCCTGACCGCACGCCCCTCGGGCGCGCTTCTGCGTGGCCTCCTGCTTCTAATCCGCCTCTGAGCGCACCCATCGGCGCGCCTGCTCAGAGGAATGCGTTGCGCGCCACGGAACACGAAGCAGACAAATCGGAAATCAGAGACATGACCAAAGACAGAGTTGTCATTTTTGACACGACCTTGCGCGACGGCGAACAATCGCCCGGCGCCACGATGACCCACGCGGAAAAACTCGAAATCGCGGGCCTGCTCGACGAAATGGGCGTGGACATCATCGAAGCGGGTTTTCCCATCGCCTCCGAAGGCGATTTCAACGCGGTGAGCGAAATCGCCAGACAGGCGGAAAATGCGGTGATCTGCGGGCTGGCCCGCGCGCAGCTGGGCGATATCGACCGCTGCTGGGAGGCGGTGAAACATGCCAAACGCCCCCGCATCCACACGTTCATCGGCACGTCGCCGCTGCACCGCGCGATCCCCAACCTCACGATGGACGAAATGGCCGAGCGGATCGAACAGACGGTCACCCACGCCCGCAACCTGTGCGACAACGTGCAATGGTCGCCCATGGACGCCACCCGCACCGAAATGGACTACCTGTGCCGCGTCGTCGAAATCGCGATCAAGGCAGGGGCGACGACGATCAACATCCCTGACACCGTGGGCTATACCGCCCCGCGTGAAAGCGCCGATCTGATCCGCGACCTGATCGACCGTGTGCCCGGCGCGGATGAGGTGATCTTTGCCACGCATTGTCACAACGATCTGGGCATGGCCACGGCCAACAGCCTCGCCGCGGTCGAGGCGGGCGCGCGCCAGATCGAATGCACGATCAACGGTCTGGGCGAACGGGCAGGCAACACCGCCCTCGAAGAGGTGGTGATGGCGCTCAAGGTGCGCGGCGACATCATGCCGTTCGACACCGGCATCGACACGCGCAAGATCATGAACATCTCGCGCCGCGTCGCCACGGTCTCGGGCTTTCCGGTCCAGTTCAACAAGGCGATCGTGGGCAAGAACGCCTTTGCCCACGAATCCGGCATCCATCAGGACGGCATGCTCAAGAACGCCGAGACGTTCGAGATCATGCGCCCCGAAGATGTAGGGCTTTCCGGCACGTCCCTGCCCTTGGGCAAGCATTCGGGTCGTGCCGCGCTGCGGGCCAAGCTGGAAGAGTTGGGGTTTGAGGTCGGTGACAACCAGCTCAAGGACATCTTTGTCCGGTTCAAGGACCTGGCCGACCGCAAGAAAGAGGTGTTTGACGACGATCTCGTCGCCCTCATGCGCACCTCCACCGACCCCGACGAAGAACGTCTGGTCATCGAAAAACTCGCCGTGCGCTGCGGCACTGAAGGGCCGCAAGTGGCCGACATGGTGCTGGTGATCGACGGCGAGGCCAAGATGACGACCCAAACCGGCGACGGGCCTGTGGATGCGACCTTCAACGCAGTCAAGGCGCTGTTCCCGCACGAGGCGCGGCTGCAACTCTATCAGGTGCACGCCGTAACCGAAGGCACCGACGCACAGGCCACTGTGTCCGTGCGCATGGAAGAAAACGGGCGCATCGTCACGGGTCAGTCTGCGGACACCGATACAGTTGTGGCCAGCGCCAAGGCTTACGTTCATGCGCTCAACCGCCTGCTGGTGCGCCGCGAAAAAGGCGGCACCGACAAGGCCGAGATCAGCTACAAGGACGTGACCTGATCCAAACGGGGTGGGCAGTATTGCCCACCCTACAACACCGCACGGAACTCCGCGCGCCGGGATCAACATCCGCACGCAGCGGATGACAGCATGGCGCACCAGTTCACTCACCTTGTCGACGCGTTCATCACGTCCGGCATCCGCCGTGGACAGGTTGATCCCCAATTGCACCACATTGGGCCATCAACACCGTCAAAACTGTGGACCGCGCCCGGATCGTTGAACGTGATGGACCCAAAGGCCCGCTTGGTTGCGGCGATACGGAGGGATTTGAGCATCCGTGCCTCCCCGTGACAGAGCCCCTGCCTGCAGATGCGCAACCCTCAGCGACACAAGCCATACACCCCATCCGCGGTGTTCATGCGCGCCCTTTTCCAAATTCCGCGCCGATCCCCCCGTTCTTGGCGATCTCTTGCCGACAGGCGGGCGTATTCAGCCCTTTCACCTTTCAGACCTCAGCCGTATAAGACGGGCGGTTTGCGCCTCTGACCGAGTCGTGGACCCAAAGCAATTGGGGCACAACCACAGGCGGATGCGGTATGTCGGTTTTCGGAAATTTCGGTGGGCTCTTTTCGTCGGACATGGCGATTGATCTGGGCACGGCCAATACGCTTGTCTACGTCAAGGGGCGCGGCGTGATCCTGTCTGAACCCTCCGTGGTGGCCTATCACGTCAAGGACGGCGTGAAAAAGGTGCTCGCCGTGGGCGAAGACGCCAAACTGATGCTGGGCCGGACGCCCGGGTCCATCGAAGCAATCCGCCCGATGCGCGAAGGGGTCATCGCCGACTTCGATACCGCCGAAGAGATGATCAAGCACTTCATCCGCAAGGTGCACAAACGCTCGACCTTCTCGAAGCCGAAAATCATCGTCTGCGTCCCGCACGGCGCGACCCCCGTTGAAAAGCGCGCGATCCGCCAGTCGGTGCTGTCCGCAGGGGCCCGCCGCGCAGGCCTGATCGCAGAACCCATCGCGGCGGCCATCGGCGCAGGCATGCCCATCACCGATCCAACTGGCAACATGGTTGTCGATATCGGCGGCGGCACCACCGAAGTGGCGGTTCTGTCGCTTGGCGATATCGTCTATGCCCGCTCGGTCCGGGTCGGTGGCGACCGTATGGACGAGGCGATCATCAGCTATCTGCGGCGCCAGCAAAACCTGCTTGTGGGTGAAACCACCGCCGAACGGATCAAGACCTCCATCGGCACCGCCCGCATGCCCGACGACGGGCGCGGCACCTCGATGCAGATCCGGGGCCGCGACCTTCTGAACGGCGTGCCCAAGGAGATCGAAGTAACCCAAGCGCAGATTGCCGAAGCCTTGGCCGAACCCGTCCAGCAAATCTGCGAAGCGGTGATGACCGCATTGGAAACCACACCGCCGGATCTCGCGGCGGACATCGTGGACCGGGGCGTGATGCTGACCGGTGGCGGGGCGCTTCTGGGTGATCTGGACCTCGCCCTGCGGGAACAGACGGGTCTGGCCGTGTCGATCGCGGATGAGAGCCTGAACTGCGTGGCACTTGGCACCGGCAAGGCGCTGGAATACGAAAAACAGCTGCGCCACGCCATCGATTACGACAGTTAAGCGCAGGGCACCGGGCTTGCCCCGGCGCGCCAAATCTACGACCATCGCGCACGCGACAGATGTGAGGTGACTGCACCTTGGCAAAGGACCGCAACAGCGTTGACTACGGCGGCCCGCTGCGGCGGCTGATTTTGGCTGTGCTGATCCTTGCGCTGACCGGGACATTCCTTTTGTGGCGCATCGACAGCCCGCGGGTGGAACGGTTCCGCGCACAGGTCACCGACCGTATCGTGCCCAACATGGATTGGGCCATGGCGCCCGTCACCGGCACGATCAACCTGTTCCGCGATTTCCAGAGCTACCGGCGCATTGCCGAGCAAAACGCCGAACTGCGGCGCGAACTGCGCCAGATGGAGGCGTGGAAAGAGGCGGCGCTACAGCTGGAGCAGGAAAACGCGCGGCTGCTGGACCTCAACAACGTGCGGCTTGATCCGCGCCTGACCTATATCACCGGCGTGGTGCTGGCAGACAGCGGCTCGCCCTTCCGGCAGTCGGTGCTGCTGAACGTGGGCGCGCGGGACGGCATTGTCGAAGGCTGGGCCACGATGGATGGCATCGGCCTCGTGGGTCGCGTGTCCGGTGTGGCGCAGAACACCGCCCGCGTGATCATGGTCACCGACGCCTCCAGCCGCGTGCCTGCCGTGATCCAGCCCTCGGGGCAAAAGGCGATTGTCGCGGGCGACAACACCGCCGCCCCGCCCATCGACTTTCTCGAAAACCCCGATCTGGTGCGCGCGGGCGACCGTGTGATCACCAGCGGCGATGGCGGTGTGTTCCCGGCGGGCCTGCTGATCGGTCAGGTGGCCGAAGACCCCGGTGGCCGCTTGCGCGTGCGCCTTGCCGCCGATTACGAGCGGCTCGAATTCCTGCGCGTGCTGCGCCATTACGGCACCGAACCGGTGTCCGACACCACGGACGTGCTCGCCCCGGACGCCGCCGCGCTCCTGCAGGAAGAGGAGGCGCCGGAATGAGCGATCTGGCCCCGTCCCGTCTGTGGACCATGCGCGCGGCCTTTGTGCTGCTGGTGCTGATCATCCTGTTCTTCCACATGCTGCCGCTCCAGACGGCGACGGGCGGGTGGATCTGGCCCGACCTGATCCTGACCTTTGCGATTGCGTGGTCCGTGCGGCGGCCCGACTATGTGCCGGTTCTGCTGCTTGGGGGCTGCTTTCTGCTGGCGGACCTGTTGTTGCAGCGGCCTCCGGGGCTGTGGGCGGTGCTGGCGCTGATTGCCTGCGCCAGCATGCAGACACAGGCCCGCAGCCTGCGCGACGCCAGCCTGATGGCCGAGTTTGCCTCGGCCGCGGCATGGATCGTGGGCATCGGCATCGGATACCGGTTGGTTCTGGCGGTTTTGCTGGTCGAAACGCCCGCACTCATCCCCGCCCTTGGCCAAATCGTGATCACAGTTCTGGCATATCCGGTCGTTGTGGCGGTCACACATGCCCTGATGGGCGTGCGCAAATCCGCGCCGCATGATATTGACGGGTCAGGAGTACGCACATGAAACGGCCCCGCGTCGATACCGAAGCCAGTCACCGGCTGATCAGCCGCCGCGCCGCCCTTCTGGGCGGGGTGCAGCTGGCCTTTGTCGGCGCGCTTGGCGTGCGGATGCAGTACCTGCAGGTGGATCAGGCGGACCAATTCCGCCTGCTGGCCGAGGAAAACCGGATCAACATCCGCCTCATTCCGCCCGCGCGGGGCGAAGTGTTCGACCGCAACGGCATGCCGCTTGCCCGCAATGTGCCCAGCTACCGCATCGTGATCGTGCGCGAGGATGCGGGCGATGTGGACGCCGTTCTGGACCGGTTGGCGCAAGTGATCGAACTGGATCCCGACGATCTCGAACGGGCCCGCGCCGAGATCAAGCGATCCCCGCCGTTCCTGCCCGTCACCGTGGCGGACGAAGTGTCCTGGGACGATCTGAGCCGCGTGTCGGTCAACGCCCCCGCCCTGCCCGGCATCACGCCCGAGGTCGGGCTTAGCCGGGTCTATCCGCGCGGGTCTGATTTTGCGCATGTGCTGGGCTATGTCGGTCCGGTCAGCGACTATGACCTCGAACGGATCGAGGACCCGGATCAACTGCTCCGCATCCCGCGGTTCCAGATCGGCAAGGTCGGTGTCGAAACCAAGCTTGAGGACGAACTGCGCGGCAAGGCCGGGGCCAAGCGGGTGGAGGTCAACGCCGCAGGCCGCGTGATGCGCGAACTGGACCGGCGTGAGGGCCTGGCCGGGTCCGACCTGCAATTGACCGTGAACGCCGAGCTGCAAAGCTATGTGCAGGCGCGCATTGCCACCGAAAGCGCCAGCGCGGTTGTCATGGACCTTGAAAGCGGTGATCTGGTGGCGGTCGCCTCGGCGCCGACCTATGATCCGAACCTGTTTGTGCGTGGCATTTCCAGCGCGGATTACAACGCGCTGACCGGCAATAAATATCGCCCGCTGGCGTCCAAGACGGTGCAAGGCACCTACCCGCCCGGCTCCACCTTCAAGATGATCACCGCGATGGCAGCACTCGAAGAGGGGCTGATCGGACCGGATGAGACGGTGTATTGCCCCGGCCATCTCGAAGTGGCCTCGCGCAAGTTCCACTGCTGGAAGCGCGCAGGCCACGGCTGGGTCGATCTGCAAAACTCGCTCAAGCAATCCTGCGACGTCTACTATTACGATCTGGCCCTCAAGGTCGGGATCGAAAAGATCACGGCCATGGCCAACCGCTTTGGGCTGGGCGAACGGCATGACGTGCCGATGTCCGCCGTTGCGCGCGGCCTGACGCCCACCAAGAATTGGAAGGCACAGACCCACGGTGCCGACTGGGTCATCGGTGACACGGTCAACGCCTCCATCGGTCAGGGCTATATGCTGGCCTCGCCCTTGCAGCTGTGCGTGATGACCGCGCGGCTGGCCACGGGCCGTGCCGTCCGACCACGCCTGATCAAGTCGGTGAACGGGGTGGAACAACCCTCCGGGCGTGGTGCCGACATGGGCATGAACGAAAACAACCTGCGCAAGATGCGCCGCGCCATGTACGCGGTCGTCAACGACCGGCGCGGCACCGCCTATGGCAGCCGTATTATCGAGGACGCGATGCGCATGGCGGGCAAGACCGGCACCAGCCAGGTCCGCAACATCAGCGCCGCAGAACGCGCACGCGGCGTGACCCGCAACGAAGACCTGCCCTGGGAACGGCGCGACCATGCGCTGTTTGTGAACTTCGCGCCCTACGACAACCCGAAATACGCGGTGTCCGTGGTGGTCGAACATGGCGGCGGCGGCTCCAAGGCGGCGGCCCCCATCGCACGCGACATCACGCTTCAGGCGCTCTATGGCGGCGAGCCGTCGGTCGAGGCCTACCCGACCAAGGACCGCGGCCGCATCCGCGAACAGCAACGTGCGCTGCGCGAAATGCAGCCCATCGCCAATATCGCAGGAAGCGATCAGGCATGAGTTATCTTGAATATACGGTCAAATATGTCCCCGCCGGCCCGCGCAAGGTCCTGTATCTGAACTGGCCGCTGGCGCTGTTGCTGACGGCGGTGGCGGGTGTCGGGTTCCTGATGCTCTATTCGGTGGCAGGCGGTTCCATCACCCCATGGGCCGAACCGCAGATGAAGCGCTTTGCCATGGGTTTCGTGCTGATGCTGATCGTGGCGATGGTGCCGATCTGGTTCTGGCGCAACCTTGCGGGCGTGGCCTATGGCGGGTCTCTGGTGCTGCTTCTGGGGGTCGAATTCTTTGGCTCTGTGGGCATGGGCGCGCAGCGGTGGATTGATCTGGGGTTCATGCGCCTGCAACCGTCCGAGCTGACCAAGGTCACGCTCGTGATGATCCTCGCGGCCTATTACGACTGGCTGCCGTCGCACAAGAAATCCAAGCCCATCTGGGTGCTGATCCCGGTTGTGCTGATCCTGCTGCCCACCGCACTTGTGCTGCGCCAGCCGGACCTTGGCACGTCGATCCTGCTGATGGCAGCGGGCGGCGGGCTTATGTTTCTGGCCGGTGTGCACTGGGCCTATTTCGCCGCCGTCTTTGCCTCCGTCGGGGGGCTGATCACCGCCGTGTTCCAATCGCGCAGCACCGAATGGCAACTGCTCAAGGACTATCAGTTCCGGCGGATCGACACGTTCCTTGACCCTGCGTCGGACCCGCTTGGCGCGGGCTATCACATCACGCAATCCAAGATCGCGCTTGGCTCCGGCGGGTGGACCGGACGGGGGTTCATGCAAGGCACGCAAAGCCGGTTGAACTTCCTGCCCGAGAAACACACCGACTTCATCTTTACCACGCTGGCCGAAGAATTCGGCTTTGTCGGCGCGTTTTCCCTGCTGCTGCTCTATGCGCTGATCATCCTCTTCTGCGTGGTGTCTGCACTGGGCAACAAGGACCGGTTTTCATCGCTTCTGACCCTGGGCATCGCGCTCAACTTCTTCCTGTTCTTTGCGGTGAACATGTCGATGGTCATGGGGTTGGCCCCTGTTGTGGGGGTGCCGCTGCCGCTGGTCAGCTATGGCGGCTCGGCCATGCTGGTCCTGATGCTCGCCTTTGGCCTGACGCAAAGCGCGCATGTCCACAGACCGCGATAGTGGGGACCACATGAGCGCCCCGAAATCCCATGGTCGCAAGGCGATCCGCCCGACCTTGCGGCCATCTTCGCTGATGGACGAGACACCCGATCTCGTCGGTATCTGGCAGGCGCGGGTCGTGACCCTGTTTCCCGACACCTTTCCCGGTGTGCTGGGCGCGTCACTGACCGGCAAGGCGTTGCAGGACGGCAAGTGGCAGTTGCACACGCACGACCTGCGTACCCACGGGATCGGCAAACACCGCAACGTCGATGACACCCCCGCAGGCGGCGGCGCGGGCATGGTCCTGCGCGCCGATGTCGTGCATGCGGCATTGAGTGAGGCGCAGGCCCACGCACGCGGGCGTTGGCCGATCCTTTACATGTCGCCCCGCGGCCGCCGCTTTGATCAGGCCATGGCGCGCGATCTGGCGCGCTGTGACGGGGTGACGATGCTGTGCGGCCGGTTCGAGGGCGTGGATGAACGCGTGCTGGAACATTGGAACGTCACCGAAGTGTCCCTGGGCGACTTTGTGATGACCGGCGGCGAGATTGCGGCGCAGGCCATGCTGGACGCGACCGTGCGCCTGCTGCCGGGTGTGCTGGGCAATGCGGAAAGCGCGGTGGAGGAAAGCCATTCAAACGGCCTGCTCGAACATCCCCAATACACCCGCCCCGCCACATGGGAGGGGCGCGACATCCCCGATATCCTGATGTCCGGGCATCACGGCAATGTCGAAGCGTGGCGCCGCGCACAGTCCGAACGCCTGACCCAAGACCGCCGCCCCGACCTCTGGGCCGCGCACAAGGCCAAGCCGTGAGGCTGTTTCCCAAACGTGATCCAGAGGATGCAGGCATCACGCTCATTGGCCTGTGGATCTTTGGTGGCGTCACCGCTGTGGCGCTTCTTTTGTTTTTCTACGGTGGGGCCTTCCCACCGGGAAACGAGAGCCTGTGGGACATTATCCGCTGGATCGCGGCACTGGCCGCAGTCATTGGCGCGTATTTGACCTTGCAGGTGATCTTTGAGCTGTTCGTCCATTTAACGATCGGGATGGAGCGGTTCATCTTCGTGATGATCCTCGCAATCATCGGCTTTCTGATCTACCAGACGGCCATGCTCTGAGCGCCACAAATCCTCTTGATCGGCACCGCCCGCCCCCCTATACACCGCCCATTCCGACTCGGGACACCGGGCCGGAGCCCTATTGCTGTGGTGCCTTCTTCGGCACGGTGACGCATCATCAGGGTATGCAACAAGGAATGATGACCTGACCTCTGGCGGGCGCAATGGCGGACCCGGTGAAGACACAGAGCTCTGAGGACACGCAAAACCTTCGCGGACACACAACCGCGAGCAGATAGGAGTGATGGTCAATGGACCTGATCGCACAAATCGAGGCGGAGCAAATCGCCGCCCTGGGGAAAGACATCCCCGACTTCAAAGCCGGTGACACGATCCGCGTCGGCTTTCGCGTGACCGAAGGCACACGCACCCGTGTTCAAAACTACGAAGGTGTGTGCATCGCGCGCAACAACGGGACGGGCATCGCCGGTTCGTTCACCGTTCGCAAGATTTCCTTTGGCGAAGGCGTGGAGCGGGTGTTCCCCCTCTACTCGACCAACATCGACAGCATCACCGTGGTCCGCCGCGGTCGCGTGCGTCGCGCCAAGCTGTACTACCTCCGCACCCGCCGCGGCAAATCGGCCCGGATCGCGGAAGTCACCAACTACAAACCCAAGTCCGAAGGAGCCAAGGCATGAAGGCCGATACGCATCCCGACTACCACATCATCGATGTGAAAATGACCGACGGCACCGTGGTCCAGATGAAATCGACATGGGGCAGCGAAGGCGACCAGCTGTCGCTCGACATCGACCCGTCGGTGCACCCGGCCTGGACCGGTGGCGGCGCGCGCCTCATGGATACCGGTGGCCGCGTGTCCAAGTTCAAGAACAAGTATGCAGGCCTCGGCTTCTGAACGCCCGCCCCATACGACATGCCAAAGGCCGCTCCGATCGAGCGGCCTTTTTCTTTGGCCCGGCCCCCATCGGTCACAATCGTCTGTTTGCCGCGCATGATGACCTCGGAAACCGTTCCATCCCCCGCATGCCCATGATAATGTTAACGGTAACATAGCAATCGCGCACAAAAGGAACGGCCCATGTCAGCAGCGGAAATCGGATTGATCGGATTGGGAACCATGGGGGCGATGCTGGCACTGAACATCGCGGACAACGGGTTCACGGTTGCGGTGCACAACCGCACGGCGGCGCGCATCCCCGAATTTCTGGACAAGGCAGGCGATCTGGCCGACCGCATCACCGGCCATGCCGACATCCAAGACTTCGTCCAAGGCCTCGCCACGCCGCGCAACATCATCCTGATGGTGCCCGCGGGGGATGCGGTCGATGCGCAGATCGACATGCTGCGCCCGCTTCTGGATGCGGATGACATGATCATCGACGCAGGCAACGCGAATTTTCACGACAGCCAACGCCGCGCGCAGGCGGCCGAAGACGCGGGCGTTCCCTTTCTCGGGATCGGCGTGTCGGGCGGGGCCGAAGGCGCGCGGTTCGGCCCGTCAATCATGGGCGGCGGCACGCCTGCCGCATGGGACCGCGTGGCGCATATCCTCAAGGCGATTTCCGCCAAATACGAAGACCAGCCCTGCGCCACCTATATGGGTGCAGGCGGTGCCGGTCATTTCGTCAAGACGGTGCACAACGGGATCGAATATGCCGACATGCAGCTGATTGCCGAAGCCTACGGTGTGATGCGCGACGGCATGGGTATGGATGCGGCGGCCTGCGGTGCTGTGTTCGACCGCTGGAACGACGGCCCGCTGCAAAGCTATCTGATCGAGATTTCCGGCAAGGTGTCCGCCGCCACCGACCCCGAAACAGGGCAGCCGGTGCTGGACGTGATCCTGGACCGGGCGGGGCAAAAGGGCACCGGGCGCTGGACCGCGATCGAGGCGCAGATGCTGGGCGCGCCCGTGCCCACCATCGAAGCCGCCGTCATGGCCCGCAACATGTCCGCCGCCCGTGACCTGCGCCTGTCTGGCTCGGACATATTGGGCGAGACCGGCCGCACGTTGGACGACGGCGCGCTGAGCCTTGAGGATCTGGAACAGGCGCTGATTGCGGGCAAGGTGCTCTGCTATGCGCAGGGGTTCGACCTTCTGAGCAAGGCCAGCGCGGATTACGGCTGGGACCTGCCCATGGCGGAAATCGCCGAGGTCTGGCGCGAGGGCTGCATCATCCGGTCGGCCATGCTGAACGACATGGCCTCTGCCCTCACCGACGCACCGACGCGCAATCTGGCGCTGGCGCCCTTCTTTGCGGGTATCCTCAGGGACAACCTCGCCGGGCTGCGCAAAGTGGCGGTTGTGGCGATGGGTGCGGGCCACCCGGTTCCGGCGCTTGCCGCGGCGCTCAACTATTTCGACACGCTGACCAGCGCGCGCACGACGGCGAACATGTTGCAGGCGCAGCGGGATTACTTTGGCGCGCACAGTTTCGAGCGGATTGACCGCGACGGCGCGCATCACGGGCCGTGGCTGAACCAGCATCTGAACGGGTGACACGGAAAAAGGGGCCGCTTGGGTAAGCGGCCCCGATCTTCAATAGCGCAGCAGGATCAGCGGTCGAGCGCGCCCACACCGGAGAAGCGGAACGCTTCCTGCTCCAAAGCGTCGATTTCTTCGGCGCTCATTTCGTCATGGGCCACGGTGATGCGGCCCAGGAAGACGAAGGGCAATTCGTCTGCGCGCCCTTCGAGGTCGGCCTTGATCGCCTCGGCGGTGGCAGCGCCCACATCGTCGCCCATACGCATTGGTGTGGCGTCCAGCTCACCGCGGCGGATGGCGTCCAGCTCAAGGCCCGTGCCGCCCCAACCGGTGGAGAAAATCTCTTTCTCCTTGCCGACGGCAACCTGCGCCTCGACCGATCCCATCGCCATCGCCGTGTTGGCGTTGTGGATGATCTTGGCCTCGGGGTAGGATTGAAGGATCAGCGATGTGCCGGCAAAGCCGCCTTCGCGCTGATATTCGCCATAGTGTTCGTACACCGTGGTCCAGCCCGCCTTTTCCTCGACGCAGGCCTTGAAATCGCCCGAGCGCTGGTTGTCGGTGATGCCCGGAATGCCGCGGTTCATCGCCATGGTCACGCCTTCACCCAGACGGCCAATCATGTAGTCACACATGGTCAGCGCACCGGCAGCGGATGAGAAATCGAACCATGCCGCGGGCTGATGCTCCAGCTCTTTCAGCGGTGTGTGGAAGGCCCAGACATAGGTGGTCAGGTCATCCGTTTCTGCCGACAGTTTCGAGATGTTGTCGGCCTGGATCGCCAGTTCGGACGGGCCAAAGATCACATAGTCATAGATGTCTTTGTCCAGCACGACCTGATTGGCATAGGTCGTCTGCAACGAATGTTCGATCTGGCGCGAGGCGAATTCGGTCGTCTCGTACTGGATGCCCAGCTGGTCCAGCCGCTTGGTCATCGCAAGGTAATTGCGCGCCCAGAAGTCGGACGTGTCGGACGACGGATAGATCAGGGCGATCTGGATCGGCGCGTCCTGCGCACCGCTGTACTGCACGGCTTCGCCGCCGACGACGGCCTGCATCGCCTCCAGCTTGCCTTCGGCGTTCACCTCGCCCGGCACCCAGTGATCGCGGTCCGCGATGCCCGGCAGTTCCTTGAGCGGCAGGGTGCTGTGGCCATCGGCATAGGCCATACCTGCGACGGCGGTTGCCACGAGGGCTGTGGTTGCTAAAAGTCTCATCTTGGTTCCTCCCTTTGCAATGAGAGCGGGGCCATCGGCCGTGGTCGGGGCTGCACCCCCGACCCGGCCACCCCGCATGTGGCCGGTTACCCGCTGTTTACGGTGTCCCCGGCAAAGACGCCGCCGATTGCGAGCAAGGCAATCAGGACGCCAATGATCAGCGCGGCAAAGCGCATCAATTTCTGGCCTTCGGATGTTCTGAGATCGGCAAACAGTCCCCCGGCCCCGTCACGGTCTTTCTTCTGGATCCAGGCATAAAGTGCGACGGAGCTGATGATGACGAACCCCGAGGCAACCGGCTGCCAGAAAAATTCGATCCGCAGGGTCACCAGCGCGTTCAGCATCATGGCCAAGAGCAGCACACCCGAGAACGACCCGATGATCGACGCGCGCCCCCCAAAGAGCGACGTGCCCCCCACAACCACCGCCGCAATGACGTGCAGGTTAAAGAAGGGGGCCATGGTCGCCTGAATGGCGTTCTGCTTGCCCGTCAGCATCAGGCCCGCCAGCGCCGCACAGGCGCCACACAGCACGTAGGCATAGACTTTGTGCCGTTTGACCCCGATGCCGGTCAGCTCCGCCGATTCCGGGCTGGAGCCGATGGCGACGGTGTAGCGGCCAAAATGGGTGCGTTGCAGGATGTAATAGCCCGCGACCATCGTCAGCATGCCGATGACAGCCGGTGTCGGGATGAAGAACGGCGTTTGCCCCCGCCCCATCTCGGTGAGAATTTCGGGAAAGCGCGCCAGCACCAACCCCTTGGCGAGCAGGAGCGCGAGCCCTTTATAAACCAGATCCATCGCCAGCGTGCCGATCAGGTCAGGCACGTTAAAGCGCGTGATCACCAGACCGTTGATGAGGCCCAGAAGTGCGCCGATGGTCAACGCGATGGGTATCCCGACATAGATCGAAAACCCGTATTGCTTGACCAGAAACGCCATGATGATGGCAGACAACACGGCCACAGACCCCACAGACAGGTCGATACCGCGTTGCGTGATGACAAAGGTCATCGCCATCGCCATCGGCATATAGAGCGCCGCGTCCTGCAGGATCAGTTCAAGATTGCTGATGCGATAGAACCGGTCGGGCGATGCCACGGCCATGAACAGGAAGATCGCGGCAATCATCGCCATTGGCGCGATGACGGCCATGTAGGGTTCAAGCCGCTCGCTCAGGGGCGGTTTGTAATTCGGGTCCACGGCGGTGTTCATGCGGCGTCCTCCTTGGCACCAACGATCATGCCCAGCACTTCCTGGGTCGAGCTTTCGGCGGTCAGCGCCACGCCCACGCATTGGCCACGGCGCTGGACGTGCACGCGGTCTGCGACCTCGAACACATCATCGAGCGAGTGGCTGATCAGGATCACGGCAAGCCCCTGTTCCTTGAGCGCCATGATCAGCTTGAGCGTCCGCGCGGTTTCCTGCGGCCCTAGCGCTGCGGTCGGTTCGTCCATCACCAGCACGCGCAGCCCTTCGTGATAGACAGCGCGCGCAATGGCCACGGCCTGACGCTGGCCGCCCGACAGGCTGTCGGTCTGCGCATCGAGCGATTTCAGGCGCACGCCCAGCCGTTCCATCAGGACCCGCTCGGTTTCCGCGCGCATCTTTTTGTTGTCGAGCACGGTGATGCCGAACACCTTCTTGGTCAGTTCGTTGCCCAGAAACATGTTCGCGGCAGGATCAAGGTGATCGGCCAGCGCAAGCGTCTGATAGACCGCGTCGATCCCGGCCCGCGCCGCGTCCGCATGGTTGGAAAACTCGACCTTTTCGCCATCCAGGAAGATGTCGCCCTCGGTCGGTTGATACACGCCCGTCAGCACCTTGATCAGGGTCGATTTGCCCGCGCCGTTGTCGCCCACAATGGCCAGCACTTCGCCGGCATAGGCGGACAGGTTGACGTCCTGGAGGGCGGTCACACCGCCGAACCTCTTGGTGATCCCGCGCATCTGCACGAGTGGCTGGTCCGCCATATCTTTCTCCTCCGTTCGCCGGATGGGAAGGGCCGCGCACCGGCCCAAGCTGTGATGAATTCAGGTGCGGGGCCGGACCTTGCCGCCCGGACCCCGCGGGGAGAACCCTTATTTGCCCCAGATGTCCGCGTAAGCGTCGCGGTAGGGGATGTCGGGATCAAAGGCGTTGCTGTCGCCCAGCTTGGCCAGACCGGCAGGCGTGACCAGCGCGGGCGACGTCACATAGCCCGAACAGTCTTCGCCCTGGATCGCGCGGTTCAGCTCGTCCACCAGTTGCCAGCCTTGCAGGTTCAGCGGCTCGGCCACCGTGATGGCCTGATAGCCATTCGAGCGGATGCGCTGGAACGCGGCCTCGGACCCATCACCGGCAGACCCGGCCAGTGGCCCGGCATCGGGTGCCAGACCCGCTGCGGCGAGCGATGGCCCCATGAAGTCGAAATACAGGTCATTGATCGCCAGCGCGTGGGTCCAGCTGTCGCCGTATTTCTGCAACAGCGACGTGGTCAGTGGCCCCATCCGGGTCGAAGTGTCGGCAATCGGCGTGTCCACGTATTCCAGAACCTTGCCACCCGCGGCCTCGACCGTCTCTTTCAGGCGGTCGGCCTTGTCGATGGCGATCTGGTACGTGCTGTCGGTAAAGATCACGACGCCGATCTCTTCGCCTTGCGCCTTGGCATCGTCGATGGCCCATTCGGCGGCCACTTCGGACACGGTCATCGCGTCGGTCGACACGTTGGCAAAGATGCCGCCGGGCGCGTCGCACCCGATCACGGGGCCGGAGTGCCAGGCGACCATGGGCACGTCTGCCGCGACCACACCTTCGAGCGCGGCCTGCTGTTCCACGGCGTCAAAGCCGTTGATGATGATCCCGTCGGCCTTGAGCGCCAGCGCCTGACCAATCGCAGCCGTCCGGCCCTGGATCGATCCGGCACCGTCCAGCACACGCACCTCCCAGCCGATCTTCGCTGCCGCTTCCTCAACCCCCGTGGTCACACCCAGGATGCCGCCGTTTTTCAGGTCACCCGCGACGACGACGATGGACTTGCCTTCGGCGGCTGACGGCCCGGTTGTGGGGCCATCCCATTCGGCCAAAGCCGGGACCGCGGTCATCATCGTTGTGGCCATCAACCCGGCCAGAAATGTACGTTTTTGCATAAGTTTCCTCCCTTTGCATGTGAATGCGTCAGCGCTTGTCTGCACCTTTTTTGCGCTGCGCGTAGCCTGCGATGCCGATGGCAACCAGCAGGGTAACTCCGTTGAACAGCGGCTCGACCCAGAAGGAGCCGCCAAATTGTTGAATGCCTGAAATGCCCACGGCGAGGATCACGACACCGACGACCGTGCCCCATACGTTTACGCGGCCCGGTTTGATCGTGGTGGAGCCGAGGAACGCGCCAACCAGCGCAGGCAGCAAGAACTCAAGCCCCACCGACGCTTGCCCGATCCGCAGTTTCGCAGCCAGCAGCACCCCGGCCAGCGCCGTCATTGTGCCCGACGCCACAAAGGCGCCGATCACGTATTTCCGCGTGGGAATACCGTTCAGCTGCGCGGCGCGCTGGTTCGCGCCAATGGCATAGAGATACCGGCCCACCGGCGTGTATTCGAGGACGATCCACATCACGACCGTGATCACGATCAGGTAGTAGGCGGTAATGGGCAGTCCGAAGACGAAGGTGGTGTTGAGCGCGTAGAACCCGTCCGGCAACAGCCCCACCATCTGACGCCCGCCCGTGTGCCAAAGGGCCAGCGCATAAAGCACCGTGCCTGTGCCCAGCGTCGCGATAAAGCTGTCGATCTTGGCGACCTCAACCAACAACCCGTTCAGAAAGCCGGTGATTGCCCCCAACAGCAGAACAATCGCCACCGCAATCGGCCACGGCAGGCCCAGCATCGTCTGCAAGCTGATCGCCAGAATGTGCCAGAGCACGATGCCGTAACCGACGGTCAAGTCGATCCGCCCCGCCGCCATCGGGATCATCGCCCCCAGCGACAAAAGCGCGATGATCGCCTTGTCCGAAATGATCGACCGCAGGTTCAGCATCGTGGGGAACGTGTCCGGCAACAACGCAGAGAACAGCCCGATCAGGAACACGGTCAGGATCACCAGCCCATAGACCGGCAGGAACCGCATGATACGGCGGCTCATGGGCAGCCCCTTGAGCTCGGCCTTGGTCGGCTCGAGCGCGCTCGATTCAAGCGATTGCATTGGTCGTGTCCCCTGTCGTTGGGATGTTGCCAGCCGAGGCCGACTGAATCAGGTTTTCGGTGGTCAGGCGCGTGCCGCTCAGCTCGTCAACGATCGTGCCCTGGCTGAAAACGATGGCGCGGTGGCAGATCGTGGCAATTTCCTCGAAATCCGTCGACATGATCAGGATCGCGACCCCGTCGCCAAGCGCGCGGTTCAGCAGCGCATAGATCTCGGATTTCGCGCCCACATCCACGCCCGCGGTCGGGTCTTCGCAGATCAGGAGCTTGCGTTTGGTGGCGAGCCAGCGGCCGATCACGACCTTCTGCTGGTTGCCGCCCGACAGCGCCTCGATGGCGAGGGTCGGATCATTGGGCGACAGGCCCAGCTCCGCCCCGATGATCGCCGCCTGTTCCGCCTCGACGCGTGGTGACAGCATGTTGAGCAGCGCGCGCCCGATGCCGTCGGGGTTCAGGAATGTGTTTTCGCGGATCGACAGGCTCATCGCGACGGATTCCTCCGTCCGGTCCTTTGCCACGAGGCCGACGCCCGAATGCAGCGCCTTTTGCGGCGTGGACAGATCGGGCTGCACCCCGTCCAGCGTCACCTGTCCCTCGAACGGAACCAACCCGAACAGCGCGCGCGAGATGGCCTCGTGCCCTGCCCCGCGCAGACCCACAAGCCCCAGCACCTCGTTCTTCTGCAAATCGAAATCCAGACGCTGCATCCCCGGCACTTCGAAATTGCGCAGGGACAGGACCGCTTCGCCAATCATATCCGTGGCCTTGACCGTCTCGCGCGTTTTGCGCCCGACGATCTTCTGCACCAGCTCTTCGGGTGTGGTGTGGTCGATGCTGCGCACACCGACCATGGCCCCATCCCGCAGGACCGCCACACGGTCCGCAATCTGGAAAATCTCATCGAGGCGGTGGCTGACATAAATCATGCCGACCCCCTTGTCGCGCAGCGGCCGGATCGCCGCAAACAGCCGTTCCACCTCATCCGCGGGCAGCGACGCGGTAGGTTCGTCCAACACCAGAAACTCGCTGTCCACGGCCAGCGCACGGGCAATCGCCACAAGCGATTTTTCCGTGCGTGTCAGGTCCTCGACCCGCGTGGTGGGATCAAACTCCGCATCCACCTTGCGCAGCGCATCCACCGCAAACCGCTCGACATCTTTCCAGCGGATCAGCCCGCCCTTTTTCGAAAAGCCCAAGGCTAGGCCGATATTCTCGGCCACAGTCATCCATTCGATCAGGCCGAGATCCTGATGGATGAATGCCACCTTCTGCCGCTCGCCAAATCCTGCCGGTTTGTGCTGGTAGGGCTGACCATCGATCAGCACGCGACCCGCATCCGCGGTATGGATGCCGCCCAGCACCTTGATCAGCGTGGACTTGCCCGCGCCGTTCTCACCCAGCAGGGCCACGATCTCGCCGCGCCCAACGGTCAGCGACACATCCTTGAGCGCATACGTGCCCCCGAAATGCTTGTCGATGCTGTCAAAAAACAAACCTGTCTGCAGGTCTGGCATGGCGGCTCCTCCGGCGTCACGCGGCTCAACCTCCCCGTTGAGTTACCCGTAACGTTCCGCTAGCATCAGGCCAGAACGCGCAACCTGTCAAGGGTTAAGTTACCCGTAACGTAAAATGGCAAACACCGTGGATAAAACAAACAAAAACAACAAGGTAAGCCTGTCTCAAGTGGCCCGCGCCGCAGGTGTGTCAAAGATGACGGCAAGCCGGGTTTTGCGGGGCGAGGGCGGGTATTCGGAGAACACCCGCGTGAAGGTGATGGAACAGGTCGACGCGCTTGGCTACCTGCCGAATCGGCTGGCGACCGTTTTTGCCGGGGACCAAAGCTCGACCTTTATCGGCGTGTCGATCCCGGACCTCGGGAACGAGGTGTTTGCGCAAGTGCTCGAAGGGATCGACCGCAAGCTGGGCACCTTCGGATACCAGTCCGTTCTGGGCCTCACCCAGCACACGCAGGACGAGGAAGAGAACTGGATCCGGACGGTTCTGTCCTGGCAGCCCGCAGGCCTGATTTTGACGGGTCGCTACCACTCTCCGCGCGCCACGGACATGCTCCGCAACGCGGGTATCCCGGTGATCGAAATCTGGGATCTGAACGCTGCCCCCCTGGATATGAGCGTCGGCATCAACCACTTCGACAGCGGCTTTGACATGGGCCGTTATCTGACGTCGCTGGGGTATCAGAACATCGGGTATGTCGGCACGTCGCACGATACCGCGAATGCCGCGACCGAGCGCCTGAACGGCTTTTGCAAATCGGTCGAAGGGGCCGGAGGCGCGGTAGTCAAACAGCTTTGCCTGCACGATACCGCCACGTATTATCCGGGGTTCTACGGCACCGAACAGCTGCTTGCCGCGTCGCGCGATATCGAATGCATCTTCTATCAGAACGACGCGATGGCCTTTGGCGGGTTGCAATATTGCGCGGCCAGGGGGCTGTCGGTGCCGGACGACATCGGCATCGCGGGCTGGGGGGATTTGCCCATCGCATCCGTGATGAACCGCAGGCTCACGTCATGCCACGTGCCCCACCTGAAACTGGGACAAAAGGCGGCGGAGATGATGATGGGGCGGCTGACGGATGAACCGGTGCCGACGTGCACGGATATCGGGTTCCGGTTGATCCCGGGATCGACGGTCAGGAACAGCGGCGTCTGAGAACGCGAGTTAGGGCAAACGCTGTCACCAATCCGATTATGAATCGTCGGCGAAAGACCGAACTGAGCCCACACCTACCGATGCTTCGCTGAGCCCGAATGTCGGCTTGCGGAGCTCGATTGCTTTTTGGGCTTAGCGTCTCCATACCGCTTGGCTAGGCTCGATAAGTGAATGTTTGGGGATTTGATTTGAACAGCTTGCAGCCATATCGACCACGTCCAATTCTGAGCCTTCCGCGCACCCAAAGCGGTGGATGGCATTTGAAGAGATACGCCATTCTTGCCGACGGAAGATCGTTCGATGAAGCTATCGCTAATGCTGCGACTGAGGAAGCATTGAGGCGGCTGCCAAAAGCTGGTTCACTAAACGATGAAACTGGAAACCAAGGCGTTGCATTTCAGATTGTGCATTTTGCCGAGGTAGCTGTCGTCTCTCCGGTGTTCTATTGGCAATGGGGCAGCGTCTTGGCCCATATCGACCAAGTGAGAGCAAGCTGGGACGCACCAACTCATTTCGTAGATGGGGTGAAAGAAGTGGTTGGATGCATCTGGGAGATGAACATCGTCCAGTTCGAATTGGAAGCTTGGGCAACTCAACTCTTGGATGGCAGAAAATCGACGGAGGATGGATTGCGTACATATCTTGAGCAACACGCGGCACCTGAAGCTACACAGACCTAGGCGAGCCTAAGCGGCCATCGGAGTGCGCGCAGCGAATAGCAGCTTTGTCCGCTAACCAGACCTTTCATCCGGCTCTAGCTCGTCTCGCCCACCACCAGCTCGGACCCCACATCGACCCGCACAGGCGCATCCACTTCACCGTCAAAAATGCCCTGCAACAGGCGCACAACCTGGCGCCCGATGTCTTCGGCCTGCACGTTGACGGTCGTGATCCGTGGGTTCGACACCTTGGCCACCTCAAAGTGCCCAAAGCCGGTGATCGCCAGATCGTCGGGCACACGCAAACCCATGCGCTGCACCGCGCTGAGGCAGCCAAAGGCCACCGGGTCAGACACACAGACCAGCGCGTCATATTGCGTCACCTCACGCCCCATCGCCTCGATCGCAGCGGCGCCGTGGCGCATGGATACGGGCGCAGGCCCGGCATCAATCATCGCAACCTCTGGCAAGCGGTGCATGGCTGCCGCGCGCACAACGCCCGCACGGCGTACCGCACCGCGCATGTCCGCGCCCTCGGACGCGCCCACAAAGGCCAGCTTGCGCCGACCGGTCTGTGCCAGATGCCCCACCACATGGGCCATCGCGTCGCCGTTGGAAAAGCCGACCACGTGGCCCAAAGGATCACGCGGCAGGTCCCACATCTCGATCACGGGCAGGCCCCTACCCTTAATCAGCGACCGCGTGGCCGCTGTATGGTGACCACCGGTCAGAACCAGCGCCTCGGGGTTGCGGGTGAGCAGTTGGCGCACCAGCTCCTCCTCGCGCTCGACCCGGTAATTCGTACTGCCCAGCAGCAGTTGCAGACCGTTTTCGCCAAGTCCTTGCGTCAACGCACGAAACGTCTCGGCAAAGTTGGCGTTGTTCACCGATGGCAAGGTGACGGCGACAAACCCGCTTTTCTGCGTGCGAAACGCCTGTGCCGTGCTGTCATAGACATAGCCGAGATCATCGGCGGCGGCGCGCACGCGGGCACGGGTCTTTGCATTGACCGTGCGGTCATCGCGCAGCGCACGGCTGACGGTCATGGGCGACATACCCACCGCCTGCGCCACGTCCCGCATGGTGACACGCGCGCCCATGCCTCAGGCCCGGAATTCGTTCAGCTGCGTGACGTGGTGATGGATGCGCCCGTCGAAATGCGCGGCCACGATCTCGCCCGTCACATCGCGCGATTGCGCGCGAAAGGGGCTGTCCAGAGCGCTCTCCATCGCGGCCGTGTCCGGATAGGTGATGGCCAGGATCAGCGGGAATTCGGGCGCGCCCTCATCCCGGTCATCGCTGAACATGACGCGCACATCCGTATTGCCGGGGAACTGTTTCCACAGGGGCACGAGGCGGTCGAGCACGGCGGCGCGAAAGGCATCCCTTTGGCCGGGTTTCACCGATCCTTCGAACAGGGCAAACCGTGTAATCATGCGTCTATCTCCTTTTTCGCGCCGTTGAAGAATTCCATGACGGCGGCCTGATCCTCGCCGCCCAGACCGGCGGCGGTCAGCATGCGGTGGATTTCAGCACATAGGGCCGTCATCGGCATGGATGTGCCCGTCTGGCGCGCCAGATCGTTCACCGCGTTCAGGTCCTTGACCATGTTGTCGATGCGGCCTGTGCGCCGGTAATCCTTGGTGGCATAGCGCGGCAGGTACTCCTGCAAGAGCGCGCTGTCCGCCCGCCCGCCTTTGAGGGCCTGCGGGATCTTTTCGGCATCGACCCCGGCATCTAGCGCCAGCTGCGTGGCCTCCGCCACGGCCAGAAAACCCAGGCCGCACAGCACCTGATTGATCAGCTTGGTGGTCTGTCCCGCGCCCGACGGCCCCATATGGGTATAGTTCGAGGCGACATGTTTCAGCGCCACATGCGCGCGTTCCACATCCTGCGCCGTACCCCCGGCCATCAGGGTCAACTCACCCATCAGCGCCTTGGGCGCGCCTCCGGACAGAGGGCTATCGACCCAGGCGAGGTCCCGTTCTGCCGCCATCTTGGCGAATTTGCGCGTCGCATCGGGTTCGATCGACGACATGTCGATGATCACCGTGCCGGGTTTCGCGCCGTCCGCGATGCCGTCCTTGCCAAAGGCGGCAAGGCCCACGATGCGCGAGGCATTGAGGCTGGTGATCACGAAGTCCGCGTCCTGCGCCGCCTCGGCGGCGGAGGCCGCCGCCACCGCGCCCTTCGCCACCAGTTCCGCCACCCGGTCTGCATCCAGATCGAACACGCGCAAGCTGTTGCCCGTCTCCAAAAGCCGTGTCCCGATGGCACCGCCCATGGCCCCTGCCCCGATCAGGGCGATCTTTTCACTCATATCATCGTCTCCCGGACATAGCCTTCGGATTGCGCCACCACCTCGTCAAAGGGGCGCGCGATATCGATTTCCTCGCCCCATTCGTCCCGCTCCAGCCGTTCGAGGGTCGCAAACTGGCTGTCGAGCAGGGACGTGGGCATGAAGTGACCCGCGCGGCGGGCCACACGGCGCGCCAGCACGTCGCGCGGGGCGTCGAGGTGCAGGAAATGCACCGGCTCGTCCACCTGCGCGCGGATCCAGTCGCGATAGGTCTTTTTCAGCGCGGAACAGCCAATGGCAATCGCGCCGTCATGTTGCGCCAGAACCCGGCCCACATCGGCAAGCCACGGCGCGCGGTCGTCATCATTCAGCGGAATGCCAGCCGCCATTTTGTCGATGTTGCACTTTGGATGCAGGTCATCACCGTCCATAAAATCCATCCGGCACATCGCCTGAAGCGCGGTGCCGACGGAGGATTTGCCACAGCCCGACACCCCCATGAGGACATAGCACCGCATGTCAGAGCGACGCCGTGATGCCGCCATCCACATAGAGCGTATGGCCATTCACAAAACTGGATGCGGCGGAGGACAGGAACACCGCAGCACCGACCAGTTCATCCACCTGGCCCCAACGCCCCGCGGGGGTGCGTTTTTCGAGCCATGTCGTGAACTCCGGATCGGCAACAAGGGCCGCGTTGAGCGGCGTGTCGAAATATCCCGGCGCAATCGCGTTACACTGCAACCCGTGTTTGGCCCAATCGGTCGCCATCCCCTTGGTCAGGTTTGCTACGGCCCCTTTGGTCGCGGTGTAGGGCGCGATGCCCGGTCGGGCGAGCGCGGTCTGCACCGACGCGATGTTGATGATCTTGCCCGCGCCCCGCGCGATCATGTGGCGGGCCACGGCCTGGCCCACGTGGAATACGCTGGCGATATTCGTCTGCAACAGGCGTTCGAATGCGTCGGCGGGGAAGTTTTCCAGTTCGGTCCGGTGCTGCATGCCTGCGTTGTTGATCAGGATGTCGATGGCGCCGTTGTCATTCTCGAACCCGTCCACCGCGGCGCGCACGGCGTTGTGGTCTGTCGCGTCAAAGGCCACCGTGTGCACCGTTGCCCCCTGCCCGCGCAGCGTGTCCGCAGCGGCGTCCAGTTTGCCGGTGTCCCGCCCGTTCAAAACGATCTCCGCACCCGCTTCGGACATCCCCTTGGCGAGGGCAAAACCGATGCCCTGAGACGATCCCGTGATCAGGGCACGACGGCCCGCCAGATTGAAAAGTTGAGACATGAGACGCTCCGAACTGAGAGGCGGGATTGACGTCCCGCGAATTGTTATCGATAACATGATACCGATAACATCGAGAGTCAACGGGAATTCCATGCGCCATCCGATCCGCTTGCGGGCTGGCGCCGAACCGGGGACACATCTATGCAAAGCAACGGGTCAGGTGCCACGCGGCGCTCATGATACCCGTACCGTCCGAAAGGTTTCGCCATGAAAGTCATCGTTGCCCACGCCGCCAAGGACCTTCGGGTCGAAACCCGCGACATGCCCGCACCCGGCCCCGGTCAGGTGCTGATCAAGATGGCGGCGGGTGGCATCTGCGGGTCGGACCTGCACTACTACAACCATGGCGGTTTTGGACCGATCCAGTTGCGCGAACCGATGATCCTTGGCCACGAGGTGGCGGGGCATGTGGAGGCGTTGGGCGATGGTGTCGAGGGTCTCGCGCCGGGCGCACTGGTGGCGGTGTCACCGTCGCGGCCCTGCGGGACCTGCACATATTGCAGCGAGGGCCGGCAAAACCACTGTCTGAACATGCGTTTTTACGGCTCGGCCATGCCGTTCCCGCACATTCAGGGCGCGTTCCGCGAATACATCGTGGCCGATGCCAGCCAATGCGCGCCCGCCGGGGATCTCAGCGCGGGTGAGGCGGCAATGGCCGAACCGTTGTCCGTGGTGCTGCACGGCGCGAAACAGGCGGGCGATCTGATGGGCAAGCGCGTGTTGGTCACCGGGTGCGGTCCGATTGGCCTCTTGGCCGTGCTCGTGGCGCGGGCGGCTGGTGCGGTTGACATCGCGGCCACCGACATCTCTGATTTCACCCTGTCAAAGGCGCGCGCCGTTGGGGCGGATCACACCGTGAACGTGGCGCAGACCCCGGACGGGCTTGACCGGTTCACGCCCGACAAGGGGCATTTCGACGTGCTTTTCGAATGCTCTGGCGTGGCCTCGGCGTTGGCCTCTGCCGTGCCCGCCTTGCGTCCCGGCGCGACGATTGTGCAACTGGGTCTCGGTGGGGACATGACCTTGCCGATGCAGGCCATGACCGCCAAGGAATTGCAGCTCAAGGGTTCGTTCCGCTTTCACGCGGAATTCGCAACAGCCGTCGAAATGATGCGCGCAGGGCGGCTGGACGTGCGCCCGCTGATCACACATGCGATGGGTGTCGACGCGGCGGTTGAGGCGTTTGAGCTGGCCGGGGACCGGTCTCAGGCGGTGAAGGTCAACATCACGTTCTAGGCTCAGGTCCGGCTGCGGGTTTGCCAACCGATGACATTGAACGCTGCAAAGAGGATCGCCGCCACGCACACGATGGACGGCCCCGCGGGCGTGTCGAGGATATATGCCGCCCGCAAGCCCGCAATGGCCGACACCGCGCCGATGCAAGCGGAAATCATCGCCATCGCCTCGGGCGTGCGGGCCAGCCCGCGCGCCGCCGCCGCCGGTATGATCAGCATCGCCGCAATCAGCAACACGCCCACCACCTTGATCGCCACCGCCACGGTGATGGCCAGCGACAGGGTCAGGATCAATTGCTCGCGCTTGGGGTCGAGGCCAGAGGCATAGGCCAGCTCTTCGTTGAGCGTTGACGTCAAAAGCGCCGCCCACCGCCAGACAATCAGCGCAACAACAAGCGCCGCTCCACCCCAGATCACCAGCAAGTCCGTGCGCGACACCGCAAGTATATCGCCAAAGAGATAGGCCATCAGGTCGATGCGGATGCCAGATAGAAACGACACCGCCACAAGGCCAAAGGCCAGCGCGGAATGCGCAAGCACCCCCAGAAGCGTGTCCATCGCGTATCCGCGCCCGGTCAGGAACGTGACCGTCAGCGCCATGATCAGCGCAACCGCCAGCGTGCCGGGAAAAATCGACATCTCAAGGGTCAGCGACAACGCCACGCCCAGGATCGCGGCATGGGCCGTGGCGTCCCCGAAATAGGCCATGCGCCGCCACACCACGAAACATCCCAGCGGTGCCGCCGCAAAGGCGACCCCGACACCGGCCAGCGTCGCGCGGGTCATAAAATCGTCCAGCACTATTCCGCGGCCTCGTGATGATGGGAGTGGTCGTGATCATGTTCATGCCGGTAAAGCGCCAGCGCCCCCCCGGTGCCCGCCCCAAAGAGCGCGCGGTATTCCGGCGCCGAGGCCACAACCGCGGGCGAGCCTTCGCAACAGACATGACCGTTCAGGCAGATGACACGGTCCGATGCGCTCATCACCACGTGCAGGTCGTGGCTGATCATCAGAACGGCGCATCCGGTGTCGTTGCGCACAGTTTCGATCTGTCGATAGAACGCGGCAGAGCCCGGTTGATCCAGCCCCTGCGTCGCCTCATCCAACAACAGGACATCCGGTGTGTTCAGCAGGGCGCGCGCCAGCAGCACGCGTTGGAACTGGCCCCCGGACAGCTGCGACATCTGGCGTTTCAGAAGGTCCGGCACGCCCGCCGCCTGCAGCGCCGCACCACAAGTGGCGCGGGACACGCGGGACGTCAGCTTCATAAAGCGTTCCACCGTGATCGGCAGGGTCTGGTCGATATGCAGCTTTTGCGGGACATAGCCGATCTTGAGACCCGGTGCCTTGTGCACCGTGCCGCCGGCGGGGGCCGCCGCGCCGATGATCGCGCGCAGCAGGCTCGTCTTGCCGGACCCGTTCGGGCCGACGATGGTCACGATTTCGCGCCGTTCGAGCGTCAGCGCCACGTTGCGCAGCACCGTGTTTGCGCCATAGGCGACGCTCAGTCCCTCGACGGAAATCAGGCTCATGGCTGCACCTTGTCCGAACAGCTGGGGCAGACGCCTTCGGCCTCGACCACCGTCTTTTCGATCTGGAACCCGGCGGCGCGGGCCGCCTCGCCCAAGGCCCCTTTGGCCGGGGCGGATTGCGTCTCGGCAACGGTGTCGCACAGGCGGCAGATCATGAACGCGGGCGAATGTGCCTCACCGGGATGGGCGCAGGCGACAAAGGCGTTGAGCCGCTCGATCTTGTGGACGAACCCATGTTCGGACAGGAAATCGAGCGCGCGGTACGCCACGGGCGGTTGTGAGCCGAACCCCGCATCGCGCAGCAGATCCAAAATTGCATAGGCACCCAGTGCGCGGTGTTCCTGCAGCAAGAGCTCCAGCACCTTGCGGCGCACCGGCGTCATCCGCAGGCCTTCGCGCGTGCACCGTTCGTCCGCCGCCTGCATCGCTTCGTCCACGCAATGCGCGTGGTCATGCGCCGAAAACCCCAAAGGGGCGCGCGCATCGGGCGGTGCCGGTTGGTCCTTGCTTGTCATGTTATTTCATATCATATATCTGAGCGTTAATGTTATAAAATCACATGAGGGACATGATGTCCACAAAGCTGCTTACCCTTTCCGCCACGGCCCTGTTGATGGGTGGAACCGCCTTGGCCGACGTGCCGAACGTGGCCGTTGACATTGCGCCGGTGCATTCGCTCGTGGCGCGCGTCATGGACGGTGTCGGCACGCCCGCGCTGGTCATTCAACCCGGCGCGTCCCCCCATGAATACATCCTGCGCCCGTCCGAAGCGGCGGCGCTGCAAGACGCGGATATCGTGTTCTGGATCGGCGAAGACCTGACGCCGTGGATGGAAGACGCGGTGGAAACACTGGCCACGAACGCCTCTGTGACCACGTTGCTCGAGGCGGATGGGACAAAGCTGCTCGACTTCCGCGAAAGCACCTTGTTCGAAGCGCACGATCACGAGGATCACGACGACCATGGCCATGATGCGGCCAAACATGACGATCATGACCACGAAGAGCATGCGCATGACGACCACGATGATCATGACGATCACGGGCATGAGGACGCGAAGGCTGAAGATCACGACCATGACCACGATCATGAGGAAGTGAAGGCGGACGACCACGACCACGACCACGGGCATGAAGAAGCCAAGGCCGAGGATCGTGATCACGGCGAAGAGCACGCGCATGATGACCACGATGATCATGATGATCACGCGGGCCACGCGCATGGTGACCACGATCCGCACGCCTGGCTGTCCATCGAAAATGCCAGCACCTGGCTGAACGTGATCGCCGCGCAGCTGTCCTCCGCAGATCCGGACAACGCAGGCGCGTATTTTGCCAACGCGGCCGCAGCGCGGACGGAGATGGACACGCTGTCCGCCGAAATCACCGCGACACTCGAACCGGTCAAAGGCGGCAGCTTCATCGTCTTCCATGACGCCTATCAGTATTTCGAGGCCGACTTTGACTTCTTTGCCGCTGGCGCGATTTCGCTCAGTGACGCGTCGGACCCAAGCCCTGCGCGCATTGCAGAAGTGCAGGCACGCATCCGTGACGAAGGCATCGATTGCGTCATGGCTGAGCCGCAGTTCAATTCCGGTTTGGTCACAACCGTTCTGGATGGCACCGATGCCAACACGTCCGTGATTGACCCGCTTGGCTCTGACCTTGAACCCGGGCCTGGGCTTTATCCGCAGCTTTTGCGGAACATGGCGGCGACCTTTGCCGATTGCCTGTAGGGTACGGGGCCGATGTCAGGGACATCGCCGACGAAGGGCGCAGCGGCCGGAGGGAACGCCCCCCGGGCTCCGGTAAAGCCGCGCGCGCGCAACCTTGGGCAAACAACGCTGCGCGCCAGACGGCGCGCGGATGATCCGATGCGCAGCTATGACGCGCTGCCTGCCCCGTTGCGGCGATGGCTGTGCCACGCAGCGCTGCCGTGGTCGCCCGCCTCTGCGCGCCGAATCTGGCAATCGGCGCAGGCCAAGGGTCTGAGCGAGGAAGAAGCGCTGCAATCACTGTCGCGGGCCGAGGCAAAGACACTCGCCCGCGACAGGTATAGCCCCGTGGCGGACCACGCCCACTGACAGACGGCGGCACCTAGCCCGACCATTCGATGCCGTATCTGTAAGCAGTGCTATGATCAGGCGTAAGATGAATTGGCTTTTTCATAGCCACACTTACCAATATACCCCCGCTCACCCCTGCCGCGTTTGGCGGCACGGGCAGGCGTGAGAACCGAGGGGCAAAGACATGCGTGATTTCGATGGTCTGCTGGTGCAGGCAAACCTGATTGGTGGCGCGTGGTGCGATGCCGATACCGGACAGACTGTGAGTGTCACGAACCCCGCGACCCACGACGTACTCGGGACCGTGCCCAATTGTGGTGCTGCGGAAACCGAGCGCGCCATTGATGCGGCGGCACAGGCGTTTGACGATTGGTCCCGCAGTGACCTGAGCGTGCGGGTCGGCCTGTTGCACAAGCTGCACGACGCGCTGATGGATCAACAGGAACCGCTGGCGCAATTGCTCACGGCGGAACAGGGCAAACCGCTGGCCGAGGCGCGCGGGGAGATTGCGATTGGCGCGGCCTATATCCGCTGGTTCGCAGAAGAGGTGCGCCGTGCCAAGGGCGAGATCGTGCCGGCCCCCACCGCCGACCGCCGCCTGATGGTCACGCGCCACCCGGTGGGCGTGGTGGCGGCGATCACACCGTGGAACTTCCCCTCCTCCATGCTCGCACGCAAACTGGGGCCAGCGCTGGCCGCGGGATGTACGGTGGTCGCGAAACCGGCAACGGCGACGCCCTATTCCGGTCTGGTCTGGGGCAAGCTCTGTCAGGATGTGGGCTTTCCGGATGGGGTGGTGAACATCCTCACCGGGTCCGCCCGCGATATTGGCGGCGCAATCATGGAAAGCCCGAGAGTGCGCAAGGTCACGTTCACCGGATCGACCGATGTGGGCAAGGTTCTGATCCGGCAATCCGCCGATACTGTGAAAAAGGTGTCGATGGAGCTGGGCGGCAATGCGCCCTTCATCGTGTTTGACGACGCCGACCTCGACGCCGCCATCGAAGGCGCGATGATCGCGAAATACCGCAACATGGGCCAGACCTGCGTGTGCACCAACCGGTTCTATGTGCAGGCGGGCATTCACGACGCCTTTGTCGCCAAACTGACGGCCGCGACAGAGGCGCTCGTTGTGGGTGACGGCAGCGCAGATGGCGTGCAGCAAGGTCCGATGATCGACGCAGGCGGCGTGGAAAAGGTCGAAGAAATGATCGCCGACGCCACCGCCAAGGGCGGCACCATCGTCACGGGCGGCAAGCGGCACGCGCTTGGCGGGACATTCTTTGAACCCACCGTCATGACCGGCGCCACCGCCGATATGCAGGTCGCACGGGACGAGATTTTCGGCCCGCTGTCTGCAGTGTTCAAGTTCGACACCGAGGACGAGGCGATTGCAGCGGCCAACGCAACGGAATTCGGCCTCGCGGCCTATGCCTACACCACGTCGCTGGGCCGGACCTTCCGCCTGAACGAACGGCTGGAATACGGGTTGATCGGCATCAACTCGGGCCTGATCACGACCGTTGAGGCGCCCTTCGGCGGCCTCAAGGAAAGCGGCATGGGCAAGGAAGGCGGCAGTCAGGGTCTCGAGGATTACCTGTCCGTCAAATACATGTGCGTCGCCGGTCTCGACCGCTAGGACATCAAGGGAGGACACCGACATGCGCGCAGCCGTCGTCCGCGATTTTCATCAGGATCTGTCGATCGAGACGGTGCCAGACCCTGCCTGTCCCGCCAATGGTGTGGTGCTGGAGGTTGCGGCCTGTGGCGTGTGCCGGTCGGATTTCCACGGCTGGGTGGGTGAGCATCCGAAGGTCAGCGATGGGTCCATCCTGGGCCACGAATATTGCGGCACGGTGGTCGAGGCAGGCCCGCAGGCCCGGCACCGGGTCGGCGACCGCCTGATTGCGCCGTTCATCCTGGGGTGCGGCGATTGTCCGGCCTGCCAGACGGGTGCGTCCAACACCTGCGAAAGCGCGGTAGTCCCCGGTTTTGGTGCACCGGGGGCCTATGCCGAATATGTCGCGGTGCCCTTTGACCACAACCTCGTGCATCTGCCTGACACCATGTCGCCCGCGCTGGCCGCCGGTCTGGGTTGCCGGGTGACGACGGCGTGGCATGCGCTGACGGATCGGGCGGGTGTGCGCGCGGGCGAATGGGTTGCGGTGCATGGCACCGGCGGCATCGGCTTGTCCACGCTGCTTCTGGCCAAGATGCTGGGCGCGCGGGTCGTCGTGGTCGATGTGGTTGCGGACAAGCTGACCCATGCACAGAGCCTGGGTGCCGATGCCGCCGTGAACGCGGTGGACGGCAATGTGGCCGAAGCGATCCGTGACATCACGGGCGGCGGCGCACAGGTGTCGGTCGAAGCGCTCGGGATCGAGGCGACCACCAACGCCTCTGTCGAATGCCTGGCGACGCTGGGCCGTCACGTGCATGTGGGCATGCCCGCCGGTGACGGGATGATGCACATCAACATGCGCGCCATCTATGCCAAGCAGCTGGCGTTTTACGGCACGCGCGGGATGCCATCGTGGAAGTACCCCACCCTTCTGGGCATGATCGAACGGGGTGACGTGGACCTGAGCCCGATGCTCGACCGGACCATCGCCCTGTCCGGCGCAAGTGATGAATTGCGCGCGATGAAGGGGCCGACGCCGCCCGGCACGGCTGTGATCACCGATTTCAGAACCTGACGCGTCAGCTCAGGTCAAAACCGCGGGCGCGCACATAGGCGCCAAAGCCGCTCCGTTCCGGCACGCTGTATTGGCGCACCTTGTCTTCGGACCAGGTGTAAGGGTCAGCGTGCCCAAACTGGTCGGTTTGTCGTTGCGTGGCATAGGGTTGCGCAGAGGCGCGGTCCGCATCGTAGCGGTCCACTGCCGCGCGCAATCCGTCCTCGCTGTAGCGATCCACATGACACGTCACGCCCAGAGGCAGGCGTTTGGTGATCTGCGCCGCAGCCTTGGGAAAGCCGAACGCAAGCCCCGCAAAGGGAAAGACGTGATCCGGCAGGCCCAGCAGGTCCGACACCGCCGCCGCCTCATTGCGCACCGCACTGATCGGACAGCACCCGAGGCCCAACGCCTCGGCCGCCGTGACAAACGCCCCGAGGCAGATGGCGGCGTCACAGGCCGCGTTGAAGAACGCATCAAGGTGGTCATTGGCAAACGGCACCGCGCGCCAGTCATGCAGCATCCGCTGGCGTCGGTTGTTGCCGCAGAACACGGCGATCATCGGGGCCTCTGCCACCCACGCCTGCCCTGCCACCAACGCGGCAAGCCGCGCGCGAATGGCTGGCGATTGCAGCAGGACGATGTCGCGCTGTTGCAGATCGCTTTTGGACGGGGCGGCCAGGGCCGTGGCGCACAGGGTTTGCACCAGCGCGTCCGGCACCGGATCGCCTGCAAAACGCCGGCACGACCCCCGCGCCGCCATCGACCGGATCAACGCCCCGCCCTCGACACCGCCGTCCGGCGCATCGTCATAGCGCGCGGCAAACAGCGCGGCCAAATCCGTATCAGACCCTTGAGCCATATCCATCCCCTTGCATCTTCAAGCAGCGCTAACAAAAAGCGAAAGAATAATTCGCGTTTATAAAGCCGCGCTATCAGCTATCTTGTCCGGAACCATACGCGGCATCCGGGGCGCCACACCAGTCATGACCGAAAAGACGCTCAAAGTGACGATCGAACGGGGACCCGGCGCGCAGTCGGCGTTCGACGTGCCCGCCTATGAGAACCAGACCGTTCTCGACGTCGTGTCCTGGGTGCAGCAGAACGCCGATCCGACGCTCAGCTACCGGTTTGCCTGCCGCGTGGGCATGTGCGGCAGCTGCGCAATGATGGTCAACGGGGTGCCGCGCTGGACCTGCCGGACACATATATCCAAGGTGACGGACGGTGACGCGGTGACCATTGGCCCCTTGCGCAACCTGCCGGTGATCAAGGATCTGGCCGTGGACATGGATCCGTTCTTTGACAAATGGGTCGCCGCCGAAGGGGTGCATCACGGATCGCTCACTCGTGACGACCCCATCGCGCCCGTAGACGCGGCAAGCACGGCGCGCGTCGAAGCGAATGCCGGCATCGAATGCATCAACTGTTCGGTCTGCTATGCGGCCTGTGACACGGTGGCGGGCAATCCCGACTATCTCGGCCCGGCTGCATTGCAGCGCGCGTGGACGCTGCTCAACGATGCCAAGGACGACGGACGCGCCGCCATCCTCGATGCGGTGTCGGGCAGCGGCGGGTGCCACAACTGCCATTCGATGGGATCGTGTACCGCATATTGTCCCAATGAGCTGGACCCGATGTCCGCCATTGCCGGGCTCAAGCGGGAGACCGCGAAATCGTTTTTCCGGCGGGGGCGCTGATGCTGTCCTTGCGACTGTACATGCTGCAACGGATCACGGCGATGATGATGGCGCCGCTTGTCCTGGGGCATCTGGCGGTGATGATCTATGCCATTCAGGGCGGGTTGAGCGCCGCCGAAATCCTTGGGCGGACCCAAGGGTCCTTGATGTGGTTCCTGTTCTACGGCCTTTTTGTGGTCGCCGTGGCGGCCCACGGGGCCATCGGTCTGAGGACAATTGCGTTTGAATGGGGTGGCCTCAAGGGGCGTGCGCTGGAGGCATTCATGTGGGCCGTGGGCCTGGTCCTGTTTGCATTGGGCGCACGGGCGGTCTGGGCCGTGACCTTTGCCGGAGGGGGCGCATGACAGCACGCGATATCACGTCACGGGCACACCCATTGTGGCTGGCCTATATCCTGCACCGACTGTCGGGCCTTGCGCTGGCGCTGTTTCTGCCGCTGCACTTCCTTTTGTTGGGGCAGGCTCTGAACGGGGCTGCGGCACTGGACAACGGTTTGCGGTTTTCCGAGATGTTTGCGTTCAAACTGGCGGAGTTCGGGCTGGTGTTCCTGCTGGCAGTGCACATGTTCGGCGGTTTGCGGCTGATGGCGCTGGAATGGTTGCCATGGCCTGCGCCGCACAAAACACTGGCCGCGGGTGCCGCCGCGCTCTCCTTCTGCATCGCGGCACTGTTTTTTATGAGGGCCATCTGATGCGCGTTTCTGACATCGAACGGCACGACACCGACATCCTGATCCTTGGCACGGGCGGAGCGGGTCTGTTCGCCGCGCTGCACGCCAAGCAGACCGCGCCCGAAGGCACGCGCGTGACGATTGCGGTCAAGGGGTTGATCGGCAAATGCGGATGCACCCGCATGGTGCAGGGCGGCTATAACGTGGCGCTTGGGGGTGGCGACACGGTTGAACGGCACTTCATGGATACCATTCAGGGCGGCAAATGGCTGCCCAATCAGGACATGGCATGGCGGCTGTGCGAGCAGGCCGTGGTGCGCATCCGCGAGTTGGAAAACGAGGTTGGCTGTTTCTTTGACCGCAATGCGGACGGGTCGCTGCATCAAAAGGCATTTGCCGGGCAAACGGCGGACCGCACCGTGCACAAAGGCGATCTGACGGGCATCGAGATCATCAACCGGTTGATGGAAAAGGTGCTGGCTAGCGGTGTCGAGAAGATGCAGGAGCATCGCGCCGTGGGCCTGATCCCGACGCGCGACCGCTGCGCGCTGGCCGGGGTTCTGATGATCGACATGCGCTCAGGTCGCTTCCGGCTTGTGCGGGCCAAGACGGTGCTGATGGCGACGGGCGGTGGCCCGACCATGTACAAATACCACACGCCGAGCGGTGACAAGACGATGGACGGCCTTGCCATGGCCCTGCGCGCAGGGCTGTCCTTGCGCGATATGGAGATGGTGCAGTTCCACCCTACGGGCCTGCTGGCCGGAGACCATACGCGGATGACTGGAACAGTGCTGGAGGAGGGGTTGCGGGGTGCCGGTGGCCAGCTGATCAACCACGCCGGACAGCGGTTCATGTTCGATTACGACGGCAAGGGCGAACGCGCCACCCGCGATGTGGTCAGCCGCGGCATCTATGCCGAGATGCGCAAGAACAACAATCCCGAGCAAGAGGGCGTGTTCATCTCCATGTCCCATCTTGGCCCGGACTGGGTGGCGGAGAAGTTCAAAGGCATGGTCAAACGCTGCGCCGACAGCGGGTTCGATCTGGCTGCGGGCAAGGTCGAGGTGGTGCCGACCGCGCATTATTTCATGGGCGGTGTGGTGGTCGATGTGGACACGCGCACGGCGATGGAAGGCCTCTATGTCGCGGGCGAGGACGCGGGCGGCGCGCATGGGTCGAACCGGTTGGGCGGCAACGGGGTGGCGAATTCCACCGTCTATGGCGGCATCGCGGGCGATACGATGGGGCGGGATGTGGCGGGGATGTCCCTGCGCGAGCCGGACAAAGACGTGTTGGCCGCCGAGTTCGAACGCGCCACCTATCCCCTGAGCCGGAAACCGGACCTGATCCTGCCGCTGCGCAAGCAGCTTCAGGACCTCATGTGGGACGAGGTCGGCGTGATGCGGACCGAGGCGGGGATGCAACGGGGCTTGGACGGTATCGCGCAGGTGTCTGATGCCCTGATGGACGTGGGCGTGGAGGCCTCGAACCTCGCCTTCAATCTGACCTGGCACGACTGGCTGAACCTGCGCTCGCTCTGTGACATCTCCGAAGTGATTACAAAGGCCGGGATCGCCCGTGAAAATTCCCGCGGTGCGCATTACCGCGAGGATTTCCCCGGAGACGGCGGAATGGAAAACAGTGACTTCACCTTGGCCACACGCGAAGAGGGCAAAGTCAAAGTCACCCGCGCACCTGTGCAATTCACCATCGTCCGCCCCGGTGAAACGATCCTGCCCGAGGGTGAGCCCGAGACATTGGTGGCGGCGCAATGAGTGTTGCCCAAGGGAGGAACCGGCGCGCATGCGCCATGCCCGACCTCCCCCCCGGGAGGGCATACAGCAACAGCGGCCCACTTGCGCAAACGGCAGCGCTTCAAAACACCACCTGCGCTGAATTGGTCCGCCTCCCGAGGTCGGGCATGGCGCACACGCTTGCACATAATGGAGACGTGAAATGATCCCCATCTCCCTCATTCAATCCACTGCCGAGGTCCTCATGGACAAGGCCGCCATCGAGATCCCGCAGGACTACCTTGACGGCCTGCAACAGGCGGCCAAGACAGAGGATGGCGACCTGTCGTCCTTTGTTCTCAAGGCGATGCTGGAGAATTACGAGGCGGCCAAAGAGGATCGCCGCGCCATGTGCGGCGATACGGGTGTGCCACGCTGGTTTGTGAAACTCGGGAACGAGGCGCAGGTCGAAGGCGGGATGTGCGCGCTAGAAACGGCCCTGCGCCGCGCCACCGCAAACGCCACGAACGGTGTGCCGCTGCGCCCCAATCGCGTGCATCCGCTGTGGCGGACGGATCACGACAACAACGTGGGCATCGGCGCGCCCGAGATCGAATACGGGTTCGAACCCGAAGGCGCGTGGATCGACCTGATCACGGTGCACAAGGGCGGGCTGTTTGGCACCGACTACCGCATGCTGTTCCCGAGCGACGGCATACAGGGGATCAAGCGGTTTTACCTCGACAGCCTCATGGCCTTTGGCAAACGTGGGCTCGCCTGCCAACCTGCGATCATCGGCATCGGGCTGGGCGGGTCCAAGGACATCT